>DAIMDD010000010.1:0-147401 GCA_036725985.1 Burkholderiaceae bacterium
GAGGGAAAACTCCTGAGCGAGTCGCGCTGTAATTTCATCCAAACCGCTCTGGGTACTCAACGCATCCAGTCTTGCCGCCGCAGCACCTATACCTGAGCCAGGCGCATGGGCAAGCATGGTCTCTAGGTATTGAACGTTTTGGTCTTTTGCGCGCCGCTTGAGCAGTTGCAAGCCCTCCTGATAATAGGCTTTTGAAATAGGCGTGAAATATAGAAACGTGTCAAAAAACTGTTTGTCGGGTGGGAGGGCTGCGTGAAAGTGATTAGAAAAATCTTTGTTTGACCAATGCATCAGTAGTTGGCGATAAAAATCGTTCTGCGCACGTACCTGCTCGACTGAGATACATTTTTCACTGTCCTTTTTATCTTTCGCGTCAATCAGTACTTTAAAGCTGGAGACAACGATGCAGTAACCCTTTTTCTGTACCCAGTCCAGATACGTTTCAGCATACAGCGCACCTGAATAGTGATGGTGTAAATCTGCGCCCTTAGGGATTTGATTTACAAAAAGATTGAGGCGTGCCAAGGGGGTATTGGTCGCACCGATCAAACTATTAAAATAAGTCTGGGTCGCAACAAAGTTCGATTGCGTAGATGGGATTTCTGCACAGAGTAATTCTGTAGAAATCAGCAACAACAGGATCACCATGAACAGATGAGGTCTTGATTTTTTATTAATCATATTATTCATTAGAACACCTGTGAGGAACTTGACTTTTAATACTCTTGAGTACTGAACAATCAAAAAATTACCCGGAATGAATCAATCTGTTTCTGGCTGATTCAATATGCATACGCAACTCGTAAATATCTTTTGTATGGAAATCAGAGACGTTTAATTCTTTAGCACGTAGATCGATATCACTGATTTGTTTGAACAAACGCTCACGATTCGTTTGATCATTCAAGCTTTGTTCGATTATTTTTAAGTCACGATAAATATTGGCAAACTTTAATTTTTTTCTATATTCTGTCAAAGAAGGGATCAGGTTAAACAAGGGGATCAGCAATGCCAACAAGGGCAAGCTCAGCTTGAGCATGCGCTCGACCCATACGGCGACCCAGAAAGGCAAATATTGAAAAAGAAACGATGGGCCGCTTCTCAGATAATTTTCAGCGTCTTCGTTCAGACTAAAGCTCAATCCGGCATTGGCTGGAAACTCATTTTCAGCGCTAATGAGGCCAGGTTTGGAAAAATATTTTTTTGAAATACTCATTAATAGATAAACGATCGCTGGATTTAAGTCCTTTTTTGCGACCAGCTCTGCCACGGGTGCGATCGTCAGTTTTTGTGAATGCGGGATGTCTTTTACGATACTCAGCACGCCAGGCTTAAGCGTGATGGGTTTGAGGTAAGGTAGCCTGCCTGGATAGCCATAGGCTTGCTCGATAGACATCAGTGTGAGCGCACTGTCATTCAATATTTTTTGTGCCAACGCTGAGTCTGGCGCGAGCACAAACATCATTGCGTCGAGTCGGCCTTCTTTAAGTGCGGCGTAGGAATCCTCGGTCGCCAATTCCACAAAATCTGAACGACTCGTATTCAAGTCACTGAGTTTCAGGACAGCCTGACTCAAACGATACGAACCACTTCCCTGCGTACCGATCGATATCTTTTTATTTTTAAGCTCAGCTATCGTGTTGGGCTCTCGCCCGAGCTCCTGAAAAGATGCAGGATTAAAAACAATCCAAAAAGGTTCATAAAACAGCGAGGCGTAGGATTCAAGTTCCGGATGATCTTTCGCCGTCCCTGTACCCGACTGCATAAGTGCAAGATCAACCGCCCCGCCTTTAGCGCTGAGAAGTTTCAAGTTCTCATCCGAGCCCTGCGTCGCCCTGACCTCGAGCTCAATACCATACTGCGCTAATTCGTCTTTGAACATCAAGCCGATCGGGTAATAAGCACCCGACACATTACCTGTGACCATCACTAATTTTTTAGGCGGGGCGGGAATCAGTACATGCAAAATAAAAAAAATGAGCAAGATGAAAAATATCACCCACATCACGATATTTTTTGCAGTGAGTTGCGTCATGCTTATCAAGGATCGAGACATTGAATGACTACTCCATTTCAGGCTACAGACAAAATCCCAGAGGCCCCTAGAATACCGCCTACTGCTAACAACCATAGCATCGGGATTTTTGTCCGCCAAACAATCAGGGTCGTTGCAGCGGTCACCACCCACAAGGGCCAGTCGTGTGCCGCACTGGTATTCGCAGTTGCAAGGGTCCAGCCCGATGCAATCAGTAAGGCAATAACTACGGGCCCCATACCCAGCTTGAAGGCGCGAACCGCTATTAATTGACTATTACGCTGCACCCAGCCGGCCGTCACAAAGACAATGGTAGAGCTTGGCAGCAAGATTCCGACCAGACACAGCACGCCTGCCCCCAGGGCAGCGAACACACTCCCCGCGTTGAGTCCGACATTCCAGCCCATCAAGGCGACAAACAAAATGTTTGGCCCCGGAGCAGCTTGTGCCAGCACAATCGAGGCACTGAACTGCGCATCCGTGAGCCAGTGGTGTTCGTTGACCAGAAAGTTTCTCATCTCGGGCAGCAGGACTAATGGGCCACTGATCGAGACGATTGAATAGTATAAAAACTGTCTGAACAAATCGAACCAGTCGATAAACTGCATAACGATTGGATATGAACTGCTCATTGACGGGCCTTCAGTTTGAAATAGGTGATGACACAACCTATACCGCCTAGCGTGAACATCGTATCAATGACGCTCCAGTGAAACAGGGCAATGCCGACAAACGTCACGATCGAGATCACACCACAGAGCACTAAACCCATGGGGTTTGATTTCAGTGCGGTCAGTAATTTCAATCCTGTTGCGATGAACAATGCTGCCGCCACAGCACCCATCCCGTGCAGAGCTCCTATGACATGGGGATTTTCACCAAATTTTGCATAACCAATGCCCAACAAGATGATCAGGATGCTGGGAAACATAAACATGCCTCCCATCGCAGCTAAGGCACCTCTGATTCCAAAATAGCGTGCGCCAACCATAATGCTCAGATTTAACGCCGCCGGGCCCGGCATGGTTCTGGCCACAGCCCATTCGCCGAGGAACTCCTCGCGCGTCAACCAGCCCTTTCTTTCAACCAGCTCGCGTTCCATGTAGGCCAAGACGCCGCCAAATCCTTGTGTGGCAAGCCGGCTAAAGGAGAAAAACAAATCACTCAGCGATTCGGGCTGAGATTTTGACTGAGTTGTCATCGGGTGTCTTAGGTTTGAGTCATAGGTGATTCTGGATGCCATCGAGTATATAGACCAGCGTCATAAGAACAAGTGCGGACGCTTTAAATACATGATGAATTATTAAGCATTTCAATATATTATCGATCAAAACAGTTTTCAGAAAAAACATGACAATCCGAGACAAAACCCCCTCCCCCTCCGGTGCAACGTTTCTGGCGATGCACGAGATCGTCCAAAAGGCGCGCCAGAAACTTAACCACGATGCGTGGGATTACATCGTAGGCGGAACAGAAACCGAAACCACGCTCAGACGCAATCGCGCCTCCCTTGATGCTCTCGCTTTCCGTCCACGCGTGCTCAGGGATGTCAGTCAAATCGACCTGAGCACTCACTTTTTAGGCCGCACTCTGCGCCTGCCCCTCATGCTGGCCCCTGTGGGTAGCCTTGAGCTTTTTTGTGAGCACGCTGCGGCTGATGCGGCGCGCGCTGCGGGTGAATTCGGTATCGCGCATATGCTCAGCTCCATCTGCACGCCTGGGCTTGAGGGTGTTGCCCAAGCAGCCCCAGAAACACAGCGGCTATTTCAGTTGTACGTCCATGGTGATTCCGCCTGGGTTGACGAGGTCGCAGCACGCGCTGTTACGCAAGGCTATAGCGCCTTTTGCTTAACGGTCGATAGCGCCTTGTACAGTCGCCGTGAACGCGATCTGGCAAAACGAAATATCCGGCGCAGTGTTGTACCTGGTCGCGAACACCAGGCGACCCTCACATGGAAAGATGTCAGCCGTCTCAAATCAAACTTATCGATACCGCTGATCCTGAAAGGCATCATGACAGCAGAGGATGCCGAAATGGCTCTCGAACATGGCGTTGATATGATTTATGTCTCCAACCACGGAGGCCGCCAGCTGGATCACGGTTTAGGTACGATGGATGTCTTGCCTGAAATAGTCAAAGTCGTGAAGGGCCGTGCAAAAATCGCAATCGATGGTGGTTTTAACCGCGGCACAGATATCGTCAAAGCGATCGCTGCGGGTGCTGATCTGGTGGGCCTTGGACGAATGCAGTGTTATGGCCTGGCCGCAGACGGCGTTGCGGGTGTTGTAAGAATGCTCGAATTACTTGAGGTTGAAATCCGGATCTGCATGGGACTGCTTGGCGTTAACTCTTTCGCAGAGCTTAACCCCCGTTACCTGCAAAGCGCGCCTGCACTTGGAAACTCCGAGGTTTTGAGCGCATTTCCGTTGCTCTCGCTTGAAGATAAATCTTTTTATTGATACGTGGATCCATACTCAGCGGCTGCGCGGATCAAGCGCATCCCTGAGACCATCGCCGAGCAAGTTAAAAGCAAGCACCAGAACAAAAATCGCAAGCCCCGGCCACACAGCCATCCAGGGCGCGTCCTCCATGAAATTTTTAGCTGTATTGAGCATGCTGCCCCAACTCGGCTCTGGCGGCTGCTGACCAAGCCCCAGGAAAGACAGACTCGCCTCGGCAATCACAGCAGAGGCGATCGCCAGAGTGGACTGCACAATTAAGGGTGGCGTGATGTTTGGTAGTAAATGTGATTGTGCAATACGCATCGGCGAACAACCAATCGCGCGTGCAGCCTCTATATAGTCCTCCACCTTTACGTTGAGTACTTGCGCACGGGTCAGACGAACAAATATCGGTGCGGCCGACACACCAATCGCAATCATTGCATTGGTGAGATTGGGTCCCAAAAAAGCTGCCAGTGCGATCGCCAAAATCAGGAAGGGACAAGCCAGAAAAGCATCTGTCATCCTGCAGATCAGCGCATCAACAATACCGCCAAAATATCCTGCAAGCATACCGATCAAGATACCCAGTACTAGCGAGATCGCAACAGAGACAATCCCTGCAAGCAAAGAGGCACGAGCCCCCCAGATGACGCGGGACAATACATCGCGCCCCAGCTCGTCTGTTCCAAACCAATGCTCCATGCCTGGAGGTTTGCGGATAGCACCCCAGTTCGTCGCTAACGGGTCATCGGGCGAAACCCAGGGTGCGAAGATCGCTAAAAAAATAAAAAAAAGAATGATGTACAGCCCGGCTAAAGCCATGCGATTGCGTGAAAGTTTTTTCCATGCACGCAGCCATGGACCATACTCAACGCGTGAGCCTGACTGAGCAGCGAGAGTCGTGGCAGTAGAAGTTGTCATTGGTTTGGCGTGACTCATGCGTGGCGCAGGCGAGGATTAAAAACAAAGTAGGCTATGTCGGCCATCAGATTCAACAGAATATAAACTGTGGCGGTCACAAGCACTACACCCTGCACGACAGCGTAATCGCGATTGAAGACAGCATCGATAATGAGTTTGCCAAATCCAGGAATCGTGAAAACTTGCTCGGTCAATACCGCACCAGATAAAAGCGTACCGAGTTCGAGCGCGCCAAGCGTAATCACAGGAGTGAGCGCATTACGCAAGGCATGTTTCAAAACGACTACTCGCTCGCTCAAGCCTTTTGCACGCGCGGTCCTGACATAATCCGCACTCAGGACTTGCATCATCGAGCTGCGAGTATGACGCATCAGCACCGCCGAGATGCCAGTGCCCAGGACGAAAGCTGGCATCACCATCGCCGCCAGGTTTTCCCTGAGATTTTCAAAAGGGCTGACATATCCCGAAGCAGGTAGCCATCCAAGCTCAACCGAGAACAGCAGGATCATTAAAATACCGAGCCAAAAATGCGGGACAGACAAACCCGACAAGGCAAAAGCATTTGCTCCGTAATCCCAAAAAGTGCCGGGGCGCACCGCAGAAATAATGCCGGCAGGAATACTGATGAGTAGACCGATCAGCATAGATAGCAAGGCTAATTCAGCCGTGACCGGGAGTTTCTGCAAAATCAATTCAAGCACGGGTTGCTGGGTTCGGACCGACTCCCCCAGATCACCGTGCAGGACACCCTCTAACCAGTAGAAATAGCGAACCGGCAGTGGTTGATCGAGGTGCATTTTTTCGCGTAGATGCGCGATCAACTCGGGGCTCTGATCCTCACCCGCCAATATTTGCGCAGGATCTCCCGGTAGCAATTGCTGCAGGCCAAAGATGAGCATCGAGACGAACACCAGGGTCGGCAGCAAAGAGACCAAGCGGCGTATGAAAAATGCAAACATCTTGTCGGCCCGTCAGTAAAGTAGCAATCAATGGGAATGATCAGTTGAATTTCAAACCGCTCAAGCGCAACAACCCATCGGGAATCTCTTTCACGCCGCTGAGTTTATTGGTGTAAGCCCATAACCAGTCGCGATGAAACAAATAAATAATGGGGCGCTCTTTGTTCAGTTCAGCCGCGATTTGCTCGTATGTTTTAATCCGCTCTGCAGGAACCAGACTTGAGCGCGAGGCGTTGAGCAGCGCATCGGTTTCAGGTTTGCAATAACCGGTGTAATTCAATGGCTGCTTGCAACCTGCAAAGCTATAGATATTGCCATCAGGATCAGGGCGTCCGCTCCAGTTCAGCACATAGGCCTCAAAATCGCCTTTATCCGCCATGTTGAGCGAGGTTGCAAATTCAGTCGACTGGATTTTTACGTCAAAGCCAGCTTCTTTAGCCATCGCCTGAACGACCTGAGCGACTTTTTGTGAGTCCGAAGTCGTAGGTGTCATCAAGGTAAAACTTGGATTGGTCACACCCGCCTCTTTAAGCAAGGCTTTTGCACGCGCCACATCGCGTTTTGGGATGGGTACGTTTTTAGCGTAATAAGTATTGGTGGGTGGGACCCACTGATTGCCGATGCTGGCTTGTCCATCCTGAGCCACCTGGACGATCCCCTGGCGATCGAGCGAGAGTTCGAAAGCCTCGCGAACCTTAGCGTCTTTGCCTAGAGGATTTTGTTTGGCACGGTCACTTTTATCGATATTAATTGTGATGCCCTGATAACCAATCTCGGTGATTTTACTGCTCTTGAGTTTTGGATCTTTTTTAATCGAAGCAAAATCATTGGAGGCCGCACGTTCTATGAAGTCCAACTGACCCGCACGCAAATTAGCCAGGCGTACCGTCGCATCCGGAATTGGCGTATAGATCACGCGATCAAAATGAATCGCCTCTTTATTCCAGTAATTTGGAAATTTTTCAAAAACAATACGATCCTGCGCAATACGTTCGACAAACTTGAACGGACCTGAACAAACTGGGGTTGCGGAAAATTTATCTCCAAGCGACTCAGCGGCTTTGGGCGACACCATCATGCCCGAGCGATCAGCCAGTGTCGCGAGTAACGGTGCAAACGGCGCGCTCAAGTTCATACGCACCGTTAGAGGATCAATCACGTCAACACTAATGACCGGTCTTAACTCACCAGAACGATTAGAACCTTTCAGGTTTTTATGCCGTTCAATATTGTATTTAACGGCAGCCGCATCAAATTTTTCACCATCATGAAAGCTTACGCCATCACGTAGTTTGAAAGTGATGGATTTACTGTCTGGTGACCACTCATAACTCGTTGCAAGTTGTGGAACGATATTCAGCTTTTCATCAATATCGACTAACTTGTCGCAGAGGGCAGAAAATACAATACGCCCCACAAAGGTTCGAGCCTGCGTTGGATCAAGTAGATCCGGGTCTTCAGCCAGACCAACCCGCAGCACTTGCGCAGAACTGAACAAAGGAGCAAGCGCCAGGAGCGCGATACTCAAGACATGACCAATACCAGGTTTCATAAGAAAAACTCCAGTTAGAGAATAGACTGTGTTGACAGAGAGGGCTGACGCGTGTCGGCCCCTGTAAAGGCGGCTTGCAATCGTTGCAAACGCAACTGCTCTGGCGTCTGCAGGGAGGTGTTGCGTTTGAGCGAGTCCGCGGCACTCAAGGGAAAATGACAAGCAACTGAGTGATGGGCATCGCCAGACAGGGCGGGTATGACTTGACTACATTTTTCTTGCGCGTAGGGACAACGGGTATGAAAGTGACAACCAGCAGGAGGATTCAAAGGGCTTGGCACATCACCACTGAGCAACTGCTTTTCACGCTTTAATTCTGGATTCGGAATAGGAATTGCATCGAGCAGCGCGCGCGTATAGGGATGACTCGAAGCGCTGAATAACACGTCCTTGTCGCCAATCTCCACAATCCGTCCAAGATACATCACCGCAACACGTGTGGCGATATGCTTGATCACCGCTAGATCGTGTGCGATGAACACATAAGACAGGCCAAGCTTGTGCTGTAAATCCTGCAATAAATTCACAACTTGCGCCTGTACCGAGACATCGAGTGCCGACACGGCCTCATCGCAAACGATTAGACGCGGCTCAACGGCGAGCGCTCTCGCAATGCCAATACGCTGACGCTGCCCACCTGAAAATTCATGCGGATAGCGATTAACACTTTCCGGACGTAAGCCAACCGTTGCCAACAACTCGGCCAAACGCGCAGACTCACTACCGACATGCAACTTATGCACCAGCAAAGGCTCTGTTAGTGTTTGACCAACGGTCATACGTGGATTCAACGAAGAATAAGGATCCTGGAAAATCAGTTGCATCGCCCGTCGTTGCTGCCTGAGGGCGGCAGGACTGAGTTTGCGTAAGTCATGGCCATCCATCAACAGACTGCCAGCCGTAGGCTCGATCAAGCGCAACAGCATCCTGCCGAGTGTTGACTTACCGCAGCCCGACTCACCCACTACACCAAGGATTTCACCCTGACGCAGCGTGAGATCAACGCCGTCGACCGCGCGAACATTGCCTGATACGCGATTGAGCAAACCTTTGCGAACAGGAAAATATTTTTTTAAACCCCTTGCTTCATAGAGCACGGGTTGAACCGGGTGCACATGTAGGTCGTTCATGCTGCGACCTCCTGCAGCGCACAGGCAGGTAGCTGGTCAGGATCCAGCGGCGCTTTAAAACAGGCAGACTGATGCAATGCGCCAACCGTGACCAACTCGGGCCTGTTCGCAACGCACTGAGCCTCGGCAAAGGGACAGCGCTGCGCAAAACTACAACCCGCTAAAGGCTGTGCAGGGTTTGGAACTTGCCCCTCAATTGAGATGAGACGACTTTTTACGATATCCAGACGAGGAATAGCGCCTAACAAACCAACCGTATAGGGATGCTGAGGCGTAGCGAATATCTCATGAACCGGACCGCGCTCAACGATACGTCCTGCATACATCACAAACACCTCATCGGCGACCTCGGCCACCACACCTAAATCGTGTGTAATCAACACGATCGCTGTACCCGTTTCTTGCTGCAACGTACGCATCAACTCCAGAATCTGCGCCTGTATCGTTGCATCAAGCGCAGTGGTTGGTTCGTCAGCAATCAATAACCTCGGGGCGCACGCCATGCCCATGGCGATCATCACACGCTGGCGCATGCCGCCACTGAGCTTATGCGGATACTCATCGAGGCGTTGTTCAGGCGAAGGTATGCGTACTTTTTTGAGCATCTCAAGCGCGATTTGACGCGCTTCGGTACGAGAGATTTTTCGATGTCTGAGAAGTCCTTCAATAATTTGCTCACCCACGGTAAACGAGGGATTGAGCGAGGTCATTGGCTCCTGAAAAATCATCGCCATGCCGTTTCCACGCAAATCCTGCAAAGCTTTCTCATCCGCACCAACCAGTTCTCGACCCTCAAACTTGATTGAGCCACGCGCGATACGACCGTGAGGCTTGGGCAACAGACCCATGATCGAGAGTGAAGTCACACTTTTGCCGCATCCCGACTCGCCAACGATCGCAAGCGTTCGACCTGCCTGCACTTCAAAGCTGACCCCATTGACCACAGAGATTTCTCCCTGATCACTGGAAAAAACAGTATGGAGATCTTTGACTTCGAGTAACGCGGTCATTTTTTTTTGCGCTGAGCGTGAAACTGTTCGATCGTAGCTTCTATTTGCGCCCGCTCGATCACACCCGAGGGTCTGCCCCGACCAGGCAAACAGCTCAGAAAAGGCTGAAACCGCTCCAGACTGACCTCATAGAGCCTACGTAACTCAGTCAGTGGCTCCTGATGATCATCCACGCGCAAATCGAGCTGCAAGTAGTCTTCGCCGTTGTGGATTTTCAAGGCGGCCGCCTGCTTGCCACGCTTATCACCACCCGCAGCCTCGCCCGCTTCCATTGCTGCAAGCAAACGCTCTGCCATGGGCTGGCCACTCAGCGATAAATAAGTATCCGCAGTCGCCTGGAGCACTTCAGGTCCGACGAGCATATTGCCAGCTACGCTCAGGCCCTCCAGACTTAAGTGTCCGCACCAGTCGACACAGGCAGCGCCGGTATGCGCGGCAGAAGCACCGGTATGAGGCAAGATATGCACCTGGCGCTGCTCTCGACCCTCATCGCCTGCGATCAACGCCGTGACCACGCTTTGAGCATCCAGACCTTGGCCTAACAGGTCTAAACCGGCAGGTCCATAGAGCGGGTTCATCAGTGCCTGGGTTGAGAGCGCACCCACACCCCTGCGCGAATGAACACATAATGAACCGACAGCAAAAAAACGGCTGGCGATCGCCATACCGAAATGCCCTTGTTCATCACGCGCAAGTATTGACCATGTCATTCTTTATTCCCTTTTTCATCTGGCCTATCCTGAGACAAATCAGCACAAGCAGACTGTAGCTAGCAAGCAATATCCATGCCAATTTAATTGTTTAATTTAACCCCACGCATACCCGCGCGCTTGACTGCCTCGGCAACCAGACCATCAGCAAGTATCTCTTTAGAAAATTGCGCTATGACGGGCAACCCTGCTGCACGTCCTCTAGGAATACCAATCGCAATGCGCTCAAGACCCCAGGCACCATCCAGCACTGTGGTGCCCGGGATTTTGTCGGCCAATTCAAAAAGAATACCTTTATTGGTCGCGAACGCGTCGATTTCACCAGACAGCAACATCTGCTCAGTTTCTTTCAGGCTTTTGGTTGGAATCAATGTTGCATTTTTCAGTAGGGTTGGCAATACAGCCTGTGAGGTGCTGCCACCCGATACACCGATTTTCATATAGGGGCGGTCGATTTCCGAGATACTGCGGATTTGACACTTGGGACCCACCAGATAGGATTGCTCGGAAAAAATAGCAGGCTCAACAAAATCAAGAAACTCAGCTCTGACCGGCGTTGCATTTACAAAGACAAAATCTATTTTTCCTTCTTTGGCTGCAGCAAGGACATCACCATTTTTGGGGAAAATAACAGGTTCGAAGGGAATATTTAAATACTTGGCCAACGCACGGCCGATTTCAAAGCCCATCCCTTTATTGCCCTCAGGTCCCTCGGACTGAAGCAGTGAGTCGGGACTACCAGGATAAAGTCCAACCCTTAACTTACCTGTAGGTGCGAGCGTCGCAGTTGCCTGAGCGATTTGCGCTGTAGTGAGTTTTTCTGCCGAAAACGCGTTACCTGCGCTGAACAGGAAAAAAACCTGCACGGTAATGATTAAATATATCTTTGCAACTCGACTTAAGTACGACATCATCCCCTCTCTCCTTCGAAAATTCACGTGCTTTCTTTGAATAGTTGTTACAGCCTGCACGTTGAATTGGATATTATGGCTGATGATACGCCAACAAAACACTGGAACGGTACTCTCTCATGCAACTACAAAACTTCATTAATACTATTGGAGATATCGGTGATCTTGCAGGTGTGCTGATCATCGCAATTGGTTTTGCCTGGGGCGCACTCCAGTTTTTAAAAGCAACGTTCAAAGGTGATGCCGCGACAGGGTATGCCGGATTCAGAATGCAACTGGTTCGCGCTCTGCTGCTGGGACTTGAAGTACTGGTCGCCTCTGACATTATCCGAACCGTTGCAATCAGCCCCTCAATGGATAGTGTGGCGATCCTGGCTGCGATTGTTTTAATCCGGACATTCTTAAGCTGGTCACTGATTCTGGAGAGTGAAGGCCGCTGGCCCTGGCAAACAATCAGTCAAACTGCCTCAACGACCACCTCAACTACCAATCATTGATTGAAATTTTCCATCATTTTTACCAGCGCATAAACAGACAGGTTAGCAGGGGTAGGTATGCCATATGCTCGACCTTTTCTAACCACCAGACCATTCAGAAAGTCAATCTCAGTTGATTTTTTTCGGGCAATATCCTGAGCCGTTGAGGAGCGCTGGGTCACCATGGTCCTAGCGATCATCTCATTGGCTTGCGTAGCCTCTGCTTTGGTGATGTTGATCTGTTCATGGTGGGCAATCGCCAACACCTCATCCGCAAGCGTATCGATCAATTCTTTGACCGCCTCGACTGAAACCATTTTTCCATATTCAATCTGACCGATCGCGGAGATGGCGTTGTAGCTGCAATTGACTAAAAATTTAAACCACAACTCCCTGCGCACGTCTTTAGAAACCGGACAAGGAATTGAAGCTTTCGCAAGCACTTCGGAAAGCTGTCCAAGCAACACCAGCTGGTTTGCCTGGACTTCGGCACTCGTTGACTCCCACGGTCCAATGACAAGCTCACCGCGACCATTGTGCTTGAGACGACCTGGACCTGCCATCATCGTTGCGACATAAACAACCGCAGGAAATACAGGGTTGTCTACAACGCTACGAATGCGTTCACAATTATCCACACCGTTTTGCAGACTTAAGATGATCGCGTCTGACTTTAAGTAAGGACTGACTAACTCAATCGTCGCAAGCGTATCGGGGGATTTAACGCAAAACAAAATTAAATCGGCGTGCCTGAGCGCCTCGAGCTCCGTACTTGCGCGTACTGCGACAAACTCCTGAAAAGTCATGCAGTCCATATGCAGACCTTGCACATTAATCGCGTTGACATGTTCCGGGCGAGCGATCAGGGTCACATCGTGTCCGGCCCGGCTCAGCATGCCACCAAAATAGCAACCGACTGCGCCCGCTCCCATCACAACAATTTTTTTCAGAGTCAGTTCTTGCATGATTGATTCATTGATAACTGGATGACTTGTTTATGGCCTGGATCGTAGCGTTAAAGTTTGAAATAGTTTTTATAGTTCGGTGAGATAGCGCTTAAGCGTCTCTTCTTGAGTCTCTGAGTTGATACCCGTCTGCGCACCAATCATCTCATTCATTGTCGGCATGATGCTGCGCTCGATTCGACTGTCCTGATCCCATAGTCTGGAGCGCATGAAAGCCTTGGCGCAATGCAAATAGGCTTGCCGGACCTGCACTTTAATCACCAGTTTTGGACTTCTGAGTTCCGAGGTGCAGCGTTCGAGATACTGCGCATCCGTATGCAGGCTGGCAACGCCATTGACACGCAAGGTCTCATCCATACCAGGTATGAGAAACAACATGCCCACTTCTTTTTTACTCAAAATATTTTCAAGTGTATCCAGTCGATTATTACCAGGAGAGTCAGGGATGAGTAGGGTGTGGTCGTCCAGCACCTTTACAAAGCCAGGCAAACCACCGCGTGGCGAAGCATCAAGCTGTCCGTCATGATCGCCACTGCCAATCACCAGGAATGGCGACAACCCGATAAAGTGACGACAATGCACATCGAGCGAGGTCATCTCTTTTTTCAAGGCGCGCTCTTTTGCCGCGCCATATAGTGTCCTTAACTGAGCGACCGATTCGATATGCATGGTGCTTAATCCAGCGTAACAATGATTTTGCCAAAATGCTGATTCGCTCTCATCCGCGCGAAAGCTTCTGCGATCTGAGCAAACTTGAAAGAACTATCAATCGGCAAGGCGATCTTGCCTGATTTCAGATGCGCGCCTAAATCTGACATGGAGCGCAGGGCAATCTCCCTTATCTCGTCTATGCTGCGGGTGCGGAACGTGACGCCGGTGTACTTGATCCGTTTGAGCGCATGCAAATCAAAATCAAATTCAGCAAAGCGGCCTGCCAGGCGTCCAACGTTGACGATACGCCCAAGCACTTTGCAGGCTTGCATATTGGCATTGCCAAACGGTCCCGATAACTGATCGATAATCAGATCCACGCCTTGCCCGCCATTGGCTTCGATCGCCAGTGCTGGCCAGTTTGGATCGCTGTTATCGAGCGCGACATCTGCGCCATAATTTTTTAATTGCTCGCGGCGTGCGGCATTCGAGGAGGTGCCAATCACTAACTTAGCACCCATGGCACGCGCGATTTGCATTGCCATCAAGCCAACTCCGGATGATGCGCCCTGGATCAGAACAGTTTCTCCTGGCCGAAGCTCACCCACTGTCACCAAAGCATTGTGCATGGTTTGCACAGCAATAGGCAGAGTTACCGCTTGCTCATAGGTCATCGCATCGCTTGGCAGCGGGATGGTTCTTCCCCAATCCGAGACAGCATACTCAGCATAACCGCCTGAACCAGAACACATGACACGGTCACCAACCCGGACGCCCTGGGCGTTCGCGCCGACCTCAATCACTTCGCCTGCCCATTCCATGCCCGGGATCGTGCCGGCACCGCCCTGACTGCCATGCATGCCACCCGCAAGCACGCCAAGATCAGCGCGATTCAGGCCGCAAGCTTTTACACGAACCAGAACCTGCTCTGCGCTGGGCACTGGACGCTGCACCTCTTGAATCGAAAAACCTTCTGCCGTGAGAACAACTGCTTTCATGATGTGCGATTCCTGTAGAAATAAATATTGAGTACGGATGATTAACGCGTTGCGGAGGTCAAACCACCGTCAACTACGATGGTTTGACCTGTGATGTAGCGGCTCTCATCGCTTGCGAGAAACACAACGGTATTTGCGACATCCCACGCGTCGCCCATATATCCTGCTGGTACCTGGTTGTGCCGATGGGCCACGAACCCCTCAAAATCACCCTTCGCGTATTTATCAGCCAGGCGTTTAACCAGTGGCGTGAAAACCAGACCTGGTGCGACACAATTCAGGCGTACACCACGTGCTGCATAAATCACTGCGGTTGTTTTTGTAAGCTGCTGCAATGCTGCTTTACCCGCTGCGTAACCTACCTGTGGCTTGCCGATATAGCTAAGGCCCGCAACCGAGGAGATGCTGACAATCGCGCCACCGCCTTGTTTTTCCATAAGCGGCAACACAGCCTTGCAGCATAAAAAAGCAGACTTAACGTTGACATCCATCTGATCATCCCAGGTCTCTTCGCTCATTTCGACTGGGCCACCAGGCTCTGAGCGACCAACGTTATTGATCAGGATATCAATGCGGCCGTATTGGGCAATACAAGCATCAACCATTTCTTTGACACCCGATGCCTCGGTCACATTGGCAGCCATGACATGCGCCTCGCCACCCTCTTCTTGAATAATGCGCTGGGTTTCCCGGGCTGCATCCAGATTTAAATCAGCACCAAAAATTTTTGCACCCTGCCTCGCTAACAGCACAGAAATCGCTTTGCCATTGCCCCAACCTTCGCCGTGTGTGCCACAGCCCGTTACTAACGCTACTTTGCCGTCGAGTCTGAACATTTTTTTTCCTGTGTATTGATTTGAATATGTCGTATTTGCTTACGTCTTTGCTGAGTTTATTTTTGCTCGAGTCCTGCCTGCTTGATCAAGCGACCCCAGGTGTCGTAATTTTTGATAATCAGTTCGTTGAAAGCTGCTGAACTTGGACTCGTCACAACCTGCGTGCCCAGGGCCTCAAGCCGCTCTGCAATATCCGGCTCTTTCACGGCGCGATTAATCTCATCATGCAAGCGCTGGATGATCGCTGCGGGTGTTCCCTGCGGCGCAACAAAACCGAGCCATGCGCCCATATTGAAATCGGCAACACCTTGCTCTTGCAGTGTGGGGATTGAGCGGTCAAGATTGGCACGCTCACTGGTGCTGACTGCAATGCCGTTGAGTCGACCTGATTTCACATGGGGCAAGGTCGTCACAAGCGTATCGATCGTCATATCAACGTTACCGCCTATCACATCAGCTTGCGACTGACTGCTACCTGTGTAGGGTACATGCACCATTTTTAGACCGGTCTTTTCAAGCAACATCGCCATCAATAAGTGACTGGTCGTGCCCAAACCAATCGAGGCATAGGTCAGCTTGTCAGGATTCGCACGTGCATACTCAACCAGTTTCGCAAACGTATCCAAACCCTTTGTTTTATTGGTGACGAGTAAAAACGGCAACCAGGAGGTTTGTCCAATCGGTGCGAAATCTTTCAGCGCATCGTAGTTAATATTTTTTAACAGATGCGGATTAATGCCCAGAGGTCCGGAGGCCGAGAGCGCAATGGTGTAGCCATCAGGTTTCATCCTGGCCAGTTCACCCAGAGCGAGACTGCCGCCCACACCGGGACGATTTTTTACAATCACGGGCTGCCCGAGTTCTTTGCTTAAACGCTCACCAATGATACGGGCTACAGAGTCGGTCGAGGTGCCAGGCGGAAACCCCACCAAAACTGAAATCGGCTTATCTGGATAGTCTGCCGCCTGTGTTGTAAAACACACCGCAACAGCGCTGAGCGAAACCGGCACAGCGATCGATTTTATAAATCGACTCACTACGCGGGTAAGGCTCGCGCCTTGTGAATATTTCATGGTCTGTTCCCTTTCGTACAGATATCTTCGAACTGATAATGATTGTTTCTGGCGACAGATACTTGTCCGTTGCTTAATTATTTTCCTGACATCAAGCGCGCAAACACACGTTGCACTTGCGGACTTGCGGTGTAAAACACATTGACCCCCGGTCCCGCACGCACGATTAATCGTGGTGCGATTAACCAGCTCAGATAGGGGATATAGATAAATTTTGCTTGCGTAATGTCTGCCAGCAAGACTCGCCTTTTCCAGACCCACGTCTGCTCAATGGCTTGATCGTCTATCGAGGTGCGACTTTTCAAAATCCAGATATAGGCCACCAGCGTGATCACTATTGCTGCGCCAAAAAGCAAGGCGGCTCCCGAAGAGAATTCTTTCCAGATAATTTGCTGCGCGACCCCCACTCCCCAATAAATCATGGACAGTATCAACACGGTCGCCAGACCTTTTACCAATAACGGAAAGGCAGGCCCCTGCGCGCGGGTTTCAACAAAAGGAGCTGAATCGACAGGCATACGAATTATTTTGCCTCTTTCATCAAGCCGCGCATCAAATCATTGGTCGTCTGATCATCCTGTCCCTCATTCTGCTCCAGGTCATTTTCAGGCAATTCGATTTTGATCGTATTGACATCAACGACAATAGGTTTGTCCAGAAATACGGTGACTGTTTGCGGGATAAAAATCACAATCAGCACCAAAGATAACTGCAGGATCACCCAAGGTATGGAGCCGAGATAGATATCCCGAGACAAGACTTTTGACGGCAGAGAGCCGGTTTTGAACAGCGTGTCGGCCGAGCTGCGCAAATAGAACAACGCAAAACCAAACGGAGGATGCATAAAGCTTGTCTGCATATTGACGCACAACAGCACGCCGAACCAGATCATATCGATGCCAAGTTTGCTTGCAACAGGCGCCAGCATCGGCAGAATAATGAACGCGATCTCGAAAAAATCCAGAAAGAAAGCGAGAAAGAAAACAAATACGTTTACAACCAGCAGAAAACCAATCTGTCCGCCTGGCAAGCTAGAGAGCATATGCTCGATCCAGATCGCGCCATCGACTCCCTGAAAGACCAGAGAAAAAGTACGCGAACCAATCAGAATGAACACAACCATGGCCGTGATGCGCATCGTGTTGGTCATACCATCACGCACAATCGTCCAGTTCAGTCTTTTATGAACAAACGCGAGAATCAAGGCGCCCATGGCGCCCATGGCGCCGGCCTCAGTCGGGGTCGCGATCGCGGTAGACATACCTGGCAAGCCACCCATGCTTCCGAGAACGGCAAAAATCAAAATGGCTGACGGGATAATGCCGCGCAGGCATTTTTTCCAGAGCGCCCAACCATCTAAAGTGCGTGCGTCTCTTGGTAAACCAGGAACATGATGGGGTCGCAACTTTGACAGGGCAAAGGTGTAACCCAGGAAAATCAGTACCTGAAGAATCGACGGCCCCCATGCGCCTTTATACATATCGCCAACGGAACGCCCCAACTGATCGGCCATCACAACCAGTACCAGCGAGGGTGGCACAAGCTGCGTAATCGTTCCGGAGGCAGCCAGCACTCCGGTGGCATAGCGCATGTTATAGCCGTAACGCATCATCACAGGCAGGGAAATCATCGCCATCGCAATCACCTGACCGGCCACGGTTCCAGTAATGGCGCCAAGGATAAAGCCCACCAGAATCACGGAATACCCCAGCCCACCCTTGATCGGCCCGAACAACTGCCCCATCGAGTCGAGCATGTCTTCGGCCAGACCGCATTTTTCGAGAATCGCACCCATCAGGGTAAAAAACGGAATCGCGAGCAGCAAATCGTTGGACAAGATACTGAAAATATTCAACGGTAAGTTATACATGAAACTGATCGGAAACCAGTTCATCTGGATCGCAATGAATCCGCTGAGCAAACCTAAAGCCGCCAGTGAAAAAGCGACCGGGAACCCAATCAGCATGATGATGATCAGCCCCACAAACATCAGGGGAGCAAAGTTTTCCATGCTCATTGCAAGGGCCTCTCGTAGGTCAGGTCCATCTGATAGTGATTGGTCAGCCAGCCGATGCGCTTGATGATTTCAGAAGTGCCTTGCAAAACCATTAGCCCAAAACCCAGTGGCAGCAACATCATGGCAGGCCAGCGAATCAGGCCGCCGGAATTGCCTGACATTTCTTGTGAAACAAACATGCTGATAAACAACGGCCACGACAAATAGGTGAACAAAAGCATCGCCGGCATGAGAAAGAACAGCAAACCGAACAAATCCACACAGACACGGGTGCGACTTTTCAAGTTACCGTAAATCACATCCACCCGGACGTGTTCATTCACGCGTAATACCTGGGCCGCGCCCAGCATCACGCAGGCAGCGAACAAATACCACTGAATCTCAAGCCAGGCATTCGAGCTGTAGCCAAAGGTATATCTGACAACGGCATTTCCTGCACTGATGAAGCTGCACAGGAATACTGCCCATTTTGCGAATCCCGCAAAAAAATCGGTCATCCGGTCTATTAACCCGGCCAACGTCAATAACTGTTTCATTTCTTCTCCGCAGCACGTCCTGCCACCGACAACACAATGTGGCAGGCAAAAGCACGTCAACCCCAGATAATAACTAAATTA
Organism: Burkholderiaceae bacterium; assembly: GCA_036725985.1. Classification (GTDB taxonomy): domain Bacteria; phylum Pseudomonadota; class Gammaproteobacteria; order Burkholderiales; family Burkholderiaceae_B; genus Zwartia. The sequence continues at coordinate 19,307 of DAIMDD010000010.1, forward strand.
GAAGCAAAAACGCCTCGATCCGAGGCGTTTTTGATGGGCAAATACCCTAGATGGGCTATGCCTGGGAGCTACTCAGGCCTGATTAAGCCATTTTTCGCTTAAACGAACGAAATAGCTTGCGCCGACCGGAATGATTGCATCATTAAAATCATAAGAGGCGTTGTGCAAGATACAGGCACCCTCGCCATGTCCTTCGAGACGGTGCTTGCCATCGCCATTGCCAATAAACGCATAACAACCAGGCCTCTCAAGCAACATGTAGGCAAAGTCCTCGGCGGTCAGAACACCAGGAAACTGATCGTTGACCATCTCGGCACCCACCAACTCGCGCATGACGTCCGCAGCAAAACGTGCCTCGCTGGCATGATTCATGACCGGAGGTGAGGCGCGCCTGAAAGAAATATCAGCCTCGCACTCATAGGACTGAGCAATGTGCGTCGCAAGAGTGCGGACGCGCTCCTCAATACGATCAAGCGCCGTCAAGGAAAAGGTACGCACCACGCCCCCCAGAGAAGCCTCATCAGGAATAATATTTGGTGCGACAGAGCCCTGCAGTTGGGTGACAGCCAATAATGCTCGCTCAGTGCTCGGGATAACCTTGGAGACCACGCTTTGTAACGCCGTAGCTAAAGCAAGCACTGGCGCGACCGGATCAATCCCTGTGTGGGGCATCGAAGCATGTGTGCCCCGCCCTTTGATCGTAATTTTAAAAATATTGCTCGAGGCCATAAAGGCGCCATCGTTCAAGGCAAAGCCACCGACATTGCCTATTGAAAAATTATGCAGTCCAAACACAGCGTCGCAAGGAAAACGCTCAAACAATCCATCTGCGATCATTTTTTTAGCACCGGCGCGACCCATTTCTTCGGCAGGCTGAAAAATAAAATTAACCGTTCCATTGAATTGTCGCGTCTGGGACAGATGCCAGGCGGCCGCCAATAACATCGTCGTATGCCCATCGTGGCCGCATGCATGCATCTGGCCTGGATGGGTGGACTTGTGCGCAAACTGGTTCAGCTCTTGTAACGGCAGACAATCCATATCGGCACGCAAACCAATGGTGCGTGCGCCCGAGCCTGCTTTCAACACCCCAACGACCCCTGTTCCCGCCACCCCACGATGGACCTCTATCCCCCACTGGGCAAGCTTGGTCGCAACAATTTCGCTGGTGCGGTGCTCATCGAACCCTAATTCAGGGTGGGCATGGATATCGCGTCTGATGTCAATGAACTGACTGTAGTCCTTGAGCGAGTCTAAAGTTTTCATTACTGAACCTTTGCACCGGATTTTTTAACAACTTCTGCCATTTGAACATCAGATTTTTTCAAAATTTCCATAAATTGCGCATTTGAAAGTATCTCTGTCTCGATACCCTGCTTGGCTAAGCGTTCGAGAACGGCAGGATCTTTCAGGACCGTCGCCATGGCGGCCTGAATACCATCCAGAGTTTTGACTGGCGTAGCAGCTGGGGCGAGCAAACCAAACCAGGAGGTAAATTCGTAACCAGGCAAGCCCGACTCCGCCACCGAGGGCAGTTCAGGGATAAATTTGGAGCGTCCGGGCGAGGTCACAGCCAATAATTTGATGCGCTTGTCTTCTTTGTAGCCGAGGGCTGCTACGTTAGCCGCAATGACAGCCTGGGCGCGTCCGGAGAGTACCTCCATCACGGCTTCGCCAGTGGACTTAGTGGGGATATGCTCCATGGCAAGTCCAGCCATCCCAGCAAAATAAGCCATTGAAAGATGTGTCGCACTACCGTTGCCGGCGGAGGCGTAGTTGTATTTGCCAGGCGATGCTTTGACGAGTTTGATGAAATCCGCAACGTTATTAACCGGCAAATCACCTGGAACCATCAGTATGTAGCTGGCATTACCGACATATGCGGCTGGAGCAAAACTTTTGATCGGATCGTAGGGCAGGCTTTCATAGAGATAGCTGGCAATCAAATGGCTTGCAGCGGCGAGATCCACCACAGAGCCATCAGGCGCTGCTTTGGCAACAAGCGCGGTACCGATCGTGCCGCCGGCACCGGCTTTATTTTCAACAATCACTGTTTGCTTAAGTGCGGCACCCAGTTCTGTATTAAGACTGCGCCCCAGCGTATCCTGGACAGCCCCCGCAGCAAAAGGCACCACAATGCGCATGGTTTTCTCTTGGGCGTGGGCCTGACCCATCGCCAACAGACTAACCAGCACCACAGACAATAACCGCAGCAGCGAGATTTTGGGCATGAAATTCTCTAAAAAAGACAATGAATTCCAACACGATACCAAAAAGCCGCTGCGGCGCAATACAAATTAATCAGACTGGCGTGTAGACAGGGACGGTTCGACCCTCCGGAGTTTGCTGAAAACGCACAGAGACCTGATCGCCGATCTTCAGTGTTTTGTAATCACAATCAACGATATTAGTAATAGCGATGGGGCCCTCTTCCATTTGTACCCAGGCAATCACATACGGCGGATCGGCGCGTTCAATGACGCTGAATGAATAAATCGTGCCTCGACCACTGGCATCTTTCCAGATTGTTTTATCGCTGCCGCACAAGGGGCAGACAACCCTTGGATACCAGTGCGCGCGCATGCACGCCTCGCAGGACTTAATCAACAAACGCTTTTGCTCAGCCGCGGCCCAGAAAGGCAAAGTTTCAGGATAGGTTGTGGCAAAGATATCGTCGAGGTATGTTTTAGGCATCGTTTGCGTTGTCATGATTATTCACGCTCCATGATGATGGTTGAGTGTGCGTGGCCAACGCCCAGAACCAAGCCTGGTCCGGACGCCAGCGCGATATCGCAATTTTTTACTTGCACAGAGGGATGAGCCTCGCCCCTGAGCTGGCGAACCGCTTCAATGACTTTGGTAATGCCGCCGCGATTATTTGGATGGTTATTACACAGGCCACCGCCATCAGTATTCCAGGGTAATTTTCCTTTGCCGGAAATCAGGTTGCCCTCACCGACAAAAGCACCGCTTTGACCTTTTTTACAGAACCCCAGATCTTCCAGCTGGATCAACACCATGATTGTGAAGTTATCGTAAATCGAGGCGTATTTGATATCGTTAACAGTTAACCCGGCTTCTTTGAAAGCCATCTGTCCCGTCACGGCGGCTCCAGAACTGGTCGCATCCAGATAACCGCCGTTGCTTGTGTTGATGGTCTCGCCTGTACCAATGATTTTGACAAGTGGTCGTTTAAGTTTTTTAGCGATCTCGGCACTTGTCACGACCAGCGCACCACCGCCATCAGTAATCACGCAACAATCCAGGCGGCGCAAAGGGCTGGCGATAATGGGCGAGTTGACGACGTCCTCGACGCTTACGACTTTTTTGAGCAAGGCGTTTTCGTTGTACTGGGCATGGGTTGAGGCAGCGACTTTGACCGCTGCCATTTGTTCAGCCGTCGTCCCATACTCATACATATGACGCTGGGCCAGCATGCCATAGACACTGGTAATCGTCGTCTGATAGGGCAAATCAAAAGGCGTTTCAGGGCGTTCAGGACCAAGGGAGCGCGGCTTAGTACCTGTTGCCATGCCCGTGCTTTTAGGTTTGCCTGCAAGAGTAATCAAGGCAACTGAACATTTCCCCTCAGCGATGGCCAGCGCGGCATGGCGCACGTGAACCATATAGGAACAGCCACCGAGCTCGGTTCCATCCATCCATCTCAAATTGAGATTGAGATATTCAGCCATGGACAGAGGTGTTGCGCCAGGCACATCACCAGCACAAAAATAACCATCCACGTCGGCCAAGGTCAAACCCGCATCGCGTAACGCGCCAAGCGCCGACTCGGCGTGTAGTTGAGTGACGGACTTATCAGGTGCGAAACGTGTGGGGTGCTCATACGCACCAACTATATAGGCCTTACCTTGCGTGCTCATAGGCATCATCCAGATTAAAAATTACATTTCAGAATACGTACTGCGAAGCTGCTTTTTATTCACTTTCCCGAGCGCGGTAAGCGGTAGTTCGGTTTCAAAAAAAACTTTTTTAGGTGCATTCACCACCCCTTTATGGGCGACAACGTAATCGATGACCTGTTGCTCAGTCAATGAGGCAGCGCTTTTCAAGACCACGACAGCCGTGACCGCTTCACCCCACTTAGGATCCGCAACACCAATCACTGCTGTCATGGCAACTGCGGGATGTTGCGCCAGACAGTTTTCAATTTCGCTGGGATAAACATTAAATCCACCCGTAATAATCATATCCTTCACACGATCGACGATATAAACATAGCCTTGCTCGTCCATTCTTGCCATATCGCCCGTGTGCAACCAGCCTCCAGCGAAAACCTTTTCATTTTCCTCGGGGCGATTCAGATAGCCATCCATCACGAGTGGGCCGCGCGCGCACAATTCACCCACTTCACCCGTCGCGACCTCTTGGCAATCCGCAGAGAGAAGCTGGACTTGGTTGCCTGGGATCACGCGTCCACACGATCTTAATAAATGGGCACGCTTCAAATCATGATCTTCGCGGCTCAAATACGTCAGCGCCATCGGTGCTTCAGCCTGACCGTAGAGCTGAGCAAAAATTGGTCCCATTTTTTCCAGGGCTTGTTCAAGCCTCGCAGGAGCGATCGGGGCGGCGCCATAAAGAATCAGTTCAAGACTGGAAAAATCATGTTCTTTCAACGTTGGTAGATCGAGCAAACCATAAATCTGTGTCGGTACAAGAAAGGTGCAGTTGATCCGCTCTCTGGCGACTCTTTTTAAAAAATCCTCTGCATCGTATTTTTCCATCAGGTAGAGCGTGCCACCACGTAAAAAAGTCGGCAGTATCAATGCCCCTGCAGCATGAGAGATTGGCGTGGTGGCAAGATAACGAATCTGCGAAGGCCACTCATAGGTAGCGAGCAAATAGTTGATCATCGTCACAACGGTCCTGTGACTATGCAATATCCCTTTGGAGCGGCCTGTGGTGCCGCCCGTGTACGACAGTTTGGTGATCTCGGCCGGATCTTGCGTTTCCCGCGCGAGTTCGCTGTCATCGAGCGCCGACGCCATACTCATGAGGCCAGGGCCTGCACTCGAGTCGTCCAGATCCAGTACGCACTTCACGACTCCCCGCGCAACAATGGCGCTGGCACGCATACTGAATTTCTGTCCATCGACGACGAGAGCGACAACATTTGCGTCTTTCAAAACAAACAGATGGTCTTCTTCCGAGGCCATCGGATGCAACGAAACGTTTTTCAAACCAAGTAACTGCGCAGCAATAATTGCGGCGATCGCCTCGCTACGATTTCCAACTAAAAAGGCAATCGCATCCTGACGTTTGAGCCCTTGCGCCCGGAATAAACGAGCGATCTGATTACTGCGTTGACCCAAGGCCCGGTAGGTGTAGTTACCGCGATCGGAGACGATCGCGATTTTGTCTGGAAAAGCTTTAAAGACAGAGAGATACAGCTGCGCAACCGTAGCCCCGCCGAACAACGGATTGATTGCACTGGCCATACCTCTACTCTCCAGGCGTCTGTAAAAGTTACAGGTTAATGTTTGCTGCGCCCTTCAGGCCGAGGATCTGACGAGCTTCATCGGGTGTAGCGATTTCAAGATTCAGGGCTTCAAGAACCGTACGGATGCGTGTGACCTGCTCGGCATTGGAGCTAGCCATTTTGCCAGGGCCAATCCACAGCGAGTCTTCAAGACCAACGCGCACGTGCGAGCCCATCGCGGCGCCCATTGTTGCCAAGGGGATCTGATTACGTCCGGCACCCAGGATAGACCACTGGTAACGATCACCGAACAGGCGATCCGCTGTACGACGCATATGCATCAGATCCTCAGGGTGAGGGCCGATACCTCCAAGAATCCCAAAGACAGACTGAATAAAAATCGGACCTTTCACCAAACCCTTTTCTACAAAGTGCGACAGGTTGTACAAATGGCTGATGTCATAGCATTCGAATTCGAAACGTGTACCGTTTTCCGAACCACGTCGCAAAATAGTTTCGATATCGTTATAGGTGTTTTTGAAAATCAGATCACGGCTATTTTCGAGATGCTGGCGCTCCCACTCGTGCTTGAACTCCTTAAAGCGATCAAGCATCGGGAACAAACCAAAATTCATAGAACCCATATTCAAGGAGGCGACTTCTGGTTTGAAGGTCATGGCTGGGCGCATGCGCTCCTCAACCGTCATGTGGGGGCTGCCACCAGTCGTGATGTTGATTACCGCATTCGTTTCGGCACGAATTTTCTCTAAAAATGGCCTGAACAACTCAGGATCTTGCGAAGGCTTGCCATCCTTGGGGTCGCGTGCATGCAAATGCAGGATCGCGGCGCCAGCTTTTGCAGCGTCAATCGCTGACTTAGCGATTTCGTCAGCGGTCACGGGCAGGTAAGGTGACATGCTTGGAGTGTGAATAGCGCCGGTCGCGGCGCAGGTAATGATGACTTTACGTGAAGCGGCCATGAGTGAGTCCCTGTTTCGTGTTGAATATTTTTTGAACAATTATTTGGTATTTTTTTCAGCAGCTTTTTTATGTGCCGCCAAGCCCATCAAACGACGATCTCGCCACAACCGCCTGGCCAGCAACTGATTTTTTGGCATGATAGCGCGGCGCGCGCTTTCGAGCTTCTCGATCAGGGCCTCGGACCACGGCTCAGTCGAAGTTTGTTCCTGAGCAATCGATTGATACATATTACCGAAGCGATGTGCGTAGTCGGCAAGCCCATCCGGAGCATTCAGGTCAATCGTCTCAAAGGGCCCCATGAAAGACCAGCGCAGACCAAGTCCATCCCGTACCGTGACATCCAGCCCATCGGGGTCGACATAACCTTGTTCGACAAGTTTGAATGCTTCGCGCAACAAAGCGCCCTGCAAACGGTTGAGAATAAAACCTTGCAGCTCTTTGTGAATTTTGACCGGTTTCTGCCCAACGCTCTCCATCACATCCCATGTCTGCTGGATCACCTTAGCATCAGTCCAGGGTGCGCCACAAATCTCGACAACAGGGACGAGATATGGAGGGTTGACGGGATGGGCGATCAGGCAACGTGCGCGTCCGGACAATTCTTCTGTAAAGGCCGATGCAGGGATGCTGGAGGTCGAACTAGCCAGCACGCATGTGGGCGAGGCGAGCTGATCCATGCGGCCAAAAATTTCTTTTTTCATCTCTACGCGCTCAGGCAAATTTTCCTGAACATATTCGGCACCATCCAGCACTTCTTCAAGGGTCTTGCAGCCGCTAATGCGCGCCAGCAAAGCACGAGGATCATCGATCAAGCCGGCTTCTTTCAAATCCGCAACCTGACCTGCGATCAGGCTGATTCCTGTCTCAACCGCTTTGGGATCACCGTCCCACATTTTGACGTGATGACCACCGCGTGCAAAAACAATCGCCCATGCCTGACCAATTAACCCTGAACCAACGACTGCAATATTCATACCATCCTCTTTCAAATCAAAGCTTGTGTGTAACCATCAACGACCAATTCCTGGCCATTCACATGACGTGCATAGTCACCCGTGGCGAACAACACCATATTAGCGATGTCCTCAACGCTCACCATCGAACCCATTGCAGCCTGCGACTCGTAGCCTCGCGCGATTTCCTCGACGGGCTTACCTAGCGACGCCGCTTTGGCTGCGATCACGGCACGAATGCGCGGACCGTCTACTGCGCCAGGCAAGATTGCATTGACACGAATGCCTTCGGGGCCGAGCTCAAGGGCGAGTGACTTTGTAAAGCCAACGACGGCCCATTTAGAGGCCGAGTAGGCTGAACGACCTGGAAAGCCAAGATGGCCCGCCGCAGAAGACAGATTAATCATGCTGGCGTTTTTACCTTTGCGCAAACGTGGCACGGCCAGGCGCGCGCAAAGAAACTGTCCAGTGATGTTGACGGCCAGGGTACGATTCCAGTCCGTGAGATTCAGATTTTCGACCTTGCCAGTCGGACCCGCGATGCCGGCGTTATTAATCAACACATCAAGACCACCGAGCTGTTCATCGACCTGCGCAAACAATCTCTCGACACTTTGCTCATCGGCGACGTCAGCAACCGTTGTCAGCACGCCCGGTAAATTAGCCTGTGCCTCGCGCAGACTTTTTTCATCTACATCGCAGATTAGAACTTTGGCGCCCGACTGGACAAACCCTCTTGTAATCGCTAAACCAATACCGTTTGCGCCAGCAGTAACGAGCACCCGTTTACCTGCAAGTGAAGCATCTTTGAGAAGCATGCGTTTGTCTCCGTTTCATCGTTTATTGTCTGCAGGCTGTTAGCGCCCGCTCTTAAAGCAGTATAAGTTAACTTTTCATCATTGCAAGACGAATCAATTGCCGGAATATCAGCGATGATCAGAGCGACCGGAGTGATTTGCTCTCTGGGAACCAGAGTTGTGCGAGTAATGTCCGTTTGCTTGCGGCTGGTGAGTATGCGGTGCCGGGGTGGCCTGCGTGACTGACGCAGCTCTTGGTGCCGAAGTAACTTGTGGAGCTGAAACAGCTCGTGGTGCATAAACAGCTCGTGTTGCCGAACTAACCTGTTGGACTGGCATCGCCTGATGAAAAGTATTCTGGGCGGCTTGCCTTGACTGAGTGAGGTATTGTTGCGGCGCAGCCGTGGCAGCGTAGCGCTGATGTACAGCGGGTGAGGCGTATGGCACGTTCTGTCGATGCGACGCATTAAAAGCCCAGGGGCTGTGTGATCCAGCCCGAACCGGATGGCGGTAGGCGGCTATGTTGTAGCGCGTATTAAAGCGGTTGTAGTAGGCATGATTGATATAAAGACCCCCACGCCCCCAGTAAGGATAAGCCCATAGGGAATAACCGATGCCATAACCAACACCAAAGGCTACAACCCCCCAGGCAGGATTAAAGACAGGGTATGGAGGATAGGCAGCATAGGGCCACGACGCATAGACTACCCAAGGGTTATAAACAGGAACGTAAACAATCTCAGGGTTAGCAGGAATAATCACAATATTGCTTTGCGCATCCGTCGACACCTGGACTTGTGCTCCTGTGTTCAGTTGGCCGTTGAGCCTGGCCTGCATACGCAAGGTCTGAATAGCCGACATCACCTCAGCAGGTTGAGCCAGATAGGCGTCACCTAGTCTGCGCGTCCACTCGAGGTGGTTACCCAGCAGATTTAAAACATCAGGAAAATGCACTAGCGACTTGACGCTGTTGTCCCATTGCTGCTCGCTGAGCACTGCATCCAGGGCATCTCCACTCAAGCGGTTCTGACGCAACCAATTAGCTGCCGTGGCGACCTCGAGCGGATAGGTTGAAGCCATCAGCATCTGGGCAAGTAAAGCATCGGGATATAAGGCGATGGAGGCAACCAAAGATTGCAATTGAGGGCTTGTGAGTTCGGCATTCACAGGAATCGATTGTGTAGTCGATTGTGTGGTCGACTGCTGCCCATGAGCACTCACCGCACAGAAAACAATTAACAATTGTGCGATGTAAGAAAAAAACTTGGACAGCCTCTGTTCCATGATTATTAATCCAGTTTGAGACGGTGATCACGCACCAGTTTTTCCCATTTAGCGATTTCTGCACGCCGAAAAGCCTCTAACTCTGCCGGCGAAGAGCCGATTACCTCGCCACCAAACTCGTTCAGGCGAGTTTTTATTTCTGGCTGGGAAAGCACTTGCACAATTGCCTGGTTCAAACGAGTGATCACCTGCTCAGGCGTTCCGGCTGGCGCATAAATCGCATTCCACTCATAGGTTGCATAGCCAGGCACACCCGATTCTGCAACCGTTGGGATATCTGTCATATTGAGTGAACGCTTTTCCCCTCCCACAGCGACCATTCGAAGCTTGCCGCTTTTTACATTCTGTTGCGCGAGTCCCATCGTAGAAAACATCAGCGGCACCTGCCCTGACATCACATCCATGATCCCAGCGTTACCACCTTTGTAATGCACATACTCCAGATGCGTTCCTGTCATGGCGTTAAAGAGTTCGCCTGCGAGATGCTGGGCACTGCCAGTGCCTGAAGTGGCGTAGTGCAGAACCAGATCTTTTTGACGACCTGCTTTGATCAAGTCAGCGACGGTATGGATAGCGCTGTCAGGACGAACCACAATGACATTCGGTACACGCAGCAGCAAAGAAATCGATGAGAAATCTTTCAGCGTATCGAACTGCATTTTTGGCTGTAAGGCAGGATTCTGAGCATGATTCGCAGCGTCAAGCATGATCGTATAGCCATCCGCAGGGGCTTTTGCTACCGAAGCCCCACCAATCATGCCACCAGCGCCGCCCCGGTTTTCAACCACAATGGTTTGACCAAGCTGTTTGGACAGCTCTGGAGCGAGAATACGCGCAACAGTATCCGCGGTCCCTCCTGGTGGGTATGTCACAATCAAGGTGATCTGATGATCGGGGTAAGCAGCCTGAACTACACCACAAATCAATAAAGTAGCGGGACCCAGCATGCAGCGGATTCGTTTCATAAAGCCGTACATAACAATACTTCCCTTTAAATCGATTGCCAAATAAATCAATCAACCTCTAATCGAGGGATATTAATTTTTTGACAAATGCCTTACTCTGGCTTAATTGTTTTTATAATCAACCCCTCTGAAACTTTTCAAGCAACAAGACGGGTTAAACGTTTAATTAGTGGCCACACCCTAAAAAATGCCAGACCAAATTCCGAGTCTCCCGCCGCAGTCTCCTCAAGTCATCCTTGGTGCTTTATTGCGCGCGCAGCGATTGGCAAAAAAATCTGAAATCACCGAGCTAGCCCGCACACTCATTCTTTCTGCTGCACAACTTACTGCGATTGAGAGTGGTTCGCAAGTCTCATTCCATAACCAGAACTTTTATTTACGTGCACTAAAGAAATACATGGTGCACATGGATCTAGCCATGGATCCTCAGGTGAGCCAGCTTTTTACGGAAATTGAGACCAAACTTCTCTCGACCAACACCAAAACCCATCCCAAAGAGGTACATCTGCTCATTCATGCAGGTCTGGCAGACAGACGCAGCTCACGTTTGCCTCAGTTACCTGTAAAAAAGAGCCATTTGCTTGGAGCCCTCCTGACAGTCATGATCATAACGGTTCTTGGCGTGATGCTGATCAAAAACGGGTCGGAAAAAGTTCCCGCGAAACACGCTGAAACAGCTATCAATACCAACCCAACTTCAAAGACAAAGAACTCTGCTGATCAGTTGACTGGCTCAACTGTGCAAAAAAACAAGCAGGAGGCGACCTCTCCAACAAGCGAGGCTGCGCAGCAGCTAGACCTTGCTAAAAACATCGAAACAAAACAAGAGCCTATTCAAAACGCTGCGACTAACACGCCCCCCGAGAGACCAATGCTCAAACTGACTTTCTCAGGCTCCTCCTGGGTTCAGGCAACAGAGCAAAACGGTAAGAGTACCGAGAAGGTTTTTACCCCTAAAGACTCTCTTGAACTTGAGCCATCGACACTTTCCTCACTTGTCATCGGAAATGCCCGGGAAACCCAGCTGTTTTTCAATGGAGACGAAATTAATTTATCCAGACATCTCAACCCTGGAAGCGGGGTTGCAAGGTTTAATCAAGCAGAAATACTAAAAATCACTCAATAAAAACAGTTGGGACATCAGTTCGCTGCGGTCTCGATTTTTTCAATATAAACATGATCCTTATCCAAGCGATCTGACTACAACCTGGCTGCCAGCTATGAAAATAATCAATAAAATCAAAAATATAATTTTCAAGCTCTCACCCCATTTAGCGATCAAAATGGGACTTGAATTTCCACTGAAATCTGCGAACCGAATCTTTCTGGAATCCAGTATTTTTCAATATATCAACCAGGCTTACGGGGGCAAACAACCTCGCAATAACGGTCTATTTATCGGTTGCGACAAACGCTCTTGGCACTATCCAAAAGTGCTTGATCTGGAATTGCATACGATCGATATAGAAAAGAAAAAAGCGCTCTATGGCAACTACAAGCACCATATAGTTGGTTCGGCAACAGAGCTTGAACGTTATTACGACCCCGAGTCCTTTGAGGTAATCATCGGCAACGGACTGATTGGTTTCGGCATGAACGCTCCTGAGCAGTGTGAGCAATTTTTGAAGGGGGTTGCTCTACTTTTAAAAAGTGAAGGGCTATTTGTAATTGGTTTTAATGATGGCCCGGAATTTGTGAGCTTTAAAGTTAAAGCAGCTACAAATTACCAACTATTTGAGGAATTCGTTCCGGAAAATTTTGGCTTAACCAAGTCTACATACCAGTTTGGTGACCACACGTTTGTTTTCCTAAAAAAACGCATGGCCACCTGAAACAGTGATCCGCTTGATTCATTACAAGCGATAACCAGAAGCTATCACCCGTCTAAACGCAGCTCAGGCCGAGGGCATGGTCTGGGCAAGTGCTGGCAGCTTGACGACCTCTTCATACCAGGCTGCCAGTTTAGGGTGGCCTGGGCGCCAGGGTTCATTGGCAAAACGGAAATCAAGATACCCTAGCGCGCATCCCACAGTAATTTCACCGATGTGCGTCAGTTTGCCGAAATTTGACACTTCTTTTTCCAGAGCGGCCAGGGCGCGTGCAACCTTGCCTTTTTGCAATTCAATGTAAGCAACCCGTCCATCATCCTGAGGCAAGCCAATTTCCCGGCGACGCGGCTGACTGGCGTCCATGATGCCATCACCAAGCGCCTGGAGTCGCAAAGCATTCCAGCGCGCTGCACCTGAGGCAGGAAACAGGGGCGCAGCCGAACCAATCGTATCCAGATACTCACAAATGACGGGGCTATCAAACAAGGGGCCAATATCGTCTGTAACGAGGGTCGGCACTTTGTTGAGCGGATTGAACTCTGAAATAGCTGGGTCAGTCGCTGCAATCTTCCAGCGCTCAAGCTGATTGTCAATGCCACGTGCGATCGCACAGGCAAGCGCTTTACGTACATAGGGACTGGCGGTGGAAAAAGTAATCTTCATCTCTTAGCTCCTGTTGATTGTATTTTTATAAGTAACTTGTGTATTAGTAACGAACAATCATAATCGATGCAAAGTCGCGTTATCAATCAGTAACAATTTTTCCCCGGAATACGTATTGTTTGAATCGCTGAGGTGCTCTTAAAATCTTCAGGATGAATACCAGACTCACTAAACTCGAAGCTCTCATACCAACGCTTGCAACACGCGAGGATTTGCTTAAAACCAAAGCCGAAATGCGCGAGGACTTGCTTGAAACCAAAGCCGAAATGCGCGAGGACTTGCTTAGAACCAAAGCCGAAATGCGCGAGGATTTGCTTACAACCAAAGCCGAAGTGCGGGAGGACTTGCTCAATACACGCAGGCAACTCGAGTCATCCATCCAAAAAATCGAAACCGCTCTACACAGTGAGATGACCAAACAAACCTGGACATTTATTAAATGGATGTCAGGTTTGTTAGTGACGTTTCTCCCTTCCTTGATTGCTGCGACTTTTTATATCGCTCGCAATGTGCACTAAGAAAACCTAGCGATCTCGATCCACAGCAAAAGGACAGAGCGCCAGCAAAGAATCCTTATATTTCGAAGCAGGAAATACACTCAGGGCCTGACTGGCAAGCTCAGCCTCAGCCAAGGCGCACTGTCTGGCGTGCTCCAACGCCTGCGTGTCCTGAATAGCGAGAGCCACAGCATCAAAATCGGCCTCGCCATGCTCAATAGCCTGGCGAATCAAAGCTTTCTGAGCCTCAGTACCAACCTCCAGCACCCTGATCAACGGCAAAGTAGGTTTACCTTCACGCAGATCATCCCCGACGTTTTTACCCAGAGCTGACGCATCCCCACTGTAGTCCAGTACGTCATCGATCAACTGAAACGCCGTACCAATGTGGCGCCCATACGCCGCAGCGCCAGCTTGCTGCTCTGGCGTAGCACCAGCCAGCACAGCACCAGCCTGGGCTGCAGCTTCAAATAGCTTAGCTGTTTTAAACCTGACAACCTGGAGGTAGCGTGCTTCTGAGACGTCCGGGTCGTGAACATTCAACAATTGAAGTACTTCACCCTCGGCGATGACTGTTGTCGCCTCGGACATGATCTGCATGATCCTCATGCTATCGACGTCCACCATCATTTCGAACGCACGGGAATACAGATAATCACCCACCAGAACACTGGCTGCATTGCCAAATACGGCATTAGCAGTACTGCGCCCACGGCGTAGGTCAGACTCGTCCACAACATCGTCGTGCAACAGGGTCGCGGTATGGATAAACTCAACCACGGCTGCCATCAAATGCTGATGACTACCCTGGTATCCCAAGGCCTGGGCAACCATCAACAGCATCGCTGGACGCATACGCTTGCCCCCCGCGCCAATGATGTAGTCGCCGATCGAACGGATTAGCACGACTTCGGAGTTCAGACGCTCACGAATCATGGTATCGACCGCTTTCATGTCGCCAGCAACAGGGGATAGGAGATCTGAGAGCTTATGCACGAGACTTTCTTTTGACTTTCAAGTAGTTAGGCGTTATTATTCCGGGTTCGGCATTTTCGCCGGAGAAATGCAATTTAATTGCAATTCCTTTTAATTGCACTAAACACGAGGTTAACCCATGTACGCGGTCATAAAAACCGGAGGCAAGCAGTATCGCATTGCTTCAGGCGAAAAACTTAAAATAGAACAGATACCGGCAGACATTGGGCAAGAAATCACGCTGGATCAGGTGTTATCCGTAGGCGAAGGCGACCAATTAAAAATTGGTACCCCGCTTGTGGCTGGCGCTCTGGTCAAAGCAACGGTTCTTGCGCAAGGACGCCATGATAAGGTCACGATCTTCAAGATGCGTCGTCGCAAGCACTATCAAAAGCATCAAGGTCACCGTCAAAACTATACCGAGATCCTGATCGGCGACATCACAGCTTAATTGCTCTGATTCCCGAATAACCAGATCTCGTCATGCAGGAGTAAAACATGGCACAGAAAAAAGGCGGGGGTAGTACCCGCAACGGTCGTGACTCAGAATCGAAACGACTAGGCGTGAAAGCCTACGGTGGCGAACTGATCCCGGCAGGTTCAATTATCGTGCGTCAGCGCGGCACAACCTTTCACCCCGGTACAAACGTAGGTATTGGCAAAGACCACACCTTGTTTGCGTTGATTGACGGTCACGTCAAATTTTCAGTGAAAGGCAAACTCAACAAGTCGACCGTTTCGGTCCTCTCCGCTGAGTAATCGGCTTTCAAGCCTTATAAAAGCCCTGTCGCCGAGCGGCAGGGCTTTTTATTTTACGGTACCATCATCAAATGAAATTCGTCGACGAAGCAACCATTGAAGTCATCGCTGGCAAGGGCGGCAACGGTGCGCACAGCTTTCGCCGTGAAAAATTCATCCCGAAAGGTGGACCTGATGGTGGTGACGGTGGCCGCGGCGCGAGTATTTTTGCGATCGCCGACCGCAACATCAACACGCTGATCGATTTCCGCTATGCCCGCAAGCACGTGGGCAAGCACGGCGAACACGGCCGTGGCTCGGACATGTACGGTGCTGCCGCCCCCAACATCACGCTGCGCGTACCGGTCGGGACCATTATTTATGACGCAGGCACCGGCGAGGAGTTATTTGACCTCAACCATCACGATCAGCAAGTCGTTTTGGCAGCTGGTGGCGAGGGTGGTTTGGGTAACGTCCACTTCAAATCCAGCGTGAACCGTGCGCCCAAGCAATGGACGCCAGGAAAAGATGGTGAACAACGCCGCCTGAGGCTTGAGCTCAAAGTATTGGCCGATGTTGGTTTGCTTGGGATGCCGAACGCCGGCAAATCCACCCTGATCAGCCGTATTTCCAATGCTCGTCCCAAAATCGCGGATTATCCCTTCACCACGCTTCATCCCAACCTGGGCGTCGTGCGGACTTCTGAATCACGCAGTTTTGTTGTCGCCGATATTCCCGGACTGATTGAGGGTGCCTCCGAGGGAGCAGGTCTCGGTCATTTGTTTTTGCGCCATCTGAGTCGCACACGCATTCTGTTGCATCTTGTTGATGTTTCCTCACAGGACCCGGACGATGACCCTGTAGATCGTGCCGTAGCAGAGGCGCGTGCGATTGTGGAAGAGTTAAGACTCTATGACGAAACGCTTTACAACAAACCGCGCTGGCTTGTGCTCAACAAGCTTGATATGGTTGCTGATCCCGAGGATGTCAAAAAACGCTTCCTGAAAGCCTATAAATGGAAGGGGCCGGTATATGCTATCTCCGCACTCTCAGGTGACGGTACCCAGCAATTAATCTGGGACTTGCAGGATGCAATTGATGCCTACCGTCAGGAAGACAACCTTGCCGAAGATCGTGCAGCCGGAACCTACGTCGCCGATGACCCACGTTTTGATGAGACGCGTGTCGATGCTGACACGCGCGCTCCAGTTAAAGACAATTAATTATTGAAGCACTACACCTATGACTGACCAGACTTGCGCTGTATCCGTTGTTGCTTTCGCCTCACGTATCGTGGCGAAAGTCGGTTCCTCACTGGTGACAAACGATGGTCAGGGCCTGGATCGTGAAGCAGTTGCACACTGGGCACTACAAATTGCTGCGTTACGCCAGCAAGGTAAAGAGGTCGTGCTGGTTTCAAGTGGCGCGATTGCCGAAGGCATGGCGCGCCTGGGCTGGGCAAAACGTCCGACTTCCATGCACGAACTACAAGCTGCTGCAGCTGTTGGCCAGATGGGCTTAGCGCAGGCCTATGAGGCGGCGTTCTCCAAACACAATCTGCGTACAGCACAAATTTTACTGACCCACGAAGACCTGTCCGACCGTCAGCGTTATCTCAACGCGCGCTCAACCTTATTCGCACTGCTTCGGCTCGGAGTAGTGCCAATCGTCAACGAAAACGATACTGTCGCAACCGATGAAATCGCCGTGGGCGACAATGACACGCTCGGTGCGCTGGTGACGAACCTGATCGAAGCCGATGCACTCATTATCCTGACCGATCAACGTGGTCTGTATGAGGCGGATCCTCGCCGGGATCCTAAAGCGCGCTTTGTGTCGCATGCCAAAGCAGGAGATCCTGCTCTGGAGGCTATGGCAGGCGGGACGGGCAGCGGTATCGGCAAGGGTGGCATGCTGACCAAAATCCTTGCGGCCAAACGCGCGGCTCGTAGCGGCGCCCACACCGTCATTGCCTCGGGGCGCGAGCAGGATGTCATGATCCGCTTGGCTAGCGGCCAGTGCATTGGCACGGAACTACAGGCCGATGTCCCCGTTTTGTCGGCGCGCAAACAATGGATGGCGGATCATTTGCGTCTGCCTGGCAAGCTCATGCTTGATCAGGGCGCTGCAAATGCCTTGCGTCGGGGAGGCAAAAGCCTTTTACCAATCGGCGTCAAACAAATCGAAGGTGAGTTTGAGCCCGGCGACGTTGTCGCGTGCCTGGACCCCCAGGGTAAAGAATGCGCGCGTGGCTTGACCAATTACTCCTCTTCAGATGCCAGACGCATCATGGGCCAACCCTCTTCAAAAATCAGTGACATCCTTGGCAACGTAAGCGAACAAGAACTGATTCATCGCGATAACTTGATCGTGCTTTAAGAGTGTTCTGCCTTTGAGCGCAGTGAAGCTTCTCGCAGCGGAAGATATATATGAAAAATCGCCCCCCCAGTGGGAATGTTTTCTGCACGAATGTCACCACCATGCGCCAGGACAATGCGCCTGCATATAGCGAGCCCAAGGCCTGTACCGCCTGAACCGTCTTTTGTCAGGCTCGACTGAACAAAGGGCTCGAAAATATTTTCAAGCTCGTTTTGAGGAATGCCACAGCCCTCATCCTGTACATAAAAATGCAGCGTATCAGGTAAAACAATATCAAGACCGGCAATGATTTTTTGACCAGGTGCAGAGAATTTCATCGCATTAGCGACTACATTGCGCAACACCTGGTGAATCCTCAGGGCATCTGCGCGCAACATTACGGGGTGTTCTGGCAGACGCGCCTCAAATTTGACAAACCTTGCGCGTAATAGCGGCGCCAGTTCACTCTCCACATCACTGACTAACTGCCTGGCGTCTATCAAGGAAAAAGCGGCCTGAGAGAAAGTGCTGTCAATTTTTGAAATATCCAGCAAGTCGTTTACCAAGGCCAGCATACGTTGCCCGGAGCTATGGATATCTCCGAACATGCCCCCGAGCCTGGGCTGATCCTGAGTACGCATCAATCCAAGCTCTGAAAAACCCAGAATCGATTGCAAGGGAGTTCTTAGCTCATGACTAATATTGGCAATAAACTCCGCTTTGATTCTGGCTGCTTCCTGGGCACTGCGCCATGCAACTCTAGCCATCAACGCAATCACCACAAAAGCAAGCGCACCAACCAGTACAAACCAGCTCAGTAATCTGAACCAGTCGTTCCAGGCGGCCGACATCGGACGCTCAACGAGGGTCATGAGTGGCCAAGCGCGTGAGGTACGCACAGATACGATTTGTTCGCCCTCGCTGGCTCCCGCTCCGATATAGGTGCCTTGTGTCCGGGGTTTGAGCTGATCAATAATTTCCAAATGGCCCGCTAATTTCGTACCTAGCGCGAGCACCTGAGGATAGCTTGAAATAATACCTCCCGTGTACGAGGTCAAAACCGCGGATAAATCAGTATCTCCTAAGGTAACCGCCTGGAAATTAGCAAAAAAATCGGGGTTTAACAGTCCCACAAGATAAAACGTTCGAGCGTCCTGCGTTTGAATCCGCCTGATCAAAGGCAATGAAAATACTTTAAGCGCTCCTGGTATTTGGCGAGCATCAGCGGTCAGGTCTTCTAAATACCTGACGGGAAGCAACCGTGACAACACAGGAGACTCATTGATTGGCAGTGAACCAAAAACCTGCAAGTCGATCAACTGGTCCTGCCCAAGTTCTCGGGTTGAAGTCAAAACCAGACCAGAGGCATCGATTAAAGCAAGACTTCGGAAAAAAGTAAGCGAACCAAGCACTTGTAATGCGGGTGCGCGCAGCCGATTAGCCGTTGCGTCACCCGAGGTCCGCACGACCTCCGATAAGTCTGCCAGCGCTAAGGCGGCAACATCCAGGGTTCTGACGGCATGATCATCGAGGAGTCGGGCGAATAACTCGGTGCGCCGTTTGTCATTACTGACAATTTCATTTTTTTCATACCAGACAATCCAGCCCACTGACAGTGCGACAATCAGCGTAATGACCGTCACAAACCATAGGCCTTGGCGTGTTAAGGGTGGCTTGACTGCCAGACTCATCAGGATGCTGGGGCGATTCATCTGGATGTCACTTTACAACCATTGGAGCCATACCATGTTGCTGCGCGGCGCGCTCAAGTCGGCCATCGCGCTTAATGGCGTCAACAAACTGGTTGACGCGAACGAGCCAACTCTGATCACCTGGCTTGAGCGCGTAGGCGTAAGGCAATACTTCCCGGTGAATATCGGGCGCAATGAGCCTGATCGAATCGTTACGGTCAAGAACCCGGCGTCCATTTGGATAGTCCGTAATGAATACATCCACGCGCCCTGAAAGCAATTCTTTCTCGCGATTCATTGGGGGGCGTACCACCACTAACGAGGCCTGCGTCAGCATGTCACGCATGATGGGCTCCATGAAACTGCCCGCCTGAACACCAACGACGACACCGGGCCGATCAATATCACCCCAGACACGGATCTGGCGTTGACCTTTTGTCGTGATGGCATAGATACCGCTTTGCATGTAGGAATTCGAAAAAGTCAGTTGACTTGCTCGCTGCGCGATTGCACCTATCGCAAACATTCCTATTTCACACCGCTCTGAGAGCAAGTCGTCAACCAGCGTAACAAAAGAAGAATCCACATACACCAGGTCGACACCAAGATCAGCCGCCAGGGCATGTGACAGATCAATATCAATCCCGCTCAAAGCACGGGTATGTGGGTTGCGGTAAGTGACGCCATAGTAATCAGGCCAGATACAGACTTTTAACTGACCAGCATCACGAATCCGGGCCTCGGTAGTCGTCGCACTTACCTGACTGCTCAGGGCAGTCAGCAATAAGAGAAAAGCAAGCCACGGTCTGGGTACGAGACGCCTGAAAGCACGAGAGCCTGTAAATAATGAGCACATTGTTTGATAAGCCTGATGATCAGAGCTAATACACTCCGCTATGCATCATAATCTGCCTTTGTGTATCATTTACAGCAGATATTTCATCTTTTTAGCCTGATTAGCAGGTTTTTTGAGATAAAGTTCCTCTTATGTCCTCTTCCAAAACATCCGGTTCCAACGCCTCAAATGCTGACAATCTCTCCACAATCGAGGTTGCACAGATGCTCGGATTAGCGGTGCGCTCAGTCCAGCTGATGGTTGATCGGGGTGAGATTCAAGCCTGGAAAACGTCCGGTGGCCACAGAAGAATTTCCAAAGAGTCGGTGACGAAGTGGTTAGCCTCGCGCCAGGGAAATACACGTCTGGACGCAACAGGATCAAAAGAGTCATCAGAGAAAACTGAACTCAGCAGCGACTACAAAATATTGCTGATCGAGGACTCCACACATTTTCAAAACCTCGTGCACTTGTTGATCAACCAGCATTTTCCGCAAGCAAGCGTGCACCTGGCGAATGACGGGATTTCAGGGCTCGCAAAATTCGGACAAATTCAGCCCGACTGCCTGCTGGTCGATATCTTGCTGCCGGGTATTGATGGCGCAGCACTCATCACAACGCTCAGGTCTGATCCACTTTTTGCCAATTGCCATCTGGTGATCGTGACAGGCCTGACACCCGAGCAACTCGAGCCCTATGCCTTTGCCTTGAAAGGCTTGCCTGTCATTTATAAAACTCGCCTGGCGCTGGATTTGATTCCACAACTGTCCCAGGCCATGCCGCAACAATCTACGGCCTGAGTTTGATGGGAGCACGGCCACAAAACGTTTTATTACTCGAAGACGATCCTTTAATGCAAAGGTTTGTGTCTTATGCCCTTGAAGACATGGCTCTGACACTCACCAGTTGCAATTCTGTCGCACAGGCAATGGACGCTCTGAGCCGGCAATCTTTTAACTGGATCCTGACCGACCTGATGCTGCCTGGAGAGTCAGGACTGAGTTTTATCGAAAAAATCTCACGCATGCCTGAGCAACTTGGCTCAGCACAAATTGTTGCGATCAGCGCAGGGATTGATCCAGGCATGCAGGACACACTCACTAAACTAGGCGTTGTTCGTCAGTTACTCAAACCTGTGTCGGTCAAAACACTGCAGGACTTACTCAAGTCAAACAACACAGTCTCAGCAGCTCAAGAGACAGCTTGCGGTCGACTCCAGGCAAAAGCTACTTACTTTGCTGACCAAGCGGTTTTGTATGAAAAGTTTGCTGAACAATGTCGCACACAGTTCGTACGCGATGTCCTTGAGGGCGAACAGGCGATCAGGGAAAAGAACTGTGCTGCGGCGCACAATCTGGCGCATAGCCTGAAGTCAGTCCTGCAACTACTGGGAGAAACAGAGGCGCAACATTGCGCCGAGGCGCTTGAAAGTCTTACAAAATCTCCAGGCCTTAGTCCAGAGGCCGAAAGGCAATGGCAAGCACTCAAAAATCACCTGGTCCAATTGTCGCTTGATCCGCGCCACTGAATTAAGTTAAGTATGTGTAATTAGCCAAGAAGCCCTATACTTCAATAATTATGCGGGGGTACTTGACGCGTCTGGCGTCAGGTTGAGAGAGTCCCTTCGTACCAGTACGGATAATGCCGATGCTGGGAGCGTATTCCAAATTCTTTGGAATCCTTCCCGATTCGGCTCCAATTAATGCCCGGAGCGTCTCAATGAATGCCAATCCTAAATTTCTAGCCGCAACAGCTGAAGTCGATGCCGCTGCGATCGCACCTCTGCCCATGTCACGCAAAGTCTATGAAACAGGCTCGCGTCCGGATATCCGAGTACCTTTCAGAGAAATTTCGCAAGACGATACGCCGACCTCCTTTGGTGGGGAAAAAAATCCTCCGTTGACTGTTTATGACTGCAGTGGCCCATACACCGATTCCGAAGCGAAAATCGATATCCGCAAAGGTCTGCCAGAGATGCGCCGCGTATGGATTGAGGAGCGAGGCGATACAGAGCTGCTCGCAGGCCCCTCTAGCGCCTACGGAAAGGAAAGACTCACAGATCCAAAACTGACGGCAATGCGCTTTGACCTGCGCCGTCACCCCCGCCGCGCAAAAGCAGGCGCTAACGTTTCGCAAATGCATTACGCACGTCGCGGCATCATTACTCCGGAAATGGAATTTGTCGCGATTCGCGAAAATCTGCGTCGCGAACAATACATCGAATCACTGCGTGCCACCGGTCCTGAGGGCGAAAAAATGGTCAAGCGCATGCTGCGCCAGCATGCGGGTGAATCGTTTGGTGCGTCGATCCCATCGCTCATCACGCCTGAGTTTGTGCGTGAGGAAATCGCACGCGGACGCGCCATTATCCCTGTCAACATCAACCACCCTGAAGTTGAGCCAATGGCGATTGGTCGCAATTTCCTGGTCAAAATCAACGCCAACATTGGTAACTCTGCAGTGAGCTCCGGCATCGGTGAAGAAGTAGAGAAAATGACCTGGGCGATCCGCTGGGGCGGCGACACAGTGATGGATCTGTCAACGGGCAAACATATCCATGAAACGCGCGAGTGGATCATTCGCAACTCCCCTGTGCCGATCGGAACCGTGCCTATTTACCAGGCACTTGAAAAAGTTGACGGCAAAGCTGAAGACTTAACCTGGGAAATTTTCCGTGACACGCTGATCGAGCAGGCCGAGCAAGGTGTGGACTACTTCACGATCCACGCAGGTGTGCGACTGCCTTACATTCCCATGACTGCGGATCGTATGACAGGGATTGTTTCGCGCGGCGGTTCAATCATGGCAAAGTGGTGCCTGGCGCACCACAAAGAAAGCTTCCTCTACGAGCGCTTCGAGGAAATCTGCGAAATCATGAAAGCCTATGACGTTAGCTTTTCGCTCGGCGATGGCTTGCGTCCGGGCTCAGGCTTTGATGCGAATGATGAAGCCCAGTTTGCCGAACTTCAAACCTTAGGCGAACTCACAAAAATCGCCTGGAAACACGACGTTCAGGTGATGATCGAGGGCCCAGGCCACGTGCCGATGCAAATGATCAAAGAAAACATGGAGATGCAACTCAAGCACTGCGACGAGGCGCCTTTCTACACCCTCGGACCGCTGACGACCGATATTGCACCAGGCTATGACCACATCACTTCAGGCATTGGAGCTGCGTTAATTGGATGGTATGGCTGTGCGATGCTTTGCTATGTCACACCGAAAGAGCACTTGGGCCTGCCCAACAAAAAAGACGTCAAGGACGGCATCATTACCTACAAAATCGCCGCGCATGCCGCGGATCTGGCCAAAGGTCATCCGGGTGCCTCGATCCGCGACAACGCTCTGTCCAAGGCACGTTTTGAATTCCGCTGGGATGATCAGTTCAATCTTGGTCTGGATCCTGATACCGCCAAAGATTTTCATGATGAAACCTTGCCCAAGGACTCCATGAAAGTCGCGCACTTCTGCTCAATGTGCGGTCCACATTTTTGCAGTATGAAAATCACACAGGACGTGCGTGAATACGCCCAAAAAATCGGCGTCGCGAATGACGATGCTCTTAAAGCGGGAATGCAGGAAAAGGCGATTGAGTTTGTGAAAAAAGGTGCGGAAATTTATCACAAGACTTAATGCAAAAAACCTCTAGACTTCCCTTCATCGATGCCATGAAAGGCATCGGTTGTATCGCGATTGTTTTGCATCATCTCGCGATTTACGGACCGATGTCACAAGTCGTGGAACTCTCCGCGCCCTGGCTCGTTGAAGGTTTGATCCTTTATGCACGGCTTGCCGTGCAAATGTTTTTTGTTCTGGCTGGTTTTTTGATCGCAAGCCAAATCGCACCAGCCGGGCAGCCCCTTGAAACGCCCTCGGCGCCGCTTATCTGGAAACGCTACAAAAGACTCGTTACACCTTTTGTGTTTGCAGTTGCCTCGGCGACCCTCATTACAGCGATCGTCAGACCCTGGTTTACCCATGACTCGCTTTCGGGTGCGCCTAGCGTCTCGCAACTCCTTGCACATGCGTTGCTCGTACACAGTGTGCTTGATTTCGAAGCATTGTCCGCTGGCGTTTGGTTTGTCGCGATTGATTTTCAGTTATTCGCAGCGACCGTGCTTTTAACAGTACTGATGCGGCGCACCTCCACGAAAAGGCGTCTGGCATATCCAATGCTTATCGTTTTGTTAGCCGCCCTTTCCCTCTGGGTGCTGAATCGCTTCGAACAGTATGAAAACTATGCGCCTTATTTTTTTGGTGCCTATGGCTTGGGCATGATTGCATACTGGTCCTCGCGTCCAGCGCGTGGAGTACTCGGGCTAGTCATGATCACCACCCTGGGCGTCATCGCGCTGCTTCTGGAGTTCCGCAATCCAATTACTGTTGCCTTTGCTACTGCAGTGCTGGTGAGTATTGCCAGTCAAAAATCCTGGCTGGAAAAATGGCCAAAACCAGGCGTTTTAACCTGGCTTGGGCAGCGCTCTTATTCCATTTTTTTAATTCACTACGGTATTTGTATCGCATTCAATGCGCTCTGGTCTCGATTTTTTCCAACAGGTGTCGCCATCAACGCGCTCGGCATGCTGGCGGCAGTCCTCACCTCTGTATGGGCAGGTTCTTTGCTGTATCGCTATGTCGAAAGCCAGCAGGGCGTGATTGGGCGGAACAAAAAAACTACGCTGCTGATTGTGGCGATTATCGCCGCACTCAGCATTGAAAGCGTGAGCTGGTAAGCCGCAACGCAAAGCGCACAGCTTGATTCATACGACTACCCCGGCTATCCGGATCAACTCCGATAGCGTGATCAGCCTAAATTAGGCGCCAGCGTACGTTTGACATCCTCAATACTGCGCCCAGTGCGTGCGGCATAGTCCTGTACCTGATCTTCACCAATCGTGCCGACATTGAAATAATGTGCCTGTGGATGACTGAAATAAAAACCAGAAACGCTGGCAGCCGGATGCATCGCATAGCTTTCGGTCAATAGCATTCCGATATCAGCACCGTCGAGGACTTCGAACATTTCTTTTTTAACAACGTGTTCGGGACAGGCAGGATAACCAGGAGCGGGACGAATGCCTTGGTAGGCTTCCTTGATCATTTCTTCGTTGGTCAGCGACTCTTCGGGTACATAGCCCCACAAGTCTGTCCGCACTCTGGCGTGCAGTGCCTCGGCAAAGGCTTCTGCGAGACGATCCGCGAGGGATTTGAGCATGATGGACGAATAATCATCCTGTGCCGCCATGAACTCCTGTTCCTTTTTCTCGATACCCAGACCTGCGGTCACAGCAAACAACCCGATGTAATCCAAAACACCCGAAGATTTGGGCGCAACATAGTCCGCCAGGCATTTATTCTCTACGCCTTCGCGTTTGACGCCCTGCTGACGCAAGCCGCGCCAGGTAAACAAAACTTTTTGACGGGTCTCGTCCTGATAAATTTCAATATCGTCATCGTTAACCGTATTGGCGGGATAGAACGCCACTACACCATTAGCGGTCAGCCACCGGCCATCGATGATGCGCTTGATCATCGCTTGACCATCAGCGAAGACTTTTTTTGCCTGCTCTCCTACAACCTTATCCTCAAGAATCGCTGGGTATTGACCAAACAGACTCCAGGTCTGGAAAAACGGCGTCCAGTCTACAAAACGCGCAAGCTCGGCCAGGTCGAAATTCTTAAACGTACGACGACCGATAAATTTTGGACGAGGTGCAGAGTAAACAGCCCAGTCGATCGCAGGCTTGGCAGCGCGGGCAGTTGCAATTGAAATCAAGGGTGTCGCTTTGCGACCTGCATGACGACGGCGAACTTCCTCATACTCAGCAGTAAGTTCTTCGAGGTAGGTATTAGCCGTTTCGGAGACCAGATTTTGTGCCACGCCTACCGAACGACTGGCATCAGGCACATAAATCACCGGCCCCTCATAATGGGGCGCAATTTTCACCGCGGTATGGACGCGACTCGTTGTGGCACCACCAATCATCAGCGGGATTTTACGACTACGGAAATATTCATCACGTTGCATCTCGCTGGCTACGTAGGCCATTTCTTCGAGGCTGGGAGTGATCAAACCAGACAAACCAACGATATCCACATTTTCAGCTTTAGCCCGCGCGAGAATCTCAGCGCAAGGTACCATCACGCCCATGTTGATGACTTCGAAGTTATTGCACTGAAGCACCACGGTCACAATATTTTTACCAATGTCATGCACATCGCCTTTGACCGTCGCGATCAGGATTTTGCCCTTTGCGCGCACATCGCCACCAGCGGCCTCGATGAGTTTTTTTTCTTCTTCAATAAAGGGGACAAGATGTCCAACGGCCTGTTTCATCACACGGGCCGATTTCACAACTTGAGGCAAGAACATTTTGCCCTCACCAAACAAGTCGCCGACGATATTCATACCGTCCATCAGCGGACCCTCGATCACCTCAATCGGGCGGCCTCCGCGCTCAGCGATCTGCTGACGGATTTCTTCGGTGTCTTCGACTATAAAGTTTGTCAGGCCATGAACCATCGCGTGTGCCAGTCGCTTTTCTACTGGCTGGGCACGCCAGGCGAGGTCTTCTTCACGCTTGATACCACTGCCTTTGACGCTGTCGGCAAAGGCCACCAGACGCTCGGTGGGTGTGCGCGCATCATCTGCTTCTTTGCGACCGACAGGCTGGGCGCGATCCAGTACGACATCCTCAACCAGATCACGCAATACGGGATCAATGTCGGCGTACACACCAAGCTGACCGGCATTGACGATACCCATCGACATGCCTTCGCGGATGGCGTAGTACAGAAAGACTGTATGGATCGCCTCGCGCATCGGTTCATTGCCACGGAACGAAAAACTCACATTCGATACGCCGCCTGAAATCCGCGCGTGCGGCAAGTGTTGCCGGATCCATTTTGTTGAGTCGATGAAATCAACCGCGTAGTGATTATGCTCATCAATACCTGTGGCAATGGCAAAAACGTTAGGATCGAAAATAATATCCTCGGGCGGAAACCCGACCACCTCGACGAGGAGTTTATAGGCGCGCGCACATATGACCTGACGACGCTCATACGTATCGGCCTGACCTTTTTCGTCAAAAGCCATCACTACCGCAGCGGCCCCATAGCGTCGGCACAAACGCGCCTGCTCAAGGAAAGGCTCTTCGCCTTCTTTGAGCGAAATCGAATTAACGATGGGCTTGCCCTGAACGCACTTTAAACCTGCCTCGATCACCGACCATTTTGAGCTGTCGATCATCACCGGTACGCGTGCGATGTCTGGCTCAGAGGCAATCAAGTTAAGGAAACGATGCATACAGGCCATCGAATCCAGCATGGCCTCATCCATGTTGATATCGATAATCTGTGCGCCGTTTTCTACCTGTTGCCGGGCAACCGCAACCGCCTCATCGTATTTTTCCTCACGGATCAAGCGGGCGAACATTTTGCTGCCAGTAACGTTGGTGCGCTCGCCCACGTTGATGAACAAGGAGCTGTCATCAAAATTCAAAGCCTCGAGTCCGGACAAACGAGTTTTAATCGCGACCTCTGGAACGACTCGGACGGGTAAGACGCTTACTTTCTCAGCGATCGCGCGCACGTGGTCTGGCGTCGTGCCGCAGCAACCACCCGCCATATTGACCAGCCGGGATTTAGCAAACTCTTCGAGCAACGCGGAAGTGTCTGCGGGCGTTTCATCAAACCCTGTATCGCTCATCGGGTTCGGCAGACCTGCATTCGGATACACGCAAACGTAGGTATCGCAAATTTTGGATAGTTCGGCGATATAGGGGCGCATCAGTGCAGCACCCAGTGCGCAGTTCAGGCCAATCGTAATCGGACGAGCATGTCGAACGGAATTCCAGAATGCCTCTACCGTCTGGCCAGAAAGGATTCTGCCTGAAGCGTCGGTCACCGTTCCAGAAATCATGACAGGCAGGCGTTCACCACGCGCTTCGAACACTTCTTCGACGGCGAAAATAGCTGCTTTGGCGTTGAGCGTATCAAAAATGGTTTCGATCAGTACCAGGTCAATTCCACCATCGAGCAGACCGTTTAGCTGCTCCGCATAGGCGAGGCGTAACTCGTCAAAGCTCACGTTACGCGCACCCGGGTCGTTCACATCGGGTGAAATCGAGGCTGTCTTGGGTTGTGGGCCAAGAGCTCCGGCCACAAAGCGCGGACGAGCAGGTGTACTGAATTTGTCGCAGGCAGCACGCGCTATTCTGGCCGACTCAAGGTTGAGCTCATAGGCGAGCTCGGGCATGTCATAGTCGCCCTGAGCAATCGCTGTAGCACCAAACGTATTGGTCTCAATGACATCGGAGCCAGCCTCAAGATACTGCTCATGAATTTCCCGAATGACGTCAGGACGTGTCAGGGACAAGAGTTCGTTGTTCCCCTTGACGTCTTTGCCATGCTGCGCAAACCGCGTTGCGCGAAAATCGGCTTCTGATAATTTGTAGCGCTGGATCATCGTACCCATTGCCCCATCAAGAATCATGATGCGTTGCCCCAGCAAGCGTGCAAATTCGGCGCCGCGGGTATAACTTTCAGGAGGATAAGGGAGTTTGGGATAAGACATAGTCATGACCGGCCAGAAATAAGGTGCGTGAGACCCTTGAAATAGGGTCTTGAGCCAACCCGTCATGGTAACAAAAACAGACCCTCTGTAGAGATTGAAGCCGATCTGTTGGTCAAGCCCTACAGTTTTGCCGCGCCCGAGCGCCACCCCTTACCGATTATGTTTGTCATCAGTGCGTGTCGGATGTAGCATCAGTAACCCGTACTTAGGGTGGATTTACAAGCGACCCCATGCTTTTTTTGCGTAAACGCGTACTTTTCCTTGTTGTCTGGGCATTCGTTGTTTTTGTCTGGTGTGTACAAGCTCGTGCCGAGGAAATAGAACTCATCGATGACAACGGCCGTGCTGTCCTGCTGAAAGACCCTGCTCGCCGCCTGATCACGCTTTCCTCCCAGATCACTGAAATAGTCTTTGCCGCGGGTGGTGGCGGCAAAATCGTTGCGACAGTTAATTCAAGCGACTATCCCCCCGAAGCGCAACAACTGCCGCGCATTGGGGATGGACTGCAACCTGATCCGAAAAAGATTGGTCCCTACAAACCAGACCTCATCATTGGCTGGCTGTCCGAGCAACTTGAACCTCTCGAACCACTCAATATTCCGCTCTTTGTCAGTGCTCCGGAGTCACTCGCCGAAATCGCAGACTCGGTTGAAAATTTTGGCGTCCTGCTGGGCACCACTCATATCGCACGACCACGGGCCGAGCAGTTGCGCCAGACTCTGGATGCTCTGGCTCACACCAACGCCAGTCGCTCTGCGCAGCGCCCCCCCGTCAGGGTATTTATCCAGTCCGGCCCGGAGCCCCAAAACTCTCTGGGTGGTGATCACCTCTTATCCGACGTGATTGAAATCTGTGGCGCAGTCAATGTTTTTGCCGAGCCGGCCTCGCTCACCCCGCAAGTCAGCGCAAGTACCGTGCTAGCAGCCAAGCCAGATTTCGTACTGGTTGGACGCGCCGGGGCAGGACGTGCGCCGGCCATTGATCCGAACGCTCTGGCATACTGGCGATCCATGGGGCTCGCTGCCGCCCGCAACGGACAAGTATTCATGATGGATGCCGATATACTCTACCGCCCTGGTCCAAGACTGATTGAGGCTGCAGGTCTGCTTTGCGATGCGATCGAGCGCGCCAGAAAATAACAAGCACTCCAATGATTGATCAGCTTCTCGATCGATTACAAGATTATTCAAGGTTTAATTGCTATGACACCGCCTGTATCAACATCAGACATGACAACTTCCGACCCCCTGATCATTGCCGGGAAAACTTACCGCTCAAGGTTACTGGTCGGTACCGGTAAATATGTCGATTTCAAACAAACACGCGAGGCGATCGACCAAAGTGGCGCTGAAATTGTGACCGTTGCAATCAGGCGCACCAACATTGGTCAAAACTCCACAGAGCCCAGCCTGCTTGAATTCTTGCCTCCCTCGCAATTTACCTACCTGCCTAATACGGCTGGCTGTTACAACGCTGACGATGCAGTACGCACCCTGCGACTGGCCCGCGAATTACTGGACGGCCATCAGCTCGTGAAACTTGAGGTACTGGGAGATCCGCACACTCTGTTCCCTAATATGCCCGAGACACTCGCAGCGGCTAAAACTCTCGTGGCCGATGGTTTTGAGGTGATGGTGTATTGCACGGACGACCCGATTCAGTGCCGCATGCTTGAGGACATCGGTTGCGTTGCAGTGATGCCGCTGGCCTCCCTGATTGGCTCGGGAATGGGCATTCTGAATCCCTGGAATCTTAAACTGATCATTGATCAGTCTCACATACCTGTTCTCGTCGATGCGGGGGTTGGTACAGCCTCGGACGCTGCAATCGCCATGGAACTCGGTTGCGACGGCGTGCTGATGAACACAGCGATTGCCGGCGCTCAAAATCCGGTCCTGATGGCCAGCGCAATGAAAAAAGGTGTTCAGGCAGGCCGTGAGGCGTTTCTGGCTGGGCGTGTCCCACGCAAGACCTATCAGGCTGCACCGAGCTCGCCGACCAGTGGCCTGATTGCCCCAAGCGGTTCAAAATAATCCCTTTAATCGATTCACAAGGCCTGCATGTCGCAACCCGCGCCAAATACTCTCACGATCGCCGGCATGGATCCCTCGGGCGGAGCCGGCATCCTCGCCGATGTCAAAACCATGAGCGCGCTTGGCAGCTATGCCTGCGCGGTTGTAGCTGCCTTGACGGCACAAAACACGCAGACCGTTTCTGATATCTCTCCAGTCAACCCACAATTCGTCCGTCAGCAAATCGACACCTTGTTTGCGGATGTAGAAATCCAGGCAGTCAAAATAGGCATGCTCGGTCAGGCAGGCGTTATTGAAATAGTCGCTGAGCGGCTTGGCCATTTTTTACCAAAACACGTCGTGCTAGACCCAGTAATGGTCTCAAAGAGCGGCAATTTGCTGCTCGAGCAAAAAGCGGTTGGTGTGCTGCGCGAACAACTGTTGCCTCAAGCAACAATCCTCACGCCCAACCTTCCAGAGGCCGGCGTTTTGCTTGAACAACGCCCAGTTGAACGCGTTCGTGAAATGAGAAGCGTGGCAGAAAGGTTACGTAATCTGATGTCCTATTCAGGGCATCGCTGGGTTTTCCTCAAAGGTGGGCACTTGCCTGGCAATGAAACCATCGATTTTTTGCATGATGGCGACAAAATGATTGAACTCCCGGGGCACAGAATCCCCACTAAAAATACTCACGGGACTGGCTGCACTTTATCGGCGGCATTGGCGGCTTTATTGCCGCAAACCGAAACGGTTCCTGAGGCAGCAAAAATTGCAAAAGAATACTTAATTCAAGCGATTTTGCACGCAGATGCGCTAAAAGTTGGCCAAGGTCACGGTCCCGTTCACCACTTCTACAAATGGTGGGCAGAAACCCCCGTACAATAAGGGTTTACGTCAATACTTTTTGATCGAGCCATGAACGCGTCAAACCTGCCCAATATCGAGATCGCCCGGTTCAACATGGTGGAACAACAAATCCGCCCCTGGGACGTCTCAGATGAAAACGTACTGAAAGCACTTTTCAAAATCCGTCGCGAGTGTTTTGTGCCCTCGGCATACCGTGCACTTGCCTTCTCGGATTTAGAAGTACCTCTGGTCCTGCAGACAACCGACACTCACCAGGTCATGCTCGCGCCCAAAATGGAAGCGCGTTTTGCGCAACTATTAGCGCTCAAGGCAGATGACTGCGTGCTCGAAGTCGGGACAGGTTCAGGCTATCAGGCAGCGCTGCTGAGCGAACTTGCGCGCGACATCACAACTATCGAAATCGATCCCCGCCTGGTGGCCTTTGCCCAGAACAATCTTCAGCAAGCGCAAATCAAAAACGTGAAGGTTGAGACCGGCGATGGCAGTAACGGCTGGGGTACGACTGAATATGACGCGATACTGGTCACAGGCTCATTACCGAGCATTCCGGATGCGCTTAAATATCAGTTATGCGTGGGTGGCCGTATGGTAGTTGTTGTTGGTCAAGCTCCCGCGATGACCGTCTATCGTATTACACGCACTACTGCAGCGAGCTTCGAAACCACATCCTTATTTGAAACGGTTATCAAACCACTCACCGGTCCGGTCGTTTCGCACTTCAAGTTCTAATCAGCCCTGAGGCTGACGGATTTTAGTCACTAGCGCAGTGGTAGACCTGGCAAATTCAAACGGGATGGCCACTGCGTGTCCACCCCAGGACTCAACCAGCTTTGTCTCTGGCAAGGTCTGCATCTCGTAGTCACCGCCTTTCACGATAAGATCAGGTCGCAGAAGACCAATGATTTCAACCGGCGTGTCTTCATCGAAAATGGTGACTGCCGTGACACAACCGAGCGCGGCAAGCAATGCCGCGCGATCACTGGCAGTATTCAAGGGGCGATCCGGGCCCTTTCCAAGACGCCGTGCCGAGGCATCGGAATTAACCGCAACGATTAACGAGCCACCGAGCTGCGCGGCCTCATCGAGATACGTCACATGTCCGCGATGCAGAATATCGAATACGCCGTTGGTGAACACGACAGGACCTGGCCAGGCGCGTGCGGCCATAAGCTCGGCGCACGCCTCGGGCGTCAGGATTTTGCTCTCAAAACGGGCGCTCATATTTTTACTGCCTGACTGCGATCGTTATAACGGTGCAACGACAGCAGCGGCCGCGCGCATCAGTTCTTTGCGATAACGATTCAGATCCTGCACCGTTTTAAATGTTTGATCAAACAATAACGACATATTGTGAAGAATGCGACTCGAGACTTTGCCTTCCCACTCTTTGTCGAACACAATTTGCGTATCGAGCCAACGCTCCAGCCAACCTGGCTCAGGCAGCTTTGACTGCACGGTGTCCTCGGGGAACATGTCTTTGTTGACATGCAAATTAGTTGGATGCAAGGCCTGAGGCGTACGATGCGCAGAAGCCATCAACACACCTATCTTGGCAAAAGCCATACGTGCCTGCTGGCCGATTTCCTGGCCACGCTGGCTCAGTGCGCGTTTCATGTAACGCAGATAAGCCCCTGCGTGACGGGCCTCGTCTTGAGAAATAATTTTGTAAATCGACTTGATCACTGGCTCGGTATGCCAGTCGGCTGCACAGCGATACCAGTGATTCAAACGCACTTCGCCGCAAAAATGCAGCATCAGGGTTTCTAGCGGAGGAGCGGGATCAAATTCAAAACGAACTTTATGCAACTCCTCCTCGGTGGGCACCAGATCAGGCGCGAACCTGCGCAGATACTCGATCAATACCAGGGCATGCTTTTGTTCTTCAAAAAACCAGACTGACATGAAAGCTGAGAAGTCACTGTCATCACGGTTGTCGCGCAAAAACATTTCTGTAGCAGGCAGCGCGGCCCACTCTGTGATGGCATTCATCTTGATGGTTTGCGCTTGCTCGTCGGTGAGCTTGCTGCGATCAAAATCCTGCCAGGGAATATCCGTCTCCATATTCCAGCGAACGGATTCCATTGATTTAAAGAGTTCTGTGTAGAGCATATTGATTGCCTTAAATATAGGAACTGATTTTCATCGCATCAGCGTCCAGAGTGCTACAGCCAGGGCCACCGCAGCCACACCGGTGAGAGCCATTAGTAAACGATTACCTTGTTCACGCGCCTCGCGCATGCGTTGTAATTCAAGTAAAACAGATGCAGATAAATCAGGCAGGCTTAACCGCGCATGCATCAAACGCGGTATTTCTGGTAGCCACTGCGCCCACTGCCCGGCTTCTTGAGCAAGCTTCTGGCGCACACCCTTGATACCAACCCTCTCGTGCATCCAGTTTTCAAGATAAGGCTTCGCTGTTTTCCATAAGTCTAACTGCGGATCCAGTTGTCGCCCTAATCCCTCGACATTGAGAAGAGTTTTTTGTAACAAAACCAGTTGGGGTTGAATTTCAACATTAAAGCGTCTCGATGTCTGAAACAACCTCAATAAAACCTGCCCCAGGGAAATTTCAGCTAGAGGCCGGTCAAAGTACGGCTCACAGACAGCACGTACCGCCCCCTCAAGCTCTTCCTCGCGTGTGGAGGGTGGTACCCAGCCCGACTCTATATGCAAGCGCGCTACACGGCGGTAATCACGCTGAAAAAACGCCAGGAAATTTTGTGCCAGGTAGTTTTTATCAAACTCTGATAAGGAACCCACAATACCAAAGTCAAGAGCGATATAGCGCCCCAAGGTCTTGGGCTGATCTGAGACATAAATATTACCGGGATGCATATCGGCGTGAAAAAAACCATCCGTAAACACTTGGGTAAAGAAAATCTCAACGCCTGTACGCGCGAGTGTTGGGATATCCACTCCCAAAGCACGCAGACGCTCTAGTTGACTGACGGGAACGCCGTACATGCGCTCCATCGTGAACACGGTGCTGGCGCAGTAGTCCCACATCACCTCTGGCACCCAGAGCAATTCGCCGCGTGCAGTGCCAGCAGCAAAATTACGGCGCAACTGGCTGCAGTTCGCGGCCTCGCGCAACAAATCGAGTTCGTCGTGCAAATGCTTATCAAACTCACCAACCACTTCGCGAGGCTTGAGTCGTTTACCATCGGGCGCCAGGCGCTCAATCAGCGACGCCAGCGCACGCATGAGGGAGAGGTCTTTGTCGATCACGCCCAGAATACCAGGGCGTAATACTTTGACCGCTACATGTCGTCCGTCATGAAGTACTGCGAAATGGACTTGCGCTACCGAGGCGGAGGCTACCGGGTCTGTTTCGAAATGCGCAAACAAGACCTGAGGCGACTGACCCAGCGCCTCTTCAATACATGCTGCCGCTAACTCTGAAGGGAACGGTGCGACACGGTCCTGCAAAAGCGTCAACTCATCGGCGATGTCAGACGGGATCAAATCCCTCCGGGTTGAGAGAACTTGTCCGAATTTGACAAATATGGGCCCAAGCGACTCAAGCGCAAGCCTCAATCTCTGGCCGCGTGGCAACTTGGGTGCAGAGCCCAACCTGACCAGCCATAGCAGACGAACAGCCATGGGATGATTAATGCCAGACAGCACCAGCTCGTCAAGTCGATAACGCCACACGACCATTGCGATCCGGGCCAGGCGCGGCAAGGACATCATGCAGCGCGCCTCTTTTTGCTGGCGAGTCGCTCAATCCGCGCAAGCAGACCTTGCTGACGTTCAGACAGGTCATCGATCCTGTGTTCAAGGGGCTTCTGACGCAGACGATGCATGGCTAGGGCCGGCTGCCCTGCAAGCGCGTTTGTCTCTTCAGCAAAATACTCAGCGGTATTATGAGCCAAACCTTTTGTCATGGTCAGCAAAGAGTGCGCCAGCCCTTGCACGCCACGCACTAATTTTTGGGCAGGTAAATCGCCCACAACGCTAGCCAGCGCATCCTCCGGCTCCGGACGCAAATCCCGCGCCAGCTCCGACACCAGGTTTGCAAGCGAGGCCTGTCCGGAAATATGAATCAACTCAGCAATACCGGCAGGTGATTTTGTGGCGAACAAACGGGCAGCAGTGAGTTTTTCAGCAATAATTTCAAGTGTCACATCAGGTACTACTGCAGGATCGGAACGAGTCAAACGCCCCTCGGAATCAATCGTCAGCGTGACTGAAAATCCACCTAAAGCGATCCGCACGGTCTGACCGGCATGACGAGCCAGGCGTTCAGCCGCCCACGGCTGCTGTGCAGTCAGCAAATTAAATGCTGCAGCGATCACACGCACCGGGTGTAATGCGGAAAAATCAGGAAGTGAAGGCGTGAACTGTTTCACGTAAATGGTAGGCCAGACTTTTAGCAAAAATAGCATTTTAACGGGTAAACCGGGTACAACACACTAAACGTCTTAGAGGAAAACCAAATCAATCAATAAAAAACCCGCACTAAGTGCGGGTTTTCTACAAACCATGGCAAAAACCCCTGATTGCTCAGCTCGCCTGGTCAACAGGGATTTGCTGTATGCCTGCCAGCAACCAACCGCCTTGCTCGGGTTTGAACAGATTCCATACCTCTTCAAAACGGAACGCTTCAGTACCTGGCTGCTCACGCAACATGCCTGAAAACCGCACACTCGCCAGATGACCATCTGTTACCTGCTCGATTCCAAGTAATTCAGCATTGAGCAGAACCACCTCGGTATTGTTTGCACCTGTGCGTCCGCTTAACTGAACCTGAAGCTCTTTCATGAGCTGATCGGTCAAGAAGTTACGTAACTGGGAAACGTCACCGCTATCCCATACTTTCTGAATGGAGACAAACTGCTGTTTGGCTTCCTGCAGGAAACGGTACGTGTCAAAGTCGGCAGGAATGAACCAGCTCTGATCAGGCTGCGCAGCATCAGAGCCAAAACCAGCCGATGACAAAGCGCCATTACCCTGCGTGTTGATTTGTCCTGCGCCGGGTGCGGCCGCCTCACGCATCATAGCTGGGGCGGGTTGCGAAGCGGAACCGTTGCCTGCGCCCTGCATAGCAGGCTGCGCCGAACCACCACGTAACATACGCACAACAAACATGATGGCAAAGATCACCACAGCAGCGAGCAAGGCCACCATTAGGAAATCACCCATCGCTCCACCCAGACCGAAATGAGAGAGCAGCGCTGCAATGCCAAGACCAGCCGCAATGCCAGCCAGAGGGCCTAGCCATTTAGAGGCGCCTGATTTGGCTGCAGCACCAGCGGCCGCTCCAGCCGCAGCAGGTGCAGCAGCACTTTTTTGCATCGTGGAGGGTGCAGCTGTCGATGCTGGTGCTTTGGATGTGACATTGGATGATTGGCTGCCCACGCTTTTGCCACTACCGACTCGTGCGGCGGTTGCCTCAAAGGAAACAGCAGTTAAGCCAGCAGCGCTGACAGTCAGCACCACTGCAACCAGAAAACGTGAAATTAATCGAACCATGAAGTGCTCCTGAGCGAAACCTTCGCTAAAAATGTTGGTCCAGAAATCTTACTGGAAGCTGAATCTTACTAAAAGCTGAACAAAAATGAAAGGGGTAGACCGAAAAATTTTCAGATAGCTCAGAAAATAAGCATTTTCAGCCTAATTTGACACCTTCATGCAAGGCCGTCAGTCCAGCGCTCAGATTGAAATATTGAACGCGAGACAGACCCGCCTCACCCAGCATGGTTTTGAGAGTCTCCTGATCGGGGTGCATCCGGATCGACTCGGCCAGATAGCGATAGCTATCGGCGTCAGCAGCGACTTTCTGGCCAAGCCAGGGAAGCACCTTGAAGGAGTACCAGTCATAAATAGGTGCAAGTGGCTTGGCTACCCGTGAAAACTCGAGCACCAGCAGTTTGCCGCCCGGTTTGAGCACACGGGTCATTTCAGCCAGGGCCCGTTCTTTGTGCGTCATATTTCGTAAGCCAAACGCCACACTGACCCGATCAAAATAATTATCCGGGAAGGGCAGGCTCTCTGCATCGCAAACGGTCATGGGCAGTATCAAACCTTCATCCATCAGACGATCACGACCGACCCGTAACATCGAGTCGTTAATATCCGTCAGCCATACCTCACCCTGCGCACCCGCCCGCCTGGCAAAGGCACGCGCTAAATCACCGGTCCCGCCGGCAATATCGAGCACGCGCATGCCTGGGCGCACCGCCGCACGGGATATCGTGAATGCTTTCCAGACTCTGTGCAGTCCGCCCGACATGAGGTCATTCATGATGTCATAACGCGAAGCAACAGAATGAAAGACCTGGGCCACTTTGCTGGCTTTTTCAGATTCGTCTACTGTTTGGTAGCCAAAGTGTGTTTTTTCTTCAGACATTCAATTACCTGCTAATTATCCGGGCGGCAAGGCCACATTATCGCAGTAGTCTGCGCTCTGGCGAAAGAGCAAACTTGCCGACTGTCATAAACATGACATATTGACGCCATACTATCGCAACTTAGTCATTGTGCAGGCCAACACTTCAACCGGCTCAAAAATATGTCAAGTACCATTCTAGTAGTCGAAGACGAACCCGCTATTCAGGAACTGATTGCGGTGAATCTATCCTTTGCAGGCCATAAGGTACTGCGCGCATTTGACGTGGAACAAGCTGAAACACTGATTCGCGCCGAGCTACCTGATTTAATCCTGCTGGACTGGATGCTGCCTGGTGCCTCAGGCATCACACTGGCGCGCAAGCTGCGCAGTGACGAGCGCACACGCATGGTTCCGGTCATCATGCTCACTGCCAAAGGCTCTGAACAAGACAAGGTCGATGGTCTGGAAGCTGGCGCCGACGACTACATTACCAAGCCCTTTTCTCCGAAAGAGCTCATGGCACGAATTAAAGCGGTTTTGCGCCGTCGCGCACCGCAACTCACCGATGACATGATCGAAGTCGATGGGTTGAAACTCGACCCGATTTCGCACCGGCTGACCGGACGTGGTCAGTCTTTGGCAATTGGACCGACCGAGTTCAGGCTGCTGCATTTTTTCATGACGCATCTCGAACGCGTATTTTCACGCACGCAGCTACTGGATCAAGTCTGGGGAGATCACGTGTTTGTGGAAGAGCGCACTGTTGACGTGCATATTCGCAGATTGCGCAAAGCACTCGAGCCAACCGGACACGACCTGCATGTCGAGACGGTACGCGGCAGCGGCTATCGCTTTACATCGCAAATACCTAAGGCATAAAAAGTTTCGCATCCAAGCCTTGTAACCTCTGATCTGATGCGAAAATAACAGGTATTAGTTGGTCACGCACCCTGCTGTGGTTTATTTTCTGGTTCGCTCTCGCCGCCGGCGTTCAGTACCGGTGGGATACTGCTGCGGGATGGATTCTGCTCACGCTGGCTTGTGGCACGATCCTCACGGTCAGGCGGCGTCAGGCGAACCGCGTAGCTGCCTGGGCTGCCCATCCTGAAACCGACCCTCCCGCAGTTGTCGGGCAATGGGAGGATATGGTGGCTAGCCTGTATCGGCACACCCGGGAGCAGGCGATTGCGGTACAAACACTCCAGGCAACCAACGACGCGGTCATGTCTGCGGCCCAGGCCTTGCCTATTGGTGCCGTGACACTGAATAAAGACTTTCAGATTCGCTGGTTTAATGCGGCTGCCGAAAAAATACTGCACCTCAAACCAGTCCAGGATATTGGTCAGAATCTACTGAATCTTCTGCGTTCACCGCCCTTTGTAGCCTATGCAAAGCAAACTGAATGGGATGAACCCCTGATCCTGAAAATCGCTCTGGAGGGTAATAACCAAAGCATCATGATGCGCATAGTCCACTATGCAGATGACCAACTCCTGCTCATCGCTCGTGACCTGACGCAAATCGAAAAACTTGAAACGACCCGACGGGATTTTGTAGCGAACGTTTCGCACGAAATGCGCACGCCTCTTACCGTACTGTCAGGGTTCCTTGAGACGATGCGCGAGGCACCAAAAGGTGCGCTGAGCGAGGAGCAGTCGCAGCAATACCTGAAACTGATGCACGAACAGGCGCTGCGCATGGAGGCGCTGGTTGCAGATTTGCTTACCCTTTCTGCGCTCGAGACCTCCCTGAGCGCTGACCGGAACACGGTACATATGTCGACCCTGATTGACAGCGCACGCCAGCAAGCAGAAAGCTTGTCAGGTGGCCGACATACCTTGATCTGGGAAATCGAGCCCGACCTCAATATCCTGGGCAACCAGACCGAGCTCAGTTCAGCAATCACCAACCTGCTCACCAACGCAGTGCGCTATACCCCGCAGGGACAAACTATCACGGTTAAGTGGCACAAACAGGCCGATGACTCTGCGCGCTACAGCGTAACCGATACCGGTATCGGGATTGCCTCAGAACACCTGCCCCGCTTGAGCGAACGTTTTTACACGGTGGATAAAGGTCGCTCACGCGCCATGGGCGGTACTGGTTTAGGGCTGGCCATCACAAAACATGTCGCCATGCGCCATGACGCGCAATTGGAAATCCAAAGTAAACTGGGATTTGGCAGTACTTTTAGTCTCGTTTTCGCACCAGATCGCGTCATTACAGCCCCTTGAGCGGCGGCGTCTCAAAATCAACTTTCACTCCGCAGCTTAAAGACATAAACTCAAGGTTCAGGCTTTATTGCCATACGCTGTGCAATCAGTCATTGATTGCATTCACCTGATCTATGCCGGAGTTTTTTTTAAATGACCGCCCAAGCCACCTCCATGCCTCCCTTCCACCTGGCTTTCCCCGTACGCGATATCGAAGAAGCCCGCCAGTTCTATGTTGGCGTTCTCGGTTGCGGCGAAGGTCGTAGTGCGCCTGACTGGGTGGATTTCGACTTTTACGGCCATCAGGTCGTTGCCCACCTCGCTCCTGAAGAGTGCGGACACAAGCAAACCAGCGCAGTCGATGACCATCAAGTACCGGTACGCCATTTTGGCGCCGTGCTTTCAATCCCCCAGTGGGAAGCCATGGCCGAAAAACTCAAAGCCATTGGCACAAAATTCGTGATTGAGCCTTACACGCGTTTTAAAGGCGAAGTCGGTGAGCAATCCACAATGTTTTTTATGGATCCATCGGGTAATGCGATTGAATTTAAAGCCTTTGCAAACATGGACTCGCTGTTCGCCAAGTAAGCCGTGTCCAATGCAAGCAAGCCCGAGGCGGTCATTGTGCCGGCTTTTAAAATCCGCGCGCAGGGTGATCGCTGCCTGAGTGTTGATTTTGGTTCTGAAATCGATGTTCAGACCGGGCTGCTGTGCCTCAGTGCCGCTCAGGCCCTGAGACTTGCAAAATTACCGGGTGTGACGGATATTGTTCCGTCCTACACGTCTGTTGCTTTGCATTATCAACCCGACGCGGACAGTACGCTTACAAATTTTCGTGCGCTTTCTAACGCAATCAGCTCACTGCTTGAGGCAGGCATCCCTTCTTTCACGACCGATGGCCGCGAGGTTGAGATCCCAGTATGTTATGGCGGCGCACACGGTCCTGACCTCGCCTATGTCGCGCAAACTACGGGTCTGACCGAAGCACAAGTCATTGAGGTGCATACAAAACCCGGCACGATGGTGTTCATGCTCGGCTTTGCGCCAGGCGCGCCTTACATTGGCGTACATGATCCGGTCTTTGCCTTGCCCAGGCGCGATGTACCCAGAACCGCTGTACCTGCCGGCTCAGTTGCAATCGCCAACAGACAATCCACCATCTATCCAAACAGACTGCCTGGTGGCTGGCATGTGCTTGGCGCAACACCACTTAAACTGTTCGGACTGGAGCGCACCCCACCTACGCTTCTGATGCCGGGCGATCGGGTTAAATTCGTCCCAATTTCGGTTGCTGAA
Organism: Burkholderiaceae bacterium; assembly: GCA_036725985.1. GTDB lineage: Bacteria > Pseudomonadota > Gammaproteobacteria > Burkholderiales > Burkholderiaceae_B > Zwartia. The sequence continues at coordinate 60,613 of DAIMDD010000010.1, forward strand.
TTTGACCGCATCGCCGCCGAGCAACAGCAGGATATGTCCAAATGAGCATCATCGTGCTCAAACCCGGCATGCAATCAAGTTTTCAAGACCTTGGTCGGGTCGGCTATCAGCAGTTAGGTATACCTGTAACAGGCGTTATGGATACGCGTGCGCATCAACTTGCTAACCTGCTGGTTGGAAACGACTGCGACCAAGCGAGCCTCGAAATTACCCTTACCGGCCCCACACTGGAGTTCACGCAGCCGTGCTGTATCGCCCTGACAGGTGCAGACTTAAGCCCGACCCTGAACGGTCAGCCCATCGCACAGAACAGACCCATCGTAGTTCGAGAACTTGACACGCTTGCGTTTGGTCAGCGCCGCACGGGTACGCGAGCTTATCTGGCTATCCATGGTGGTTTCAAACTGACGCCAGCCCTGGGCTCGAATAGTACTCATATGCGCTGCGAGATCGGCGGCTGGGAAGGTCGCGCGCTCAAACGCGGCGACCGGATCAAATTCAATCAAGCGTTAGCCTCGCAGGATCTCGAAGGACTTGCACAAGAGCTCTGGTCGATAAAAATCTATCTGCCCACAACACTAGCCGCTCACGCCCGTTCCCGCGTGAGAATGATCACAAGCGAGCAATTTCAGGATTTCACGCCGCAGAGCCAGCACGCGCTGACAAGCGAAACGTTCCGCATCAGCCCTGACTCCGAGCGCATGGGGTACCGTCTGCAAGGCCCGGAGATCACGCTGAGCAAGCCGCGCCAGATGATCTCCGAGGCTGCAACCTTTGGCTCCATACAGGTACCTGCGGGCGGTCAACCCATCATACTGATGGCAGACCGCCAGACAACCGGCGGCTATCCAAAAATCGGCTATGTCGCGACGGTAGATTTACCAACGCTCGCACAAATGGGGCCTGGGGACACGTTTAAATTTGAACTCATCGGGCTCGATGAAGCCCAGGCTCTTGATGCCCAACGCTCAAAAGCTTTCGCCGCATTGGCAAAAAATATCGCGAGCGTGCGAAATCACATTCTGAAGCACTACCCGTAAACTCTTACTGAATTTCTACTGAACCACAGAGGTCATGATGACATTACGTATCGATTTGAATTCCGACATGGGCGAAAGTTTTGGTGTTTGGAAAATGGGCAATGACGAAGCGATCCTTCCCTTTGTGTCCTCCGCGAATATAGCCTGTGGCTTTCATGGAGGAGACCCCGCAACGATGCGTAAAACCGTCGCAGCCGCGCTTAAAAATGGCGTTGCACTTGGGGCTCACCCAGGCCTGCCCGATCTGCAAGGTTTTGGTCGTCGCAATATGGCTATCACGGACCAGGAAGCCTACGACATGATGGTGGTTCAGATCGGTGCGCTTGCTGGCGTTGCAGCCTCGCAAGGAGCGCGATTGCGCCATGTCAAAGCGCATGGCCAGCTCTACAACATGGCGGTTAATAACGAGGGGCTCACGCGAGCGTTAGCCCAGGCGACCTACGATGTGGATAAAGATTTGGTGTTTTTTTGTCTCGCCGGGACCAAAATGCTGGATATTGCTGAATCCATGGGCCTGAAAGTTGCGAGCGAAGTGTTTGGCGACCGCACCTATTCTGCGGACGGCACCCTGAGCCCACGCAACAAACCTGGTGCCATGATCGAAGACGTGAACGTATCCATCAAACAGGTTTTGCAAATGGTTAAACAGGGAACCATTACAGCGGTTGATGGCTCGACCGTACGCGTAAAAGCCGATACGTTGTGCATCCATGGCGATCAGCCAGGCGCAGCAGCCTTTGCAAAAGCGATTCGCGAGGCCTTGATAGCAGAAGGTATCGAAGTTGGGGTTTAAACCTGGTTTATTCACCGCGGTTTATTGACTACGATCAGGTCTTGCAAACCTGCAAAATTCGCTGTGCGATATGCAGGTCTTGCAAAGAAATACCTGAGCTATCAAATGCTGTGATCGACTTCTCGCTTGAGCGTCCCGCAGCCTGACCTGCCAACACTCGACCGATGGCAGTCAACGCCAGCGCACCCGTTGCGATCTGTGGCGCTACATGCTGAAACTCGCCAATCGCAACCGCTTGGGCAGGCAAATCGCAGAACAGTTCTGCTCGCTCAAGCAACACTGGATCAAGTTCTTGCTTACCAGCGCCGTCCGCCCCCATACAAGAGATATGCGTCCCAGGACGAACCCAGGCCGACTCGAACAGCGGGGACTTAGAGGGCGTTGCGGTCACAATGAGGTCAGCGCGTGCGCACCCTTCTTCGGCCGTAACCAGCTCGACAGGCAGACCTAAAGGGGCAAGACGTGCTTTGAGTTTTTCGACGCGTGCAGCATCCCGGTTAACAACCAGAATACGCTCAAGCGGACGAATCCTTGCCAGCGCTAAACAATCATAGCCTGCCTGATTGCCTGCACCAAAAACCGTTAGTACGCTGGCGTCCTTGCGAGCGAGGACATCGGTTGCCACAGCATCGGCGGCGGCAGTGCGGTAGGCGTTCACGACACCGGATTCGATCACAGCACGCACGCCGCCAGACTCCTGATCAAACAGGACCGTTACGGAATTGTGTGTGGGCATACCCTTTAAGGCATTGGCTGGCCAGATAAACCCCATCTTGAGTCCGGCAAGCGTTTCGGTTGCTCCGGATTTAACCGAAAACCGATTATTCGCATCCGAACCGTGCGCGATCAAGGCAGGGAAAATCTTGCTTGAGTCAGCGCATGCCGCAATCAGCGCTTCGCGAATCGCCTCATACGCCATTTCATGCGTCACGACCGAGGACGATTGCGCTTCAGGGATGTATTGCATGACAAACCCACTTTTCAGAAAAACGACTTAAACAAGCACTCGCTCTATTCCACCACTATTGGCTTTGGCAACGTATTCTTCGAGCCAGTTTTCACCCAGGATATGGCGCGCCATTTCAACCACAATGTAATCTGCTTTCGCGCCAATATCGCCTTCATAGCGGGACAAGCCCTGCAGACAGGACGGGCAGGAGGTCAACATTTTGACCTCTCCGGTAAAGCCATCGGACCTGAGCGCGGCGTTGTTTTTATCGAGCTCTTCTTCTTTGCGAAACCGTATCTGCGTGGAAATATCAGGCCGCGTCACAGCCAAGGTGCCAGACTCTCCGCAACAGCGATCGGTCTTGATCGTCGCATCACCCACGAGCGCACGAACCGTTTTCATCGGATCCTGCAGTTTCATCGGCGTGTGACAGGGGTCGTGGTACATATAACGCACACCACCCACACCTTCCAGGGCTATGCCCTTTTCCAGCAAGTACTCGTGAATATCGATCAGACGGCAGCCAGGAAAGATTTTTTCAAACTCGTAGCCCGCAAGCTGGTCATAACAGGTGCCGCAACTGACCACCACCGTCTTGATATCCAGGTAGTTCAGGGTGTTGGCAACGCGATGAAATAAAACCCGGTTGTCGGTAATTGTTTGTTCCGCTTTTTCAGTCATGCCGTTGGCGCGCTGAGGATAACCACAACACAATGCACCTGGAGGCAGAACGGTCTGCACACCAGCATGCCAGAGCATGGCTTGCGTTGCCAGTCCGACTTGCGAGAAGAGGCGTTCAGAGCCACAACCCGGGAAATAAAAGACCGCCTCAGTTTCAGCCGAAGTCTGAGGATTACGAATGATCGGGACGTAGTCCGGATCTTCGATGTCGAGCAGTTTACGTGCTGTTTGCTTGGGTAAACCACCCGGCATTTTTTTATTGATGAAATGAATTATCTGCTCACGCATCGGCGGTTTACCAACGGTTGCAGGTGGTGCCGCCGTTTGCTTGCGTGCGAACTTGGACAAAAAGTCATGCGCCACACGCTGCAGTTTATAACCAACGCCAATCATCGCCTTGCGCGTCGCATTGATCGTTGCAGGATCTTTGGCATTCAAAAAGAACATCGCGGCTGATGTACCGGCATTGAAAGACTTATGCCCCATACGGCGCAAGAGCGCGCGCATATTCATCGAAACATCACCAAAATCAATGTCGACCGGACAGGGGTTATAGCACTTGTGGCAAACCGTGCAATGGTCGGCTACGTCCTCAAACTCTTCCCAATGTTTCAGGCTGATCCCGCGACGAGTTTGCTCCTCATAGAGGAACGCCTCGATCAGCAGGGAGGTCGCCAGAATTTTATTACGTGGCGAATAAAGCAGATTGGCTCGCGGCACATGCGTTGCGCAAACTGGCTTGCATTTACCGCAGCGCAGACAATCCTTGATCGAATTGCTAATCGCCCCAATATCACTTTGCTGCATGATGATGGACTCGTGGCCCATCAGACCAAAGCTAGGCGTCCAGGCGTGACGCAGATCTGCGCCAGGCATCAGTTTGCCCGCGTTGAAATGATCGTTCGGATCGATTTCGCGCTTGTATTGCTGAAAAGGCGCGAGCTCGGCCTCAGTCATGAATTCGTACTTGGTCAGGCCAATACCGTGCTCACCCGAAATCACACCATCGAGGTCCCGGGCGATTTGCATAATACGCTCGACAGCCTCGTTGGCCTCCTGCAGCATTTCGTAGTCGTCGGAATTAACAGGAATGTTGGTATGGACGTTGCCGTCACCAGCATGCATGTGCAGTGCCACGAAAACCCGGCTTTTCAAGACGCGGTCGTGGATCGCCTGCAACTCGGTCAGTACCGGCGCAAAATCCGTACCGCCAAACAAACCGATCAACTCAGCTTTGACCTCGGCTTTCCAGGAAATACGCAGCGTGCGATCCTGCACGACGTCAAACAGTCTTGCCTCGGGTTGCGTCACCAGACGCGCGACCAGCTCCGGCTCAAGCAAACCGAGCCCGAGTTCGGCCAACACAGGCATCGCTTGTGAAAGAGGTAAGTCGAGCTGATCAAGCACCCACTGCCAGCGTCTGCGCACATGCTCGATAACCGCGATGGCCTGACGGCGTTTTTCGTCGAGCGCTTCTTCAATCGAGACGCCCTCCTCTGTGGAGCGATCAAGCTTGGCGATCGTAAGCGTCCCCGAGCCTGCCAGCAGTGCCTGCAAGGCATCGAGCAATTTAAGCTTGTTGCGGGTCGAGAGCTCGATATTGATCCGCTCGATCTCATCGGTGTACTCACCCATGCGACCAAGCGGAATCACGACATCCTCGTTGATTTTGAAGGCATTGGTGTGGCGGGCGATCGCTGCAGTTCGGGAGCGGTCTAGCCAGAATTTTTTGCGAGCCTCGGCGCTGACTGCAATAAAACCCTCGCCATGCCGCGTATTGGACAGGCGCACAACCTCACTGGTTGCCGCAGCCACGGCAGCGTCATCATCACCCACAATGTCGCCAATCAAGACCATCTTGGGCAAGACTCCCCGCTTGCTCTTGGTCGAATAGCCCACCGCACGCAAATAACGCTCATCAAGGTGCTCGAGTCCTGCCAGTAAAGCCCCTCGGGCACGGCCAGCTGTATCCAGATAGTTAATGATTTCAACGATTGAAGGAATCGCTTCGCGCGCCTGGCCAAAAAACTCCAGACAGACGGTACGCGTATGGCTAGGCATGCGATGCAGCACCCAGCGCGCTGCAGTAATCAGGCCATCACAGCCTTCTTTTTGGACACCTGGCAAACCCGCCAGAAATTTGTCTGTTACATCCTTGCCCAGACCGACCTTGCGGAAATGAGAACCGGCAATTTCGATCATTTTGCTGCGCAAGGGGCGCTCGCCAGCGGGGAAGGCGCCGTCGGACCATTGCAACTCAAATCGCACGAGTGGGGCATCATGGATTTTTCCGAGGTTGTGATCAAGCCTTGTGACATCAAGCCAGTTGCCATCCGGATCGACCATGCGCCACCAGGCAAGATTGTCCAGCGCGGTGCCCCAAAGCACGGCCTTTTTACCACCGGCATTCATCGCGACATTACCGCCAACACAGGAGGCCTCAGCAGAGGTCGGATCCACCGCGAACACCAGGCCTGCGTGCTCGGCCGCCTCTGAGACGCGTTTTGTGACAACCCCTGCCCCGGCACGAACGGTCGAGACCGGCGTTGCCACGCCAGGCAAAGCCCCCGTCTCCACAGGGCCCAGTGTGTCTAATTTTTCGGTATTGATGACGACCGATTTCCAGGTCAGTGGGATCGCACCGCCCGTATAGCCAGTGCCGCCCCCACGAGGCACAATGGTCAGGCCGAGCTCGATACAGCCCCGTACGAGCAGGGCGATTTCCTGTTCGGTATCGGGCGTCAACACCACAAACGGATATTCGACACGCCAGTCGGTTGCATCAGTCACGTGCGAGGCGCGCGACAACCCATCGAATTTAATATTGTCATGCGCGGTGAGCTTGCCGAGTACTTTCCTGACTTGCTTGCGCAGGCGAGCCGTCTGCTCAAAACCTTGCTCAAAACTATGGATTGCGGAGTAAGCGCGCTCGAGCAAGCTTGCTACTTTCTCATCGCGCTCGACGTCATCCGACACCCGGCGTTTATGTATCTCTCCCAGCCGGTGCTGCAGTGCTTCGATCAGGAGTTTGCGACGTTTGGGGTTGTCCAGCAAATCATCTTGCAAATATGGGTTACGGCGTACAACCCATATATCACCCAGCACCTCGTAGAGCATGCGCGCTGAGCGTCCCGTACGGCGCTCTCCACGCAACTCCGACAACAAGGTCCAGGCATCATCACCCAGCAAGCGACAGACAACCTCACGGTCGGAAAACGACGTGTAGTTGTAGGGAATCTCACGCAACCTGGACTGCGGGTCGGCAGGCGGCATGGAACTTAGAAGATGACTGGCAAACGGGGCGTTCATAGGCGTAATCTGAGAGAGGTTGCCCTGGACTCATCATTTTAAGCCATCAGGAGATTCACTTAGTAATAACCCTATCGCTTTGAGGAAACCAGTGGTTGGGCGCGCTTGGCGGGCTGAAGTTGGCTTGCTGCGGCACTTTCACATAAAAAAATGCAACAGCACACCGCAAATCAACAGATAACGGGCGAATTTCCCTAAGGCGATGTACACCAGACAAGGCCCAAACGGCAAGCGCATCCAGCCCGCCACCCCACACAAAGGGTCCCCGACCAGCGGCAGCCAGGAGAAGAGCAATACCGGTGCGCCAAAGCGATGCGCCAGTGTTTGAGCACGCTGCTGCCAGCGATCCGGCTGCTGCACGTGGTTCGCAGGGGCCGCGGCAGGTCCTGACAGATCACTCTGCGATTGACGCTGCAATAGTCGGTGTGCACCGACGCCCATCCAGTAAGTCACCACGCCTCCCAGTGTATTGCCCAGGGTAGCGACCAGAATGGCCGTCCACACCGCTGACGGTGTGAGCGCGACAAAGGCAAGCAATGCGGGCTCTGAGCCCAGCGGCAACAGTGTCGAGGCCAGAAAGCTGATCAAAAACACCGCCCCCAACCCAACCTCCGGCAAGGCAAGCCAATTCAGTAAAGACTGCATGAAATATTCCAGAACGCACCTTCATTGGTTGAGAGTTACTCGTAAAGCCAGCGTCGAACACACCGTGAGTTGTGAGTTTTATCAGTATGGCGACAGCATGGGATAATGTCACATCAGGCCATAAGCCGATGCCCCACCCCCAGGAAGATCATGTCCACAGATTATCTCAAGCGCATTCTGACCTCAAAAGTGTATGACGTCGCGGTCGAGACGCCTCTCGAGTTCGCGCCTCTTTTATCAGCAAGAACAAATAATCGCATGCTGCTCAAGCGCGAAGATACACAACCGGTCTTTAGTTTCAAGCTGCGCGGCGCCTACAACAAAATGGCGCATTTGCCAGCCGCAGCACTCGCACGCGGCGTGATCGCGGCTTCCGCTGGCAACCACGCCCAGGGCGTCGCCCTCTCGGCGAAACGGCTAGGTTGCAAAGCGGTCATCGTGATGCCAACCACAACACCAGGCGTAAAAATTGATGCGGTGCGCGCCCTGGGCGGTGAGGTGGTGCTGCATGGCGAAAGTTATAACGATGCATTCGAGCACGCGCTGACGCTTGAGAAAAAAAACCACATGACTTTTGTGCATCCTTTTGATGACCCCGATGTGATTGCCGGACAGGGCACCATTGGGATGGAGATTTTGCGTCAGCACCCTGGCCCGATTGATGCGATTTTTGTCGCGATCGGTGGAGGTGGTCTGATCAGCGGCATTGCGGCCTATGTTAAGCAGTTGCGCCCTGAAATAAAAATCATTGGCGTTCAAACCGTGGATTCAGACGCCATGGTTCGCAGTGTCAAAGCCGGTCGCCGGGTGCACCTCACAGAGGTTGGCCTGTTTTCTGACGGTACCGCTGTCAAACAAGTAGGCGTCGAGACGTTCCGCCTTGCGCGCGAGTATGTTGATGATTACGTACTGGTCGATACCGATGCAATCTGTGCCGCACTGAAAGATGTTTTTCAGGACACGCGCAGCGTGCTCGAACCCGCAGGCGCACTGGCTCTGGCCGGTGCAAAACAGTATGCCCTCGATCACAAACTGAAAAATAAAACACTGGTGTCAATCGCTTGTGGCGCGAACATGAATTTCGACCGTCTGCGTTTTGTTGCTGAGCGTGCTGAGGTTGGCGAATCCCGCGAGGCTGTTTTTGCGGTGACGATGCCCGAACAACGTGGTAGCTTCCGTACTTTTTGCGAGCTCGTAGGTAATCGCAACGTGACTGAATTCAACTACCGGATTTCAGACTCCAGCCTCGCGCATGTTTTTGTTGGTGTGCAGGTGCAAAGCCCCACCGAGGCAGACAAGATCGCCACGACTTTCCGTAAAAATGGTTTTGCCACACTGGATCTGAGTCACGACGAGATGGCCAAGACGCATTTGCGTCACATGGTTGGCGGGCGCTCAGGCATGGCAGATAACGAACTGCTCTACCGGTTTGAGTTTCCTGAGCGGCCTGGCGCGCTGATGCGTTTTTTGAACTCAATGAAACCAGACTGGAACATCAGTCTGTTTCACTACCGGAACCAGGGCGCGGACTATGGGCAAATCCTGATTGGTATTCAAGTTCCCGCGGGTAACAAAAAAGCCTTCAAGGCCTTTTTGGAAGAAGTCGGTTATCCGCACTGGAACGAGAGCGAAAATCCCGCTTACAAACTTTTCCTTTAATCATTCGCCCTCAAACTCGCACAGGCTGAAAAAAGGTGTCTCGGTCTGTGCGATCAGTCTGGAGCCACCCAGTTCAGGCAAATCAATAATTGAGAGCGCCTCGACTACATTGCTTCCAAGCTGCTGTAACAACTTGATCGCTGCCAGCATCGTGCCGCCTGTGGCCACCAGATCATCGACCAACAAGACGCGCTGTCCGGGTTTGACCGCATCGATATGCAATTCGACGGCATCATTGCCATACTCAAGCGCATAGGACTGTCCAACCGTTTTATAGGGTAGTTTGCCTTTCTTGCGCACAGGAACAAAGCCTACATTCAGCGCATAGGCCAACGCACTACCTAAAATGAAACCACGGGCATCGATACCGACTACAGCGTCTATGCGCTGACGCATGTGGCGATAGACAAACAAATCAATGAGTCCGCGAAATGCCGTCGGATCTTGCAACAAAGGTGTGATGTCACGAAACATCACACCAGGTTTTGGCCAATCGGGAACAGTGCGGATCAGACGGCGAATCGCATCGAGAGATTGCTCGTGGGCGACAGGTAACTCAGGCAACTGGCTCATTTAAGGCGTACCGCAGACGATACGCGCTTAGCTTTTGCGCGCGCGGCATCGACTGACTCAGCAGTCGCCAAACCAACACCCATACGACGTTTTTTAAACGATTCAGGCTTGCCAAACAAACGGATATCGGTACCTGGTTCGCTAAGCGCCTGTGCGACACCTTCGAATGCAACACCACGCGCGTCAACGCCGCCATAAATCACGCTACTGGCTGCCGGAGCACGCAACGAGGTATCAACCGGCAAGCCAAGCAAAGCACGCGCATGCAGCTCAAATTCGTTCTGAGCTTGTGAAATCAGGGTCACCAGTCCAGTGTCATGGGGGCGTGGACTCACCTCGGAGAACCAGACTTCATCGCCCGCAACAAAGAGTTCCACACCAAAAATCCCCTGGCCACCAAGACTGTTCGTGACCTCGAGCGCAATCTGTTTTGCACGCGCCAGCGCCGTGGCTGTCATAGGCTGCGGCTGCCAGCTTTCGACATAGTCACCATCGACCTGAAGATGGCCGATCGGCTCGCAAAATTTAGTTTCAATCGTTGCGTCCACCGCCCGGGCGCGCACGGTCAGCAAAGTAATTTCATAGTCAAAGTTGATGAAGCCCTCAACAATCACCCGGTCAGCACCAACCCGTCCGCCTTGTTTGGCAATGGCCCAGGCATTGCCCACATCGGCAGGGCTGCGCAGCACTGACTGGCCTTTACCCGAGGAGGACATGACAGGTTTCACGAGGCAGGGGAAACCGATTGCTTTGGTGGCCTCTTCGAGCGACTCAACCGAGTCAGCAAAACGATAGGGAGAAGTCGGCAGGCCAAGTGTTTCAGCAGCCAGCCGGCGAATACCTTCGCGATTCATGGTGAGCTGCGCGGCACGGGCGGTGGGTGTGACACGCACCGTCCCGGCAGCCTCGAGTTCGACCAGCAAATCAGTCGCAATCGCTTCGATTTCAGGAACAATCACATGAGGACGCTCTTTTTCAATCACTGCGCGCAAAGCCTCGCGATCGGTCATGGCGATCACATGACTGCGATGGGCGACCTGATGCCCCGGGGCATCGGCGTAACGATCTACTGCAATGACCTCCACACCAAGACGCTGCAAAGCGATAATGACCTCTTTACCCAACTCCCCAGAACCAAGCAGCATCACACGCAACGCTGTGCCAGAAAGAGGTGTTCCGAGGGTTGGCGCGTAGGCCATAGGGGTGACAGCGGTCATAAGTAATTCCTAGTTTGCTCGTTGCAGGCGTCATGCATCAAATTATCCGTCAAGAGTGCCACATCAAACCTTAGCTGGCAACTCTTGCCCCACCAAGGCTCTGAAGTGTTTAAAATCGTCTAATGCCATTAAATCAGCACACCCTCGTGGCTGCCGCCCTGAGTTCCGCGCGCCAGACACTTAAGCTCGAAGCACAAGCCATCCTTGAACTACAGGAGCGGCTTGGGGATGAGTTCGGCCGCGCCGTCGAACTGATGCTCGGCTGTCAGGGACGAGTCGTCGTATGCGGTCTGGGTAAAACAGGTCATGTGGCCCGAAAAATTGCGGCCACCCTGGCCTCGACAGGTACACCAGCTTTTTTTCTGCATGCGGCTGAGGCCGTCCATGGCGATATTGGGATGATAGGCGCGCAGGACTTGCTGATCGCCCTGTCTTACTCGGGAGCTGGGCAGGAAGTGTTAAGCATCTTGCCGGCAGCCCACCGGCTCGGTGTCAAAGTCATCGCCATGACGGGTAACCCGCAGTCCGAGCTTGCCCGGTTGAGCGATGTACATCTCGATGGCAGCGTAGCTCAGGAGGCCTGCCCCTTGAATCTTGCGCCGACCTCCAGCACCACCGTCGCGCTGGCGCTGGGTGATGCGCTGGCCGTTGCCTGCCTCCAAGCACGAGGTTTTGGCGCGGAAGATTTCGCGCGCTCCCATCCTGGCGGTGCGCTAGGACGCAAGCTGCTGACTCGCGTCTCCGACGTCATGAAAAAAGGGGTCGCGCTACCTACCGTGAACCAGGACGCCACGATTTTTGAGGCGCTTGAAGAAATCTCCCGTAAAGGCATGGGCATGACAGCGGTGATAGATCGTGCAGGTCAGGCGATCGGTATTTTTACCGATGGTGATCTGCGCCGCCTGATTGAACGGGTGGGTGATATTCGCGGTTTAACCATTGCCGATGCGATGACCAAGAACCCACGCCTGATCGCTGCAGATGCCATGGCTGTTGATGCCGCGCTGATTATGGACAAACATCGGCTCAACCAGATACTCGTCGCCGACGACCAGGGCAAACTGGTGGGCGCCACCCATATGCATGACCTGATGGCCGCCAAGGTCGTCTAGACAACACATGAAAAAAAACAATACTCTCAGTCATCCGGCCGAAGCACTCGTGCTCTCGCGCATACCTGCTGCCACCCGCGAACGTCTGGTCAATCTGCGACTGATGGTGTTTGATGTGGATGGTGTCCTGACCGATGGCAGCCTCTGGTACGGCGAACAGGGTGAGGTGCTCAAACGCTTTAATGTCCAGGATGGTCATGGACTCAAAATGCTCACCACCAGCGGTATCAAAGTCGCGCTGGTCACTGGTCGCGAAGGCCCGGTTGTAGACCGGCGCGCTGCCGAACTTGGCCTGGGTGATGTGTTGCAAAATGTCCGCGACAAAGGCGCAGCGCTGACGACTTTAGCTAAACGCCACCATCTCAAACTCGACCAGATTGGTTTTATGGGGGACGATCTGATTGATTTACCTGCGATGCAACGCGCAGGCTTCGCAGCCTCTGTACCTGAAGCCCCAGCCTATATTGCCCAGGCAGCCCACTGGGTTTCGACCCGTGCGGGTGGTCATGGCGCAGCGCGTGAATGCTGCGACCTGATTCTTGCCGCGCAACAACGGCTGGGCCAGTTTTTTCAGCCCGGGCTGCTCGGCACGGGCGTAGTTCAATAAGGCGCGCATGAAAGAAAGATTCGCCCTGATTATTTCTATCGGTATCCTGTGTGTGCTGGTGATGAGCACCTGGTGGGCGGCCGATTATGCCCAGCGTGCCGTGGATATTGACCCACCCTCGCGCATGACGCACGAGCCAGACAATTGGGCAAAAACTCTCGTTTTGCTGCGTACCAACCCGCAAGGCGAGGTGATCCAAAGGCTCGAGGGAGATCTGATGGAGCACTTCCCGGATGATAATTCCTACGAAATCCTCAAACCCCGTGCTTTTGCGCTACGGCCAGAGAATCCTCTGATCATTGCCACCTCTCGCATCGCCACGATCTACGAGGATGGTGACCGGATCGTGATGCACGGTGATGCGGTGGTATTGAGACTAGGCGACAGCACCCGCCAACCCTTGAATTTCCGAAGCGACGAGCTCACCATGCTGGTCAAGCAAGACATCACGTACACTGACCTGCCTGCCTCCGCTGTGAGCGGCCGCTCGGTCATGCATGGTGTTGGTATGCGCTATGACAATAACTCGCAAACACTGGACGTGCTGAAATCGACCGATGTGACGATCGCAGCAAAAGATAACCAAAACAACTCTGAACCCGCGCCAAAAGCTAAACCATGATCAGCTCATCCAGAAACGCTTTATCCCGCACGCTGCTGGCAATCATACTCAGCACCACAGCTTGCTTTGGAGTTTTGACTTGCGCCTCGGCCCAAAACAAATCAGCATCAGCTACTGCGCCTGCTGAGCAGCCCAGCACGCAAATTCTTTCCGATACCTTGCACTACGATGACATCAAACGTGAAAGCACTTTTACCGGCAGTGTCGTCATGACGCGCGGCTTAATGACGCTGAACGCTGATACCCTCATCCTGAAAGAAGAAAGCGACGGAGCGCAATTTGGTACGGGAACTGTCAAACCTGGCAAACGCGTGTTTATCCGCCAGGAGAGGCCGGAAAATTTTGAGGTGCTTGAGGGAGTAGGCGAGCGCGTGGAGTACAACGGCCGCGAAGAAATTTTCGATCTGATTGGCCAGGCGATTGTGACGCGCTTTATTTGTGGTCAGCAATTCGATACCGTCAGTGGTGAGAAAGTCCGTTACAGCCAGAAAACCGATACCTACGAAGCTTTTTCGGGGCCAAACTCCGCCAATGCCGGCGGGCGCGTGCGTTCGATCGCGCAGCCTCGTGCCCGCACCGACGCGGCAGTCGCTGCCTGCAGGGCCAAACAAGGCACCCCGACTGGCAATAACCCCAAACCCGCTCTGACTATCCCAAGCACCAACCCCGGTAAAAACTAAGCCCTTTTTCAGCAATTCCCTAAAAATTACGCATGCAACCATCGCCCACGCTCAATCCCGCCCCACCCGCCGCCTCGTCAATCGGGAGCCTGAGCGCGACCGGCTTGCGCAAATCTTACGGTGGCCGCATGGTGGTTCAAGACGTATCGCTCTCGGTCAATAGCGGCGAGGTTGTCGGCCTGCTTGGACCAAACGGTGCGGGTAAAACCACAAGTTTCTACATGATTGTCGGTCTGGTTGCAGCCGATGCAGGTCGTATCGAAATCGATGGCAACTCCATCAGCAGTATGCCAATCCATCAGCGTGCGCGCAAAGGTTTGTCTTACCTGCCTCAGGATGCTTCGGTTTTTCGCCGTCTGACGGTCGAGGAAAATATCCGTGCGGTTCTGGAGCTTCAGTTTGACGAAAAAGGTCAACGTTTTTCCAAGGCCGTCATCGAAGAGCAGCTCAACGATTTACTGGATGAGTTACAAATCGGTCACATTCGCAGCAACAATGCCTTGTCCCTCTCGGGCGGTGAGCGGCGACGCGTGGAAATATCCCGTGCTCTGGCAACACGTCCGAGATTTATTTTGCTCGATGAGCCGTTTGCGGGTGTAGATCCAATTGCCGTGATCGAAATTCAGCGGATCGTGCGTTTTCTTAAAAGTCGCGGCATTGGCGTACTGATTACGGACCATAACGTGCGTGAAACGCTCGGAATCTGTGATCGCGCCTACATTATCAGCGACGGTAAAGTGCTGACAAGCGGTCAGCCGGACAAGATCGTGGACGATCCGTCGGTGCGTCGCGTTTATCTTGGCGAACATTTCAAGATGTAATTTTCGTAGTCCTGCCGATTACTTTTCAAGGCCTGGTTGCTGCGGACTCGCGCAGCGAATGCTGCAGCGCACACCAAAAAGATCCCCTAACTTGCAATAAACCATCAATCTAGTGTTGATTTTCCTGGCCAAATCATTACACTAAGTTCATGACATTTTTATTTAAGGAGTTTGCCTAGACGTTCTTCTCGCGCACATTGCGCAACCCCTTTTTTCCTTTCAAGGAGATTACACATGAACCTGAGCATCAGCGGTCACCATCTCGACGTTACTCCCTCCATCCGGGAATATATCCACACGAAAATGGCACGCGTACTGCGACATTTCGATCACGTCATCGACACACAGGTCATGCTCTCGGTAGAACCTCTCAGGCACCGAGCAGAAATCACCCTTCATGTACGCGGTAAAGATATTCACTGCGAAGCCATCGAAGAAAACCTTTATGCCGCTCTGGACTTGCTGATAGACAAAATTGACCGTAAAGTCATTCAGCATAAAGACCGCACTCAAAATCACAACCATCTCTCTGTCAAACGGCAAGTTTTTGAAGCCGCCTGACAAGGTTTAGCACGCAATTTTTTACGGGCCTCGCGTCCATTCGATTAGCCCGCCTGATGGCGGGTTTTTTAATGCGTGAATCTCCCTGCAATCGCCCTATAATCAAGACCATGAAACTTTTGTCACACATTCTGCCGGTCAGCAATATTCTTTTAGATCTGCCGGCAACCAGTAAAAAAAGGGCCTTTGAGCAAGCCGGTCTGTTATTTGAAAATAACAACGGCCTGGAGCGTGCCGCAGTGTTTGACAGCCTGTTCGCCCGCGAACGACTGGGTTCGACAGCGCTCGGTGACGGCATCGCTGTGCCGCATGGCAGAGTCAAGGGTATCAGGCACGCAACAGCCGCTTTTTTACGCCTCAGTAAAGCAATCCCTTTCGAGGCACCCGATGGTAAACCGGTCAACCAGTTGTTGTGCCTGATGGCGCCCGAGTCGGCTGCGCAAGAACATCTGGATATACTTGCTGAAGTCGCAGAAAGACTATCGGACGAGAATTTGCGCCAACGCCTTGCCTTGGAAACTGATCCCGTCGTCGTACACCGCCTGCTTACTACAGGTTCGGCCTGACCACCCTTTGGCACTGCGCTGACCTACCCCCTAAACGGAGCCGATATGCTGACAGTCCAAGACCTCGTTGACGACAATACCGAAGACATAGACTTTACCTGGATCGCAGGTCAGTCTGCTGCAGACCGCCTGATTCCTGATAACGGGATGGCAGCGGCCGATCTGATTGGTCACCTGAACCTGATTCACCCATCGAGAATCCAGGTCTTTGGTCGTGAAGAAATGGACTATTACAAGCGCTTTGATGTGCGCCGTCGCGTCCACCATGTCGACGAGTTGCTCGCTGGAGGCGTGCCAGCCATGCTGATTGCTGATGGCCTGGAGGCAACTGAAGATCTCATCGAACACTGTGAACTGAACCACGTGCCACTGCTCGGCTCAACAATGCCGACAGCAAAACTGATTGATTTGCTGCGTATCTATCTGAGCCGCCGACTGGCTCCGACCACAACCGTACACGGCGTTTTTATGGACGTACTCGGTCTGGGCGTACTGATTACCGGCGAATCCGGTTTAGGCAAAAGCGAACTCGCGCTCGAACTGATTTCACGTGGTCATGGCTTGGTCGCCGATGACGCGGTTGATCTGGCCCGCACCTCGCCCAATGTGATCGATGGCCATTGTCCGGCGCTCCTGCAAAATATGCTCGAAGTCCGTGGACTTGGCCTGCTCAATATCCGTACGATTTTTGGCGAGACCTCAGTTCGCCGGAAAATGAAACTCAAGCTCATTGTGCATTTGATGCGCGCGACGGCACAAGACAAGTTCGAGCGCTTACCCCTGCAGGACATGACGCAGGAAATCCTCGGCTGTCCGATCCGCAAAGTCATGCTGCAAGTGGCCGCAGGACGTAACCTGGCGGTATTGGTCGAAGCGGCCGTGCGCAATACTATCCTGAAACTTCGCGGGATTGATACACTTTCAGAATTCATGGAAAAACAGGCTCAGGCTATTTCCCAAGGCAACATCTGATGGCTGCACTCAACGTCGTTCTGATCACAGGAATCTCTGGTTCTGGAAAGTCCGTCGCGTTGCGTATGCTGGAAGACGCGGGCTATACCTGCGTGGATAATCTTCCTGTCAGATTTTTGCATGAATTTGTCGCCTCCATGCGTGACGATCCTGCCCGTCGCGTAGCGGTCGCCATTGATGTGCGCTCCCCTGGTGACCTCGACGAACTACCTGATGTGGTGACGGCTTTGCGCGCGATGGGCACGCAGTTACGTGTCGTATTTCTGGACTCCGATGACATTACCCTGACGCAACGCTACTCTGAGTCGCGCAGAAGGCACCCTCTGTCTGATCGTTTAAGTCAGAGTGGACCTGTCCCGACCCTGCTCGAGTGCATTGCGCATGAACGCGAATTGCTCGATCCGCTACGCAATCAAGGACACGTCGTTGATACCTCTGGACTGATACCAGGGCAACTGCGCGCCTGGATCCGGGATCTTGTTCAAGCTGATCGCAGCCCGTTGATACTGACCTTTGAATCTTTTGCCTTCAAGCATGGCGTACCTAAAGATGCTGATCTGGTGTTTGATGTGCGCTGCCTGCCTAACCCGCATTACGACCCTCAACTCCGCCCCCTAACCGGACGAGACAAAGCCGTGGCAGAGTGGCTCGCGAGTTTTGATGATGTTGGCGCAATGATTGACGATATTGAGGGTTTTATTCGTAAATGGCTGCCACGCTATATCGAGGATACGCGTAGCTATTTAACCGTCGCGATAGGTTGCACAGGCGGGAAACACCGTTCGGTTTATATGGTTGAAACACTCGGCCTGAGATTTGCGGATCATCAGCCCTTGTTGCTGCGCCATCGCAACCGACCTGAGTTTGTGTGATGCACCTCACGCCTTCGCCACGATGGCGCATGCTCACTGCATGCCTGTTGCTGGCGCTACTGGCTGCCTGCTCAAGCACAAAAAAAGGTGGTTACTACAAAGACGATGGCCCTGAAGCCAATCCACCCTCCAACCTCGACAAAGTGCCTGACGCGATCCCAAAAATAGAACCACTGGCAAGTGGCGCCAACAAGCCCTACAACGTCTTTGGCCAGGCCTACACCCCGGACCTCAGCGGCAAGCCTTACAAAGTGCAAGGACGCGCCTCTTGGTACGGTAAAAAATTCCATGGCAACTCGACCTCAAACGGTGAGCGCTATGACATGTATGCAATGACCGCGGCTCATACCACTTTACCCATCCCAAGTTATGTCCGGGTGACGCGTGTCTCAAACGGTAGATCGGTGGTGTTACGCGTCAATGACCGGGGTCCCTTTCACAGCGACCGGATTATTGATCTGTCCTACGTTGCCGCATATAAACTAGGCATGTTAGGGCCCGGCAGCACTGAAGTCGTAGTCGAGCGCATCATGCCCGATCAGATTCGTAACTGGCCCACGCAACCCGGCTCGACAATGGTGGCAAATCAGACTCCTGCCACACCTGCCACGCTCCCGGTGAGCACGCTCACAACGAACAACAGCCCCAAGCCTGTCGCGCTGGCTGCAGCGCCTGTACCCTTGCCTGATCCTGCAGAAGCCAAACAACCTCAGACGTCTGCCGCAAACGGCTCCCGCGAGCAAACACGACCGGCTCCTGCTGGCAGCGTGTTCCTGCAACTCGGTGCGTTTAGCGATCCAGCGAAAGCGCAATCGCTTGCAGCGCAGGTGACGCAAAAAATGCCTTCAGGACTGGAGGCACCCGTGCTGGTCGACCGTAACGCAAACAACCTGTATCGCGTCAGAATCGGTCCTTTTGCAAGCCGCGATGCCGCCGTTCAGGCGCTCACCCCGATTCAGAACTCAACGGGTGTAACGCCAAGCTTGTCTTCACCCTGAGTTATTTTTATTCTTGAGCGCCAGAATGCGCGTGTAAAGCGCATCTCGCGATAAGCCCGTTGCTTTGGCAGCGACACGCGCGATATCACGCACCGACAGCGTTTCCAGGAGCGCCTCAAGCCAGGCCTCTGTGCCCGCGGCCTGTTCGATGTCCGCCTCCTCAGCGTGGCTAAGTTCAGGCGGATACACAATCACAACATACTCCCCCTGCTCCCGATGCGCGTCCTGTTCAAACCACGCTTGAGCCTGGGCCAATGGCATGGTCGCGACTTCTTCGAAACGCTTGGTCAGCTCCCTGGCAAGTGCGACACGTCTGGCAGGCCCCACCACCGTTTGTAAATCCTGAATGCTGGCCGCAATACGGTGTGGTGCTTCATAAAAAACTAAAGCGGCAGGCAAACTGCTCCACTGCCGCAGCCAGCGCTGTCGCGCCATCGATTTGGTCGGTGCAAAGCCCGCAAATACAAAACCAGGACTTGCATCGGTTGTGACACCTGTTGCCATCAGCGCAGTAATGACCGCACTGGGCCCGGGTAAGGCAATCACCCTGAAACCTGCAGCAATGACCGCCTGCACCACGATGCCGCCCGGATCACTGACAGCTGGCGCTCCTGCGTCAGAAACCAGAGCTACTCTCTGGCCTGCTTGCAATCGCTCGACAATCGCCAGCGAAGAAGTCTGCTCGTTATGACGATGCGAAGCCATCAGCGGGGTAGAAATCCCCCAGGCATCAAGCAAAATGCGAGTCGCTCGCGTATCTTCGGCCGCAATAATATCTGCGCGACTCAGGGCCTGCCAGGCGCGCAAAGTCAGATCGCCAAGATTGCCTATAGGCGTGGCGACGACATACAAGGCCTGCGCTGGCCAGGACTGCGTATCGACCCGTTCACCGACACGACTCCAGGCATCCGGCAGTTCTTGAAGCGGGACATTTTCAGTCATGTGTCAACCTCAATGTTCAGAATATCTGTCAGTGTAGAGCAAACCCGCAACCTACCCTCTTGTCTGAACAACATGACCCAAGCCGACTCAGGCGAGCTTCAAATTTTCTGGATTGCTCAAGCGGCGCAACAGCGCGCAGTTAAAAATCGCCAGCGGCGTCTGCGCAGCAAACAACCAAACCTTAAAACCAAAAACGCTGCGCCCGTGCGCTCGGTAAAACAAACTACTGGCGATGCCTTCGAAACTCTAGCCTCCCAGCATCTGGAGCGCGAGGGTCTGACCGTTCTGGCCCGCCAGCTCGTTTGTCCGCTCGGCGAGATTGACCTGGTGCTCAGACACCAGCATTGGCTGGTATTCGTTGAGGTGCGAGCGCGTAGTCGGACCTCTCACGGCAGCGCCGCGGCAAGCATTACCAAACATAAACAACATAAGCTTATCCGTGCGGCAAAATGGTATTTACCCGTGCTCACCAGGAACTTTTTTGCTGGAATCACGCCAGCCTGCCGTATTGACGTCGTAACTTTTGACCACGGACACCTGCAATGGCTACAAGATGCAATACGCCTGGAACAAGATAAGTGAGATAATTATTGTATTGGAACCTACGGACTAATACTGTTACAGCTATGGACCTCGCGGCAAAACTGAACGCCCATTTCGAAGACAACATCGCAGCCACACAGCGCAGCATGCAGATGCTCAACGCCCCGATGCTGCGTGCGATTGATCTTTGCTTTGGTTGCGTCACCAATAACGCAAAAATTCTTGCTTGCGGCAATGGCGGGTCGGCTGCCGATGCGCAACACTTCATCGCTGAACTAGTGGGGCGCTTTGAACGCGACCGTTTGCCCCTGGCTGGTGTCGCACTCAATACGGACACGTCGATTCTGACCGCAGTTGGCAATGACTACGGCTTTGAGCAAATATTTTCAAGACAAATCACGGCGCTGGGTCAACCGGGCGACATCCTGGTTGCCATTTCGACCAGCGGTAACTCTGCCAATGTCCAGTTAGCGATTCAGGCGGCACACGAACGGGACATGCATGTGATCGCGCTTACCGGCAAGGGCGGTGGCGCGATTGGAGACATGCTGCTTCCAGAGGATATCCATTTGTGCGTGCCGCACGAGCGCACGATGCGGATTCAGGAAATTCACATTCTTTTGCTTCATATTCTTTGTGATGGCATTGATGCACTTCTACTCGGAGACCCCGCATGATAAAGCCCCTCAAATTAATTCGACCCGTGATGCTGGTGTTGCTATTGACAACCCTGTCATCCATGCTGCAAGGATGCATTGGCGTAGCGATCACAGGGGTTGCCGCCGCTACAGGTATGGTGGTGGTCGATCGGCGGACCGCGGCCCAGCAGGCTGACGACAAACTCATCGAGCTCAGAGTCAATAACCACATGCGCACACGCTTTGGCGATAGCGCGCGGATCAATTCAACGGTCTATCAAGGTGTCGTCTTACTGACTGGCGAGGCCTTGATTGAAGAAATCAAAGTTCAGGCGGGCGAGATCGCACGCAAAGTCGAAAAAGTAAAATCCGTATCAAATCAAGTTGTCGTCGTCCAGGAAATATCACCCTTCTCTGTGATTACGAATGACACCTGGATTACCTCAAAAGTCATGACGACTCTGGCCACAACCAAAGAAATCCCCTCGCGTACGATTATCGTCACTACTGATCGCAGTGTGGTGTACCTGATGGGCATGGTCACTCAGCGCGAGGGTGACCTGGCTGCTTCGGCGGCCGCTCAGGTCAGTGGCGTCAAACGGGTTGAGAAATTTTTCCAGATTATCACTCCCGCCGAGGCTAACAAGCTTGACAGCATGACAGGCGTATCCAAAGGCGCAGGCGCACCTCTGGGCGAGTCTGCACCGATCGGCGAGGGCGATGTGCCCGCAGCAGCCCCGCCCGGCTCAGGGGCCGTTGAAGTGATGCCCGTTCAATGAAAAAGCTCTTCGCCCTAATTGTCGTACTAGCCTGCGGTGCGGGAGGCTACTGGTTCGTCTCCCGCCCAATGGTGCAGGCACCTGCAGTGACTTTCTCAACGCTGACAGGAAAGCAACTCGAACTATCTTCGCTGCAGGGCAAAGTCGTGCTGGTCAAATTCTGGGCCACCAGTTGTGTCACGTGCGTGGCACAAATGCCTGGCAATATTGAGAATTTCGACAAATATCACGATAAAGGCTTCGAAATTGTGGCTGTAGCGATGCAATACGATCCTGCAAACTATGTGGTGAACTTTGTCGAGACGCGCAAAATCCCCTTTACTGTCGCGCTCGACACCATGGGGAAAGCTGCGCATGCCTTTGGCAACGTCAAACTCACACCCACAGCGTTCCTGATCGATAAGCAAGGGAAAATTCTTAAACGCTATGTAGGCGAATACGATCGTGCAGAATTCAAGGCCACACTTGAAAAAGCACTTGCAGGCTGAGGGCATCAAGCCGTACTCTTTGCCTTCGCCCGAACTCAGCCAGGCGTCAAACCATTTTGATCAACTCTTTCACGACCATTGACTGTGCACATGACTAGCCAGCCCCAATCAGCTACCACCCCTCCCGACATTGTTGCCCAAGTGCTGTCAGAGAGCCTGCCTTATATCAAGAGTTTTCACGGCAAAACCATCGTCATCAAATACGGTGGCAACGCCATGACCGAAGAGGCGCTGCAGCGCAGCTTTGCGCATGACGTAGTGTTGCTGAAATTAATCGGCCTGAATCCGATCGTGGTGCATGGCGGCGGTCCGCAAATCGATGAGGCGCTCAAAAGGATAGGCAAACAAGGTACCTTCATCCAGGGTATGCGGGTCACAGACGCAGAAACCATGGAAGTCGTTGAGTGGGTACTCGGCGGTCAGGTTCAGCAAGACATCGTCATGATGATCAACGAGGCGGGCGGTAAAGCCGTTGGACTAACCGGTAAAGACGGCTGCCTGATTCAGGCGGTCAAAAAAATGCTGCCCAACAAAGAGGACCCCTCCAAACCACTGGATATTGGCTTTGTAGGCGATATTGCGCGCGTTGAGCCCGCCGTCGTCAAAGCCTTGCAAGACGATCAATTCATCCCTGTCATTTCACCAATCGGTTATGGCGAGGACGGTTTAGCCTACAACATCAACGCCGATATCGTTGCTGGAAAAATGGCTGAAGTCCTGGGTGCCGAAAAGCTGCTCATGATGACCAATACGCCCGGCGTACTGGACAAAAACGGGAAACTTTTGCGTGCCCTCTCAGCCACGACCATCGACGCTCTGTTTGCGGACGGTACGATATCGGGCGGGATGTTACCCAAAATTTCCTCTGCACTGGATGCTGCCCGTAATGGGGTGAAATCAGTCCATGTGGTCGACGGTCGCGTACCCCATTGCCTGCTGCTTGAAATCCTCACGGATCGTGGGGTGGGCACAATGATTACCTCGGAATAAGCGACCGGTGAGCCTGGCGCGCACACCGCACTTCCCTCCCGTCAGGGCGCGCCGCGCACGGGTGCACGCAAGCGCCCACTCAACTGGTTTTGTCGATCAGTCGGGTGCCCAATCCCCCGTATGGTTGTTCGATCTGGACAATACCCTGCACGACGCGTCCTACAAGATCTTCCCTGAAATCAACGTCAGCATGACGGCAGCCGTCATGGAAAGTCTGAACGTCGACGAACCCACTGCAAATATTCTGCGCACGCGGTACTGGAAACGTTACGGTGCCACCATGATTGGTATGGTTCGCCACCACAACATACGTGCGCGTGATTTTTTACATCGCAGCCATCGCTTTGATGTGCGGCCTCTGATTCGCGCCGAAAAAGGCCTGGCTTTCAAACTGAACCAGTTGCCTGGTCGAAAAGTACTAGTGACCAACGCACCGCTTCACTATGCACGCGCTGTGCTCAAACATTTAGGAATATTGCGCTGTTTTGATAGCTTATGGGGTGTGGAAGAAATGCGGTTGCACGGCCACTTTCGCCCCAAGCCCTCGGTCACGATGATGCGACACATCCTGGCTCATGAGGGGATCCACCCAAAGCGTGCGATTCTGGTCGAAGATACGCTTGAAAATCTTCGCGGAGCGCGAACAGCGGGCTTGAGAACCGTGCATGTCTTCCATCCTGGCACGCCTTTTTCACATGGAAAAAATGGTCGTCCGGATTTTGTTGACCTACGGGTAAAAAATATCGGTCATCTGCTGCTGCGCAAACAACCGGTTCGCGGCACAGTCTAAAACCGATGCCTCAAACCGATGCCAACCGTTGAGTTAGTCAAGCCTTCAACAAGCGAATAATTGTTCGCGTAGCCTGCAAACACATACATGTTTGTCAGAGGTGTAAATTTATACGCATACCCCAGACTAAAGACATTTTGCGGAGCAATCGCAAATGCAGAGTTTTGCTGCATCTCAGAAGAGGGCTTGGCAAGTTGCCAGGAGACAAAGAGATCACTGTCCTCGTTTGTCGGCAAAGTCACTCCAAGCATATAGGAGTTGACTAAGACCGAGGTGTCAAAAACTAAACTGCTATTTTGATTGTCAAACGATCCATACTGGACAAATCCATCGACGGTTTGCAATGCGTTCATCCAGCCGTTTTTTGTCTGGCCATACGCTGCTGACAACTTAAACTGTCCAAAATCGTACATACCACCCACTACAGCAGAGGTCGCCGGACTGAAATTACCCTCTGCTGTTTCTGCATTCGGATAATAAACGTCATACATTCCAGTTAGATACAACGGCCCGTTGTAATACTGAAAGCCTGTGGTTATGACTCGCATATTGTTGCGGGCTGAATAATTATAATTTTCCGTGTCACCTGAGGTCATCGGCAAGCGGCCATCTGAGGTATATGCAGAAGGCATTTGCGCAGAAAATGAGTAACCCAACCCAAGACGCAAACCGTCCATCAGTACCGTTTCGACTTTGATCATGTTTGAGAGTCTGGACGCATCTGCAGCGCCAAACGTAATACCCATCGTCGCCTGGGAAAAATCTCCCGGTCCAAAAGGAGTGAGATCACTTAAATAAATATCTGAAAAACTCCGTTGACGACCAAAACGTAAATACCCCAGGGATTGATTTTCCAGACCTATCCAGGCCTGCCGACCAAACATCCTCTCTCCCTGATCGAGAGTGCCATTACCTAAATTAATGGCGTTTTCGAGAACAAAATTAACCTGAGTACCGTTTCCAAGTGACTCCCCGCCTTTAAAACCGATCCGGTTGGTAGACTGTCCGCCGCTAATCAAACCAAAGTTAGAGCCGGGTTGAAAATTCGTCCCAGGGTTAACATTGCTGCTATTAACAGCCAAACCCATATCGACCGTGCCATAGAGGGACAGATAGGATTGTGCCTGAGCCGTTGCTGCCAGAAACACTGCGCATAGGACCAGCAACCTTAGCAAAAGCACACCTTGTTTGGTAATTTCATAGCCCTGACTCTAAAGCGTAAACTTATCGCAAACATTGCGGATATATTGTTTATTCGTCAAACCGCAGTTTATACGTTACTTACTTGGGCAGGTTCATCATGTCAGGCAAAACTGGCGAACGCAAGCTTCAGATTCTACAAACTCTGGCAGAGATGCTGGAGCAACCGCAATCTGCTCGCATTACTACGGCAGCACTTGCGGCAAAGATGCAACTCTCTGAGGCCGCCCTCTACCGGCATTTTGCGAGTAAAGCGCAAATGTTCGAGGGACTATTTGAATTTATTGAAACCACTATTTTCACTCTGACCAATCAAATCATCTCAACCCAGCCTAATGGTATCGAGCAAGCCAAAAAAATAACGATGATGTTGCTTTCGTTCGCTGAACGCAACAAAGGCATGACCCGGGTGTTGTGCGGAGATGCCCTGGTCAACGAGGACGCACGCCTGCAGGCTCGGGCCAGTCAGATAACAGACCGCATTGATGCAACGCTCAGACAATGCTTGCGCCAAGCCGTGACGGCAAATGAAATGCCCGCTAGCGCACAAACTACCGCAATCGCCGCCTTGCTAACGCAATTAATCCTCGGTAGCTGGTTACGTTTCGCGCAAAGCAGCTGGCAGGTTTCACCTGGAAAATACGCCGAAATCCAGCTGCAGGTCATACTTGGCTAGCCCAGCACGCCAGACATTTCAGCTGACACACACCACCTATCACACTCATACAAGCCGCTGCACGCGCTCAGGCTTGCTCGGCGGCGCCCGAACACACGACACACCCAGGATCGCGTTTGACACGCACGCTGTGCCACTGCATATCCATCGCATCCAAAATCAATAAGCGCCCTTTGAGAGTCGTACCGAGCTCGGCGAGCACCTTGATCGCCTCTGCAGCTTGCATACTGCCAATAATGCCAACTAGCGGTGCGAACACACCGGTCGTCGCACAATTCAGGGCTTCGACATCCTGCGCTTCGGGAAAAAGACAGTGATAGCAGGGGGCCTCGGGGTCCCGGGTATCAAATACCCCTACCTGCCCCTCAAACCGGATCGCCGCGCCAGAGACGAGTGGCTTTTTATGGCTCACACATGCACGGTTCACAGCATGACGGGTTGCAAAATTATCTGTACAGTCCAGCACCAGATCCACCTGGGCGATTTGCGCCATAAGTGACTCCTGATCCATCCTGACCGTTCGGATTTGCACATCAATATCTGGATTTAACGCGAGCAAGGTCTGACGACCGGACTCCGCCTTGAGTCGACCAAGGCGATCATGGCCATGCATAATTTGTCGTTGCAGATTGCTGATCTCAACCGTGTCATCATCGGCGAGGATGATATGTCCCACACCCGCAGAGGCGAGGTACATGGCCGCTGGAGAACCTAGCCCACCTGCCCCCACAATCAAGACTGTGGCAGCAAGTAGTTTTTCCTGGCCTTCGATACCCAGCTCATCCAACAGAATATGCCGGGCATAGCGCAGCAACTGGGCGTCGTTCATTTTTTAACCGGACTGCCTTCCTCTGCTGTTTTTTTGCTTGCAGCATTATCAGCACTTGCAGTTTTAGGTTTTGGAACCGCTTTCTCTACCGGCTTGCCATCAAGAAAGTTCACCGCCTGCTGCAACTGGAAGTCCTCTGGCGTACCAAACTGGAAAATCTTGTTTGTATCAGCGAGCTCGGCTTCTTTGGCTTCCTCTTTGGCTTGCTCGGCTGCGGCCTGGCTATTGGTCAAATGACGCTGGAGATCGGCTTCGCGTGGGACGCGGAACAAATCGCCCTCGGCGGTATCAGCAACCACGACATCAGGAACAATGCCTGTGGCCTGAATTGAGCGGCCATTGGGGGTGTAGTAGCGTGAAGTCGTGAGTTTGATCGCAGTATTTTCAGAAATAGGCAGAATCACCTGGACAGAGCCCTTGCCAAACGTGCGATTACCCATCACCGTTGCGCGCTTGTAATCCTGCAAGGCGCCAGCCACAATCTCGGAAGCAGAGGCGGAACCAACGTTGACCAGCACCACCATCGGTACCGTTTTTGCCCAGGCCGGCACACCTGACAAATAGTCAGACTCGCCACGCGCGTAATCAGCAGGGCTCGCCATATATTTGTGTTTGGAGTCCGGTGCACGACCATCGGTAGATACCACCAGCACATCTGGTTTGAGAAAAGCACCCGACACGCCAATCGCGCTATTGAGCAAACCACCTGGATCATTCCGCAAATCCAGAATCAACGCACGTGGAGCACCCTTTGCACCCAGCTCTTTGAGATGACGCACCAGATCAGAACCGGTTTTTTCCTGGAACTGAGCGATGCGCACATAACCAATATTGTTATCCAGCATTTTGCTGCGCACACTGCGTACCCGAATCGTGTCACGCACGATTTTGATGACGAGTGGCTGAGCAACGCCCTGGCGCGAGATGGTCAGCGTAATCGGAGTTTTAATCGGGCCGCGCATCATTTTGACCGCGTCCGTCAGTGACATACCTTTTGTTGAGGTGTTGTCAATCTTGATAATCAAATCGCCTGCGCGAATACCGGCTCGGGCTGCTGGCGTATCCTCGATCGGAGAGATGACTTTGACCACGCCGTCTTCGGTACCGACCTCAATGCCCAAACCACCAAACTCACCTTGTGTGGCGGTCTGCATTTCTTTAAAGGCATCGGCATCCAGATAGGCTGAATGTGGATCCAGGTCAGAAAGCATTCCGGCGATCGCGCCATCGATCAGTTTTTTATCCCCTACCGGCTCAACATAGTTATTTTTAATCGCGGAAAACACGCTGGAGAACTGTCTGAGCTCATCCAGAGGCAGAGGCGAGCCTCGCTGCGCAATAGCCGATATGCCCAGACTGAGCAAAATACCTACGACAACGCCCACTGAAATCAGGCCAAGATTGCGAAATTTAAGACTGCTCATGCACATTCCCGAGTTAAATACTAATCAAGCACTTACCAGCAAAAACCGATTTCAGCGTGCGAGTAAAGAGGCAGGGTCTACCGCTGCTCCACGATGCCGTATTTCGAAGTATAGGGCGGAATCGAGCTGCCCACCGGTATTACCCACCAAACTAATGGTCTCTCCCGACTTCACACTATCCCCAACCTGCTTGAGCAAGCTCTGATTGTAGGCATACACACTTAGATACTCTTGACCATGATCGATAATCATCAGATTGCCAAAGCCCCTGAGCCAGTTCGAGTAGACCACGGTTCCTGCCCCAACAGAGGCAACCGGGGAGCTCTCGTCTGCCCGAACGAGAATACCCCGCCAGACACCGCCTTCAGGACGATCCGTACCAAACCTGGCCATCACCTGACCGCGCACCGGCCAACGCAAACCTGGTTTGAGCCCGTCTCCGGAGGAACCTGAGTCGCTGTGGGAGTCCTGAACCTTGCGACTAGAGGCCTCTGCCTCGCGAGCCTGGCGAGCCGCTTCGCTTGCTGCCTGACGTGCTTGCGAAGCCTCCTGCTCGGCTTGCCTGGCTTGCGCCTGCGCCTGTTCTTTTTGGTCTGCTTCGGCCTGACGCGCAGCCGTTGCGGCCTCGCGCGCGGCTTTAGCCGCTGCCGCTGCCTCTTGCTGACGCGCCAACTCCTGTTGCTGCCTGAGCTCTGCAGCACGCTTAGCCTGCTCGATCCGACGTTGCTCCTCTGCACGCCGCTGGGCTTCGGCGGCGCGCCGGGCAGCCTCGATCTGGGCGGTTAACTCATCGATCAGGTGAGTCAGGCGTTTTTCATCACGTTCCAGACGCGCTGCCTCAGCGCGTTGTGCCTGCAACTGACCTTCGATTCTCGCAAGAATCGTGGCGCGTTCTTTTTTCTGGATCTCAAGAGCGTTTTTCTGCTCGGTGGTCGCACGAACGAGCTGGGTAATTTCCTGGCGACGGGCCTCAGCGCGTGCTTGCAGCTCAGCGAGACGTTGGATTTCGATTTTTAAAGCCTCGACCGTCTGCGCTCGCGCACGCGCGATGAAATCCAGATAAGCCAGATTTCGTCCCAGTTTTTGCGGATCATCACCAGAGAGTAAAGCGGTCCAGGGCGACAGGCCGCTTGCGTATTGCTTGCGCAACTGCTCGGACAACTCATCGCGACGTGTCCGCATGACAACTTCCTGCTGACGAATCTGTACCTGAAGTCCGTCAAACTCGGTCTGCGCCAGTTTGAGCTGGGCGTTGAGCTCGCGCAATTTACGGTTGGAAATAGAAATTTCACTTTCTGAAGCTTTCAGCGCATCAGCGGCTTCTTTGCGAGAGGACTCCCGTGCCTCGATTTCTTTTTGCAAGACCTTGATGCGCTCGCGCAACTCAGACTGCTCACGCTCAGCTTGCGACTGCCGCGCAAACACCTCAGCATCATTGGCATAGACCCACTGGGTTAGCAAAAGAAAGCTAAGTGCCACGCAGCAGCGTGACGCAAGCATACGCATTAGACTTAGTCCTTTTTAGCTTTACCCTGAGCAGCGACAGCCGCCATCGCTGCCTCGATCTCAGCAGCATCGCCAAGATAGTAATGCCGGATCGGACGCAAATTTGCATCCAGTTCGTACACCAGCGGCTGGCCGGTAGGAATATTGAGATGAACGATATCATCATCGGAAACATTGTCCAGATGCTTGATCAGCGCACGCAGGCTATTTCCATGCGCTGCAATCAGAATCTGCTTGCCAGCCTTGATCGCTGGGGCAATATTGTCATTCCAGTAAGGCAATACGCGGGCAACGGTGTCTTTCAGGCACTCTGTTGCCGGTAACTGCTCGGGTGTCAGATCCGCATAACGGGGATCAAACCTGGGGTGACGCTGGTCATCCAGAGCAATCGGATTTGGTGCAATCGCATAGGCACGACGCCAGATCAGTACCTGCTCATCGCCATACTCCGCAGCCGTTTCGGCCTTATTGAGGCCCTGCAGCGCGCCATAATGACGCTCATTGAGGCGCCAATGGTTTTGCACGGGTACATACATCGTGCCCATCGCGTCGAGTGCGAGCCAGAGCGTACGAATCGCCCGGGTCAGCACAGAGGTGTAAGCCAGGTCGAACCGAAAACCCTTTTCTTTCAGCAATTCGCCGGCACGACGGGCCTGATCGCGGCCAAGCTCGGTCAAATCAACATCCGTCCAACCCGTAAAACGGTTTTCAAGATTCCATTGGCTTTCGCCGTGACGCATCAGAACAATTTTATACATGGCAGACACAGGTTAAAGTGTGGATAAAACACCATTTTATAATTGTCTGAGCAATATCACCCAATTGCCCCAAAAAAAGGGGCATAAACGCCTTTCAGGACACACCGTGGATTTCTTCTTGAGTCAAAACAATCTCCTTCTGATCGCAGTTGCAGTAGGCTCTGGCCTGATGCTGGCCTGGCCCATGATTCAGAAAAGCCGCTCAGGCTCAGCCCTGAGTCCCTCGCAAGCCGTCCTGCTGATGAATCACCAGCATGCTGTGCTGGTCGACATCCGTGAGGCGGCAGCTTTTCAAGCGGGCCATATTCCCCAGGCGCGTAATGTGCCTGTCGCCGAATTCGAAAAGAAAATTGCTTCTTTACCTAAAAACAAACCAGTCATTCTGGTGTGCGATCTAGGCCGCTCGGCTGTATCGGCAGCGGTACAGTTACGCAAACTGGGCATAGCTGAGGTTTCAATTCTAGAAGGCGGACTGCGCGCATGGTCCACCGCGGGCCTGCCCGTCACCACCCATAAATCAGGAGCCTGATATGTCTAATAAAGTCGTGATGTACACCACCGGTTACTGTCCCTACTGCTCACGAGCAGAAATGCTGCTGACGCAGCGCGGTGTAGCAGAAATCGAAAAAATCCGTATCGACGTGGACACCGCACAGCGAGCCATCATGATGGAGCGTACGGGTCGTCGCACCGTACCTCAAATTTATATCGGTGAAACCCATGTCGGTGGTTTTGACGATCTCGCAGCACTCGATCGCGACGGCAAACTGCTACCACTGCTTAACGGCTAACACCTATCCTCCATTCCTTTGTCCTACTGCAAAAACGGAACATCACATGACAGACCAGAACACACAAACCGAAAACGCCCCCGCATTCAACATGCAGCGCGTCTACCTCAAAGACCTCTCGCTCGAAGTCCCCAACGCGCCAAATATTTTTCTTGAGCAAGAGGGTCCGAAAGTCGAAGTCGCGATCAATGTAGGCGGTCAGGCGCTCGCCGATACAGTATTCGAATCAACCATCACCATTACTGTTACCACACGTATCAATGACAAGGTGCTCTATCTGGTCGAAGCCACACAGGCCGGTATTTTTGAGATCGCCAATATCCCTGCCGAGCAACTCGACCCGCTGATGGGCATCGTTTGTCCCACCATGCTTTATCCCTATCTGCGCGCCAACGTGGCCGATGCCATCACACGTACCTCGCTGCCTGCGCTGCACCTGGCCGAGGTGAATTTCCAGGCTTTGTTTGAACAGCGCCTGGCCGAGGGCGCACAGCAAACACCCGCTGGCGCATCGCATAACGAGGAATCTGGCCTGATTTTGCCCCCCGGCATGACGCGCCAGTAATCGCGCTCAAGCGCGATGTCCGAGCCTGCAAACACCTCACCGCCCATGTTCTCCTACCCGCACGAGGCACAGCCTGTCGCCGTCCTGGGAGCGGGAGCCTGGGGCACGGCGCTCGCGGTAGCAGCCAGCGCGCGCGCGCCCACGCTGCTTTGGGCGCGCGATCAAGCGTTAATCTCGCAATGCCAGGCTACACAGCAAAACTCCCGATATTTGCCTGGCATCGTACTGCCACCAAGACTGGCCTTTACTGCCGACCTGGATACCGCTATCGGACATGCAGCGCATGCGCACAAGCCAGGGCTACTGATTCTGGGCGTACCGCTGGCGGGTCTGCGACAAACTTGTCTGGTGCTCGCCGAAAAACTTCGTCACGACAACCACAAGCTCACCGGCATTGTCTGGACTTGCAAGGGACTGGAAGCCGAGTCGGGTCTGCTACCAAGCGAGATTGTCCGGGAAACACTGTCCGAGGCCTGCCCGGACCTCCCAGTTGGAGTGTTGTCTGGTCCCTCTTTCGCACAAGAAGTCGCCCAGGGCTTACCGGTTGCGCTGACGATCGCGAGCACTAGCCAGGCGCTGCGCCAAGCCACCATCACAGCCTTGCACGGCGGCAATATTCGCGTCTACGCAAGTCAGGATCTCATCGGCGTCGAAGTCGGCGGCGCACTCAAAAACGTCATGGCGATCGCCTGCGGCATTGGAGACGGGCTAGGTCTGGGCACCAACGCCCGGGCCGCGCTCATCACGCGCGGCCTGGCAGAAATGAGCCGGTTTGGCGAAGCACTTGGTGCGCAGGCAGCGACCTTCTCTGGACTGACCGGACTCGGGGATTTAGTGCTGAGTGCAACCGGCGACCTTTCACGCAATCGCCAGGTCGGCTTAGCGATAGGACAGGGAAAAACACTTGAACAAATCCTGTCCATGGGTCTGACTGCTGAAGGCGCACGCTGTGCTCGCGCAGTGCACGCTCGCGCTGCCAAGCTCGGTATCGAGTTACCTATTACTCGTGCCGTATGCGAGGTGCTGTTTGAGCAGGTCCCCCCTAAACTCGCTGTATCCCAGTTGCTGTCGCGCGATGCAACAACCGAATAAGGTATTGCATCTGACACCCATGCGCCGCACCGAGACGCGTGCAGGCAAATTAATGGTTGCCTTTCTTCTGACAATCATTTGCTTTGCAGTACAGGCGCAATGGCCCGCTGGACGCCCTGTTCATCTGATCGTGCCTTTTCCTGCGGGCTCTTCGCCCGATCTGATTGCCCGTCATCTAGGTGCAGCACTGAGCAAAGAACTCAGGCAAACCGTAGTGATAGAAAACAAGCCCGGGGCAGGTGGCAATATCGGTACACGCTACGTTGCACGCGCTACACCCGATGGCTACACCCTGCTCTACACCATCAATGGACCGCTGGTCACAGCGCCTGCGCTTTATCAGAAAACACTCGGTTACACACCGCTCAAAGACCTGGCCCCCATCACACTGGTCGCAACCAGTCCGAATGTTTTGGTGGTTGGCAATGCCTTCAAAAACAGCTCTCTGGCTGATTTTGTTGTCCAGGCACGCGCCAGACCCGGTGTGCTGAACTACGGTTCGGTTGGCATCGGTAGCGCCTCGCAACTTGCGATGGAACTGTTGGCCAAACAGGCTGGTATACAAATGAATCATGTACCCTATGCGGGATTTCCACAGATCATGACAGCGCTGCTTGCGGGCGATATCCAGGCCGCATTCATGGTGCCAGCGATTGCCATGCCTCAAATCAAAGAGGCCAAAGTCCACGCGCTCGGAATCTCAAGCCTTGAACCTGTCTCAACACTGCCCGGTATTACACCGCTCGCACATCAAGGCTTTACTGGTTTTGAGGCCATCTCCTGGAACGCGATCCTTGCGCCGGCCGGCACACCTGTAGCTATTCTAGAAAAGCTCAACCGCGTCCTGATTGAAATTATTCGCAGTCCGGACATGATGAATACGCTCGCCCTGAATCATTTCAGCGCTGTCGGCTCAAGCGCTGAAACCTTGCGTGCGGTGATCGAGCAGGACACCCTGCGCTGGGAACCGGTCATCAAACAGCTACAGCTCTCGCTCGATTAGATTTGCAGCGAGTGGTTTTGAAACTACCCTGCCTTAGACACCGCCCACATAGCCCTGCTGCCGCCAGGCTTCAAACACGACCACAGCCACAGCGTTAGATAAATTCAGACTGCGCTGCTCAGGCCGCATCGGCAAGCGGATACGCTGTTCTGTTCCGATGAGGGCGAGTTGCTCGGGTGACAGCCCTGCGGTTTCGCGTCCAAAAACAAACACGTCGCCTTTCTGAAGAGGCATATTGCCAAGCAGGGTGCTGCCCTTGGTGGTCATGGCAAAAATGCGGTCTCTCGCAGCGCCTGTCGCGACAAGTGCCAGAGCCAGACTGTCGTGAACCTGCACGGGCTGCCATTCATGGTAATCGAGGCCGGCTCGTCGCAGTCTGGTGTCATTGATTTCGAAACCGAGCGGTCGCACAAGATGTAAATGCGCACCCGTATTGGCACACAACCGAATGACGTTGCCGGTATTGGGAGGGATTTCTGGCTGGACAAGGATGACATGAAACATGTCCGCTATTTTGCCAGACATAGAGTCATAAAAGCTCCAAGCAACAGTGCGGACTACCAAACCGCCCGGGCTGCCACAAACGCCACCACACCCAGCGCACCGGATCGTTTAAGCGCGAGAGCCGTTTCATGCATGGTACTGCCCGACGTCAGCACATCATCGACCAGTCCCACCCAGACGGGTGGGACTGGTCCAGAACACGCATACAGCCCACGCACACTCTGCCTGCGCTCCTCAAAGTCCAGTGTCTTTTGTAAACTCGCTTCTCGTGTGCGACTTAACCAGTATTTAACAGGGACTGAGATTTGCGCACTGAGCGCACGGGCGATTTCTGCTGCGGGATTAAAACCACGCCGCGCGAGCGAAGCCTGACTAGAAGGAATCGGCACGAGCACACTGACAGGCGGTAAGTGATGCGGATGAACGGCCAGCGTCTGAGCAAGCATTCTGGCAAATAACCGGGCATTGGCCAGGCGACCATGTTCTTTTAAACCCCTGATCAACATTGCCCCCGGATAGCCGTAGTCCATCGCCACCAGGGTTTGCGTAAAAGCAGGATTCCGATAGGTGCAATGCGTACAACGCTGCACACCCGGTGCGACACGCACGGCGCACTGCTGGCACCAGGTGCCCCGCTGACGGCTGCGCAACACATCATTTGCGCAGCCGTCGCAGAGATCTCCAGCATATGAGCGCATTGCACACAAAGGGCATACGCTCACAAGCATTTGACGTAAAAGGTGATGAATAGAGTACATTTTGGTTTCTCCAGCGCGCATAGTCTGAACGCGTTTGCTGTGTAATGACCTGTATACGATGACCGCTATGTCCACCCCGACCACCCTACCGATCAGTACCGCACACGTTGCCCGCCAGTTTTCCCGACGTGCAGACCTGTCAGCCGCACAGTTTCTCTACGGTGAAATTGCCCGTCGCATGGTGCAAAGATTGCGTCTGGTGCGCCTGACACCTGCACGCATGCTGGATGCGGGTTGTGGGGCTGCACAACAGTTTGAATTACTGCATGAGAGATATCCCGAGGCACGTTATCTTGGTCAGGATCACAATCCGGCTCTGCTGGATTACGCAAAAAAAAATGTCAAGGATTTCCTGCCCGGCAAGTTGCGCAACTGGCTCAATAATCAGCGCGGCATTGCTCCCAAAATACAGTGGCTTCAAAGTGACTTGTCCGTCACAGGATTGCCGGCTGAGTCTTTAGATCTTGTGTGGTCAAACCTTGCTCTGCACTGGCATCCTGCGCCACACGATGTACTGGCGGAATGGGGAAGGATCCTCAAACTCAATGGGCTGGTATTTTTTTCGTGTTTTGGTCCCGCGACGATGCAAGAATTACGCAGCGCCTTAGCCAGCGCTGGCCTGCAAACCGCGACGCCAAGCTTTGTCGACATGCATGATTTTGGTGATTTACTGATAGAAAAAGGCTTTGCTGATCCGGTCATGGATCAGGAGGTATTAACGCTGACCTACTCAAGCCCGGAAAAGCTGTTGGCCGATGTCCGCGCACTAGGCGGCAATCCTGCCCTGGGTCGAAGGGCAGGACTCGCCGGTCGGGCATGGCGCAAAAAACTACTTGATGCGCTGGAGTCGCAGCGCCGTGAGGACGGCAAAATACATCTGACGATTGAGGTGGCTTATGGCCATGCCTGGCGTACAGGCACATTGCGCACAACGCTTGGCGAAACCCGTATCAGCGTGAGCGCAATTCAGCGCAAACCGTCTAGTTAAGCGCTGACCTGACGGCGAAAAGTCAGCGCTGCACGTGCCATTACATGAACGCTGAATAGGCCTTGCTCGCCATGTAGGCGGCCAGACCAAACAACAGAAAAGCAAAAATACGTTTGAGTGTTTTGACAGGCAAGCTATGTGCGACACGTGCGCCGATCGGTGCAGTTACTACACTGAACATCACCAAAACCAGTAAGGCAGGCCAGTAAATGTAGCCAATCATCTGTGGCGGCAAGTCGGTCTGACTCATGCCAGACCACACATAACCAATTGTGTTGGCCAGCGCAATTGGAAAGCCTAACGCAGCCGAAGTCGCAACAGCCTGATGCAGCGGCACGTTACACCAGAGCATGAAGGGTACTGAAACAAAACCACCGCCCGCACCCACCAGACCTGATAAAAAGCCAATACCGGCACCTGCACCTGCCGTACCAACTGCTCCGGGCATCTGGCGCGAGGGTTTTGGTTTTTTGTCGCGCAGCATCTGATAACCGGAATAACTCACAAAAATCGCGAAAAACAGTGCGAGCCAACTGGTCTTGAGTGCGGCAAACACTGCGCCACCCGACAGCAAACCACCCAGCACAATGCCTGGCGTGAAAGCCAGCACCAGATCCCAGCGTACAGCACCCTTTTTCTGATGGGCTCGAACGCTTGAAACAGAGGTAAACAAAATCGATGCCATGGAGGTTGCAATCGCTGCGTGCACCACGAGATGTGCGGGCAGACCCTGCCAGGTCAATAACAAGGTCAGGAACGGCACAAGCAGCATACCCCCGCCGATACCCAGCAACCCGGCTGCAAAGCCCGTCACACAGCCCAGTATGGCCAGAAAAACAATAAACAAGGGATCCATTTGCGATATCTCAGTCTGTACGTTTGGAAAGTGGGTCAGTATACTGATTGGTCAACCTTGCGACTAGCGCGCCTTACTACTCAAATAGCCTTATGGATTCACTCGACACTGAAGTATTCAAACACGCACTGGACTGGTGCAAAAAAGGGCATACGGTTCACCTCGCAACCGTTGTCAAAACCTGGGGTTCTGCCCCGCGTCAGGCAGGCGCCATGCTAGCAGTCCGGGCGGACGGCCATGTTGTAGGCTCTGTTTCAGGTGGTTGCATTGAGGACGATCTGATCGTGCGGGCACAGGAATCTCGCCTGCCCTCACAGCCTGAGCTGGTTCTATATGGCGTCTCACAAGAGGAGGCCGCACGCTTTGGCCTGCCCTGTGGCGGCACGCTCAAACTTGTCATTGAGCCGCTTCAGGCCAGTGACTGGCTCGAGCAAGTTGTTCAGACGACGCAGCAACAAAAACTGCTTGGCCGCTGGCTGGATCTGAAATCGGGTCAATCCACCCTCACCGATGCGCACCCCGGCCAACTGACCGAGGTCAACGAGACGGGTTGCCATTTTATTTACGGCCCTCACTGGCGCCTGCTGATCATCGGGGCGAACCAGACCGCTCGTGCTCTCGCCCAAATCGCGATCATGCTGGAGTTTCAAGTGATTATTTGCGATCCTCGCGAGGAATTCACAGCCGGCTGGGATCTGCCTGGCGTCAGTTTTCAGGCTGGCATGCCAGATGATGCGGTTGGTGCGATTCAAACCGACTCGCGCACGGCGATTGTCGCGATTACACACGATCCAAAACTAGACGATATGGCACTGCTCGAAGCACTCATTTCACCTGCTTTTTATGTCGGTGCGCTAGGGTCGGTACGCAACCAGAGTAAAAGGCGAGAGAGGTTACTGAGCTTTGATCTGACAGAAAAAGATCTTGATCGTCTGCACGGTCCTGTGGGCCTGGCGATCGGCAGCCGAACACCTGCCGAGATCGCTGTCGCCGTCGCGGCAGAGTTAGTGCAGGTAAGGAGGGAGTTTGAG
Source organism: Burkholderiaceae bacterium (assembly GCA_036725985.1). GTDB lineage: Bacteria > Pseudomonadota > Gammaproteobacteria > Burkholderiales > Burkholderiaceae_B > Zwartia. Next base: position 98,441 of record DAIMDD010000010.1, read on the forward strand.
GACCAGCGGGTCGGTGGACTAGCGCAGCCGCCCGTCTGACACGCCTAACTGCTGCGCTTGCGTGACTCGATACCAAGTTGTTTGAGTTTGCGGTAGAGGTGAGTGCGCTCAAGTCCGGTTTTCTCGGAAACGCGCGTCATGCTGTTGTTCTCGCGGCCAAGGTGGTACTCGAAATACACCCGCTCAAACGCATCGCGTGCTTCGCGCAAGGGTTGATCAAGGGTAATGTCACCCAGCAAACTGCGATCGACAACCGGCACAGGCTCGACTGGAGCCGGCTCAGGTGTCTGGGTAAGCACCTGGGGAGCACTGATCACTGGGGCCGCAACACTGGTAACAGGCTTGAGGACAGGCATGCGTCCACGGGCTAGCCCGGCGGAAACAGTCTTGAGCAAACGCTGTAAGGTGATGGGTTTTTCGAGGAAATCAATCGCACCTATCCGTGTCGCTTCGACTGCTGTGTCAATCGTGGCGTGGCCACTCATCATGATCACGGGCATGTCCAGCAAGCCTTGCGAGCCCCACTCTTTGAGGAGCGTGACACCATCCGTATCGGGCATCCAGATATCAAGCAAAACGAGATCGGGCCGGATGCGCAGACGCGCAGCACGAGCCTGAGAAGCATTCTCGGCAAGCTCTATCGTGTGTCCTTCGTCGTACAGAATTTCGGAAAGCAACTCGCGGATTCCGATCTCATCATCGACAACTAAAATTCGGGCCATAAATATCTTTTACCTGTTACACACCTGCATTATCGTTCTGTTATGGCTTTGAGTCTACTGCAACACTTAATTGCGTCAATAAAATCGAAACCCGAGCCCCGCCATCACGGCGATTGGAGAGGTCAATACGCCCACCGTGCTCATCAATGATTTTACGCACGATTGCCAAACCAAGCCCTGTTCCCTGGGCTTTGGTCGTGACATAGGGCTCAAAAGCCCTCTGTAAAACCTGCGCAGAAAACCCAGGTCCATTATCCATCACTGTAAAGCGAACCGCCGACTGCGAGGCTCCCTCGTGGTTTCCCGCCTCGGTTAATTGGGTCGAAACTTCGATCAGTCCTCCTTGCGAAACCTCTGACAACGCATCGCGGGCATTGGCCAGCAAATTATGAATCACCTGGCGTAACTGTGTCGGATCGCCTTGAATCAGCGGCAGGTTAGCCGCCAGAGAAACATCGAGCTTCCAGAGGTGTGCGCTGTCAGTGGCCTGCGTTTCGCCTGGATTCCAGCCATACAAAGCCAACACCTCATCGACCAGTGCATTAAAGTCTACCGGAACCAATGTGACGGCGGGTTTTCGCGCATACTCACGGAAATCATCCACCATGTGTTTGAGTGAGCTGACCTGACTGACGATGGTATTGGTCGCCCGCTCAAGTAACTGCGCATCGACAGGTTCGAGTTTGTCCGCGAGTTTCATCGCTAGCCGCTCTGCGGATAACTGGATCGGTGTCAAAGGATTTTTAATTTCATGCGCAAGGCGTCTTGCGACTTCGCCCCAGGCCACACTGCGGTTAGCGGAGATCACCTCGGTAATATCATCGAACACTACCATGTAACCATTGTCACGACCATCAACGCGCAGATGGGTACCGCGAGCAAGCAAAATCAAACTATGCGATTGCGTCTCGGGAGCGTCGCCGTCCAAAGTGATTTCGAATTGCTCCTGCCAATGGACTCTTTCGGAACCCACCGCGACATGCTCGACAAACGCCTGACGGATCCTGCGCGCAAAATCCAGCATGCCGTCGATCGTCTCAAGCGGAAGACCCGGCACCGCGCGCAAGTCTGCCTCCAGGATAGTTTGAGCGCCCTGATTAAAGGTAATCACACGGAACTGCTCATCGAACACCAACACACCAGCCGAGAGATTCGACAACACGCTTTCAAGATAAACATTGGAGCGCTCCAACTGCTGGCGATTACTCTCAACCATACGGCGCGCATCATCGAGCTGTCGCATCATGGCGTTAAAGGAGCGGGTGAGCTGGCCGACTTCATCTTTGGATAGCGACTCAGGCAAAGCCCTGAAATCACCTATGCTCACGGCCTGTGTGCCAGAAGCCAGTGCGAGCAAGGGTCTGACCAGATGTTTGGACAAATACAGTGCAACAGCGATCGCAGCAAAAACCGCCAGCAGTAACGCCAGCGTGAGCGTGACACCGAACAAACGACGCAGGCTCTCGCGTGACTGCGCCAACTCCTGATAATCGTTGTAGCCCGCATCGACCTCGCGGATGTTACGGGCGATTTTTTCAGCCACAGGGTGTACAAGCTGCAGCCAGCGTGATTCTGAATTAACCCCTAGGACCAAATCATTACGTTCAGGACTGCTAAGCGGGACAATCACACGCAACTGCAAGCCCGCCTCCACCGCCGCAATGGTCGGGTCGTCAGAATCAACAGCCGAATAACCGCGCGCGATTCTGAGCTGATTCATCACACTCGAAGGCGGAAGCAAAGGCAACAGGGAGCCGAGCTTGTCCGAAGAAAAAGCAATCAGCCGGCCACTGCCCGTAAACACCATGACATCTATCGAACCATTTGATTCGCGCAACCGTGTCAGGATGGTGGAGATCTCGGTGTCAGGAGCGTTGTTGAGCTCAGGCGCCATGACGCGCGCGCGCGCATCGAGTTCTGTGAGCTGTGAGTCCAGTGCGGCTTGTCCAAGCGCTCGCCCTGACTCAAGTGCCGTGTCAACTCGCACGTTAAACCAGGACTCTATGGAACGAGACATAAATTGCACAGACAAGGTGTAAATCAAAGCGCCAGGCAATACCCCAATCAGAGCAAAAGCCAGCGCAAAGCGCGCGGTCAGTCTGGCACCAAATTTTCCACGCCAGCGCTGCATGATCAAGCGCCCGGTCAGAAACACAACCCAGATGAACAAAGCCAATGCCAGTGCACCGTTCAACCAGAGCAACAGCGTCTGGTACTCGGCAACCCGGGAAGCGTTACCGGTCGACCAGGCTAAAAGTCCAAACAGGGTCGCGCCGCTGAAAATGCCAACGATTAACGCGAGTCTGAGTAGCCAGTTCATGATCAGGCACGACGCATAAAGAGCGCGTAGAAAAAGCCATCGTGACCGGCAGGCTGCCCTGGGCCTGGCAAAGTAGGCAGCAGCTGACCCGGAGCCTCCAGGCGCTCTGCCTGCACATGGCGCGCAAGAAAAGCCTGCGCCTGCATTTCGCACTCTTCAGGGAAAATAGAACAAGTCACGAGCAGTAGTTTTCCTCCAGGCGCGACAACGCTCCAGAGCGAATCCAGAATCTCCCGCTGCAATTTAACAGTCTGGGCGATGTCTTCGCGCCGGCGCAGCCATCGAATATCAGGATGTCTGGCCACAATTCCCGAGGCCGTGCAGGGTACATCCGCGAGCACCGAATCAAAAGGCTTTTCATCCCACCAGAGGTGTGTACGAATCGCGCTTTGAGCGAGCAGCTTGACCTGCGGACGAAGCAGCTTCAGTCGTTTGAGGTTTTGTTCCACACGCGTCAGGCGCTGCGCATCGATGTCCAGTACTGTCAGGTCAATATCGGCCAGCTCGAGCAAATGAGCTGTTTTACCGCCAGGCGCCGCGCAAGCATCCAGTACCCGCATACCTGGTTTGATTTCGAGTAAAGGCGCAGCCAGTTGCGCGCCCGCATCTTGCACCGACCACCAGCCTTGCTCATAGCCTGGCAAAGATGCAATCGGGCGAGGCGTATCGAGCACCAGCCCTGCCGGACCAAATGCTGTCGCCGTGATGCCTTTTGCTGCAAATGCCGCCTCTACCGCCTCACGGGTTGTTTCGCGGGCATTGACCCGCAAAGTCAGTGGCGGATGCTGATTAGCTGTATGCAATAAGCTTTGCCAGGTATCGGGATAGGCTTTTTTAAGTGCCTTGACCCACCAGACAGGATGATTCCACTGTGCCTCCAGATCCTCTGCGATCTGCGCCAGCAAGGCGGGGCGCTCACGCTGAAAACGTCGCAACACCGCATTGACCAGGCCTTTGTAATTGACCAGAGAGCGTTGTAATTGGGTCGCCTGCACACTCTGATCGACCAGTGTGTGCGCGGTATAGAGCGGCGCCGTCGGGTCGCGCCCGCTGGTATCGTCCTGCATAGCGACGTCAAGCAGCACCAGGGCCAGTCCGACCAGCGCACCGATAATCGGACTGGAGGGTTCGCGCTGAACCAGCAAGCGACGGATCGCGATCGCCTCACCCCAATGGCGCATGGCGTAAAAAGTCAGTGCCTGGGTTGAAGGACGCAACTCGGCAGAGGTGTCGGCTAACGCCTCGGTAAGTGACTGTCCGCCCTCGACGGCGGCAACAGCGCGAGCGGCAGCCAGCAGGCTATTGGAAAGTGCAGGTGCGGGATGATTCATACCCTGATTGTAGGGTGTTGTGAGCCTGATCGGGTGTCATATGCCCCCATAATCTTGTCAATTACATGTACCTCGTCGGTACAAGTTAAAATCCAATGCTTGTATCTCTCCGGGCGCATGCCCCCTCAGGTGTTAATTATGTCCTCCCCAAAAGTCGGTTTTGTCAGTCTTGGTTGCCCCAAAGCGCTCGTCGACTCGGAGCGCATCCTCACGCAACTGCGTACAGAGGGCTATCAAATCGTGCCCGATTACGACAATGCCGACGTGGTAGTAGTCAATACCTGTGGTTTTATCGATAGCGCCAAAGCCGAGTCCCTGGATGCGATCGGCGAGGCGATCGCAGAAAATGGCAAGGTCATTGTGACGGGCTGCATGGGTGTCGAGGAATCGGTGATCCGCGCCGTCCATCCAAGCGTGCTGGCCGTAACCGGCCCCCAGCAATACGAACAAGTCGTACGGGCTGTGCACGAGGCTGCGCCTCCAAGCACCTCGCACGATCCGTTTTTAGACCTGGTGCCCCCCCAGGGCATCAAGCTCACTCCGCGTCATTACGCCTACCTTAAAATTTCTGAAGGCTGTAATCACCGCTGCAGTTTTTGCATTATTCCTTCAATGCGTGGCGATCTGGTCAGCCGCCCGGTCGGCGATGTACTGGACGAAGCGCAGCGTCTTGCCAAAGCTGGCGTCAAAGAGCTGCTGGTGATTTCTCAAGACACCAGTGCCTATGGCGTTGACGTTAAATATCGCAGCGGCTTCTGGAATGGACGTCCGGTCAAAACACGCATGACCGAATTATGTGAAGCTCTATCCGAACTCGGCATCTGGGTACGCTTGCATTATGTCTACCCCTATCCGACAGTCGATGAGGTTATTCCGCTCATGGCCGCTGGCAAAATCCTGCCGTATCTGGACATCCCCTTTCAGCACGCCAGCCCACGTATTCTCAAAGCGATGAAACGCCCGGCCTTTGAGGACAAAACACTTGCCCGCATCCAAAACTGGCGTGCGGTATGTCCTGATCTGACCATACGCTCGACATTTATCGTCGGCTTTCCTGGTGAAACCGAAACCGATTTTCAGTATCTGCTGGATTGGATGACCGAGGCACAACTTGATCGTGTTGGCTGTTTTCAATACTCTGCGGTGGACGGTGCTCCCGCCAATGCCCTGGATGGTGCGGTCCCCGAAGAGGTCAAGCAAGAGCGCTGGGAACGTTTTATGGCCCACCAGCAGGCCATCTCGACGGCAAGACTTGCCCAAAAAATCGGCAAAGAAATCGACGTGCTGATCGATGAGGTCGATGAGGACGGAGCAGTGGGGCGCTCAAGCGCGGACGCACCAGAAATCGATGGCAATGTTTTCGTCAGCAGCGAGCACGCTCTCAAAGCCGGTGACCTGGTGCGCGTGCGCGTGACAGATTCAGACGAATACGACCTCTGGGCAGACAAGCTCTGAACAAGACACCCCATCACGGCCCAGACCGACGAGCCACAGCATGAGCACAGCAGTGAGCACAGCACAAAGCACCGCACAAAGCACCCCACACAGCACCGCTTCTTTGCGGGTAGGCTTTGCAGGGACACCTGAGTTTTCTCGACTTGCCTTGCACTCGATTCTCGAGGCGGGTTTTACTGTACCGCTCGTCCTGACGCAACCCGATCGTCCAGCCGGACGAGGCCTCAAACTCACGCCCAGCGCCGTCAAGCAGTTAGCGCTCTCGCAGGATATTGCTGTCGCCCAGCCACGTAGTCTGCGACTTGACGGAAAATACCCCGAGGAGGCACTCGCTGCGCAGTCGAGCTTGCTTGCCGCACAACTCGACGTGCTGGTTGTTGCGGCATATGGTTTGCTGTTGCCGCAGTGGGTGCTGAGCTTGCCGCGCTATGGTTGCCTGAATATTCATGCAAGCCTCTTGCCAAGATGGCGAGGCGCTGCGCCCATCCAGCGCGCCCTTGAGTCTGGCGATAGCCACACTGGTATCACCATCATGCAAATGGATGTCGGCCTGGATACAGGCGACATGTTGTTAGTGGAGTCTATGCCTATCCTGGCTACAGACAACGCGGCTAGCCTGCATGACAAACTAGCCGCCCAAGGCTCACGGCTCATCGTACAAGCCCTGCGCGCACTGCCAGACAACATGCTCAAGCCTACAGCCCAACCTGAACAAGGTGTGACCTACGCAGCAAAACTCGACAAAGCCGAGGCAGCGCTGGATCTCACTCTCTCAGCCGAAACACTGGCCCGACGTGTCCGCGCTTTCAACCCTGCACCAGGCGCAACCATCACATTGCCGGGCATCCAGGAGCCGGTCAAAATCTGGAATGCGGTGAGTCTGGACGCGATGCCGCACACAGCAATAGGCCAGGTCCTCCAGAGAAGCGAGCAAGGCATAGACATCGCTTGTGCACAAGGCACGCTCAGACTGCTGGAACTGCAACGCGCGGGCGGAAAACGCCAGCCAGCCGCAGTTTTTATCCAGGGCTGGTCACACTAGCGCTGTACCGATCATCGCATCGCGTGTGACCAGTGCGGCAAGTTGCTCTTCGCTGAATCCCTCAGTGCCAGCCGGACGATTCGGCAAAACCAGGTAGCGCAGATCTGCCGTACTGTCCGAGACGCGAACTTCGATCTCGGGCGAGAGAACCGTGCCAAACTCCTCCAGGACTTTACGCGGCTCCACCACGACACGCGAGCGGTAATCAATAGATTTGTACCAGGCAGGCGGAATGCCGAGCAACATGCGCGGATAGCAGGAGCAAAGTGTACAAACCACTACGTTATGCACGTCGGGCGTATTTTCCAGCACCACAAGCTTGAGTGGCGTGACGATTTCAAGTTTGAACTCGTCAATAATTGTTTCGAGCGGCTCCGCGATCAGACGCGCCTTGAATGCTGGGTCAGTCCAGGCGCGAGCAACGACTTTCGCACCCATTGCGGGGGTGCGGCTGTCCTGCAGATCAATCTGGCGATGGATTGCCGCGGCGGTGAGGACACCTTTTTCAATTAACAACTCGCGGATCGCAGTCTCCAGCACATACTCGTAGCGTTGCGGATCATCGACATCCTCGATCGGTGCATGCGGATGAGCGTGGTCGTGATCGTGATCATGATCGTGATGATCGTGCGAGTGTTGGTCAGGCGCGCTCATGGGCGGGCTCCTTTAAAACGTCGAGCCAATGCTCAAAAATGTCAGCCACCAGCGTATCTGCAGGACTGCCGGCATAATCTGGCCAGATATCTTTCTGCTTGAAACGCACCCGATACAGGTAGCGCATCGGCAAGCCTGGTTTATTGAACGCCAGCAGCGAGGGGTCACGAAAACGACCAACGAGCGTATCGACCTGGCCCGGCACGCCACGCAAATAATACGGCGTACGGCAATGAATCTCAGGAGGCGAATTTTTGACTCGTACAGCCGTGCCTGTTGCCAACACTGCATGAGTCGCGTTTGAGGCAGTATTCATTTGCTTAACCTCGCTTTACTGTCAGGGATTTGCACAAGCCGCTGTTTCAACAACGACTGGACGCTTTCGTATTTCCTGCATCCGTGCTTCGATTTCCTCGGCAGTCAGTATCTGCTGCTCGATCAGGACTTTATGCACAGCACGAATCCACTTATCGTAATATCCAAAATTCCGGTAGTCTTCTGGCGTATTGCTCTCAATCGTGCGCCGGATTGAGTCAACCCGAAACGCCGACACTGGCGGGCTCGTCAGCAGTGCGTAGAGCGCGTCCACACGCTTTTGATGCAGGGTAGCGGGATGGGTTTCCTGACGAATCGTCATGCCCGGTAGTCCTCCCACATCATTGACGCGTTTTTCCATCTGAGTGCCTCCAGTCAATTTTGTATCCGTTTAGCGAGTTCTCTTTGAAGCTTTACTTTGGCGCTTCTTTTTGCTCGTAGAGCTATAGCTTTTTACAGCACGCCTGAAACTTCCACAACAGAGACCCACTGTACTCAAAAATTGCTATCCTGAGCAGTTTTTACTTCCTTAATTTTCATATAGAGAATAATCGAAGAAAGCACCAGAGTGATGGCATTGGCGATGGTTACCGGAAAAGAGGCGATCATGATGCCATAGACCAACCAAAAACAGATACCAAGCGTAAACATGATGTACATAGCCAGTGAAATCGAACGCGTGTCGCGGGTTCGGATCACCTGCAAGGCTTGAGGGAAAAACGCAGCGGTAGTCATGAACGCGCCGATATAGCCTATGAGTTCGACGTGCATGGACCAACCTTTTTTTAATCGCGCTCGAGCTCGCGTTGTTCCTTGCGCAGGCGGGCTTTCAAACGAGTTTGTTTGAGCATAGACAAGTGCTGCACGAACACCTTGCCATTTAGATGATCGATTTCGTGCTGAATACAGACCGCCTGCAATAAACTGGCATGGAACTCAAAGGGTTTTCCTTCGAGATTCAGCGCACGCACACGCACCTCTGCAGGCCGCTCAACTTCGTCATAAAAACCCGGGACCGACAAACAGCCTTCTTCGTAGGTTTTAAATTCCTCGCTACGACCGATAATCTCCGGGTTGATCAACACCAGCAGCTCATCCTTGTCCTCACTGACGTCCATGACAACGACACGCTCATGGACGTTGACCTGTGTCGCCGCAAGCCCAACGCCCGGTGCGTCATACATCGTCTCAGCCATATCCGCGACCAGTTTGCGAATACGATCATCGACCACAACAACAGGTTTTGCGACCTGGTGCAGTCGTTTATCGGGGTAATGAAGGATATTGAGCAGTGCCATGGGTTGCTGTAAGAGATAAGCAATAAGTAAGCTATTTTAATGCTAAGGCAGGACATTTCAAGCACAGCCTGACTTGGTTCTGGGCAACCGCGCATGTCACACTCCACAAATGCCTGAACCAGACACTTCCAAACAAGCGCTTGCGCGTCGCCAGTTCGATGCAGCACTCAAATGGGCCCAGGGCGCTGATTGCCATGTATTAACCCAAGACCATCCTGACTACCCAGAGCTGTTGCTGCATGGCTCAAGCGCCCCCCCCTTGCTCTACGCTCAAGGCTCACTTGCGCAACTCAAAAAAGAAGCGATCGCTATCGTTGGTGCCCGAAATGCTTCGCGCGATGGCGAGGATAATGCGCGTGCATTCGCGCGATTTCTCTCTGAACACGGCTGGTGTGTCGTCAGCGGCCTGGCGCATGGTATTGACGCCGCAGCGCATGTCGGCGCCATGCAAGCCTGCACCACAAGCCATCAAGGAGGGACGATTGCAGTACTAGGCACGGGCATCGACCTGGTGTACCCGCTGGTTCACCAGGCCTTATCAGAGCAAATATTGTCTAACGGCGGCCTGCTAATTTCTGAGTTCCCACTTGGCACACCTGCAAAACCGAAAAACTTTCCCAGGCGCAACAGAATCGTTGCCGGACTATCGCGTGGCGTAATGGTGATTGAGGCGGCGCTTCGCAGCGGCTCCCTGATTACCGCTCGACTGGCGACAGATATGGGGCGCGAGGTCTTCGCGCTGCCCGGCTCCATCCATTCGCCTCTTTCTCGTGGTCCGCACGCACTCATCAAACAGGGCGCCAAACTAGTCGAGTCCGGTGCAGATATCCTGAGCGAACTTGGCAATTTCATCCCCGAGGGGCAACCCAGTCTTATGGCGTCCGTCTGCGTAAAAACCAGACAAAGTCAGGCTCCGCGCTCACCCGTTTGGAGCGCAATCGGCTACGATCCTGTTTCAGAGGATGCATTGCTTGAGCGAACAGGTTTTTTACCCGCCCTCTTGCAATCCGAACTGCTTACCCTAGAGCTAGAGGGATATATCGAGCGCTTGCCCAGTGGACGTTTTGTCAGGAAATAAACATGGCACTACCGAATTTTGTAAAAATTGTTGAGGTCTCACCGCGCGATGGTCTGCAGAACGAAAAGACCATGATTTCCACCGAGACCAAGGTCGAGTTGATCAATCGCCTGAGCCAGGCTGGTTTTAAAAACGTCGAAGCCACTTCTTTCGTGTCACCAAAATGGACACCCCAGATGGCTGATGCCTCGGAGGTCATGACGCAGATCACGAGACGTCCAGGGACAATTTACTCAGTACTCACGCCAAACATGAAGGGCTTTGATGCAGCGCTGGCAGCGCGTGCAGACGAAGTGGTGATTTTCGGTGCGGCGAGCGAGGCGTTTTCACAAAAAAACATCAACTGCTCGATCGCTGAGTCAATTGATCGTTTCGAGCCTGTTGCTGCGGCCGCGCAGCGCGCCGGTTTACGCCTGCGCGCAGCGCTGAGCTGCGCGCTTGGCTGCCCCTATCAGGGCGAAGTGCCAATCGCGGATGTAGTGCAAGTCGCCAAACGCTTTGCAGAGATGGGGTGCGATGAAATTGATATCGCCGACACGATTGGCGTGGGGACGCCTCAGCGTGTGCGTGAAGTTATGCAAGCTGTCACAGAGGTCGTGGATCCGAGTCGCATTTCAGGCCATTTCCACGACACCTACGGACAGTCACTCGCCAATATTCTCGCATCCATGCAAGCCGGCATTTCAATATTCCACACCTCGGTCTCGGGTCTGGGGGGATGCCCTTATGCAAAAGGCGCAACCGGCAACGTCGCAACCGAGGACGTTTTATTCATGCTGCAAGGCATGGGGATTGAAACGGGTATTGATTTTGCTGCAGTGGTTGACATCGGCCAATGGATGTCTGGGCAACTGAACCGGGCTGGCGGCAGTCGTTCAGGCAACGCCATCATAGCCAAGCGCCAGGCCTCATGAGCACAGCCATATTGCGCCATCTAAATTTACTTGCGCTCTGCGCTGTTTTTATTGCGACCCCTGCCTTTGCAACTGATTGCACCGTGACGCTTGAGACCGATGATGCGATGAGATTTACTCCGGCGCAAATCGAAGTACCCAGGGCGTGCGAGCACTTCACCGTTGAACTCAGGCATGCCGGCCGTCTGCCCAAGCTGGCGATGGGACATAACTGGGTGCTGGTCAAGCAAACCGACCTTGAGGGTGTCGCACGTACCTCGATGACCGCAGGTGATGCTCTGGACTATATCGACCCGGCTGACACACGTGTCATTGCGCACACCACACTGATTGGGGCTGGACAAGCCACCTCCGTCACCTTTCCCGTCAATAAATTACAGACCGGCGTGCGCTATAGTTTTCTTTGCACTTTTGCTAGCCACGCCCCCCTCATGCAAGGCACGCTCAGGCTTGTTCCTTAATTTTCTAGTAGCACGGATACTCTTATGAATGTTGCACGGACACAGTTTTACTCAAGCCCCCTCCCAGTAATTGGCCGGTTTCTAACCAGGATTTGCACCACGCTGACCTTAAGCCTAGCGCTGACAACGCCTGCCAGCGCTGCTGATTTCAATGCCGGCACTCTTGAGCTCAATGACCTGTGGATTCGGGCCACGGTACCGGGTCAGACCAATGGAGCGGGCTATCTGCAGATCATCAACCCAGGCTCTAGCGCTGACAAACTCCTTGGCGTACAGTCCGAGGCTGCAACGCGGGTAGAACTGCATAACGTGATCACCGAAGACGGCGTGGCAAAAATGCGGCAGGTTCAGGGGCTAGACATTCCCGTGCATGGTGAGGTCAGGCTCGCCCCGGGTGGCTATCACATCATGTTTTTGCAACTCACAGGACCGTTCAAACAGGACAGCCTGGTTCCTGTTGTACTGAAATTCGAGAAAGCAGGAGAGGTCCGCGTGAATTTCACTGTCAAACCCTCAACCTACAACCCTGCCAATCAGGGTGCAAGTCAGGCCCACGGTCACGGCGCGGGGATGAAACACTAGGCATCCAGCAGATTACGGTTGAGCAGGGCGAGACCCAAAAATAGCCGAACCTACGCGGATTTCGGTTGAGCCCTCCTCGATCGCCAACTCAAAGTCTCCACTCATCCCCATCGACAAGCGCTCCAAAGAAATACCCGCAATGCCTTCTGCTTGAGCCTGATCCCGAAGTTGCCGCAACTTGGCAAAGCAGGCACGAACAGCGAGAGGGTCTTGCGTCAACTCAGCCATTGTCATTAAGCCCTGCACGCGCAAGGTATCAAAACGCGTTAACTCACGCAAAAAACTGATTAATCCCGCTGGCTCGAGCCCTGACTTTGACTCTTCGGGCGATGTTTTCACCTGAACCAGCACATCAATCGAGCGCCCCTCACCCTGCAAACGTCGATCAAGCGCCTCGGCGAGCTCCAGCCGATCGAGTGATTGCAACTCGTGAGCCAAACGGGCGACGTCTTTGGCTTTGTTGGTTTGTAACTGGCCTATCACCACCCATTTGATCGCGCAGTCCACTAATAGTGGGGCTTTCTGGGCGATTTCCTGAGTGCGATTCTCACCAAAACGATGAAAACCCAAGCCAAGAGCCTCGCGGATCGCAGCGGCATCAAAAGTTTTACTCACGGGCAGCAAAGTCACCTGCTCAGGATCACGGCCAACGCGTGCACAAGCTGCGGCCATGCGAGCGCGGATCGCCTGCACTCTTGAATGCATGGTGTTTTCTGACATGGCTGACTCCTCTGGGTGAAACTAAGCCCTATTTTACTGACTCTGTAATGAAATCTGTCGGCGCTGGTAACCTGCGCGCCCCAATTCCAAGCGTTCGGAACGGACAGCACCTTTGTGTCGCACCAAAACGGTGCTTTTGCACCACTTCAACGCCATTCATCATGATGGCAGGCACCAATGCACCTGCTTAAGCCTTTATTCCGCCCCTCCTAAGGGCAAATTTAATCCTGAGGAAAAAAGCTGGCATGAGTTTTGCTTAGTTGATGCCAAGCACGGAACATCTTTCTTTGGACACTGTGCGGCATTTAAAACCAACGCGGCTCGCGCCGAACAGACAACGACTCAGGAGTTAACCGATGAAACGCAGATCAGCTCTAAAACAGCTCACCGCTGTCAGCCTTTTGGCAATGTCAGGCTTTACCGCTCAGTCATTCGCCGCTGAAGACACTATCAAAGTAGGTATTTTGCACTCCTTGTCAGGCACCATGGCCATCTCTGAGACTTCACTCAAAGACGTCGCGCTCATGACCATCGACGAAATCAACGCCAAGGGCGGCGTGAACGGCAAAAAACTTGAAGCAGTGATCGTCGATCCAGCTTCAAACTGGCCATTATTCGCAGAAAAAGCACGTCAACTGATCGACAAAGACAAAGTCTCTGTCGTGTTCGGTTGCTGGACTTCTGTTTCACGTAAGTCAGTCTTGCCTGTTTTCAAAGAACTCAACAGCCTCTTGTTCTATCCAGTGCAATATGAAGGCGAAGAGCTCGAGAAAAACGTGTTCTACACCGGCGCAGCGCCTAACCAGCAGGCTATTCCTGCTGTTGAATACCTGATGAGCGAAGACGGCGGCGGTGCTAAGCGTTTCGTCCTGCTCGGTACCGACTATGTATACCCACGCACCACCAACAAGATTTTGCGTGAATTCCTGCACTCCAAAGGCGTGAAGGACAGCGATATCGACGAGGTCTACACTCCTTTCGGTCACTCTGATTACCAAACCATCGTTGCAAACATCAAGAAGTTTTCAACCGGTGGCAAAACTGCTGTGATCTCAACCATCAACGGCGACTCTAACGTTCCTTTCTACAAAGAACTCGGCAATGCAGGTCTGAAAGCTACCGACGTGCCAGTGGTTGCCTTCTCCGTAGGTGAGGAAGAACTGCGTGGTGTGGATACCAAACCTCTGGTTGGCCACCTGGCTGCCTGGAACTACTTCGAATCCATCAAGAACCCTGTGAACGCTGATTTTGTAGCCAAGTGGAAAGCTTATGCAAAAGCTAAAAACCTGCCTAACTACGCCACAGCTGTAACAAACGATCCAATGGAAGCCACCTACGTTGGTATGTACATGTGGAAACAGGCTGTTGAGCAAGCCAAATCAACCGACACTGACAAGGTCATCGCAGCGATGGGCGGTCAGAAATTTGCGGCACCGGACGGCTTTACCATCGAAATGGACAAGACCAACCATCACCTGCATAAGCCAGTCTTCATCGGCGAAATTCAGGCTGACGGTCAGTTCAATACCGTATGGAAAAGTAAAGGCCCAATCCGCGCGCAACCCTGGAGCCCCTTCATCAAGGGCAACGAAGGCAAGCAAGGTCTTTGATATATTAGCGGTTATAACGAAAAATGAGACTGCAACAACATGGCTGTGATTTACCCCTTCTTGACAAGGTTATTGTGTGCTGCACTGCTGGTGCTCCCGGCTTATGCATGCAATGCCACGGAGCTGGTTGACCGCGCAGTATTAAGCGGGTTAGCTAGCGACAACAACAATGACAAGATCGAGGCGATCACAGCGTTAGGGCAGCTCTCAAACCCAGGTGCCGCTGCTATTCTGGCGGCTCTGGGCGAAGGAAAAGTTTTAGTCGCAGCGGACGGCACAGTGCTCGTGTCGGTCGCTGCGGGTAAAGCGCTCAATCCCGCGACCGGTGAAACGGTCACATCCCCCGCTGACGCGCAAACCGTCAATATGAATAACCGACTGCGACGCGCGCTTCAGGCTGCGCAAGCCAGTGCGGAACTCTTTTCCCCTGTTGCAGCGACACGACTCGCTGCAGCGGTCAAACTACAGAAAGAAGCCGATGCCTCTCGCACGCCAGTGATCGAGCGGGCGCTGACGCAAGAAAAAGACCCTCAAATCGTGCTCGCGCTCAACATTGCGCTGGCAAGCTCAGCGATCAAAAGCAGCGATGCTGCGGTAAGAACCAAAGCCGTGATCGCTTTGGGTGAAAGTAAAAACCCGGCTTTCAAACAAGTCCTGGTCGAGATACTGGCCAAAGATGCGTCAGGCGGATTTGCTGAACCCAGCGCAGAAGTCCGTCTTGCAGCTAAAAAATCACTCGAACAAATCGAAGATCACCAGACTATCGTCAGCTGGGTCGGTAATCTTTTCTACGGCCTGAGCTTGGGTAGTGTTTTGCTCTTGGCAGCTCTGGGCTTAGCCATCACCTTTGGTTTGATGGGCATTATCAATATGGCGCATGGCGAATTATTGATGATTGGTGCTTACGCGACCTATCTGGTTCAAAGCTTTTTCAAACAATACCTGCCAGGCGCAATGGACTGGTATGTCGTTGCGGCTTTGCCGTTCGCTTTTGTGATTACCGCCTTAGTTGGCATGTTGCTTGAGCGCACAGTGATTCGCTGGCTCTATGGCCGGCCACTTGAAACATTGCTCGCGACCTGGGGTATCAGCCTGATCCTCATGCAGACTGTACGCAGCATCTTCGGTGCACAAAACGTTGAAGTCTCGAATCCTTCCTGGATGAACGGGGGCATCACTGTTCTTGGTAATCTGAGCTTGAGCTATAACCGTCTGGTCATCATCGGCTTTGCATTATGTGTGGTCGTGATCGTCTGGCTGGTGCTGAATTACACACGTCTCGGTTTGTTTGTACGTGCGATTACGCAAAACCGCCGTATGGCTGATTGTGTAGGCGTGCCAACCGGACGCGTCGACATGCTGGCGTTTGGCCTCGGCTCCGGAATCGCCGGACTGGCTGGTGTCGCGCTGTCGCAGCTCAGTAACGTCGGGCCGGATCTGGGACGGGGCTACATCGTCGACTCTTTCATGGTGGTGGTGCTTGGTGGTGTGGGTCAACTCGCCGGCACGGTGGTCGCTGCAATGGGCTTAGGTGCCTTGAATAAGTTTATCGAACCCTTCTGGGGTGCAGTGATTGCGAAAATCGCGATTCTTTTGTTTATCGTCTTGTTTGTACAGAAACGTCCGCAAGGCCTGTTTGCACCAAAAGGGCGGAGCGCAGAATGAACACTCAAAACACTCGCGTGTCGCTGCTTGACGCCACGCAGACGAACCTGTTTTCCGCCAAAGCCTGGTCAGGCATCGGTATCGTGGTGCTGTTTTTTGCACTGCTTCCAGTCCTGAATCTGGCCTTCCCGGCGGGCCATGCCTTGCATGTTTCAGCCTTTGCGATCGCACTGATCGGTAAATTCATCTGCTACGCCATGGCAGCACTCGCACTGGATCTGGTTTGGGGCTATGCAGGGATTCTGTCACTCGGTCACGGCTTGTTTTTTGCCCTGGGCGGCTATGCCTGCGGTATGTATCTGATGCGGGTGGGCAAACCCTCTCCTGAGATCGTGCCTGATTTCATGACCTTTCTAAGCTGGAAAACCTATCCCTGGTTCTGGTCATTTACCGAGCATTTCTGGTATGCCATGCTGCTCGTTGTTCTGGTGCCCGGTTTACTCGCCTTTATCTTTGGCTATTTCGCTTTCCGTTCGCGCATCAAGGGCGTTTATTTTTCAATCATTACCCAAGCCCTGACGTTTGCCGCCATGCTGCTGTTCTTTCGTAACGAAACAGGCTTTGGTGGTAACAACGGTTTTACCGACTTCAAAACCATACTGGGCTTTGACATTACTTCGCCACAGACGCGCGCGTTTCTTTATTGGGCCAGTTTGAGCGCGCTGTTGCTCGCCCTGATTGTGGGACGCGCGATTACGCAATCGAAACTCGGACGGGTACTGACAGCGATACGTGACTCGGAGAGTCGTCTGCGCTTTCTGGGCTATGAGCCGCTTGGTTTCAAACTGTTCATCTGGACCGTCTCGGCCGTGATCTGCGGGATTGCAGGTGCACTGTATGTACCGCAAGTGGGCATTATCAACCCAGGTGAAATGTCGACCGAGAACTCCATCGAAATGGTGATCTGGGTTGCAACAGGTGGGCGCGGCACATTGATCGGCCCAATTATCGGTGCTGGGGCGATCAACGGACTTAAAACCTGGTTTACCAGTGTCGTGCCAGAATTCTGGCTCTACGCACTCGGTCTGATTTTTGTATTAGTCACACTCTTTTTGCCTCAAGGCATTGTCGGACTCGTTCGCAAACTTGGCCAGCGCACAAAGGGGCAAGCATGAGCACTATTAATCACGCACAGCTAGAACAGGCCACGCAAAGCAATGGGCCAGGCGGTTCGGCTTCCTATGGCCGCGTCAAAACGCCGGGTGTTGACACAACGCACGGGGCGATTTTGTATCTTGAATCGATCAGCGTTATTTTCGATGGTTTTAAAGCCTTGAATGATCTGTCACTGGATATCGGTGTCGGTGAGTTGCGTTGCATTATCGGCCCGAACGGTGCGGGCAAAACCACCATGATGGATGTCATCACAGGCAAAACAAAACCGACCTCTGGTACGGCATTTTTTGGTCAGAATATCGATCTGACCAAAATGCAGGAGTCCGAGATTGCCGATGCAGGGATCGGTCGGAAATTTCAGCGTCCGACTGTTTTTGAAAACCATACGGTTTTCGAAAACCTCGAACTGGCGATGAAAATGAACAAGCACGTCAAACCGACCTTGTTCGCCCGCCTCAATAGCTATCAGTTGGACAAGATTGCCGATACGCTTGAGTTACTGCGTCTGACAGAAGAGTACAAACGGCCCGCAGGACTTCTGTCGCACGGGCAAAAGCAATGGCTCGAAATCGGTATGCTGCTGATGCAAGAGCCGTTACTGTTGCTGCTTGATGAACCTGTCGCTGGCATGACCGATGCAGAAACAGAGCGTACCGGAGAGTTGCTCAACGATCTGCGCGGCAAACATTCTCTGGTCGTTGTCGAACATGATATGGACTTTGTAAATCAGATTGCACAAGGTGGCAAAGTCACCGTGCTGTGCGAAGGCTCGGTCCTGGCTGAGGGCACGATGCAGCAAGTTCAAGCCGACCAACGAGTCATCGAAGTTTATTTGGGACGATAGCCTGATGCTGGATGTTCAGAAAATCAATCAGTACTATGGCAGCAGCCATACCTTGCGCGGTATCTCACTAGAGGTCAAACAAGGTGAGTGCCTGGCACTGCTTGGGCGTAATGGCGTGGGCAAAACGACCCTGCTCAAATGCCTGATGGGTGTGCAGTCGATCGCTTCAGGTCAGGTTTTATTCAACGGTCAGGACATCAGCAAGCTCGCTCCTCATCAGCGCGCTGCGCTCGGCATGGCTTATGTGCCACAAGGCCGCGAAATTTTTGCCCGACTGACGGTCGAAGAAAACATCCTGATGGGGATGGCGACAAAATCCAGCAGCAAAGCGCGTGAGATCAAAGGGGAAATCTATGAATTGTTTCCCGTCCTGAAAACCATGTTGTCGCGCCGCGGTGGCGACCTCTCGGGCGGTCAGCAACAGCAGCTGGCCATCGCGCGCGCTTTGGTTGCTGAACCAAAACTCATTATCTTTGACGAGCCAACCGAAGGCATTCAACCCTCCATCATCAAAGACATCGGGCGAGTCATTGACCTGCTGCGTAATCGCGGCGATATGGCGATCGTGCTTTGTGAGCAATATTTTGATTTTGCCCGCGAACTGGCCGACCGGTTTGTCGTGCTGTCGCGCGGCGAAGTAGTCGCCACCGGGAATCGCGCTGAAATGGACAGCGAAGAAGTCAAGCGTCACTTATCCGTATAGGATTTGTCTACGCAACAAGACAAAAATACCTTAAGAACTTCTGAAACAGGGCGGCGCTCTGGTGAGGAGGTTGTTCTAGCGGTATGATTCCCGCACTTTAATAGCGGGGCAATGACCATGTGGGACGTAATCGTAGTCGGCGGCGGCAATGCCGCGCTGTGTGGCGCGCTGATGGCGCGCGAAGCCGGTGCCAGCGTATTGCTGCTGGAGGCCTCGCCCAAAGAATGGCGTGGCGGTAATTCTCAACACACGCGTAATTTACGCTGTATGCACGACGCGCCGCAAGACGTCCTGGTCGACGCCTACCCCGAAGAAGAATATTGGCAGGATTTACTCAAAGTCACAGGCGGGCAGACTAATGAAGCGTTGGCCCGCATGGTGATTCGTGAGTCCTCGACCTGCCGCGACTGGATGCGTAAACACGGCGTTCGTTTTCAACCGCCTCTTTCAGGCACTCTGCACGTCGCCCGCACCAATGCTTTTTTTATGGGTGGCGGCAAAGCTCTGGTCAACGCCTACTACCTGAGCGCCGAAAAGCTTGGTATCGACATTCTCTATGACTCACCGGTTGATGACCTGGAAATCAAAGACGGTAAATTTGTCGCTGCCATGGTCGGTGACAAACGCTATGCCGGTCGGGCCGTGATTCTCGGCTGCGGCGGTTTTGAATCCAACCGCGAATGGGTACGAGAGGCCTGGGGTCAAAATGAACGCGGCGAATGGCCTGCTGAAAACTTTCTGGTGCGTGGAACACGCTACAACATGGGCGCAGTCCTCAAAGTCATGATGCGCGAAGGCGCAGACACTATGGGTGACCCAACGCAGGCTCATTGCGTGGCGATTGATGCGCGCGCACCGCAATATGACGGCGGAATCGCAACCCGTCTGGATTGCGTCTCGCTAGGTGTCGTGCTGAACTGTAACGCCGAGCGCTTCTATGATGAGGGAGAGGATTTCTGGCCCAAGCGCTATGCCCTGTGGGGCCGGCTAGTGGCTCTGCAACCCAAACAAATTGCCTACACCATTATTGACGCCAAATCGGTGGGACGTTTTATGCCGCCGGTATTCCCAGGCGTCAAAGCCGACACCCTGCCTGAGCTGGCACAAAAGCTTGGTCTTGATGAAACAGTATTCATGAAAACCATCAACGATTTCAATGCGGCCTGCCGGGTTGGGACTTTCGATCACACGATTCAGGACGATTGCCATACCGAGGGTGTGACACCAGAAAAAACTCACTGGGCACGTCCTATCGATACGGGACCCTTCTATGGTTATGCCTTACGTCCCGGGATTACGTTCACCTACTTCGGTCTGGTGACAGACGAAAAGTCCAGCGTGTTCTTCAAGGGCAAAGCCAGCCCGAATATGTTTGCGGCAGGTGAAATCAGTGCCGGAAACGTCCTGGGCAAAGGCTATACCGCAGGCGTCGGTATGTCGATCGGTACCGCCTTTGGTCGTATCGCCGGAACACAAGCGGCAGCCGCCGCCAAAAAAATGAAAGAAGGAGCGCAGCATGCAGTCGCTTGAATCACTGACGCGCGAAGCGCAAAACCTGGCAGGCTCAACCGAGCACTCCATTACCTGGCACAAAAAAGGCATCACGGCTAATGAAGCCGAAGTCGCGCGTGCTCTGCAAATCTGTAATGCCTGTCGCTACTGCGAGGGCTTTTGTGCGGTCTTTCCTGCGATGGCTCGCCGCCTTGAGTTCGATAACAAAGCCGATCTGAACTATCTGGCCAACCTGTGCCACAACTGCGGCGCCTGTCTGCACGCCTGTCAGTACGCTCCCCCGCACGAATTCATGGTCAACATCCCTCAAGCGATGGCCAAGGTCCGGATGGAGACCTATACAGATTTTGCCTGGCCCGCCTCTCTGGGTAAGCTCTACAAAAATAATGGCGTCACGCTCTCTCTGGCGACAGCTTTTGGTCTAGTTCTGTTTTTAGTGCTCACCGTCCTGTCAGCAGGCAACCTGCTGAGCCAACCACAAAGCGCGCCCTTAGCTGGCAATTTCTACGCGATTTTCCCGCACAACACACTGGCCTTAATGTTTGGCGTGGTGTTTGGCTTTGCCGTGCTTGCACTGGGAATCGGGGTCACACGTTTCTGGAAAGAAATCACTCCAGGTCAGGCGACACAGGAGGCTGTCTCAGAGGCCGCACACAACGCGCTAAAACTGAAATACCTTGATGGCGGTCACGGCGAGGGCTGTAATGACGAGGATGATCGTTTTACCCTGCGTCGCCGTCGTTTTCACCATCTGACCTTCTATGGTTTCATGCTGTGTTTTGCTGCAACGTCTGTCGCGACTCTCTATCACTATATGTTTGGCTGGCAGGCACCCTACGGCTATTTCAGCTTACCTGTGATTCTAGGTACGCTGGGTGGCATCGGCCTACTCGTTGGTCCAGCAGGTTTATTGTGGCTGAATCTGAACCGCTCGCCGCTGCACGGTGACGCCGAGCAAAAACCCATGGATCGGGCCTTTATCATCCTGCTGTTCCTGACTAGTCTGACCGGGCTGGGACTACTCGTCTTGCGCGAAACCAGTGCCATGCCTTTATTGCTCGCAGTTCATCTTGGCGTGGTCATGGCACTCTTTCTGACGCTTCCCTATGGCAAATTTGCTCATGGCATTTATCGCTGCGCGGCCTTGCTGAAATGGTCGATTGAAAAACGCCAACCTAACAAACTGAGTCTTGGCTCAGACTAATTTTTGTACCTGATCATGGAGACTCGCATCATGCACCGGTCATTTTTTTTACGCATGATGTTTGCTTCAGCATTACTGGGAAGTCTCTGCATACCTGGTCAGGCCTGGGCACAGACATTCCCCACTAAATCCATCACACTCATCGTGCCTCACTCTGCTGGCGGCACCTCAGATATCCTCGCACGCACACTGGCGGCCGAAGCCTCCAAACTCCTGAAACAACAAATCGTTGTGGAAAACAAAGGCGGCGCGAACGGTACGATTGCGGCCAAACAAGTCTTGAGCGCAGCGCCTGACGGCTACACGCTGATGCTAGCGACGGCGAGCACGCATGGCATCAACCCAACGCTCTATACCAATCTGCCTTATGACGCAGTGAACGACTTCAAACCCGTCACGTTGCTAGCGACTGTGCCGAACGTTCTGGTGGTTGGTAAAAACCTCAAAGACAAAATCAGTAACCTGCAAGAGTTGCTCGTCTACCTCAAGTCCCAAGGTGACAAAGCCAACATGAGCTCCTCAGGTGCGGGCACCCCAGGCCACCTCGCCAGTGAAATGATGAAAGCCTCGACCGGCGTGCAATTCACACATGTTCCCTACAAAGGTGGCAATCCTGCGCAAGCTGACCTGGTGGGTGGCCAGGTGGATTTCATGTTCACCACTATCCCGGGCGCAATCGCTTTGATTAAAAACGGTAATTTGCGTGCTCTGGCCGTCACCTCTCCTCAGCGCTCACCTGCGCTGCCTGAAGTACCCACCATGGCCGAACAAGGCTTGACAGGCTTTCAGGCTCTGTCCTGGCACGGCATCCTGGCGCCTGCGAAAACACCTGACGCCGTCATAACAATACTGAACAACGCGTTCACCGAAGCACTCAAATCGCCCGAAGTCACCGAACGTCTTGCTAAAGAAGGTGCGGCGGCGGCCGATCTCAATACTGAGGCTTTCAGAACCTTTATCGCTGAAGAAGTCAAAAACTGGGCGCAAGCTGTGAAGTCCTCGGGCGCGACGGCAAACTAGCGTTGCTTCAGGCATCATAGGTGGCCGATCCGCCTCTGGCGGCCGGTCTGACAGCGCTGTTGCGTTCTCCACAGAGAAAATGACTATGAAAAAAACTGGTCCACTGACCCACCTCAAAGTACTAGATCTGAGCCGCGTGCTCGCTGGCCCCTGGGCCGGTCAAATCCTGGCAGACCTGGGCGCTACCGTCATCAAAGTCGAGCGGCCGGGAGCAGGTGACGATACGCGCGTCTGGGGTCCGCCCTTTTTAAAAGGACTGGATGGACAGGAAACTCGCGAAGCCTGTTATTTCCTTGCAGCGAATCGCGGTAAGGAATCGATCACGATCGACATCAGTACCAGCGAAGGCCAAGAGCTGGTTAAAAAACTCGCCAGCGAAGCCGACATCGTTCTAGAAAACTACAAGGTCGGAACGCTCGAGCGTTACGGACTCGCCTACTCGGATCTCAAAGCCGTCAACCCTGGTTTGATCTATTGTTCGGTGACGGGTTTTGGGCAGAGTGGTCCTTTAGCCGAACTGCCAGCCTACGACTTCATGATTCAAGCCATGGGTGGTTTGATGAGCGTAACCGGCGAGCGCGATGGCGAGCCAGGTGCGGGACCTCAAAAAGTCGGTATGCCCATCATGGACCTTATGACTGGCATGTGGGCTGCGGTGGGCGTACTGGCCGCGCTCGCACGCCGCGAAAAATGCGGAGAAGGCGAATACATTGATCTGGCGATGCTCGATGTGATGGTCGCCACCATTGCGAACCAGGGGATGAACTATCTGGTTTCAGGTAAAACGCCTCAGCGCATGGGCAACAAACATCCAAACATTCAGCCACAGGATGTATTTGCGTGTACCGATGGAAAAATGGTGCTCGCGGTAGGAAACGACGGACAATTCGCAAGCTTTTGTCAGGCTATGGGGCATCCCGGCGTTGCACAGGATGAGCGCTTTGCGACGAATCGTGCCCGCGTAACCAATCTGCAAGCATTGATGGAGTTTGTAGGGAGTGAGATCGGTAAACGCTCACGTACTGAGTGTATCGAGGCGTTGCGTGCGCACGGTGTTCCATGCGGCCCAATCAACACCATCCCGGAAATTCTCGCTGAGCCACAAATCGTGCATCGCCAGATGCTGCGATATTTACCTCACCCGAGCGCAGGCGTCGTGCCACAAATTGTCAGTCCGCTAAATTTCACCCAGGCGCCACTGTGCTTTGAGCAGGCGCCGCCCTTACTAGGGGCGAGCACAGAAAAAATATTGAAAGAAATCGGCATAACACCCGAACAATTTGCGGCGCTGAAAGCGCGCGGCGTTATTTAAGCGGGTCTCGCCCGAGCATACGCCGAATACCCAGCACCTGCTGGGACCAGAAGCTCTGGCCATAATCACGGCCACCTTCTTCTGGTTGCTGATCATGAACACCTGTCGGCAGGTAGCCGGTATTGAACTTTGCCGTGCCAAACAGCACATCCCACACAGGGAATAAAACCGAAAAATTATGGCCGTGCGCTGGTCCTGCAGTTGACTCATCGTATTGAATCGAGTGATGAAAGCGGTGAAACATCGGACTGACTAAAAGTCGATCACCCCAGGCACCAAAATGCAGACGAACATTGGCGTGAGAGAAGCTTTCGACAAGCTGAGTCAGGACGACAATCAGTACAAACTGGCCAGGCGGGACACCGATGAGTTGTGACACTAGCACCAGCACTGCATCACGGATAAAGCTATCAAGTAAATGATTACGATTGTCGCTCCACATCGTCATCTGACGCTGGCTATGATGCACGGCATGCAAGGCCCAGAACCAGGCGTAGCGGTGCTGGGCCCGGTGATAGACATACTCGACAAAATCAAAGATCAAAAGATACATCACCAGACTCACCCAGGCGATATCTGTCACACCAGGCCAGAGTTGATCGAGGTGCAGGGGAGAAAACCCCAGTACATGCGCCTGGCCAAACAAATCATCCCAAAGCGGCTGAATTGAGAAAAAAAGTACCAGCTTAAAAATGCCGAGTCGATGGATTAACGTATAAACAATATCGATACGAATCTGTACCCGGTCTACAACAGGCTCTGCAGGCCTTAGTTTTTGAATGGTGCCAAACACCACAATCAGCAAAGCGATCTGCAAAATACCAATCAGCAACCACATCGTGCCGGTGTAGGCGTCTTCGATCATGCCTCCCAGCCCGGCATGAAATAGAAGGGGCTGTACGAGTGACTCGAACAACCATTGCTGTGCGCTATCGAAAAGCTCGATCAAGTCATTCATCGCGTATTTTTCTCAGTCGATATATCCAAGAGTGTAATGTCTGGTTGTGGTTCGACGCTATCGGGCTGTCGCTCCAAGCCGTCTTTTGCCGGGTCGCGCAGGTCTGCGTCGCTGTCGACCGAGATCATCTCTGCTGGCTCAGCGGGTTCGCTTTCACGTGCATCGCTAGCGCTTGACGAAGCCTCGATGGCAGTCGCCGGCGGCGTGCGACCATATTTTTTAACCCACTCCCTGTAATCAGGATGCCGATCCATCGTTGCGAAACAAAACCCTTTTTGTTTGAGCCCCGCGATTAAAGGTTCAAGCACAGCAGGTGCCCAGGGATCCTGTCTGGACCAGATACCAAGATGCGCCATCAGGATATCACCAACACGAATATTTTTTAATGCGCGTTCAAGTAACACCGCATTTGGATACTGCGTGCTTGACAGCTCATCACCCAAAAATCCAGCGGGTGACCAGCCCACATGCGCGTAACCGCAACTCGCACCCGCCTGAATCAGATCCGGGGAGGTTTTACCGCCGGGTGCCCTGAACAGCGGAAGTGTTTTACGTCCTGTCATGTCTTCAAACCGGACATCTACGCGCGCCAGCTCCTCGCAATATTGCTGTGCACTCCAGGTTTGCAGGCGGCCAGCATCGGCTCCGCTGCTTGGTCTGACTTTAAACTGATTTTCTGGCAGATCTGCCAGCCAATAGACATGATCGAAGGTATGCGTGGCAAAAACATGCCCTTGTTCTGACATTTTTTTCCACCAGGGCGCCCAGTTCTCATCCAGACTCATCCCACCCGTTCGAGTCGGTTCATTGGCGATAAAAAACGTCGCAAGAATTTTTTCGCGCGCCAAAACCTCCGAGACTAGCTGTGCCACGCCCATGTGCCCGGTATCAAAAGTTAGATAAACAGGCTTGGTGCAGTCAGCCTCGGCAGAGGGCGTGGTTTGCTCGCCCCCCCATACAGCCGCAGCACATGTTATCCCAGCACCGAGTAGTACCTGAGACAGACGTCGTTTAGATACGGCTCGCATGATTCAGTGTCCAGACACCATGGGGCGACTTACCCACGGGCACCTGTTTGACCACTACCTTTTTTTCCAGATCAATCGCGACGAGTTTACCAGCCCAGCGAGCGGTAAACAGCAAGGTCTTGCCATCATCGAGCATTTCCATGCAATCTGGTCCAGCAGGAGTTTTATAGGTATCAACGACCGTCAGTGATTTGACGTTGATGCGACTAATCGTATTGGCGCTCCGGTTACTGACAAAGACGTGCTGCTTGTCGCCCTGTGAACGAAAGGCGTGAGCACCCTCACCGGTCGGGATGCGTTTTATGAGTTTCGCACCTGCCGCCGAGACGTCATAGACCTCAACCTCCGAGGCACCCGTCATGCCAATCAACAATGTTTTGTCATCCGGCGCGAGATAGGCATCAGCGGGCGTTTTACCTACGAGCACGGTCCAAAGTGGTTTTTGGGTCGCCAGCTCAATCGCCATCAGTTCATTACTTTCCTGCACTGAAATATAAGCAATCGTACTTTTAGTATCGATGGCGATATGGCTTGGCGTTTTACCGGTCGGGATACGCTTGGCCAGTTTCATTTCATATTCATCGCCCTTTTTTTCCCAGCGATAAATGTCAACGTGGTTCAGGCGGTTCGCTGCAGTCACAAACCATTTCATATCCGGTGAAAACCGTAAATGATAGGGGTCGGAGATGCCTTTGAGGGTGCGCTGGATATCGCCAGTCTTTGGATCCATGAAGGTGATCGAGTCGCCCGTTGCATTAGCCACCATCACGGATTTGTTATCCGGCGTCATGTAGAGGTGGTGAGGCTCTTTGCCAACCGGCACACGTTTGATTTCTTTGTAGGTGACTGGGTCGATCACGCTCACATTTGCATTTTGCGAATTCAGCACCAGGATAGGAGGGGCTGCAAATACTGCCGAGCTCAGCGCTAAGCTGCCCAACAAAAAGAGAGCGAACTTGGCGCGCAGCGTGTGGAGCGATGATTTCAGCATGGAGGATCAGATCTTGAGAAGATAAAAAACCAAAGAATAAAAACTAAAAAATTCTATTCCTCATTTTCGCACAATCCCTGTGAAACTAGCGCTTTGGTTTAGTTTGCCGGCAACCGGTGCAGGCGCACGCCTGGTTCGGGCATTTGCGCCATCAAGATCGAACCCGAACCCGACTCTGTGCAATAGAGCGTTTTATTGTCCCGGCCTCCGTAAGCGATATTTGTCAGCATCATCTGGCGCGGACTGTTGATCACCATAATTGGCTCCCCACGCTTATTAATTAGCCACGCATAACCTAATCCGGGATTGGCGATCACAAGATTGCCCGCCTGATCCATGGCCAACCCATCCGGACCACTCGGGCCGTACGAGGTAAAAAACTGACCGACCTTGACGATGCTGCCATCAGCCATCAGTGGTCCGCGCCAGACACAATTGCCTCGCGTGACTGCGACATACAAAGCCTTTTCATCAGGCGCCAGGACGATTCCATTCGGGCTAGGAATATTGCTCATCACCAGGTCGAGTTGGCCGCTCGGACGCAAGCGATACACACGCCCAGTCGGATCGTGCATGCCGGACTGACCCTGATCCGTGAAATAGATATTGCCCTGCGCGTCGAGCACGAGATCATTCATGCCCTTGAAACGTTCGCTATTACGGCGCGTGAGATAGGGCGTCAATTTTGCGGTTTCGACATTGAGTCGCATCAAGCCATTTTTGTAATCCGTGATCAACAAATCCGTGTCAGAGATAAAACGCATCCCGTTTGGCTCTCCGTCGTATTCAATCACCAGGGACCATTGCCCTTTGGGATCGATTCGAAACACGCGACCAAAAATAATATCGGTCACATAGAGATTGCCCTGAAGATCGAAAACCGGTCCTTCGAGAAAAGAATCGACCGCTTCGCCGCCTCGATTGGCATTAGCCCACTCGGAGTGCACGCCAGTGCGGCGAAAGTGTGCCGGCATTTCGGTAAATACCTCTGCCGTGATGACTTGCGGGGGGGTATGAACAAACATCATTGCAATTTAATCCCTAGTTCTTTGACGAGTGGCTGCATAGCGCGACGCTCTTGCGCAATAGTGTCGGCCAGCATTTGCGGCTCACTACCAACAGCCATCATACCCAGAGTTTGCAGTTGTTTTTGCATCAAGGGCTCTTTGAGAATTTCAGCAACGGTCTGCTGGATCACGCGCACACGCTCCGCTGGGACACCTGCGGGGCCCATCAGACCGATCCAGGGTAGGGAGGCGTAACCTTGCAAACCTGATTCCGCCAACGTTGGCGTCTCTGGCAGGCCGGCAAACCGCTCTGGACTGGTAATTGCGATCGCACGGACCCGCCCGCTTTCGAGCATGGCATTTGCACTCGAGGGTGCCTCCAGCACGATATCGAGCTGTCCGCCCACTAAATCACTTTGGGTTTTACCGGCTGAGTTAGCCGGCGCATAGACCGCCTTTATCCCGACACGTCTTGCGGTTTGCTCCCAGACCAGATGAAAGGCCGAACCAATCGCGTAGGAACCAATGGTCAGATCTCGAGTTTTCGCCAGTGCGACAAAATCTTGCCAGGTTTTGATCGGACTATCCTGTCGCACAATAAAAATAAAAGGCGTGCGTGCAACCAGTGAAATAGGCTGTAAATCCTTCAGCGGATCATAAGGCAGACTATCAACTGCGAACGGCATAATCGTCATCGACGAGGCCGTAACCATCGCGATCGTATAGCCATCTGGGGCAGACTTCACCAGCGCTGAAGTGCTCACAATACCCGAGCCACCGGGTTTGTTTTCCACAACAACAGGCTGATTCCATATTGCACTTAGGCGATTAGCCAGTACCCGCAACACCACATCCACAGGCCCGCCGGGTGGATTGGCGACGATGATTTTCACCGGTTTATCAGGAAAATTAGCCGGCACCTGTGCCTGTGCGTTCAAACACAGCAGCAACAAGAAAACCGATCGCAGCAGCCCACAAGGCTTGCTGAAAAAACGCTTGTACACAGACACAATCAATCCTTGAATACTTAAGTAAAAACCTTTACCGCCGGCGAGGGCTCCCAGCCTGGCGAGCGCCCGTGTGCAAACTCAACCCAGGCAGTTTGTAGCTGATCGACCAGGCGAGCGGCGTGCGAAGCGACCATCCCATCAAGCATCGGCGCGCCAGCAAAGGCCTCCAGATTACCAAATACAAAGGGTAAATCGATGCAATGGCATGCGCCAAACTGCGAGGTCGGTGCATAGTCGAAACTATAGCTCCAGGCCCGCCTGCCCGCTGCGTGCGCCGCACTCGCCCAGGCTCTGCCCGGCGCACCGAAAATCTGCTCACCAAGCTGCTGGCTTTGTTCGTTAAGCACCATACCGGGAAAGGCCGCCATTTCATTGCGTGTCGAGCCGACCAGCACGTCGACCTTGGCAGAAGCAGCCTGCATGAGCGGAGCAATCGGCTCTTGAAAAACATCCCCGTCAAGCACAGGACAAAACAGGCTGCGATTAGCGCCCTCTTCTTTCAAGGCTTGCATAACGGCAGGTGACTGTTGCGCCGCGAGCAGTGTCTGGACTGGCAGTTTGCGCGCCTCAGACAGAGTCCGCACGCCGCACGCCTGAAGAAACACTCGGCTCAAAGATGCTGCCTGACCAGCTTCGCGAAAACCCCGCCCCAGCGAAGCACTCTGTAATATCGCGCGCTGAAATTGCGGCTTGCGAGTAAGCATGGCGGCGATATTGAAAGCTCCTGCAGAGTGCCCCATCAGCGTGAGCTGTTGCGGGTCGCCACCAAAATGCGTGATATTTTGCACCACCCAGTCGATCGCAGCCTCCTCGTCGAGTAAGCCAACGTTTGCCGTCTCACCTGGCACATACAACCAGCCCAGCGCAGCCAGTCGGTAGTTGACACCCACCACCACCACATCTCCGCGCACCGCCAGTTTCGCGCCGTCATACCAGTCAACTGCCCCGCCCCCGCTTTGCCAGGCGCCACCATGCAGCCAGATAATAACGGGGCGCATACGCGTATCAGTCCCTGGTGTCCAGACCGTGAGTCGCAGACAGTCCTCTGACTGTTGCGCCTGAAAATCTCCCATCACCCCACGCAGTCGCGAGGGCAGTTGCGGGCAGACTGGCATGGGGTGTGTGGCATCGAGCGTGCCTTGCCAGCGAGATGGCACTGGTGGGGCAAACCGCAGGTCTGCTGTGGCTGGTTCGGCATAAGGAATTGACGAAAACCGTAAAACCTCTGGCAGTCGACGTCCGCTCACAATGCCCTGCGGTAGATGAACCGCTTCAGTTTGCATTTGTTGGCTCATGAAAATCCTGACTCATTTGACTATCCAAAACTTAAATATTCACCACTGAAATCCGTCCACTCCGGTCTCAACCACGTCTTTTATAGCGAGTGCAGCGTTATTCACTAAAATACCAATATATATTAGTGAATTGTTACAGGATAAGCCATGCGCACACTCGATCGTACCGACCTCAAGATACTGGATGTGTTGCAACGTAACGGCCGGCTCTCAATGACCGAGCTTGCCGAGCGCGTCAGTCTCTCGGCAACGCCCTGCTCCGAACGTGTCAAACGCATGGAGCGCGAAGGCGTCATCATGGGTTACTACGCACGCGTCAATCCCGCTGCCTTAGGCAAAAATTTATTAGTCTTTCTGGAAATCAAGCTGTCCTCAAAATCAGGTGACGTTTTTGAAAAAGTAAAAAAAGAACTCGAATATGTCCCGGAGGTGATGGAATGCCATTTAGTGTCAGGAGATTTTGATTATCTGGTGAAGGCACGCTTGAGCGAGATGAACAGATATCGCCAGTTACTCGGCGAAATCCTCAAACGCATGCCGGCCTCTGCGGAATCACGCAGCTACATCGTGATGGAAGAAATCAAAGAAACACTGTATTTGGCTGTTGACCGCTAAACACTGTAAGCATTGATTAAATATCAGAGTCCGCGCACGACATCAGAGTCCGCGCACGACATCAGAGTCCGCGCACGACATCAGAGTCCGCGCACGAACTCCCACAATATCGCGTTATCCGAACTGCCGACATTAAAACGAAACCAGTTGGAGGCCTGCTCAGCGGGACGGAAATAAGAGCCTGGCGCAAGCCAGATGCCTCGCTGCAAAGCCTGCGTTGCAACTGAAATACTTTGTGAGGCCTCGATTGGCAAACGGGCCCAGATGAACAAGCCTGCCCCAGGCTCATGGAAAATTTCCATCCCCACAGAGCGCATGTTTTGTACAACCTGTGTGTGTGAGGCTTTTAATTTTCTAGTCAGTAATTCAACATGCTTGTCGTAGTGTCCGTCGATCAAAATATTCGCCACGACGCGCTCGGTCACTTCCGACGAGGTCAAACCCACCGCCATTTTTGTCCGGGCAAGGTCGGTCAAAATCTCTTGATGCGCAGCGACATAGCCCACGCGCAAGGTTGGCGTGATGGTTTTGGAAAACCCGGAAATATAAATCACACGCTTTAAGCCATCCATTTCTGCAAGACAGGGAGCACCCGCGGGGGCAAGCTCGCGGTAAATATCGTCTTCAATCACCCACATACCATGCTGATTTGCAAGCTCGAGCAACGCTTTCGCAGACTGTTCCGAGAGCGAAGTACCGGTTGGATTTTGCAGAACTGTATTGACAAAAAAAGCCTTGGGGTTTTCTCGTTCTAGCACCCGTTTCAACTGCTCCAGATTATGCCCCTCGGCCAGACGCTCCACTCCGATCACTCGCAGTCCTGCTAGCTGCAAGATCTGCAGCAAATTGCAATAGCAGGGATCGTCGACCAGCACGGTATCGCCCGGTCGAAGCAAGCTACGCACCACCAGATCGAGCGCCTGGGTTGCACCCTGAGTCATCAGGACATTGGCGGTATCGGCCGGGATCGCATTACGCCGCAGGATCGCTGCGACCTGCTCGCGTAACACACCCATCCCATAAGGATGGCCATAGCCACCCAGCCTGGGACCAGGTATGCGGCTCAAGGCCCGCAAAGCTTGCTGCATATCACTTTCATCGAGCCACTCACCCGGAATCCAGCCACAACCCGCTTTGATTGGCACAGAATGATCCGCGAACACATCTGACAACAACCAGGCAGCATTCAGCGCGGGCGAAGTCCACGCGATTTTCCCCAGCGTCGAGGGCGGGGCCAGTTGTGCCACGCGATAGCCGGAGCCAGGACGCGCAACAACGCTGCCGGAGACTGTCAGCCGCTGGTAGGCCTCCGCTACGGTATAGGGGCTTAAATCCTGCTCACGAGCAAGCGTTCGTACCGAGGGCAACTTATCCCCGGGGCGCAGCACATGTTGCTCAATCGCCGTCTGGATACTTGAAACAATCTGGTCAATCAGCGTCACGCTCGAATGACGATCACAGCTCAGACGCAATGCAGTTCTTGCCATGGCTATCCCTTCAACTCAGCAACTAGCATTGAAATTGAATAACTACCCGGGAAACAACCCCAGTACAGTTTGCCATAAAACCTTCAAACCGTACTGGGATCATACAGACTTTGAGCGTTACAGTGCTACATCGACCTCTTCTCAGGAGCCCCACACATGAACGCAGTTACCGAAAACGTCAGCCTGACCAACGATCTGGACATGACCAACTACTGGATGCCCTTTACTGCCAACAAGCAGTTCAAAGCAGCTCCACGTTTGCTGAAATCAGCTAAAGGCATGTACTACACCACCGTCGACGGTCGTAAAGTCATGGACGGCTGTGCGGGTCTCTGGTGCGTCAACGCCGGCCATGGTCGCGAAGAAATTATCGAAGCCGTCCACAACCAGATGATGGAAATGGACTATGCACCTTCATTCCAGATGGGACATCCTCTGGCATTTGAAGCCGCAACGAAAGTTGCCGAAGTCATGCCTGCGGGTCTGGATCGCATCTTTTTTGCAAACTCCGGTTCCGAAGCCGTCGACACAGCACTGAAAATCGCACTCGCCTACCATCGTGCTCGTGGCGAAGGCCAACGTACCCGTCTGATCGGTCGTGAGCGCGGCTACAGCGGCGTAGGTTTTGGTGGCATCTCGGTAGGCGGTATTGTCTCGAACCGTAAAGCCTACTCTGCCAACCTGATTCCTGGTGTCGATCATATCTCGCATACCCACAGCATCGAACACATGGCTTACAGCCAGGGACAGCCTGCCTGGGGTGCGCATTTAGCTGATGACCTTGAGCGTCTGGTTGCTTTGCACGACGCCTCAACCATTGCTGCGGTCATCGTTGAGCCGGTTGCTGGCTCAACTGGCGTACTGATTCCCCCACAGGGCTATCTGCAGCGCTTGCGTGACATTTGCACCAAGCACGGCATTTTGCTGATTTTTGATGAAGTCATCACCGGTTTTGGTCGTGTGGGCGCAGCAACAGCCAGCGAATATTTTGGTGTGACACCTGACCTGCTGACCATGGCAAAAGCAATCAACAACGCAGCGATTCCAATGTCTGCAGTGGCTGCCAGCCGTCAAGTACACGATGCCATCGTTAATGCTGGACCAGGCAACGCGATTGAACTGTTTCACGGCTATACCTACTCTGCGCACCCAACCGCAGCAGCAGCCTGTATCGCCGCACAAGACATTTACAAACGCGAAGGCCTGTTTGCACGGGCCAACCAGATGGCACCAAAATTCCAGGCAGCAATCCACGCGTTGCGCGGCGAGCCCCACGTGAAAGATATTCGTAACCTCGGCCTGATGGGTGCTGTTGAGCTCAACTCACGTGATGGCGCACCTGGCACACGTGCTTATGACGCATTCCTCAAGTGCTTAGAAAAAGGCGTGATGGTTCGCTTCACTGGTGACATTCTGGCTTTCTCGCCACCACTGATCGTGACCGATGCACAGATCGACGAGATCTTTGCAACAGTCAAGGCTGCCTTGCACGCGGTTAACTAAACTGGTTGAACTAATTCGATACTGAACTAGTAACCTCCTTGCAAGCAAACGGGTGTGGTTCTCAGGAACCACACCCGTTTTTTATTGGCAGATAAATTCGAGCGGCTTATTGTTCAGACTACCCGAACACTTAAGCTGCCTGCACGCACTTAGCTGGCACGATAGAACGGTTTATCGCCCGCAACAGTCACCCGATGACCGCTGCGCGTGTTTGGCCAATAATCCCACATCGCTCTGTGCTGCACACAGCGGTTGTCCCAGAAAGCGATCGAATGTTGCTGCCAGCGAAAACGACATTGAAACAAGGGGTTTTCCATATGCTCGAACAGATAGCGCAACACTGCTGTGCTTTCGTCTTTGGGCACACCGATCAGGTGACTGGTAAAGCCCCTGTTCACATAGAGCGCCTGACGACCCGTCACCGGGTGCGTTCTCACGACAGGATGCTCAGCATGGGGATACTCAGGTTTATCAATCACACCGAAATTTTTGTAGGTACCACGATAAACCGGCTCACCATCATGATATGCCGTCATCCCGTTCAGATAGTTTTTCATTCTGTCTGACAAAGCTTCATAGGCCGCATACATGCTCGCAAACAAAGTATCTCCTCCATGTGGAGGGCAAGTATGGATGTGCAAAATACTGCCCATCGGCGGCTCCAGATCACAGCTCACGTCAGTGTGCCAGGCTTCTCCGTTCGCTCTGAGCGAATTCGCGTCAGCATGGATTTTCATCAGCGCGGGCAGGCCCTCGACATGCGGTGCTGCAGGATGAATATGAAAATCACCGAATAAATGACCGAAGGCGAGATGCTGCTCTTTGGAGATATTCTGATTCCGGAAAAAAATCACCTGATTCTCTGCGAGCGCGCGATGCACTTCCTGTTGCTGCGCGTCAGAAAGGGGCTGGGTTAAATCAATCTCGGAGATCTCTGCGCCAATAATAGGTGTCAGCTTATCAACTTTGATATGCTCATACGCAGCGCTTTCATGGAGCCTATGACGATAGCGCGGACCGTTATTACCTCTGACTTGCGTATCCTGCATTGCTTACTCCCTAATCGAGTTTGATTTGCGATTGGCGGATAATGTCACCCCACTTCTGCATTTCAGACGAGGCGAATTGCTTGAATTCTTCTGGCGTTGTTGTCTTAGGTGGGCCACCTAAACTCGCGAAACTTTGCAAAACCCCGGGGTCGCGGCACGCTGCCACAATGTCCCGATTAATTTTATTAACAAGCGTCTCGGGCGTACCGCGCGGCGCATAAAACCCCGTCCAGGTAATCAGCTCAAAACCCGGCAAACCCGCCTCAGGCGCAGAGGGGATCTCTGGCAACTGCTCTTCCCTTTGCGCAAGGCTCACCGCTAGCCCGCGCATTTTCCCACTCGAAATTTGCAGTTTTGCGTTGACCACATCAATGATCATAAAAGTCAGCAAACCAGAAAATAAATCTGGAAAGGCTTGTGGATTACTTTTATATGCAATCGATACGACATCCACGCCAGTCAGTTTTTTATACATCTCCGAGGCGACACGGGCAGGCAAGGAACCCGCGCCAAAATTATGTTTACCAGGTTCCTTTTTTAATAACGCCGTCAGCTGATCCAGCGTTTTGATCGGCGAAGTCTCTGGCACAAGCACAACAAACGGCAGTCTGCCAAACCTTGTGATGGGTTCGAAATCCCTGATGGGGTCGTAGGGCAGTTTTTCATACAGCGCGGGGTTGACGACCTGCGTCATGGCGGAAGTTAGAAACAGCGTTAAACCATCTGGTTTAGCTCGCGCAGCCGCTTCCGAGGCAGAGATACCATTACCCCCGCCCCTGTTATCAATCACCACCGGCTGCCCCCAGATCTGGGAGAGCTTGGCCGCCACAATGCGGCCTGTAATGTCGGTTGCCGCGCCGGCAGGGAACGGAACAATGATCGTCACACGGCTACGGGGCCAATCCTGTTCGCGAGCATAAGACGCGGACTGCACACCAAGCGAGGCAGCCAGCGCTCCAAGAGTAAAGACGCGCCTGTCCATTATTTGTCTCCAGCCCGACCAGGCAGGCTTTTTTATATGTAAACCTTTTTAACAGATTTTTGCCCCTGTAAAAAATATTTGAGGCTCGCCGCAGTCTATGATATGGGCATTCAACACAAAAAAATCCAACTCCTCATTACTCTTTTTCAGGAAAGCATATTTCATGAACTGGCAGCTCCCCTACCCCTCAGGTCGTCAACCCGTTCTCGGTCGCAACATCGTTTCGACCTCACAGCCGCTGGCTGCACAGGCAGGCGCGGCCGCCTTTGCGCGGGGCGGCAATGCGATTGACGCAGCGATTGCGGCAGCGATTACGCTGACCGTGGTTGAGCCAACTATGAATGGTATCGGTGGCGATGGTTTTTCCCTGATCTGGGATGGCAGCAAACTGCATGGCCTGAACGCCTCGGGACGCGCACCTGCGGCCTGGTCACCAGAGCGTTTTAAAGGCAAAACCGTCATGGATGATCGTGGCTGGGAGACAGTTACCGTTCCCGGTGCGGTTTCGCAATGGGTTGCACTCTCCAAAAAATTCGGTAATTTGCCCTTCGCCGACCTGTTTACC
Organism: Burkholderiaceae bacterium; assembly: GCA_036725985.1. GTDB lineage: Bacteria > Pseudomonadota > Gammaproteobacteria > Burkholderiales > Burkholderiaceae_B > Zwartia. The sequence continues at coordinate 134,809 of DAIMDD010000010.1, forward strand.
GATGCCATTCGCCATGCCCGCGAAGGCTTTCCTGTCAGCCCCGTAGTCGCTCGCCAGTGGGCCGCTGCAGCCCAGGAACTCAAAGACTACCCAGGTTTTTCAGCCTTTATGCCCAATGGCCGCGCACCGGTCGCGGGCGAGATCTGGAAATTTGCCGACCAGGCCGACACACTTGAAGACATCGCCCGGACAAACGGTGAGTCGTTCTACCGCGGCCGTCTGGCCAAAATGATTGCAGCGTTCGCAGCAGAGCACGGTGCGGCCATGACCGAGGCCGATCTTGCCGCGCATCAGGCGGACTGGGTTGAACCGATCTCGACCGATTTCCGAGGCTTTACCATTCATGAGATTCCACCGAATGGTCAGGGCTTAACCGCGCTGCTCGCCCTGAATATCATTGACCAGTTGCCTTACAACGAAACGAAGCCTGGCTCTCCAGAGCGCATGCACCTCGAGATCGAAGCAATGCGCGTGGCCTTTGCAGACCTGTATGAACACGTGTCAGACCCGGCACACATGAAAGTCAGCGTCAGCGCACTACTGAGCCCTGCCTATGCCAAAGAGCGTGCCAAACTCATCGACCTGAAAAAAGCAGGCCAGTATGATCCCGGTCAGCCGCCCTCAGGTGGTACGGTTTATTTGTGTGCGGCCGACTCGGAAGGTCGGATGATTTCTTTCATTCAGTCGAATTTCAAAGGCTTTGGCTCCGGCGTGGTCGTCCCCAAATCAGGGATCGCCTTACAAAACCGCGGTTCAGGCTTTGTACTCAAACCAGGCCATCCAAATCTGGTGGGCGGTGGCAAGCGTCCTATGCACACCATCATCCCTGCATTCATGACACGCAACGGCAAAGCAGAAATGGCGTTTGGAGTCATGGGTGGCAACATGCAAGCGCAAGGCCATATGCAGATGGTGTTGCGTCGTGTGGTTGAGCAGCACAACCCGCAGGCGTGCTCGGACGCCCCACGCTGGCGCATCAACGATATCGGCGAGCTGATGCTCGAAAATGCCGTCAATAAAGACATTGTGAATGGTCTGATTGCAATGGGCCACACCCCGACGGTCACGCCACCCGACAGTCTGGATTTCGGCAGCGCACAGTTGATCGCACGCCTTGATGCTCAGGAAACAACCGCTGCGCCCTATGCCTATGTTGCTGGCTCGGACCATCGTCGAGATGGCCAGGCTGTTGCTCGTTGAGGAACTTCAGACACCCATTTTAAGCACTCCCTGACGTCGAGCCTTCATATATTTACCTAACCGGATGACCTTCATGATCAAACGCCTCGTGTTTTTACTCACCTTTTGCCTGAGCTTTACCTCTGCATCTGTTTGGGCCAGTCCCGAACTGGAGAAAGCCTTACTCGGTCGCTGGCACAGTGAAAATACGACTGCGCTTGATCCCGAAGGAAACATGATCGGCGGCTCGATCAAAATAGCCGCTGTCGATGAATACCTCGGCAACAATGGCTCCAATACCCAAGGTCAGGTGTTGATGACGTTTAAATATAAAAACGACAATACGGTCGAGGCCTCATGGTATATCACCGCTGCGGGCGAGTGGATGATTAAGAACGGTTCTTTATTTGAAAAAGTCGTCGATATCCGAGCCATTCCTGAATACGTCAAAGCGAACGGTGAATTGCTCAGCGATGCCGAGCAAAAAGAATTTTTTGCTGATGCTAATTTTAAAATCGAAGATCTGATCCCAAAAGGCCAGACAACTGAAGACATCATCGTATCGATTGACGCGACCAAGCTTGTCTCAAAATCTAAAAGTGACGATGGCACACTGGTTGAACAAACCAAAACCCGGACAGACAAAAACTACTCTGCGTATAAAAAATAAGGCCTGGTTCTATGCAGCACTGGTTCGCCTGGATGCGCCTCACGCGTGCAATTGCCGTACTGATTCTGGTCGCCCTGGCTGGCTGCGCAACACGCCCGGTCAATCCTCCCATTACCAAGGCCAATGACACAAAAGGCTACCGGTTTGAAAACCGCAAGCTCCAAGGCGAAAACAATGACAACCTCGTCATCCTGGCTTTCTCAGGTGGGGGGATGCGGGCGGCTGCCTTTTCCTATGGCGTCCTGGAGTTTCTCGCCAAAACCAGGATCAAAAGCTCCCAGGGTAGCGTTGTCAGATTAATCGACGAGGTCGATATTATTACCGGGGTTTCAGGCGGCAGCTTTACTGCGCTTGCCTACGGTCTTTATGGGGACAAGCTTTTCCAGGAATATGAACAACGCTTTTTAAAACGTAACGTTCAGGGCGAGCTGATCGCACGATTCTTTAGCCCAGCTAACTGGGGTGATTTATGGTCAACTGGCTGGGGGCGCTCAGAACTAGCCGCCACGCTCTACGACGAGATCTTGTTTAACGGTGCAACGTTTAAGGATCTCGACAATAACAAGGGACCACTGATCCTGGCTACCGCGACCGACATCTCGACCGGTTCGCGCTTTCAATTTACCCAACGTTATTTTGACCAGATTTGCTCGGACATCAATGCGGTCAATCTTTCTCGCGCCGCTGCGGCATCCTCTGCAGTGCCGGTGGTGCTCTCACCCCTGACCTTCAATAACTATGGCGGCACGTGCGATTATAAAATCCCGCCCTGGATGCTGCCCTTCGCAGACCTCGAACACCCCTCACGGCCAGCAGCTCGCGTCATGCGCGCTTTGCAAAACGAGCGGGCGCTGAGTGACAGTAAAAACCGGCCCTACTTGCACCTGGTTGATGGCGGTGTATCAGACAATATCGGCATGCGTGGCGTACTCGAAGCGCTCGATATGATTCAGGCCCTCGCCGGAACTGGCGCACCGACACCTCTTGATGGTGCAAAAAGAATCATCGTCTTTATTGTGAATTCACTCTCCACACCCAAAACAAACTGGGATCAATCAGAAAGCCCGCCCTCGACACTGAACGTTCTGCTCAAAGCCGCAGGCACGCCTATCGACCATTATTCCTTCGAAGCCGTTGAGCAGTTAAAAGACATGTCCGCACAATGGGACAACCTGACACTGATCCGTAACTCGGCCGCAATGCGGGCGAACAAAGATCCGAAAGTCGCTGACGCCGTGCGAGGCCCTGGTGCCGAAATCTTCGTGGTCGATGTCTCGTTTCCCGCACTTAAAAATCAGGCAGAACGCGACTACCTGAATCAGCAGCCGACCTCTTTTGTTTTACCCGATGAGGCGATTGATCGGCTACGTAGTGCAGCAGGACAGATCATCAGCGACTCGCCAGATTTTCAGAGACTACTGCAAAGTGTGCAGGCAGATATTGTGAAGCCCTCTAGCGACAATAAATAACGACCCGCGACAACCATTAACTACCGTATCCCGAACTCTTTCAGTACGCGCTCTGTGTGCTCACCCAGAGCAGGTGCCTTATCGGGTGGCAATTGCGAGGATTCCTGACCCGGCATCACAGGCCAAGGCAAGTTTCCTACTTCAGCTTGCGCAATGGTCTGGAACAAGCCGACACTTTTAGCCTGCGGATGCTCGAGCAAAACACGCGGATGATTCAGCACACCAAACAAAATATCATTGCGCGTGAACGTTTCGCTCCAGTATTCAGAGGTGTTTTTCTCAACCGCACGCGCGAGTCGCGCGTTGAGCTCAGCGGCACGCTTGATCCTGCCCGAACTATGCTGCAAAGTTTCGTCTTGCTCCCAATCAACAAATCCCAGGGCCTTTGCCAGACGACCGAACATCGCGTCACTGATCATACTGACGTAGATTTTCCCATCAGAGGTTTCGTAAATACCTGTGGGTGCGTTGAACACTGCAGACTCCGCCTGAGGAAACATCGCATCATCCAGTAACACATAGGACTGCAACGCTGTGGCAGTCTGCAGCATAGATACATGCACATGTCGCCCCTTTCCCGTCAGAGCACTTCGATAGAGCGCTGCCGTGGCGTTTTGCGCAGCATACATTGCCGTAGCCAGATCAACCAGAAAAAAGCCAATCCGGCGTGGCTGCCCTGCTGCATCCCGATTGGTATGCATCAGTCCAGTAAAAGCCTGAATTGTTGTGTCCAGTGCGGGCAGCTTAGCCATGGGGCCTTGCGTCCCATATCCGGTAATCGATACGTAGACAAGCTTCGGATTATGTTTCGCTAACAATTCATAATCTACCCCCATACTCGCCGCCACGCCAGGTCTGAAGTTCTGAATAATGACATCTGCCGTTTGTGCAAGCGCGAGCAGCGCCTCGCGCCCCTCAGGTGTGCGCGTGTCGAGCACGACGCTTTCTTTGCCTGCGTTATAGGCGATTGAAATCGCAGTCTGTCCCTGGGTGATACGCCCCATCTGACGACTCCAGTCCCCAGTAGGCGGCTCGATCTTAAGCACGCGCGCGCCTTGCTGACCAAGGAGTAACCCACAATACGGGCCTGCAATGCCCTGACTCATATCAAGAATCGTCAACCCACTCAACATCGGTTCATTATTCATTTAAGGTAGATCCAAAATTACTTTTCCAATTGCCCGGCGCGATAAAGTTGTATCAATCGCACTCTCCCAGTCCTTGAAAGCAAAGCGTTGCGTCAAGGGCAAGGGCATCTCGCCACGGCTCAGCGCTGTCAATAATTTTTCAATCATGGCGTGTACCCGTGGAGCAAATTTTTTACGTTCATCGATTCGACCCCAGCCTATATACAAACCATAATTAAAGCCTATCAGCGCTATGTTTTTTACCAATAACAAATTGGTTTTTATTTCAGGTATCCGACCCCCTGCGTAACCAATCACAAGCATGCGCGACAGTGGCGCACAACAACGCACCGAGGCATCAAACAAATCACCCCCAACCGGATCGAAGACCACATCAACACCACCTTGCGGGCAGAGTGTTTTTATCTTGTCTACCAATTGCCCGGCATCGCTGGACAAAGCGTAATGCGCACCGTTTTTAAGCGCAGCCTCGCGTTTAGCCTCCGTACTAGCTGTCGCAATCACAGTAGCGCCCATCAGACGACCAATCTGGACGGCCGCCATACCAAGAGAGCCACTCGCACCATGGACCAGCAACACCTCACCTGCTTTGAGACAAGCCCCCCACTCCAGGCTAGACCAGACCGTACCATAGGTAATGGGTAAGGCCGCAGCATCGGCCAAGACGATGTTATCTGGCAAACCATACACTGTATCGGCCAGCGTCACGACCTCCTGACCAAAAGCACCCCAATCAAGTGCTGCCATGACACGCTGACCAACATACAAATGCTCCACATCTGGTCCAAGCTCGAGGATCTCTCCCGCCGCCTCGGTACCCGGGGTAAAGGGCAGAGGTGGTTTGCGCTGATATTTTCCTGACACAAATAAGCTGACTGCAAAGCCTACGCCGGCATGACGCACTCTGATTCTGACTTCACCGGATCTGAGCGGCTGGCGTGAGAGCTGGGTGAGTTCGAGTTCGCGCCAGTCACCGTAATGTGTGCATAACAATGCCTGATAGTGAGCGCCCATACTCTTATCGCTACGCGTTGCAGATGTAAGTCTGTTGGTGTGTGACGAGCTGCTTAATCAAGCTTAATCCCTGCTTGTTTGATGATAGCCGCCCATTTTTCATAATCGTCTTTAATCACCTTGGCGAATTGCTCGGGGGTATTTCCAATAGGAACAAGATTGAGTTCACGCATGCGTTTGTCGATCTCTGAGAGACGCACGATACGTGCGACCTCTTTGGATAACGCGGCTACACGCTCTTTCGCGACACCTGCGGGAAACAGCAAGCCCATCCAGGCATCTGGCTCAAAACCCTTGTAGCCTAGCTCAAGAAAAGTTGGCACCTCAGGCATCAAATCCGAACGCTTTTTCCCGGCAATCGCTACCGGGATAATTTTTTTAGCACTTAACAGAGGCATCGCGGTACCTACCGCGATAAAGCCGATCTTCACATGTCCAGCGGCCAGGTCGGTAGCGAGCGGCGCGCCACCTTTATAGGCTACGTGATCCATTTTTAAACCTGCCTCGCGTACAAACAACTCTCCCATCAAATGACCTGTCGTGCCATTACCGTAAGAACCATAGGGTACGGGTGTTGGCGAGGCTTTGATTTGCTTGACCATCTCAGGCAAAGTTTTATAAGGGTAATCTGGTGACACCGCTAAAATCACAGAGGATGCAGCAACCTCACTGACCGGCTCAAAATCCTTAATCGGGTCATAACCCAAGGCTGAATAAAGTGAGGGATTTTGCACATGCGCTGTAAATGTCAGCAACACGGTGTACCCATCTTTAGGTCCACGGGCAACATAGTTCGTACCGGTTGTCGTACCCGCACCCGCTTTGTTTTCAATAACAATGGGTTGATTCCAGACCTTGGTTAATTCCTGACCAATCAGACGGGCTACCGCATCATTAACATTTCCAGCAGGAGAAGGCACGACAATTGTGATGGGACGCGAAGGATAAATTTCTTGCGCCGTGCTCAAGGAGGTCTGTGCAAGAAAACACAACGTCAGCAGTGTGGCCAGTGCGGTACGCAGCAGCCGCCAAGCCAGAGTGACGGGCATAAAACGCACGATTGTGAAACGCACGATTTTTTCGCATGCCAATTGCGTGCTGCGCTGCATAATTGTCTCCAGTATCTTTGTTATAGATACATTTTTATCACAACCGCTGGAGAAAGTTACGCGATCACTCGGGACATCCTTAATTAAGCCAAGGATAAAACCCTGTTTGGGACCCAGGGCTCCTCACTTAGCCCGTTCAAGCGGCCAAGTAGCTTTTGAAATGCCGGTTAATTTTGGCCGAAATGTATTCGCCCGCGATCACGGAGGCATATTTTTTAGGCGTCTGCTCCGTAATACAGGTTGGAATACAGTCGATCAGCGCATCCGGATTTGGTTGATGAAAAAAGACCAAGGACAAGCGACGACCCGCCAAACCTGAATCTAACTGAGGATTCACGACCCGATGAACTGTCGAGACCCATTTATCATTAGTCCATTGCGCCATCATGTCACCGATATTGACAACAAACGTACCGGGCTCAACCTGGACGCCCTCCCACTGCCCGTCTTTAGTGCGTATCTGCAACCCGCCCGGTGCTGCGGTAGGCGCCACAATGGTGACGGTCCCGTAATCAGTATGCGGCCCAGCACGCAACTGACCTGGCAGAGGTGGCTCAAGCTGGGCAGGATAGTGATTAATCGCCAGCGATGCCATACTGCGATTGACCTTATCAGCGAACCATTGCTCGGGCAACCCAAGCACAAGTGCGAACAACTCAAGCAAATCCTGAGATAGTCGATTCATCCTGAGGTAATAGTCTTGCATCACTGGCGCGAACGCTGAGGGCGCAGCTGGCCAGATATTAGGCGCATAAGCACCATTGGCATAAGCCTGCATCACGGCAGGATCAAATTGCTCAACCGGCCCGATCCGGTAACGTTCGAACAAATCGGGCGGCGACTGGCGGTCTTTTTTCAAGTCATCTGCATCCATGGAGTAAGACAGGCCCAACTCTGCCAAACCGGTATAGCCCCGATTCGCATGTTTAATCGCCTTGACCAGATTTTTTTCCTCAAGCGACTGATCAAAAAACGCTAGCGCCGTATTTTGAACATCGCGCACCATCTTGGTGCTCACCGGCGTGCCTTTTATGCACAGAAAACCAGTTGTTCGAAGTGCCTCATCAATCTGGCATAACAATTGCTTAAATTCTGTCGTGTCACGACTCGATTGATAGAAGGGTGAAAGATCAAGAAGCGGAATATTCTGCGTCACGATTGGACTCCTGGCTTAAGAATACTGACCAAAAATTAAAGGCTCCTGGCCTGATGAACGTATTGATGCAAGAACCGTGCCGATGTCTGTAGCTGGGGTATGTGTATCTGATGTGTGAGTCTGATGCGTGTATGTGATGCGTGTATGTGATGTGTGTATCTGATTAGCGAACCGAAATCTCCTTGCGATAATTTTTTATTGGAATACCTGCGATGAACAACAAACATGTCCTGAATATTTGTATGGCAGCCTCTGTGCTCACCACGGCATTGATTCCGAGCCTGGGTAGAGCCCAAGACATCAAGGTCGGACTCGTTGCGGCGCTGACGGGACAATCCGCGCAGTCGGGAGAATCGATTTCACGCGGACTGACCATCGCAATCGATGAGATCAACGCCAAAGGTGGCGTGTTGGGCGGTAAGAAATTCGTACTGGTCAAGCGCGATGACGAGTCGAGCCCACCCAAAGGCGTGACCGCTACACGCGAACTGATTTCGAGCGAAAAGGTCGCAGCGTTGTTTGGAGGCATCGATACACCCGTATCTTTGGCGATCGTGCCGATTGCAAACCAGAATAAAAAACCCTTCATTGGTGTCTGGGCTGCGGGTACCAACATTACTAAAAATGGCGCAACACCCAACTACGTATTCCGTGTCTCGGCTCAGGACGATCTCGTAGATATCGCCCTCATCGAATACACGATGAAAAAATTTAACGCTAAAAAACCTGGCCTCGTTCTGGTTAACAATCCCTGGGGCGAGTCAAACGAGAAAGGCCTCAAAGCAGCCGCTGCAGCGGCTGGCGTCACGCTGGCGGGTGTAGAAAAGCTCGAGCAAAGCGATGTCGATGTCACCCCTCAGTTAGGTCGTCTGAAAAATGCCGGCGCTGACGCAATCATTCTGGTCGCCAACGCAGCACCAGGTGCGCAAATGATGAAGTCTCGTGAGCGCATGGGCTGGAACGTACCCGTTGTATCGCACTGGGGTATTTCTGGCGGACGCTTTGACGAGCTGGTGGGACCCACTGCTGGAGACGTACATTTCATCCAGACCTATAGCTTCTACTCAGCGCCCACACCCGTATCAGAAAAAGTATTTGGCGAGCTCAGCAAGCGTTACGGTGTCAAAACTCCTGCCGATGTCATCGCACCAGTCGGTACAGCAAACGCCTACGATGCGATGAATCTACTCGCTCTCGCAATCGAGAAAGCAAAAAGTACCGATGGAGAAGCGATCCGCGCCGCACTTGAGCAGCTCGAGGGTTATCAGGGCTTGATCAAAAAATATGACAAGCCTTTCGCAACCGCTGCGCACGAAGCACTCTCTCCTGCTGACTACATCATGGTTCGTTATGACGGCGGCAAGATCGTCCCGGTCAAATAACAATCATGGGACTCAATGAATTGATCTCTGCGCTGATTACCGGCGCAGGGATCGGAAGTATGTATGGTTTGACCGCGCTTGGGTTTTACACAACCTACGCGATCTCAAGGACGGTCAATTTCGCACAAGGCTCCTGTCTGATGCTCGGTGCAGTACTGACTTTCAGCATGGTTAATCAATCAGGCTTGTCAGCCTGGATCGCGATTCCTTTAGCCTTAATGCTGTGCGGACTGTGGAGCGGCCTGGTCGAACTTGTGGCTGTTCGTCCGTTCGTCAAGCGGCACTCGGACGCCTGGCTCATGGCCACCGTTGCACTCGGTCTGATACTGGAAAATATCGTCCTCTTTACTTTTGGTAAAGATCCACGCGGCATGTCTTCTCCTCTCTTACAAATGGGCGTCGATGTCGGCGGCTTGCGGATTTCATTTTTACAGATCCTGATTCCTATTGTCGGTTTTAGTATTGCGCTGGGCTTAGCGCTCGTCATGCGCCTGACCAAAATCGGAAAAGCCTTGCTTGCCATCGCTCAGAATCCCTCCGCCGCAAAGTTGATGGGTATTCATACAGAAAAAACCATCAGCCTGGCTTTCGCGCTGGCAGGGGTATTTGCCTGTATTGCCGGGATTATGATCGCGCCGCTCTATACCGTCTCGGCAGGCATGGGCACCATCTTTGGCATCAAAGCCTTCGCTGCAGCCATTCTCGGTGGTATCGATAGCGCCGCGGGCGTCATGGCTGGCGGACTTGTTTTAGGGATCACCGAAGCCATTCTTGTCACAGCCTTTGGCTCGACCTATGCTCAGATGTTTTCTTTTGCACTGACGATCGTTGTTCTGGCGATCCGGCCTGTCGGTCTCTTTGGACGCAAAGGCGTAAACAAAATATGAACGCCCTCAAAATCTCCTGGCTAACAGGACTCGCCTGGCTACTGCTTGGCTGTATTGCCATTGCGCTCACCAATGAATATCAAGTACTGGTACTCGGTACCGTCGCGCTTACCGCGATTGTTGGTGTAGGCCTCAATATTCTGATGGGCTTAGTGGGACAAACCTCACTTGGGCATGCTGCTTTTTATGCGATCGGCGCCTATGTTGGCACGATAGCCAGCATGAAATTCGGTATGCCCTTTCCGCTCGCCATGCTTTGCGCAGCGCTTATCTCAGGCTTAGCTGGTGCTGCGCTGTCATTACCTGCCTTGCGCGTCAAAGGCCCCTACCTTGCCATGGTCACGATTGCCTTTGGCTACTTTGTAGAGCAAGGTATTGCTGAGTGGAAAGATGTGACCGGTGGTTGGAACGGCATCATGGGCATCCCGCAACCCTCTCTGTTTGGCTTGGTACTCGGTAGCTCAGGAATCGCCTGTATGGCGATTGTCATCAGCGCTTTACTCATACCTGCCTATGCCATTTTTGCCTCGAGCAAATGGGGTGTTGTGATGCGCGCAACACGCGGAGCGGAGGTTGCAGCCAGCGCGATTGGTGCCAATCTGATGCTTGTGCGCGTCATCGCTTTTGCGCTTTCCGCCGCCTTAACAGGTGTAGCTGGATGTCTGTTTGCAGTACTCAACGGATTTATCAGTCCTGAGTCTTTTCCATTTTTTCAATCCATCATCTTTTTACTGATGGTGATGATTGGTGGCATCGGACAAGCCGCGGGGCCCTTAGTCGGCGCAGTCACGGTCATCTTGCTGCCCGAAGCCCTCTCCTCGCTTGCTGAATATCGATTGATGTTTTTCGGTGGGCTACTTTTAATTGTTTTGCTCATCGCACCCAATGGTCTGACCGGTGCACTCGGCGCTGCTACACAGCGGTATTTCAAGAAATTTATTTCCCCGGTTCAGGCAGATCAACCGCTCGCCCTAGCCTGGTTTACCAGCGCAAAGCTCAGTGTGCTTAAACTTGAAAAACTCGGCGTATTGTTCGGCGGAAACGCTGCCTTACAGGGCGTCACACTTCAGGCCCACACGGGTCAAATCACAAGTTTGATCGGACCTAACGGTGCGGGTAAAACGACACTTTTGAATTTAGTGACTGGCTTTTATCAGCCCACCACAGGTTCTGTGCATCTTGACCAAAAAGAACTCAGTTCGCTGCCGGGTTATCAAGTGGGACGCGCTGGTATCGCCCGTACCTATCAGACATCACAACTGTTTGGTGACATGTCTGTTCTTGAGAACGTTTACTTTGGCTTGTTGCAGGGACGGCTGCTTGGTCATGACCTGCCTGCAGAACCCTTGAAATTATGTGCAGCCCTTTTAAACTTCGCCGGTTATCAGGGGGACGGTAACGCTCGTGCCGACTCACTCGCTCACGTGGATCGCCGACTCGTTGAAATCGCTCGCGCGCTCGCAACACGTCCTGCCATGATCATGCTTGATGAGCCCGCAGCAGGTTTATCCGCTGAAGAAAAATCACAACTCGGTATCGTATTAAAAAATATCGCAGCTCAAGGTGTCGGTGTGTTCATCATTGAGCACGACATGGCTTTGGTGATGAGCATCTCTGATCGGATTCACGTACTCGATCAAGGCAAACTGATTGCCTCCGGTACTCCTGTTGAGATTCAGCATGACCCACGCGTGCGCGCTGCATACCTGGGTAACGGTGAGTCGAAATTCTTTTCAAATATCACCGAGCAACTCAATGCCGTGACGCCAGAACACACCGATGTATTGGTCGTCAGTCATTTATGCGCCAACTATGGCGCGGCTGATGTTCTGAACAATATCGATCTGTGCTTAAAGAAAAACCAAACCGCCTGTATTCTGGGTGCGAATGGCGCTGGCAAATCAACTCTCATGCGTGCGATCTCAGGTCTGCATAAAAAATTCACAGGCTCGATTGCGTTTGATGGCAGAGACATTACCGATCTCCCCGGCCATCAGATTGCAGCGCTCGGCTTAGTCATGGTTCCAGAGGGTCGGCAAGTCTTTATTGAGTTATCGGTTGAAGACAACATAAAAATTGGCGCCTATGCGCGCGGTGGCTTGAGTCATGAGCAGCTTGAATCGCTGTACGCAATGTTTCCAAAGCTGAAAATGATCAAAACTCGTCGTGCTGGTTTGCTTTCTGGTGGAGAGCAGCAAATGCTGGCGCTTGCGCGAGGTTTGGCGGCAAGCCCAGTTGTATTGCTTCTGGATGAGCCCTCACTAGGTCTTGCACCAGCGATTGTCGATGAGTTATTTGTGCGTCTGGCAGCCCTGCGTCAAGAAGGTCTGACGCTACTGCTGGTCGATCAGATGGCGGATATGGCCCTCGCCCTATCAGACAGCAGTAACCTGCTCAGTGCAGGCAATGTGGTATTTCAGGGAACGCCAGAGAAACTAAAAGAAGCAAATCTTCTTGAGCTTGCTTATCTCGGTTAGGTTCGAGGCAGGCTTTTACTACATGAGCGGCAAATAATCACAAAGCAAAAAACAAAACCCCGCGGCATTAAGCCACGGGGTTTTGAGGTGTAAGAGCTTGAC
>DAIMDD010000011.1:0-42753 GCA_036725985.1 Burkholderiaceae bacterium
GGTTCGCTGTCTTTTAGAGAGGCACGGTTAACTGATAACTATCTTGGTTTTTTTGTGAGGTTGCCACTAGTTTATGTTGGCGGAATATTTTTTTGGTGACCGACCGGATTTCTTGCATCCAACGATTTCCTTCACACGAATTAGGCGTTCCATAATTTTCTCACTTTATTTTAAGCAATCACTGATTGCAATTCATCCAAGATATTGCGAACCGATCCTTGACATGGAGTCAGCACCTTAAGCAACTGTTCGTCTGAAACATTAGTAATACCAGCGTCAGATAAAACCATTTTCGAAAAATCTAGCCATGCTGTTGCAGGCGCCGCATTCATTTCGACCGTGACACACCGATTAATAATTCCACGCTCGACCTTTTCGAAATAGTTCGTTGTCAAGATAAAGATGGTCGTTGGCTTATTCATGACTGCTTTTAGAGAAGCCTGAGCTGCATCAGTCAAGTTATCGACCTCATCCAATACAAAATAGTGATAACCACTTAGGTTGAGTGACATCAAGTTAGTAGCATGATCAATATGCATCATTAAGTCCATATCAGAATTTTATCTACTATTCCTCGAATACTGCCATCAAGCAATCCAGCACCTCTTGCATGACAAGCGGTGGTGCTTTCTCCACGAAGGCTGCATTTCTTGCAGCCCAATCGAGTGTCTTTAATTGATGCACATGTACCGAACCATCTGTTCGCAATCCACAGCCCATTAATGAGACGAGAAATCCTGAATTTCGAGCAACCTCGGCGGCTCCACCTGAAATCGGGCAAACCATCGCCAACTTGAATTTCGCATTGAATGACTTGGGTGAAACAACCAAGCAAAAGTGTCTGCCTATCATTTCCTTGCCTGATGCCGGATCAAACTGCAAATGCAGAATGTCCCCACGATCAGGGGTCAAAGCTCGGCTCCAACTGCAGACAGTTCATCCCATCCAGCAACTTGATTCGCTTCCATTGGAGTCGCCGCAAGCAACTCTGAAAGCTTAGGACGCTGACGACCTGGCTTCACTTTGAGCTCAGCCCCGTTAATGTCAACGGACACACAGGATCCAGCGTCGAGGTGATTTTGCTCAGCATAAGATGATGGGATCGTCATGATGAGTGATCCACCTGACCTGCGTAGGTATGCGTTTAGCATGTTAAGCCTCCTTAATATTTTACTAATGTAAAACTATTCAGGCTCTTAATCAACCTTTTTATTCCCCTACAAGCCCCTACATGCCCGTAAAACCCTAAGTATTTTCGCATTAGGGTTTGTAACGAATACAAGTCCAGAGAATCTCGCTCATCATCGGTATCACTATCTCAAAACGAACTGATGGGCTAACAGGATCAGGCAACGGGGGAAGTAACGAACCCCTGTAAGTGGTAACGCTTTCAGATAGGGACGCTCTGCCTGGAACATTGCTTCGACTTGCTTTTTGTGACTGCCGTGGATTCGCTGTGCAGCCCAACGGGTTTTCCAGTGTTCGAGGAATTCGTTTTGCTCCTCAAGGGATTCAAACCGCCGTCCTTTAAGTGCTGTGGCTTGTGTATGAACAATTGCATTCTCGACACTACCTTTACGATTTGGATCACGGATGCGAGCCGGATCACCCACGACACCGTAGTGAGCCAGCGCCATTGCATAGACTCGGTTGAGTTCGGGCTCATTTAGGTCTGGTGTGATGACACCTTCTTTGAGGTTATCGAGCACCACATATTGCGTGGTGCCGCCAAAGTAGCGCCAGGCTTGTTCATGTAGCTGCACCCAAGCTCATCGACCAAGTCTTGATAGATGGTCGTGTAATTGCGACGTAGCCGCAATTGTGCGGTGATGAACTCGCGGTACGGCTCGCACGCCGAGCTCGACCCAGGACTCGCCAAAGCCGGTGGCCGGGCTGGGGGAATTTCAATTTCGGAGCCGGTGGCCACCCCGGGGGAATTTGAATGCTCGACTAGCCAACGTTGTGCATAGCTTCGGATTGTTTTGCGGTCGATACCGGTGACGCGCGCAATCTCATGCTGGCTCGTTTTAGCTGCCAGCAAGGTGTAAATCGTCGTTTGTAAGTGCGGTTTCAAGACGTTCAATCCAGTTCCCCTCAGTCGAGGGGTAAAGATAACGTACTGCCAGGGGCTGAACTGCGGCTAAAACTTGGGCGATTAGCCCTAATTTACAGCCCGCTCAGGTGGGGGAGTTTGACCTGTCCAGAGATGGGGGTATTTGACCGGCCAACGGGGCATTCATCTTCGGTAAAACCGGTGAGCTCCAGATCAAACCCTGCGTCTTGCAACTCCGCTAGCTCAACACCCAGCAGCTCGTCATCCCAGCCAGCGTTGGCACCGATCCGGTTATCAGCCAGGATATACGCCTTCTTTTGAATCGCAGAGAGATGAGTCAGCTCAATGACTGGTACTTCGGTCAGTTCAAGCTTACGGGCCGCCGCGAGACGTCCGTGCCCAGCAATGACACCTCGCTCACCGTCGGTGAGGATCGGATTGGTGAAACCAAACTCAGCGATTGAGGCGGCGATCTGCGCCACCTTTTCGTCGCTATGCGTGCGGGCATTGCGCGCATACGGGATGAGCGAAGCCACCGCGACCATTCGGATCTCGGGTGTCATAAAAATTCTCGGTGTTGGAGTGTGTGAGGATCGCTGTCTAGTTAACGGACCTGCTCACACAAGATGTAGGGGCTTGCCCCAAACAAAACGTCCACAGGGCATATGCTGTGTGGGCGTGATTTGAGTGATTATCAAATTGATAGTGTTTCGATATATATCGTGTCAATAGCTTTTCGTACGATTTTTAAATCAAGCTCTTGCCAACGACTCCAGTTGCTTCATCTGTCCCAGTTCATCGTGCAACTTTGCCTCCGCTTGCCACAGATCAAACTTGGTCTGCATGTCCAGCCAGAGTTGTGCGCCGTTGCCAAGGAGCTTTCCCAAGCGTAGTGCCATCTCAGCTGACACACCGCTAAGTTCGGCCAGCACAGAGTGCAACGTCTGACGTGAAACACCCAAGCTTCGAGCGAAGGCACTCACGGACATGCCTGGCAAACTGGGCAGCACATCTTCCCGCAGGATAGCCCCGGGATGGGTCGGTATGGTCAGATCATGATGCTCATGTTGAATATCATTGACTCGCTTAGCCATTTCACGCTCATGATGGTTATAAACGTAACTGACGTTTGCAACGCAGTCAGGAGCTCGAGAGTCTTCTAGACGATTTGTCTCTATATATTTACGCAGAATATCCCGGACAGCCTCTGATCTATTGCTATAGCCGTGTGCCAGGATTAAAGCGTCAAACTCTTCAGCCAGAGTTTCATTTAACGAAATTGTGATTCTTTCCATTGATTTCACTTGCAAAAGTCAGCCGTTAACCGTCGCCCATCTAGCACTGTCGAGCAAGCTAAGATTACCAGTGATGAAGGGGTTTGGGGCACTAAGTTCATGCCGATCTGAATTTCATTGATCTTAAACTCTATGAGTCATCCGCCATACAAATAATTAAGATTAAATTAGCAAATGAAACGCAAAGCCCTTTTAGCGGTCTGCGGGATTCATTTACTTTTTGCATAACCACACCATAACGTTCACTTTACGTTGACTTGGAAGGTTAAGCCGGCTTATCATTGTCAACAACACGGCCCGCTCCTCTACGTTGAAAGACGCACGGGCGGGTTTTCTTTTTGGTGGCTCCAGAAATGGTCTCGACGTACAACAAACCTCACCTCTCTTTCCAGCAACAACTGGAGTTGCTCAAAGCCAGGGGCTTGAGGTGACGGATGACGTTGCAGCATTGGCCTACTTAATCCGGATCGGCTACTACCGTCTAAGTGCTTACTGGTATCCCCTTCGCCTCCCGCTTATCACCCAGGATCCGGTCACCCAAAAGATTACAGTCACAAGGCTAGACCAATTCAAGCCAGAGATTAAATTCGAACACGTCCTGAGCATGTACGTATTAGACAAACGGCTGCGTCTTTTACTTCTCGATGCCATCGAACGCGTTGAAGTTGCAGTGCGAGTTGATGTGTCACATATGCTGGGAGGACGCGATACCTTTGCCCATACGAACGCAGCAATGCTGCACGGTAACTTCACGAAAAAACCAAAACAAAACGGCCAGACAGCACACCAAGACTGGATCGCGAAATACAACAAGGTTCTCGAACGTTCGAAAGAAGACTTTTTCAAGCACTACAAGAACAAGTACGGATTGCCTCTACCCATTTGGGTTTCCGTTGAGCTGTGGGACTTTGGCATGCTCTCGACTTTCTACCAGGGCATGCAAGCAGCAGACAAAACTGCTATCGCAGCCAAATACGGCGTTCAGGACTTCATGGTGATGGAGAGCTGGCTTCGCACCTTGAACTTTGTGCGAAATGTAGCTGCCCATCACAGTCGTCTTTGGAACAAAAATCTGGTTGATCAACCGAAACTTCCCAAAGCAGGCGAGATCGCGGCGTTTGATCCCATTGTCAACGCCCCGCTCTTGACACAAGAAGTAAGCTCTCGTTTGTACAGCGTGATTTGCATATTGATTCATATGCTTAAAATCATTAGCCCAAATTCTTCTTGGAGAGATCGACTGCGAGAAATGATTGATCAATTCCCGCAAGTCCCGTCTTTGTCGATTTCTGATATGGGGTTTCCACTCCAATGGCAGCAACACGATTTCTGGAAATAAAGGTCTTGGCCCACTGCGATTAGAAAGGCGTATTTTGCCGTGTTTGATGGGTACTGCTATTTCGATGAATACTGCTCTTCCCCCGTTATGAACCGCTCCAGCCACGTAGTATTCCCAATTTTACCCATAGCCGCACCCTAAAACACACCCGCCAAGGCAATCAGATCATGATTCTGCACTTGAGCGTACCCAAGTACCACTGTCAGAACTGCAACCGTTACTTCCGACATCAGTTTCCAGGAGTACGCCCGCGCCTGCGTGCCACGGAATCTTATCGCTTGGAGGTGTTTGAAGCCCACGATGGCGGGGTGAGCCAGCGCAAGCTCTCTGTCACGCACCGTATCGGCAGCGCCACGATTGAGCGGTGGTATCAACACCAGATCAAACGGCGTGTACACCACTGACAGCACAACAGTTACAAGTGAAATCTCTGAAAGATCAGTCAAAACAGCTCAAAGATCGATCCAAACAAGTCAAAGCGCAGCAGTCAGTACAGAAAGCTCAGGCTAAATTACAGCGAGCGAATAAAACACTTGCGACGGATCTCATTAATTGAAATCATTTGTAAAACAGCCCTACATTCAGGATTTAAAGCCCTAAGAACTATTGTTTTGGGCGCCAATTAGTATTATCATCTCAAGACTACTACCCTGATGGTTTCGACTGTCAGGTGCAGGGCCTCTTCGGAGGCCCTTGCTTTTTCTAAAGAGAGATCTAGTTGGCTAAGTCTAAATTAAGAACAATTGTCTACATAGATGGCTTCAATTTCTACTATGGGCAACTAAAAGATAGCCCTCATAAATGGCTAGACTTAACTAACCTATTCAAAACAGTCTTGGGTGAAGAGAATGATCTGGTGAAAATCAAATATTTCACCGCTCGCGTGCAGCCAACAGAGCGTGACCCTCAAGTCAATACACGGCAAGATACTTACTTTCGTGCAATAGAAGCGCATTGTCCCGAAGTAGAGATTCATTTAGGTCATTTCTTACGCCATAGAGTATTTGCTGAAAATGCCAACCCACCGCCCAATAGGGTTGAAATTTTTAAAACTGAGGAAAAGGGCTCAGATGTTAATTTGGCGTTGCATGTTTTAAATGATGCTTGGGCTAATTCTTATGACTGTGCGGTGATTGTTTCAAATGATTCTGATTTGGCTACAGCCCTTCAACTCGTAAAAGAGCAGCATAAAAAAGTAATTGGTTTAATTACACCTGGTGCTCCTAAGCGTAAGCCTTCGTGGCAGTTGAAGAAATACGCCAATTTTGTAGTACCGCTTAGAGCTTGGGCTTTAGAGAAATGTCTATTGCCTGACGTAATCCCAAACACTGAGATTAGGAAGCCAGAAAGTTGGTGAGATTAAATTCTAAAGGTGTAATTAGATGTACTAACTCAAACTTGATCTGACATACACTGTCCGATCAAGCCGTAACTGAGCTCATAACAGACGCTTTCGGCCAGAAGCGGTCACTTATAGTGCCGCTTAAAAGCACCCGCAACGTTCACGCACGAATGTCATGCCCAGCTATGCATCCAAGGATGACGCCCGCAACATTCAGAAGTGCAGCCGTGATGAGTTCTGCGCTCATCGCCCAGCCTTGGCTAGTTCTTTAGGTAAACGCACGCGCAGATAGTCGGCGAAGCTCGTGATCGCTTTGCCGCTTGCCTGATCGAAGGCGGGGCGCATAAAGGGTTTGGGATGAATCCCGGGGTGCACAATGACCTCACGCATGACACCTGCAAAGAACAGGCTCTTATGGTTCTTGGGGTGGATCTCGTATGGTTTGCCAACGGTTTTGCCGTGTCCGGTATAAAAAGAGGCCGTGCCGAACTCGATAAAGTGCGCGTATCAGGCGTCCTTGTTACCTGCGATGAGACGCCCGCGGATCCAACCATAGCCGGTTTCGCTCTTGCGCTTAAACCCGATGCGGATACTCTTTTGCAGGTTGCCAGTTTTGATCGTGCCGTTGGCTGCAAGATTGGTCTTGGCAACGTCCCCGATCACCTTAAGTGATGCCCGCATGCCGCCTCGCATGACATTGCCCTCGATCCTGGCGGGCAAGGTTTTTAGCAAAGCGTCGAGTTCCTTCAAGCCAGTTACCTCGACAGTGCTGGTGTTAGCCACGAGTTAAGCCCTCCGAGGCGAGAAGCGTTACCAGGACATTGCTTTCGTCCTCGTTTAACGCTGCGTGAATATTAAAAATGCGACCCTTGTAGAGCGCCCGGTAGCCGGCAACCACACGTGTATCGGCAAGAAGGCTGAAATAACGCACCGTAAGCTGATGCGTAACCTCGCTTGCCAACTGAGAGGCGCTCAACCGCTCCTGACCTGTGAGCGACTGAATGTCTGCCCAGACAGTCATGACGTTGGTCCAGGTAGGGACTGAGACACCATAACTATCGAGCGTGGTACTCAAGCTTTGCAGTGTGAGCCAACGCGTTAGCTGACCGGCGCGCAATGTAGTCATACAAAGGCCACCTTGTAGGGATCGAGTAACCCATCGATAAAGGGAAGCAGCTCAACTCTGCCACGACTGACCACGGCCACTTCTTCCCGGTGCGCGTAAAGACTACCCACCCGCAGCTTGATCCAACTCTTGAGACCTTCGGGGACCGTTGCCCCCGCGCCATATCCCGCATCAAACGTGACAGACACCGCAGCAATCTGAGGCAAGCTGATCGGCCAGATCTGACCGAATACCGGAGTCAGGCGTGCAGGCTCACAACTTAAATCGGCTGTGTAAGTGCTGCTGGGCACGGTCTGAAGCACACCTGCCATGTCGAGGTACTGAATTGAAACGACGGACTGCACCGGACACTTGTGCAACAAAATAGCGTGTCCCGGCAAAGAGAACGCTTGACCTGCGTAGATAAAACCACTTCACTTGGAGCCATTGCAAAAGCGGAAGGCGTCACCACAACCCATGTGACTAACATCATCAATCGAGCTTTTTTAGCACCCGATATTATGCGGATGATATTGAATGGCACACAACCAGCAAGCCTGACTTCTGACTCACTCAAAAGGGCCTTGCCACTCCCTCTTGATTGGGAGAATCAGCGCAAATTATTGGGCATTAAATCGACCTAAACCAACCGTTTTAGAAGCGCACTGAGAGAGGCGCCACAATGCCCTGCCAAAGTGCAAATAAGACAACCGTAGAGAATCTAAAAACCAAAAAGCCCCGCGGTGTGCGGGGCTCATAGAAAAATACCTATATAAATCAATAACTTACAGACTATTTGGCGGAGAGGGAGGGATTCGAACCCGCGGTAGGCTTAGATTCCCACCTCTACAGTATGGCTCCTAATGCTCGTATAGTCAACTTTTATTCTTTAAAATCAATTACTTATAAGATTAACACTGCCCTATATATTACGTGGATACTGATTATGTTGACTAAGTAATGCAGTTGCATTACCATTTACTGACACAATTCTCCTTCTCATTTTGGGAGCACCAGCATGAATACTGCCGTACTTGAAACCGAATCTACTCTTACCGACCGCTACCAAACTACCGTGCCCGAACCCGTACGCCAGGTCTTAAAACTTGGTAAACGCGATAAGGTTCACTATGCGATTTTGGATAACGGGGACGTACTATTAAGTCGCGGACAACAGACTGAGTCTGATGATCCCGTGCTTGGACATTTCTTAGACTTTTTATCCCAAGATATCTCTGCCCATCCCGAGCGCGTACAAGCATTGGATGGGGCTTGGGTGAAACGTTTGCAATCATTAGTTGGCGATGTGCAATTTGACTTAGATGCGCCACTACCAGATGATGAGGCTTAATTATTTCTTTAAAGCCATCACCCCTCATCATTTCTGGTTGGGCCATCTTCGCCCATCCCTTATTCCTTGATCAAGTTCAAGCCTTAATAGGCGAAGTAGAAATACTGAAACAAAAAGATCCTTTCACCTACCAAAATAAAAGGGCAGCGAAACGATTGGCTGCAATTTTAAAACTCACCAATGAAATCATTCCACAAGATCCAACCTCGGCGATATACCGTCAAGGCAATACCCTTGGTGAGCAGCATAAGCACTGGTTAAGAGCCAAGTTCTTTCAGCAATATCGATTGTTCTTTCGATATCATGAAGCCAGCAAAATCATTGTGTATACCTGGGTCAATGATGAAGATACCAAGCGTGCTTATGAAAGTAAGAGTGATGCTTATCGCGTGTTTGCAAAAATGCTGGGGCAAGGTCATCCACCCGATGATTGGGAGACCCTCCTTAAGGAAGCAAAACACCCATCAAATCAGATCATGCACGCGAAATAAGTTGGCAGCGCATAAAACTTTTTAGAGCAGGCAAGGCAAAACTCCGAATTCAATGAGGGCAAAGTCAACCGTAAAAAATGACTGCTGAGAGAAGTGCGCACAAGCCCCCATAAATACCAAGTAAGACAACCGTAGAGAATCTAAAAACTAAAAAGCCCCGCGGTGTACGGGGCTTTTAGAAAAATACCTATATAAATCAATAACTTAGAGAATGGATGGCGGACAGAGGGGGATTCGAACCCCCGATACGCTATGAACGTATACACGCTTTCCAGGCGTGCGCCTTCAACCGCTCGGCCACCTGTCCTTGCATTTGTTACTGTAGCCATCCAACTGAACCTGGATGAAATACCTGTAAAAATGACAGCCTGCCATTCTAGCAGACTCTGGCATCCTGCGAAAACCGTTATTCGGCCGTGATTTTCAGCTCGCGAATGAGTTTTGTGTACTTGGAGGTGTCTTGCTGTAGTTTTTTGGCAAAACTCTCAGGCGTTGAGGTCACGACCTCGACCCCGATCGCAGACATCTTTTCGCGCACCTCGGGCAAAGCAACAATCCTGTTGATTTCCGCATTTAACCGCTCAGTAATCTCCGCAGGCATTCCTTTGGGGCCAAAGGCACCGTACCAGACACCCAGCTCATAACCTGCCAGTGTCTCACCCACCGTCGGCGTATCCGGTAACTGTGGCGAGCGCGTATTTTCAGTCACGGCGATCAGTCTGAGCTTACCGGTTTTGACATGGGGCAAACTCTGTGTACCCGCTCCAAACAAAACCTGCGTTTGACCGGCGACCGTATCAAGCACCGCAGGTGCGCCCCCTTTGTAGGGGATGTGCGTCATCTGGACGCCAGCGGCCAGCTCAAACATCGCCGCACTAATGTGATTGGTCGAACCAGAACCCGCAGAGGCGTAATTCAGTTTTCCCGGATTCGCTTGAGCATAGGCCACCAACTCAGCGACAGTATTAACAGGCAAAGCAGGATTCACCACCAGCGTGTTGGTAACAAAAGCAAGCAGCGAAATCGGTGTGAAGTCCGTCTCGGAATTAAACGGCATCTGCGCGAACAAGGCCGGGTTAATCGCATGCGTGCTCATCGTGTCGATCAGCAGCGTATAGCCGTCTGGTTTTGCTTTCGCGACAATGTTGGCACCGATATTGCCTGAAGCGCCGGCTTTATTGTCGACGATCACCGTTTGTCCGAGCGAGCGAGTCAGCTGATCTGCCAGCATGCGCGCCAGAATATCGGTCGAGCCACCCGGCGACCAGGGCACGATCAGCGTAATGTTGCGCTCAGGCCAGGCCGCAAAACTCGAGCTCATACCTAACAGCATCAGACAAAAAGAAAGTAGTATTTTTTTCAGCATCATTAGCGACCCACCGCATAGCCTTGCATACCGCGGGGGTTCGCAGCAGCCCTCAGTAATAAACCACCCGCCAAACCAGGCTCACGCGAGCAGGCGGACAAACGACCCTCCGACCACTCGGCACCAACCTTGACCTCGTGACCCGCTTTGCGCAAAGCCTCGATCGTTGCCTCAGGAAATCTGGCTTCCAGCGTAATCTGGTTATAGCGCAAGGACCTGGGCCAGAACGAAATCGGAAAATGATCAACATGCCAGGCGGGGTACTCGATCGCCTCCTGCAGATTCATGCCATAGAGCGCGTGCCGCAAAAAGAACTCGCAACTCCATTGGTCTTGTTGGTCACCACCCGGTGTCCCAAACACCATATAGGGCAGACCATCTCGCAAGACCATCGAGGGGGACAGTGTGGTGCTGGGACGCTTGCCTGGCTGCAGTTGCCCTGGCACACCTTCGTCAAACCAGACCATCTGCAAGCGCGTGCCCAAGGAAAATCCCAGCGCAGGAATAGCCGGGCTTGAGGACAGCCAGCCACCTGAGGGCGTAGCTGCAACCATATTGCCTTGGGCGTCAATCACATCGATATGACAGGTATCGCCAATGAACACTTCTTTTTTTGCCCACTCGCTGACTGGCGGCAACGCGGCAAAGGTTGGCTCACCCACACCAAATCGCATGTCAGAAATTTTTAATGTACGCGCCGGTGCGTCGAGATCAGGCAGCTTGACTGGACGACCACCTGGATTGCCTGGCTCTAAAAATTTAGCGCTCAGCTCGCCTATACGCTCAAAACGCGCGCAGCCGTAGGTATCTGAAATCAGCTCGGCCATGGGCACATCAGAAAACAGCGGATCGGCATACCATGCCATACGGTCTGCCATCGCGAGCTTGGCCGCCTCGGCGACCGTGTGCACAAACTCCGGGGAATCAGGCGCGAATTTCTCCAACCCGGCATGCTTCAGTATGGAGAGTTGCTGCAACAGCACCGGTCCTTGTGTCCAGGGGCCGCATTTTGCTACGGTGTAGCGTCCAAAATCAACAGTATGCGGCTCATCATAGGTCGCTTTCCATTTAGCCAGATCGGCATAGCGCAGCAGCCCAGTATTGCGCTGACCGGTGGTATCGCGTACGGACTCATGGGTGTAAAACTGATCGATTTCCTTGGCGATAAAACCGCGATAGAAAACATCCAGCGCTGCATCGATCGTACGCACACGATCACCGGCGCCCGCCACACCAGCCTCCTCCAGCAAGCGTGTATAGGTACTCGCGATGGCGGGACATTGAAATAATTTACCGGGCTCGGGAACCTGACCGCCAGGCAGCCACACCTCTGCCGAGCCCTTCCATTCGCTCACGAACAAACTCTGCACAGCGAGGATGGCTTGTACGGTTCTGGGGAGCATCACAAACCCGTCGCGCGCGTAGGCAATAGCAGGCGCCATGACCTCGGCAAGCGTCATCGTGCCGTAATCACGCAGCATCGTGAGCCATGCGCCAAAGGCGCCGGGCACCGTAGCCGGCAACAGCCCGATCCCGGGTACAAGCTCCATACCGCGGGCTTTGAAATACTCGCACGTAGCCAGCTCAGGCGCAGGACCTTGACCGCAAATCACACGCATGCGCTGTTCTTTTTCAGACCAGAGCATGATGGGTACCTCGCCCCCAGGTCCATTCAGATGCGGCTCGACGATCTGCAAAACAAAACCACCTGCGACTGCCGCATCAAAGGCGTTTCCGCCTTTTTCGAGGATGCCCATGGCGGTCTGCGAGGCGAGCCAGTGCGTCGAGGCCACGACACCAAAAGTACCGACGATTTCAGGGCGCGTCGTGAACGCGGTGTCTTTTGCTGCGGATTTGTTGGCTGTCGTCATTTTCAAAGTTGATCGCTACTTTTAAAATTAGCTTAATCATACGTTGAAGATGACTCAAATGGTAATGACTACTCCCGCCCTCGCTTGACTTCGGAGGGTTTAAGCCTGAATCGGTTCAGGTTGTTTGCAAGCAGCAATAGTTTGTCCTGAGCTGGACAAAGCTATTTTGAATAGCGCGGCAAACTTTATTTTGTCTGATAACTCATCATGCGTTGCACATAGCGCGCGATCGTATCGATCTCTAGATTCACACGCTCGCCAACTTTGAGATTTTTGAGTGTTGTCACGGCAATCGTATGCGGGATCAAATTAATACTGAATTGTGCGCCACCCGCGACATCATCGACGCGATTCACCGTCAGGCTCACGCCATTAACCGTGATCGAGCCTTTATAAGCGAGAAACGGTGCCAGTGAGTCCGGTGCCTGTATGACGAGCTCCCAGGATTCACCAACCGGCTCGAATTTCACAACCTCACCCAGACCATCAACATGGCCAGACACGATGTGGCCACCGAGCGGGTCTCCGACTCGCAGGGCTTTTTCGAGATTGACCTCGCCCTCAGCATCTAGCCCCATGGTCAGACGCAAACTTTCGCGTGACACATCGACAGCAAAACCAGAATCGGTTTTTGAAACCACCGTCATGCAAGCGCCCTGGATTGCGATCGAGTCGCCCAGGCCCACGTCACTCAAATCAAGTCCGCTCGCATGGATTTGCAGATGCACACCCGCCTGCGCATTGCCTAGCGATTCTATTTTTTCAATTCGGCCCACGGCCGCGACGATACCGGTAAACATATTGTCTATCCTTATTGCGCCAGAGCTTATGGCAGATGGATACTTTTCATCAAAGCGCGCCAATGTTCCGAGACGCGCAGCCGCAGCCTCATATCGGCACCGAATTGTTTCGCATCGATGAACTGGAATTTGTGAGCGTCTTCGAGGTGCGTGAGAGCCGGTACCTCGGCAATCCCCTTGCCCTCGCCTAACAACAGCGGCGCCATATAGACTATGAGCTCGTCCACGCAATCTGCCGCGAGCAAGGCGCCATTCAGACCAAAACCCGCCTCAACATGGACCTCATTGGTGTCGTGCGCAGCGAGCCACTGCATCATGGCCTGCATATCGACACGACCGCGCGGTCGTGCAGTGGTAGGCTCGCCCTCGGGGACCAGAACAACCTGGACATTATGCTCGGCCAGACGTGCAGCTTTGTCCTTGCGTTCGGTCGCGGTGAAAATAATGACTTCGTTGCCATCGAACAGGGCTGCGTCTTCGGCGATTTCAAAACCCGGATCGATCACCGCGCGCTTAGGCTGACGCAGTGTCGCGACATGACGCACATTCATTCTTGGATTATCTGTGCGCACAGTGCCTATGCCGGTCAGCACGACACAACTGCGTGCACGCCAGTGATGACCGTCGGCACGCGCCTGCGGTCCGGTGATCCATTGTGATACACCGTTCGTAAGCGAGGTGCGTCCATCGAGCGAGCTCGCGACTTTCATCCAGACGTACGGCACGCCTCGGGTCATACGGGAAATAAAACCGGGATTGATTTCAAGTGCCTGATCGGCACACACGCCTACCGCAACCTCGATACCCGCTGCGCGCATGGCGCGCATACCTCGACCGGCAACGCTCGGATTCGGATCAAAATGTGCAAACACTACGCGCTCAGGTTTTGCTGCGATGAGCGCATCGACACAGGGCGGTGTGCGACCATGATGGCTACAGGGCTCGAGCGTGATGTAGACCGTGGCACCTCTGGCATCAAAGCCGCGCGCTTTCATGTCAAGCAGCGCCATCACCTCGGCGTGGTGGCTACCGACTGCCTGGGTCGCGCCCTGGCCGAGGATTTGCGAACCACGAACGATCACACAACCTACCCGTGGATTAGGCGCAGGCACATAAAGTGCACTCTCCGCAAGCGCCAGAGCCTGGCGCATGAAAAACACATCCTGATCAGGATTGTGTGGCGTGGATTTATTGGATTCGGTCTGGTTCACGATTTACGTCGCAGTGGTGGGCCCTGCATTTCGCGAATCGCATCGACAAATTCGCCAATATCCTCAAAGCTTTTATACACAGAAGCAAAGCGCACGTAGGCGACCTTGTCGAGCTTTTTCAGTTCGGCCATGACCAGTTCGCCCAGCATCTCGGTTGACACCTCGCGTTGACCGCTTGTGAGGAGTGTTTCTTCGATGCGCATCACAACAGCATCAAGCTCTTCGGTACTGACAGGACGTTTGCGTAACGCAAGCGACAAACTCGCACGCAATTTTGAGGGATCATACTCATGACGGCTGGCATTGCGCTTGACCACTGTGGGCATGGCAAGCTCAGCACGTTCATAAGTCGTAAAACGCCGATCGCAACCAACGCAGCGACGCCGGCGACGGATGAAATCACCCTCGTCAGCGCCACGCGAATCAACGACTTGCGTATCGGGATGCCCGCAAAAGGGACACTTCATAAATTAACGATAGACCGGCAACGAGGCTGTCAGTGCGTTGACACGTTCACGGACGTTAGCAATATTTGCAGCATCACGTGGGTTGTCGAGCACATCGGCGATCAGGTTCGCGGTGAGTTCGGTTTCTGCTTCTTTGAAACCGCGCGTCGTCATCGCAGGCGTGCCAAGTCGAACACCACTGGTCACGAAGGGTTTTTCAGGATCATTCGGAATAGCGTTTTTGTTAACCGTAATATGCGCGTCACCCAGCACGGCCTCGGCTTCTTTGCCGGTAATGCCTTTTGCACGCAGGTCAACCAGCATGACGTGGCTTTCGGTTCGACCCGAAACGATGCGCAGACCACGCTTGACCAGGGTCTCGGCCATCACCTGCGCATTTTTGACTACCTGTGCGGCGTAGGCTTTGAATTCTGGTGTTGAAGCCTCGTGGAAAGCTACGGCTTTGGCAGCGATCACGTGCATCAGTGGGCCACCCTGAATACCTGGGAAAATCGCCGAGTTGATGATTTTCTCGTGCTCGGCTTTCATCATGATCACACCACCGCGCGGGCCGCGCAGCGATTTGTGTGTGGTTGACGTCACGAAATCAGCATAAGGTGTGGGGTTGGGATACGCGCCACCAGCCACGAGTCCGGAATAGTGCGCAATATCGACCATCAGCAGAGCGCCGTTTTCCCTGGCGATGCGAGCAAGACGCTCGAAATCAATCCGCAACGAGTAGGCTGAGGCACCCGCCACAATCAGTTTTGGTTTCTGGGTTTTTGCGAGCTCTTCGACTTTGTTGTAGTCGAGCACCTCGTTGGCATCCAGACCGTAATGGTGAAAGTTATAGAGTTTGCCTGAGGCATTAACCGAGGCGCCGTGCGTCAGGTGACCGCCTTCGGCCAGGCTCATACCGAGGACTGAATCACCGGGCTTGAGAACCGCCAGATAGACCGCCTGGTTGGCCTGCGAACCAGAGTTAGGCTGAACGTTAGCAGCCTCGGCGCCAAACAGCGCCTTGAGGCGATCGATCGCTAACTGCTCAACGATATCCACGTACTCGCAACCACCGTAGTAGCGCTTGCCGGGATAGCCTTCGGCGTACTTGTTAGTCATTTGCGTACCCTGCGCCTGCATGACAGCAGGGCTCGCATAGTTTTCAGACGCGATCAGCTCGATATGCTGTTCCTGGCGTTTGTCTTCTTTCTGGATAGCCGCCCAGACTTCTGGGTCAACGCGGTCAAGGGTAAGGTTACGATCAAACATGAATTATCCTGGCAAAAGAAATGCACAAATTTGAATCCGACATTGTACCGCCCCCAGAGGCAGCGAGCCTGGGGTCAGTCTGGCAGGACAAGCGATACCCGAGGTGTGTCGCAATCTTCGGTCTCGAGCGCCCTGCTTTCGAACACTTTTATTTAAGAAAATGATTGAAGAAAATTATTCAAGAAAATTACTTAAGAAAATCACGAGAGCGTGACGCGTGCGAATTTGCGCTTACCGACCTGTAAGACGTAGGTACCGGCCGAAAGCTGAAGATTTTTGTCTTCGATCTTGACGCCACCCACACGCACCCCACCTTGTTCGACGTTGCGTTGCGCCTCGGCTCCTGAGGCGACCAGGCCAGCCTCACGCAACAGCTTAAGAATCCCAATCGGTGCACCTAACACATTGATTTCAGAGATATTTTCTGGAACGGCGCCATCCCGGAAACGGGCTTCAAAAGCCGCCAGTGCTGCCTCGGCAGCCTGACGGGAGTGAAAGCGTGCGACGATTTCCTGCGCAAGCATGACTTTTGCATCGCGCGGATTGCGACCCGACTCGATCTCAGTGCGCAGCGCTGCAATCGCCTCAAGACTTTGAAAGGAGAGCAATTCGAAATAGCGCCACATCAGGGTATCGGAGATGGACATGAGCTTGCCGAACATCGACTCGGGCGCCTCACCGATACCTATATAGTTATTTTTGGACTTGGACATCTTTTCGACGCCGTCCGTACCCTCGAGCAAAGGCATGGTCAGGATGCACTGGGGCTCCTGGCCATATTCCTTTTGTAATTCGCGCCCAACGAGCAAGTTGAATTTCTGATCCGTGCCACCCAGCTCAAGATCTGATTTCAGAGCCACGGAATCGTAGCCTTGCATCAGAGGGTATAAAAATTCGTGCACTGAAATCGGCACACCGCCCTTGAACCGTTTGGTGAAATCGTCTCGCTCCATCATGCGCGCCACGGTGTAGCGCGAAGCCAGTTGAATCATGCCACGCGCACCCAGTGGATCGCACCACTCGGAGTTATAGCGAATCTCGGTGCGGGCGGGATCAAGCACCATGCTGGCCTGAGCGTAATAGGTTTTAGCGTTTTCTTCGATTTGTTCTCGCGTGAGCGGCGGCCGGGTGTTATTGCGGCCAGACGGATCGCCGATCATGGAGGTAAAGTCGCCGATCAGAAAAATAACTGTGTGCCCAAGATCCTGAAGCTGGCGCATCTTGTTGAGCACAACCGTGTGCCCCAGATGAATATCCGGTGCGGTGGGGTCCAAGCCTAATTTCACACGCAACGGTACTCCGGTTGCGTGGCTGCGGGCGAGTTTCTGAACAAACTCAGACTGAACCAGCAGCTCGTCACAACCTCGCAAGGCAACCCGCAAGTTAGACTCAACTTCGGCGGTGATCGTGTATTTTGACGTAGACATAAGAGAAGTAAGTATATATTAGGATCGAAAATCGTATTTTTTGTGTTCTAAGCGGATAAATCGGCTAAGATGCTGTCTGACTTACATCATACGCAAACTCAGCGAGACTCGCCACGATCCCAAGGTAGAGGGATTAAGGGAGTAGGCTGGTTTCACAGGATTTTATACATGCGCCAAGAGAATAATCTGGCCTCCGGCGAGGCTCAGTCCTCGCCGGGCCCGATCAGTTCTGAGGCATATAGCCAACGCCGCAGCATCCTGCGCGGAGTGCTTATCGCTTCTACGCTCGTCTTATGTGTGGGTGCTGCTGCGCTCGGCATGGTCCAGCCTGCTGGGGAATCTTTATTACCCCCCGAACAAAAACTCGTACAGCAAATTGTGCCGATTCCACTTTCGGCAGAGTCTTTTCCTGCTGAAGTCACACAACAGAAAGTCCCCACCCCGTTTGTGCATGAGACCCGTATTCGCGCGGGTGACAGTCTGGCCACTGTACTCAAACGACTCGATATTTCAGACAGCGAACTCCTGAGTTTCATGGCGCGCGATCCAAAAGCCCGTGCAGTCTACAAACTCTACCCAGGACGTTCAGTG
This sequence comes from Burkholderiaceae bacterium, assembly GCA_036725985.1. GTDB lineage: Bacteria > Pseudomonadota > Gammaproteobacteria > Burkholderiales > Burkholderiaceae_B > Zwartia. The sequence goes on from DAIMDD010000011.1 coordinate 17,958, forward strand.
CAGTCGGCGACCAACGAACAGGGCCAATTGCTCTGGATCCGTTATTTCCACTCGCCTAATGTTGAGTCCAACGGCAAATCGATTGCGCGTTTGCTGCAGATCTCCACGACCGAAAACGGTTTTACAGCGCAGGAGATCGAGCAGCTCACTGAGATCCACACCGAAGTCGCAGTCGGCACGATTGAGCGATCATTATTCGCCACAACCGACGCAGCAGGCATTCCCGATGGAATCACCTCCCAGATGGCTGAAGTACTCGGCAGCAAAATCGACTTTTTACGCGGTCTCAAACGTGGTGATCAGTTCCGCGTCGTATACGAGACACGTACTAACGAAGGTCGCAATGTCGGTAACGGTCGCGTGCTCGCCCTCGAATTCGTCAACAATGGTCGTGCCTTCAGCGCGCTCTGGTACAGCCCCGATGGCAAATCGGGCAGCTATTACGATGCCAGCGGCGATAGTCTGCAAGGTGCCTTTTTACGCAACGCCATCAAGTTTTCCAGGATCAGTTCGACCTTCGGTCTGCGAACAATGGCGGGTAATCAGGCCTGGTCTGGTCATCATCCCGGTATCGACTATGCGGCGCCCACCGGCACACCGATTCATGCAACAGCAGATGGCACGGTCGAGCATATTGGCTGGAAAAATGGCTACGGCAATACAGTTGTCCTGAAACATCATGGCAAAATTTCTACCCTCTACGCGCATCAAAGTCGTTTCGCTGAGGGCCTGAGCGTTGGCAGCCGAGTCTCCCAGGGTCAGCTAATCGGCTATGTTGGCTCAACCGGTTGGTCGACCGGCGCGCACTTGCACTACGAATTCCGCGTCGCTGACAAACCTATCGATCCGCTGACCGCAGTGTCCATGCCTTCTTCCATGCCCTTGAGTGCAGAACAACGCGAAGAGTTCGCCCAGGCTGTTGCCCCCTACAAACAGCAATTACAAGTTCTGGCGAAATTCCAGGAAGCAGTCCCCGAGTCAAACAACGTCGCTAGCCGCTAAGCCAGGGGACGGGTGTTGACCGAAGCTCTTTATATTGGTCTGATGTCTGGGACCAGTATGGATGGAGCAGACGCCGTGCTCGCCTGCTTCGATACCAACGGTAAACCACGCGTGATCGCACGCAGTACGGCTGAGTTTTCACCCGCCTTGCGTGCCGAGTTTCTCGACCTCAATCGCAGCGGAGCTGATGAGTTAGCGCGCAGCGCACTTGCCGCAAACGCTCTGGCAGAGGTATATGCCCTGGCCGTAAAAAAAATCCTGGCGACCACGGGCCTTCCTTCCTCACAGATCACCGCTCTTGGTGCCCATGGACAAACCGTCAGGCACCAACCCGCCCAAGGCTACACCATACAGCTCAATGCTCCAGCCTATCTTGCGGAACTCACCGGCATCACCGTGATTGCTGATTTTCGTAGCCGCGATGTTGCGGCGGGCGGCCAGGGTGCACCGCTTGTGCCGATGTTTCACGCTGGCGTCTTTGCCTCAGCCCAATCCCGCGCCATCCTGAATCTCGGAGGGATCGGTAATGTAACGATCCTCAATCCGGGTCAGGCTCCCATGGGCTTTGATACAGGTCCTGCCAATGTATTGATGGATTTGTGGTGTGAAACGCATACTGGCAAGCCCTATGATCAAGACGGTGAATGGGGCGCTTCTGGCCTTATCCAGGTCGAATTACTCAAACACCTGCTCGACTCGGAACCCTGGTTTTTACGCGACGCACCAAAATCAACAGGTCGGGATTTGTTCCACCGCCAATGGCTCGATAGCCGAATTGACAGCATCTCTGAGGCACGGGCCCCGTTCAAACCGGTGGACGTTCAGGCAACACTGCGTGCGCTGACGGCTGTAACAGCCTGCGAGGCGATCAAAAAATATGCCCCTTTTGCAGCCAATGTACTTGTCTGCGGTGGCGGGGCACGCAATCCGGCACTGATGTCTGAACTGCAGCAGCGCTTACCCTGCCCTGTCCACAGCACCGAGCAGGCTGGCATCGCTACGCAAGACGTTGAGGCACTCGCCTTTGCCTGGCTAGCGTGGGCGCATCGCCAGGGCATTGCTGTCGGCAACCCTGCGGTAACAGGCGCACGTGCTGCACGCATACTAGGCGCAACCTGGCCTGCTTAGGGATTTGGTAAGAGATTTGCTTAGAGATTAAAGAAAATTAAACCGAGAACGAAGATCCGCAACCACAGGTTGTTGTGGCATTTGGATTACGAATCACAAACTGTGAACCCTCGATGTCTTCTTTGTAATCAATCTCTGCACCGACCAGATACTGAAAACTCATCGGGTCAACCAGCAAGGCTACACCGTTTTTCTCGAGCGTGGTGTCGTCTTCGTTGACGTCCTCGTCAAACGTGAAACCATACTGAAAGCCTGAACAGCCGCCACCCTGCACAAACACGCGGAGTTTAAGGTTGTTGTTACCTTCTTCGATGAGCAAGTCTTTGACCTTCGCTGCAGCAGAGTCGGTAAAAATAATGGGCGTAGGTGGCGCCTGCAAATTGACTGTTTCAGTAACCGTATTCATGAGTGACTCCTTGTTAAGCCGGGCGCACTGTGATTGCCTCGCAATCTGCATAAACATTAAAAGGTTTAACGCGCCATACTTGACTACATTGCTCAAGTATATCGCAAACCCTAGTGTTTTTTAAAGATCAACCCTTCTGGAGGCAAGGACAATATCACCCTCCAGCACCCTGACCGTGACAGACTGGGGCTCAAAGCCTGCAGGCAAAGCGAGCAAGCCTTGCAAACGCTGGAATTGCTCAAAATCGAGTTTCATGACCCCTGAGCTGACCTCGCTTGAGGTCGTTTGTCCCTGATTATCTTTTGCAGCGGCATTCGCAGTAGCGGCTTGCAAAGGAGATAACACCAGGCTCACCTCCTGATCGTTTTGGCGACCCAGTGCAACAAACTCCAGACGTCCGCTCAAGCGCTCTCCTGGTTTGCCACTGCGCATCAGCAACACGCGATAGGACAACGCCCGACCCTGCAACGCTATATCCAGAGCACGCACATCAATCGCACCCTGTGGGCCAGGAGGCAAGAGTTGTTCGTAGAAAGCCAGATGATCTTTGAGTCGACCAAGCTCTTGCTGGCTGTCAGACAGGTTTTTCTCAAGCTGGGCACGCGTTGCGCGCTCAATCAGCAGTTCGCTCTGTGCCTGCTCAATGCGTGATTGGGCAGCCTGCAGTTGCATTTCAAATTCACTGCGCGCCAGCGACTGCGCGACACGGTCCGAACGCAACTGCAGCGCGGCTGACTCGGCACCAGGGCGCTGGGCAATGAAAGCACCCACAAAACCACCGACTCCGACCAACAACAGCGCGCAAGCGAACCAGCCAAGCAAGGTGCCGCGCACCGATCCAGCCATCGGCAAGCGCACCCTAGGGAAGGATCGCGACTTGATTGAGGCCCGCTGTCTCTGGCAGACCAAACATCAGATTCATATTTTGAATCGCCTGGCCTGCGGCGCCTTTGACCAGATTGTCCTGGACAACCAGAATAATCAGACGGTCTCCATTACCTGGGCGCTGCAACGCGATCCTCAGGGTATTAGATGCGCGAACTGAACGCGTTTCAGGCAGGCTACCCGCTGGCATCACGTCGACAAAGGGTTCCCGGGCGTAGCGTGCCTCAAACAAAGCCTGAAAATCTACGTCACGGGCCTCGGGCAGTATCCGCGTATAGATTGTGCTGAACATCCCCCGAATCATCGGTACAAGATGAGGAACAAAGGTCAGCCCCACCTCACTGCCGGCAAGCAGATCGAGTTGGGCTTTGATCTCGGGATGATGGCGATGGCCTGCGACGCCATACGCTTTGAAATTATCGCTGGCCTCTGAAAACAAAGTGGAAACCTCTGCCTTGCGTCCCGCACCACTGACACCGGACTTGGAGTCGGCAATGATGTCTGTCGTATCGATCAGGGGTGCACCGCCAAGCAGTGGTGCCAGGCCCAGCAGCACGGTCGTTGGATAGCAGCCTGGATTGCCCACTACAGAGGCTTTAGCGATGGCGGCACGATTGAGCTCGACCAACCCGTAGGCTGCGTCTGCCAACACCTCAGGGCAGGTATGGGGGATTTTGTACCATTTTTCAAAAACCTGAAGATCTTGCAGGCGAAAATCCGCTGCCAGATCAATGATGCGTACGCCTGCAGCCAGCAACTCACGAGCCTGAGCCATTGCGACCCCGTGCGGAGTCGCAAAAAACACCACGTCGCACGCCTTGAGATTCGCGCGCTCAGGCGAAGAAAAGGCAAGCTCAACATGACCACGCAAATTAGGAAACATCTCCGCAACAGGCATACCATCCTCTTTGCGGGAGGTGATCGAAGTTAATTGCGCGTGAGGATGCGCGGACAGCATACGCAAGAGTTCAACACCGGTATATCCCGTGCCACCAACAATGCCGACCTTGATAGGTTTTGAAGTTGTAGTTGTCATAGTTGAACTCCCAAGTGTGCAGGCTTGCGGTTATGAGGCTGCATAAAAATTTAATTGTTGAATTATCACACGCATCAAGCGTAATAAACAAAAACACCAGCAAACAAAAAACAAAGAGAAAATAAAGAAAAATTCAAGTGAGGCCAAACAAAAAGGCCGCTTGCGCGGCCTTTTTGTGCGAGACCCAAACTGCAGGCCTCTGTCGAAAAACAATTAGCGCTTGCTGAACTGTTTGCGACGACGCGCCTTGTGGAAGCCGACTTTTTTACGTTCGACTTCACGGGCATCACGTGTAACCAAACCAGCTTTTGAAAGCGTTGGCTTGAGTGTTGCGTCATAGTCGATCAGTGCGCGGGTAATACCGTGACGCACTGCACCTGCCTGACCGCTCTCGCCGCCACCGTGCACGTTGATATGAAAATCAAACGATGCGAGGTGACCAGTGAGATCGAGCGGCTGACGCACGACCATACGACCTGTTTCGCGGGCAAAGTATTCGTCAACAGGCTTGCCGTTGACAACAATCTTTCCTGCGCCTTTTTTCATGAAGACACGTGCCACCGAAGTCTTGCGGCGGCCGGTACCGTAATTCCAATTACCGATCATGGCGCCTATCCTTTGAGTTCGAGGGTCTGTGGCTGTTGAGCAGAATGGGGATGCTCAGCACCCGCATAGATCTTCAGCTTTTTAATCATTGCATAACCCAGTGGGCCTTTAGGCAACATGCCCTTGACGGCTTTCTGGAATGCACGACCCGGAAAACGCTCTTGCATCTTGGTGAAATTGGTTTCACGAATGCCGCCTGGATAGGTCGTGTGACGGAAATATTTTTTGTCTTGCGACTTGTTTCCGGTAACGATGATCTCGGCTGCATTGATGATGACGATGTAATCGCCAGTATCAACGTGAGGCGTGAATTCTGGTTTGTGTTTACCGCGCAAACGGTGTGCGACTTCGCTGGCCACACGACCGAGGACTTTGCCCTTGACGTCAATCACGAACCAGTCACGTTTGACTTCATGCGGCTTGGCCACAAATGTCTTCATGATGGTATCCTAAAATTTGCCTACCGGGACGATCCCGACAGGCGACTGATTCACAAGGAACATCCCTGTGAACTTCCTGCAAATCTCCTGCATAACCGCTGCAATTTTCCGTTGCTGCCATTGCCAAAGCGTTATTAACCGCCCGTGCCCTGAACACGTTTATTACAGGAAAGCCTTATATTCTACAATAAAAAACGGTTGCAAGCCAAATAGCTTGCAACCGTTAGACCCGGACACACCCGCCCAGACTGGCGCGGGAGGTATTTTGGGCTTATTTCTGACGTGAAAGCGCTGCGCCCAGATACTGGTCGTAGGCAGCTTCTGCGACACGGAACCAGGGCACGAGCTGGTCGCGATATCCCATGTAATTCTCGTAAATCGTCTTAAAACGTGGGTTTTTAGCTGAGAATTCAGCATAAACCTTTTGCGAAGCATCCCAGGAGGCATCCATCACGGCACGTGGGAACGCACGCAATTGCGTGCCCTGACCCAGCAGTCGACGCAGTGCAATGGCATTGAGGTTGTCGTAACGCGCAGTCATCGAAACGGTACAGGCACGGGTCGCAGCATCAATGATCACCTGATAGGATTTTGGCAGTTTCTCGTATTCGCCCTGATTGACGTACAGGGAGGTCTGAGCACCACCCTCCCACCAGCCTGGATAGTAGTAAAACTTGGCGACCTTGGCGAAACCCAGTTTTTCATCGTCATAAGGACCGACAAACTCAACTGCATCGAGCGTGCCTTTTTCAAGCGCAGGGTAAATATCGCCACCAGCGAGCTGCTGAGGCACGACCCCCATGCGTGAAAGCACTTCGCCGGCGAAACCTGCCGTACGCATTTTGAGGCCCTTGAGATCCTCGAGACCCTTGATTTCTTTACGATACCAGCCACCCATCTGGGCGCCAGTGTTACCCAGCGGGAAATTCACAACGCTGTAATCTTTGTACAGATCACGCATTAATTTCATACCATCGCCTTCCCACATCCAGGCATTCATCTGGCGGGCATTCAGACCAAACGGCACTGCTGTGTCAAAACACAGTGAAGGATCTTTACCGTAGTAGTAGTAGCCACTGGAGTGACCCATTTCTACGGTGTTTTTCTGCACAGCATCGAGCACCTGCAGGGGAGGCACGATTTCGCCAGCAGGGAACAAACGGATATTGAACTTGCCGCTGGTGGCTTCGTTCACGTATTTTGCAAACTGCTCGCTACCACCAAACAGCGTATCAAGACTGCGGGTAAAGCTCGAAGCCAGACGCCAGTTCAGGGTGGGCGCGTCTTGCGCAAAAACGGGTGCTGCAACAGCAGCGGTGCCTGCAACGGCACCAACACTGGCTTTTTTTAGGAATGAACGACGTTGCATTCGGAGTCTCCGGACAAATTTGGGCGGGCGTCTAGGGCCCGATGGAAAGGATATTACACCTCGAAAACTGGAATTCGGAGGGTTTTAAACAGAAACGGATTCATGGTTTTCACCTAGTCGACACAACTTTTCTGCTGTCTGCCCCCCTGCTTGTCCCGGCTCAGAGCCCGGCAATAGACATTTGCTCAATCAAGATCGAGCCCGTGGTCTTACTGCCGCGATTAATGGTGTCGGCACCGACCGCCACAATCTGGCGGAACATATCTTTCAGATTGCCGGCGATGGTTATTTCCTCAACGGCATGCTGGATCTGACCATTTTCGACCCAGTAACCAAACGCACCGCGCGAGTAATCTCCCGTCAGATAGTTCACCCCCTGACCGATCAGCTCGGTGACCAGCAGACCCGTCCCCATTTTGCGCAACATCGCCTGAAAATCATCCGTGCGCTTGGTGCGGCGCGAAGTCAGGAATAGATTGTGCGAGCCGCCTGCGTTACCCGTGGTTTGCATGCCAAGCTTGCGGGCAGTATAGGAAGACAGGAAATAGCCCTCCAGTACGCCCCCAGTGACGAGTTCGCGTTTAGAGGTTCGCACACCCTCCTCATCAAAAGGTGAGCTGCCCATCGCACCTTTTATAAACGGATTTTCTTTGACATCGATATGTGAAGGAAGAATCTGTTTGCCTAAGGCATCAACAAGAAAACTTGACTGGCGGTAAATCGCGCCACCGCTACTAGCCTGCGTCAAGGCGCCCAGCAAGCCTAAAGCCAGGGGAGCTTCGAACAGCACCGGAAAATGTCCTGTACGGATACGGCGCGCTGACAGCCGCGAGAGCGCACGCTGCGCGGCGTATCGGCCTACTGCTTGCGGATCGGCCAGATCCTCGGCACGTCGACTGCTGGTGTACCAGTCATCGCGCTGCATCGACTTGCCACGTCCCGCAATCGGAGCGACCGACAAACCATGGCGCGAATAGGCATAGCCATCAAGAAAGCCGCGGGTATTACCCAAAATAAAATGTCCCTCGTGCGTGTCGACCGAGGCACCATCGGTATTGGTGATTTTTTTGTCAGTATCGAGCGCAGCTCGCTCAGCGCGTATCGCGAGCTCACTGGCAGCCTCTGGACTGACCGCCCAGCGATGATGCAGTTGCAGATTATTTTTAACGCCTATGGCGAGCAGCTCCGCCTCTGGCAGGCCTGCGGCGGGGTCCTGCGCTGTGTAGCGAGCGATATGCCAGGCTGCCTCGACAGTCTGTTTCAAGGCTGCTGTGGAAAAATCAGAAGTGGAGGCCGAGCCCCGACGCTGACCAGCAAACACGGTAATAGAAAGCGAGCGGTCACGCGTCTGCTCGACGGTTTCGACTCGGCCTTTGCGCACAGATACTGCCAGGCCTTGGGCCTCTGATATCTCGGAGGCCGCATCACTGGCCCCCAGACTTTTAGCGTAATCAAGGGCTTGGGTCACCAGATCTTCAAAAATCGGGCGGTTTTTTGCGATAGGAAGTGCAGAAATTGAGGTTGCCATTTGGGTCCATCCACGTGAGGCTTTATGATAGCCGTATGACAAACGATTTACCTGAACTCGAAGACGACGATAAACCCGTCTATGACGGCCCAAGCAAATCCCAGGTTAAACGCGAAATGCTCGCGTTGACAGACTTGGGCAAAGAGCTTGTGGACCTTTCCCCTGAGCGACTTAAACAGTTGCCCCTGTCCGAACGCCTGTACGAAGCGATCCGGCTGGCCCAGCGTACCACGAGTCGCGAAGGGCTTAGACGTCAGGTTCATTTCGTCGGCAAACTGATGCGGGATGCGCCTGCAGAAGAAATCAGGATTCAGCTCGAAACCTGGAAAAAAGGCTCAAAAGAACAAACCCAGGCGATGCACCGACTCGAAACTTTACGCGACAAACTGCTTAAAGACGATGAGGTGCTGACGAATTTACTGACAAAATTTCCCAATGTGGACATTCAGCACTTGCGCACGCTGATCCGCGAAGGCCGCAAAGAACTCGCAGCCAACGCGAGCTTGCGCCAGGGCCAGGAGCCGCAGCGCAAGCACTACCGGGCGCTGTTTCAGGCGCTAAAAACACTTCACGAACCGGAAGAACTTGAGGATAAAACTTAAATGAGCCAGGATAATTTGCTGGAATGTGTAGAGATCCAGACTGGTCCGAACCCAACACACAGCGTTGTATGGCTGCATGGGCTGGGTGCTGACGGCCATGATTTTGCGCCCATCGTGCCTGAATTGCGCCTGCCTAAATCACTGGCTGTGCGCTTTGTCTTTCCGCATGCACCAGTTCAGCCGGTCACCATCAATGGTGGCATGGCGATGCGCTCCTGGTATGACATCATGACGCCCAATCTGGTGCGCGTGGAAGACGAAAAAGGTATCCGTCAATCCGAGCTCATGGTCGACGCACTGATTCAGCGCGAGGTCGCGCGCGGCATTCCAACCGAAAATATTGTGCTGGCAGGATTTTCCCAAGGCTGTGCGATGACGCTGCACACCGGTCTGCGGGCACCTTACAAACTAGCAGGCCTGATGGCTCTGTCTGGTTACCTGCCCCTGATTGACCTGACGGACACTGAGCGCCACAGCGCCAATGCGCTCACACCTGTTTTTATGGCCCATGGCAGTTTCGATCCCGTCGTGGCCATCGAACGTGCAGAAGCCTCACACCAAAAGCTCAACGCGCTTGGCTATGCGGTGCAATGGCACACCTACCCGATGCAGCATTCAGTTTGCCCGCAAGAAATCCACGACATGGCAGATTTTTTGAATAAAGTGCTGGCCTAATTTATCAGGGACGACTTCTCAAGCGTCAGCCATACCCTGCGCATTGAGGAGTCCTCGGGATCAGGGTCATTGGTAAAGCCCAGGCTGGTCATCAAGGTCAGCATGGGTTTGTTTTCCGCAAGCACCAGGCCATCGATGTACTCCAGGCCCTGTTCGGTCGCTGCGTCGATGAGTTTACGCATGAGCTTTGCACCAAGCCCCTGCCGCTGCCAGTCATCACCAATCACCAACGCATATTCCGCTCCTCTGCCGTCAGGATTACGCAAATAATGTGCGAGACCGATCACCGCATCCGTAGGTAAGCCGCGATTAGCGGGATTAGGCACGCGTGTGGTGGCTACGAGCGCCAGTTCACGGTGATAATCGATCTGGGTGTAGCGCGCAACCATGCGTGGCGTGAGCTCTCGCATCATCGAGACAAACCGCATATAGCGGGAGCGATCAGACAAGCCGCGGATAAATTCCTGCAACGCCAGCGCATCCTCAGGGCGAATCGGACGCAAGGTCCAGGCCCGCGCATCAGCAAACGTCAAGTGCTCGACCCAGCGATAAGGATAGGGATGAATCGCCATGTGCGGGTAGCCGCTGGACTGCGGATTTGCTGGTCTGGCCAGCAGATGCAAACCTATCGAGGCCTGTATGGCGTACAGTCCATGATGGTTGGCATATAAGGGGTCGATCAGCAAAGCCTCCACATCGGGTAACTCGGAAATCAGGCTGGAAATTTTTTCAAGTGACACCAGCAGCGCTTCATGCACATCCGAGTTGATGTGGGCGGCAAGCGTGCGCTTCCAGAGTTCGCTGCGTTTAACCAACTGTCTGGCCAGAAAGCGATTCAGAGGTGGCAAATCCATCGCCTCATCAGGTCCGAGCAGACTTGCTGCGGGACCACCCGCAGAAAAACGGATGACCGGACCAAACCGTCTGTCGCACTCCACGCCCAAGGCCATCGGCACAAGATGCAGTGCATCGTGCGCCTGCGCATCGGCATCAAACTTGATGGGAATATCGAACAACGCGAACAAGGCTTGAGATTCAATATCGTTGAGCTTGAAACGCCCGTCGGCCCGCACCCTTGCGATCAGCGTACGCGCGGCAACCAGATCGGGGAGCCGCCCCTCGGGCTCGGGTGGCTGCATTTGTTGCAGCAGTTGCTGGTTGTAGTGGTAGCTCGCCAGTACACCAAATGCATGGGCTGCAGACTCAGGCGTACGAAACGCAGGGGTCCCCGCCTCGTCAAGACGTCGCCTTAAAGGACGCATGCCGGCATCACCCATAAAACAGGTGATAACAGGTTTTCTGGCGTGCGGTGCGATTTGCGCAAGCTCCGTGGTCACGGCGCTTAAATCCGCGCGCGCATCAGGCGTAAGCAGCACAAGCACACCATCTACGGCGCTATCTTCGAGCAAAGAATCGAGCATGATTCGCGCAAGCCCCGCCGTCATCGGCTGTCTAGTGATGACGGGATTCGAGGGCGAGGCACCAGGCTCGAGCAGCTTACCCAGTACTTGTCGGGTCGAAGGCGAAAGCTCTGCTTTCAGAAAGGGCACCCCTGTCGCCACCATATCGAGTGCCATTTGCGCAGGACCACTCGCATTGGACATGATTGCGAGTCGACGACCCTTGGGTCGCCTCGCATAACCCAGCACTTTCAGCGCTGAAAACAGTTGTAGAAAATAACGTACGCGTACTGCCCCCGCACGACGCAGCACCGCATCAAACGTTGCATCCGCAAGCGCCGAGTCCTGCGCGCGGCCGACTTTCAGCACGATGACCGGTTTGACGCTGGCCGCAGCCCGCAACGCACTCATGAATTCGCGACCGACCTCGATTTCCTCCAGATATAAAACGATGCTGTCTGTGTGCGGATCGGTCGCAAGATACTCGAGGATTTGCGGCAACCGCGTCACAGCCTCTTCGCCGATCGCCACAGCGGTAGAAAAGCCAAGCTGGACGTCTTCGGCCCAATCCATCAGTGCCGAGGCGATTCCGCGTGACTGCGCCACTAAAGCGAGCCGGCCCTCGCGAGCAATATTCGGGTATTGCGATAAATTCAATCCTGCATGCGGCCGCTGCAATCCGGCGTTCGGCCCAAGCAGCGCGCAGTCATGCAACTGCGCCCATTCGCGGCAAAGCTCACGGGTCTGCTCAGGACTTGGATCGACTTCGTCGTGTGGCAATAAGATCAGCGCGCGCGGACGCGCCGCGACCAGTTGCCTGAGCGTTTCGGCTAATCTTTGCGCAGCCATACAGACAAGCGCAAGATCGATCCTGGCACCCGGCTCAACCCCGGCTAACCTCTCGGGCACCACGATGGGCTGTCCGTACTGACACTCAACCAGAGTCAAATGACCACGCAGACTTTCCGGCTGGGCACGCGCAATCGGGATAGGACGATCAGCCACCACCAACACGGTGCGGGGCTCGAACAACGGGTCAAAAACGTGGCGCAGCATGATAATCGGCGCTCTCTACTAAAATAGACTCAATATTAACAACTTAGTTTTGATGTGCAGTGATCCACATCAACGAACAGGCCTTTTTAAATGACATCCGCAATGACAGCTCCCAGCACTCCCGTTCGCACCCGGTTTGCCCCCTCGCCGACTGGTTTTTTACATCTTGGTGGCGCCAGAACCGCGTTGTTCGCCTGGGCGTTTGCCAGACATTTTGGCGGCACTTTTATCCTGCGCATCGAAGACACCGACCTTGAGCGCTCGACTCCCGAGGCGGTACAGGCCATCCTTGATGGCATGCAATGGCTGGGACTGTCACCCGATGAAGGACCTTTCTACCAGATGCAGCACATGGACCGCTACCGCGAAGTCATCGCGTCCATGCTTGCGGCAGGCACGGCTTACCACTGCTACAGCTCGCCCGAAGAAGTCGATGCGATGCGTGAACGCGCCAGGGCCAAAGGTGAAAAGCCACGCTACGACGGCACCTGGCGTCCTGAGCCAGGCAAAACCTTACCCCCCATCCCTGCCGGCCGCTTACCTGTCGTGCGTTTCAAAAGCCCGCAAGGTGGCGCCACAGCCTGGGTCGACCTGGTCAAGGGTCCGATCAGTTTTGACAACACCGAGCTCGATGATCTGGTGATCGCGAGACCCGATGGAACGCCTACCTACAATTTTTGTGTCGTGGTCGACGATTGGGATATGCGTATTACTCATGTGCTGCGAGGGGATGATCACGTCAACAACACACCGCGCCAGATCACCATCCTGCGCGCGCTAGGCGCGCCAGTTCCTGAATATGGTCATGTACCGATGATTCTCGGACCCGACGGTGAAAAACTCTCAAAACGCCATGGTGCTGTGAGTGTCATGGAATATGATCGCGACGGCTATCTGCCCGAGGCCATGATCAATTATCTCGCCAGACTTGGCTGGAGTCACGGCGATGATGAGTTGTTTACCCGCGAGCAACTTGTGAGCTGGTTTGACCCGCAGCATTTGTCAAAATCCGCTGCGCAATGGGATCCCAAAAAACTGAACTGGGTGAGCGCGCATTACATCAAGCACTGCGATGAGGCAAAACTGGTTCAAGCGCTCGCCAAGCGCATTGCAGCGCGAGGCGGAGATATGCAGCGCGCCGACATGCTGCAAGTCGTCAAACTCCTCAAAGACAGAGCGGAAACACTGGAGCAACTTGCTGACGGTGCCATGCTTTTCTGCGGGGATTTCACCCAACCCGCGCAAGAGCTGATTGACCAGCATTTGACCGAGACGGCCCGCAATGCGCTGCGCGATTTTGCGGTGCAGGCCAGCCAGATCCCGTGGACACGCGAGGCTATAGCGGCGCTCATCAAGAGCATTCTTGCGAGTCACACACTGAAAATGCCTCAGTTGGCCATACCCTTACGCGTTGCCGTAGCGGGCACGACCCAGACACCCGCTATTGATGCAGTACTGGAAATCCTCGGGCAAAAAACCGTTCTAGCCAGACTCGCTGATATTTAAAAGCTGGGTTCTGTTGATGGCTGGGTTCTGTTCAAGGCTTGGTTCAATTAAAGGCTTGAATACCAGACCAGTCATTGATCAGACCAGTCATTTGCTTAGAGCAGTCTGAAACTATCCTGAACTTTTTTTGCAAAGGCGGGTTTGCTGTCGGCACGCTCCAGACGGTAAACCAGCCTGTTAGCATCGACTTTTTCAACGATATATGTGGCTGAGTAGATCGGATCGTTGAAATCGATCAGCTCACCGTTAGATCGACTGACCCGGGTGATCAGCTTACCTGCGGGAGCTTCCCAGCAACCCGTCTCCCGCAGCTCCGAGCGAATGTTTCTGCCCTGCTTGACGCGCGTCTGCTGCTTCAGCTTGCCATCGGCACTGAGCGTCAGCAAAGTTTGCATTTCACCTGCGACGCCAGCCTGTTTGCTCACCAGATACCAACTACCTATCAGCTGATTGGCCGCCTCCAGAGGGGTGCAGACGGGCTCAACCGCCCCGGCGGGTGCCTGAATGACTGGCGCGTCTTTGTGTCTGGGTAAACCACAGGCGCTCAGCACGCCGATCATGGCAAACACCGCAAATACGCGTGTGATGCGACCGACGCTAGCTACTCCAAACAAAATCGCTCCTGACTTAAACACTCCCGACATTACAGCTCCATCTGCTCAAGGACAATCGAATAAACATCGCATTTTGCAAAAAAACCGCGACAACGACATATTGCAGTAAATACACGCACACACCATGACAATATATATATATGCTGTACCGGACGCACGAATTGTTGGCTTTTACACCACACTCACCACAATCTTTTCACCACACTCACCAGAACTCCACCCCCTCCTTTCGTACGTCCAAGCCATAACTGTCGGGCATCTGGTTTTGCTCAGCCAGATGTCATCAGCGTTTGCGCTCTGACTTGAGCCAAGATGTGGTCAATACGCACTTGACCAAGCGTTAGGGATAACCATACACAAAAATTATATAGAAAGACTATTGCCCCGATAGGCTCAACCCACTAGAATTGGTGTCAGTTCAATAGAAAAACACTACATGTAGTAGCCGGGAGAGGCGATTGCGATGCATTTTGCGTCGGCGGTTTGCCCACAAATCCCGCTAAAACTGTTCTAAACCGTATACCTTGCGTGGCCGCTCGCCGCGCTCAATTTGCAGGAGCATCCTAATGCAAACCACCACCAGCACTGTGTCCAGATCAGACGCGGCCCCACATTTCGCGCACACAGATGCCCCGATTACCGAGGCGGTATGGAGTCAGTATCACATCATTCGCCGCAATGGCTCAGTCGTAAGCTTTGAGCCGAGCAAGATCGGCATCGCCATGACCAAGGCTTTTCTGGCTGTCAACGGCGGTCAGGGTGCCGCGTCGGCCCGCGTGCGTGAGCTGGTGGAATCCCTCACGCGTCAGGTTGTTTCAGCCCTGGTGCGTAGCCGTCCCAACGGCGGCACTTTCCACATCGAGGACGTTCAGGATGCGGTAGAGCTCTCACTGATGCGCTCAGGCGAGCACGATGTCGCACGCTCCTATGTGCTGTATCGCGAGCGCCGTGCCCAGGAACGGGCTCAGGCCAATGCAGATCAGGCGCCCGCGGCAACCTCGGTGATGCACGTCACAGACAATGGTATTCGCAAGCCGCTCGATCTTGCCAAGCTGCAGGCGACGATCGAATCTGCAGGTTATGGCCTGGGTGATTTTGTCGACACCGTATCGATACAAAAAGAAACCCTCAAAAACCTCTACGACGGCGTGCCAATCGAAGAGGTCTATAAATCAGCCATTTTGGCCGCTCGCCAGATGGTAGAGAACGACCCTGCATACACCAAGGTCACAGCTCGCCTGTTGCTGCATACGATCCGCAAAGAAGTACTGGGCGAGGAAGTCTCCCAGGAAGACATGAACACCCGTTACGCGACGTATTTCCCGCAATTCATCAAGCGCGGCGTAGAAGGCGGACTGCTCAACTCCGAGCTCTCGCACTACGACCTGCCACGTCTGGCTGCGGCACTGGATGCGAGCCGCGACATGCAGTTCGACTATCTTGGTTTGCAAACTTTGTATGACCGCTATTTCCTGCATCTGCGCGGTCAGCGTATCGAGCTGCCACAGGTGTTTTTCATGCGCGTCGCCATGGGACTGGCCATCGCCGAGATCGATCGCGAAGCGCGTGCGATCGAGTTCTACCAGATCCTGTCGTCGTTTGACTTCATGAGCTCGACCCCTACACTGTTTAATGCAGGCACACTGCACTCACAGCTTTCTTCCTGCTACCTCTCGACCGTTTCCGACAATCTGGACGGCATCTACGAGGCTATTAAAGACAACGCACTGCTGGCCAAGTACGCTGGCGGTCTGGGTAACGACTGGACACCTGTGCGCGCCATGCGCAGCCACATCAAAGGCACCAATGGCGAGAGCCAGGGCGTTGTGCCTTTCCTGAAAGTCGTCAACGACACAGCGGTTGCCGTTAATCAAGGCGGCAAGCGTAAAGGCGCAGTCTGCTGCTACCTCGAATCCTGGCACCTGGATATCGAAGAGTTTCTGGACCTGCGCAAGAACACCGGTGACGAACGACGCCGCACGCACGACATGAACACGGCGAACTGGATTCCTGACCTGTTCATGAAACGCGTGATCGAAGGCGGTGACTGGACCCTGTTCTCACCCTCGGACTGCCCAGATCTGCACGACAAAGTCGGCGAAGCCTTTGAAAAAGCCTACACAGGTTACGAAGCAAAAACCGAACGCGGCGAGCTGACGCTGTTCAAGAAAATGCCCGCCATTAACCTCTGGCGCAAGATGCTGTCGATGCTGTTTGAAACCGGACACCCCTGGATCACGTTCAAAGATCCCTGCAACATCCGTTCACCACAGCAACACATCGGTGTCGTGCACAGCTCAAACCTCTGCACGGAAATCACACTGAACACCAATGACACAGAAATTGCAGTTTGCAATCTGGGTTCGGTCAACTTGCTCGCGCACTTGAAACAGACTGCCGACGGCAAACACATCCTTGACCAGGACAAACTGCAGCGCACAATCAAAATCGCGATGCGCATGCTCGATAACGTGATTGACATTAACTACTACGCTGTCGACAAGGCGCGTAATTCCAATGTGCGCCACCGACCCGTCGGCATGGGCATCATGGGCTTCCAGGATTGCCTGCATGTCATGCGCGTGCCTTACGCCTCGCAAGAAGCCATCGAATTCTCCGACCGCTCAATGGAAGCCGTTTGCTACTACGCCTACAGTGCCTCGAGCGACCTGGCTGTCGAGCGTGGTCGCTACGCCAGTTTCGACGGCTCGCTGTGGTCACAAGGCATTCTGCCGCACGACTCCGTAGCGTTGCTGCGCAAACATCGTGGTGGTTATGTTGAGGTTGATGAGTCCATCACGCTGGATTGGGATTCGTTGCGCACGCGCATCAAACAACAAGGCATGCGTAATTCCAATTGCATCGCGATCGCACCGACTGCGACGATTTCGAATATCATTGGCGTGTCTGCGTGCATCGAACCAACATATCAAAACTTGTACGTTAAATCCAACCTCTCCGGCGAGTTCACTGTAGTCAACGAACACCTCGTTCGCGACCTCAAAAAACTCGGTCTCTGGGACGAAGTCATGGTCGCCGACCTGAAATATTTCGACGGCAGCCTGTCCCGCATTGATCGCGTGCCCGCCGATCTGAGAGCCCTTTACGCCACAGCCTTTGAAGTCGAGCCTAGCTGGATTGTCGAGTGTGCTTCACGTCGCCAGAAATGGATTGATCAGGCGCAGTCGCTCAACATCTACATGGCAGGTGCTTCAGGCAAAAAGCTCGATGACACCTACAAGCTCGCCTGGTTGCGTGGCTTGAAGACAACCTATTATCTGCGCACGCTCGGCGCAACCAGTGCCGAGAAATCGACCGGTCGCGGCGGCGAGCTCAATGCCGTAAACGTGTCGGGCGCGAGTTCGACAAGTGGTACCTTCGCAGCCGCTCAGGCGATGCCTGAGCCAGAAATTCTCGGTGTAGCCTGCACCATGAGACCTGGTGATCCAGGTTTCGAAGAATGCGAAGCCTGCCAATAACAATATCGAGAACAAGAAAATGCTTACCTGGAACGACGAACCCCTACAACCACCCACGCCCCACGTGGGCGCTGTCCCGTCACCCGCATCCCAACCGATGCGTGGTGCGACAGGCGTATTTGGCGACTCAGCACTGCCCACGCCAGGGCTCTCGCAAAAACCCGTTGCCGCCGATCCCGCGACACGCGTGAACGCAGCCGACAAACGCATCATCAACGGCAAGACTGACGTCAACCAGCTCGTCCCTTTCAAGTACAAATGGGCCTGGGAAAAATACATCGCAACATGTGCCAATCACTGGATGCCACAAGAGATCAATATGTCGCGCGACATTGCTCTCTGGAAAAACCCAAATGGTCTGACTGATGACGAACGTCGCATCATCATGCGCAATTTAGGATTCTTTGTGACAGCCGATTCGTTGGCTGCAAACAACATTGTACTTGGCACCTATCGTCACATCACTGCACCGGAATGCCGCCAGTTTTTGCTGCGCCAGGCGTTCGAAGAAGCGATCCATACACACGCTTATCAGTACATTGTTGAGAGCCTGGATCTGGATGAATCGGAAATTTTCAACGCTTACAACGAAGTCAAATCGATTCGCGACAAAGATGAATTTTTAATTCCTTTCATCGAAGCGATCGCTGACGCGAACTTCAAAACAGGCACGCCAGAAGCTGATCAAACGCTGCTGAAATCGCTGATTGTTTTTGCCTGCCTCATGGAAGGACTGTTCTTTTACGTGGGTTTCACGCAGATTCTTGCTTTGGGCCGTCAAAATAAAATGACTGGCGCAGCCGAGCAATATATGTACATCCTGCGCGATGAATCTATGCATTGCAATTTTGGTATTGACCTGATCAACACCATCAAACTTGAAAATCCTCATCTCTGGACGCCAGCTTTCCGCGAAGAAATTCGTGGCCTGTTTGCCAGAGCTGTAGAGCTTGAATATGCCTACGCCGAAGACACAATGCCGCGCGGTGTACTTGGTTTGAATGCTCCAATGTTCAAATCATATTTGCGTTTTATTGCAAATCGTCGTTGCCAACAGATTGGAATTGAGCCATTATTCGCACAGGAAGAAAATCCGTTCCCGTGGATGGCCGAAATGATCGACCTGAAAAAAGAACGAAATTTCTTTGAAACACGCGTGATTGAGTATCAGACGGGTGGGGCCCTTAACTGGGAATAACTCGCTTTGTCAGAGCCTTGACACGCTGCAGTACTTTGTCGGTGGGAGCGCACTTGACCCACCGATGCCATTTGAATTGGTTCGCGCAATAGTGTGAGAGGCAGTTCAAATGGCTGTGCCGTATTCATTAGCACAAACCGTTGTTCTATCGCTTTTCGGGTAGTGGTTTGTTCCTATGAATAACTCGGGCGACATGAAGTCCCATGGTGGGATGAATCAAGCACGGGTTTAATGTTTGGGACCCTGAACTAAGGAGTATTACCATGGCAACAGCCAAAAAAGCAGTAAAGAAAGCAGCAGCTAAGAAGCCAGCAGCTAAAAAAGTTGAAGCTAAAAAGCCAGCCGCAGCAGCAAAGAAGCCAGCAGCAGCAAAGAAGCCAGCAGCAGCTAAAAAAGTTGTAGCTAAGAAGCCAGCAGCTAAAAAAGTTGCAGCTAAGAAGCCAGCAGCTAAAAAAGTTGAAGCTAAAAAGCCAGCCGCTAAAAAAGTAGCAGCTAAAAAGCCAGCAGCCAAAAAAGTTGCAGCTAAAAAGCCAGCCGCTAAAAAAGTAGCAGCTAAAAAGCCAGCAGCAGCAAAAAAAGCAGCAGCTAAGCCTGTTGTAAAAAAAAAATAGTTAAAAAAGCCGCTGCCAAAAAACCGGCAGTAGCAGCGCCTGTAGTCGAGGCAGCGCCAGTGGCTAAAACAACACTGAATCCAGCTGCTTCGTGGCCATTTCCTACAGGTGGCCGTCCTTAAACATTTAGTTTAAAGACGCAAGTTTGAACCGCCCGGTAAAACGGGCGGTTTTTTAATTTCAAGTTGTTGCTACCCCCTCCCATCGCTGCTGCGCCCATGCGACAATGGACATCCATGTCAGTCCAGCGGAGAGCCCGTCCAAATGCTTAGTGAAATCCTGCGTTTTTTACTCGAGATCGGTTCATCACTATTTGGTGCCTTGCTTCTGGCGCGCGCCTGGATTTATGCAGTCAGGCTCCACCCTTTTAATCCCATGTCTCAAGCCATTCATCAGGCGACCAACTGGCTTGTTGTGCCGCTGCGCAAAGTGCTGCCCACGACAAAATCTTTCGACTGGGCCAGTCTTGCTGCCGCGCTGCTGATTGCGCTAGTCTATCTGGTGCTGATGTGGGTTGTCTCAACAGGCACGCTCCTCCCCCCTGCACTGCTACCAGCGATAGCACTTGCCGCGGTGATTGCTGTAGCGCGCTGGTGTTTGAGCCTGATCGTATGGATGACGCTGATTCAGGCGGTCCTGTCCTGGGTCAATCCGATGGCAACCATCATGCCAGTCTTGCGCACACTCACTGAACCCTTATTACTACCGATACGTCGCATCATGCCAAATTTCGGTGCACTGGATCTCTCCCCAATCGCTTTGCTCATCCTTGCACAGATCGCAATGATGGTGCTCAACCGGATCAGCTTCACACTGCTGGGAGTCTGACACACATGTCACGGACCACAAATCATCTTTTGACTGGCTGGTGCAGGACGGCGGGCGTATTACTGGCAAGCTTGCTGCTTTCTTGCCAGGTCCAGTCACAAGGCATATCAAAATCTGTACTCACCAGTGTGCTGACACAGCCAGCACCAGCCACCGTACCCGCAACAAACGAAATCACCTTTTCCGGATTACAAAACCATGATGAGATAGCCACCGCTATCGATACCTATCAGCTGGACATGGAAAAACGGCGAGACTCCACGCTTGCCGATCTCGTCAAAACAGAAAACGAGCTCAAAGAAGCTGGCCCTCTGGACAGTCCGCAGCGCCAGGCCACCTTGAGCCGGCGGGATTATTACCAGAAACTCTATGATGGCTACGCACAGAGCGTAGATACGCTCAAGGACATGCGGCGTCTGAATGACAAGCTGGCCTTGACTCAAAAAGAAAAAGACGCCTGGGCCCCGCCTGCCGGGACAGCACCCTGGAAAATTTCGGTCGCAGATGAGTTGCGCTTTACGATCATGCGGACCCAGTTTCAATTACATCACCTTGAGCAGCGGTATACCATTCTCGAACAAGAGGTCGATGATCGCAAAAAAGAACGCAACAAAGCCGAAGTCGAACTGCGTCAAAGCAGTGGAAAAACAGATACAGCAGTGGGCGCAGCTGCCTCAGGTCAGGTGCTTAGCAACGAGGCAGCCAAACGCGCTTTCGAATTAATCAGCCTTTTTTTATCCAACACCTTACTGGACAAAGACGCGGTCAACACAGAACGTCAGATCACAGCACTGAAACTTGCCTCACTCAATAAAACCTGGTCTTTTTATGACAATCAGTTTGTCTACACGGACGAAGACCTAAAAAATACGGTCGGTGCGCTTAATCGTAAAATCGTCGCGCTTCGCGCTCAGGAACAAAAAGCGAGCATCAAAATAAATCGTACGCTCGATCAGGCGGCTATCGCCAAAGCAAAAATTGATCAGTTGCAGAGCACGCCAGATACCCCAATCGACACGATCACAACCGCCAAGCAGGAATGGCGTATGGCCGATAGTCTTGCGCAGGCGGCCCGCATCGAGCGTGAAAAATATCAGGCACTGATCGAACTGGATTCCATCCTGATCCAGATGTGGACCATTCGGCACACGATCTACAACTCGCAGAAGGGCGATATCGATTTCAATGAAATCAGAAAGACACAAACAAACCTTACTCGCCGGCTCGACCAGGGTTTGCAATACCTGACTCAGATCATCGCGGAAAAATCCCAGTCCTCGTTTGAACTCAGCGAACAACTCAAAACAGCAAAAGACCCGGTCGAACGCACCTACATCAAAAATCTGATGAAACCTGTCGATGAGGAAATCGACAACACGCGCGAGGTCTATTCTGAGGTCGGACGTGTCAGGCAGATGCTGCAAATCACCGATGACGAGATTACTAGCAGCGAGTCACGCAGAAGCCTGAGCCAAATTCTCAATAACTTCAAGATCATCGTCTGGTCCATCGGCAAAAGCGTCTGGAATTACGAAATCCTCGCCATCGATGACGTCATGCTGGTCGATGGTCGCGAGGTCAAGATCAAGCGTAGCGTCACTATCGGTAAAAGCGTAGGCGCGCTCACCATCCTGATCGTGGGCTTTATGGTGATCACCAGAATCATTCGCCGCACTCTTCAGCTGGCAGTGAGCAAGGGGAATCTGGGGGTAAGTAAATCAGTCGTGCTCGGACGCTGGATGGCGGTGATCGCAGGGGTCACGCTCATCGTTACCGCTTTTAATCTGGTTGAGATTCCGCTCAGTGCGTTTGCTTTTTTTGGTGGGGCGCTAGCGATCGGTGTAGGTTTTGGTACTCAGAATATACTTAAAAACCTCATTAGTGGCGTGATGTTACTGATTGAAAAACCAATCCGTATCGGCGACCTTGTCGAAGTCGATGGCGTCACAGGTACGGTTACTTCGATTGGTATCCGGTTTTCGACGATACACGGGTCTCAAGGTACCGATACGCTCATTCCAAACAGCGCTCTTGTGGAACAAAAACTGGTGAACTGGACGTATTCGACACCGGACGTGCGCAAAGACATCAGAATTACCGTGGGCTACAACTCCAACCCCCAGCAAGTACAAGATATCCTGCTCAAACTCAGCAACGAACATCCCAGCGTCATCCGCACGCCCTCTCCACTCGTCACCCTCGAGGACTTCGGCGATAACGGACTGGTGTTTAATTTGCAGTGCTGGATGAAAGTCGAGGCGGGCCTCAATGCTGTGCGCGTACTCAGTGATTTACGCCTGCAAATTCTGGAGTCGTTTAATGCCGCGGGAATTGAGCTGCCTTTCCCGCAGCGCATGATGCAATTCGACAAGAATGCATCGCTAGAAATCCGCATGGCAACAACGCAAAACAGCTCGCCTGCAGCTTAAAACGCCTGGACACGCGTGCCTTGCTGCGCACTCAGAACTTTGACGCGCTGATTCAGTTCTAAATCAGCGGTCTTAGGCTGAGTCACCACAAGGGTGGCGCCATTGTCAAAGCGAACCGTAATTTCCTGAGCGTCGATCTGACGCGAATACTCATCGCTGGATTCGTCGGTCATGGCGCTCAGCACAGCCCCACCGACCTGAGAAACCGTACGGCCCTGCGTTTCGGGGCGTGCACTAAGATCCGCACGATCGTTGACGAGCGCGATCTCACGCAATTTGATTACTTTGCCCTCCTGAACGCGCTGCACATTTTGCAGCGGCGCGGAGCTGGTTGGCAGCGAGCCAGTACTCTCCAGAGACGTACAGCCAGGAATGATTGCAACAGTCAAGGCAATCATCCCGAGGGCACAGAGAGCTTTCACAGTGCTTAACCTGGTAGACGCAAACCAAACTGGGCGTGGAGCTGCGCGCTAATCTGGGCACGCGTAGGTGCATGGTTTTGTGGGCCGCGCGATGCTATTTTGAGTGAACCCATTAAATTACCGAGCTTGCAGGCATCGCCCCAGGACCAGCCTAGCGTCAAACCATAAAGCAAGCCTGCGCGATGGGCATCGCCACAGCCAGTCGGATCGATAATCGCTGCAGGAATAACAGGGTCGATGTGCTCGACACGTCCAGCGGTATAGAGGGTTGCGCCCTCACCACCGCGCGTGATTATAACCGCCTGCAAGCCTGCGGCCAATTGCTCGATTGTTTTGCCGGTGCGTTGCTCTACAACGCTCGCCTCGTAATCATTGACACAAAGCACTTGAGCCAGTGCAATCATCTCTTTAATATCGTCGCCGTCAAACAGTGGCATTGCTTGCCCCAGATCGAAAATAAACGGCGTACCCTGCGCGTGGAGCCGCTTGGCGTGAGCAACCATACCTGCCTTGGCATCTGGCGCGACAATCGCCCAGGCAGCCTGCTGACCGGTTAAATCGTTATCCGCTGCCTGCTCCATTGCACCAGGGTGAAATGAGGCGATCTGGTTATCATCCAGATCCGTTGTGATGAAACATTGTGCCGTTAAGGTTCCTGGCACGCTGCGTATCTTGCTGGTGTCTATGCCCAGTTCTTTGAAACGCGCGAGGTAAGCCACTGCGTCATCGCCAACCGTAGCAACAGGTATAGGTTGTCCACCCAGCAATTTCAAGTTGTAGGCGATATTGCCCGAACACCCACCAAACTCACGCCGCATCGTCGGTACAAAAAAAGATACGCTCAGAGCATGTATGCGATCAGGCAGTATGTGGTCTTTAAACCGGCCCTCAAACACGGCGATGGTGTCAAATGCGACGGAACCACAAATCAGAACGGGAGCGGTCATGCTCTTGCCTCAAGGAAAAAATTTATCGAGTTGAAAACCATTAATCTGCAAACCATTGACTGCAACAGGAATCAATAGATTGACCTCCTGTCCCGCGGCAAACGGCTGATCGACCTGGGTTGGGGGGAGGTATTGATGGGGAGCGATGATCTTGCGGACAACTGTCGTGCCCGAGGCGTCTTTGAGTTCCAGACTTAAATGCGGCCAGGGCTGATTTTTATCATAGCGATTGCGCATCGTAAAACGTAGTGACAACTCAACAGGCCGGCCCTCTTGCGTCTGGCCTGGCGACTGTTGCAAGGAAGAAGCATCGATCGAGATACGCTCAAGATGGCGGGACAAACTGACATCACAATTTAATTTTGCACACAGGCTGTTCAAAACCGGCTGCACAAAAGGCAAACGTGTCGCAATATCATTTCGGTAGATATAGATGCTTTGAGCGAGCAAGGCAATCAGCGCAAACAGACATGCAACACTCCAGAAAACACGTAGTACCAGACCTGTACCTTCTGACTCATGCAAAAATTCAGGCTGCCTGCGCCTTAAGCTCTCAGTGCCGTGCACCGATGCGCGCGGCTCCACCACTATCGATAAAGCAGGCTCACCTTGCGATAGGACCGGCTCAC
>DAIMDD010000011.1:42853-145229 GCA_036725985.1 Burkholderiaceae bacterium
GGCTCACCTTGCGATAGGACCGGCTCACTATGCGATAAGAGCGGCTCAGTATGAGAAAAACCAGAGGTCGTGCGGGACAGACCTGGTTCGTCATGCGAGAAAACAGGTTCGCTGTAGGTTTGACCAAAAGAAGAATTAGGTGCGTAACCTGCCTGGCCGCGCTGTCTTAGAACGGATGGCTCTGGCTCTTTCTGGTGAGCCTCTTGAACAAAGGGCTCATTAAAAGTTTCGGCGGGCGTAAAGTAAGAATCTTTTACTGCTGTCGGGGCGTTGTCGCGCGCATTATCCGCATAGTCACTAGCTTGGGCTTCGTGCGCACGACGCGTCAGTACGGGTAAGTCGCTTTCGAGGTGGGAATAAGCATCAAAAATATTTGAGCAGGTCCCGCACCTGACCAACCCATTATGCACGCGCAACTGCTCAAGCGTCGCGAGAAAATCATTCAGGCATTTAGGGCAGCGCGTGACCAGACTCATCATAGCCCCCTATGGCTTGACGCCAGCAAGGCAAACCCAGCCATCTCGGGCCTGCCATACAGACAGGGGGAGCCAGGGTGCATAAGCCGCAGCGACCTCTTCGGCCTGCCTCTCCAGCACACCTGACAAAACGAGCTGACCACCGGAACACACGCGTCCCGCCAGCATTGGGGCAAGAACCTTGAGCGGATTAGAGAGGATATTAGCAACCACCACCTCAAACAAACCGTCACGCAACCCCTCAGGTAACGACGCGTCGATCACGACACGGTTGGCTTGCGCATTATCACGGGTAGACTGAACTGCTTGCTCATCGATATCGACGCCGACGACGCGGGAGGCACCAAACAGGGCCGCCGCAATCGCGAGAATTCCAGAACCACAACCATAATCCAGTACGGTGGAATTTTCCGGTAGGCAGTCAGCCAGCCACTCAAGACATAGATGTGTCGTGGGATGACTACCGGTGCCGAACGCAAGTCCTGGATCCAATTGTAGGGCAATCCGGTTAGGCTCGGGCGTGGCAGGCAACTGATCTGCATGCCAGCTCGGAATAATCAAAATTCTTTCACCAACCGCGATCGGACCAAACTGGGACTGCGTCAGACGCACCCAGTCTGCATCAGGTACCTCGCGCAAATGCCTGGGTAGCTCGGGCATTGACTCAAAGTCCTGAAGTGCGGCAGCCAGCAATTGTTCGGGATCCGTGCCATCGGCAAGTAAGACGATCAGATGATTGCGAGTCCAGGCCTGCGTGTTGGGTTCGCTTCCAGGCTCGCCAAACAAGGGTTGCTCGGCGTCCGTATCGAGGTCGGCATCCTCGACGCTGACCGATAAGGCACCCGCCTCCAAGAGAGCATCGGAGAGAGACTCGGCAAGACCGCCCGGACAAAGTAAAAGCAGTTCACGCATGTAAATTTCCGAGAACCGGGCCCACATCAGCCCGGTGAGACTGCAACCTGGCAATCAACCAGGACGTGCAGCCAATTTATGTTCCAGATAATGAATACTGGTTCCGCCTTCGGCGAACTTTGCATCCACCATCAATTCGCGATGCAACGCGATGTTGGTTTTAATTCCTTCAACAACCATTTCCGATAAAGCGATGTTCATCCGCGCCAGGGCCTGATCGCGTGTCTCACCGTAGGTGATGACCTTGGCTATCATCGAATCATAATGTGGCGGAACAAAATAGCCGTTAAATACATGCGAGTCGATTCGAACGCCCGGACCGCCTGGAGTATGGAGATTTGTAATCCTGCCGGGGCTTGGCACGAAGGTAAAAGGATCTTCGGCGTTGATGCGGCACTCCAGAGCATGGCCTTTGAAGACGATGTCTTTCTGGCGCAAGGTGAATTTCTCGCCAGCCGCCACCAGGATTTGCTGTTGCACCAGATCAATGCCGGTAATCAGTTCCGTGACGGGATGTTCAACCTGAATGCGGGTGTTCATCTCGATGAAATAGAACTCGCCATTTTCGAACAGAAACTCAAACGTGCCGGCACCGCGATAACCGATCTTGCGGCACGCCTCAGCGCAACGCTCACCGATTCGCTCGATGAGTTTGCGCGGGATACCTGGAGCAGGTGCCTCTTCGATCACTTTCTGGTGGCGACGCTGCATTGAGCAATCACGTTCACCTAGCCAGACCGCGTTGCGCTCGCCATCTGCCAGCACCTGGACTTCAATGTGACGTGGGTTTTCGAGGAATTTCTCGAGGTATACCTCGGGATTATTGAACGCTGCGCCCGCCTCGGCTTTGGTCATCGTGACGGCATTGAGCAAGGCGGCTTCGGTATGCACCACTCGCATACCGCGACCACCGCCACCGCCCGCTGCTTTGATAATCACCGGGTAACCAACCTGATTGGCAATGCGCAAGATCTCTGCAGAATCAGCAGGCAGTGCGCCCTCGGAGCCAGGGACCACTGGTACACCGGCTTCGATCATTGCGCGTTTGGCACTGACCTTATCGCCCATCAGTCTGATTGACTCTGGACGCGGTCCTATGAAAACAAAACCGCTTTTTTCAACACGATCTGCAAAATCGGCATTTTCCGAAAGGAATCCATAACCCGGATGAATCGCCTCGGCGTCGGTGACCTCGGCTGCAGCAATAATCGCGGGCATATTCAGATAACTGTCGCGCGAAGCTGCGGGGCCAATGCAGACTGACTCATCGGCCAGGCGCACATACTTCGCGTCGCGATCCGCTTCGGAATGGACGACAACCGTCTTGATACCCATTTCACGGCAAGCGCGCTGGATGCGCAAAGCGATTTCGCCGCGATTGGCGATCAGAATTTTTTCAAACATATCAGGCAATCACGAAAAGAGGTTGACCGTATTCAACCGGCTCACCGTTCTCGACCAGAATCGCCTGGATGACACCGGTCTTGTCCGCTTCGATCTCGTTGAGCAATTTCATGGCTTCGATGATGCAAAGTGGCTCGCCTTCTTTGACAGACTGACCAAGCTGCACAAAGGCTGGTGCGCCTGGGTTTGAGGCACGATAAAAAGTACCAACCATGGGCGATTTAACGGTATGACCCTCGGCGGCAGCAGGCGCTGCAGGTGCGGCGGGAGCCGCCTCAGCGACTGGAGCGGCAGGGGCAGCAGCGACCGGAGCTGGCGCATACGCAACAGGCTGCACAGCCTGAGAAAACTTGACGATGCGAACCTTGCCCTCGCCTTCAGTGATTTCAAGTTCGGCAATGCCAGACTCTGCAACCAGATCGATCAAGGTTTTCAGTTTTCTGAGATCCATAGTGTTTCCGTAAAGTGATGAATTGACCAGTGATTACAAATCAGGCTGGCTGGACGAACTGCACGGCGAACCGGACAGCGGCCTCGTAGCCTTGAGAGCCAAGGCCTGCCACCACACCCTGCGCCAGATCGGACAGATAGGAGTGGTGACGAAAAGTTTCTCTTTTATAGACGTTGGATAGATGGACTTCTACAAAGGGTATTTTCACCCCTGCCAGCGCATCCCGAATCGCAACGCTGGTATGCGTGTAGGCACCTGCGTTGATAATGATGAAATCCGTACCATCAAGACGAGCCGCCTGAATACGATCGACCAGCTCACCCTCGTGATTACTTTGGTATGCATCCAGACTCGCCCCCAGACTCGCTGACAAGCCACCAAGCCGAACATTGAGCTCAGGCAGTGTGGTGTGTCCGTAGAGATGTGGTTCGCGTGTTCCCAGCAAATTCAGGTTGGGACCATGCAGAACAAGGATTTTTTGAGCCATTGAGCGATCAGTTTTTATCTAACAAGAGCTCTTTTTAAGCTAAAAACTGTGATTTGTCCATTTACGTCTTCGATTTGACAACAAGCGCTCGAATACGGCCCTGTAAATCAGCAGGAGGGAGCTGACCAAGAATTGTATCGATCATGCTGCCATTTGCATCCAACATGACGGTAAAAGGCAAACCACCAGACGGATTACCCAGCTCCCGCAGCAGCGAAATTCCACCGTGGCCCGCCACAAGCAAGGGATAGGAAACAGGTATTTTATCGACGAATTGACGTATTTTATCAACAGTATCAATACCAATACCAACAAATTGAACCTCAGGCAGGGATTGTGCCAATTCATTGAGCGCAGGCATCTCTTCAACGCATGGCGCACACCAGGTTGCCCAGAAATTCACCACCACGGGTTTGCCAAGGTACTGCTTAAACAATACCTCACGACCCTCGATATCGGGCAATTTTGCGTCTAGCAAGGCCTGCAGGTTGAGCTGCGGTTTTGCAGTCGGGCCAAGTGACGTGGCGCGGTTTGCTCCCGGGGCTTTGCGGGATGACTCGCGCCAGGCAAGCCATCCAGTCACAGCCATGGCACTCAAGCCAGTTGCGCCAAGGATCACAGTTCTTCTTTTCATATGCACCATCATAACAAGTACTAGGCGATCTCATAACAAGTACTAAGCGATCGCTATCTCCCTCTACAATACGGTCAGGAGACAGTTCATGCACCTTCATATTTTAGGGATCTGCGGCACTTTCATGGGTGGCCTCGCGTTAATTGCGCGGGCGGCAGGTCATCGCGTCACGGGCTGTGACGCAGGCGTATACCCACCCATGAGTACCCAGCTAGCCGAGCAGGGTATTGAACTCATTGAAGGCTTTGACCCCGGACAACTGTCACTTAAACCGGATTTATTTGTGATTGGAAACGTTGTTTCGCGTGGCAACCCTCTCATGGAGGCCATCCTCAACGAGGGGCTGCCCTACAGCTCGGGACCACAATGGCTAGGCGAACATATCCTTCAAGCACAGCATGTGCTGGCAGTCGCTGGCACACATGGTAAAACCACGACCAGTTCAATGCTCGCCTGGATACTGGACTATGCAGGACTCAAACCAAACTTTCTCATCGGCGGCGTAGCACCGGGTCTGCAAGTCTCTGCGCGTTTTAATCCTGCCTCTCACTTTTTTGTGATTGAGGCCGATGAGTATGACACTGCGTTTTTCGATAAACGTTCAAAGTTCGTTCATTACAGACCCCGTACGGCAATCCTGAATAACCTCGAGTACGACCATGCGGATATTTTCCCGGATCTGGGTGCGATCGAAACACAATTCCATCATCTGATGCGCACCATACCTGCCAACGGCCGTGTGATTGTGCCTGACAGTGACCAGGCGCTTGAGCGCGTTCTCGCGCGAGGCTGCTGGTCAGAGGTGATCCGTACTGGACAAACAGCGGCCTGGCACACGCGAGAGATAGATCCTCTGAGCTTTGAGGTGCGAGCAGGCGACGAGAGCCTTGGCCGGATTCTGTGGACACTGACGGGTGCGCACAACCGTCACAATGCGCTGGTCGCCATCGTAGCCGCTCAGCACGTGGGTGTTGATACGGCGACCAGTATCCGTGCGCTCTGCGCTTTTACCGGTGTCAAGCGACGCATGGAGATCACGGGCACCGTCAACCAGATTACGGTCTACGACGACTTCGCCCATCACCCGACAGCGATTCGCACCACGCTTGACGGTCTACGCGCACAAGTCGGCACTCAGCGTATTCTGGCGGTCCTGGAGCCACGCTCCAACACCATGAAATTAGGCACGATGGCAGCCCGCTTGCCCGAGGCTCTTGAGCCTGCCGATCTGGTTTTCTGCTTCGGCCAGCATGCCGGCAAACATGCGCTTGGCTGGGATCCCGCCACGGTACTGTCAGGCCTGGGCACCAGGATGCAAGCCTATGGTGAGATGGATCAGTTGCTGCAGGCACTCACGCGGGACGCAAGACCCGGTGACCATATTCTTGTGATGAGCAATGGCGGGTTTGGCGGAATACATCGCCGTCTGCTTGATGCTCTTGCTACTGCCGCTGCCTGATGGCCGCTCACGATTTAACCGGAATAACGCATGTTTGTTTTGTATGAAGAAGAAGGCACGTTTAAAGCGGGCCATATCATGACTGAAACGCAGGCAGCGCTTCAAGTCGAATCCGCCTCGGGTAAACGCAGCAAGATTAAACGCACAAATTGCCTTTTCACTTTCGCCAGTCCCTCACCCGAATCGTTATTCGAACAAGCCGAAAAGCTTGCGGAAAACATCGATTTCGCTTTTTTGTGGGAGTTCGCACCGAAAGAGGAATTCGATGTCGAGACGCTCGGTCTTGAATATTATGGTCACGCGCCCGATACGCTTGAAAAAACCTCTCTGCTGCTGCGTTTGCATGCCTCGCCTGTCTATTTTCACCGGCGTGGACGTGGTCGCTATCGTGCCGCACCGCCTGAGATTCTGACAGCGGCGCTGGCAGCCTTAGAAAAAAAACAACGCGCTGCCGCTGAAATCCAGGGCTGGGTCGATGAAATGATCGCAGGCAGGTTACCGGCCGGCATCGCTGAGCTCGCCTTGCAGTTGGTCACACGACCAGATAAAAATTCCCAAGCCTGGAAAGCGCTTGAGACAGCCTGCGCGCAGACTCAAAAAACGCCAGAACGGTTACTACTCGATCTGGGTGCCTGGCCACACGCACTAGCACTGCACAAAGGCAAGTTTCTCGCCACGCACTTTCCGCGCGGCACCGACTTTCCTGCGCTCGCGCTCACTGAGCCAGGCCAGGAGCTGCCTCTTTCCGAGGCGCAAGCCTATTCGATTGACGATATCTCAACAACAGAGATCGATGATGCCCTGTCAGTCGTTGAACTCGAAGATGGCAATATTCGTGTCGGCATTCACATCGCAGCACCTGGGCTCGCCGTCACCCGCGACAGTGAGCTCGATAAACTCGCACGCGCACGCATGTCGACGGTGTACACACCGGGTGAAAAAATCCCGATGCAACCAGACACTATCATCAGCGCTTTTTCCCTGGATGCAGGTCGTGCCGTACCGGCTCTTTCCTTATACGTCACTGCCAACGCTGAAACAGGAGAGATCCTCTCGCATGAGAGCAAACTCGAGCGTGTCGTGGTGGTTGAAAATTTGCGCCACAACCTGCTCGATGCGGCTATTACAGAAGCCGCACTCAACGATCCGCAACAAGTCCTACCCTACAACGACTGGCTCAGACCGCTGTGGAGACTCGCTCTGCAACTCGCCAGACAACGTGAGCTGGTTCGTGGCAAACCTGAAAATAACAACCGGATTGAATACAGTTTTTATCTCGACGGACCGGCTGACAATCCCGACAGCCCGGTACGCATATTGCCCAGACAACGCAATGCGCCACTCGATCGACTGGTTGCGGAATACATGATCCTGGCAAACAGTACGTGGGGTGCGGTACTCGCCTCGCACGGCATCCCGGGCATTTATCGTTCGCAGCAAACCGGCCGGGTGCGCATGAGCACGCAAGCGTTGCCACACGAGGCTATTGGTGTCGCACAATACGCCTGGTGCACTTCACCCTTGCGTCGTTACGTCGATCTGGTCAATCAGTGGCAATTGATCGCCGCCATCAAACACGGCGTTTCTGCCGCACTAGTCGCACCGTTCAAGCCACGCGATGCGGATTTATTTGCCATTATCGGCGGCTTTGAGGCGCAATACACCGCCTGGAATGACTTTCAGAACAACATGGAGCGTTACTGGTGCCTGCGCTGGTTCCAGCAGCAAGCGATCACGCAATGCGATGCAACCGTACTCAAGGAAGACCTGGTTCGTTTCAGCAACGCTCCGCTTGTCACAAGAATTTCCGGCTTACCGCAGATGGATCGCGGCCAGCAGATTCAATTAAAAATTATGGGTTTTGACGAACTGGGGTTAGAGATCGACTGTGCCATGACAGGCAAGCTTGAGATTCTCTCGCCTGAAACAATTGAGACTGAAGCCTAGAGACCCTGAGCGTGCCTTCAAATTCTGATTCACTGCTGTTGACGCCCGAAACTTTATGGCGTCGCTCTGAACAACGGTTTTTGCGTTGGGCGATCGGCTTGTCGGTCTTATTTCACCTCTGCTTACTGGCCTGGCAGCGCGGCATGCCCTCGCCACCACCTAAAACCCCGCAGACGCTGGAGGTTGTGCTGATCAATGCAAGCACCGAACTGGCTCCCGCGAAGGCCCGCCTGATCGCGCAAAACAACATGGATGGCGGCGGAACGGTTGACAAGGCCAATGCCGCACAAGCGCTTCCTCATACGGGGGATACGACTAGTAGGATCGAGGTTGAGGCGCTGACAAGAAAAAAGATGCAGCTTGAGGCCGAGCAACAAAATTTGCTGACACGTCTCAAATCACAAGAGTCGGTCGCCTCAGGACGTACAACACCCTATTTTATGAAAGACAGTCAAAATCCAGGACTCGACGACAAGAATCAGGAAAGCGTGGCGCAAAACTCCAAGCTTGCGATCCTTTCACAGCAAACCCAGGAATACAACCAGCGTCCTCGCAAGCATTTCGATGCCCCTTCGACACGGGCGTTCCGTTACGCACCTTATATCGATCAGTGGCGACAGCGTGTGGAGCAGATTGGCGCACAACACTATCCTCGCAGCTCGGGCAAAACGCTCTACGGCCAAGTACAGCTCACGCTGACGATCCGCAGTAACGGAACGATTGCAGACATCACTATTGATAAGCCTTCGGATCAGTCTGCCCTGAATCAGGCTGCAATACGTATCGCCCAATTATCTGCGCCCTTTGGCCCTTTCCCCCCGGATATGGCAAAAGAAATCGATCAACTCGTACTGACCCGAACCTGGCAATTCGTCAATGGTACCCTTCAGGCACGATAGTCACGATAGTCACGAACCTCAATCATATTTCCGTCGCCCAACATGCAAACGTCTCATTTCGCCGTCATCGGTAACCCAGTCAAACACAGCCGCTCGCCGTCGATTCACCAGTTGTTCGCCAAACAAACCGGAATCAGCCTGGACTACCAGAGACTTGAGGCGCCTGTCGATCAGTTTGAAACAACCGTACGTGATTTTTTTACGCAAGGCGGCAGCGGACTCAACGTGACCGTGCCCTTCAAACTGCAAGCCTGGGAGCTCGCGCGCGACCACCTCAGCCCACGCGCCAGAATGGCGCAAGCTGTCAACACTCTCTGGATGCAAAACGATGTCGTGCATGGTTGCAACACGGATGGTGTCGGCCTGGTGACCGATCTCGAAAGACTGGGGGTGCAGTTCAACCAGGTGCGCATCCTGCTAATCGGTGCAGGAGGCGCCGCGCGCGGCGTGATGGGCCCCCTGCTTGAAGCCGGGTGCGTACATTTGCGCATTGTGAACCGGACTCAAGCACGCGCGACCGAACTCGTAGAGGCCTGGCAGAAGTCTGATGGCGGCACGAACAATCAAATTTCGTCGGGAGGCCTGGCACAAGCAACCCTGCAAGGCGGCTGGGATGTTGTCATCAACGCCAGTTCCAGCAGTCTGGGCGATAAAGCGCCAGAGCTGCCCGCAGGACTCTACGCGCCTGATGCACTGGCTTATGACATGATGTATGGCGCGCGGCCAACGCCCTTCATGCTGCAGGCGCTCAGCGATGGCGCACAACGCAGCGCTGATGGTCTGGGCATGCTGGTTGGCCAGGCTGCTGAAAGTTTTTATATCTGGCACGGTATTAAACCTGACATAAAACCTGTGCTCCAAACTATCCGTGCCGAGCTCGACGCAAGCCTCGCTTAATCTCTATCGATGGCATTACACTGTCAACTATGCGCACCGCCAGAAATTACATCGCCCGTGAGATTTTCCGCTCAACTTCGGTTGTGCTGATTGCTCTGCTCGGGCTGTTTACTTTTTTCACACTCGTTGACGAACTCGACACGGTCGGTGAAAAATTTCCTCTGAGCGCGCTCTTTTATCTGCAATTGCTCACCATGCCGACCCGTCTCTATGACTTGCTGCCTATCGGTTTACTGATTGGCGCGATTCTGGCACTGGCAGGTTTGGCTCAGCGAAACGAGCTAGTTATTTTCAGAGTATCGGGTATTAGTGGCATGGGCCTGATCAGAATGCTCTGGACCATCGCCCTGCCGCTTATCGTGGGTGCCATGTTGCTCTCGGAGTTCCTGACCCCCTATGCGGAGACCAAAAGCAGCGAAGCCAATCTGGTCATGCGGGGCAAGGTTGAAGGCGGTATGCTCAACACAGGATACTGGTTTAAGGAGCCTACCCTGACTGGCGGCATGCGGGTCATTAACATAGGCAAACTCCAAACCTCAGGTAATGTCGCTAACCTGCGGATGTTCGAGTACTCCGACGGGGTCACGCTTGTCTCGATGTCACAGGCGGACACGGGGCGTTTTGTCGATGGCAAACTTGTCATGACGAATGTGATTGAAAATAAAATCTCCCCGGCTGCCAAAAATTCGCTGGCAGATGCGAGAGTCAATGATGGTCCTTTGATGACTGTTCACAACCTGCCTGAACGAACTGTCGAAACCACCTTGACCGCAGAGCGCCTGGTGGCAAGAATCCTCACGCCGGAGCGCATGTCTTTATTCGCGCTGAGGGACTACATTGAGTATCTGAATAAAAATCAGTTGCAATCTGACCGACAGGTTGTAGCAGTCTGGCGTAAGCTCGCTTACCCGTTCACCCTGCTCGTCATGCTGACCATCGCCGCCCCCATCAGCTTTATGCAAACCCGTCGAGGTGGCGTAGGCGCTAAAGTATTCATCGGTATTTTGATGGGCACAGGCTTTTTTATGATCAATCAGTTGGCCTTGAATGTAGGCCTGCTCTATAAATGGCCGCCGGTTGTGACGGCGCTATTGCCCAACATCAGCGCGATGCTGATCGCACTGGGCTGCGTCTTGCTCATGGAAAATCGAAACGCGATCGCAGCCAGTAACAAACGCTTTCTTTTGTGGGGCAAGTCGCCGATATGAGCATGCCAAGTATCTGGATGGTGGGCGATATCCAGGGTTGCTGCAGCTCACTGGACGAACTCCTCCAAAGCCCTGAAATCGCACAAGAACCCTATGCTCGCTTCTGGTTTGCGGGAGATCTGGTCAACAGGGGGCCCCAGTCTCTCACGACCCTCAGGCGTTTGATGGCGCTTGAAGAGCGAAGCATCGCAATTCTGGGCAATCATGACCTGCATTTGCTCGCCGTGGCGGCTGGCGTCAGACGTCCAGGTAAAAACGACACGCTGCTCGAGATCCTCGAAGCACCCGATGCGCAGGAAATCATTGACTGGCTGCGCTGGCGACCGCTTGCGCACTTTGAGGTCGGACATCTGCTGGTCCATGCTGGTGTCTTGCCCAAATGGGATGTCACCAAAACACTTTTGCTTGCAAATGAAGTGGAAGTGGCCTTACGCGGTAACAACTGGCAAAAAGCCCTTGAAAAAATGTATGGCAACGAGCCAGATCACTGGAAAGAGGATCATACGGGGGGCAAACGCTTTCGTGTCATCGTCAATGCGATGACGCGTATGCGCCTGTGTACCAGCAAGGGACGGATGGCACTGCCAATCAAGGGTGAGCCTGGTGTGCGCGATGATGGCTTGATGCCGTGGTTTGATGTGCCAGATCGGGCGACGCGCGATGTCACGGTCGTCTTTGGCCACTGGTCCACACTCGGACTCCTGATGCGCTCGGATGCGATCTGTCTCGATACAGGCTGTGTCTGGGGCGGACAACTCACAGCAGTGCGGCTGCAAGACCGGTATGTCTTGCAAATCGCCTGCAAACAAACTCTTAATCCTTTATCTCAGGACTAAACCACTGCAGAAGCGCCTGATTGACGGTGGATGCCGCTTCGTACTGAACCCAATGCCCAGCTCCCGGCAGAATCAGGTGTTTTCTGCCATCATGCGTTTGCACAAGGGTTTGTACAAGCACTTCTGGTGTAGCGGTCACATCGTGCTCACCCCAGACGAACAGCATCTGGCCAGCATACTGATTTAGTGCTTCGCTCAGGTCACCTTTAAAAGAGTGACCACGGCTACGATAACGTGTTTTGACGCACGAACCGGTGTGAATACCGACAGACAAAGGATCAATGTGCTCCTCGGCGTAAAGCATATGAACCCACAGGTTATGGCGCATCGCTTCGAGCACTTGAGCCTCAGATTCGGCGATTTTCCAGTTTTGAAGTTTGCCGCGCGGGCGCCGCGGGCCGCCATGCCCGGCCGGTCCGAGCAGAGCCAGTTTTTTTACTGCGGGTCGTTTTGCAGCGATATGAGCGGCAACCAGGCCGCCAAAAGAAAAGCCACACAAATTGATCCCAACCTCTGAACCAAACAGTTGATCCATGCTTGAGAGCGTGACCTCAACGAGACTGGGGAAATCCTCATAATCAGGCGTACTGGAATCACCATAGCCCGGTAAATTAGGAATCCAAACAGAAAAATTACGCGCTAAAGCCTCGATATTGCGGGCCCAGTGCATCCAGCTCCCATGGCCGCCGTGAAAAAGCGCAAGCGGCTCTCCCTGACCGAACTGTCTCCAGACCACCTCATCATCACCGACTTTTACAGCGTGACGTTGCGCGCGTGCTTCGTATTGGGCAATCCAGTTTTGTGTCTGCGCATCCAGTGTAGGGCTCATTGTGTCTGATCCAGTCAAATATATTGCGAACTGTAATTGTTCAGCAGTTTAGGCAACAAATCTCTGCGAAACAAATTTGCATCGATCAAACTGCATAAAGCCCACTGCTAGAGAACGAGTATGTTTCAAACGAATATGTTTCAAACGAATATGTTTCAAACACTAGGCAGACCATGGCACAATCAGCAAAATAACAAATATTCAACCCTTATGGCCTGGAGACACAATGGATCGCAGACAAGTTTTAACTACCCTGGTCGCAACCGTCACGGCGGCAATGGCTCCTGCGAGTTTTGCTCAGAAATGGGCCGGCAGGCAATTCAGATTTGTTGTGGGCTATCCAGCCGGGGGCGTGGTTGATTTCGCTGCGCGCACAATAGCCGAAGGTCTGAATCAGGAAACCGGCGCGACCTTTATTGTTGAAAACAAGGCGGGTGCTGCGAGCAACATTGCCTGCGAATTTGTCGCCAGGCAAGCTGGTGACTCCGGGGTGTTCGGCGTTTTTGCAAATTCGACGCTCACCACCAATCCCTTTGTCCCGCAACTCGCCTCGAAATCCGTCGATCCACTGAAAGATCTCAAGCCCGTCGCAGCCTTCGCTGACATGATTCTGGTGCTCGCCGTGACCGAACAATTAGGCGTCAAAACAGTGGATGAGTTTCTTGCAAAGGCTAAAGCATCGCCAACGCCTTTACGGGTCGGTCTCGCAGGTATTGGGAGCCCGCACCACCTGGCCGCCTTGTTGCTCGAGCGCTCTGCGCAACTCAATCTGAATATGGTGCCTTACAAGGGTGGCGCGCCTATGATTGCCGATGCGGCAGGCGGTCATCTCGATGCGGTATTCACGACCATACCCGTAGGAGGGGCGATGGTTGCAAGCGGCAAACTTCGCTGGATCGCCATCGCCCAACCCAAAACAGTTCAGAGCTTGCCCGGTGTGCCTTCACTGGTCGAGGTTTTTAAAGGCTCTTCAGTTCCGTCCTGGATAGGAGTGTTTGCGCAAGCCAACACGTCCGAGGAAATGGTCACTAGCCTGCATGACAGTATTAACAAGGTTGTGGCCAGCACGGTCATTTCGGAAAAACTCAGAAAAAATGGTCTCGAGCCGCTTAACTGGACGATTCCTGAAACCAGTAAATTCATCAGCGAAGAAGCTGTGTTTATGAAGAAATTTCTCTCTGAATTCAAACTCGACTTTTCGGCTTAATCGATTTTTTTCCTCACTCTTACCTTGTCCACATCATGATCATTGACTGTCACGGCCATTTCACGACTACCCCGCCACAGGTCGCTAAATTTCGCGCCGACCAGGTTGCAGAATTCAATCGTACCGGGCTCACTCCAACTCTCGCTCCACCTCCCGTCAGCGATGAAGAAATCCGTAAAGGCATCAGCGAAAATCAGTTACGCATCATGCACGAGCGCGGCATTGATCTGACGATCTTTTCTCCGCGAGCTGTAGGTATGGATCATCACAATGGCAACGAGCAAACCAACGTTGTCTGGGCGCGCTATTGCAATGAACTGATTCATCGCGCAGTGCAGATGTTCCCGGACGCCTTTGTCGGTGTGTGTCAATTACCTCAGGCACCAGGTGTAGCGCCAGGTGCCCGCGTTTTCGAGGAGCTCGATCGCTGCATCAACGAATTTGGTTTTATCGGTGCGAACCTGAATCCCGATCCTTCGGGTGGTCGCTGGTCCGACCCACCGCTCTGGGATAAAAAATGGTGGTACCCACTCTACGAAAAAATGGTTGCACTCGATATCCCTGCGATGATCCATGTCAGCGGTTCATGCAACCCGCATTTCAATCCTGCGGTGGCAACTCACTATATCAATGGTGATACGACTGCCTTTGTGCAGTTTCTGACCTCGGATATTTTCAAGGATTTCCCGACGCTTAAATTCATTATCCCTCACGGTGGTGGCGCAGCACCTTACCACTGGGGTCGTTATCGCGGTATCGCGCTGGATATGGGTTTAAAACTTGAAGAGAAAATTCTTGATAATGTCTTTTTTGACACCTGCGTGTATCACCAGCCAGGCATCGACTTGTTGCTCAAAGTCGTACCTACAAAAAATGTCTTGTTTGCCTCAGAGACCGTCGGCGCGGTCCAGGGTATCGACCCGCTGACAAATTTCTATTTTGACGATACTAAACGTTATATCGACGCCTCGACCTCAGCCGATGCAGCGCAAAAGAAACAAATCTATTCAAGCAATGCGCTAGGTGTTTATCCTCGCCTGCGCGCGCATCCGAAATGCCAGGGCTGTTAAGCACGCGGGTCAGGACTTAAATGTTCGGGAGGCAAACGCTTGGCTGAGCAATACTCAACTCAAAAGCGTTTGCTCCATGACCTGATGCGCAGCACGACTGAGTGCGGCTCGCACAGGCGGCTCGCCCTCACCGTCCCAGATAACAGGCAAAAAAATCATTTCAACAGACGTCCCCGTACCACCCAGCACACACCACATGTTGTGTAACAGCGTCTGGTCGCCGATGAAGGCTGCGAAATCACTGCGACGACCGTGATGGTAATACTTCAGTACGACCGGCTGAATGCTGGCGCCTGCTTTACGCGCAGGCTCGAACAAATTCGCATAAAACGGCAGTAGCGCATAACCGTTGGAGGTTGTGCCCTCGGGAAACAGACCAACAGCCTGAGCCTGGACGAAATGCTGGCGCATGGATTCACCGACCTGATGCACGGCATGCCGGGAAGCCCGCTCGATAAAAATTGTGTCAGCACCACTGGCCAGCCAGCCAATCAGGGGCCATTGACGAATCTCGCTCTTAGCGACGAAGGCCGTGGCGCGTGCGCAGTTAAGAATAAAAATATCAAGCCAGGAGATATGGTTGGTGACGAATAAAACGGGTCCGTCAATCACCGGCGTGCCGATTTGACTCACCCGCACCCCGCATATTTTGAGCAAAACTACGCTCCAGTATTTTTTGGAAAAATGCCTTGCAGCCAAGCCCAGAAAAGGAAAAAACAGAAACAGGTGCATCAGCCCCGCGATCAGCCAAACAAACGTCAGGCACGCTCGAAACAGAAAACGCAGGACTTGCATCAGACAGAGGCTTCCCAGGCTAGCTGTCCACGTACGATCGTAGCTACCACCCGGCCAGGTAATTCCATATTCAGAAAGGGCGTATGCTGGCTCTGACTCAGCAGCGACTGACGTGTGACTTGCCAGCTGGCTTGCGGATCAACGATACAAATATCTGCCGCCACACCTACACCCAACTGACCGCAGGGCGGGACTGTTGCAGATGAGGCGCAAACAATCCGCGCCGGATCACGCGTGACGCGCGCGACCGCCTCCAGCAAAGGCACGCCAGCATCCTGCGCCCATTTGAGAGTAAGGGAGAGCAACAGCTCCAGCCCTGTCGCACCTGGCTGAGCCTCGGCAAACGGCATCATCTTGTCATCGTCATCGACTGGCGTGTGATCCGAGCACAACGCGTCAATCGTGCCGTCAGCCAGACCCGCACGGATCGCGTCGCGATCACGCTGCCCGCGCAAGGGCGGATCAAGGCGGAAATTACTGTCGTAGTAACCAATATCCACATCTGTCAGGTGGATATGATTGGCCGACACGTCGCAAGTCACCGGCAAACCCTCACGCTTGGCCGCGCGCACCAGCTCAATACCTGCGGCAGAGGATAAACGGCACAAGTGCAAACGTACGCCAGAGGTGCGTTGCAACTCGAGCAAGGTGTGCAGGGCGATCGTCTCGGCTTGCACCGGCACACCGGACAAGCCTAGTCGAGAAGCATAAGCGCCACTGGCTGCGACGCCACCGCGCGACATCCAGGGGTCCTGAGCCCGCAGCCACAAGGAATAATTAAACGTGCGCGCATACTGCATCGCACGCAGCACGACGTTGGTATCAAGCACTGGGGTGTCCGCCTGTGAAAACGCAATGCAACCCGCCTCGGTCAACTCAGCCATTTCAGTGATGACTTCGCCTTTGAGTCCGACAGTCATCGCGCCTAGAGGATAAAGATTGACCTGATCAATCTGACGAGCGCGATGCTTGAGCATTTCAACCAGACCTGGCTCATCGAGGGTCGGATCAGTATCGGGTGGCAAGACAAGACTTGTAATACCGCCCGCTAGCGCCGCACGCAACTCTGACTCAAGTGTGCCGCGATGTTCAAATCCGGGCTCACGCAAGCGCGCAGCCAGATCAACCAGACCAGGTATGACGAGTTTGCCGGTGGCGTCGATTGAACGCTGTGATTTAAATCCTGAAGGCGCTGTATCAATCCCTGCAACCTTCCCGTCCGCAATATAGAGTGTTGTGATTCGATCCACGCCATGAGTGGGATCGATGACACGGCCGTTTTTAATTTCAAGATTCATGCTGAGGCCCCTGCAACAATACTCATTACCGCCATTCTGACTGCGATGCCAAAGGTGACCTGGTTAAGGATGACAGATTGCTTGCCATCCGCCACGGAGGAGGCGATTTCTACGCCGCGGTTCATCGGTCCCGGATGCATCACGATGCAATCAGGTTTGGCGAGTGCGAGCTTTTCCTCGGTCAGTCCGTAGTGTTTGAAATACTCGTGCGAAGAAGGCAACAACGCGCCACGCATGCGCTCATTTTGCAAGCGCAACATGATGATGACATCCACATCCTTAAGGCCTTCGTTCATATCGGTAAATACGCGCACACCCATCTGCTCGAGTCCGCTGGGCAACAAGGTCAGCGGTCCTATCGCGCGCACTTCTGCCACGCCAAGCGTAGTGAGCGCATGAATATTGGAGCGCGCAACCCGCGAGTGCAGAATGTCGCCCACCACGGCGACGGTCAGATTCGAAAAATCTTTTTTGAAATGGCGGATCGTATACATATCGAGCAACGCTTGCGTCGGATGTGCATGACGACCATCGCCTGCGTTCACTACATGCACGTGGGGTGCGACATGTTGCGCGATCAGGTAGGGCGCGCCGCTGGCTTCATGACGGACTACGAACAGGTCCGCCTGCATCGCGGACAGGTTTGCAATGGTGTCGAGCAGGCTTTCACCTTTTGCGGCGGAAGACACATTGATATTGAGGTTAAACACATCGGCCGAGAGACGTTTGGCCGCGATTTCAAACGTTGTACGCGTACGCGTGGAGTTTTCAAAAAAGAGATTGAAAACGCTTTTGCCGCGCAGCAGGGGGACTTTTTTAACATCCCGCTCCGCCAGGGGAACAAAGGTCTCTGCCGTATCCAGAATATGCGTCAGGATATTGCGTGACAGTCCTTCAGTCGTAATGAGGTGGGTTAGCTCACCGTGCCGATTAAGTTGTGGATTACGCATTAATTTTCCTCGGCTTCTGTGGTGAGAATCAGTCCCCCGTCTTCGGTCTGGGACAGCACAAGACTTCCCTTTGGCGCAGGCTCGACCCGTGCGCCTACGGCGACCGCGCTGATGGGCAACTCGCGTCCGCCACGATCGACCAGTACCGCCAGACGGATCGAGGCCGGACGACCATAATCAAATAATTCATTCATCGCCGCACGAATGGTGCGACCGGTATAAAGCACGTCATCGACAAGGATCAGGTGTTTACCGGACACTGGAAAAGTAATCTCCGAGGGCATCACCTGCGAATGCAAACCGATCTTGTCAAAGTCGTCGCGATAAAAACTGATATCCAGAGTACCGTAAGGCTGTACGAGTTTTAAATCCCGATGCAATCTCTGGGCAAGCCAGGCGCCTCCGGAATGGATCCCGACCAGATGCACTTGCTGGATCGGTAAAGTCGTGATTTCCTGCCGCACTGCCGCGAGCAGATTGGCATAGAGCGTTTCAGCATCAGGCAGTTGTTCAGTGGTGTAGGTAGGAGGTAATTGGGCCATAGTGCTCTTCAGGGTAGGGCATCAAAGTATCGTTGCAGAATAATAGCCGCTGCATGCGCATCATCGGGGTGATTTCTTGTGAATTTCTGAGCCTCTACGCTCGAGCCTCTCTCATCAACCAGCACCACGGGCAAGCCAAAACGGCCTTCAAGCTGACGTGCAAACCGGCGGCAGTGGGCAGCCGGATAGTGCTCCGAGCCATCAGACTCCAGCGCCAGACCGACCACCAACCGCTCTGGTTTCCAAGTCTGGAGCAACGCGGCAATGCGGGCAAAACGCGCTACCCGCGTGAGCTCCAGAATAATATCAAGTGGCCTGGACTGTCTGAGCAAAGAATTACCAATCGCTACGCCAAGTTTTTTTTCACCATAATCAAAGGCGAGCAGGGTTTCCTCATGCATGCCCGGCATCACCAGTCAGCATGACAGGGTCAATCCCCAGCAACCTGAGCGCTGCG
This sequence comes from Burkholderiaceae bacterium, assembly GCA_036725985.1. Lineage (GTDB taxonomy): Bacteria > Pseudomonadota > Gammaproteobacteria > Burkholderiales > Burkholderiaceae_B > Zwartia. The sequence goes on from DAIMDD010000011.1 coordinate 61,612, forward strand.
TCGTAGCGCTCCTCGGGTGGCACACCAAAAATAATTTCAGGGTCCGAGGCTACGCTTAACCAGGCGTTCTGAGCTAGTTCGTTTTCAAGCTGACCAGCGCCCCACCCTGCATAGCCAAGGGTCACAAGCACTTTGTCAGGCCCCGTGCCTCCTGCGACGTCTTCGAGTACGTCGCGCGAAGTCGTCAGCGCCATGCCATCAAATTTCAGGCTTGAGCTGTACTGTCCTGCCGGAGAATGCAAAACAAAACCACGATCGGTCTGAACCGGTCCGCCAAAAAAAACAAAGGAATCCTTGTCGGCAGAAATTTCCAGCTTGAGATCGATTTTTTCAAGCAAACTCTCAAGTGTCAGGTCGGTAGGGCGATTGATCACAAGACCCAGCGCGCCTTTCGGGCTGTGCTCGCAGACGTAAATCACGGTTCCAGCCAGATTACCACCGACCATGCCAGGCATTGCCATCAAAAACTGATTGGACAGGTCAATCACAGCATCAGAGTCTTTCGTCTCGTCACTCATGAGCAGTCCTTGCCACGTATGGCAATCAAATTTCCATCATCTCGAAATCTTCTTTACGCGCACCACACTCTGGGCAAACCCAGTTAGGCGGGACATCTTCCCATTTGGTGCCGGGCGGGATGCCTTCTTCTGGCAGGCCAAGTTCTTCTTCGTAAATCCAACCGCAAATCAAACACATCCAGGTACGCATAGCTCTCTCTTGGTTAAACCTTTTATTACCGCAATAGACGGATAAACTCAGGTCATCTCTTACAATGGGGTCAATGTTAACCAAACCAACACGTGCTTGCCGAAAGTTCGGTGTTTTTTTGACATAAATTACCCCCGAACCTTCTTTCATAGCTTGCGGAACCCTTTCAGTGCCAAATATTTCTTTACCCATCACCTTAATTTTTGGTCCGTTTGACCCGACGGGGTCCGATGGTTTGCCTGCCGATGCGGTCACCTGTGCAGCACTTGGGGGTCATGCCCTCTCAACGCTCACCGCCGTGACAGTCCAGGACAGTGCAAAAACCGAATCCATGCTGCCCTGTACGGGCGAGCAAATCGATGATCAAGCCCGTTGCGTGCTGGAGGACATGCCGGTGCAGTCCATTAAGGTCGGTGCGCTGAGTTCAACAGAAGCCGTAAGCGCAGTCGCTCAGATTGCCGCCGACTACAGCGAGGTTCCATTGGTTCTGCACTTAGGTCTGCAAGAATTGCATTCCGAACGGGATCCTGAGGACGATGAGGTCGAAGACCTCGTGGGTGCGACACTGGAGCTACTGGTGCCACAAGCCCATGTCGTCGTGGTTGAGGCGAAAAGGTTAACCCAGTGGATTACAGAGGACGTGCTGGAGGCCGCGGGACAAACCGCGGGACCGCAAGCCCTGCAGGCGATTGGTGCCAATTGGGTGCTGGTGACAGGCAGCCAGCAACGCCCGGGGCATCTGGTCAACATCCTGGTAGGTCCTGAAAACGAAACCATTTCCTGGCCCTGGCAGGCTCCTGCCGAGCGGGTACGGGATTCGGGCGGTCTGGTGGCCGCTGCGCTCTCTACCCTGCTGGCAAGAGGCCTTGAGGTACCTGAGGCAGCAAAACTTGCCTGCGCGCATGCTGAACAAGCTCTGTCCCAGGCCTTTCAACCCGGTATGGGTCAGCGCATCGCGCGTCGCATGCCAGTGACTGCGTAAAACTGTATGTCTGCACAACTGAAGTTTCCCAGCGGCTTATACGGTGTCACCCCCGAGTGGGATGATGCTGTGCGACTAGAGGATGCGGTACGTGCTGCCGCACGTGGTGGCATGCGTGCCTTGCAGCTGCGCCATAAAACAGCAGATGCAGCACTACGTCACAAACTCGCCAGCCGTATGCGCGAAGTCTGCACAGAATTAAATATTGTCTTTTTAATCAATGATGACTGGCGCCTGGCAAAAGAAGTTGATGCTGATGGCGTTCATCTCGGACGGGATGATGAGGCGCCTGCGACCGTGCGTGAGGCGCTTGGCCCCGACAGGCTGATCGGCGTGTCCTGTTATGCAGATCCGCTGCGGGCGCAAGGTTTTATGGCCTGCGCTGTCGCCTACATTGCCTTCGGTGCGATGTTTGCTTCTAAAACAAAACCGCTCGCGCCAGTCGCTCCGCTTTCAGTTCTGCAAGCAGGCCGCAGGCTCAGTCTGACTCAGCCAACACCGAGGCCTGCTGTGGTGGCCATCGGTGGCATCGAGACGTCCAATGCCGGACAGATCTATCAAGCAGGTGCAGATACGATTGCAGTTGTTGGAGGATTATTTCTCGCTGACAATATCGAGCAAGCCGCTCGTGAACTCTCTACTTCCTTTTCAACCCACTGATTTTTCTCCAGTCTAAACGGAGCTCTTGCATGTCCCGTAACGTTGAACTTTTTGCCCGTGCCAGCCGCAGCATTCCAGGCGGTGTTAATTCTCCCGTTCGCGCCTTTCGTTCGGTGGGCGGCACGCCACGCTTCGTCGCGCGAGCCCAGGGACCCTATTTCTGGGATGCAGATGATAAGCGCTACATCGATTACATCGGCTCCTGGGGGCCAGCTATTTTGGGGCACGCGCATCCCGAGGTGGTTCGCGCTGTGCAAGAGGCCGCAGTTCATGGGTTGTCCTATGGAGCACCGACCGAGGCTGAAATCATCATCGCTGAGATGCTGATCGAGCGCATGCCCTCCCTTGAGCAGGTGCGTCTGGTGAGTTCTGGCACCGAAGCCACGATGACCGCGATCCGACTGGCCCGTGGCGCAACCGGTCGCAACAAGATCATTAAATTCGAAGGTTGCTATCACGGTCACGCCGATAGCCTGCTGGTCAAGGCAGGTTCGGGTTTGCTGACTTTCGGCAACCCCACCTCGGCGGGTGTACCGCCCGAATTCGTCGCGCACACCATCGTGCTCGATTACAACGACATTGAGGCAGTGCGTGCCGCTTTTGCTGAACACGGCAGCGAAATCGCCTGTATTATCGTCGAGCCCGTAGCGGGCAATATGAACCTGATCAAACCAATTCCCGGTTTCCTTGAGGTTTTGCGCAGCGAATGTACAGCCCATGGCGCGCTGCTGATTTTCGACGAGGTTATGACAGGTTTTAGAGTTGGTCCTCAAGGTGTACAGGGCTTAACCGGCATCAAACCTGACATCACCACTCTGGCTAAAGTCATTGGTGGCGGCATGCCAATCGGTGCTTTCGGCGGGAGCAAAGAGGTCATGTCCAATATTGCGCCGCTTGGTGGCGTCTATCAGGCCGGCACATTGTCAGGTAATCCGGTCGCCGTGGCTGCGGGGATCACCACACTGAAATTACTCGCAGCGCCTGGCTTTTACGAGGATCTCGCAGCGCGTACTCGCAAACTGGTCGATGGTCTGGTTGCAGCGGCACGCAAGCACGGCATCGCTTTCAGTGGCGACTGTGTGGGTGGAATGTTTGGTGTTTATTTTTCAAATACCGTACCTACGACACTTGCTGAAGTCTCAGCCAGCAATATAGAAATGTTCAAGGTCTTTTTCCATGCCATGCTGGATGAGGGCGTTTATTTCGCGCCCTCGGCCTACGAGGCAGGCTTTGTCTCGGCCACGCATGATGACAGCGTAATCGCCGCAACAATTCAAGCTGCAGACAAAGTGTTTGCAAAACTGGCGAAAGCTTAAGTCTCAGACGCCGAGGTAACGCGTCCAGAGCGCACGATCAGCATCGAGCGCTCTGGAGCTACCCTCCCAGACCACGCGACCACGCTCGAGAATAATATGCCTGTCAGCGAGCCTGATCAGGCGATCGACATATTTATCGATCACCAGAATTGTCTGACCGCTTTTTCTCAGCCTGTCCAGGCATTGCCAGATTTCCTCCCGAATGAGCGGCGCCAGACCTTCGGTCGCCTCATCCAAAATCAGCAAGCGAGGATTAGTCACCAGCGCACGACCAATGGCCAGCATCTGCTGCTCGCCCCCCGACAACTGATTACCCATGTGCTGCGCACGCTCTCGCAACCTGGGGAACAACGCAAAGACTTTTTCTGCATCCCAATGCTCTGTCGCGTCGGGGTTGCGCCGGTCGGCAAAGGCAGTGAGATGTTCACGCACAGACAAATTTGGAAAGCATTGACGACCCTCGGGCACGATAGCCATGCCCAGGCGGGCGATGCGGTCTGGCGACCAACCCGCTACGCTTTGCCCCAGAAACTCCAATTCACTACCTGGCATAGCAGTTTGTGCTGGCTTTAAGGCTAATTCACCAAACAGCGTGCGTACCAAGGTGGTCTTACCCATACCATTGCGACCCAGCACAGTCACAACCTCACCCGAGGCGATCTTGAGCGACACGTCAAACAGCACCTGGCTCATGCCATAGCCGCTGCAGAGATGTTGTGCACGCAGCATCATTGCTGCTCACCTAGATAGGCTTGACGGACCTCAGGATTAGCCCGGATTTGTTCAGGCGTACCGGTGGCGATAATACGGCCATAGACCAGTACGGAAATACGATCAGCCAAGCGAAAAACCGCCTGCATATCGTGTTCGACCAGCAGCATACTCATGCGCCCGCGCATGGAGTCAATCATCTCGGTCAGGCGCAAGGTCTCATCAGGTCCCATGCCAGCCATCGGCTCATCGAGCAACAGCACGGTAGGGTTGGCGGCCAGAGCCAGAGCGAATTCTATTTTGCGCTGCTCACCATGCGGCAAAGTCCCCGCAGACTGCTCAAGCAAGTTTTCATCAATCAAACATTGCTCTGCCAGCGCCCGTGCGGCGAGCAAAAGTCTCTGCTCGTTTTGTCTGGGTGACCAGAATCGAAAGCTGCTACCGGAGTGAGCCTGGACAGCCAGCAAAAGATTGTCCAGTACGCTCATGTTTTTGAAAATATTGGTGATCTGGTAGGAACGCGACAGCCCGGCTGCTACACGCTGATGTGCAGAGGCGTCAGTCAGCTGCTGACCATTGAGATGGATACTTCCGCCATCGTTTCGCATCGTTCCGGACAACAAATGAATCAGGGTTGATTTACCAGCCCCGTTGGGCCCGATCAGCGCATGGATCTCACCTGCCTTGAGTTCAAGACTGACATGATCGGTGGCGACGAGGGCGCCAAATTTTTTAACCAGTTGCTCAACGACCAGGACAGTTTTCATTTCACTGCCTCTTTTTTCTTGACCGCGGAATTCCACAGGCCAGCCAGTCCATGCGGTGCCAGCAATACGATGGCAAGCAAAAGCGCACCCAGAGGCATATGCCAGTAGTCCGTATAGAGACGTAGAAACTCTTCCAGCGAGAGCATGACAGCAGCCCCCACCAGCCCACCATATTTCAGCCCCATGCCTCCGACGATCACCATGATGATGAGATTCGCTGACTCGGTCCAGTGCATCAGGCTCGGCGAAACAAACAAATTGTGATTCGCAAGCAACACACCAGCCAAGGCCGCAAAGCAAGCTGCGAGCACAAAGGCCAGTAACTTGAGACGCATGACGGGATAACCTAAAGCCTCCATGCGGGCTTCGTTTTCACGAATCCCTTGCAGCGCCTGACCAAAACGGGCCTGCACAAACCGATTCATGAGCCAGAGGCTTGCCAGTACGATCACGAGGACAACATAATAAAAAGTATTTTCGTTTGACAGCTCGAGCCAGGGTAATTTCGAGTGTGAAGAAAGATTCACCCCATCCTCACCACCATATTTCCGCAGAGAAATAAAAATGTAATAAACCATCTGCGCAAAGGCCAGTGTGATCATGATGAAATACACGCCGCGCGTGCGTAACGACACAAGGCCTACGAACAATGCCAGCAATGCGGTGACAAGAAGGGCTAGCGGCCAGGCAATCAAGGCGTTAGAGAGACCTTCGACCGACAGCATCGCTACGACATATGCGCCTGCGCCAAAAAATGCCGCATGTCCCAGCGCGACCATTCCGCCATAACCCAGGATCAAATTCAGACTACTCGCAGCCAGAGCAAAAATCAGCACACGCCTGACAAAAGAAACATAAAAACCCAGATCCAGCGCTGGGGCAACTAACGGAAAAGCGAGCAGTAGTGCTAAGACCAGCGCGCCCGTAAGCGAGGATTTTTTCATCGTCAGCCGCGCGCCGGAAAAAGGCCCGCCGGCCGGAACACCAACACCACCGCCATCAGGAGGTAGATCGAGATTGCAGCCAGTGTCGGACCGACGCTTGAAGCGACAGCAGGAGACAAAAAGGTCTTAAGCAAGGTTGGTAAAAACGCTCGCCCCGCGGTATCAACAAAACCAACCAGCAAAGCACCAACAAAAGCGCCGCGCATCGAACCGATGCCGCCGATCACAATGCATACCAGCACAAGAATCAGGATTTGTTCGCCCATACCTGCCTGCACTGCTGTCACCGGCCCGAGCAATGCGCCCGCAATCGCTGCCAGCACGGCACCGAGAACAAATACGCCGAGAAAAAGCAAAGGTACACGCACACCCATCAGGGTTGCCATCTGGCGGTTGGAGGCACCGGCACGCACCAGTACACCGGCTCGGGTCCGCGTCACAAAAAGATAAAGTCCCAGTGCTAGCGCCAGACCCACGGCAATAATCAGCAACCGGTAAGCGGGATAGAGCAAGTCAGGCAACAAGCGAACCGGACCAGACAAACTCGCCGGCATATTCATCATCATCGGCGCCGGTCCCCAGAGCATTTTGACCAGATCATTCGCAATCAGAATAATCGCAAAAGTGCCGAGCACCTGGGCGAGATGGTCACGCACTACAAGCTTGCGAATCAGAACCAGTTCGATGACAAGTCCGACAACACCGGTGACGACAGCCGCAACAACAATCGAGGCCAGCAAGGATCCAGTCCATTGCATAGTCTGGGCCGCGACATAAGCCCCCGCCATGTAAAGTGAGCCGTGTGCGACATTCAGGATATCCAGAATGCCGAACACCAGCGTCAGACCTGCTGCAATCAGAAAGAGCATTAAACCGAACTGCAGCCCGTTTAAGAGCTGCTCGGCGATCAGCGTGCTACTCATTGCAATTTACTTTTTGCACTCGCCGACATAGACATCCTGATAGGCATCGAATACTTTGCCAACCAGTTTGTTGGTGATGCGACCATCAGCGCTTTTTTCAATCACGCGGGCATAGTAGGCCTGAATGGGGAAATTATTCACGCCATATTTGAATTCGCCGCGAACCGAGGCAAAATCCGCTTTCTTCAGTGCCGCCAAAACCGCTGCGCGATCACTGACATTGCCACCGGTAGCTTTCGCAGCTGCATCGATGGCCATAATCACGTCATATGCTTGCGCGGCATAGACAGATGGATTGCGGTTGTTGTATTCCTTGCGGAAGGCTTCAACGAATTTTTTGTTTTGCGCATTGTCCAGATCAAAGGCCCACTGAGCGGTATTAAACATACCAATCATAGGCTCACCTACAGCCTGGATCACATCTTCGTCAGCGGAGAACCCGGGACCAACGAGTTTGATGTTTTGATTCAGACCTGCTGAGACGAACTGCTTGATGAAGTTAATCCCCATGCCGCCTGGCAAAAAGATATAGACCGCATCTGGTTTGGCTTCGCGCAATTGCGCCAGCTCAGCGGCGTAGTCAATCTGGCCCAGCTTGGTGTAGACCTCTTGATTCACAGCAGCTTTGTAGCCACGTTTAAAACCATTAAGCGCATCCTTGCCCGCAGGATAGTCAGGCGCGATGATGACCATTTTTTTAAAGCCACGGTCGGCTGCGACTTTACCCGCAGCCTCATGAAAGGCGTCATTCTGATAGGACAAGCCAAACCAGTAATCGTTGCACTGTGCGCCGGCAAACTGGCTTGGGCCAGGATTATTCGACAGGTAAGGAATCTTGGCCGCAAACAGCGCGGGACCTACCGCCAACGCAACGTTTGAGCCGATTGGACCGGTAAAGAAATCAATTTTGTCACGCTGGATATAGCGGGTCACAAGCTGTTTGGCCTGATCGGGGTTCCCGCCCATATCTGTTTGTAAGAACTCAGCGGGATGGCCACCAAGTTTGTTACCCAACTGTTTGAGGGCGAGGTTAAAGCCGTCACGGGCTTCAGCACCGAGCGCAGCAAACGGACCTGACAGATCATTGGCGATACCCACTTTGATCGGGGTCTGTGCCAAGGCCAGGACGGGCAACAACAGAGCCGCCACAAGCAAACGATGAAACACACGCATGAATACTCTCCAGAAAAGTCAGTCATCAGAGACGTTATCAGGCAAAATGAGCCTAATATTTGGTTTCAAATAGTAGCAGGTGCTTATCTTTTTGTTGAAATGGAGTCACGCATGAAAAGACGTCTTGTACTGGCCTGTATTTCTGGCTTGTTCGCCTGCGGTGGTCTGTCCCCCGCCCTGGCCCAGACCCAGTCCAAAACGATTCGCCTGGTCGTCCCCTTCCCCGCCGGCGGCTCCACTGATATAGCAGCACGTGTACTCGCCGAGCCACTTTCCAGGATCCTGGGCCAAACTGTCGTAGTCGAGAACCGCGGTGGCGCTGGTGGCTCGATCGGCATGATGGAGGTCGCCAAAGCAGCGCCTGACGGCACAACCTTCGGCGTAGCAACCGTCTCGACCCATGGCGTGAACCCTGCCGTCTATAAAAATCTACCCTATGACCCGATCAAAAACTTCGCACCCGTTACAGAACTGGTCGAGGCACCGGGCGTTTTGCTGGTCAATGCCACACTGCCAGTGCAGAATTTTGCTGAATTCATGGCCTACCTGAAAGCCAACCCAGACAAGCTGAGCTATGCCTCGACAGGTAACGGCACGGTCAGTCACATGTGGGCCGAGCTATTCAAGACCACCACAAAAACTTCCATGACACACGTGCCCTATAAGGGCGCAGGGCCAGCACTTAATGATCTGGTGGGTGGACAGGTTATGGTTTATTTCGATCAGGTCGCCTCGGCCATGCCCCATATCAAATCAGGCAAACTGCGCCCCCTGGCGGTATCCTGGCCAACGCGCCTTGAGCCCTTGCCTGAGGTCCCCACCTACGCAGAATTGAATCTTGCCTCGAATAACGACCCCTCCTGGTTTGGTCTGGTGGCGCCTGCTGGCACCCCCGACAAGGACATCCAGCGTGTGCGCGATGCTGCTGCAAAAGCCGCCAACGAGCCTGCCGTGCGCGAACGTCTGGCGGCAATGGGGTTATTTCCCACCGGCTCAACACCGGCCGAATTTGGTGAGATCATTCGCAAAGAAATCCTGAAAATGCAAGGGCTTGCACAAACAACAGGGATAACCATCGATTAACAGGCTAAAAAAAAGCGATAATTGCCGGATATTTTTTTATTCGCAAATTTTTACCCGGTTTTGTTGCGTACTACCCAGTTTTGTTGCGTACTACTTTTGCGTACTACTTTTGCGTACTACTTTTTACCCTCTCCAATCACCCCCTTTTTTGTAAGCTGCCATGGCCGTTAACTTGTACATCCCGTCAGACGACGCTGTTTTCCCTGTCCCAGGCGTTGAAATCGGTGTCACCGAAGCAGGGATCCGCAAAGCGGATCGCCGCGACCTCACGGTATTCCGTTTCAGCCCGGGCTCAAGCGTTGCAGGTGTTTTCACCCGCAATCGCTTTTGCGCCGCTCCTGTGATTGTTTGCCAGGAGCATCTTGCCTCAGGCAAAGAAATCCGGGCTCTGGTGATCAACACGGGTAACGCCAATGCTGGGACTGGAGCACCAGGCCTGCAAGCGGCTCACCAAACCTGCCAGACGCTGGCCAAGCTAATGGGATTGGATAGCCAGCAGGTATTACCCTTTTCCACGGGTGTCATTCTCGAGCCCCTGCCTGTTGACCGCATCGAGGCTGGCTTACCTGCTGCAATCAACAACCTTGCTCCCGGTAACTGGGTCAGCGCCGCGCACGGTATCATGACAACCGATACGCTGCCCAAAATTCACTCGCAACGTGTGACGCTTGGCGGCAAGACCATCACCATCACGGGCATCAGCAAAGGCGCGGGCATGATTCGCCCCAACATGGCCACTATGCTGAGTTATCTCGCAACCGACGCAGGTATTGACCAGACCTTGCTGAACGGACTTGCCCGCGAGCTCGCTGATGTGTCGTTTAACCGCATTACCGTCGACGGCGATACCTCGACCAATGATTCCTTTATCGTGATCGCGACAGGCCAGAGCGGTCTGATGATCGACAATGCCAGCCACCCGCACTATGCTGAACTGAAAGCGGCACTGGCTGCCGCAGCGACCGACCTCGCACAAAAAATCGTCCGCGACGCCGAAGGTGCAACCAAATTCATGACCATCCAGGTCGAACAAGCGAAAAACGCTGAAGAAGCACTGCTGGTGGCTTACTCTGTCGCTCACTCACCACTGGTTAAAACGGCGTTTTTTGCTTCGGATCCAAATCTTGGCCGCATCCTGGCCGCTATTGGTTACGCAGGCATCACAGACCTGGATGTCGCGGGCGTCAACCTCTGGCTCGGTGATGTTCTGGTCGCCAAACACGGCGGTCGTAATCCTGACTATCAGGAGTCCGACGGTCAGCGCATCATGAAAGAACCTGAAATTCTTGTCCGTATTGCCCTGGGCCGCGGCAAGGTGACCGAAACCGTTTACACCTGCGATTTTTCGCATGAGTACGTAAGTATCAACGCAGACTACAGATCCTGATGAACCCGACTGATCAAAACACAGCCCCTGAGATGGCTGATTTACTCGCGCGTGCCGTGCGCGTGCTCTCACAGCTTGAGGCCTGGTTGCCTCCGACACCTCCTGCCGTCAACTGGGAGGCGCGCGTCTTTCGCTGGCGTAAACGTGGCGCCTCGCATGGCTGGCTCGAAGCCATCGCCAATGTGTCACTGATTAACACAGAGGACCTCCAGCACATCGAACGCCAGAAAGAAATCATCGACCGTAATACCCGGCATTTCGTTGAGGGCAAGCCGTCAAATAACGTCCTGATGACTGGCGCACGCGGCACGGGCAAAAGCTCGCTGGTCAAAGCCATGCTTGCGACCTACGGTGATCGTGGCTTGCGACTGATCGAGGTCGACAAAGCTGACATGGCCGACCTGGCTGACATCGTTGATATGGTTGCGGGCCGTCCCGAAAAATTCATTGTCTTTTGTGACGATCTATCCTTCGAGGAAGGCGAGGCAGGCTACAAAGCACTTAAATCAGTGCTCGATGGTTCAGCCGCCTCGACTGGCAATAACGTGCTGATTTACGCAACCTCCAACCGCCGCCACCTGATGCCCGAGTACATGAGCGAAAACCTCAGCTACAAGCATCAGTCTGATGGCGAGATTCACCCTGGCGAAACTGTCGAAGAAAAAATCTCCTTATCCGAGCGTTTCGGTCTGTGGATGTCTTTCTATCCGTTCCGTCAGGACGACTATCTGGATATCGTGGCGCACTGGTTGCGTACCATGGGCTGTTCGGAGGCGGTGATCGCCGAGTCACGCACTGAAGCCCTGCAATGGACACTCGAGCGTGGTTCACGCTCTGGCCGGGTTGCCTTGCAATTCGCTCGCGACTGGGCAGCAAGACATGCCTGACAAAATCATCGACGTCGCAGTGGGAGTCCTGCTGCGCCCCGATGGTACGGTACTGCTTGGTAATCGCCCGGCTGATAAACCCTGGCCTGGCTGGTGGGAATTACCAGGCGGGAAACTGGAGCCTGGCGAAACAGTGCTGCAGGCGCTCAAGCGCGAATTAAAAGAAGAAATCGATATCGAGCTGACCGAGGCTACTCCCTGGGTCACCTACGTTCACAAATATCCAACCACCACCGTTCGCCTGGCTTTTTGCCGCGTCACCGGCTGGCTTGGTGAGCCGCGCGGCCTGGAAAACCAGCAATTGCAATGGGTTGATCTCAAGCACGCGCATGAGGTTGCGCAGCTACTGCCGGCGACCTACCCACCCCTGCGCTGGTTGCAATTACCAGAAGTCTATGCGATCTCCAGCGTCGGCTCACCAGAGCGATTGCCAGCTTTTCTTCACAGTCTGGACCTCGCGCTAGCCAAAGGACTGCAACTGCTGCAATGGCGCGAGCCAGACTGGCCGGGCGGTCCTGACACCCCAGAGCTAAAAGCAGCTCTTGATCTTGTGCTCACGCGCTGTCATGCAGCGGGTGCTCGGGTATTGATTAATAGTATCCACCCTGAATCCTGGTTGCTTGGCGCTGACGGCTTACATTTGCGCTCAAATGATGCTCAGGCTTGCCTCAAACGTCCAGCTCTTGAAAAACACCAATTACTTGGCGTATCAACGCATAATCTCTCGGACTTGAATCAGGCGAGAAAACTCGAAGCAGATTTCGCAGTTTTAAGCCCGGTGCTGGCAACCCCCTCTCACCCGGATACCCCTGGGATGGGTTGGGAGCGTTTCGGGCAGCTCAATGCGCAAGCCGGCTTGCCGGTTTTTGCACTGGGTGGTCAGTCGCCAGCCACCCTAGCACAGGCAAAATCAGTTGGTGGGCACGGAGTTGCTGGGATTCGTGGTTGGATTACCTGAGGCATCGAGCATTTTCAGATCCTCAGTGGACCAACCACCGCCTAGTGCTGTAATCAAACGTACGCTGGCACTCAAACGGTTCCCCATCAAAGTGATGTAGGTACGTTCATTATTAAGCGCGGTGGTCTCAAGTACCGCCACACTCAGATAATCGATTAAACCCTGATCGTATTGATTGCGTGCCAGTTGCAACGCCTGCTGCGCCGCCTCGACAGCCAGGCGCTGGGCAACCTCTTCTTGTTCGAACACGCGTAGTTGCACCATCGCGTTTTCGACTTCCTGCAAAGCCGTTAAAACAGTCTGGCGATAAAGCGCCACCTGAATATCAAATCCAGCGCGTGCCTGATCGATCGCAGCCTGTCTGGCACCACCGTCAAAAATCAGCATGGCTAGTTGTGGACCCAGAGCCCAGAACTGTGCGGGAGCTGCAAACCACTGCGTAAAATCATTGCTGCGGTAACCCGAGTTCGCATTGAGCGTCAGGCTTGGAAACCAGGCCGAAACCGCCACACCAATCAAGGCGTTGGCTGAAGCGGTACGACGCTCTGCGGCCGAAATGTCGGGCCTGCGCTCAAGCAAGGCTGAGGGTAAGCCGACCGGTGCAATAGGTGGCACGAGTGCGTTGGCAACTGGTTTGATCTCAAAAGTGGAAGGCGGCTGACCCAGCAGGACAGCCACTGCATTTTCAAACACGGCACGTTGCTGTTCAAGGTCAATCATCTGGGCACGTGCGCTTTCAAGCTGGGTACGCGCGACAGCAACATCGGCCAAGCCGGACACCCCGGCTTCATAGCGGTTGGTTGTCAGCGTCAACGAGCGCTCATAGGCCGCGACGGTCGCCATGAGCAGACGTTTTTGTTCATCAAGCATGCGAACCTGCACATAGCTCAGCGCCATGGCCGACTGAGCGGTCAACCGTGCACCGGCCACATCCGCTGCCAGGGCCAGCTCGCTTGCATCAGATGACTCAATATTGCGACGGACACTACCCCAGATATCGAGCTGCCAGGCAGCCACTGCATTGGCGCCATAAGTTGTGATCGCAGTGCTTGAGACGACTCCCACAGCACTTGTTGCCGATCCGCCTGCACGATTCATGCTGCCCGTCGCGTTAAGCGTTGGATAAAGCGGCGAGCGTGAACCTTGTGTAATCGCAACAGCCTGACGAAACCGGGCTTCGGCCGCGGCAATATTCTGGTTCGCCAGATTCAGCTTTTGCATCAGGTCAGACAAAACAGGATCCTGATACATCTCCCACCAGGGCGCGCGTGCAGCCTCTGCCGTGGGACGTGCTGGCTGCCAGCCGGCAGACTCTTTGAATGTAGTCCCGACCTCGGCGGTTGGACGAACGTAGTCAGGCCCCACCTTACAGGCTGAGAGCAACCCCATCAGGCCTAACGCCATACCCCACACAACAGGCTTTCTGATTCTGCGTATCAATCGATTGAGCATTAAAACCATCATCTTGAACGATCCTGCATCCATAAACGGAAACGATCCAGATACAAGTACACCACAGGAGTGGTGTAAAGCGTTAATAACTGGCTCACTATCAGCCCACCGAGGATCGTAATCCCGAGCGGGCGTCTCATTTCAACACCTGCACCAGCTGCAAAAACCAGCGGGAAGGCTCCAAAAATCGCTGCGCAGGTCGTCATCAAAATCGGACGAAAACGTGTCATGCAGGCCTGGTAAATCGCTTCGTGCGGCGTTAAACCTAGTCGCCTTTGCGCATCCAGTGCAAAATCAACCATCATAATTGCATTTTTTTTGACAATACCAATCAATAAAAATACCCCAATCAACGCGATCAGTGTGAACTCTGTCCTGAGCATTAACAATGCGAGCAAGGCACCTACCCCCGCAGAGGGCAGGGTCGACAAGATCGTCAAGGGATGAATCGTACTTTCATACAACATCCCCAGCACAAGATACATAGTGACCAAGGCCGCCAGAATCAACCAGGGCTGATTGGAGAGTGCATTTTGCAGCGCTCGGGCAGTGCCTTGAAAACTAGCCTGAACTTTTTCTGTCGGCAGACTGATATTTGCCACAGCCTGCTCGATCGCGATCGTCGCCTCTCCCAGAGATACACCTGGCGCCACATCAAATGAAATCGTATCGGCCGCGAGTAAGCCCTGATGTCTGACACTGAGTGGTGCGTTGGTTGTTTCGAATTTCGCAATTGTTGAGAGCGGCACGCGCTGACCCGAATCGCTGATGACGTAAACGTCGTCCAGGGAGTCCAGGTCCTTTGCATGGCGAGGCGCGACACCCATTACGACCCGATACTGATTGCGCTCGCCATACATGATGGAAATCTGTCGCTGACTAAACGAGTTATTGAGCACTGCTGAAATACTTGACATCGGCACGTCCAAACGTTGCGCCGCGTCGCGGTCAACAACAATCGAAACCTGACGACCGCGATCCTCCACATCGGTGTCCACATCGACCAGCTCGGGTAAGGCGGCTAGAGCTTGCTGGACTTTTGGCATCCACTCTTTCAGATCGGCGAGTTCATTAGCCATCAGTGTGTACTGGTACTGTGCCCCGCTTTGACGTCCCCCCACACGAATATCCTGCTGCGCCATCAGCGTCAGTCGCGCCCCCGGGATACCAGAGAGCTGAGGTCTCAGACGATTGATCACCTCGCGCACATCGAGCTTGCGTTCGGCAAAAGGTTTAAGCTGAACCGCCAGAAAACTACTATTACTGCCGCCTCGCCCGCTGGCGTAGGCCGTCACTGTACTGACCGCGGGATCCCTGAGCAAGACCTGACGAAAGCGATCCAGTTTTGGTTTCATCGACTCAAACGATGTCCCATCATCGGTCGCAAAAAAACCAATCATCATGCCGGTATCTTGTTGCGGGAAAAAACCCTTGGGTACCGCTGCGTAAAGATAAAAATTCAGACCAATTGTCGCTAACAGCAACAACATCATGATTCGGCTGTGGCGCAACGCCCATTGAAGCGAACTTGCGTACGCAGCAACAATGCTGTTCAGAGCAGCCTTGCTCCAGCGCCCGAGAAAACCTGACCACCGGGAGCTAGCGATCCGCTCACCCTCGGGTACCTGTTTATGCAACATCTTTGCGGCCATCATTGGCGTGAGCGTAAGCGATACAAACATTGAAATCACAATCGCGACTGACAAGGTGACCGCAAACTCCCTGAATAGTCGTCCTGGCAAACCACCCATCAGCAGTATTGGTATAAATACTGCGATCAGGGAAATGCTCATCGACAACACGGTAAAGCCAACTTCGCGCGTACCACGCAAAGCAGCCCGCAGAGGCGTTTCACCGCGCTCGATATGGCGGGTAATATTTTCCAGTACAACGATTGCGTCATCCACCACAAAACCAGTGGCCACGATGAGCGCCATCAAAGACATCGTGTTGAGTGAATACTCACATAAATAAATTACACCAAAGGTGCCGATTAACGAGACCGGCACAGCAATGGTCGGGATCAGCGCAGCGCGTAAATTTCTTAAAAACAACAACACCACCAGCATAACCAGACCGATGGCAATCATCAGGGTTTTCTCTGCCTCCACCACGGAGGCACGAATGCTAGGCGTTCGATCCTGCGCCACATCAACAGTTACATCTGCCGGTAACATCGCTCGCAATACGGGTAACTCAGCTCGGATTTGATCAACCGTCTCGATGATATTGGCGTTCGCCTGACTACGCACCAACACAAGAACAGCCTGTTTGGTATTGAAATAACCAATATTAAAAGTGTCCTCGACTGAGTCCTCGACGCGCGCCACGTCCGAGAGCCTTACCGGCGACTGCCCGCGCCACGCCACGATCAAGGGACGGTAATCGACGGCTTTCCAGAGTTGATCATTGGCTTTGATCTGCCAGCTATGGGTCTCATTTTCCAGCACACCTTTGGGGCGAGTGGAGTTTGCCGCGGCAATCGCAAGCCTCACCGTATCAAGTGAAATCCCATATTGGGACAGAGAGTCCGGGTCCAGATCTATGCGGACCGCGGGCAAGGTACTGCCACCGATCACAACCTCGCCCACACCTTGAATCTGGGAAAGTTTTTGTTGCACCGTGGTCGAAGCAATGTCGTAGAGTTGCCCCTGAGATAAGGTATCCGAACTCAGCGCCAACGTCATGATGGGTGCGGCCGAGGGATTAACTTTACGATACGACGGATTAGAGCGCAGGCCACTAGGCATCAACGCGCGTGCTGCATTGATTGCACCTTGCACATCTGTGGCCGCGCTATTGATATCTCGGCTCAGATCGAACTGAAGCGTAATTCGCGTCTGACCTGTGGTGCTGCGCGAAGTCATTTCGGTGAGTCCGGCAATCGTGCCGAGGGAGCGTTCCAGCGGAGTTGCAACAGTCGCCGCCATCACCTCGGGACTTGCTCCCGCCATCTGCGCACTGACGGAGATCGACGCGAGTTCAATCTGAGGCAATGGCGCAATCGGCAACAAAGTAAAAGCCAGCGAGCCTGCCAGCACAACGCCCAGCCAGATCAGAGTCGTGGCAACTGGCCGGACAATGAAAAGGCTCGACAGATTCATGATGAGCGAGCGCGCGCCCGACGACGGACACCACCACCCAGACGGTCAAAAAACAGATAAATCACGGGTGTCGTGAAAAGCGTCAGCACCTGACTTACCAGCAGACCACCTACCATCACCAAGCCCAGGGGTTGACGCAACTCAGCGCCGGTTCCCGTTGACAGCATCAAAGGGACGGCCCCAAACAAGGCCGCCAGCGTAGTCATCAGAATCGGTCTAAAACGCAGCAACGCTGCTTCGTGAATAGCTTTAAGTGGTGTCAGTCCGCGCAAGCGCTCAGCATCCAGGGCGAAGTCAATCATCATGATGGCGTTTTTCTTGACAATACCGATCAGCAAAATAATCCCGATGATGCCAATCATGTCCAGATCGCGTCCGCTGAGCATCAACGCGAGCAAGGCCCCGATCGCCGCCGAAGGCAGCGTCGAGAGGATGGTTAAAGGATGAATAAAACTCTCATACAAAATACCCAGAACGATGTACATCGTAATCACAGCAGCAAGTATCAGCAGTAACGTACTGGAAAGCGAGGATTCAAATGCATGGGCTGCGCCTTGAAACTTTGCCTGCACCGAGAGCGGCAGCGAAATTTCTTTCTGAGCCCGGGCAACCGCCTGGACTGCGCTTGAGAGCGACTCACCTCGCGCCAGATTGAAAGAGATGGTCACGCAGGGGAACTGATCCAGGCGATTAATCACCAGCGAGGAGCGGCCTTCGGAAATTTTTGCCACACTGGTGATGGGTACAGGTTTGCCATCGCTGGTCTTGACATAAACCGAACCTATCGCCGAAGGCTCGCGGCGGAACTGTGGTGCCGTTTCAAGCACAACGCGATACTGGTTAGACTGGGTGAACACCGTGGAAATCTGCCGCTGGCCAAAAGCATCATAGAGCGCATCATCGATCATGGACGTCGTCACACCGAGTCTGGCTGCGGCATCCCGATCGATCTCGACAAACGTATTGATACCTTCATTTTGCATATCATCGGTGACATCGCTCAGCTCGGCTTGCGCGCGCAAACTATCGACAAGCTTTGGCACCCACAATGCCAGCAATTGCTCATCCGCGCTCTCAAGGGTCAGCTGATATTGTGTTCGGCTAATACGATCCTCGACCGTGAGGTCTTGCACAGGCTGGAGATAAAACTGCAAGCCCACCATCCCCGCGAGCTGTTGTTGAAGTCGCAGCATGATTTGCGAGGCATCAAACTTACGCTGCGCGTGAGGTCGCAGTGCAATCTGCATCCGGCCAGAATTGACTGTTTCATTCGTGCCATCGATACCAATGAAAGAGGCAATCGACGCAACATCCGGGTCATCTAACAATATTTTGACCGCTTGCTGCTGACGCAGCGACATTTCTGCAAAGGAGACATTCTGTGGGGCCTGAGTCATGATTTGAATCAGGCCGGTATCCTGTTGCGGGAAAAATCCTTTAGGCACTGCGACGTAGAGTCCTGCAGTCAAAAGAAAAGTCGCGACCGCGACACCAAGCATGAGCCGCTGATGCCTGAGGACTTTGCTGAGCATGCGATCGTAGCTCGCAATCAGACCCTCAATCCACGCTGAACTATGACGCGAAAACCAACTACTTCCAGCGTGATCCCCCGCGCGCAGCAAGCGCGCGCACATCATGGGCGTCAATGTCAGCGAAATCACCAGTGATAATAAAATCGAGACAGCCAGCGTCACCGCGAACTCTCTGAATAACCTTCCCACAACTTCTGTCATAAACAATAACGGGATCAATACGGCGATCAGCGAGATCGTTAACGAGACCAGCGTAAAACCAATTTGCGCTGCGCCCTTAAGCGCTGCCTGCAAAGGCGAATCACCTTTTTCAAGGTAGCGTGCCACATTCTCAATCATGACGATCGCATCGTCCACGACAAAACCTGTCGCAATGGTCATTGCCATCAGCGTAAGATTATTGATGCTAAAGCCCGCCAGATACATGATCCCGAACGTTCCCACCAGAGAAAGCGGTACCACTACGCTCGGGATCAGTGTCGCGGTAAAGGTCCGCAGAAAAACAAAAGTCACCAGCACCACCAGACCGATCGCGATCAGCATTTCAATCTGCACATCACGCACTGACTCTCGAATCGTTTGCGTGCGATCCGACATCACCACCACATCAAGATTGGCTGGTAACGCCACTCTGAGCTGGGGTAATAATTTCTGAATCCTGTCGACCACGTCAATCACATTAGCGCCAGGCTGGCGCTGAACGTTGAGCAAGATGGCTGGCTGCGTTCCTGACCAGGCGGCAAGCCGCGCATCTTCTGCTTCTGTCACGGCAACAGCGATATCGGAGAGCCGCAACGGTCCGTTATTTCGATAAGCAACCACCAGATTCATATACTCGTCTGGATTTTTAAGCTGATCATTGGCATTGATGGTGGTCGAGCGCATCGCGCCATCAAGTGTGCCCTTAGGCTGATTGACGTTGGCGGCGACTACCGCCGCGCGCACATCTGCGAAGGTTAGACCATACGCTGCGAGGGACTGGGGATTAGCCTGAATCCGCATCGAGGGTCGCTGTCCTCCGGCTACCGTGACCAGGCCGACCCCTGCGACCTGAGAGACTTTTTGCGCCATACGCGTATCGACCAGATCTCGGACCTGGGGCAGCGGCACAGTCGGCGAAGTAATCGCCAGCGTCAGGACGGGTGCGTCAGCCGGATTGACCTTGTTATAGACAGGCGGTGCGGGCAAATCCCGCGGCAACAAATTACTGGCTGCATTGATCGCAGCCTGCACTTGTTGCTCAGCCACATCCAACGGTAAGGACAGGGAAAACTGCAAGGTAATGATGGAGGCGCCCGCTGAGCTACTCGAGCTCATCTGTTTTAATCCAGGCATCTGACCAAACTGCCTCTCCAGCGGAGAAGTCACCAAGGCCGCCATGATTTCCGGGCTTGCACCAGGATAAAACGTAGTGGACTGGATGGTCGGGTAATCAACCTCTGGCAGGGACGAAACCGGTAGCCACCGATAGGCAATCAGTCCGGACAGCAATAACGCAATCATTGCCAGAGTCGTGGCAACGGGCCGAATAATAAATGGCCGTGAAAGGTTCACTTTGCGGGTTTCCCGGGAGGCGGCGCGGCGGTCGCACCCGGCGCACCAATCACACGCACTTTTGCGCCCGCGCGTAGACGATCCGTACCCTCAAGCACAACGCGATCACCAGCAGCGATACCGTCAAGAATCGCCACCCGATCGCCACTGCGCGCACCGAGTTTGACAGGCCGCACCGCTGCCGTATCGTCAGGCATCACGACATACAGAAATGCGCCCTGATTGCCCTGTTGCAAGGCGCCGGCAGGAACTGTCAGTACGTTTTTATCGGTCCGGACTTTCATGCGCACGTTTACAAACTGATTGGGAAACAAGGCGTCATTTTCGTTTGTGAATTGTGCTTTTAATTTAATTGTGCCTGTTGTTACATCAATCTGATTATCGACCGTCACAAGTGTGCCTTGAGCAAGTCGCACCAGATCAGCGCGATCATAGGCATCCACCTGCAACACCTGGCCTGCGATCATCGGCTGACGCACCGCAGGCAAATCACCTTCGGCCAAAGTGAAGACGACGGCGATAGGCTGGGTTTGAGTGATAACCACCACACCCTGAGGATCATTAGCCACAACCAGGTTGCCCGCGTCGACTCGCCGCAAGCCCAATCTGCCGGCAATGGGTGCGGTAATCCGTGTGTAGTCCAGTTGCAGGCGGGCATTATCTACCGCAGCCTGATCGCTTTTAATCAAACCCTCGAATTTTTGTACCAGCGCCTGTTGCGTATCGAGAAGCTGTGGGGCGATCGAATCCTGTTTACGCAATTTTTTGTAGCGCTCGAGATCTCGTTTAGCGTTTTCATATTGCGACTGATCTTGTTGCAACACACCTAACGCCTGACTCAGCGAAACCTCAAAAGACCTTGGGTCAATCTGGGCCAGCAAAGCACCCGCTTTGACCTGCTCACCTTCTTTGAATTGCACGGAGATAATTTCACCCTGCACTCTGCTGCGCACCGTCACGGTATTGAAAGCCGTGACCGTTCCTAGACCCTTGAGGTAAATATCGAGGTCTTCTACCTTGGCCACTTCAGTTTTCACGGGGACCATTGGCACAAAACCTGCTGGCGGACCTTTGCTCGCGTTGTTTTTCGCATCGCCATATAGCCACCAGGCAGCCACCACGACCACAACTGCCAGCACTGCCCAAACCAAGGGTGCGCGTTTTTTACGCACAGCCAGTTGACGTTCAGTCATAAAGCTTCCATTTAGCTTGCAACAAGGGGGTTATTGTGGCGCAGAAATCAGAGAGAGCAAAGCGCCATTTTGAACGAAATATCGCGCGTCATTGCCTGAGGTTTTTGATCGCCCCCCTGGGAAGCAAAGCGAATCCAGACCATGTACTTGTTTGCACTGATTTCCGGGAAAGTACAGGCCGACTCGTCAACCCAGACACGTAATAATTGATAGACCTTGCCTGCCAGCATCTGTTGAAAAGCACCCTGGGGTGCAACAGCGTTCTCAGCCTGCCCGGACTCACGCAGCAAGTTCAGTACGATCGAGATACCTTCCTGCAAAGGAATGAGCGAGGACATCCAGTGTTTTAGATCCGCGCAGCGCTCGATCTCAGGGCGATACTGCCAGGCATGGAACGAGGGCATATCGACCTGAGTGCCTCCACCGGGGACAGCAAGACGACCGCGCAAACTGGCAAGCCACTCATTTTCTCTTAGTATTTGCCCGGTTTTACCTGCGGCATTCAAATTTGCTGCAACCCGCTCGATTTCGTTGAGCATGGCATTCAAGGTTTTACTCTCAACACCTGGGTGATCTTTCAAACCCATCAGGACGTTGCGCTGGCGCTCAAGATCCTGCAGCACGCTGCCTTTCATGTCGGTGCGCTCGGTTGCATCAAGCAGATCAAACAGGGCGGAAATAGCCACCTGGTGCAGTTTTGGGTCACCAGGACGGGCAAAAAACGTCATCCGATCGAACAAAGACTCCAGGCGCATCAGCGCACGGACTCGTTCGTTAAAGGGATATTCAAAAAGAATCACTATCGTGAAACGCCCGAAAAAATTGATCGTAAGAACTCAATACAACACATTTTACCCTGCAAGGTTACACCAGGCTTTGTGCAAGACCAAGACTTGGTTTTCCAATTCGGTCATCGTAATGCTTTTTGAGTTATCTATCACGTCATCTGCGACTGCTAATCGCTGTGCCCGGGTGGCCTGCGCATCGAGTATTTTGCGAATCGTGGCCAGTGCAATCCCATTACGGGCCTGCACACGCTCAATTTGGGTTGACTCCTCGCAATCGACGACACAAAGACGATCAATCCGATCCAGCCACCTGCCGGACTCAACCAGCAGCGGGACTACAAATACAGCATAGGGCCCCCGCGCCTGGTCAGCCTGTCTGAGTACTTCCTGCGCAATTAAAGGGTGCAAAATCGACTCTAGCTCAATGCGCCTGGCGCTTTCTGCAAAGACGAGCTCTCGCATCCGCGCACGATCAAGAGCTCCAGCAGCATCAATCACCTCGCTGCCAAACGCCATAGAGATTGGCTCAATCGCCAGACCTCCCGCTGCGGTCAGGCTATGCGCGATCGCATCGGTATCGATTACCGCTGCACCCCAGGCGCTTAACCAGTTGGCAACCTGTGTTTTGCCAGAACCGATCCCGCCAGTTAATCCGAGCTTGAACATTTACCAGCCTCCTGCCCATGGTGCGTAGTCAGAAAAAAGGATCAGGATACCCGCAACAGCCAGAAAAGGGCCAAAAGGAATCGCGCTTGAGGCCGACAGGCGCCTGTATCGCTGAAGTAAAAGGCCTACTACTGCCCCGGCAAGCGAAGCATAGAGGAACAAAACAGGCAGCGCCATCCAGCCTAGCCAGGCGCCTAGTGCTGCCGCGAGTTTGAAATCCCCATAGCCCATCGCCTCACGGCCAGTTTTCCATTTATATACTGTAAATATCAGCCATAACAGTCCGTAACCGCTTGCTGCACCTGCAACAGAATCTGCAAGACTGATCCAGCCCCCGGACAGATGAAAAAGCATCCCTGTCCACAGCAAGGGCAAGGTCAGCATATCTGGCAACAAACCCGTGCTCAGATCAATCCTCGCAAGGGTTAACAACCCGCCACAAAACAAAACCGCAGCCAGGCCAAACTTACTCACACCCCAGCTTTGCATCGCTAACAAACAAACCACAGACCAGAGAACAATCAATATCAGGTCAAGACCCCGTCCCGCACGACAAAGCACAACCGGCACCCGCTCGTCCTCGCCCTCGTCCTCGCCCTCGTTAACCCAGGCGCGCGCGAGCCTGTCAGGGACATACTGGGCCAGAAAGACCCAGACAGGGGCGCCAGCGCCAGCCAGAAGCACTCCTGCGAGCCATGAATGTTTGAGGAGCTCGTCCAACATGTATTAACTCCAGTCAGGCGTTGAATATCGAAGCTTGGTGAGCATGGATGTAAGCAAATGCGTAGAATATGCTTATCGGTACTGAATTGTTAGTTGAATACTGTTTGCATTGTGTTGTTCGTTGAATTGGAAAGTTTCTCATGTTTGAATTTAAAAAATCCTTTGTGGCTCATATTCCCCGCTCACAGGTGATCGCGGCAGCGATCACAGCTTTGCTGCTGGGTGGTTGCGCTCAAATGCAACAACAAATGCAGCAACCTGGCTACTACAACCTGCCGGCTGCCAGCTCTGCAACCGATGCGCTGGCTCAGGCCGAGGGCTCTTACGCTACACAAGCGATTCGGGCACCAAACCAGATCCAGTTCGACTTGCGCCAGCCTGCTACACAAAACCCGAATGGCTCAGGAGCTGGCGCAGCCGGTGTTGCTGTGCCGCCGCAAAAGCAGACCTCTAACACTACGTCCGCCAACCCCAAAGCGTCTACAGGCACAACACCAAAAAACACAGCCGACACACCTGCGCAACCTGCGCTCAATACCTATGATGCCTCAGGTGCCCCCAATGATTTGCCGCCTGCTGACCTGTCCACGGTGCAAAACGTTACTGCGACTCAATCGGGCACTGGTGGAACAAGCATCCAGGAAAGCCTGATGCCTGAGCCCCAGACTTTCAGTGGCACCCTACCCTGTTTTCATCCTGAAATGAAATGTTCAGCCCAGCGCATCACCCTGAGCCTTGCACCAAATGGTCGGTGGCGTGCGCGTGCGGCCTATCTGGATCAAAACAGTCAGAATGGTCCGGTACAAGCGGATCAGGGATGCTGGCGAGGCGTCATGATGAACCCGGCACGTATCATTTTGCTCAATCCACAGGGTGATACAAGGGCGGAGCTAGCCATGGCCAGCGGTAATAGTTTGAAACTGATCTCACTGAATGGTGCGAATCCTAATCTGACCTACACGCTCACACGACAGCCTGATCTGGATCCGATCGATGAACTGAACAAGAAACCCGCTCCCACCTGTCCTTGAGTTTTAGCGCGGCTGACTGTTGGTGTGGGTTTTAGCGCGGCAGTGCTTAAGTACCGCTTTCGTCAGGTATGGTGACTGTTACCTGCGCAGGCTGCGGCTCTGGATTGGTGCAGACCTCCCGCGCTAACTGCACCGCATTGCGCACACCCATTTTGTAAAAAATACGCGCACGGTGCGCCTCGACTGTACGCATGGATATACCAAGCTCCATGGCGATCAGTTTGTTTGACTTTCCCTCTGCTACGGGGTGAATCACATCGCGTTCACGCGCAGTCAGCACGGCCCAGCCAGCGCCCTCGATACTTTCTAAATTTTTCATACAACCTCCGCATGGTGACGGGGTGCAGTCTCGCAGAGACTGGCCAATCAGTGAAGCTGTCAAATCTGACAGGCGGAGTTACCCTAGGTACGTATTGACAAGAGGTTTTATAGCGCGAGAATCAAGCCAGGCGTTATAAGGCGCGTTTAAAACGCGAGGTTAAAGCGGGTTATGGCGGGTTATGGCGGGTTATATCTCGAGGTTATCAATCAGACGCGTAGCGCCTAATTTAGCGGCGGCAAGCACCACGAGCGGCTCACCTGAGGCGACCTCCTGCCTGGAGGGTTTATGGAGATCCCGACGCCTCCTGACAGCGATGTAGTCGACCTGCCAGCCGCGGGCATTAAGCCCTGCTGTCGCAATCTGCTCAAGCTGTCCGACGTCATGCATGCCTGAATGAATCTGCTGCTGTAAAAATCTTAGCGAGGCAAAAAGCTGTGGAGCCTCCTCGCGCTCGGACTGCTGTAAATACATATTGCGCGAAGACAGGGCCAAACCATTATCCTCACGCACCGTCTCGTGTGCCAGAATCTCAACCGGCAACTGAAACTGGCGACACATATTGCGAATGACCATGAGTTGCTGATAATCCTTTTTACCGAACACAGCCACACGCGGCTGTACACAGGAAAAAAGTTTCAGCACAACAGTGCTGACACCACCAAAAAATCCTGGCCGGTGTTCTCCTTCGAGAATATCACCGAGCTCCTGAGGAGGCTGCACCCTGTAGCTTTGCGGCTCCGGGTATAACTCCCGCTCGTCTGGCGCGAACAACACATAGACATCGCGGGCACGCTCAAGTTTTTCGATGTCGTTTTGCAAGGTGCGGGGGTAGCGGTCGAAATCCTCGTTGGGACCAAACTGCAAACGATTGACAAAGATACTCGCCACCACGGGGTCGCCATGCTGACGTGCGAGTTTCATCAGCGCCAGATGACCCTGGTGAAGATTACCCATTGTTGGTACAAAAGATACGCGTAACTGACCACGCAATTGGTCGCGCAAATCTTCGATAGTGTGAACAACCTTCAATTCAGTCCCCCTGAGCGCTGTTTGCGACTATTAAACAGCTGCACTGGTGTAGGCCAGTCGCACATAAATAGGTGCATAAGGCTCTGCCTGAGTAATTTCAAGCAACAGTTCGCGTGATAATTCGAGCATTGCTAAAAAGTGTACAACCACCACGGCGGTCGGTGCGCCTTCTTCGATGCGCTCCATAAAAAGCTGCCCGAACTCAATAAATCTGACATCCGAGAGTCTGCGCAGGATATGCGTCATGTGATCACGCACGGACAACTGCTCACGCGTGATGTGGTGATGCGCATTGAGCTTGGCTCGCTTAAGTATATCGGCCCAGGCTAGCCTCAGATCCTCAACACTGACATCCGGCAAGGCACGCTCGATACGCAGATCAGCAAAGGCCTGGGCACGCTGAAAATCACGTCCTAGCTGAGGTAGTGCCTCGAGCTTTTGCGAGGCCAGTTTCATTTGCTCATACTCAAGCAAACGACGCACCAGTTCAGCTCGCGGATCCTCTGCTTCTTCGCCAGTATCGGATTTCTTAACAGGCAACAGCATGCGCGCCTTGATCTCGATCAGCATGGCTGCCATCAGCAAGTACTCAGCAGCAAGCTCCAGATTATGCAGGCGAATCTGATCAACGTAGGACAGATATTGCTTAGTGACCTCGGCCATCGGGATATCGAGGACATTAAAGTTCTGCTTGCGAATCAGATAAAGCAATAAATCGAGCGGTCCCTGAAACGTCTCGAGAAAAACCTCCAGCGCATCGGGCGGTATGTACAAATCCGTTGGCAACGAAAACAAAGGTTCGCCATACAGGCGTGCCAGTGCAACGGCATCCACGACATCGGGGGTCGTGTCCACGGAGGGTTGCGCCAGAAGTGCTTCGA
The DNA here is from genome assembly GCA_036725985.1 of Burkholderiaceae bacterium. GTDB lineage: Bacteria > Pseudomonadota > Gammaproteobacteria > Burkholderiales > Burkholderiaceae_B > Zwartia. The sequence goes on from DAIMDD010000011.1 coordinate 88,386, forward strand.
GACTCTCGTCTGAAACCTTTGCCTTTGCCATCTGCGTCGCTATTTAGTTGTTCTGATAGACGTAAGCATTTTGACGCACACGCGCCTGCTTGAACTCTTCGGCACGCTCGGGATCCTGAGGTTTATCCCAGAGGCGCGCACGGCCGTCACGCTGACGCTGTTCAACATCAGGATGCGCCGATTTATAGGCCTGAAGGAATTGGGTGATTTCTGAAGTGTAGTGCTCTGCCATAGCTTCGCCAGCAAAAGGTTAGACTGTTGCCTAGTGTACTGTAGAGCAGCCCCTTCAACATCCCATGTCAACACCTAAACCCGATAACTCTGCTAATAACACCACAAATCCCTCGGTCTCCCCCCAGGCCGCCAGGATCTTGCCCTTTATTGTCGGCTGTGCGCTGTTTATGCAGATGCTGGACTCGACTGTAGTCACCACGGCTCTTCCAGCCATGGCGCTCGCGCTTGACTCGGACCCGGTCAGCCTGAATATTGCGATCACGTCTTACCTGTTGTCACTTGCGGTCTTTGTACCGATCAGCGGCTGGGCAGCAGACCGCTTTGGTGCCCGGAAAATATTCATGATCGCGATCGGTCTTTTTACGGTCAGCTCACTGACCTGCGCCCTGTCAACATCTTTGCTACACCTGGTTCTATCACGCGTTGCGCAAGGAATAGGCGGCGCAATGATGGTGCCAGTCGGACGGATTATCCTGCTCAGAACCATCCCAAAACACGACCTGCTGCGCGCCATGGCGTTTTTATCCTTGCCAGCGCTGATCGGTCCCTTGATCGGTCCACCGCTCGGGGGCTTTCTAGTGACCTATGCTTCCTGGCACTGGATTTTCCTGATCAACCTACCCATCGGCCTGTTTGGAATCTGGATGGTGAGACGCTATGTCGTTGAGCTGCCTCAGGACGGGAAACAGCACCCCCTTGATTTTGTTGGGTTTTTACTTAGCGCCTTGTGCATGGCGTGCCTGATGGGCGGATTTGAAGCGCTTGGAACCTCCGAAGCGTCCTGGTCCCTCACCACAGCCCTCATCACGACAGGACTGACGACCGGCGTGCTGTATTACTTTCATTCAAAACGTTGTCCACATCCCATTCTGGATTTGACCTTGTTGCGTATCCCGACCTTTAGCGCCTCCATGGTGGCGGGCAATTTATGCCGTTTCACCATTGGCTCAAATCCCTTTCTGATGGCGATCTTGCTGCAAGTCAGTTTTGGCCTCTCCGCGTTATCGGCAGGCATGATTACTTTTGCCGGAGCGATTGGCTCTATCGCCATGAAATTTGTCGCTCCGCCCATCCTGCGTCGCTGGGGCTATCGAAACGTTCTGACATTCAATGGCATCCTGACCTCTGTCTGCACCATTTTGTGCATTATTTTCACCGCAACTACCCCTGTCTGGGTGATCAGTGGAGTATTGCTGCTTGGAGGGTTTTTCCGATCCCTGCAATTCACAGCCGTCAATACTCTGACCTTTGCGGATGTATCTCATGCGGGGATGAGCCGGGCCAGCAGCTTTGCTGCGATGGGACAACAACTCGGGGTTAGTCTTGGCGTCGGCGTCGCCGCCTGTACGCTAAACCTCAGCATGAACTTGCGTCAAGCGAACACCATCAATCCGTCAGATGTGACGGCTGGTTTTATAGTCATCGGCTTTTTGTGCGGGCTGGCCAGCCTTTTGTTCTGGCGTATGGCCCCTAATGCAGGTGAGTCGCTGCAGCGTCGTTAAAAGGCGCCCCAGGTCAAGCGGGAATCAATTGACCGCAGTATGTTTTGCCTGGTCTATCAGTTAACCTGCGCACCAGAGAGCTTGACGATTTCCTGATATTTTTCCCGCTCCATGCTCACCATGGCTGAAAATTCAGCTACGCTCAGCGCCCCGGCGTTTGAGCCCATCGTCTTGAGTCTGTCCTGCACCTGTGGATCCCTGAGCGCGGCCTGAAAGGCTTGGTGCAACTCAGCCACAACCGCTGCAGGCGTTCCCGCGGTCGTAAACACACCAAACCAGGTGCCGATATCAAAAGGTTTCACACCAGCCTGCTGCATGGTCGGCACCTGAGGCAAGGACTCGGCACGCGCATCGGTCGTGACTGCCAGAGCAAGCACTTTGCCGTCGTTAATCAGGCCGGCCGCAGCGGCAAGATTATCAAACATGAAATTAGACTGACCAGACAGCAAGGCGAGTTGCGCAGGTGAGGCACCCTGATAGGGGATATGGACGATATTGATTTGGGTACGCGCACGTAAAAGCTCTCCGGCAAGATGCCCTGCGCTACCAGAACCACCCGAGCCATAATTCATTTCACCTGGGTGAGCCCGAGCATAGTTCACCAGCTCACTGACCGTCGAGATGGCGTGCTTACTGGCAAAATCCTTATTGATCACCAGTACGTTTGGCACGGAGGCAACCAGTGCGACAGGTGCAAAATCTTTCACTGAATCATAAGGGATCGAGGCAAACAGCCAGGGATTAATCGCATGTGTTGCCACCGCCCCCATCACCAGCGTATAGCCGTCAGGCGCTGCTTTAGCCACTACATCAGCACCGATATTGCCGCCTGCTCCAGGTTTGTTTTCAACAATGACAGGTTGGCCCAGCGAGGTCTTGGTTTTTTCAGCCAGCAGGCGCGCCATGGTGTCTAGCGGACCACCGGGCGGATAAGGCACTAGAAAGCGCAACGGCTTGACTGGCCAGCTGCGAGTCGCCTGCGCTGACTCTGCGGCGACCGGACTCTGGGCTTGGGTCTGGGCGCTAGCCTGGAGTCCAAAAAATCCCGCTATCACCCCAGTGGCCAGAACTAAGCGCGTAAAGAGACTGATGGCTATTTTCATTAATGGAGAATCTGACTGAGGAATAATTTGGTTCGGTCATTCTGAGGCGAATCAAAAAATGCATCAGGCGTATTTTGTTCGATGATTTCGCCGCGATCCATAAAAATGACCCGGTCGGCTACTTTGCGTGCGAATCCCATTTCATGCGTCACGCACAGCATCGTCATACCGGACTCTTTGGCCAGACCAACCATCACATCAAGCACTTCCTTGACCATCTCGGGATCGAGTGCAGAGGTGGGCTCATCGAACAGCATAATTTTGGGATCCATGCACAGCGAGCGCGCAATCGCGACACGCTGTTGCTGACCACCGGACAACTGCCCGGGGAATTTTGCAGCCTGATCAGGAATACGTACCCGATCGAGATATTTCATCGCACGCTCTTCAGCCTCAGCACGCGGCACTTTCAAAACCCACATCGGTCCGAGGGTGAGATTTTCAAGCACCGTCAGATGGGGGAAAAGATTGAAATGCTGAAATACCATGCCAACATCACGCCTGATCGTTTCAACGTGCCGCACATCATTGGTGAGCTCCGTGCCTTCGACAATCAGTTTGCCTGACTGGTGTTCTTCGAGGCGATTAATGCAACGAATCAAGGTGGATTTACCAGATCCGGAGGGTCCGCAAATCACGATGCGTTCACCACGGGCGACGTCCAGATTGATATTGCGCAACACGTGGAATTTGCCATACCACTTGTTGACGTCCTTCATTTGAATGATGGCATCAGCCATACATATTCTCCAGATCTAGCGTTTGTAGCCCGTCGACAAGCGCTTTTCAAGCGACTGACTGTACTTGGACATCGAGTAACAAAATACAAAATAAATGAGTGCGATAAAGATGTACAACTCAGAACTGAAACCCCGCCAGGACTGATCGGTCAGCGCTGCTTTGGCGGCCTGGGTCAGATCAAAAATACCAATCACCACAACCAGCGACGTGTCTTTAAACATGGCGATAAAGATTCCGACCAGGGGTGGAATCACGATCTTGAGTGCCTGGGGTAAAACTATCAAACGCATCATCTGCCAGTAATTCAACCCGAGCGATTCCGCCCCCTCGAACTGACCTTTGGGAATTGCTTGCAGGCCACCGCGAATCGTTTCCGCGATATAGGCTGCAGCGAACATGATGATGGCAATCTGGGCACGCAGCAATTTATCGATCGACATGCCCTCTGGTAAAAACAGCGGCAACATGACCGCCGACATGAACAGCAAACTGATCAGAGGCACACCTCGAATCAACTCGATATACACCACGCAGATCGACTTGATCGCGGGCATTTTCGAGCGTCTGCCAAGCGCCAGCAACACACCGAAGGGAAAAGCAAAAGCGATACCAAAGGTCGACAAAATCAGCGTCAGGGGCAAACCACCCCATAAACTGTTTTCGACGAATTTAAGACCAAACACCCCACCCCACATCAGGATCGCGACAGCAACCAAGGCCAGCGTCCAGATCAAAACCAGTGAAGGATTCCAGAAACGCCTGACACCGCTGAGCACAATGACGCCCAGCAAAATACAGGTCGCGATCAAGGGACGCCATTGTTCATCGTAAGGATACAAACCAAACAGTATGAGACGGTGTTTTTCGTAAATGAAGGCCCAGCAAGCACCGCCTGTGCCGCGACATTCCTGAGCCGTGTTTGCGCTGATGTTGGCTTTGATAAACGCCCATTCGACAATCGCGGGGACTGTTGCAAGTAACAGCCAGGCAGAGAGGATCGTCAGCAAACAATTGAGCGGCGTAGAAAAAAGCTGCGACTTCATCCAGCCCCAGATAGACGATCGCACAGCAGGCGCATCGTCATTGAGCGCAACGCTTGGCGTTTTGACTGTACTCATCTCAACGCTCCACCAACGCGATTCGCGTGTTGTACCAGTTCATAAACAACGAGATCGAAATACTGACCGTGAGATAAGCAGCCATGATGATCATGATGCCCTCGATGGCCTGGCCGGTCTGGTTAAGGGTCGTATTGACCACCGAGACTATGTCTGGATAGCCAATCGCAACAGCTAAAGAGCTGTTTTTCGTGATGTTGAGGTATTGGCTCGTCATTGGCGGAATAATCACACGCAGTGCCTGAGGCAAAACGATCAGCCGTAAAACCAGAGAGTTTTTCAACCCCAGCGCGCCTGCGGCTTCCCACTGACCGTAATTGACAGACTGAATACCAGAGCGCACGACCTCGGCGATAAACGCAGAGGTATAAACAACCAGTCCAATAATGAGCGCGGCAAACTCTGGGCTCAGAGTAATGCCACCTGCAAAGTTAAAACCCTTGAGTTCGGGCATATCAATCGATAATGACGTGCCACTGAAAAACCAGAGAAGCGGCGGCACCAGGAAAATCAAGGCTGTTGAAACACTCCATATCGGGAAAATCTGACCTGTTTTTTCCTGACGCTTGCGTGCCCAGCGCGACAGAACAATGATGGCCACAATCGCCAGCAGTAGGCCCCAGACCAACCAGCTCAGACCCTCACCCTGTAACCAAGGTATTTTGATGCCACGATTTGAAATAAAAACACCAGGCAATGGTTTAAGCGCCTGACGCGGTCCCGGCATCGTCTCGGAAATAATGGCGTACCAGAAAAATAATTGCAGCAACAACGGAATGTTGCGCATGACTTCGACATAGATACTGGCGATTTTGCGGATCAGCCAGTTTTTCGACAACCTCGCGATGCCTATCAAGGTGCCCAGAAACGTTGCGAGAATGATGCCAACTACCGCGACGCGCAAAGTATTGAGCAAACCAACGGTCAAAGCCCGCCTGTAATCATTGGCCGGGCCGTAATCAATCAAGGACTCACCGATTGCAAAGCCGGCCTCTCTGTTTAAAAAGCCAAACCCTGAGGCAATATTGCGCACAGAAAGGTTGTGCAGCGTATTTTGCACAAGAAACCACACCACAGCACCGACAGCGCAGAGTGCGATCACCTGATATACGATCGAGCGCACTCCCGGATCATTCCAGGATATACGCTTGCCAAGCGGCGCGCTTGTTTTGGGCTGAGTCATAAAAGATTCTGTAGAAAAAAGTTGCAGGGCGACCCAAACTGAAGGTCGCCCTGTATCTATATAGCTATCAATTTAAACAAAACAATTAACGGATAGGCCAGCCGTACATGATGCCGCCCTTGGTCCATTGCTGGTTCAAACCGCGTGGCAATTTAAGTGGGCTGTCGACGCCAACGTTGCGCTCAAAGCTCTCGCCGTAGTTACCGACCTGTTTGACAATGTTGTAAGCCCATTTCTCATCCACACCGAGGTTCTTACCCATTCCAGGTGTAACACCCAGAATACGTTGAACGTTAGGATTGGAGCTCTTGAGCATTTCATCGACGTTTTTCGTCGTGATGCCATACTCTTCTGCCTCGATCATCGCAAACAAGGCCCAGCGAATCACGTTGAACCACTGCTCATCACCCTGACGAACCATAGGGCCCAAGGGCTCTTTGGAGAAATCATCGGGCAGAATAACGTAGTTGTCAGGTTTTTCCATAGTCGAGCGCGAACCGGCCAGACCTGATTTGTCTGTCGTGTAGGCATCGCAACGACCTGAAACAAAAGCACCGACCACTTCGTCAAGCTTTTCGATCACAACGGGTTTGAATTCAATCTTGTTGGCACGGAAAAAGTCTGCCAGGTTCAATTCTGTGGTTGTGCCAGGCTGGACGCAAACTGTCGCGCCGTTGAGCTCTTTAGCCGATTTGATGTTGAGATCTTTACGGACAATAACGCCCTGGCTGTCATAGAAGTTCACGCCAGCACCGAGCATGCCCTGTGTGGTGTCGCGTGTCAGTGTTTGCGTGGTGTTACGTGTCAGAACATCGATTTCACCAGACTGCAGTGCGGTAAAGCGCTGTTGTGAGGTCAAAGGCGTCACTTTGAATTTGCTTGCGTCGCCAAACATTGTGGCGGCGACAGCGCGGCACATATCGATATCAAGACCTTTCCACTCGCCTTTGCTATCTGCTGCGGAAAAACCAGCTACGCCGGTTGAGACGCCGCATTGAACAAAGCCTTTCTTTTTAACGTTTTCAAAGGTCGCGCCTGCCTGAGCGACAGAGCTGGCTGCAATCAAGGCAGCGCCAACTGCGGCAAGTTTAAGAAATTTCATGGATTAATCTCCGAATTACAACAATATGCGGCTGCCTGATCAGGGAGCCATGTGGGACTTTCAACAAGTAACGGATCGTAACTGGTATGAACCACATGAATGTATGAGGGAAATCCCTCGCCGTCAATGAGCTGTTTAGGGGATTGACAGACATTTTTTCTATATGGACATACTCAGAGTTATGATTAGCGCTTCAGATACAAGTAAAAACATGATTGAATTCAAGCACGTTTTCAAATCTTACGGCCGTGGCCGCAATATTCTCTCCGACATCACCTTTCGTGTGACGGCAGGGGAGTTCGTATTTGTTGCAGGCCCCTCTGGGGCAGGCAAGTCCACTTTACTCAAAATGATCGGCGGACTTGAGCCGCCTAGTCGCGGTTCGATCGAGGTCAACGGGCAAAGGCTTGATGAGCTCTCCGCCCGCGCACGTCCCTATCTGAGGCGTGCCGTAGGCGTGATTCTGCAAGATACCCATCTTTTATACGATCGTAGTGCCATCAATAATGTGCTGCTTCCTCTCGCGGTCACCGGTCTGGCTCCAGATCAAGCCCGTGCCCGGGCACGCGCTGCACTTGAAAAAGTAGGCCTCTCAAACAAAGAGGACATGAATCCAATTGAGCTGTCCGGAGGTGAACAACAGCGCCTGGCGATTGCGCGCGCCATTGTTAACCGTCCCTCCATACTGATTGCAGACGAACCAACTGCCAACCTTGATCGTGAGACTGCGCACCGGATCATGTCAGTTTTCCGGGACTTTAACCGCGTAGGCGTGACCACGCTGATTGCTTCCCACGATGAAGCACTGATGGCAGACTACTCGAGCCGAACCTTCAGGATTGACCCGGGTAAATTCACCGATATGTCTGGGCGGGGTGCAAAATGAGAACCTTGTTGCGCCAGCATCGCTATGCCCTGATGGTCACCCTGAAAAGACTGCTTTCCCAGCCTTTTTCCTCGCTTGCGAACTTACTGGTGATCGCCCTGGCACTGTCCCTGCCCTTGCTGGGAGCCTCGTTACTGGTATCGGTGCAGCCGGTTGCCAGACAATTATCGGTGACCCCGGAACTTACCGTTTTTCTGAAAATGGACGCCCCGCGTGGTCAGGCCGAGGAACTCGCCACGAAAATCCGCAAAGAACACGGCGAACAAACGTCTTCAGTCAGGGTGATGACCAAAGACGCAGCACTCAAAGAGCTGAGAACAAATCCTGCCTGGGAACAAGCATTGAAAGTATTACCCGGCAATCCGTTGCCTGATGCAGTCATCGTCACCCTGACGCCTGGCGACGATTTAGCGGACCGAGCTGACAAACTCGCCAAAGTCTGGCACAGTTGGTCTGGCGTGGATCTGGTTCAACTCGATAGCGCCTGGGTACAAAGGCTAGAGGCTTTACTGCGTTTTGCGCGTATCGGTCTCTTGCTGCTTGCCCTCAGTGTCGCGCTGGTAGTGCTGGCAACTGTTTTCAACACCGTCAGGATGCAGGCGCTGTCGCAGCGCGAAGAAATCGGCGTGGCCAGACTCGTTGGCGCAACCGAATCGTTTGTGCGCAGACCCTTTTTATACCTGGGCTCCATCACCTGTAGCCTGGCAGCGCTTATTGCGATCGGTGTCGCGCGACTTGCTCTGATTCCACTGAACGATGCGCTTGCCAGTCTGGCACGCAGCTACGACGCAGATTTTGCACTCGCCCTGCCTTCTGCATCAATGCTTGCGCTAGCAGTGCTTGCTGTCGCGGCCCTGGGCGCACTCTCTGCGCGCTGGTCAGTGCAGCGCAACACGCGTTTTTAAGCGCTAACCAGTGCTTGAGCGAGCATGAAAGTCGCAGCACCTCTGGTGGCCTGGCAACGCGCCAAAGGCCGTCACGGGCTGCCCTGGCAGCAAACGCGCGACCCCTACCGCGTATGGTTGTCGGAAATCATGCTGCAGCAAACTCAAGTTTCCTCTGTGATCCCGTATTATCAAAAATTCCTCGCTCGTTTTACCGACGTGGCAAGTCTCGCGGCAGCGACTTCGCAAGAAGTGATGGCACACTGGGCAGGCCTGGGTTACTACGCTCGAGCACGAAATTTGCACGCATGCGCGCAACGCGTGATGCGAAACTGGGGAGGTAGTTTTCCAGCCGATGCAGCAGGGCTGGCAACACTACCTGGTATCGGCCCCTCTACCGCAGCGGCAATTGCAGCGTTTTGCTATGGGGAACGCGCAGCCATCCTTGATGGTAATGTCAAACGCGTGCTTGCAAGATACTTCGCAATTGATGGAGATCCAACTAGCCGTGTGGTTGAGCAATCACTCTGGCAGCTCGCTCGCAATGAACTCCCCACGGCAGCGCAACAACGCCGCGATCCGATGATCATGACCGCCTACACGCAAGGTCTGATGGATTTGGGCGCTACGGTCTGTACCCGCTCAGCCGCACGATGCACGCAATGCCCCCTCCAGAAAGGCTGCACTGCCTTCGCACAGGGTCGGGTCGAGGAGTTGCCCTGGCCGCGAGCCAAAAAGAAATTACCAGAGCGCAGTATCGGCATGCTGATCACCTGTCATCGTGGCAACGTTTTATTGCAACAAAGACCTGAAACGGGGATCTGGGGTGGGCTCTGGAGCTTGCCGGAATTCGATGCAGGACTCAGTGCCCAGGAAGGCTGCCATCAACTCGGCGTGAGTGCTGGTCATACGCAGCAATTGTCAGCATTTCTGCATGTTTTTACCCATTACAAACTCACCATAGAGCCTGTTTTAGCTACTGCAAATTCTGCCAAGATTTGTGTGACAAAAAAGGTGCAAACAACACGATATGAGTGGATCCCTCTGGCCCAACTCTCAAACCTCGGGATGCCTGCTCCGGTGCGCAAACTGCTCGACGGACTGCTGGCCGACCGTTTGCTGGGCTAGGGTTAGGCTAGGTTGGGTTGGGCTGGGTTGGGCTAAGCTAAGCTAAGCTGAGCCAGACTGAGCTCTCCTGAGCCGGGCTAGGCTGAGCCAGGCTAAGTGACTGGAGGACGATATTTGCTGATACTCATCAGCATTCCGCAAGCAATGCCAATGGTCAGCAAAGCAGTCCCGCCATAGCTCATCAGGGGCAAAGGTACGCCCACAACAGGCAGTATCCCGGTGACCATACCGATATTGACGAAGACGTAAATGAATAACACCATCGTGATGCTGCCTGCGAGCAAACGACTGAAGTGAGTAGGTGCCCTTACGGCAATCGTTAAGCCTCGCGCGATTAAAAGCAGGTAAAGCAAGAGTAGAGTAATCCCGCCATACAGCCCGAATTCCTCGGAAAACACCGCAAAAATAAAGTCTGTCGTTCGCTCGGGAATAAAGTCCAGATGCGTCTGGGTACCATTCATATAGCCTTTGCCATACACCCCTCCGGAGCCGACGGCAATCGTCGACTGGATGGTATGAAAGCCTTTACCCAGCGGATCTGTGCTTGGATCCAGTAGTGTGCAAATCCGATGTTTCTGATAATCATGTAAAACGACCCAGTCAAAATCATCATCACACAATTCGTCCTGATAGGCCACGATCGAACCGATGCCAATCACACCGATCAACACTACGGGTAGCAGCAGCTTAAAAGATAAGCCAGCAAAATAGATTACACAAACCCCGGCGCCAAAAACCAGTAAGGCGGTACCAAGATCAGGTTGCTTGATAATCAGCAAACACGGAACAATCAGGAGCAGGACAGCCACGGAAAAATCGAGCGTGTTCATGGGGCCTTCGCGTTTTTGGAAATACCAGGCCAGCATCAACGGCAGAGCGATTTTCATCATCTCCGAAGGCTGAATGCGTGTAAAGCCAAGATTGAGCCAGCGGGTTGCTCCTTTGCTGGTATCTCCAAAAAAGAATACTCCTAGTAACAGCACGACGCCCACAACATAAAACGGCACAGCGAACCGCATGATGATGTGTGGCGGGGTTAATGCCACCACCCACATTGCCGTCAGCGCGACAATAAAGTTGCGGGTTTGATCGGCAAAGCGCCAGTCTGTTCCACCTACAGCCGAGTGCATGACCAGTAAACCGACTGAGGCCAAAATCATGAGGATAATCATGAGTGGCCAGTCAATCGCATTGATCACGCGACCAAGCAGTGCGAAAACGTATTTCATTGCGCCCCCGCTTTTTTAGTATCTCGCCCAGCTTCTTTCGCAAGCCAGGCATCAAAAACTTTACGTGCGATAGGCGCGGCAACACTGCCGCCCCAGCCTGCATTTTCAACAATGACTGCAATCGCAATTTTCGGGTTCACGGCAGGAGCAAAAGCCATGAATAACGCGTGATCACGCAAACGCTCATCAATCGCACTGGCCCGATATTTTGCTCCACGCAAGCTGTAGACCTGGGCGGTACCCGTTTTACCTGCGGCCTGATAGCTCGCTCCTGCAAACGCCTGTCTGGCCGTGCCTACGGTGGTGACATCAGCCAGCGCACGTTTGATGGTTTGAAGGTTTTCTTTTTTAAGCGGTATTTTGTAAGAGGCCTGCGCCACGGTCAGGGTTTGCGCACCAGTTTTGGGATTTTCCAGAGCGCGCACCAGATGGGGTTTCATGAAAACACCATCATTAGCAAGTACCGCGGTGGCTTGCGCGAGCTGCATGAGCGTAAAGGAGTTGTAACCCTGGCCCACCGCAACGGAAATAGTTTCGCCGGCATACCATTTCTGCTGCTCACGTTTTTTGTATGCCTGTCGTTTCCATTCTGTCGAAGGCAATACCCCGCGTTTTTCACCATCAATATCAATACCCGTCAACTGGCCGAAACCAAAAGGCTTCATAAAATCATGTAAGCCATTGATGCCGATCTCAGGACCCAAAGAATAAAAATATGTATCTGAAGACACCACCAGCGCCTGGTGCATATCGATCGAGCCGAACGCCGTTGAACCAGAGTTACGGAAACGCTGACCACCAAATTCATAATAACCAGGATCAGAAATACGATCGGTTGCGCGACGTTTATTCAGCTCCAGTGCCGCCAGGGCAACAAACGGTTTATAGGTCGAGCCAATCGGATAGGTGCCAATAACTGGACGATTAATCAAAGGATGATCTGGCGACTCATTGAGCTGGCGCCAGCTTTCAGCATCAATCCCGTCGATAAACAAATTAGGATCATAGGCAGGCTGCGAGACGAACGCGAGCACATCGCCTGTCGCAGGCTCAATTGCAACGAGAGCGCCCCTTAAATCTTTAAAGGCTTCCTCCGCAATTCTCTGCAAACCCATATCGAGCGACAGTACAAGATTAGAACCTGGGATTGGATCAACGCGTTTCAGTACTCTGACGGGCTTGCCGCGAGCCGTGATTTCCACTTCCTGCAGACCTGTTTTGCCATGCAGGGCGGTCTCATAGGTTTTTTCAATACCTTTCTTGCCGATCACATCCGTACCACGGTAGTTACCAAGCTGACCAGACTCCTCAAGCTCGCTTGCATCACCCTCGGAGATCCGACCGATGTAGCCCACAACGTGACCTGCTGACTTGCCTTGTGGATACTCCCGAACCCAGCGGGCACGCAACTCTACACCCGGGAACCTGAACGAGTGTGCTGAAAACCAGGCTGCCTCGGTCTCATTGAGGTTGTTGCGCAATACCACGCTGGCGTAACGACCGGACTCAGCCACACGACGCTTGAAACGTCGCTGATCTGCTGCGCTCAAATAAACAATCGGCATCAGTTCGCTAAATAATTCATCAAGATTACCGGCGCGTGCCGGGACAACCTCGAGTGTGTAACTTAAATAGTTACGCGCGAGCACCTCACCGTTGCGATCAACAATCTCACCCCTGCGAGGAGGGATAGGCACCACAGCAATCCGGTTACTGTCAGCGCGGGCGGCTAAACCCTCGTGACGATCAACCTGCAGCACCACGAACCTCATCACAAGCAAACTGAAACAAACCACAGCAAACAAACCCGCCACGAGCGCACGCAACAGAAATTTGTTTTTTTGCTGCAGACCTGTTTTTTTAAACTCGAACATGGCGCGAGCTGATCAAACCGTATTTGCATCAGCATCATTCATCCGATGCTGAGGCAACAATAACAACCAGCCCACTGCGGGCCAAAGTGCCGCAGTCAGCAGCACGCCAATAGTCCATGTCCAGCCAGCCCAATAATTCGCCAACCAGGCACAAATCAGAATACCAATGAGTTTGGCGATAAAAAATACCGGCAACATGTGTAAGCCCTGACTCCACAAATCAAAACGCAGCATTCTGCGCTGCAACACATTGGCGCCATAAGCCACCAGCGTATAGGTCAGTGCCTGCTGACCAAGCGGGCCAACATCATGCACATCCATCAGCAAACCAAATACGAACGCTGCGACCATACCAATGCGACGTGGCTCATGGACACACCAAAAGGCGATCACAAGCAACAACAAATCAGGCGAGACCATCCAGGTCCGCCAGGGAAGCAACGAAAGCATCCAGACACCGATAATCGTTGCCCAGATATAGCGCGGGCTCGTCAGATTTTCGAGCGGATCCGGACGTACAGCTTGCGGACGCGGCACCGGAGGCCGGGTGGCACGCGAACGGGTACTGGTCATTTCATTTTGACTTGGGCGACGCACCAGCAGGCTCCGATTTAAATTTGGACGAAGAAGGCGATGGTGCGACCGGAGTCTCATTGCCGTCGACAGGAACCTGTAAGACCAGGAAATGCCGATAACGTTCCGGATGGGAGGAAGGCTGACCCTCTGCCCGTGCAAAACCTGTCGAGGAGTTACGCTCTACGCTTTCAATTTTGGCGACAGCCAGACCCGGTGGGAACACGCCACCCACGCCGCTCGTCACAAGGATATCGCCTTCGCGGATATCGGCATCACTGGAAAAATAACGTACCTCAACCTTGCCGGAGGTCGTTGAGCCAAAGGCGATCAGACGCAAACCATTGCGTAAAATCTGCACCGGGATGGAGACCACCTCGTCGGTCAGCATCGCCGCCTCAGAGGACATGGGTGTCACGCGAATAATCTGCCCGACCACCCCGCCCTCGTCAATGACAGGCATGCCTGGTGAAATTCCTGAGCTACTGCCTTTATTGAAGACAAGACGCCTGTTGAAAGCATTCGCAGGCTCGTAGAGCACTTCCACAACGATTGCAGGCTGATCAACTGCTTTATCAAACACGCCCATCAAACGGCGTAACTGAGCATTTTCAGCTGCGAGCTGGGCCGCATTACTCGTCACCTGGGCAAGCTCAATGCGCTGGCGCTGCAGACCTTCGTTTTCGGCTTTGATCGCTGCGGCTGCGCTATACCAGTCATGCACCAAATAAGTCGCATCGCGGGGTAGCATGACCGCGCGTTGAAATGGGTATAGTCCAATCGAGATCGACTGGCGTAAGGGATTAAGAGTTTTCCAATTGGCATCGGTCCCTAACAACACCAAAGCAAGCAGCACCATCAGTGCGAGCTTGACTTCGGCGGCAGGCCCACGTCGGAATAACCGCAGAGTGACGTGTCGTTGCATGAAAAAAGCAGACGACTAGTCGTTAATAAAAATAGCGCCCAGCTTTTCGAGGTGCTCGAGTGCATCGCCACAACCGCGAACCACGCAGGTCAGCGGGTCTTCGGCAACGATAACGGGCAAACCAGTTTCTTCCTGGAGCAAACGATCCAGATCACGCAGCAAAGCACCGCCACCGGTGAGCGAAATACCTTTGTCGGTAATATCGGCGCCAAGCTCAGGCGGCGTATTTTCGAGAGCGATTTTGACTGCGGACACGATCTGGTTGAGCGGATCAGTCAGGGATTCGAGAATCTCATTGGAAGAAACGGTGAAACTGCGTGGTACACCTTCTGCGAGGTTACGGCCTTTGACTTCGATTTCGCGAATCTCTGAACCCGGGAAAGCCGAACCGATTTCTTTTTTAATCAACTCAGCGGTTGGCTCACCAATCAGCATGCCGTAATTGCGACGGATGTAGTTCACAATCGCTTCGTCGAATTTGTCGCCACCTACCCGCACAGAGCCTTTGTAGACCATGCCGCCCAGGGAGATCACAGCGACCTCGGTTGTACCGCCGCCGATATCGACCACCATGGAACCACTGGCATCGGAAACATTCAGTCCGGCACCGATCGCTGCAGCCATTGGCTCTTCGATCAGATAGACCTGGCTGGCACCGGCACCCAGCGCTGATTCACGAATCGCACGACGCTCAACCTGAGTCGAGCCGCAAGGTACGCAAACGATGATACGTGGGCTGGGCGCAAGCATATTGCGCGGGTGGACCATACGGATGAATTGCTTGAGCATCTGTTCGGTGACCGTGAAGTCAGCAATCACGCCGTCTTTCATCGGACGAATGGCCTCGATATTGCCAGGGACGCGACCCAGCATCTGCTTGGCCTCACGCCCAACAGCCTGAATGATTTTTTTGCCGCCGGGGCCGCCATCGTGACGGATCGCCACGACAGAAGGCTCATCAAGCACGATGCCTTTGCCGCGGACATAAATCAAAGTATTGGCGGTCCCGAGATCGATCGCCATATCGCTGGAAAAATAACTACGGAGGAATCCGAACATGAGAGCTCAGCCACAGAAAAATAAACGCGAAAAATTACGCAGGCGCGAGTATGGAGCAATGCTCAGAACATACTGCGATCAGCCCTCTATCATAACTTATAATTCAGCATGATTCGTCAAATAGACCTTATGTTTTCAATGGATTGATCCAGACCCCATGGCTCTTACCGAACAAGAAATTGCCCGCATCGCACGCCTCGCGCGGCTGCAGCTCTCCCCGCAGCAACTGACTCAGGCACAAACCGAACTCAACGACATCCTGGGCCTGATCCAGGAGCTCCAGGCAGTCGACACCACAGGCGTGGAGCCTCTGGCCCACCCTTTGTCAGCCATGACTGAGGTGCATTTGCGCCTGCGCGAGGACGTTGTGACAGAAACCACCTCTCTAGCGCGACGCGACGCCCTGATGGCCAATGCCCCGGGCAAGCGTGACGGGCTTTTCCTCGTTCCAAAGGTCATTGACTGATATGAGCCAAGCCTTGTACACCTTTCCCAGTCTGGCCAGCCTGCGCCAGGCCCTGCAGACCCGACAACTCAGCGCCACCGAACTCGCCCAGGAGTCACTGGCAGAGATCGATCGCACCAGGGCTTTAAATGCCTTCGTCCATGTCGATGCCGAGCTCACCCTGGCCCAGGCGCGTCAGGCTGACGCTTTACTCGCCACAGGCAACGCACCGGCACTGACCGGGATTCCGATTGCCCATAAGGATGTCTTTGTAACCCAGGGCTGGCGTAGTACGGCTGGCAGCAACATCTTAAAAAACTATGTCAGCCCCTTTGATGCGACGGTCGTCACCCGGCTGCTTGAGGCTGGCGCCGTATCGCTGGGCAAACTTAATTGCGACGAATTTGCAATGGGATCTGGCAATGAACACTCCGCCTTTGGACCGGCCCGTAATCCCTGGGATCACCAGGCTGTGCCTGGCGGCTCTTCGGGTGCCTCGGCAGCCGCCGTTGCCGCCAGACTGGTGATGGCCAGCACAGGCACCGACACGGGCGGTTCCGTGCGCCAGCCCGCAGCGCTTTGCGGCGTCAGCGGCATCAAACCGACTTACGGTGCTGTTTCACGCTACGGCATGATTGCCTATGGCTCCAGCCTGGATCAGGCAGGCCCGATTGCTCCCAGTGCGGCGGATTTGCTGGAGCTGCTTGACCCCATGAGCGGCTTTGATCCGCGCGACTCGACCAGTGCCGAATTCTGCAATGGCGTGGCCAATGCCCCCGGACGTATCAGGGCGGACTTTGAGCGTGCTCAGCAGCAGTACTCAGGCGGCACGGCCGGGCAACCTCTCAAAGGCTTGCGCATCGGCGTGCCGCGGGAATATTTCGGAGCAGGCCTGTCCAATGACGTAGCCACTGCGGTGGAATCAGCACTGGTGCAATTCGAAAAACTTGGCGCCACACGCGTTGACATTTCCCTGCCCCGCACACGCCTCTCGATCCCGGCCTATTACGTGATTGCGCCTGCCGAGGCCTCGAGCAACCTGTCGCGTTACGACGGGGTGCGCTACGGCCACCGTGCTGACCAGTACAGTGATCTCGAAGACATGTCCGGACGTTCGCGCGCAGAGGGGTTCGGTGCCGAGGTACAGCGACGCATCCTGATTGGCACCTACGTACTGTCGCATGGTTATTACGATGCTTACTACCTGCAGGCACAACGTCTGCGCCGCATGATCGCGGATGATTTCCGTGCAGTCCTGAGCGCGCAATGTGACGTCATCATGGGTCCGGTTACCCCAACCGTTGCAAAACAATTAGGTGTCAATAACGACGACCCGACCGCCGACTGGCTGGCGGACATTTACACCCTGAGCCTGAATCTGGCGGGTCTGCCAGGCATGTCGATCCCTTGCGGTTTTGGTGCAGGAGCGAGTGGTGCGCCGCTGCCAATCGGCCTGCAAATTATCGGTAACTATTTTGATGAAGGACGACTGCTCGCAGTCGCCCATCAATACCAGCAAGTCTCAGACTGGCATCAACGCATCGCGGGGCAAAAATAATGGCATGGGAAATCGTCATCGGCCTCGAAACGCACACACAGCTTTCGACGCAGACAAAAATATTTTCGGGTAGCAGCACGCGCTATGGTGCACAGCCCAACACACAGGCCAACGAGGTCGACATGGCCCTGCCGGGTGTGTTGCCCGTGATGAATAAGGGCGCGGTTGAACGCGCCATCCGTTTCGGTCTTGCAATCGGCGCGACCGTCGCCCCCTATTCGGTTTTTGCACGTAAAAATTATTTCTATCCTGACCTGCCTAAAAACTACCAGATCAGCCAGATGGACCATCCCGTAGTGATTGGTGGTTCGCTCTCGTTTTTTGTCGGAGACGAGGAAAAAACCATCAACCTCACCCGCGCTCATCTCGAAGAAGACGCAGGCAAATCCATGCACGATGATTTCGTCGGTCCCCATGGCGAGTCGTCGACCGGTATTGACCTGAATCGCTGCGGTACGCCCCTGCTCGAAATCGTCACGGAGCCAGAAATGCGTTCTGCGGCCGAGGCGGTGGCTTACGCCAAAACCTTACACAGCCTCGTGATGTGGCTAGGTATTTGTGACGGCAATATGCAGGAAGGCTCCTTTCGGATCGACGCCAACGTTTCCGTGCGTCCGGTCGGGCAAAAAGAATTTGGGACCCGCTGCGAAATCAAAAACGTCAATTCCTTCCGCTTTCTTGAGCGTGCGATTCAATACGAAGTGCGTCGCCAGATTGAACTGATCGAAGACGGCGGACGCGTCGTGCAGGAAACACGCCTGTACGACTCTGAGCGTGACGAAACCCGCAGTATGCGGAGCAAAGAAGACGCGCACGACTACCGTTATTTCCCTGACCCCGATTTGCCACCATTGGTGATTGCGCAAGGCTGGATTGATGAGGTGCGCGCCTCCATGCCCGAGCTGCCCGCAAGCTTGCGTGCACGGTTTGTCAGCGATTATGGCTTGGCACCTGTCGATGCAGCACAACTCACCTCTAGCCGAGCACTTGCTACCTATTTCGAAGAAACCGTACGCGCACTCCCTGCGGGACAGGCAAAACTCGCCGCTAACTGGGTCATGGGAGAGGTCTCGGCCACCCTGAACCGCGAAGAAAAAGACATTGCTGATTGTCCCGTCACTGCAGCGTCGCTTGCGGCCTTGCTTGGCAAAATTCTAGACAACACCATCTCCAACAAAATCGCGCGTGATGTGTTTGCTGCGATGTGGCTGGGAGAAAACGGCGGACAACCCGAGGCGATCATTCAGGCAAAGGGTCTCACCCAGATCAATGATGCAGGCGCGATTGAGGCGATGATCGACAAAGTCATGGCAGACAACGCCACCATCGTCGAGGAATTTCGTGCGGGCAAAGTAAAAGGCTTTAACTCACTGGTGGGCCAGATCATGAAAGCCGCGCGAGGCAAAGCCAATCCACAGCAAGTCAATGATTTGCTTAAGGCAAAACTCGAGAGCTAATTCAATTTTGCTTTAAGGCGCTTGAGCAAATTAATCGGATCAGTCCTCTGAGTGTCTGATCCGATTAATTTTGTATTGCTGATAAATCAGACGATGCCGTAGCGATTACGGTAAGCCAGCACAGCATGCTGATAAGCGGCGAACTCTGCATTGCCCTCAAGCAAGGCCAAAATATCCGTCAGCGAAGCAATACTGACAACAGGCAAACCATAACGCTGCTCGACCTCCTGCACAGCAGAGTGAGGCGACAGCGCACCCTCAGCCCCCGCACGCTCCATACGATCCATCGCAATCAATACCGCGGCAGGCTCAGCCCCTGCCGCGCGGATGATATCGACGGACTCACGCACCGAAGTCCCTGCAGTAATCACGTCATCAATAATGACGACACGGCCTTTAAGTGGCGCACCGACCAGCACCCCACCCTCACCATGGTCTTTAGCTTCTTTGCGGTTATAGGCAAAGGGGATCTCACGACCAGGCAGCGCAGGATGATTAGCCAGCGCAACCGAGGTCGCCGTAGCCAGTGGAATGCCCTTGTAAGCGGGACCGAACAGCATATCGAACGGAATATTCGAATTCACCAGCGCCTGAGCATAAAATTGGGCCAGACGGCCAACGGAGGCGCCAGAGTTAAACAGACCTGCATTAAAAAAGTAGGGGCTTGTGCGGCCTGACTTGGTAACAAAGCTGCCAAAACGCAAAACGCCTTCATTTAAGGCAAACTGCACAAAGGCGCGGCGATCCGAATCCGTTGACATAAGTATTCCAAAATTAATTCGACATGCCGACATTATCTCACTGACCAGGAGCTTTCCTTGCTACGCATTACTTCCCTGAATTTGAACGGTATTCGCTCGGCCTACAACAAAGGCCTGCTTGACTGGCTTCGCACCCATCAGGCAGATATTTTGTGCCTGCAAGAACTCAAAGCTCATCTGGCGGATATTGACGAGAGCCTGCAACACCCGCTGGACTATCGCGGGCATTTTTGCGCTGCAGAGAAAAAGGGCTATAGCGGTGTGGGCATCTATCTGCGCAAAGAGCCAGAGCGCATTTTGAGAGGGATGGAGTGCCCGGAATTCGATACCGAAGGCCGCATCATCCGCGCCGACTGGGCCAAGCTGTCAGTCATTAGCGCCTACTTACCGTCAGGCTCGAGCGGGCCGGAGCGCCAGGAGGCCAAATTCCGGTTTCTCGATAAATTTGGGCCCTGGATGCAAGCGCTCATGGATGACCATAAAAAATCAGGTCGTGAATACGTAATCTGTGCGGACTGGAATATCGCGCACAAGGAAATCGATCTGAAAAACTGGAAATCGAATCAGAAAAACTCTGGCTTCACGCCAGAGGAGCGGGCCTGGGTCACGCACGTAATTGATGAAATAGGTTTTGTCGATGTGTTTCGACAGCTTGATGCGCGTGCCGAGCAATACACCTGGTGGAGTAATCGCGGACAAGCCTGGGTCAAGAACGTAGGCTGGCGTCTGGATTATCAACTGGTCACGCCTGGTCTTGCCGCCAAAGCTCGTACAACCAGTATCTATAAGGATGAGCGGTTTTCAGATCATGCACCGCTCACGATTGATTACGACTTTAAACTGGACTGAAGGCGGTCGGGGACGCCTCGGCGTCCTGTACTGTCAAACCGTGGTTTCAATCCGCAGTTTCAAACCGTAATTTCAAACCGCGGTTTCAATCCCCAGTTTCAAGCCGCGTCCTCAAACCGCTGCCTCAATGCGCTCAATATCTCGCCTGCGCCAGCGCAGCAGGATTAAACCCGGAATTGCAATCAGTACAGTCAGGATAAAAAAGGTAGGCCAGCCTGCATACTCCACCAGCGGGGGCGTCAGCGGGCCAGCCAGATAAGTACGCCCAACCGCCGACAGCGCCGACAACAAAGCAAACTGTGTCGCCGAAAACTGCTGATTACACAAGCCCATCAACAGCGCGACAAAAGCCGCAGTTCCCATGCCACCACATAGATTTTCCAGCCCGACCGCGCCGGCCATCAGCCAGATATTATGCGGCGCAACCGAGATGACCCAGAATCCTAGGTTAGAGACAGCCTGCAATAGTCCAAACAACATGAGTGACCGATAAAGCCCGAGCTTTGACATCAGCGCGCCACCTGTGAGCGCACCAACAATCGTTGCTGCCAGACCAAGCAATTTATTGACGGTCCCCACCTCGGTTGCGCTAAAACCCGCGGCGCGAATCAAAAAAGTTGTGGACAATGCTCCTGCAAAGGCATCACCCAGCTTATAGAGGACGATCAGTACCAGAACCGTAAGGGCCTCTGGGCGGCTGAAAAACTCCTTGAACGGTTTAAACACAGCCTCAGCGAGTGAACGCGGTGCCATCGCAACCACCTCAGGCTCAGGTGCCCAGAGTGTTGCCAGTGCTGTAACCAGCATCAAGCCCCCCATCAGCATGTAAGTATGTCCCCAGCCAAGCCACTGGTCGGCCAGTATCAAGGCCACCCCCCCAGATACAAGCATCGCCAGTCGATAGCCCAGCACAGAGAGTGCAGCGCCTGCTCCGCGCTCGTCCTTGTGCAATACATCACTTCTGTAGGCATCAAAAGCAATATCCTGGGTAGCAGAACAAAAGGCTACAGCCACGGCTAGTAAAGCGAGAGGTAATAAATTTTGAGCCGGAGAGAGTAAACCCATCGTCATCATGCCGAGTGCCAGCAACACTTGCATCAGTAACATCCAGCCGCGCCTGCGGCCTAGCAAGGGTGGTGCGTAACGATCGATCAGCGGCGCCCAGAGGAATTTGAGCGTGTAAGCCGTACCCACTAAAGTCAAAAACCCGATTTGCTGCAATGAGATCTGCTCAACCGTAGCCCAGGCCTGAAGGGTTCCACCCGTCAAAGCGAGCGGCAAGCCACTGGCAAACCCGAGTGCCAGCAGAGGCGCGACCCTGCGGTTTGTGTAGAGGCCAGCGGCAGGTGTTTTCATTGGAGTGGTTTGCCTGAGCGACCGGTAAACCGATAGACCGCTAGCGTGCTGCGCCAACCGGCAAGCCATTTGACCTCACGCTGATCATTAAACGTAGCTCGCTCAAGCAACTGGAAGTCCAGGGTCTGGGCAAGACGCTCGAAATCTTTAAGCGTACACAAATGAATATTAGGTGTGTCGTACCAACCGTAAGGCATCTGTCCGGTCACGGGCATGCGCCCCATCAGGATCGACCATCCGTGCGGCCAGTAACCGAAATTCGGAAAAGAAACGATACCGTTACGCGCCACACGTGCCATTTCTCTGAGAATGTGCTCAGTGTTATGCATCGACTGCAAGGTCTGGGAGAGCACCACCGTATCAAACTGCTGATCCTCAAACATCGCAAGACCATCTTCGAGGTTTTGCTGGATAACATGCACACCGCGCTGCACACACGTCAAGACTCGCGCATCATTAATCTCAACACCAATGCCCCGCACGTTTTTAGTCTCTTTAAGGTGCGCGAGCAAGGTGCCGTCGCCACAGCCGAGATCCAGCACGCGACTTCCAGGCGTGACCCACTGGGCAATACGCGCAAGGTCTTCACGCAGTGCTGTTTGAGTATTGTGCTGAGTCATCGCTGCACCTCCTTCTGCTGCGCAGCCTGATGGTGAGCCGCCTCGCGTTGCACCGCTTCAACAGCCGGCACCTGACTGGCTGTGTTGGCAGACACCGTCGCAGCGATGCGTAAAAAATAGGCCCGCATGACGGCGTGATAGCGCTCGTCATCCAGCAGGAAAGCGTCATGCCCGTGTGGAGCATCAATTTCAGCGTAGGTTGCAGACTGATGATTTTTCAGCAAGGCCCGGACGATTTCTCGCGAACGCTCTGGCGGAAAACGCCAGTCGGTTGTAAAAGAAATCAGCAAAAAGTCTGCCAGCGCCGGTGCCAGGGCACGCGCAAGATCGCCCTGCGTCTGGCGTGCGGGATCAAAATAATCCAGCGCACGAGTAATCAGTAAATAGGTATTCGCATCGAAATAGCGGGAAAACTTTTCACCCTGATAGCGCAGGTAAGACTCGACCTCAAACTCCACACCGTAACCATAGTGAAACGCACCACCCGCTGCGGGCTCACGCTGGGTACGGCCAAATTTTTCTGCCATATCGTCATCAGACAGATACGTGATATGCCCCACCATTCTGGCAACCGACAAACCACTGCGCGGCACCGTGTTTTGCGCGTAATAGTTTCCGCCGTGAAACTCGGGATCCGTAATGATGGCACGACGCGCGACTTCGTTAAAGGCGATATTCTGTGCAGACAGTCTTGGCGTACTGGCAATCACCACGCAATGCGCGACACGGTGGGGCAAGGTGATGGCCCAACTCATTGCCTGCATACCGCCTAGCGAGCCACCCATGACAGCGGCCAGACGTTTGATCCCCAGGCGATCCGCTACCCGGGCCTGAGCCTGCACCCAGTCTTCTACGGTCAGCACAGGAAAGTCAGCCCCCCAGGGATTACCAGTCTCTGGTGAAATCGACGCTGGCCCTGTTGAGCCAAAACAGGAGCCCAGATTATTGATCCCTATAACGAAAAAAACATTGGTATCAACAGGCTTACCAGGCCCCACCATGTTGTCCCACCACCCGATATCCTCAGGATTTTCGGCTGAGATCCCCGCTACATGATGCGAAGCATTGAGCGCATGGCAGATCAGAACGGCATTACTCGCATCAGCGTTAAGGGTGCCATAGGTTTCGATGGCGAGTTCATAAGCATTAAGCGTATGACCACTGGCCAACGCAAGAGGCTCATTGAATTGCATGAATTGAGTTTGCACGACACCCACTGAGCCGGATGGCTGGGTATCGGCAGGCAGTCCGGGCGAATTGGCGCCCAGTAATTCGGACGGAGCAGTCATACAGACCTTCTTTAGCTGGATTTATGAGGCGCCCGCAAGCGGATCAGGCAAATCGGCGCCAACTAAGTTCAAAGTTTAACATCGCAGCCCAAGCTTGAGGAGACCCGGACAGACTGGGGAAGAAAGCCCAAAGATTATCCAAGCATTTATTTTGTAAAAGACTGTAAAACACAGGGATTCTGCGAATGTCCAAACCTTGCACAAACGAGCACACTGCGCAGCTTGATTAAGCTAGTGCAAGGGAAATTCATACATGAAAATAACACCACTCACCGGGCGAGAGCTGCAATGCCTGGAGTGGGTGTCGCTTGGCAAGACTAGCTGGGAAACAGCGTCTATTCTGGGTCTGAGCGAACGCACCGTCAACTTTCATTTGCGTAATGCATGCCGCAAACTCAATGTCTATGGCCGACAGGCAGGGGTGGTCAAAGCGATGCGTTTAGGCCTGCTCCATACTGGCACCAGGGAGTCGAGCGGACAAGTCTCGTCTGAGCCGCAGTTCTCGCCTATTTCAGAACCAGTGACCGCATAAACTCCAGCGCCTGTTCTCGCGGCAAAGCTTGTTTTGGACCGGAGGCAACTACCTGCATCAGCATACCGCGGTGGATCAACACCCGTGCCATCAATAAAGAGGGCTGCTTTGCAACGAGGGTTTCGAGCTCAAACACCTGCCCCTCCAGTGCAGCCTGAGTCGGTATTTGTCCACTCGCAGCGAATAAGGAAGTCAAAAGCGCGCGCGTCAGCGATTTTTGAGCGGACTCATTGAGATTTTCAGGCAAGACGGCAAAACCGACCGCAAACACGGCAGGCCCGACATTAGCTGCCGAAAGCGAGAACGCAAGCGCGTGCCCGTCAAGCTGAATTTGTCTCTGCTCAGTCTGTACTTTGGCAGGGAAAGCCAGTCTTGCGCGATCCTCAGCTACGCTTAACTCTCGCCAGTTAAATTCAGGGCTACAGCCAAGCAACAAGGATAAAACGAGGCCCGAGAGCCAGAAACCCAAGCGCTTACTCACAAGTTGCTCCAAAATTCTTTCGGATAATCATCATATTGTCGTTCAAATTCGTTAAAACCGTGTCCTCGGGGTATCAAGCCCCTGTTTAACACCGCCCCACGCGCATACTTTAAAATCCACAGGATTGATGAATGAAAGGATTCTCTGTGACTGACACGCTGTCCAAACGACTTGCACTTCTGAAGGCTCACCCCGAGGTGCTGGGTAACTCGCTTCGTGGCATCGAAAAAGAAGGACTGCGTGTGGATATGAAGGGCCTGCTGTCCAAGCTGCCGCACCCTCAAGCACTCGGCTCTGCACTCACCCATCCCAGGATCACGACCGACTACTCGGAGTCCTTGCTTGAACTTATTACCGGGACTCACAACCGTGTTGACAGCCTGATTGCCGAAATCAACGAGATTCAACGTGTCGTCTCGCTCACCCTGCAGGACGAGCTGATGTGGAACCACTCCATGCCAGCACACTTACCCGCTGAACAAGACATCCCAATCGCCTGGTATGGCACCTCCAACACCGGAATGATCAAACACGTCTATCGACGTGGTCTGGCCGCGCGTTATGGCAAAACCATGCAGTGCATTGCAGGCCTGCACTACAACTTTTCTTTCGACGAAGCTCTCTGGGACTTGCTTGACAGGTCAGAGACCAGCGCACAGGATCGCAGATCAGCGGGATACATCGCACTGATACGCAATTTCACCCGTTACAGCTGGCTGCTGATGTACTTGTTTGGCGCTTCGCCTGCATTGTCTCGTGACTTTTTGCGCGGTCATACCGGCAACCTGCTCGAGCTCGATCCAGAAACCATGTATCTGCCCTATGCCACCAGCTTGCGCATGAGTGATCTTGGCTATCAAAACAAAGCGCAATCGGGCCTCAAGCCCTGCTACAACGATCTGAATACTTTTTTACAGCGTATTTACGAGGCCGTCACCACACCGTGGCCCGCTTACGAAAAAATTGGTACAAAACGTGACGGCGAATGGGTTCAACTCAACACCAATACGCTGCAAATTGAAAACGAGTTTTACTCCAGTATCCGTCCCAAACGCACTACTGGTCCGTGTGAGCGTCCGATTACCGCACTCGCCGATCGTGGTGTGCAGTACATCGAAGTGCGCTGTCTCGATATTGATCCAACCGAGCCGACCGGGATTTCTGCCCAGACGGCAATGTTCGTCGATGCCTTTTTATTATTTTGTGCCCTGCAAGACAGCCCGGACTTTTCTGACAGCGGCTTTTGTCCTGAAAGCGCGGCGAATTTCTCGCTCGTGGTCAAACAGGGACGTGAACCTGGACTGATGCTCAAGCAGCAAGGCCAAGACATCCGATTACAGGACTGGGCGACCCAGCTACTGGACGGCATTTCGGCTTGTAGCGCTGTTTTGGCGGACGCACTGAAGGACGCTTCCTATTTACAGACACTCACCACGCAACGCGAAAAAGTCCAAAATCCCGACCTGACACCTTCGGCGAAAGTACTGAGCACACTACAGACACAAAAATTGTCCTTCCATGAGTATGCTTTGCAATTAAGTACACGCCTCGCCCAACAGCTGCGACAGACCGGACTGACCGCCTCTGAGGCAACGCTAGCTGAAAATCAGGCAAATACGTCGATTCTGGAACAAAAACACCTGGAATCAAGCGATACGGAGAGCTTTGATGACTATGTAAAGCGTTTTCATCAGGCACTCAAAGCACCAGCAATAAGCAAAAATTAAGCAAAAAACAAGCGAAAAGGCTCTATGCCGCTAGTAAAAAGGCTCTACACCGCTAGTGGAGTAGAGCCAAGTAATATCTATTGAAATTTGGTGCGTCCGACAGGAATCGAACCTGTATCGAGAGCTTCGGAAACTCTAATTCTATCCATTGAACTACGGGCGCTTAGCTTTTAATTATAGCGGCAGACTACAACTTGCGACTCCAAGCCCCAAGAAGCCCCACCGACATCCTCTTATCCCGCTATAATCACCCGGTTTGTAAGAAAAACCGTCAACAAACTCGCAGGATTTGGTCATGAGCAATACACAGCAACAGCAAGAAGCACATACTGAAGAGCATCATTCGCCGATTAAAACGCCCAAACAGTTGATCGTCACGATCGTGCTGTCGTTTGTCGTGCCGATCCTGATTATCATCCTCCTGGTGAATCTGGTCGCTGCAGGCAATCAGGTTGGCGCAGGCTCTGACACCCTTGGTCCTGAAGCAACTGCCAAGCGCATTGCGCCGGTTGCGCAGCTTGAGCTAGTCGATGCCAGTGGTCCTAAAGTATTCAAGACAGGCGAACAAGTCTACAAAGCCGTATGCGCCGGCTGTCATGCCGCAGGTGTCGCGGGTGCTCCAAAATTTGGCGATGCAGCGAGCTGGTCTACTGCAGTCAAGACTGGTTTGAACACCATGGTCGCAAACGCCATCAAGGGTAAAAACGCCATGCCAGCCAAAGGCGGCAACCCTGCTCTGGATGATTTTGAGATCACACGCGCTGTGGTCTACATGGCTAACAACTCTGGCGCTAAATTTGACGAGCCAGCTGAACCTGCCCCTGCTGCTGCGCCAGCAAAATAAATTCTGATATTCGAGCAGCTTGACAGGCAGGCTCTTGAAAAAAATCGGCGGCTACCCACCGATTAGTACATAGCGAAACACCCCAAAAACTTGGACCTTAATCCGAATTTGGGGTGTTTTTTTATTTAAAGCTCATCACACCGCGCTAGTCTGCAACAACGACATACCCAACTGCACCCGACGCTGCAACCACAGACTTGGACGATAGCGAGGATCGCCAGTGACTTGCTGGATATTTCTCAAAATCTCAAGGATTTGACGCGCACCGAGTGCGTCGCCCAAAGCCAAGGGACCTTTTGGATAACCCAAGCCCAGGGAGACAGCGCGATCGATATCCTGGGGCGTCGCAATCCCCTGCTGTGCGATATCGCAGGCGATATTGACAATCATGGCGCAGATTCTCTGCGCCACAAAACCGGCGGAATCCTCGATGACGCTGACACGGACATTATCACTACCCAGCAAGGCATGCGCGATTGTGCGCCAGGCAGGCGCAGTCGCCGGACTCACCATCAGAGTGCGACGACGCGAACTCTCAAAATCATTCAGGGTATCCAGCCCCACCGTGCGTGCTGCATCCAACCCCTGCTCAACCACGGCCGTCGAGACATCCTGACCGTAAGGCGTGACAATCAGTAAACTATCAAAAGACGGCGTGCTGCCAGTCTCGAGCGTCGCGCCCAGACTGCGCAACAAGTTCACCGCACGCGCATGACCGAGTTCGTGTGCGTGGCTGACCCAGACCTTGGGTACGGCTTGCTGTTCAGGTGCAGGTGCCTCAATCACAACTTTTTTCTGGCCATCTTCGTAGTCGTAAAAGCCAGCTTGTGTTTTGCGACCATAAATCCCACCCGCGACACGGATGGTACCAATGGGAGAGGGTTTGAAACGTGGCTCGTCAAAAAACTGACGGTAGATCGACTCCATCACCGCATGCGAGACATCCAGACCTGTGAGGTCCATCAATTCGAAAGGACCCATTTTGAAGCCAGCCTGCTCGCGCATGATGGCGTCAATCGTTGGGAATGAGGTGACGCCCTCCTGCGCGATACGCAAGCCCTCGGTATTCATGCCTCGGCCGGCATGATTCACGATGAAACCAGGCATATCCTTGCAACGAACAGCCGTATGGCCCATTTTGGTGGACAAGGCCATCAGCGCATCACCGACTTGTAGATCGCTCTTCAGGCCGTCAATCACCTCGACCACTTTCATCAGTGGCACAGGATTGAAAAAGTGGTAACCCGCTACGCGTTCGGGATGCGCGCAGGCTGCAGCGATCGAGGTAATCGACAGAGAGGATGTGTTAGATACCAGAATGCAATCATCGGAGACGATTGCCTCAAGATCTTTAAAAAACTTTTGTTTGATGTCCAGGCGCTCAACGATTGCCTCGATCACTAAATCACAGTCCTTCAGTTCAGCCAGCTCGCTCGCACCATGCACATTTGCCAGGGCGGCCTCTGCCGCCTCGGAAGTGATTTTCCCCTTGGTGGCCAGCGTCGTCCAGGTCGTCGCCAAGGCCTCGCGCGCGGCAATTACGGTCTGTGGCTGGACATCGAACATCCTGACCGTCAATCCTGCCTGAGCTGCGATCTGAACGATCCCGCGTCCCATCGCACCTGCGCCTGCCACACCAACTATCTGAATATGTTTCATTTTTTATTCCATTTCACCATTTAAACCATTATCGCTCTAACATTAACCTATGCAAAACACACTTAATACAGCACAACCTGTCAGCAGCGAACAGGTGAGTGCTCTTTTCAAACCTCGCGACCCACAGGGCAATAAAGGCAGTTTTGGCTGCGCGGCTATTCTTGGTGGGGCGCGCGGCATGACCGGAGCGGTCATCCTCGCCGGCCGGGCTGCCCTGAAAACAGGGGCTGGAAAAGTGATGGTGGGTATTGCCCAACACCCCTCTCCCGTCGCTTATGACAGCATTACACCAGAACTAATGTTGCACGAGGCCCAAGAGTTGTTAGAGGCCGTCAAAAGCATGGATGCCTGGGGCGCAGGTTGCGGCCTCGGTACCTCCGATTATGCACGAGGCTTGTTACGTCAGCTTTTCATTCAACGCAAGGATATCCCCCTCGTGCTGGACGCAGACGGCTTGAATGCCGTTGCGAGCGGCGAAATCTCACCTACCTGGGGTAGAGGTGAGATCGTGCTCACCCCCCACCCGGCAGAGGCCGCCCGATTACTCCAGACAGAGACAAAAAAAATCCAGGAAAACAGGGCAGAGGCCGCGATGGCACTAGCTAAAAAATACAATGCCTGGGTTGTCCTGAAAGGCGCAAATACTATCCTGTGCGCGCCGGATCTCTCCTGGCAAATCAATCCTACAGGCAATGTCGGTCTGGCGACAGCTGGTTCAGGCGATGTGCTGAGTGGCATTCTTGTCAGTTTGCTGGCGCAAGGGATGCCGATGCACACGGCGGTTCCTGCAGGGGTGTGGCTACACGGTGCGGCCGCAGACCGCCTGGTTGCGCATGGTGTCGGACCTATAGGCCTGACCGCAGGTGAATTAGCCGATGCAGCACGAGACATTCGCAATCACCCTACAAAATAAGTATGCTTGCAATTAAATAACTACACTTACATTCAAACACTATCCTCTGGAGCCACGCATGTCCACCTCCGTAGTTTCGCCAGCCGTTGCAGCAGTGGCGCCACCTGTCCTGACTCCAGTGTTAACACCTGAATCCCAAGCGTTTGCTGAGCAATTAGCCGCTGGCATACGCACATGGATTGAATGTGAGTCGCCCTCAAGTGATACCGCTGCTGTTGAGCGCATGGCAACCCTCGTTGCAAGTCAGGCACGCGCTATGGGATTGCATGTCACGCTGAGCCACGCTGGCCCTAAAAATCTGCCAATCCTCGTTGCCAGCAACCGTGCCCCTGGCGATGAACGTCCAGGTATTCTTTTGCTCGCGCATCTGGATACCGTCCATCCTATCGGTACGCTCAACACTAATCCCTGCCGGATTGAGGACGGCAAACTTTACGGCCCAGGTAGTTTTGATATGAAGGGCGGCACCTACCTGGCGCTCACAGCACTGGGTGAGCTGTCCGCGGCAGGCGCGACCCCCTTACCGGTGGATTTTTTAATGGTGCCAGACGAAGAGGTCGGCAGTCATGCCTCCCGACCCGCTATCGAAACTTACGCCAAGAAAGCCCGCTACACCCTGGTCTGCGAACCTGCTCGCCCCAATGGGGGCAAATGCGTCACGGCACGTAAAGGCACTGGCATGACCAAGCTGACCGTCACGGGTCGACCTTCCCATGCAGGGATGGCCCATGAAAAAGGTCGCAGCGCGATTCGCGAAATGGCGCATCAAATCATCGCGCTCGAGGCCATGACGGATTACAGTCGTGGCATTACCGTGAGCGTTGGCACAATCTCTGGTGGCACCGTCACCAATACCGTGCCCTCGCATTGCGAGGTGATGGTGGATTTCAGAGTTCCGGATGAGGCGGCGGGGATTGAACTCAAAGCCAGGATGCTTGCACTTAAACCAGTAGACCCGGACACCACGCTCTCGATTGAGGTGGAACTCAATCGCCCGGCAATGGTTAAAACAGCCGAGGCACAAACCCTGTTGAACCAGTTGGTTGTCTACGCCGATGCGGCAGGTTTCGAGCTCATCGATGCCCCTGTCACCGGAGGCGGTAGCGATGCGAACTTTACCGCTGCCCTTGGCATACCCTCCGTAGATGGTCTTGGAGCCGAGGGGGATGGCGCGCACACGTTGCGCGAGCATATCTTTGTGTCTGCCTTGCCGCGTCGCCTGCAATTCTGGCGCAACACACTCTCAAAACTGGTTTAACAAGTTTTTGACTGTACGCCTTTCAAACCTTGCCCTTCAAACCAGACAGGTATTCAAAGCAAGGTTTTATTCGATTCGCGGCCCTTATCTCAAGTCGATGTTTTGTTCAGCATCGCCTTGAGCATATCGAGGCGGCTCTTAGGGCTCATTGCCTCTGCCTCAGGCTGCTGATCCGGCGCGCTGGACAGCCCCATCTCTTCAATAAATCGTGACGGCTCACGTAGCAGATCCTCGCGTGCGCGTCTGCGTTTTTTGCACCAACTCAAATGCAGACTGCGCTGTGCGCGAGTAATCCCCACATACATCAGGCGCCTCTCTTCCTGTATGCGCGAGACAAGCGCCTCTGCAATACTCGCGGCATCGCCCTCGTCGTCATCACGCCCCATGTGGGGTAACAATCCCTCTTCAACACCTAGCAAATACACATGCGGATATTCGAGACCTTTTGAAGCATGAAGCGTGGACAACTTCACCGCATCGGGTTCCTCGTCATCGCCGCGCTCAAGCATCGTGACAAGCGCTACGTGCTGCACCAGATCAAACAATCCCATGCTATCAGCCTCGGCCTTACGCTTGAGCCAGCCAACTAATTCAAGCACATTTTGCCAGCGACTTTGAGCGGGTTTTTCATCAAAGCTATCGTAGAGATATCTTTCGTACTGAATCGCACTCACTAAATCATCGAGAATGTCACCTGCAGGTTCCGCGGCATGCACTTTTTGCCCAGCTTCGGTTTTGCCCGCACGATACTGAATACGGACAATAAATTCACCAAAGGTGCGTAAGGGCTCCATCTGACGGGGATTCAGTCGCGACTCAATCCCCTGCTCAAACAAGGCCGCAAACAAGGAAATTTTTCTCTCGCCGGCATACTGCCCCAGAGTCTGAAGCGTCGCTTGCCCAATTCCGCGCTTAGGCGTTGTAGCCGCACGGATAAAAGCCGGGTCATCTTCCTCATTAGCGATCAGCCTGAGATAAGACAGCACATCACGCACCTCGGCTTTATCAAAAAAACTTTGACCACCTGAGATCGTGTAGGGAATACGAACATTACGCATCGCCTGCTCAACGATCCGTGCCTGATGATTACCGCGATAAAGGATCGCGAAATCTTTCCAGGTTGCTTGTTTTTCAAAACGCGCGGCAGAGATTTTCATTGCAACGTTTTCAGCCTCGACCTCCTCACTTGACATCGCAGAGACTGAAATCGCTTCACCTGTCCCGTGCTCAGACCACAGTTTCTTTTCGAAGAGCTTAGGATTTTTTGAAATCACATTATTCGCCGCAGCCAGAATACGCTGACTCGAGCGATAATTTTGCTCAAGTTTAATAAGTCGGATGGTTGGGTAGTCGGTCGTGAGTTTGGCGAGATTTTCAATCGTCGCTCCACGCCAGGCATAAATCGCCTGATCATCATCCCCCACAGCTGTGAACATCGCGCGCGGACCGGTTAACCATTGCACCAGGCGATACTGACAAACGTTAGTATCCTGATACTCATCGACAAGGAGATAACGCACACGCTTTTGCCATTTTTCACGCACTTCGACATTACGCTCGAAAATCTGCGCCGGCACCGCGATCAGATCATCAAAATCTACCGCCTGATAAGCCGCAAGTGTCGCGTTATAACTGCGATAAATTTTTGCCGCCTCGACCTCGCTCGGTGTCGCGGCTAGCAGCGCCGCAGCATCGGGATCAATCAAGCCATTTTTCCATAACGAAATAGTCTGCTGCACGGACTTCAGGCGTCCGCGGTCTGTGGTCGCGAGCAAATCCTGCACAATCGCCAGCGCATCATCCGAGTCAAAAATTGAAAACTGTGGTTTTAGTCCCGCATGCTGCGCTTCTTCGCGCAAAATCCTCACACCCAGAGAATGAAACGTACTGATCGTCAAGCCCTTAGCCTGACTCGCATCGACCAGGCGTTTAACGCGATCATCCATCTCACGCGCAGCTTTGTTGGTAAAAGTCAGCGCGACAATATTGCGCGCAGCGAAATCACACTCTTTAATCAGATAGGCGATTTTTTGCGTAATGACACGGGTTTTTCCAGACCCCGCACCTGCCAGAACCAGACAGGGTCCATCCAGATACAACACGGCCTCGCGTTGCGCTGGATTCATTCCCGAGGTGGCAGAGGTCGACATATGTTGTTTAAATTTCGAGCGGATCAACTTCAAGTTGCCAGCGGACTTTGCGCGACTCTGGCATTTCATTTATTTCCAATAGCCATTGACGCAGTAATGACTGGAGTGCAGGTCGATGCGACGCCTCAAGTAATAATTGCGCACGACACATATTATCTACACGCACAATACGTAAGGGTACTGGATCATACAGTGTGATCATCTCACTACTTTGCTGATGTTCCATCAGTGACTGCGCAGTATCTTTTGCGCTTTGTAAAAACGCAAGCGCAACGGTCAGTTCCCGTGCCTCGGTGCTTAATAAAGCCTGATGGGAAAACGGTGGCAGCATCGCTGACTCACGCTCTTGCATGGAGTGCCTGGCGAAGCCTGAATAATCGTGTTTGAGCAAGGCCTGATAGACAGGCTGCTCTGGATAACCTGTCTGCACAATCACCTCACCGTGACCGGTATGCCGTCCTGCACGACCCGCTACCTGCATGAGTTGCGCAAACAAACGCTCCGGTGCGCGAAAGTCCTGAGAAAACAACATTGCATCTGCGTTGAGCACGCCTACCAAACCCAGATTCGCGAAATCATGTCCTTTGGCGACCATCTGCGTACCCACCAGGATATCCACCTCGCCAGCATGCACGCTTGCAAACAGCGCCTGAGCACTGCCTTTTTTACGGGTACTGTCAGCATCAATCCTGGCAATACGCGACTGAGGAAAAAGCTCCGCCAATTGCTCCTCGATACGCTGGGTTCCACGCCCCATCGGCTGTAGATCCTGATCACCACATTCCGGACATGAGGCAGGTACTCGTTGTTGGTAGCCACAATGATGACAGTGCAATTGATGCCGCCCAGGCGTGCTGCGATGCAGAACAGTAAAAGTCGTGCAGCGCGGACACTTGCTGACCCAGCCACAGGACGCACAATGCAGAGCCGGAGCATAACCACGTCTGTTGAGAAAAATCAGGACTTGTTCTTTATTTTCCAGACGCTCTCGCATGGCTGTCAGTAAATGCGGGGACAGTCCATGATCCATTTTGAGACGGCGTGTATCAACGAGCCGCACGCTCGGCAGGGATACCGCTCGCGCGCGCGCAGGCAAATCCAGGCGCGTGTAATGACCACGCTCCGCACGCACCCAGCTTTCCAGCGAAGGCGTAGCCGAACCAAGCACGACCGGCACACCCAGATCATGGCCTCGCCACACGGCGAGATCGCGAGCAGAATACCTCAAACCATCCTGCTGTTTATAGGAGGGATCATGCTCTTCATCTACGACAATTAAACCGACGTCTTGCAGCGGTGCAAAGATTGCCAGACGCGTACCAAGCACCACGCGCGCCTCACCCCGCTGCACACGCAACCAGGCTCTTAAACGCTCACCATCAGACAAACCGCTGTGCAATACCGCGAGCCCACCGACGCCGGCTACTGGCTCAAGGCGTGCCCGTAGCGCCTGCTCAAACTGCGGCGTCAGGTTGATCTCAGGCACCAGCATCAGGACACGCTGACCACGAGCCAGCGCTGCGGCCGCAGCGTGCAAATAAACCTCAGTTTTACCGCTACCTGTTACGCCGTATAGTAAAAACGCCTTAAAACCCTTTGTCTGTATGATGTCGGCGACCGCTTGTTGCTGCGCATCGTTCAACGCAGGAGCCTGACTTGCTGCACTCGCTTTTAAGGCGGTGGTGCGTCGCTGATCCAGCCGTGCCACAGGTCCTCCCGCAGAACGTTTGCCTTGATAAGCTGTCACGCTTCTCAAGGACACTGGTAGGGCTGGCAAAACAACCTCGCCCAAAGGTCTCTGGTAGTACTCAGCAGCAAACTGAGCGAACTTTAGCCAATGTTCAGGCAACGGCGCGATATCGTTCAGCACGCTTTCGACGTTTTTTATTAGTTCAGGATCGTAAGCTGGCTCAGCTGGAAGCGAAACCACCAAGCCAATCATTTTTCTACGACCAAAAGGGACGATGACACGCAAGCCCGGCGCGACAGGAAACTCACACCGATAATCAAACGGCCCTTGGAGTGGTAAATCCAGGACGACCCGAACCCACTGACCTGCTGGTACTTCAGGTGCGGAAAGATCCGGTGAAATGATGACCATATACTTAAGGTGGTTTCTTCAATATGCGTCTAACGTACTGACTCGCCATGTATTCAAAAAAATATCATGCCAGCATGTGGATAACTTTGGGGAAAACCATTCTGAAATTATTATTTTGTCTATCATTATTTATAGCCGGAATAAGACGAGCGCACAGGATATTTAATATTTCTGATTAATTTCAGTTAGTTACGAAACTATCCAAGAATTAAGATTTCATTTCTAGGGGTTTCCCTAGAAATCTAAAATCTGTGCACAACTTCTCAGGATTTAACAGGCTTTACAAACAGATTACAGTCAGAAAGCGGCATATTTACTGGGTTTCAGAGAGCTGAACCATGGTATTTGGGACTGTAAGTTCTGACTTCATCTACCAGAGCGCCTACTGCCTCAGGTGGTGTGAATTGCGAAATCCCATGTCCAAGATTAAATACATGTCCGCCTGCACCTACCGGACCAAACGCATCCATGACGCGTCTGGCTTCAGCACGGATAGCTGCCTCACCACCAAAAAGCGCGATTGGATCGAGATTACCCTGAAATGCCACAGAATCAGAGACTCGGCGACGTGCTGCAGCAAGATCGACCGTCCAGTCCAGGCCAACTGCATCGCAACCAATCGCTGCGATGGACTCAAGCCACTGACCACCGCCCTTGGTAAAGACAATCGCGGGGACTCGTCGCCCTTCGCGCTCACGCTGGAGCATCTCTACAACTTTTCTGGTATAGGCAAGCGAAAACTGTTGAAAAAGTCCATCCGCCAATACTCCGCCCCAGCTATCAAAAATCATGACGGCCTGTGCACCCGCATCAATCTGGGCATTCAGATAATGCGCCGTTGTCTGGGCGTTGATCTCCAGTATCCTGTGTAATAAGTCTGGACGCGCATACAACATGCTTTTAATCAATCTATAGTCATCACTGCCTTTACCCTCAACCATGTAGCAAGCAACCGTAAAGGGGCTACCTGCAAAACCGATGAGCGGGACGCGACCAGCAAGTTCGCGACGAATGACACGCACCGCATCAAAGACATAGTGCAACTTGGACATGTCAGGGACTGCTAATTTAGCAACATCATTTTCGTCACGAATGGGATGCGCAAAACTGGGGCCCTCGCCTTGAGCGAAAGAAAGACCAAGTCCCATTGCGTCTGGTACGGTCAAGATGTCGGAAAAAAGAATCGCTGCATCGAGTTTGAAGCGCTCAAGTGGCTGCAATGTGACTTCGCAGGCATAGTCAGGATTTTGCGCAAGGCCCATAAATGATCCCGCACGCGCTCGTGTCGCGTTGTACTCAGGCAAATAGCGTCCCGCCTGACGCATCAGCCAGGTGGGCGTATAAGGTACCTCCTGACGCATCAGTGCACGGAGAAACACATCATTTTTTAGTGGAGCAACTGACACAAGAGTCCTTTAGAAATATGCAATACGCAATATCAATAAAATCTTATTCAGGAGAGACCCTCCCCTGAGAATAGAAAGCAAATATCTTTCGGTTAATCCATGATTTTACTCTTCGTCTTCATCGGGACGGTAAAGCCCAGCATCAATTTGATATTTACGCATTAAGGCCCAGAAGGCCCGTCGATGTTTATTGGATGCACGGGCTGCTTTAGCGATATTGCCATCATGTTGCTCCAAGGCCCTGGTGACATACTCACGCTCAAATTGCTCGACAACGCTGGCTTTGGATAGTCTGAACGACTGCAGCTCAACGGGGATATTTTTGTGTGCTGAATTTTTTTGCTGATGAAAATGTCGTGCTTTCGTATTGGTCTTGAGGTTTTTAGTCTGATATGGATGAACTTTGGATTGATTGTTAGCTATAACAGGTGTTCTTGAAGGACTCGAGCCAGTCTGCGCCTGACCAAAACTCAACCCTGAAGCGGCATATTGCAAATCGGGTTCACGCAAACTTTGTCCTGGTCTTGGCACTTTTGAAACCGTACTTAATAACCGGGCACGATACTCATCCGGACAAAGAGGCAAACGTACAAAATCCGCTAATCCTAGCTCCAGCAAGTCCTGCATCGCTGCTGATCTCAAGCCACTGAATATACCGATTAAAGGCACAAACGGGCCTCTGGGGATCGCTGCAAGCGCCTGCCTGGTCCAACCGAGGGTTTCGATAGAAACGGGCACCAGGCAAGCATCAAACCGTCTAAGGCTCACTCCAGATTTTGAGAAAGCATTGACATCAACCTGTACCGGTGAATTAGACAGATCCTGAAACTCAGTCTGTGATTCCCAATCGAGATAATGAAGGCGTATGCGCGCCATCGCAGGCTCAACCTGTTTGAGTGCCTGATTGAGCCACTCCTTGTGTAGAGAGACTGCTAGAACGGCGCAATCGATTTGTTGACGCATCTTGAATGACCCTTGAAATTAAGAACATGCAAGACTAGTTGCTCCATGGATAAAACCATATTCGGAATTTACGCATCCGCTCATATCGCATTGCGATAAATACGCAGAAAATCTCAAAAAAAAACACGCCCGCAGGCGTGTTTTTTTAATCGATTCGAGAGCTTAGTGCTTGCGCGTCATCTCACGAATTCTACGTGCTGCGTTTGCTTGGGCAACCAGCATTTCAATCTCTGCTTCAACAACAGCGATATCCGCATGGTCTTTGGCATTAGCAAGAGCTTCGCGGGCTTTTGCACGTGCCTCTTCAGCTTTCTGCTCATCTAGATCCTCGCCACGGATGGCGGTATCTGACAAGACTGTCACGTGATCAGGTTGCACTTCGAGCAAACCACCGGCTACGAAAAAACTCTCTTCAGAGTTGTCTTCGTGCACGACTTTAACCAAACCTGGACGGATGCGCGTGATCAGTGGGGTGTGGCCGGGCAAAATACCCAACTCACCCGACTCACCAGGCAACACAACAAATTTGGCTTCGCCCGCATACAGAGATTTTTCTGCACTGACGACATCCACTTTCAAGATGGCCATGTTAAGTCCTTATTGGATTTTCTTGGCTTTCTCGAAGGCCTCGTCGATTCCTCCGACCATGTAGAACGCCTGCTCAGGCAACGCATCGCACTCGCCATTCACAATCATCTTGAAGCCACGCAGTGTTTCAGCAAGAGGAACGTATTTGCCAGGTGAACCGGTGAAGACTTCGGCAACGTGGAAAGGCTGCGAGAGGAAACGCTGGATTTTACGAGCGCGTGCTACAGACAATTTGTCCTCTGGTGACAATTCATCCATACCCAGAATCGCAATAATATCGCGCAGTTCTTTGTAACGCTGCAGGGTCTGCTGCACGCCACGTGCAACGTTGTAGTGCTCTTCGCCCACAACGTTAGGGTCAAGCTGACGGCTTGTCGAATCAAGAGGATCCACAGCAGGATAAATACCGAGCGATGCGATGTCACGTGACAACACAACGGTTGAATCCAAGTGCTGGAAAGTGGTTGCTGGTGATGGGTCGGTCAAGTCATCAGCAGGAACGTAAACAGCCTGGATCGAGGTAATCGAACCTGTCTTGGTCGAAGTAATACGCTCCTGGAGAACGCCCATTTCTTCGGCCAGTGTTGGCTGATAACCCACAGCAGATGGCATACGGCCCAGCAGCGCAGACACTTCAGTTCCGGCCAGTGTGTATCGGTAGATGTTGTCAACGAAGAACAGAATGTCACGACCTTCGTCACGGAATTTCTCAGCCATTGTCAGGCCGGTCAATGCCACACGCAGACGGTTGCCTGGTGGCTCGTTCATCTGACCGAACACCATCGCAACTTTGTCGAGAACGTTTGACTCTTCCATCTCGTGGTAGAAGTCGTTACCTTCACGGGTACGCTCACCTACGCCTGCAAACACAGACAAACCACTGTGTTGCTTGGCGATGTTGTTGATGAGTTCCATCATGTTAACGGTCTTGCCCACACCGGCACCACCGAACAGACCGACTTTACCGCCTTTCGCAAAGGGGCAAACCAAGTCGATCACCTTGATGCCCGTTTCGAGCAATTCGATCGAGGGCGACAACTCGTCGAACTTAGGAGCGGCCTGGTGAATAGCACGACGCTCTTCTGTACCGATTGGACCTGCGTCATCAATTGGACGACCCAGCACATCCATAATACGGCCCAGAGTCGCAGTACCAACTGGTACCGAAATTGGTGCACCAGTTTTAGCAACGGCCATGCCACGGCGCAAACCGTCACTTGAACCCAAGGCGATGGTACGGACTACGCCGTCACCAAGCTGTTGCTGGACTTCGAACGTCAGGCCTTTTTCAGCAAAGGCTGATGATTCGTCTGAAAGCGTAAGCGCTTCATAAATATGAGGCATTTGATCGCGGGGAAACTGAATATCCACCACGGCGCCGATGCACTGAACGATGGTTCCGTTGCTCATGTCTGTTCCTTGACTTATATAACTATATGATTGGATGCCGTTGAAGCTGTCTAAACATTAGACGGCCGCGGCGCCCCCCACGATTTCCGAAATTTCTTTTGTAATAGCTGCCTGACGTGTCTTGTTGTAGACCAGTTGCAGTTCGCCAATAACTTTCTTAGCATTGTCCGAAGCGGCTTTCATTGCCACCATACGGGCTGATTGCTCAGAAGCCATGTTCTCTGCAACGCTCTGATAAACAAGACCTTCAACGTAGCGATGTAACAACTCGTCGATTACTGTCTTCGAATCAGGTTCGTAAATGTAATCCCAGCTATGCGCTGCTTTTTCTGCGGACTTTGCTGAGGTTTGTGACTCCGCGTGTGAGTCATAAGGATCAGCTAAATCGCCCTGCAGGGGCAACAAGCGGAAAAAAGTTACTTCCTGTTTCATCGTATTGACGAAATGGTTCGTAGCAACATAAACAGCATCGATACGCCCTGCGGCAAAATCATCGATCTGAACTTTAAGTGCACCAACCAGACGTGCCAACTCAGGCACATCGCCAAGCTGTGTTTCTTGCGAAACCAGATTAGCGCCGATACGTGTCAATGTACTAAGTCCCTTGTTGCCAAGCGCAGTGAACTGGCAGCGAATATTTTTCTCGCCGAATTCACGCAGACGATTCAACACCAGACGCATGATGTTGGTGTTCAAGCCACCGCACAAGCCTTTGTCCGTTGTAATCACCACAACACCCACAGCCTTGGGATCTGGTCTTTCGATCAGATAGGGATGGCTGTAGTCCGGATTGGCTTGCATCAGTCGCGAAGCCATGGTCCGTACTTTATCGGCGTATGGACGACCAGCACGCATCCTTTCCTGCGCTTTGCGCATTTTGGATGCGGCCACCATTTCCATGGCCTTTGTGATCTTTCGCGTGTTCTGCACGCTCTTGATCTTGGTTCGAATTTCCTTAATTCCTGCCATTGCGCTTCCTGTGTCAGACCTGTTTTCAGGTATCAGACCATCTGCTCTGCGCGGTCCGGGATCGGTCTATTGATCCCGGCATTCACGCGATAGCGGGTTCCTTAGTAGGTGCCGTGTTTTTTGAACTCTTTGAGTGCAGCGACTAGTTCTGCTTCATCATCTTTCGACAATTCTGCAGTCGCTTCGATACGCTCAATCATGCCAGCATGCTTGGCCTTGAGATAGTCTTTGATGCCTTTCTCAAAGGGCAGAACCTGGCTGACTTCGATGTCGTCCAGATAGCCATTGTTGACCGCATACAAGATTACACCAAGTTCCCATACCTGCAGTGGCTGGTACTGGGGCTGCTTGAGCATCTCAACCACGCGCTTGCCACGCTCGAGCTGGCGACGTGTTGCATCGTCCAGATCAGAAGCAAACTGGGCAAACGCTGCCAATTCACGATACTGCGCCAAGTCGGTACGAATACCGCCTGAAAGCTTTTTAATAATCTTGGTCTGTGCTGCACCACCAACGCGCGAAACCGAGATGCCGGCGTTAATAGCTGGACGTACACCAGCATTAAACAGGTCGGTTTCAAGAAAGATCTGGCCGTCGGTAATCGAAATCACGTTGGTTGGAACGAAGGCGGAAACGTCACCTGCCTGCGTTTCAATGATTGGCAGCGCGGTCAATGAACCGGTTTTGCCTTTTACTGCACCGTTAGTGAATTTCTCGACATAGTCAACGTTTACACGCGCAGCACGCTCAAGCAGACGTGAGTGGAGATAGAACACGTCGCCAGGATACGCTTCGCGGCCTGGTGGACGACGCAGCAACAGGGAAACCTGGCGATAGGCAATAGCTTGTTTGGTCAGATCGTCATAAACGATCAGAGCGTCTTCGCCACGATCACGGAAGTATTCGCCCATCGTGCAACCAGCATAAGCTGACAGGTACTGCATCGCAGCCGAATCAGATGCTGCGGCTGCAACAATAATCGTGTACTCCATTGCGCCAAACTCTTCGAGCTTACGCAAGACGTTGTTGATGGTTGAAGCTTTCTGACCAATCGCGACATAGACGCACTTAACGCCCTTGCCTTTCTGGTTAATGATCGCGTCCACAGCAACAGCAGTCTTACCAGTCTGACGGTCACCAATGATCAGTTCGCGCTGACCACGACCAACAGGCACCATGGAGTCAATCGCTTTCAGACCTGTCTGCAGCGGCTGCGACACGGACTGACGAGCAATCACGCCCGGCGCAACTTTTTCGATGATGTCTGTTTCTTTTGCATTGACTGGGCCTTTGCCGTCAATCGGCACGCCCAGGGCATTGACAACACGACCCAGTAGCTCAGGACCCACTGGCACTTCCAGAATGCGACCGGTTGCCTTAACAGCATCGCCCTCTGAAACCCCGGTGTAGTCACCCAGAATCACGGCGCCGACAGAGTCTCGCTCGAGGTTCAGTGCCAAACCGAAAACGTTGTTTGGAAATTCAAGCATTTCACCTTGCATCACGTCTGACAGACCGTGAATGCGGGTAATGCCGTCGGTCACGGATACAACCGTGCCCTGGGTACGAATGTCGGACGATGTGCCCAGACCTTCGATACGGCTCTTTAGTAGTTCGCTAATCTCTGACGGATTGAGTTGCATGTTCAGACTCCTGGAATCTTTTGACTGGCGTTACGCCGCCATTGTGTCGCGCATGCGTACCAACTGGGCTTGCACGGATGTGTCGAGTACGTGATCACCCACGAGCACGCGGACACCACCGATTAAGGAGGAATCAACGGTTACGTGGGGCTTGAGCTTGAGGCCGAACTTGGGTTCGAGCAAAGTGATCAGCTCGGACACCTGGACATCGGACATCGGGAATGCGCTAGTAATGTTTGCTTGCGCCACGCCTTCTGCCGCGTCCTTGAGGGCACGAAACTGTTCTGCAATATGCGTGAGTAACAACAAACGGTCGTTACTGAACAACAAGTTCACAAAATTTTGCAGTGGCTGATCGACGGCTGGTTGCACTAGGCTCAAAAATACGCTGATACGCTGCGCATCTTCGAGACGTGGATCCATCATCGCTTCGCGCACCGATTCAACCGACGCCACGTCAGCCAGACGCTGCACCTGATCGGCCCATGCTGCGAGGCCAGCCTTGTCATCGCGCGCTGCGGCAAAAAGAGCCTCAGCGTACGGACGGGCAACGGTAGAAAGTTCTGCCATGTCGACCCCGGGGATTAAAGCTGTGCCTTAAGTTGCGCAAGCAACTCGGCGTGGGCTTGCGCATTGACTTCGCGCTTAAGGATCTGCTCAGCTCCTTTGACAGCCAGGTTGGCCACATCGTTGCGCAGAGCATCGCGTGCACGCTGCACTTCTTGCGCGGCGTCTTGCTTAGCCTGCGCAACAATGCGAGCGCGCTCGGATTCGCCTTCAGCACGTGCCTGCTCGATGATTTGAGCTGCGTGTTTTTCTGCGTCTGTCATGCGTGCATGCAGATCGGATTTTGCAGATGCCTCGATCAAACTGATGCGAGCTTGTGCCTGCGCCAGATCAGCTTTGCCTTTTTCAGCAGAAGCTAACCCATCGGCGATTTTTTGGCGTCGCTCGTCAATTGCCTTCGTCAGAGGTGGCCACACGAATTTCATCGTGACCCAACCCAGGACAAAGAACACGATCATCTGGAAAAAGATCGTCGCGTTCAGATTCACGGTCGTTTCCCTATTACATCTTATGCCTCAGA
Source organism: Burkholderiaceae bacterium (assembly GCA_036725985.1). Lineage (GTDB taxonomy): Bacteria > Pseudomonadota > Gammaproteobacteria > Burkholderiales > Burkholderiaceae_B > Zwartia. The sequence goes on from DAIMDD010000011.1 coordinate 131,993, forward strand.
GACGGAATGTCAGTTGAGGCTGGATCAATATACTGCCAAGCAATCTGGCAGCAGCGTGTTCATTCAACCCGCATTGCGAGTTGAACAGTCAATCGATTTACTTGAATGGGTTTGCGAAAGCAAACAACATTGCAATACCAACGCCGATCAGGAACGCAGCGTCAATCAGACCAGCCAACAAGAACATTTTGGTTTGCAGAGCATTCATCAGCTCAGGCTGACGTGCTGAAGCTTCGAGGTACTTGCCACCCATCATGCCAATGCCGATGCAGGCACCAATAGCACCGAGGCCGATAATAAATGCGCAAGCGAGAGCTACGAAAGCGACGTTAGTCATGACAACTCCTTGATTAGTATCTATGTAGATATAAAAAATTAAAAAAAACCAAAAATAGAATTCAAAAAAATTCAAACAACATGCACTGCTGTAAATCTAACTCCCCACCACTCTTTGTGAGAGTGGCAGGTCAGTATTAGTGACCTTCGTGAGCCTGGCCGATATAAACCAGCGTCAGCATCATGAAAATAAAAGCTTGCAACAACACGATCAGGATATGGAATAGCGCCCAGATGGAGCCAGCCAAAATATGGCCTAGTCCCAAACCGATACTCATTGCATTCCAACCTGTCCAAGCACCACCAAGCAGTGCGATGAGCATGAATACGAGTTCACCAGCAAACATGTTGCCGAATAACCGCATACCGAGTGAAACTGATTTAGCTGCAAATTCGACCAGGTTCAGCAGGAAATTAGCTGGTGCCAAGCAAATCGCCGCGAAGCCATGCGCATGGAATGGCGCGGTGAACAATTCTTTAACAAAGCCACCTGGATGCTTGATTTTCATACCGTAGTAGAGCATCAGCAAAAGCACACCCATTGACATACCCATCGGTACATTCAGGTCGGCAGTTGGGAGAATACGGTGGTAATACAGTGGATCTGCTGGCTCGTGACCCAGACCCAGTGCGTGAAACACGACGTGTGGCAAATCAACCGGAACCAGGTCCAGCGCATTCATCAGAACGATCCAGGTAAATACCGTCAAAGCCAAAGGCGACACAAATTTACGTGTCACTTCGCTAGGAACGATACTGCGAGCTTGCTCTTCGACCATATCGACAAGCATCTCAACGAAACTCTGGAAGCGCCCTGGCACACCTGCCGTTGCACGGCGGGCCGCAAGCCACATGACTAATACAGCTATAACGCCAGTCAGAATAGACCAGAAAATTGAGTCGTAATTGATTACAGCGAAATCAGCGATCAAACCTTGTTTTTCGCCGATATTGTTGTAATGCACCAAATGGTGCTGAATGTAGGAGGCCTGGGGCGATACGTCGCTGTCAGCAGACATGAATAATCTCAACTATGAATCTTGACCGGAAGCAGCTTAGCGCTGCGCATCTCTACTCAAACCAACGGGCCACATATATGACTGAGGCCCGCTAAATATCTAACTCTACACACTCACTCTTTTTGCCGCATCCGAGATCCCCCGAAAGCCAGCATCAGCAAATAACCCTTGAGCACAGCAATCAATCCAGCCAAAACCGCTAACCACTGAACCTGATCACCACCCATTCGGGCCACTAGCCACAACAAACCTAATGTTGCTCCGATTTTCAACATCTCACCCAGCATAAAAAGCAGGGGCCCTGAGCCACGAGGGCGATGCGAAGCAAGCAACAACCTTAAAGCAAACAACAAATTCGGTACAAAATAGCAACCCGCGCCTGCCAAAGCCGATAAGGCCGCATTTTTACCCGATAAAACCAAGGCAATCAAAGCTACTGCGAGACCCATCAGTGCCTGAGCAAAAATTATCTGCACTAGCTCTCGACGGGCACGTGAATTAATCCTGGCGCGATCTTCATCCGTAAGAACAACGGGACTATCTAGCACCACAGCTACCCCACTTTTGCACAGCCGGACCGAATTGCAGCACTTTTAAAACAGCACTTTCTAACACCCTAGGGTTAATCCTAGGATTTTAGCTTATTTTTACTTCACTTTCTTTTTACCTCGTATTCCCCGAATTGATTTCGGAAAACCTATCAAGTATAGCTGTTTTTTTGACTAATGCGCAACTGTGCACCTGCACAATCCAAGCAGGCAGGTACACAGTTATGGCTTTATTTTTACTTAACGATGTTTGAAAGCTGGCTTGCGCTTCTCAACAAAAGCAGCCATACCTTCTTTCTGATCTTCCGTTGCAAAACATGCATGGAATAAGCGACGCTCAAAGTGAATACCTTCGTGCAGCGAGGACTCAAAAGCTCTGTTTACGGACTCTTTGGCCATAATCGCTATTGGCAGCGACATCGCAGAAATCACGGTTGCAGCCTCGATTGCTTCCTCAAGCAGCTTGTCCGCACTTACAACCCTGGATACCAGGCTAGCACGCTCAGCCTCGGCCGCATCCATCATTCTGGCAGTCAGGGCCATATCCATCGCTTTTGATTTGCCAACCGCACGCGGCAGTCTTTGCGTGCCACCAGCGCCAGGTATCACGCCAAGCTTGATTTCTGGTTGGCCAAATTTGGCGGTGTCGGCTGCGATAATAAAATCACACATCATTGCAAGCTCACATCCACCGCCAAGCGCATAGCCAGCAACGGCCGCGATGACGGGTTTTCTGATTTTGCGCAGAGTCTCCCAGTTTCGAGTGATGTATTCGGTTCTGTAAACATCCATGAAAGACCAATCCTTCATGGCGCCAATGTCGGCACCCGCAGCAAAAGCTTTTTCGCTACCCGTAATGACGATACAACCTATATCATCATTGGCATCGAAAGCGAGCAGTGCCGCACCGAGCTCATCCATCAGCGCATCATTCAGGGCATTCAGTGCTTTTGGGCGATTCAGGGTCAAAAGTCCAACACGACCACGGGTCTCAACCAGTACTAGGGGTTCGCTCACGGATGTCTCCTTTAAATTGTGAAATAAGATAGCGTCATGAATACTAAACCTATACTTTACAGCGTTGAGCCCTTTGATTTAGCCGGACACCGGTTTCGAGTCACTGTAACCATCGCTGAACCAGCCAAATCAGGTCAAGTGTTTTCTCTGCCCGCCTGGATACCAGGTAGCTATCTGATCAGGGATTTTGCTCGCCAGATTGAAAGCATTTCAGCTAAGTGCGGCGCACAAACAGTCAACTTGACCAAGACTGGCAATCATAGCTGGCGGGCTGCTCCCTGCGCAGGGGCATTAAAAATCACCACTATCGTATACGCTTGGGACTTATCTGTACGTGGCGCTCACCTGGATGAGTCACACGGTTTTTTTAACGGCACGAGTCTTTATTTGCGTATCCATGGCCACGAACACTTGCCCTGCGAAGTAATACTCTGCGCGCCCCCAAAACCAGCAAAATGGAACGTTTATACAAGTCTGTCAGAAGCCCCGGCCTCCAGACTCGCTGCTCAAAGGCACGGATTTGGTCATTACCGCGCAGAGAACTATGACGCGCTGCTTGACCACCCAGTCGAAATGGGGACGCCCCAAGTCATCAAATTCAACGCCTGCGGTGCCGAACATGAGCTAGTATTTACGGGTGAGATCCCTAATCTGGATCTCAAACGCATCCGTGATGATGTCAAGCGCATATGCGAAACACAGATTAAATTTTTTGAACCAGAAACTGCCCGTGCACCTTTTCTGGACAGCGCCTCACGCTATGTTTTCATGACCATGGTCACTGGCAGTGATTATGGTGGTCTGGAGCATCGGGCCTCAACTGCGCTGGTGGCATCGCGCAGAGACTTGCCAACTCTTGGCCAAACGCAGGCGCCTGAGGGCTATCAAACCTTTTTAGGCTTAGTGAGCCACGAATACTTTCACACCTGGAACGTCAAACGGATCAAGCCTGCCGTCTTTGCACCCTACGATCTGTCTCGCGAAAACCATACACGCTTGCTGTGGATTTTTGAGGGCTTTACCTCCTACTATGATGACCTGATGCTGTTGCGCAGTGGTGTGATTTCACGCAGCGAATATTTTAAAATTTTGGGCAAGCAAATCAGCAGCGTCATGACCACGCCTGGCAGGCACAAACAGTCGGTCGCGGAAAGCTCTTTTGATGCCTGGACGCGTTATTACAAGCAAGACGAAAACTCCCCTAACGCACTGATTAGCTACTACACCAAAGGCTCTCTGATCGCTTTGGGTCTGGATCTGACCATCCGTCAGGCTACAAACGATCAATACAGTCTTGACGATGTGATGCGTTGCATGTGGCAGCGTTACGGTCGAGAGTTCTATACTGGTAAGCCTGAAGGGATAACCGAAAACGGTTTTTCGAAACTGGTGCGCGAAACAACAGGTGCAGATGTCTCAAAAGAAATCGCCTTATGGGCCTATGGTACCGAAGATGTTCCATTAAAAACGCTGCTGCGCCACCAGTATATTGAGCTGAGCTGGAAAGCAGCGTCAACCAAGCCCACACTTGATGTGCGTGCACGCAAACAAGGCGAGCAATTAGTACTTGCAACCGTTTTTGAACATGGCGCAGCGCATACTGCAGGTTTATCTGCCATGGATACGCTGGTTGCTATGGATGGCATCAGGGTAGACACCAATATAAATACCCTGGAGACCCTACTGAGTCGTTATGCTCCAGGTGAGCGCGTCACCATTCATGTTTTCCGGCGTGACGAGCTACGTGCCTTTAATCTGACACTCGCAGCACCAGTACAAAACGAATGCGTTCTGACCGACATCAACCAATAAACCCAATGCGCCCAGATACCGAAGACTACCTTTCCGTTTTACTGTCTGACACGCCCCTACTGGATGTGCGAGCGCCTGTGGAGTTCGCTCAAGGCGCGTTTCCTGGCGTTAAAAATCTACCCCTCATGAATGATGAGGAACGACAGCGCGTAGGGTTGCATTACAAACAAAAAGGTCAAGATGCTGCAATAGAATTAGGTCATGCGCTTGTCAGCGGGGATATCAAAAAAGCACGCGTCGCTCAGTGGGTTGAGTTCGCCCGCGCCAATCCTCAAGGCTATCTGTATTGTTTCAGAGGCGGATTACGTTCGAGGATTTCACAGCAATGGCTAGCTGAGGCGGGTATCCAATATCCTCGGATTGTTGGCGGCTATAAAGCGATGCGCGGTTTTCTGCTTGAATCGCTTGAGAAAAATATTGCCGATACGTCATTTGTTTTGGTCGCAGGTTTTACTGGCAGTGGCAAAACAGTCGTCATGAAAGCACTGACTGCCGCCATTGATCTGGAAAAGCTCGCGCACCATCGCGGTTCAAGTTTTGGCAAACATGCAACAGAGCAACCTGTACAGATTGATTTTGATAATCGACTTGCGATCGAATTACTGCGCCTGCAGAAACGAGGTGTTAAAAAAATCGCTTTAGAAGATGAGTCACGGCTCATCGGCAAATGCGCACTTCCAATTACGATGCGTGACAAAATGTTAGTCAGCCCCGTGGTGTGGGTAGAAGAGCCGATTGAATCACGCGTCGAGCGGATTCTGCATGACTACGTCCAAGACCTTGGAGCTCAATTCAATACGTTGCTCGGAGAGCATGCCGGGTTTGAAGCCTTTTCAATACGTTTGCTCGAGAGCTTGAAAAATCTCTATAAGCGTCTCGGTGGCGAGCGCCACACGCGTCTTGCACAGGCGATGCAACAGGCACTCGAGATTCAACAAACATCAGGTTCAATCGATGCGCACCGTGACTGGATTCGCCCCTTGCTGACTGAATATTACGATCCGATGTATGAACATCAACGCGCCGGTAAAGCCTCGCGGATTATTTTTTCTGGCGACCAAAAAGCGGTCACCCAATACCTACAAGAATCTGGTTACTGATATGGAATCCACACTGACATTCATACCGCGCAAAACGGAAAAAGAACGCGTCGATTTGAACAAGTTATCAAAACGCGTGATGCGCGAGGCTGGCCGCGCGATAGGTGACTACAACATGATCGAGCAAGGCGATCGCGTGATGGTGTGCCTTTCAGGGGGAAAAGACTCCTACAGCATGCTCGACATTTTGCTGACGCTCAGGAGTCGCGCACCGATTGATTTTGAAATCATCGCCGTCAACCTTGATCAGAAACAGCCTGGCTTCCCGGCCGAAGTGCTTCCCAACTATCTGACCAAGCTGGGCGTTACATTTCATATAGAAACCGAAGATACCTATTCAATCGTTAAGCGACTAATCCCTGAAGGCAAAACCACCTGCTCGTTGTGCTCAAGACTTCGTCGCGGAGTGCTTTATCGTGTAGCTGGGGAGTTGGGCGCTACAAAAATCGCACTAGGCCACCACAGGGACGACATTCTGGCGACTTTCTTTTTAAACCTGTTTTATGGTGCGAAAATGAAAACTATGCCACCCAAGCTGGTCTCGGACGACGGGCGTCATACGGTGATTCGCCCTCTGGCCTATATCCCTGAAGCAGATCTGATTGCTTATTCTGAATGGAAACAATTTCCCATCATTCCATGCAATCTTTGCGGCTCACAGGAAAACCTCAAACGTCAGGAAATTGGACGCATGCTGGCCGAATGGGATAAAAAAGATCCGCGTCGCGCCTGGAATACTTTCAAAGCTCTAGCCAACATCGCACCTTCGCACCTGATGGACAGAAATCTGTTCGATTTTGCAGGCCTCAAACCAACCGGCGTACCTAATGCCGATGGTGATAAAGCCTTTGATCCGGTTGAGCTAAGTGAAGGATGCGACTAATCAGGCAATGATGGGTTAAGGTAGTGGTCCGAACAACGCACGTTGCGCATCGCTCGGACTCAACAAGATTGAATAATAAATAATCAATCAGGGCAGGAGACAAAAATGAAAAAAACGTCAATATTCAAAGCGCAGGCTTCAGGCTGGCTAACTGCTTTTGCAACAGCTTTCTCACTATTAATTGTCAGTCCAGCACACGCTCAAACTGCCGCGGCGAGTTATCCAGACAAACCTGTCACTATCGTGCTGGGCTACCCTGCCGGTGGCGCTACCGATCGCGTTACACGGCTCGCTGCAAAAGCGCTTTCCGAACAAACCGGACAAAGCTTTATTGTTGAAAATAGAGCGGGCGCTAATAGTAATATTGGTGCCGAGTATGTTTCTCGCGCAAAGCCAGATGGCTACACGCTCTACGTCGGCACCATTGCGAATGCAATTAACCGTACGCTTTACACAAAACTTAATTACGACATCCTGGACGACTTTACACCTGTAGGACTGCTTGCTTCAGTACCAAACGTGCTCGTCATCAATCCCAAATTACCAATCAATTCCGTTCCAGAATACATCGCCTATGCTCGTGCAAATCCCGGCAAACTAACGTGCGCTTCTGCAGGCAGTGGCTCTTCGATCCATCTATCTTGCGAACTATTCAAAATTGAAACCAACACGAATATTTTGCATGTTCCTTACAAAGGCAGCGGCCCGGCTGTTGCAGACTTAATGGGGGGCCAGGTTGATTCGATGTTTGATAATTTGCCCTCTGCCCTCCCGCATATCAAATCCGGCAAACTGCGTGCGCTAGGGGTTACTTCTCCTGAGCGAATCGTCATTGCAAAAGATCTACCGACCCTATCTCAAGCGGGTCTTCCTGGTTTTGCAGTGATGTCCTGGTTTGGACTTTTTGCGCGTGCGGGAACACCCAAACCTATTATTGACAAACTCAATATGGAACTGAATCGAGCACTGAACGATACGGCTATGCGCGAAACATTTATCGATGCTGGCTTCGTCTCGCCTGCGCTACCGAATTCACCGCAACAACTGGAGGCGTTTACCCAGGGTGAAATCGCACGCTGGCGCAAAGTCATTAATACAACCGGCATCAAAGTCGATTAACCAAGAGATTGCACCATGTATCCTATCGATTTTTTTTACCGCGCAGCTAAATTGCATCCTGAGCGTTGCGCGTTGCAATCGAGTCAGGTCATCATCACTTACCGTGAGCTGGCCCAACGCGTTGCAGCATTAGCGACTGCGTTACAAGCCATTGATCCGACGCCTCAGAGTCGCGTCGGTATTTGTGCCGCCAACACTACTGAGCATGCGACCGGGATTCTGGCCGCAATGGCTGCGGGCAAAGTCTGGGTTCCACTCAACGCGCGCAGCACACGCCCAGAACTAGAACGCATCCTGCACGCAACTGAGCCCTCAATCGTCATGACCGACCCTGCAGGTGCCGCACTAGTGGGAGATACGCCTCCCAATAAACTTCTGTTTGGGGACTCAGAATCAGCTACGAGTGTTGACCGCCTCATCGCACAATATGCTGGACGTGAACCGACCCCGATCAACTCAGGCGAAGACGCCATTCAAGCGATTAAATTCACCGGAGGCACAACCGGTGCGCCCAAGGGTGTCATGCAACCTTATCGCGCCTGGACAGCCGGGATCATTAACCAGATCAGTGGTTGGCAAATCACAAGCGATGACTGCTACGTTGTCACAGCACCCGTCACGCATGGCACCTCGACCTATTTAATGCCCTTACTGGCGCAGGGTGCGAGACTTTTGTTTCTGGACAAGACAGATCCTGCCTCAATCATTGCGGCCTTTCGTGAGCAGGGCGGGACAATGAGTTTTATGCCGCCGACGCTTATTTATATGGTCATGGCCTATCCTGGTGTTGCACGCACCGATTTCCCTAAACTAAGGAATCTGATTTATGGTGGCGCCCCAATGCCAGCTGAAAAAGTTGAACAAGTCAAAGCGTTTTTCGGACCAGTTGTAGGGACGACCTATGGCCAGACTGAGGCACCACAGATCGTAACCATGATGCGACCCAGCGAACTCGGTGAGCCTTTGAACAAGGGTTCTGTTGGACGCTGCACCTGGCTGACTGATCTGGGCATCATGGCACCAGATGGCAGACTTTTACCTACCAATGAGATCGGCGAAGTTGTCGTACGGGGTGATTTGGTGATGAAGGGTTATTGGCGCTTACCTGAAAAAACCGCCGAAACCATCATCGATGGTTGGTTGCATACCGGAGATGTTGGCCTCGTTGATGAACGCGGCTATCTGTTTTTGAAGGACCGCATTCGTGATGTGATTATCACTGGCGGATTCAACGTCTACCCTACCGACGTGGAAAATGCGCTCGCACAGCACCCCTCAGTCTATGAGTGCTCTGTGTTCGGTGTGCCCGACGATAAATGGGGAGAAGCAGTACAGGCTGCCGTGCATTTGCGCCCTGGCTTTGAACAAGACGCTGAGGGTTTGATGGCGCATGTAAAAAATGCGCTTGGCTCAGTCCAGACACCCAAGCAGATTCACTTTTTTGAGCAACTGCCGAAGTCTTCAGTCGGCAAAGTGCTCAAAACAGCAATCAAAGAGCAGGTCCAGAAACACTGAATCTGCTCGTGTCTGTCTGTGCGAAACTATAAAACTGGTTTTTGTCGTTAGACAGTCGCGCCCGCTGCAACCAGGGCTTGTTTAAGCTCGCCGTTCTGATCCATCTCGGTCATGATATCTGAGCCGCCGATAAACTCCCCTGCGATATAGAGCTGGGGGATGGTCGGCCACTGTGAGTAGGTTTTAATACCGCTGCGAACTTCCTCGTCCTCAAGAACGTTGACAGTGACAAGCTTGGTCACGCCACAGCCTTTAAGAATCTGGATCGCACGCGCTGAAAAACCGCACTGGGGTCCCTGTGCCGTGCCTTTCATGAACAAGACAACTGGATTATTGGTCACGGTTTCACGGATAAATGTCTGAACGTCGCTCATGATGTCCCTTGCTAGGTAAATGAATTAATTGAAATTATAAAGCCCGCCCGTCACCCGGGCGATACCAGACAAATCTTGCAAACTGCGCACCTCAGAAAATCCATGGTCGCGTAACAAATTTTGTACTGCCTGAGCCTGGTCATACCCATGTTCGAGCCATAGTTGACCGCCTGCTTTAAGATGAGACGCTGCGCCATGAATAATCAATCGAAGCGCTGATAAGCCATCAGCACCATCGGTCAAGGCTTCCAAGGGTTCAAACCTCAGGTCACCCATTGTCAAGTGCGGATCCCCAGATCCAATATAAGGGGGGTTGGACAGGATCAGATCGAATCGCCCCTCTGACGGTAGGGCTTCATACCAGCTACCTTGCCACCACTGTATGCGCGCACCAAGTGCCTGGGCATTTTGTTGGGCAACACTCAGGGCCGAGGCGCTTAAGTCTGTTGCAACCACAAAAGCATCTGGGCGCAATAAAGCGAGACTGATTGCAACAGCGCCACTGCCCGTACCCAAATCCAGGATAGCAGGCGCTGGAGTTGTTGCTAACCCAGCCGCAACGTCTGGTGCCGAAGTTAAGCCCGAGTCTGTTGGAAAAAGTATCTCCAGCGCCTGCAAACCGGTCTCGACCAACAACTCCGTCTCGGGCCGTGGAATCAACACGTCTGGAGTAACCATAAAACGATAATTCATAAACTCCCGATAACCAATCAGTTGAGCCATTGGCTTACCCTGCCGACGCTCGGCACAAAGCGTCAGGAAATTAGCAGTCAGCTTAGGATCGATTAAATCTGCATCATGTGCCAGCAACCATGCACGCGGTTTTTGCAGCACGTGCTCGAGCAACATCCTCGCTTCAAGTCTGGGCAAGCCACACATTTGCATCAGGGACTGAGGTGATTGCATTAAACCTCGTCACCCAACGCAGCCAACTGCTCAGCCTGATGTTCAGCGATCAATGCGCCCGTAACCTCTTCAAGATCGCCTTCCATGATATTGGCAAGCTTATAAAGAGTCAGATTGATACGGTGATCGGTGAGACGCCCCTGTGGAAAATTATAGGTGCGGATTCGTTCTGAACGATCACCGGAACCAACCAGGCTCTTGCGTTCCGCAGCCTCTTTATCATGACGCTCTCTCTGGACCTTGTCTTTAAGTCTTGCGGCCAAAACTTGCATCGCTTTATCTTTATTACGATGTTGCGAACGATCGTCCTGACATTCAACAACCAAACCAGTCGGTAAGTGAGTGATCCGAACCGCAGAGTCGGTTTTGTTAATGTGCTGACCGCCAGCACCACTGGCGCGAAAGGTATCGATGCGTAATTCGCTCGGATTGATGACGATCTCAGTCGCCGCATCGGCCTCCGGCATCACAGCAACGGTACAAGCTGAGGTATGGATACGCCCCTGCGTCTCAGTCGCAGGAACACGCTGCACACGATGGGCACCGGACTCGAATTTAAGTCTGCCATAAACACCATCACCATCGAGCCTGACGATGACCTCGCGATAGCCGCCTAGCTCCGAGGGGCTCTCGGACATTAGCTCAACTTTCCAGCCCTTTTGTTCTGCATAGCGCGAGTACATCCGCAGCAGATCACCAGAAAATAAAGCACTCTCATCCCCCCCAGTGCCAGCGCGGATTTCTAGAAATACGCTGCGCCCATCGTCAGGATCGCGAGGTAATAATTGCAGTTGCAATTCTGTTTCGAGCGCTTCGATACGCTTTTTGCAGTCGTCGATTTCCTCAAGTGCCATGGACTTCATTTCCGGATCGTCCAGCATGAGTCGTGCGCCTTCCAGATCGGACTCTGCGGACTCAAATGCGGCAAAGGCATTAACCACCGGCTCAAGCTCAGCTCTCTCACGAGAAAGCTTTCGGAACTGTCCCATATCATCTGCGGCATCGGGCTCGGCCAACATGGCATCGAGCTCAACCAGTCGACGGGAAAGATGTTCCAGGCGGGCACGCATTGAAGGTTTCATGAGGGTATCGAATTAAAATTGGGTTCTAAGCTAGATCGGTCACACACAGGCGTCAAGCGCATGGCGGCAATGCAGATGAGCACCGCTAACGACGATCGCGCCCCGAGGGAAACAAGCGTGGCAACCAGCTCAGCAATTGCTGCCGATCGGTTTCTTCACTCTGATTCAGAGCGGCCAGCGTGCCGTGCAGATATTTTTGTGTCAGACCATTAGCGAGTTGTTCGAGGACTTTTTCTGGTGAGTCCCCGCGCGCAAGCATTTTGCGGGCACGTTCAAGCTCTTGTGCCTGGATGGCTTGTGCACTGGCCTGTAAATCACGGATCACAGGAACGTTGGCCCGCACCTGCATCCAGTGCATGAAGTTATTAACTCGCGCATCGATGATGGCCTCAGCCTCCACCACAGCCGCAAGTCGCGCCTCAGTACCGGACTGCACTACGACACCCAGATCATCGACTGAGTACAGGTAAACATCGTCCAGACGTGCAACCTCTGGCTCAATATCACGCGGTACAGCCAGATCGACCATCACCATGGGTTTACGGCGACGCTGGCGTGTGGCGCGCTCGACCATCCCGAGTCCCAGGATGGGCAGGGAACTCGCCGTACAGGACACCACCACGTCAAACTCAGACAGGCGTTCTGGTAAGTCACCCAAACGCATGGTTGTCGCTGTAAATTTTGTCGCTAAGGACTCGGCACGCTCAATCGTACGATTAGCCACCACGATCGAAGCTGGCTGTTGTGCTGCAAAATGTGTCGCACAGAGCTCAATCATTTCACCGGCACCGATAAATAAAACCTTGCACTCCCGCAAGTCGCCAAATACACGCTCGGCAAGCCTTACAGCCGCTGCTGCGAGAGACACCGACTGTGTCCCGATGGCTGTAGTTGAGCGTACTTCTTTGGCGACAGAAAACGTCCGCTGAAACAACTGATGCAGCAGAGTACCGAGCGCACCAGCCTCCTCGGCGGCGCGCACAGCGTCTTTCATCTGGCCAAGTATCTGGGTCTCGCCCACCACCATGGAGTCCAGACCGCTGGCCACTCGAAAGGCATGTCTGACAGCCTCATCACGACCGTGGAGATAGACGTGGGGCTTGAGCACACCAGTTTCGATCTGATTAAAGTCTGCCAGCCAAGACGGTAATTGCTCCGCAACCTGGGGCTCGGCAGCACAATACAACTCGGTACGATTACAGGTAGAAAGAATCGCTGCCTCTTTGACTGCCCCGCCAAAGGCGCTACGTAGTGCAGTCAGCGCAGGCTGAACAAGATCCTCAGGCATGGAGACGCGTTCTCTCACCGCAACCGGTGCAGAGACGTGATTCAAGCCCAAAGCGAGGACGCTGACAGTCATGCTATTAACATTATTACCTAGAGGGAATACACCTATTATAAGGTCTGCAGCTAGCCTAGGGGGCCGGTACAAGCAGATAGTTCGGATTTGGTGTACTATTTCGCCCTCAGATGGCCTGGTAGCTCAGTCGGTAGAGCAGAGGATTGAAAATCCTTGTGTCGGTGGT
>DAIMDD010000012.1:0-97953 GCA_036725985.1 Burkholderiaceae bacterium
GTGGTGACCGGTTCAAGAATCGTATTGGAGGATGGGGTGAGCATCCCTAGCAGCACGCGTTGAGTTAGAGAGTGTTGCATTGTTTTACCTGCGTTGTGCTTGGCGTTTTGCTTGACGTTATTCGTTACGTTATGCGTTACGTTATTCGTTACCTGGTGAGAAAATCCAGGCGTTAACTGAAACTCAGTGCTGTTCAAGCCTTGCGAGCTGGGCCTCTTCGCGGATCAGTTCAAGCACGTGACGTTTGATCTCGTTAAATTCTGTCGAAGTGATATCGCGCGGTCTTTCCAGATCGATCACAATGCGTTCCCGGATTTTCCCGGGACGATGGGTCATCACAACCACTTGAGAGCCCAGTATCAAGGCCTCGTCAACACTATGTGTCACAAAAACAATGGTGCTGTTGTAGCGTTGCCAGATCGTGACCAGTTCTTCCTGCATGTCGAGTTTGGTCTGGGCGTCGAGTGCTGCAAAAGGCTCATCCATCAGGATCACTGCCGGGTTTTGCAACAGCGCGCGCGCGATACCCACGCGTTGCGCCATGCCGCCAGATAGCTCACCTGGCAAATGATTTTCAAATCCCGTGAGTTTGACCGCGTCAATAAAAGGCTGAGCAGCCTCACGTCTTTGCGCTTTGCCCATGCCTTGCAGTTTGTGTGCAAAAGCGACGTTGTCCCAGACAGGTAACCAGGGCATCAGGTTTGGTTGTTGAAAAACCATCCCCCGATCCGCGCCAGGAGCCGTGATGGGCTTGCCATCGACTTTGACATCGCCACTGCTTGGCTTTTCAAAGCCGGCGATCATATTCAAAAGTGTAGATTTACCGCATCCACTTGGTCCAAGCAGACAGACAAACTCTTTCTTTTCAACGGAAAGCGAGATCTGATCAATCGCAAGCATGTCCGTGCCACGCACGGGATCCTTGAATATTTTGACAATATTGCTGAGTTCGATAAATGACATGTGTCGTGTTCTTATGCTCGCGAGCCTTGGACTGTACCTGCATGCTGCCAGCGCAACAGGTGATTCATGAGGGCTTTAATCAGCAGGTCTGTGAGATAGCCGAGTAAACCAATACTGATCATGCTTGCGATGACCAGGTCATAGCGCAGGAAATAATACGAGTCCCACAGTGAATAGCCTAAACCGCTTTTAACGGCCACCATCTCAGCAGTCACGGTCAGCATCCAGGCACTGCCAACACCAATGCGTAAGCCCGCAAAAATACTCGGCATCGCTGCGGGCAGCACCACAAAGCGCAGTAGTTGGTTTTCCTTGGCGCCAGCCATAGCTGCCGCACGCAGCAAGTCTCGACTCACTGTTTTGACACCATGAATGGTGTTCATCAAAATCGGGAAAAAAGCCCCGAGAAAGACAAGAAATATCGCTGGTTTATTCGCAATACCAAACCAGATGATCGCCAGCGGTATCCAGGAAACAGGCGGGATAGGGCGCAGCATCTGTAGCGTTGGTTCGATAGTTTTTTCAATAAATTTAGACCAGCCAATCGCTACGCCCATCGAGATACCAAGGACAGCTGCGATGCTGTAGCCTGCAAACACGCGAGTGCTGCTGGCCAGCGCATCACTGAGCCATCTGCCTGAGATATCCTGGGCAGACTCGTCGTAACCAAATATCCAGTCGCCCCAGGTCATGAATACTCTGGAAGGCGCTGGCAGGAGGGCAGGTGGCAGATATCCAATGCGGGCAAGAAACTCCCACAACAGCAAGAGAAATACCGGGACGGCGAACCGTCCCTTTTGTTGCCAGAGGTGGGAAAGCATGTTCATTGATTAATAACCCAGCTCTTTAGGTGTTTTGCCAGTGATCGCAGTCAGGAAGGTGTAGTTCATATTTTTGTCGATGTCTGCTGTGACATCACGCGAGATGTATTTGAGCTCGCGCATCATGTCGGCAATAGCGAGGGTTGCTGCACGATACATGTTGTAGTCTGGATAAGCATTTTTCAGTGCCTCGGTCGCGATATTCTTGTCCAGACCCGTGCCCTTAACAATACTGTCGATCCAGGCTTGTTTGTCTTTGTTCAACTGGTCCACCAGCAACACCACAGCAGCGACCGTTTGCTTGACAGCTTCTGGTTTGTCTTTGATGACATCAGAGCGCGTCACAATCAGGTTGGTCAGTTTGCCTGCAGCCTGGTCATATGGAAAATTGAAATGCTTGCCAACGCCGTTCAGGCGAATTTGCGAAGCAAAAGGCTCGACCGTACCAATCAGCTCAACCTCGCCTCGCTGCAATGCCGCCTGGTGATCTGCGGGGTTAGGAATATTAACGAACTGGACATCCTTGGTTGGATTGATGCCGTTTTTAAGCATTTCACCGCGCATGTGCAAGTCTTGTGCGTTGCCACGTGAGGCAGCGATACGGAATTGTTTACCCTGCGCTTTGTAATCAGCAATGATTTTCTTTAACCCCGCCCAGTCGTTTGGCTGCAGAGCCATATCCTTTCCAACGATCAATTCCGAGCCGCCATTGACCTGACCCGAAATCGCCACAAGATCCATGCCTTTATCTAGTCCAGTGACAAAATGCAAATATGTCACTTGAGCGATATCAACGCTTTTTGAGACGAGTGCCGTGAGGGCATCATTACCCGACGTGAAATTGATGGCTTCAATCTCAACACCCTTGGCCAAACCAGGCACCATCGCCATCGATAAGCAGTGTGCGCACTTGGCATAGGCCATCTTTACTTGGGGCGTGGCCTGAGCAAACGTCTGGCTTGGTGCAAAGAATGCCAGAGACAAAGCAGCTATTGCTAAAACGCGTGCGATACCTATCGAAAAGACCTGAGTAATTTGCTTCATTTAAATACCCCGAGTTAAATGGATAAAGAATGGAATGACTGGACAAACATAAGCAATATTTGTGCCATCTTTTGCTTCATTTTGAAACATTCCAAACGCTTTAGCCGGCAAAACTTGCCCTGATTGAGCAACTCTTTTTAATATCTTGCGAATTTAGCACTCTTTCGGTGCGTGACGCGCCGTGTTCGCATTGGGTTCGGGCAATCCCTAGCACTTCAATTTTTTATAGTTGTTGATTGTTTTTCAGTGTCATTGATTCAGTGTGATTGATTCAGTGTCATTGATTCAGAACTTGCTGAATCAGCTCTTCAAGCTGCTTGGGCGGCAGAGCACCCGAGACGCGACCAAGCTCCTGTTTACCCTTGAATACAGCTAGCGTTGGAATCGAACGAATGTTGTATTGCGACCCAAGTGCTTGATTAGCTTCAGTATCAATTTTTACAAATAGCAGTTTGCCACCAAATTTTTGTGCAGCCGCAGCAAAAGTCGGAGCAAAGCTGCGGCAAGGTCCACACCAGGGAGCCCAAAAATCAATCAAGACAGGAATTGTGCTCTGGGATAACAGCGCCTTGAGTCCAGTTGCCTCAAGTGCATGCACACCCGCAAAAATTGCTTGGCCGCAGGCACCGCAGACGGGTTCATCAGCCAGGCGCTCATCCGGTATACGATTGGTTTTGTGGCAGTGGGGGCATTGCAATTGCATCGAGTGCTCCTGTCAGGCAATATGTGCCCAAGCTATAAACAGTATATGCGTTCCAGTTTTAGATATTTCAAGTCAGTATTGCGTTACTCCCTTTTAATAATCGAGGTAATTGTCATGGATTTAAGCCGTTTCCCGCGTCGTCGTTATTCCGCTATGCCATCGCCAATCGAGTTTTTACCAAACTTCACCAAGGCGCTTGGCGGTCCGCGCGTCTGGATCAAACGCGATGACATGCTCGGTCTGGCGCCTGGCGGCAACAAAACCCGCAAACTTGAATTTCTGATGGGTGATGCGCTGGCAAAAGGAGCTGATACCTTAATTACCTGCGGTGCGCCTCAATCCAATCATTGCCGCATCACACTGGCTGCTGCGATCAAAGAAGGCCTGAAGTGCCGCTTCGTGATCGAAGAGCGTGTTCCCGGAAGCTACGATCCGAATGCCTCGGGAAATAACTTTATGTTCCGTATGCTTGGTGTCGAGGCAATTACCGTTGTGCCTGGTGGCAGCAATATGGCTGAAGCGATGGAAAAAGTAGCCGCTGATTTGCGCGCGCAAGGTCGCAAACCTTACATCATCCCGGGTGGTGGCTCCAATGCAATTGGCGGACTTGGTTACGTAGCCTGCGCGCAGGAATTACAAAACCAATTGCTGCAGATGGGGCAGCCGATGGACTATGTTGTTGTGGGTTCCGGCAGTTCGGGTACCCATGGCGGCCTGGTGGCTGGGTTTCTGGGTAATAACATTCATATTCCTCTTGTAGGTATTGGTGTGAGTCGAGATCCTGCAGACCAGAATCCACTGGTGCTCAAAGAAGCGCAAGCCATCATGGATTTATTAAAAGTCGATATCAAGGTCCCAGCTGAGGCGGTCGTAAGCTATGGCGACTGGTGGCGCCCCAAATACTCCCTGCCGAATCCAGCCATGGTCGAGGCGGTACAAATGCTCGCACGTACCGAGGCCATCTTGCTTGATCCGGTCTACACAGGAAAAATCATGGCGGGACTGATCGGCTTGAGTCGTAAAGGCTTTTTCAAACCGACCGATAATGTTTTGTTCTTGCATACCGGCGGAGCAACGGCCTTGCATGCTTATGAATCGATTGTGCTGGCTGATCCCTCGGCGGCGGCCTGAGTCTGTCCTCATTGACTAGAACGAACATAAAGGAGGGGACATGAACATTACAAAGCATAACGACCAGCAAACCAGCACAAGCGGTGAGAAACGTCGACGGGTGCTTGGCGCGGCGCTGACCGCAACGCTGTCAAGCTTGTTGCCAGCGGTGTTTGCGACCGTGTTGGTGACAGCGACAGGACCTGTCTTAGCTCAGTCCCAAAACTCAAGCTTTCCCAACAAACCCCTCAAAATCCTCGTGCCCTTTACCGCTGGTAGCGGCTCGGATATCTATGCCAGATTCTTTGGTAAAAAGCTCTCCGAGATTCTTGGGCAACCTGTAATCGTTGAGAACAAGCCCGGTGCGGGGGGAGCATTATCGGTTCAGTCGCTCAAAGCAGAGCCGGCTGACGGTTATACGATTTTGCTGGGCAGCAACTCACCGATGGCCGTCAATGTCGTGACAGTGAAAAATCTGCCCTACGATCCCGTGGCTGATTTGCGACCTGTTGCCGGGATGACGAGATCGATGGCGGTGTTCATGGTGTCCAATGACTCACCTTTAAAAACCATCAAGGATTTGGAGACTCGCGCACGACAACAGCCCCCCTTGAACTCTGGCACCTACTCACCAGGCTATCAGTTGGCCGCAGCGCAATTTACTTCACAGGCAAAAGCTCCCTTTCAGACCATCATCTATAAAGGTCTCTCGCAGACACTGTCCGATGTAATGGGTAAGCAGATCGACTTAGCCGTTGTCGATGCAACGGGCTCGGTGTCGACTGCGACTTCTGGCAAAGCCCGTGCCTTGCTGGTGACAGGCGATACCCGTCATCCTGAATTACCAGAGGTGCCGACGCTCAAGGAAAGTGGTTATCCCGAGGCAATCCATTACAGTTGGACTTCCTTCTGGGTATCAGCCAAAACGCCTGATGCGATTGTGAAAATTCTCGCCGAGGCTATGCAAAAAGCACTCGCACAACCAGACTCCAAGGCCTTCATCGAAAAAACAGGTGCTGAAGTCATGCCTTACGGTCCGGATGCGATGCGTAAATTTCAGCTCGCAGAAATCGAACGCTTTCGTCGTGCCGCGCAAGACAGCGGCTTTACCCCAGAAGAATAAGCAAGGAATAAGTGTATGAAAATCGGACTGATTGGTTTAGGTAATATGGGGTATCACTTTGGTTCCCGTCTGCTTGCCGCGGGGCAGGAGCTGATTGTGTTTGATACCAATCCGGCCGCCTTGGCCAGATTGCAGCAGCAGGGTGCACAGGTAGCAGGTAATCCGCGTGCCCTCGCTGATGAAGCTGAGATTGTGCTGTTGTGTCTGTCGATGCCAACCATTGTTGAGTCGGTCTCCACGGGAGCTGACGGCGTGATGCACGGCAAGGCTGTGCGCGTGATCGTTGATCTCTCTACAACTGGACCTTCTGTCACCGAGGCGGTTGCAGCAGCTGTCGCCGCCCACAACATCGCCTGGATTGGAACACCTGTCAGCGGAGGCACCCTTGGCGCCGAAAAGGGAACGCTCACGTTGATGGCTTCTGGTCCTGAAGCTGCCTATCAGCAAGTGCATCCGCTGCTTTCGATACTTGGTAAAAATATTTTCTATCTCGGCTCTGAACCCAGTCTGGGTCAGACCATGAAAATCGTCAACAATACCTTGTGCGCGGTGAGTATCGTCGCCAGTTGCGAGACGCTTGTTTACGGCGCTAAAGCTGGCCTTGATCCCAAGACCATGCTCGATGTGATTAACGTCTCCAGTGGTCGTTCTTTTGCAACGCAGGAAAAAATCCCGCAGTGTATTTTGAATCGTGAGTTTCCGACACGCTTCACAACAGATCTGCTTCATAAAGATATCAAACTCTGCATGGAGGAAGCTGAAAAACTCGGTGTCCCCATGACGGTGAGTCCTGCGGCCAGACAGTTTCTCGCTTTCGCAATCAGCCAGGGTGATGGTCCCCGTGACTACGCTAATATTATTCGCCATATAGAAGGCTGGGCTGGGCAAGAATTTGGTCAGGCAGCAGTCAAAGAATGAGCGAGCCTTTCAATACCGAGTCAAGCCAGGGCCCTGAGCGCACACTCAGCGTTTTTGGTGCGATCGCGATTATTGTTGGGATAGTCATCGGTGCGGGAATTTTTAAAACCCCCTCCATGGTCGCAGGAGTCACTGGTGATGTAGGCTGGATGCTTGTTGCCTGGGTCTTGGGTGGAGTGATCTCCCTGGCCGGTGCGCTTTGCTACGCCGAGCTTGCCACGACCTATCCCCACGCTGGCGGGGATTATCATTTCATCGCGCGCGCCTTTGGCAAACAGCTTTCTTTTCTTTATGCCTGGGCCAAAGCAACGGTGATCAACACCGGCTCTATCGCTTTGCTTGCCTTTGTGTTTGGCGACTACATGACCAAAGCCTTTACACTTGGCACCCATTCCACCGCGATCTGGGCAGTAGGGATTGTTGTCATGATGACGGTTGTCAATCTGATCGGCATTAATGCAGCCTCCTGGGTGCAAACACTGTTGACCATCATTGAGGTTACGGGCCTGGTGTGCGTTGCGTTTGCGGGTTTTATCGCTTCTGCGGATGCGCCTGCGTCACCTGCGTTGTTCTCTTCGACACCAAGTCTTGGTATGTTCGGCCTTGCGATGGTGTTTGTGCTGTTGACTTATGGTGGCTGGAACGAGGCAGCTTATATTTCTGCCGAAGTCAAAGGTGGTCGCCGTGCCATCGTCCCCGTTATCGTCATCAGTATCTTGATCCTCACACTAGTCTATGTGCTGGTCAATATTGCGGTTGTGTCAGGAATGGGACTCGCCGGGCTCGCGGGTAGCCAGGCCGTCGCTGCCGATCTGATGGGCAAAGCCTTTGGACCTGTGGGCGAGCGCGTGCTTGGCGTGTTCGTCGCCATTTCAGCGTTGACGAGTATCAATGCCACCATGATTGTTGGCGCGCGCACCAATTACGCTTTGGGTCGTGACTGGCGAGCCTTGAGATTTATGGGCGACTGGCATGCCACTCGTGGCTCGCCGATCGCGGCCTACTGTGTGCAGTCGGCCTTGAGTCTGGCGCTTGTGATTTTTGGTATCTGGCAGACCGATGGCTTTGAGGTGATGGTCGAATTCACAGCACCTGTTTTCTGGTTCTTTCTTTTGCTGGTCGGCGTGTCACTTTTTGTCTTGCGCGTGAAAGATCCTGTCACGCAGCGACCCTTTAAAGTGCCACTCTATCCCCTTACGCCCATTTTATTTTGTCTCACCTGCGCCTACCTGACCTATTCGAGCATTACTTATGCCGCGAGTAAAAACGCTGTACATATATCACTGCTTGTCATGGGCATTGGTGTGGTTGCTTTGTTGATTACACAGCACTTCAAGCAAAAAAATAATTGATTATTCTTTGTTTACTCTGGAGGTATTCCATGTTCCGCCTTAAACATTTAGCCGCAGTTTCAGTCTTTGCCTTAGCAACGCTTGCGACGCCAGCACTGACGCATGCCGCGGGTACCTTGAGTATTGCAGCGCCAGCAGGAGATCCGGGTAGCTGGGATCCGATCGATACTTTTCTTGTGACCTGGGGTGGAGTGGGCAGTCAGATTTTTGATGGGTTGACGATGCGCACCGCCGACATGAAACTCGTTCCCGGTTTGGCGACGTCCTGGGAAATCCTCGACAATAACGGACGGATTCGTTTCAAGCTGCGCGATAACGTCAAGTTTCATAATGGCGAGCCATTTAACGCCGATGCGGTGAAATTTACTTTTGACCGTCTGCTTGGACCAGAGGGCGGAAAAGGCCCTCAGCAATCCAACTACAACGCGATTAAAGAAGTCAAAGTAGTTGACCCGTTGACGGTCGATTTCCTTTTGTCTCGTCCTGATCCTGTCCTGCTCACCAAGCTAGCAGGGTATGGCGGCATGATTGTGCCTCCTAAATACCTCACCGAAAAAGGTGACGAATTTTTCAACGCGAATCCAGTTGGCACAGGACCATTCAAATTTGTCGACTACAAACCCAAAGTCAGCCTGACACTCGCTCGTAACGATAATTACTGGGATGGTGCGCCCAAGCTTGACGGACTGGTTTACAAATTTATCGCTGAAGCCGCCACGCAGGTTGCTGAATTACAGGCGGGTCGTCTTGATATTGCGACCACGATTCCTTTGAGTATGGTGGAGGTCGTTAACAAAGACCCGAAACTGCGTACCGCCAGTATCAATGGACCGACTACTCTGGCACTGCGCTACAACACGCGCGATGGCATCATGCAAGATGTCAATGTGCGTCGCGCGCTCACGATGGCGGTCGATCGCGACACAATCATCAAACAAATCATGCAGGGTCATGCTGAGCCCGTTGCCAGTTTTCAGGGCAAATTATCGTTTGGCTTTGACCCTTCGTTGAAAACCGTTGCCTTTGATCCAGCTGGTGCGAAGGCCTTGTTACAAAAGGCTGGCGTCAAACCCGGTACGCCGATTCAGATTGATTTCCGAGGTACGGATTCCAATTTCAGAGAAGTCGTCCAGGCTGTCGCAGGCTACTTGCAGGCGGTTGGCCTCAAACCAAATCTCAAAGGCTATGAGACGGCTGTATTGCTCAATGACATTATTCCAAATGGCAAGACCGGCGAAATGTGGCAAAACCAGTGGGGTGGCTGGACCTTTGATTTTGATAACACCGCCTACGCCATGTATCACAGTGGTCAAAAATGGAACCCCTATGACAAGGATGCCAAGCTTGATCAACTGCTCGATGCGCAACGCAATACCTACGATGCTGCTGAGCGGGAACGTATCCTGCGAGAGATTGCAAAATACGTCGCGGACCAAGCTCTTGAAATGCCGCTCTATAGTTTGAATACAATTTATGGCATTAACAAGCGGGTTAAAAACCTGACCTTGCCCGCCGACGGACGTTTCCGTTTTACACAGGAAACTATTGAGTAAGCTTGCTTGGCTAACTTTTTAATCAAAAGACTTTTACAAGCACTTTTTGTAATCGTCGTCGTCACACTACTCGTGTCCTGGGCTGTCAGGCTGACGGGTGATCCCTCCCTGATGCTGGCTCAAGGGGCGGGTAGTGTGACGGAAAAAGATCTGGAAAACATCCGGCAGCATCTCGGACTGAACCGACCTTTTCTGCAACAATATTCTGCTTTTATACAGGGAGTGCTGACTGGCGATTTTGGCCGAAGCTTTTTAGGTGGCACTCCGGTTGGCCGACTGATTGCCGATGCGCTGCCTGCGACCTTGCTCCTGACCTTTTGCTCTTTACTGATTTCTTTGCTCGTCTCTATTCCTCTTGGAATCCGTGCTGCGGTCAATCGAGGTGGCTGGTCGGATCAGTTAATCCGAATCGTTTCGCTCGTCGGTTTATCCTTCCCGAATTTCTGGCTGGCCATCATGCTGGTTCTGTTGTTTTCCATCGCCATGCCTTTGTTTCCACCCTCGGGTATGGATGGCGCTCTGAGTCTGGTGTTGCCCGCGCTTACGATGGGTATTATTTTGTCCGCGACCAATATTCGTCTGGTACGCACTTCCATGCTTGATATTTTGTCGACCCAGTATGTCATGGTTGCGCGCAGCAAAGGTCTGTCAGAAAACGTTGTGTTGTATCGACACGCTTTGCGTAATTGCGCCATCCCACTCATTACGTTTATTGGGTTGCAATTCGGCAGTCTGATCGGCGGTATTGTGGTGGTTGAAAAAGTCTTTAACTGGCCCGGTCTTGGCACGCTGGCCTTTGATGCGATCTCAGGGCGCGACTATCCCGTGCTGCAGGGCGCAGTGACTGTTCTGGCGTTACTCATCGTGACGGTAAATTTTTTAGTGGATGTAATCTATGGTTTGGTTGATCCACGTATTCGCGTGAATGGCTAAGCCGTTGGCTGACAATGCAGAAAAAACATCCACCCCTTGAATTATGGCTCGGCAGTTTTCTGTCAGGCTCGATCATGTTGCTGGTTTTATGCTCACCCTGGTTGTTCCCTGACGGTGGTGAATCAATGGATCTCGCGGCTCGACTGACACGACCGTTCACCACCTGGTCTCACCTTTTAGGTACAGATCCACTCGGGCGTGATGTGCTCTCGCGGGTCATTGTTGGCGGACGCGTCTCACTGCTGGTTGGCATCCTCTCAGTCATTGGGGCAGCCAGTATTGGAACAATGATAGGTTTGATTGCCGGCTATTACAGAGGTTTCTGGGAAATGTTTCTGATGCGCTGCGTGGACGTGCAGCTTGCTCTGCCTTTTATCCTGATCGCGATCACCTTCATTTCAATTCTCGGCGGCGGGCTTGGAAATATTATTTTCTTTATGGTGCTCTCCCAGTGGGTGCAGTACGCAAGACTGGTGAGAGGTCAGGTGCTGTCGTTGCGTGACCGCGAGTTTATCCAGGCAGCTCATGCCTTGGGAGCTCCGGATAGTTTGATTATTCGCCGGCATTTATTTCCAAATCTGCTTGGTCCTATCATCGTACTGACGACGCTCAATGTCGCGACCAATATTTTGCTCGAGAGTAGCTTGACCTTTCTTGGCATCGGTGTCGATCCGATGACGCCAAGTTGGGGCGGGATGCTGGCCGATGGCAGGACTTATCTGCAAACAGCCTGGTGGGTCAGTGTTTTTCCGGGGGTTGCGATCATGCTTTGCGTGCTGGGTCTTAATTTACTGGGTGACTGGTTACGTGACAAACTTGATCCGACGAATTAAGCCCGAGTCAGCCTTGTTACGAAAGGTATCTGAATGACAACTCAGTTTGAAAAAACGCTTGAATTAAGTTCTGCGAGATTACTGGCCGATCCAAGACTTGCAACCTGGACGGGTTGCAAGCTAAAGATATGGCTGTTTAATGATCTGGCGACACGCCAGTCCTTGAAAACTGCACTCAATGAACGCGGTATCGAGGCCGAAGTGCATTCTGCCTACAAACCTTTGCTGCATTTTTTTCTCGATGAGCCGCACTCAAACGATCTTAAGTACATTGAAATCCGCTATCCAGTTCACGCTGCTGCCGCGAAAAACAGATTTTTACTGGAAGCCTATCCACTAGCGCGCCTGTTGCATGGCAAGGCGTTGCGCTGGATTGCTCAAGAGCAACAGGATTCGCTAGATCCACTTCACTACGTGGTACGACTGACCAATCACTCTGGTCAGACCTCAGAGCATTTTGTTGAAGCTCCGAATCAGCTTTTTGTAGACCAACTTCAGCAAACAAGCCTTTGTCCCACGGGTTTGCTGAGTGTTACGAACAGTCAGACCGGGGCGTTAGTGCAAAGAGAGTTTTTCCAGACTGAAATTCAACTGGCATATCGGGAGGTTCTGCATTGGGTTGCGAACTACCCCTGGGGACACACAGAACCTTATTTTGAGCGACTGGTCATCCGTATCGACCTCCCGGGTGCTGAGTGCTTGGACTCCTCGGGTGTCATGATGAGCAGTACGCTCGAGGCGTTGCATGAAGATTTGTATTTTTCAATCCTTGAGTTCTTTCAACACCACTCGGGTCGCCCCGCAGGTGACAGAGGATTGCAGCCAGGGCAGATTGTTCCTGATATTCGAATGGGTAGTGATTGCGTGCGGATAAAGATTTCATTGTTTAACCAGGGCGAGGAGCTACCGGGTTTGAATCATGTCCAAGACCAACAATTAAATACTGCCAACGTATTCGCTGGGGCCAGCAGTTTCGCTGCTTTAGAGACGCTTGACCGGCCACTTCGCGCAGAGGACGTCGACGCCTTGCTGGAAAAGATCGATGGAAATATTTTCGAGTCTTGCTCTCGTCAGGCAAGAGTATTAAAAGGCCTTGTGCGCAAAGGTAGTCATGCTGCGCTGGTGCTGACGGGGGGGCAACACGCTAATGAACCCTCTGGTGTTGTAGGTGCGTTGCGAGCAGGGCACTGGCTTGCCTCGATCCCGCAGGCGCATTTCGCACTGGTGCCTCTTGAAAATCCTGACGGCTATCAGCTGTATCGGGAGTATTGCACGCTGCACACTCAGCATTTGCATCATGCCGCGCGCTATACCGGCTTAGGTGATGATCTTGAGTACCGTGAGCATGCGCCATGGTATGAGACTGAGGCAAGAAGGCATGCCGTGACTGCGACCGGCGCACAATTGCATATGAGCCTGCACGGCTATCCCGCGCACGAATGGACGCGTCCATTCACAGGTTATATTCCCCGGGGTTTTGATCTCTGGAGCATCCCCAAGGGTTTCTTTTTGATTGTCCGCTATCAGTCGGCTTACAGACCTCAGGCCTATGCGTGGCTGGAGACCATTACGACTCAAATTGCCGGGATTCCGGGGCTCTCTGAATTTAATGCTGAACAACTAGAGGTCTACGCCACCCATGCGGGTGGCGTACCATTCGAAATTCATCATGGTATCGCTTGCCTGATGGTGCAAAACGATGCTCAACCTACAGGAATCAAGTTGGTAACAGAGTTTCCTGATGAGACGATTTCGGGTGCGTCGTTTCAGTTTGCACAACAGGTACAAACTGAAACGGTTCGCATTGCATCCGAGGCCTGGTGGGCCTTGAATCAACAGGCTTAGTGCTTGATACCGAGGACGGCGAGTGTTTCCCCATAACTCACTGCGCTGTCGCACAAATAAGCAACAACATCGTCAGGTTGCATATTTTCGAGAATCTGGACGACTTGCTCGATGATGTCCTCTGACTGGTTGACGGCTGCGACGTGCACTTGAACACCACTTTCAAAAACAGCAAGGGGGATGAGGCGTTCAACCACCGTAAAATCAGTCGCAGCGATGACGACATACGCTTTGACGTGCAGGTCTTCGGCGGTCACGTCCAACAGCACACCACCCTCAACGGTCTCAAGCATCTGGCTATGAATCATGAGGTCCATACGCTTAGGCTGCCTTGGCTGTGACGATTTTTTCTTCGAGCGCCTCAAGCAGACTCGTCAGCAATAAGTTGAGCTCAGCACACATCAGGGAGAAATCTCCATCGAACTTTTCACTTTCATTGGCTGGCATCTGGGTATCGTTTTCATCCAGGATATC
Organism: Burkholderiaceae bacterium; assembly: GCA_036725985.1. GTDB lineage: Bacteria > Pseudomonadota > Gammaproteobacteria > Burkholderiales > Burkholderiaceae_B > Zwartia. Next base: position 13,673 of record DAIMDD010000012.1, read on the forward strand.
AAGTGCGGCGACGCGTTTGATGTCGAGCGCTTCGTTCAAAACAAAAGAGACTCGATTATTGAACGTGAGGGCGAGTCTTGAGCATTGTTTGCCACCTTTGACGTGTTTTTGGATTTCATCGCTATCCAGCGCGTGTTTGACGTAGCGCACGACTGCAGCCTTGTCCCCGCCCGCACGTAATTCCGCGTCCTGATCGATGCTGAAATTCGCTGCGGCCTGACCGCTGATAAGCCAGTCAGTCATCGCGGCACCCGGACTAATTGTGACTTGCACGGGTTCAACAGGGAAGGGATAGATGGCTTTACCCAGTGCCGAAAGTATTTCCTCAGCTTTAGAGGTCGATGCCGTATCAATCACTAGCCAGTGGTGAACAGGATCGATCCAGACCCGCGTGTCACGCTGCAAACTGAAGGCTCGGGGCAGTAAAGCGCTGGTGACTTCTTCTTTGAGGTCGCGTAATTGCTTGCGGCCGGGTTTAAAACCTTGTTGCTCTTCAAGCTCCACTGCACGGACTTTGACGAACTGATTGATGACGGAAGCGGGCAGCAGTTTCTTTTCTGTGCGGTGAGCACAAAGAATCTGCCTGTCAACACTGTAGGCAAAACGAGCGTCTTGCTCGCGAGGAGCTACCCAGCCAACCGAGAGTGGTGCTGCTGCACCGACTGATACAAAAGCTTCTTTTGCGAGAAGGGCGTCGAGCTGATCTGGCGTTAGATTCCAGGAGGAGGCCAGACGATAAATTTTCAGATTCTTAAACCACATAAAACGCCCACAAAAAGAAGTCGATTCTAGCTGATGCAACTCTTTTAATGGGGCGGGCGCGCCAGATCATCCTGTCATGCCTTCAAAGCAGGTACGGATTAGCAAATCAATGATTTCATCATCCGTAAAAGCGCCGCCCATCTTGAGGAAATCTGCCACCGGATCGCAAGATCTCGCAAAAATGGTGTAGAGGATCACTTCGCCTGGTAAGGTCCTGGAAAGTGTTCCGTCTGCTTGTGCCTGTTCGATCCACGTGCCGAGGCGTTCGGTCAGTGCGCTGAGTTTTTCAATATATGGGGGGTAGGCTAGCAAGGCTTGCTGGATGCTTGAGCGCGTCGAGGGCAGGCGTGGCATCGTGCCTCCCAGATGTGTCCTGATCGCCCAGCTCACAATAGCTTTGAGTTTATCCATTGGTGGCAGCGCCTCTGGCAAACTCAGTGCGACTGCAATCGTTTGCTCCATCAGACGGGTCATGGAGGCGGCAGACAAAATCTCTTTGGACTCAAAGTGTTTATACAGACTCGCTTTAGCGATGCCAACCTCGGCTGCAACCTCGTCCATCGTCATGAGATCAAAGCCTTTTTTAGCTAATAGACCATTGACAGCATCAAGGATGGCATTCTCCCTGAACACGAGTTGTTGCTGCTTGAATGTCAGTTTTTTGGTTTCAGCGCTGAGCATTGAGGCGATCCATACAAAAAGATTGTGACTGATTAGTATATATTATTACTAATTAGTCGCAATTTGAACCGATTCGTGTAAAAATAAAGAATTAGCATTTAATGCGCGTGCGACAAATCAATTATTTAATACGCGTGCGACAAATCAAGATCAACCCTATTTTTTGACGATCTCTCCTTGAATACTTCACAAAACGAACTTCTGCCTGAAATGCTTCTCTCCGATTACCCAATCGCATGGAGATTGCTGGGGGAGGGCATTTTTACCTGGACGGTATTCAAGCTTTACCGGGCACGTTTGCTGGTCTCTGAGTCCGGATTTGACCAGAACAAGCCCTTTATTCTTGACCTTTGTTATTTAAGAACCTTGCCCGCTGAGATGATTGTGTCGGCATCCATGGAAGAGTTGAAACGATTGAGAAACCCTTCGCCAGAGATTCTGCAGAACTGGAAAGAGTCCTTAATGCGTATCGTGCCAGATGTTGGCTTGAATAACCGTTTGATTGGCTGCTTTATTCCGGGTCAAACTGTAAAGTTTTATTCTGAATCTGCGCTACTTGGGGAAGTAAGCGATCCGCACTTCGCGGAGGCTTTTGCAGCGATATGGCTGGATCCAGAGACACGCAGTCCGGCTTTGCGTCTAGCGCTGTTGGCAGGCGATAGCAGTGCAGTAGAACAAGGCGCATGAATGCAGACTCAGGCTATCCTTCCTTTGCAGGGCACAGACCTTGATCGACTGAGGCTCAAGCCCGCTAGCCGCATTGCGGTGATTGGTGCGGGTATCGCAGGTTTGTCCAGCGCCTGGTTACTGGCAGATCGCTATAACGTGAGCTTATTCGAAGCTGCCTCTTATTTTGGCGGGCATTCCAATACCGTTGATGTCTCGCTTGAGGGGATCACGAGTCCTGTTGATACGGGTTTTTTGGTTCATAACGATCTTACTTATCCGAATTTGATTCAACTCTTTGCCCATCTCGGAATTGCCGTACATGCGACGGATATGTCGTTTGGCGTTTCTATCGAGAAACCTGATATTGAGTGGGCTGGAACGAATCTTGATACGGTATTTGCGCAGCGCGCTAATTTGCTTCGCCCCAAATTTTTGACTATGTTGCGCGATATTTTGCGTTTTAATCGCAACGCAGAGCGCTATCTGGTTCAAGTGCGCAACACCTCTTGCACTTTGGCTCAGTTGCTGGAAACAGAACAATTCGGCAAAGCCATGCAGGACTGGTATTTGCTGCCGATGGCCGCAGCGATCTGGTCCTCAACGGTTAAAGACATACTGGACTTTCCTGCTGAAAACTTTCTCGCCTTTTGTTTAAACCACAGATTGTTGCAGATCGAAAATCGCCCGAAATGGAAAACAGTCCTGGGCGGCTCTCGCGAGTATGTCAAAGCCATGCTCAAAAAAATCCCGGATGCACGTCTGAATTGTCCGGTGCTCAAAGTGACAAGACAGTCTGGCTGCGTAATGGTCGAGTCCGTAAGAGGTATCGAACGCTTTGATGCGGTGATTTTTGCGTGTCACGCACCGACTGCGCTGCAGCTTCTGGATGTCACGTCAAACGAGCGTGAAATTCTGAGTGGCTTTCGCTACCAGCCAAACCGTGCCGTTTTGCATACTGACAGCAGTTTATTGCCCAGACGGAAAAAGGTATGGTCTGCCTGGAATTACATGACTGCCTCAGGCTCTGGTGCAGAGCGTCCCGTCGCCGTAAGCTATTTGCTGAATCAATTGCAACCCCTGCCTTTTAAAACGCCAGTCATCGTAACGCTCAATCCGCATCGTATGCCTGATTCGGCTCTAGTCCTTCAAGAGTTTGACTACGAGCATCCGATTCTTGATACGCAGGCCGCGCTTGCGCAAAGAAGGCTCAGCGAAATTCAGGGCAATCAAAATGCTTGGTTTTGTGGTGCCTGGGCAGGGTATGGTTTTCATGAAGATGGATTGAAAGCTGCTCTTCGTGTGCTGCGTGACTTTGCTGTGATACCTCCTTGGAACCCGGTCTATGACTGAGCGCGCCATCGAGCTGTGTCAGGGTCGAGTGATGCACAAGCGACTGCGTCCTTTTGTACACGCCTTTGCTTACCGAGTGTTTTGTTTACGACTGCGTATCGATCAGCCCGAGACCCTGCAGACTTTTAATTCGTGGCTGTTCGGTGTCGAACGCGCTCGTCCTGTGAGTTTCTGGTCGATCGATCATGGTAACCGCGATGGCTCTGATTTATATGAGTGGATTAAGACCAAACTCTCCGAGTCAGACCTGCATTTTGACGTCGGTGCGGTGACGCTTCAGTGTTTTCCGCGGGTATTGGGTTATGTTTTTAATCCTGTGAGTTTCTGGTTTGTGCATGATAAACATGGTGCGCTGCGTGTGTTACTTGCAGAGGTGAACAATACCTTTGGACAAAAACACCAGTACTTACTCAATGCGCAAACACTCGATCCAATTAGTGAGGACACAGAGCTCGAATGTCTGAAGGTGTTTCATGTCTCACCTTTCTGTGACGTTGCGGGTCGGTATCTTTTTAAATATAGTCGCAGGCAGACTTACCAGCGTTTATCGATCGATTATCTCGACACCCCTGAGCAGGTGGCCCCGCTTTTGAAAACAGCAATTGTGACGAACTCCGAGCCTTTGACAACAGCTCGACTATTTTCTTCCGTCGTCTTGATGCCCATGATGACAATCGGGGTAATGCTTCGCATACATCTTCAGGCATTTAAATTATGGCGTAAAGGAGCGCGTTATCGTTCTGTGCCTGCTTTGCCTGAACAAGAACTCACTACCGATAAAAGGGTTGAGCAATGAATCTGAACGGTCAGCCTGGACTGGCTTCACTGCAGGGTATGCCTTGGTCTGCGAGATTGTTTGTGAATTTGTTGAGTAAAATTTCAACAGGTTCCTTAACCCTCATTGATCCACAAGGCTCATCGGCAACGCTCGGCCGTTTGGGTGAGGCGCCGCATGCAGAACTGAAAATCCAGGACTGGCGCGCCGGTGGCTTGATTATGCGTCAAGGAGATATCGGTTTTGCCGAAGCGCTACGGCGCGGCTGGGTCGATTGTCACGATTTGCTGTCGCTTTTTACACTAGCAATGCGTAATGAAAAATTAAGTGATGCCGTCAACGGTCACTGGTGGGCCTTGCTCCTTAAACGCCTCAAACATTGGGTGCTACGCGATAACAGTCGACGCGGCAGCCGTAGAAATATTTTGAGTCATTACGACTTGGGCAATGATTTCTACCGCTTGTGGCTTGATCCCTCTATGAGTTACTCGTCTGGTATTTTCGATCAGGATCTCAAGCGCTCGCTTGAGCAGGCGCAGCTTGCCAAGTACAACCGCATCCTCGATCAGCTTGATGCTACGCCAGGCCAGACAATTCTTGAAATCGGTTGCGGTTGGGGTGGTTTTGCAGAGTGTGCCGCATTGCGCGGCCTCAATGTTGTCGGTATTACTTTGTCTGACGCTCAGTTAGCGTGGGCCAACACACGAATTCAAAACGCAGGTTTGGCCGAGCGGGTCAGTTTGCTGTTGCAGGATTACCGCGATGTGACAGGGACCTACGACCATATCGTTTCTATTGAAATGTTTGAAGCGGTCGGTTTACTGCACTGGCATAGTTATTTCCAGACCCTGGCGCGTTGCCTCAAGCCGGGTGGTCGTGTTGTGGTGCAGACAATCGATATCGCCGATTCGCATTTTGAGGTCTATCGAGACGGTACTGATTTTATTCAGCAGTATATTTTCCCCGGCGGAATGTTACCGAGCCCGAAACGCTTTGCGCATGAATGTGAGCGAGTCGGACTCTATTCGCAAGATGTGAAATCAATTGGTTTGGATTACGCAGAAACAATGAAGCGCTGGGCGCAGCAGTTTGAACAGCATATTTCCGCCATCAGGGAGCAAGGCTTTGATGAGCCTTTTATCCGCATATGGAGGATGTATCTCGCATATTGCGAAGCAGGATTTCGAGAGAGGCGTACCGACGTCAAACAATGGACTCTATGCGCAAAATCCTGACGATTGGCATGCTTGTGGCGCTCATGACCACTCGCGTCACCTGGGCGGTTGAGTCGCATCCCTTGATGCCAGGTGCCCTCGCTGTTGCACCTGCAGTCGAATTCACGCGCTTTGGTTTTTTGATATACAGCGCCCAACTTTGGGCCCCTGAAGGCCAATACCGGCAGGACTCCCCATTTGTTTTGTCCTTGACCTATGCACGCGATATCGGGCGTGAAAGACTTGTAGAGGCGAGCCTGGCAGAAATCAAAAAACTTGGTCATCCTGTTGAGCAGCACCCTCAATGGCAAGAGCGGCTTGCGGATGTCCTTACCGATGTCAAGCAAGGCGATACGCTCACTGGCGTATTTATGCCGGGTCAGGGAGCCGATTTTTTCTATCAGAACAATAAGACTGGAAAACTTGACGAGCCCTTGGCTGCACTTTTTTTCTCAATCTGGCTAGATGTACGAACTAGTGAGCCCGATTTGCGAAGCGCCCTGATAGGCCAAAAAAAATGAAAAGATTGAATCTGGCAGGTTACGCTGCGCTGAGCATGCCGATGGCGATGGCGATGTTGCCTATTTATATGATTTCACCAAAATTTTACGGTGATGCTTTAGGTGTCGATCTTGCTGCCCTTGGCGTTGTGCTGTTTCTCACACGTTTACTGGATACTGCGCAAGACCCGCTGATCGGTCGTCTGGTGGATATGCTCCAGAGAAAAAGTCATGGCTGGTCAGTTTTGATGGTGCTTTCGACTGGAGTCCTTGGCTTGGGCTTCGTCATGTTATTTGCTCCTCCACGCTGGAGTGAATCAGATTTGCTGTTGTGGCTTGCGATGTCCTTGATTATTGTCTACGCCGCCCATAGTCTGATCAATATCTGCTATCTGACCTGGGGTGCAAGGCTCACCGATGATGTCGATGCGCGCTCACGCGTCTCCGCCTGGCGCGAAGCTTTTGGATTGGTCGGTGTTGTGATCGCTTCTGTTCTGCCAAGTTTTTGGGTGAGCGACCTGGGCGCACGTGCTGGTTATCAGATTTTTTCCTGGGTATTTGTGGGTTTACTGGTTGTCGGTCTGATTGCGACCTTATGGCTTTCACCCAAACCACACATCGCGCTTGGCAAGGGACTGGAAGGTTGGCGTCATGCCCTGGCTCCTAAAAGTGTGCGTCGCGTCATGTGGTTTTATCTGTTTAATGCGATTGCCGTGGCCATCCCCGCAACGCTGGTGTTGTTTTATATCGATGATGTGGTGCAGATGCCAGAGCAGGCAGGTTGGTTTTTAGGTCTGTATTTCTTTTCAGGGATGTTGACTTTACCGCTCTGGGTTGCTCTTTCTGACAGAATGGGCAAAGCGCGGGCGTGGCTTGCCGGCACTTGTCTTGCGGTTTTAGCGTTGTTTTGCTCTGGCTGGGTTGGTGCCGGTGAGGGTTTGTTTTATGCCGCTGTTTGCCTTGTCGCGGGCGCCGCTCTTGGCGCCGATGTGGCATTACCACCAGCGATGCTAGCCGATGCGATTCCTAAAGGTCATCGTCAAAGTACAGGTTTGTATTTCGGTATCTGGGTCTTGATTGGAAAGTTTGCGCTCGCTGTCGCAGCTGGCATGGCGCTTCCAAGTTTGAAATTTTTTAACTATCAACCAGGCCAGCCAGCCAGCTCTGGTGCCCTGATTGTGCTCTATGTATTTTTGCCTATGATTTTCAAAGCGCTTGCGACTTTTGCATTACTGTCAAAATTCGAAGCCCAGTTTTTTTCCCGAGTTTTCTCCCGAAAGGCATCCTCATGAAACTTAGAACGCTATTTTCCTCGGCCATTGCAGCGCTGCTTGCTGCCTGTGGTCATGTGGACGTTGAGCATTACGCGCAGGAAAAACCAGCGCTTGAGATGTCGAGTTTTTTTAACGGTACCATCGATGCGTGGGGAATATTTCAAAAACGCAGCGGAGAAGTCGCCCGGCGTTTTCATGTTGAAATCCAGGCAAGCTGGAAATCTCCCAGCGAGGGAACACTTGACGAGCACTTTACCTATTCAGACGGTGAGAAACAACGCCGCGTCTGGACACTTAAACGCCAGCCCGATGGAACTTGGCAGGGCACCGCCGACGACGTAGTGGGTGTGGCAACGGGTCGTATCTCGGGCAATGCCTTGAGGTGGACCTATGTGTTGAGATTGCCGGTTGACGGACGCGAGTATCTCGTTAATTTTGATGACTGGATGTGGCAGATGGATGAGCAGTCCATGATGAACCGCTCGACCATGTCCAAATTTGGCATTGATCTGGGCGAGGTTACTTTATTTTTCCGTAAACGTGCCCAGGGTAGTCCGTCTTGATTAAATCGCTCAACCCACCGATCCGGGACTGGTCAGGAAAACGTATCTGGTTAATAGGCGCTTCAAGCGGGATCGGTGCTGCGTTAGCGCAGCGACTGCTCGCAGCCGGAGCCCGCGTTGTGGTATCGGCGCGCCGTGCCGAGCAGTTAAAGCTGCTCTGCGACGCAAACCCACGTGCGCACAGCGTCGCCTTTGATGTCACGGATTCGGCAGCCTGGCCGCAGGCCTTGGAGTCCGCGCTTGCGCATCTTGGAGGGCTCGATTTAGTCGTAATGGGTGCTGCGCGTTACGATCCAACGTATAGCTGGGAAATCGATTTGTCGCAGGTTGAAAAAAGTTTTGATGTCAATGTAGTCAGTATGTATCGTGGTATCAGCGTGATCGTGCCCGCATTGATTGCACAAGGCTGCGGTGGTATCGCGATGATCGCCAGTATTTCTGCATATACCGGTTTGCCAAGGGCTTTGATTTATGGAGCAACCAAAGCGGCTTTGAATAATCTGGCTCAGACCCTTTATTTTGAATTAGCTCCCAAAGGGCTGGCTGTTTATTTGATCAACCCTGGCTTTGTCCAAACCCCCATGACGGCTGTCAATGATTTTGAAATGCCTGGTCTCATGACACCAGAGCAAGCAGCCCAGGCGATCATGACCGGTTTTGAACAGGGACGTTTTGAAATACGTTTTCCTCGCGTATTTGCCAATACGTTGAGATGGATTGCGCGTCTGCCTGATCGTTTGAGGTTTGGTTTGCTGCATCGTCTGACGAAAATGTAAGGGAGCGTCATGAGCGAAAACCATATAGCCACAGATCTACCTGCTCGGTTTAAACAAATCTCCCTCTGGTTCGAGACTCTCACACCTGAATCGTTAAGCCAAATCAGCGCGATTTATAGTGCTGAGGCCACTTTTCGCGATCCCTTTAACAATCTCTCAGGCTTAGCGGGGGTGACAAGCGTTTATCAACATATGTTCGCTACGCTTGAAACCCCAAGGTTTGTTATTACTAATATTGTTAGTCAGGATCGGCAGGCTTTTATCTCCTGGGATTTCAATTTTCAACTGCGAACAAAAGCCTATCAGATTGTGGGCTGCACCCATTTTGTCCTGAACACAGAGGGCCTGATTTTGATCCATCGCGATTACTGGGATGCGGCTGAGGAACTCTACGAAAAAATTCCTCTGCTGGGAAGCTTGATGCGATTCATCAAACGCAAACTTGCCGTTCAGCTTTAAGTGTTTTGTGAGTATAAGTAATTAAATTTTGTGAGTACAAGCAGTTAAATTTTGTGATTACAAGAAATTAAATTTTGTGAGTTCAAGCACTTAAGCTCAGCGCTTAAGAAGCGGCAAGAGACACAAAAAAAAGCTCCCGAGGGAGCTTTAAAAAAGCCAGTTGGGGTGCAGCACTCCCAGCCGGCGGGGGAACTTGTTGTCTTAGTCGTGGATATCGACGTGACGTGTGTCTTTGATGAACAGCGTACCGATCACCAGTGTCATCACGGCAATGATGATTGGGTACCAGAGGCCGTCATAAATATTGCCTGTTGTGGCAACCACAGCGAACGCGACGGTAGGCAGGAATCCACCAAACCAGCCGTTACCAATGTGGTAGGGCAAGCTCATCGAGGTGTAGCGAATCTTGGTTGGGAACAACTCAACCAGCATCGCAGCGATCGGGCCATACACCATCGTGACCAGGATAACCAGAAATGTCAGTAGCACAACAACCATGACATTGTTGATTTTGGCTGTATCAGCACTTGCTGGGTAGCCTGCTGCGCGAATCGCAGTGGTCATTTCCTTTTCAAGCTTGGCACTTGCAGCTTTAAAGTCAGCTGACGACATTGCACCGCCTTCGAAAGAGCTGATTTCTGTTGAACCAATCTTTACTTTGGCAACAGTGCCGGCTGGTGCGATTTCGTTTTTGTAATTCACAGCATTTTTAGCCAGGAATGACTTCACGACATCGCAAGAGCTTGTGAACGCAGCGGTACCCACTGGGTTGAACTGGAATGAACACTTGCCTGGATCAGCGATGACCGAAACTGGTGCAGTAGCTTGCGCAGCTTCGAGAGCTGGGTTTGCATAATGCGTGATCGCCTTGAAAACAGGGAAGTAGGTCAGGGCAGCAATCAGACAACCAGCCATAATGATGACTTTGCGACCGATTTTGTCAGAGAGCATGCCAAAGATCACGAAGAAAGGCGTACCGATCAGCAACGCTGCTGCAATCAGGATGTTAGCCAGATTGCTATCCACTTTCAGTGTTTGTGTCAGGAAAAACAACGCATAAAACTGACCTGTGTACCAGACGACAGCCTGACCAGCGGTCAAACCAAACAATGCCAGCAGCACGATTTTGAGGTTGCTCCACTGACCAAATGATTCTCTCAAGGGTGCCTTGGAAGTTTTACCTTCCTCTTTCATGCGCTTGAATGCGGGTGACTCGTTCAGTTGCAGACGAATCCACACTGAAACACCCAGCAGCACAACTGAAACAAGGAAAGGAATACGCCAGCCCCAGAGTTTAAAGTCATCTTCACCAATTGCTGTACGCACACCCAGAATCACCAGCAACGACAGGAACAAGCCCAGTGTTGCAGTGGTTTGAATCCAGCTGGTGTAGGCGCCACGCTTGCCGTGAGGAGCGTGTTCAGCAACGTAGGTTGCAGCACCACCATACTCACCACCGAGAGCCAGACCTTGGGCCAGACGCAGGACGATTAGCAGTATAGGTGCTGTCATACCGATTGTGTCGTAGCTTGGCAAAATGCCGACAAAGAAGGTCGAGGCACCCATGATCAGAATAGTGATCAGGAAGGTGTGTTTACGACCAACCAAGTCACCCAGACGACCAAAGACAATCGCACCGAAGGGACGAACAGCAAAACCAGCAGCAAAAGCCATCAGCGCAAAAATGAATGCTGCAGTTGGGTTAACGGCCGAAAAGAAGTGCGTAGCAATAATGGCAGCGAGTGAGCCATACAAATAAAAGTCATACCACTCAAAAACGGTTCCGAGGGAGGAGGCGAAAATAACTTTTCGCTCTTCTTTGCTCATGGGGCGTGGCGCTGGATGCACCTTACCCGCTGTGGCTGTCGTCATGGATGTGTCTCCTGATTGAACGAACTGGCTAGTGATTATTTTTGTGAACTGATCAAAGACTGATCAGATCTGGCTAGCACTTTAGTGTTCGATGCTGACGGGGTTCTGACACAATACTTACGCGAAGCTTAATTTTGCGTGTTTCTTGCAGCTTACGTCGACTGCCTCTAGCTGAAAGGACTTAAAAAAGTCGGGGCTAGGTGTTTTCCCTTGTTTTCATGAGAGCGTTGCATACAAAGCAAGACCGTTGCTTGAAAACCACCTCCAAGACTTAAAGATCAAGAATTGGAAAGCGAATCTCGATGCGCGTCCCGACACTCTGATTTTGTTCTTTACGAGCATCCATGACATGGATGCTGGCGTGGTGACGCAACGCAATTTCACGCACAATCGCCAGACCGAGCCCACTGCCATCAGCACGGGTACCCAAGACACGATAAAAACGATCAAAAACACGTTCCCGTTCTTCTGGCGCAATGCCTGGGCCAGTGTCTTCCACCGCGAGTGAGATGTAGGTCAGATGTCTTTTCAAACTAACAGTCACTTGACCTGGAGCAGGGGTGTAACGCAGGGCGTTATCGATCAGATTGTTCAGCACCTCAGCCAGAAGCAATGGCTGACCGCGCACCATTTCGCGTTCTTCTGCTGCCTCCAGACCCAGATCGATTCCGATACTGATCGCCTGGTCGACCCACTCGAGCGTTTGTTCACGGGCGATAGCATTTAGATCAACATCGACCATGCCAACGCTACCCGGGTTTTCAGCATTGGCCATCAAGAGCAATTGATTGACCAGGCGGGTGGCGCGGATGGTCCCGGCAACGATATGTTTGAGACTGGCCTGAGTTTCATCGTTTGTAGCTTCGCGCATGGCGAGCTCCGCCTGTGTCCTTAATCCGGCCAGTGGCGTTTTGAGTTGATGCGCCGCATCGGCAACAAACCTTCTTTGCGTCAACACATTGGTCGAAAGGCGTTTGAGCAGATCGTTCATCGCTGCAATGAGAGGCGCTATTTCAGTCGGCGCGGCGTTCTCGTCGATGGATGACAGATCGTCCGGTCTGCGCGCTCTTAATCTGCTTTGCAAGGCATTGATGGGCGAGACACCACGCGACAAACCAAACCAGATTAGGAGTACGGCGATAGGCAAAACAAAAAACTGGGGCATGATCACCCCTTTGATGATGTCATTGGCCAGTTGCTTGCGCCGGTCGGTGCTTTCGGCGGCAACGAGTAAAACAGGACCTGTGTCTCTGAGAGAAAGATCGACCCAGGTATAGGCAAGCCGAATTTCAAAGTCCCGTAAGGATTCGTTCTGGAAATAGACGGTGTTGCTAGCGTGAATCGGTGTGTGATCCGGGGTGGGCAGTGACTGATCGCCTCCAAGATACTCACCGTGCGGGCCGATTGCTTTCCAGAAAACACCATCATTTTCCCGTGTTCTCAGAGCTAGTCTTGCAGGTGCAGACATTTTGAGTGTGATCAGACCATTCTCTATTTCTAATTGCTGCCCCAGTACTTCGAGCGCATTGGACAAGCTTTTGTCGTAGGGGATATTGGCCAGATTCTGTGCCACCACATAGGTGATGGCAACACTCATTGGCCAGAGCAGAAAGAGCGGGGCCAGCATCCAGTCAAGAATTTCACCGAGCAGCGAACGTCTGAGTGGCGCTGCGCCCTGGCCTTTAACGCCACCGTGCGTGATTTCGAGAGCTTCCTGATTGAGCGCTTGGTTCTTTGCAGCGTGCTCCGTTGCAGCGTGTTCCGTTGCAGCGTGCTCCGTTGCAGCGTGCTTTGTTGCACTTTGCTGAGTTGCACCGTGCCCTGAAATTGCCTGTGAGGCCTGTTGAGCCGGAGGCGGTTGTTTACGTTTGAGCAGACTGAGCACCGGTATCCCGTTCGAGGCAATAGCCTAGCCCTCTGACCGTTGCGATTTTGACGCCGCTAGGTTCTATTTTTTTACGCAGGCGATGAACATAAACCTCAATAGCATTGGAGCTGACTTCCTCACCCCACTCACACAGATGATCAACGATCTGGTTTTTGCTGACCATCCGGCCACTGCGCGTCAGCAGGATTTCAAGCAGACTCACTTCTCGTGCAGAGAGGTCAAGCGTCTGGTCATCGACCAGTGCCACACGACCGGTCTGATCAAAGACCAGACGCCCATGTCTGAGGATTGTCCCGCCACCGCCCGCACCACGTCGGGCAAGCGCACGTACCCGTGCCTCCAGCTCTGAAAGTGAAAAGGGTTTGGCCATATAGTCATCGGCGCCCAGATCGAGGCCTTTGACACGCTGCTCGATACTGTCGGCAGCGGTAAGGATCAGGACCGGCAAGCGCGAGTTGCGTGCGCGTAAGCGACTCAGCACATCATGGCCGGACATTTTTGGCAAACCGATATCCAGAATCAGCAGGTCAAACTCCTGAGCGATCAGGGCGGAGTCCGCAGCAACCCCATCACTGACCGCATCGACCGCATAGCCATTATTTCTGAGCGAGCGGGTCAGGCCATCAGCCAGAATGCTGTCGTCTTCGGCAATCAGGATACGCATGAGAAAGGTCAACTAGGAAAATAAAGCCGGAAATATCCAGCGAATATGGCTATTCTGTCACGATGCTTACATCTTGCCTATGAACTGCAGACTGAATAAGGATAAACCCCATGTGTGACAAAAAAGCTTGCACTGTTTATTTATACAGTATAATCTGATGCAATAATTTGAAAGTCATTAATACCGCCAAACATTAAAGGATCACACATGGACGATAAAACCCTCAAGGCCGGCTCTTCCGAAAAAGGCAAAGCACTCGCAGCTGCACTTTCTCAGATTGAAAAGCAGTTCGGCAAAGGGTCGATCATGCGTTACGGCGATAACGAGGTCGAGCACGATATCCAGGTTGTCTCAACCGGTTCGCTGGGGCTGGATATTGCTTTGGGCGTTGGTGGTCTGCCACGTGGCCGTGTGGTCGAGATCTATGGTCCGGAGTCTTCAGGTAAAACCACACTGACATTGCAGGTCATTGCTGAGATGCAAAAAGTCGGTGGCACTTGCGCCTTTATCGATGCCGAGCACGCTCTGGATGTGCAATACGCATCCAAACTCGGCGTCAATCTCACTGATTTGCTGATTTCTCAGCCAGATACTGGTGAGCAGGCGTTAGAGATTACTGATGCGCTTGTGCGCTCCGGTTCGGTGGACTTAATTGTGATTGACTCGGTCGCCGCTCTGGTACCCAAGGCCGAAATCGAAGGCGAAATGGGCGACTCGTTACCCGGTCTGCAGGCTCGTCTGATGAGCCAGGCTTTACGCAAACTCACCGCCAGCATCAAGCGTACCAATTGCATGGTGATCTTTATTAACCAGATTCGTATGAAAATCGGCGTGATGTTTGGTAACCCCGAGACAACGACCGGCGGAAATGCCTTGAAATTTTATTCTTCAGTCCGTTTGGATATCCGCCGCATTGGCGCGATCAAAAAAGGCGAAGAGGTTGTCGGTAATGAAACACGCGTCAAGGTTGTCAAAAACAAAATTGCGCCTCCCTTCAAACAAGCCGAATTCGACATCATGTATGGCGCAGGTATTTCCCGTGAGGGCGAAATCATTGATCTGGGTGTTACAGCAGGTATCGTGGATAAAGCAGGTGCCTGGTTTAGTTATAACGGTGAGCGTATTGGTCAGGGCAAGGACAATGTTCGCGAGTATCTCCGTGAGCGTCCTGCGATGGCTATCGAGATCGAAAATCGCGTACGTGAAAAACTAGGCGTCGCACCACGCGCTGGAGGCGCACCTGCTGCGGTTGTCAGTGCTGCTGCGAGTAAATCTGCAAAGGCCTCGAAGTCCGCACCCACTGTTGCCGAGACACCTGATGAAGACGAACTTTGAGCGATGGGTCTATAAATAAGTGAGCGGTTTTAATTCAGGTTTTACGTCATCCTCAGAGGAGGATGACGAGGATTTTGTTCCAGGTTCCGGAGCAAAAAAACGGCCCGACCTTTCCCTCAAAGCCCGGGCCGTTAGTTTATTGTCCCGTCGTGAGTACAGCAGGGCAGAGCTTTTACGGAAATTATCACCCCATGCTGACACCCCCGAAGTCCTCGAGGCCTTGCTCGATGATTTGGCGAAAGAGGGTTGGCAGTCAGACGACCGGGTGATTCAGAGTGTGGTCCACCGTAAATCCCCCCTCCATGGTTCGCTACGCATTGCCCAGGAATTAAAGCAAAAAGGAATGAATGACCAGCAGGTTGCTGAAATTCGTGATCAACTAAAAAATTCTGAGTTTGAACGGGCGCAACTAGTGTGGACAAAAAAGTTTGGCGCTTCCAGCATATCTATGACGCGTTCTTCGGACCCTAGTGCGAGCACCAATCACTCTGCCAGCACCCAGACTCCTGCAGAGTACGCACGCCAGGCAAGATTTTTAGCAGCTCGCGGCTTTTCCCACGACATCGTTCGTAGGGTTTTGAAAGCTTCCGTTCAGACCGAGCATCAAGATATTCTTGATCCTGACGACCTTTAATGCGGCTTTTCCTCAGTTTTAATCAGGCTGCGCTATACTGCTACGCTTTGTTGCGCCGTGTCATAACACCTATAAAATCCTATGCCTCTCCCAGAGCCAACCTGTCCACGTAAACCGATGCACAATCGTTCGTATCAGGTGCATTCTTTTGAACGCGAAGACGGTAACTGGGATATTGAGGCCGAATTAATAGACAGCAAGGCCTACGATTTCACACGACGCAGCGGTGAGGTTCGCCATGCGGGTGAGGCGTTTCACCATATGCACATGCGCGTGACAATCGATAAAACTTTCACTATTCTAGATGCGGTCGTTGCCTATGATGCGGCACCGTTTGGCGAGGTCTGTACCTCGATTTCTGACGAATACAAAGACCTGATCGGCATGAATCTGCTCAAGGGTTTTCGTCAACAGGTTAAAGAAAGATTTGCTCGGACTGCCGGCTGTACGCACATGAGTGAGCTTGCTGCGGTATTGCCAACCGCGGCAGTGCAAACCATGACACGTCGCTCAGGGGCGAGTGATCCAGCTAGAAAACCTTTCCACCTTGACGGCTGCCGAGCCTGGCGCCTCGATGGAGAGATTACGAAAGAGCATTATCCGCAATGGTATGTATTACCTGGCAAGACAAAATCTTCGACTACTGGCTAGATGTTCACCATGCAGTCAGTTCCTTTTTAAGTACTTTTCTGAAATGACAGGAGCCCCATGAAAATCCACGAGTATCAAGGCAAGGAACTACTTAGACAATTCGGTGTTGTCGTGCCACGTGGCATTCCAGTGTTCAGCGTCGAAGACGCTGTTGCTGCTGCCGAAAAACTGGGCGGCCCGGTTTGGGTTGTGAAAGCACAGATCCACGCAGGTGGCCGCGGTAAAGGCGGTGGCGTGAAAGTTGCAAAGTCTCTCGACGAGGTGCGTAAGTACGCATCCGAGATTCTTGGCATGCAACTGATCACTCATCAGACCGGACCCGAAGGTCAGAAGGTTCGTCGCCTGCTGATCGAAGAGGGCGCTGACATCAAAAAAGAATACTACGTTGGTATCGTGACAGATCGTGGTACTCAGCGCGTGTGCGTGATGGCCTCGAGCGAAGGTGGCATGGATGTCGAAGAAGTCGCCGAACATCATCCCGAGAAAATCCTCAAGGTATTTGTCGATCCTGCCAAAGGGCTGACTGATGCAGAAGCCACAGACCTGGCTCGCGGCATCGGTGTGCCTGAAGCGTCGGTCTCAAAAGCCGTCGCAGAGTTTCAGAAACTCTACAAAGCCTACTGGGATACTGACTCCTCACTGGCTGAGATCAACCCTCTGGTGTTGACTGGCAAAGGTGACATTATTGCGCTTGACGCAAAATTCAATTTCGACAGCAACGCGTTGTTCCGTCATCCAGAAATCGTTGCGTACCGCGATCTGGACGAAGAAGACCCCGCAGAAATCGAAGCCAGCAAGCATGAGCTTGCCTATATCCAGCTCGATGGCAATATCGCATGTTTGGTCAATGGTGCCGGCCTGGCCATGGCAACCATGGACACAATCAAGCTGTTTGGCGGCGAGCCAGCCAACTTCCTGGACGTCGGCGGTAGTGCCACAGCAGAGCGTGTAACAGAAGCTTTCAAAATTATGTTGGCCAACAAGAGCGTTAAAGCGATTCTGGTTAATATTTTTGGTGGCATTATGCGTTGCGATGTCATTGCACAAGGCGTGATAACCGCTTGCAAAGCGGTCAATCTCTCCGTGCCACTCGTGGTCCGCATGAAAGGAACCAACGAAGAGCTGGGCAAGAAAATGCTGGCTGAGTCCGGCTTGCCTATCATTAGCGCTGACACGATGGCTGAAGCTGCCACCCGTGTTGTTGCTGCGGCCAAATAATTCGCCAGGGATTTATATATGTCGATTCTGATCAACAAAAATACAAAAGTCATCACCCAGGGTATCACTGGTAAAACAGGCCAGTTCCATACTCGCACTTCGCGTGAGTATGCGAATGGTCGCGAGGCCTTCGTAGCAGGTGTCCACCCTAAAAAGGCTGGTGAAAACTTCGAAGGCATACCGATTTTTGCCTCTGTTAAAGACGCGAAAGCTGAGACAGGTGCGACGGTTTCCGTTATTTACGTACCGCCAGCAGGCGCTGCAGCAGCAATTTGGGAAGGCATTGAAGCCGAACTCGAATTGGTGATCTGCATTACCGAAGGCATACCTGTGCGTGATTTGCTCGAAATCAAAGACCGCATGGCTAAAATGAACAGCAAAACTTTGCTGCTCGGACCAAACTGCCCTGGCTTGATTACCCCCGAGGAAATCAAGATCGGCATCATGCCAGGTCATATTCATCGCAAAGGTCGTATTGGTATCGTCAGCCGTTCAGGTACGCTCACTTACGAAGCAGTGGCTCAGGTCACCGAACTCGGTATGGGGCAGTCCAGCGCCGTCGGCATTGGTGGTGATCCAATTAATGGTCTGAAGCATATTGACGTGCTCAAGATGTTTAATGAAGATCCAGAAACCGATGCAGTCATCATGATCGGTGAGATTGGCGGACCTGACGAAGTCAATGCCGCCCTATGGGCCAAAGACAACATGAAAAAGCCTATGGTCGGCTTTATCGCTGGTGTTACAGCACCTGCTGGTAAGCGCATGGGTCATGCAGGTGCCTTGATTTCAGGCGGTGCTGATACGGCGGACGCAAAACTTGAAATCATGGAAGCTTGCGGCATCCGTACGACTAAGAATCCTTCGGAAATGGCTAAGCTGCTCAAGTCAGTTCTGTAAGTTTCATTGAGATTTGTCAAACGCCGGCATGTATCCTGTGCCGGCGTTTTTCATGTTCCGATGTAACCTGAGCGCTTACATTTTAGGAGTCTTATCTATGCAATCTTCAAAACAATCGCAACGCGGCTGGACAATCCTGCAGCGCTTGGGAATTCTGGCTGTGATCGGTATCGTGTTGACTGTGATTTTGAACTATTTCAGGTAATTATTTACGTGACGCAACAACGCAAACTTGTCATCGCTACACGCGCGAGCCGCCTGGCTCTCTGGCAGGCTGAATATGTACAGGCACGGTTACTGGAAATTTATCCGCAGCTGCGGGTCGAGTTGTTAAAGCTCAGTACCCGTGGTGATGAAATTCTTGATCGCAGCTTGTCCAAAGTCGGTGGCAAGGGGCTTTTTGTCAAGGAACTCGAAAACGCTTTGCTCGACGGGCGTGCGGATCTTGCCGTACATTCTTTGAAAGATGTCCCCGTTGATATGCAGGCACCTTTTGAGCTCTCGACCATCATGGAGCGCGCCGATTGCCGCGATGCATTTGTTTCCAACGACTTTGCCTCTTTAGCTGAATTGCCACAAGGAGCTGTGGTGGGTACCTCGAGCTTGCGTCGTGAGGCTCAATTACGCGCACGGTTTCCACATCTGAACATTGAACCTTTGCGCGGTAATCTTGACACGCGCCTGGGTAAACTTGATAGCGGTCAATACGCGGCGATCATTCTTGCTGTTGCAGGTCTGGAACGCCTGGGTCTTGCGCACCGCATTCGCTCTCATATTTCCGTTGAGGACTCTTTGCCTGCGGCCGGTCAGGGTGCGCTGGGTATAGAGATTTTGCAGAGACGTTCGGATTTGCTCGCGCTGCTCACCCCCTTGTCCTGTCCTGCAACGACTGCGTGCGCGCTTGCCGAGCGTGCTGTATCCCGAGCGTTAGGTGGCTCATGTCAGGTGCCTTTGGCTGCCTTTGCCGAGGTTTCTGTGGAAAATATTCATATTCGCGCGCTTGTTGCCAGTCCTGATGGTAAGACTATTTATCGGGCGCAAGCTCAAGGTCTAATTCCGGATGCTCTGACACTCGGTATAGGGGTGGCCGAACAGTTGATGGCCCAAGGTGCAGGCGATATTCTTTCCGCTTTATCAGTACAGAGCTAGGGCGCTGCCATGAGCTCTCCAGCACCGCCAATTGCCGTGTTGACGCGACCACAAGGGCTTAATGAGGCTCTCGCACGCGCACTCTCGGATGATGGTTGGGGTGTGACGATCGCCCCAGCGCTTCAGATTAAGCCTCACGAGCTCGGAACCGGTGAGCGAGTCCCTAGTCCAGCTGATTTTGATTTGATTGTCTTTGTGAGCGGAAATGCCGTAGCGGGTTACGCGAGCCAGCTAGATGATGATTTTGACTGGCCTGACTCAACTTCTGCTGCCTGCGTCGGGATCGCAACCGCACAAAGCGTACGAGAAAATTTTGGCGCTACACGAAAGGTTTTGCATCCTGCCGCAAACGATATCCAGGACTCAGAGTCATTGTGGCAGGTAATTTCCGCGCAAGCGTCGTTGCCTCGTCGCGTATTGATTTTGCGTGGTCAGGACGGACGTGACTGGCTGGCAGAGCAATTCCGGGCGCGCGGTGTTTCGGTGCACGTACATGTCGCTTATTGTCGCGAACCTGCAACATGGTCAACGGCATTAAAAAATCAGATTGCAAAGTGGATTGCCACGCACACGCAGGTCACCTGGCTAATAACCAGTCAACACGGGATTCAGTCTGTGACAGACCAGCTTGAGCGAGCAGGGTGGTCTGATTGGGCGTCTCGCTGTAGTTTCATAGTGACCCATCCAAGGCTCGTCGAGCCACTACGTCAACAGTTAGGTGCTGGTGGCGCAAGCACTTGTATTGAGCTTGCGCGAGGTGATTTAGCCTCTCTGGTGTCATGTTTTCAGAAAATTAGGCAAAATCTGCACCAGAATTAACCAAAATCATCTTCAGAATGCATGGTTTGCACCGTTTTTAAAGGTCAACGACTACAATCCAAATATGACTGAAAATCAAAATCCTGCCCCGATCGTTGTCCTAGACCCGCCCGTTAAATCCCGTCCTCGCAAGTCGGGTCCTTCCTGGTCGGTGACGCTTTCCATCGTGCTGCTCCTGCTGGTCGTGTTGCTTGGCGCTGGAGCCTGGTTTCAGCAAACAAGATTCAATAACACAGGTCGTGAGCTTGCAACGCAGCTTCAGGCTTTCAGCCTCGCTCTGACTCAAGCCCAGCGCGAGTCCAAACAAGCACTTGCACTCGCTGAGTCTCATACGGTGCGTATCGGTCAGCTTGAGCAATCTTTACGCGAATCACAAAATCAGTTTGCTGCGCTTGAGTCCGCCTGGGAAACCTTTAACAAAGGCATGGAAGACACCATATTAGCCAATGATCTTGAGCGTTTGCTGACCCTGGCGAGCCAACAGTTACGACTCGCGGGTAATGTGAATAACGCTATCGTGGCACTGGAGACTGCGCTGTCGACCCTGGTTCGTGCCGAACGTCCTGCCTTCGCCGCTTTGCAACGTGCGATCAATACCGATCTGGATCGCTTGCGTGCGCAACCTTTGATTGATGTGCCGGTTCTCTCTGGTCGTCTGGATAATCTGATGAGCTTGGTCGCACGCGCACCATTACTGATTCCTGATTCTGCCGCACCGCGTATTGCTGATATCGTTGCACCGGTTGCTCAAACCAGTGCCACAGTGAATGTTTCGGCGCAAATCAAACCTGCTGGCTCTGAGCAGGCTCCCGCTACTGATCCCTCGCTTTCGATTACCGAACTGGAGTGGTGGAGTCAGGCCTGGTCGCGAATGATTATCTCGCTCAAGCAAAGCTCGAAAACTGTTGCTGCAGCGATTGCGCGTGAGCTCTCCTCTGTAGTGAGTATTCAACGTGTCAGTGATGCGAACGCTTTGTTGATGTCTCCCGAACAAGGTGCTCAGTTACGTGCCAACTTACGTACCCGACTGTTGACTGCGCAAATGGCATTGCTGATGCACCAGCCCGCTGTTTGGCGTACAGAGCTTGCTGCTGTTGAATCCTCGTTGCTCGAGCGTTTTGATCCGAAATCAGTCGATACCATTGCTGCGACGCGTCTGGTTAAAGAGTTGGCTGCAGTGCCTGTATCTTTGAGCTTGCCAGATATCGTCGATAGCATTGCCGCACTCGAATCCGTGCGTTTGTCAGAAACGACGTCCAACAAAAACGGAAACTGAGCATGCGTACCTGGTTCTGGACTTTGCTGCTTTTTACCCTCGCAGTTGTTCTGGCGGTTTTGCTTCGCGAAAATAGTGGCAATGTGCTGATCCTGGTCAACACCTGGCGAATTCAGGTATCACTCGCTTTCGCAGTGCTCGTGCTGGTGTGTGGTTTTATTGCCCTCTACATTGGGCTCAGGTTTCTTGCCTGGTTCACGGGTATACCAGAACGTATTCGTCACTGGAATCAACGTCGTGTTGTGAAACGCGATCATGAATTGCTCGAGCAGGGTTGGACCGAGTTGCTCGAAGGTCGTTACTCCCATGCCGAAAAAGATCTGACAAAATTACTCGATCGTTCGCACGATTCAAACCGGCAGGTACTTGCGGCGTTATCAGCCGCTCGCGCGGCCCATGCTCTGGGCGAATACGCACGTCGAGATCAGTTGTTACTGACTGCACGCGAAAAAGCCGGACTGGGTGATAGCCCCTTGAAAGAAGCCGTAGCGACCGCAGCTGCTGATTTGTTTCTGGATCAGGGCTTGGCTCAACAGGCATTGGATGAGCTTTTGCCTCTTCAGCAGGCCGGAGCTCGCCACGTCCATACCCTGCGTTTGTTGTTGCGCGCCTACCGCCAGCTGAACCGTCACGATCAAGTATTTGTTCTAGCCCGCACACTCAAAAGACGCGGTGCTTTGCACGATAATGAATCGCGTCAAATCATAGAGGTCGCGGCTGCGGCGCGCTTGCGTGAAACGCTTGAAAATGGTTCGTGGTCGCAAGTTTGGAAAGATCTTAAATCTGAAGAACGCATCTTGCCTGAGGTTGCTTTGGCTGGTGCGGCTGCGCACGAAGCTGCAGGCAAA
This sequence comes from Burkholderiaceae bacterium, assembly GCA_036725985.1. Classification (GTDB taxonomy): domain Bacteria; phylum Pseudomonadota; class Gammaproteobacteria; order Burkholderiales; family Burkholderiaceae_B; genus Zwartia. Next base: position 35,950 of record DAIMDD010000012.1, read on the forward strand.
TTTGACGACTCCTCCCGCATACTCGAACAAGCGATCGCTGCCAGACTCGACCCAAGATTACTCGCAGCGTACTCGCGTGCTGATTCGACGCAAATTACGCACCGGTTGCAGAAAGCCGAGTCCTGGCTCAATCGTCATCCGAATAATCCTGATTTACTGACTACTATAGGTAATCTCTGTCTTGCTGGCCAGATCTGGGGACAGGCCGAGCAATATCTTTCGCGCAGTGTCACTCAACGTACCGATGCGCGCGTCCATGCTTTGCTGGGCAGCTTATACGATAAGCTTGGCCGTCAAGATGAAGCCGCAACTCAATGGCGTCTTGCAACAGCTGTAGGAACAGCAATCCCTGTTCTTGCGCAGGATGCTTACTTGCCTCCAGCCGAAATGGAGTCTGATCCTGGTGTTTTTCACGCAGAGGGTTTGGCCTATTTCTCCGAAACAGGTTTTCCAGTTGACTGGAATAAAGACGTGTCTACTTCGCAAGCAACGCCTGGTATTGAGGAATTCAAACCCAAAGCGACCCATGAGCTTGACGAATATTTTGACAGTGCTCCTATCCCCGGGATTGGCGAGCTTGCCAAGGCCCGCGCCGACGAGGTTAAATCTTCATCCGAGCTTAAATCTCCAGCTAAATAAATAGATCTGCAGACGCTTGACTCGATTGCTGGTGTGAGTAGCAAGCTCTTGTTTACCTTTTTTATCTGAATAATTTCATCAGGATCTGATCATGGCTGATTATGTTGTCACTCCCCCCGCTCAAGTAGGCTTACCGATTGTTGGTAGCGCTCAGCTTTTTCCGGTGCGTCGCGTATATTGCGTCGGACGCAATTATGCCGAGCATGCTAAAGAAATGGGCTTTACTGGACGTGAAGATCCGTTTTTCTTTTGCAAGCCTGCAGATGCTTTGGTCTCTGTCCCGGCAGGTCAAGTTGGCAACATGCGTTACCCCTCTAAAACCTCAAACCTGCATTTCGAGATGGAGTTGGTCGTTGCCCTGTCTAAAGGCGGTTCTGATATCCCTGTTGATCGTGCGAATGACTGCATCTTTGGCTATGCGCTTGGTCTGGATATGACACGCCGTGATTTGCAAAATGAATGCAAAAAACAGGGACGTCCCTGGGAAATTGGTAAGGGCTTTGATGAGTCAGGACCGATTGGTCCCATCCATCCTCGTGCTGTGACTGGAACACTGTCGCAAGGCAATATAAGTCTGGATGTGAATGGTGCGACACGTCAGACCAGCGATTTATCGCAAATGATCTGGAATATTCCGGAAACCATCTCTTACCTGTCTGGCTTGTTTGAGCTGGCTCCCGGAGATCTTATTTTTACTGGTACACCCGAAGGTGTTGGTGCTGTCGTTAAAGGCGACAAGCTAGTCGGTAAAGTCGCAGGACTCGGTGAGTTCGAAGTGCATATTATTTAATATCCCTGACATAATCTGGAGCAGGGTGCAAGCGATCGCGAGCACCTGCTTTGAGCAACTGGCTGGGTACTTCGTGCCCGATCAAGCCGGGTAACTGCGCTGCAACGCCAATCAATTTTGCCAGCTTGATATTCGTATCAAAACCCTCTAATTCCAGCATGTGCACCATGTCCTCTGTGCAAGCATTACCACTGGCGCCAGGCGCGTAAGGGCAGCCACCAATACCACCGAGTGAGGCGTCAAAGCGGTCGATTCCAGCACTGATTGCAGCCAGCACATTTGGCTGTGCCATGGAGCGCGTGTTGTGAAAGTGCAGGGTAAACGTCATCTCGGGAAAAAGCGATTTGGCGCGCGCCGCCATTGAACGCACTTGCGATGGGTAGGCCATGCCCGTGGTGTCACAGAGGGTTGCGCGCATCACCCCAAGTGCTGCAAAACGCTCAAGCCAGCGCATCACCTCGTCCTCAGAGACATCGCCCTCCATCGGACAACCAAAACTTGTAGACAGTGAAATGTTTGTCGCAACGCGGCTACCCGACACTGCGGCAACGACTTGTTCTAGTTGCGCGAATGATTGTTCGCGCGTCATGCGTAAATTTGCGCGGTTGTGTGTCTCACTCATTGACATGACCAGATTGGCCTCATCGATTCCGCAACTGAGCGCGCGCTCAGCACCACGAACGTTCGGGACGAGGACCGTGTATTCGACATCCGGATTGCGTGTGATCTCGTGCATCACCATTTCCGCATCCCGCAGCGCTGGAATTGCTTTTGGAGAGGTAAAAGAGGTGACCTCGATTTTTGCGAAACCGCAGTCGCTTAGACTATTGATAATACGAATTTTGTCTTCTGTTTCTATGAATTGCGCTTCGTTTTGAAATCCATCGCGCGTGGCGACTTCCTGCATGAAGATGCGCTGGCGTGTTGAGCTGGCGTTAGTGTTCATTTTTTTGTTCCGCTTTTAGGTGATTTTTCGTGCTTTCCAGTCTGACTGTGTCGCCGCGTCAATACCGAGTTCAGTGAGAATTTCTGTGTTGTGCTGACCGAGGGTTGGTGCCTCGCGGATAATCTGTCCAGGCGTCTGGCTTAGTTTCGGGACAATGCCGGGGACTTGAACGACCGAACCATCGGGTAATTTCGCCTCAAGAATCATCTCGCGCGCCTGATAATGTGGGTCTTGTGCGATATCGGCCGCGTCGTAGACTTTTCCAGCGGGCACACCGGCCTCTGTCATGGTGGCGAGTACTTCCTCAAGCGTGTGCTCAGCTGTATAGGCATTGATCTGTGCGTCGATGAATTCCGCGTGTTCAGCACGACCAGCATTGACTGCAAATCTGGGATCGTTGGCCAGATCAGTGCGGTTAATTTTTTCCATTAAGCGCTTGAAAATGCTGTCGCCATTGCCGGCGATCAATGCATATTTGCCATCTTTACAAAGGTAGGCGTTTGAGGGTGCGATGCCAGGCAGGCTTGAACCAGCCGGCTCTCTGACCACACCGAATTTTGAGTATTCCGGCAACAGACTTTCCATCATGTTAAAGACGGATTCGTAGAGTGCGACGTCGACCTCCTGACCCTCGCCACCTTGTTGCTCACGATGACGCAGAGCCATCATGACGCCAATGACGGCTTGTAGCCCAGACAAGGTATCGCCGATCGAGACGCCGACGCGTACTGGTGGGCGCCCTGGTTCGCCACTCAGGTGCCGCAGGCCACCCATTGCTTCGCCAATCACACCGAAGCCTGGACGATCCCGATAGGGTCCAGTCTGACCATAACCAGAAACTCTGACCATAATCAGTTTAGGGTTGAGCGCATGGAGTTCTTTAAAACCAAGACCCCATTTTTCCATTGCACCGGGACGAAAATTTTCGATCAGGATGTCGGCATCGAGCGCTAGCTTGCGTACGACCTCCTGACCTTCTTTTTGTCTAAGATCAAGCGACAGGGAGCGTTTGTTTCTGGCGTGTGCGGCCCACCAAACCGATGTTCCCTCGTGAAGCAAGCGCCAGTTGCGAAGTTGATCCCCGGTTTCCGGTGGCTCGACCTTGATAACATCCGCTCCAAAATCCGCCAGGATTCTAGTGGCGAAGGGTCCCGCGATGAGTTGCCCGAGTTCAAGAACACGCAAGCCAGACAGGGGAAGGGAAGTCATAGAAAATTCATCTATAAAATTTAGCAATACGTAATCATAAACGCATAGCTTTGAGTGTTTTGGTTTCAGCCAGAATCATTTGTGCCATTTCATGACGCCGGTGGACTGGCATTCTCGGGCGGGAGGACAAAATGCTCAGACCGATCAGGCCAAGACCCTCGAGATCGAAGGCTACGCCAGCACCTGAGACGCTTGGTTCCGATGCAAGTGAATAACCAAGTTTGCGGGTACGCTCGATCGCTCGGTGTATTTTCAAAGGACTGAAACGGTGTTCAGAGTAGGTGGCTTGGTGACGTTGCAGATGCGCCTCTAGCAATTTGTCTGGCAGCGCAGCGAGGAGCGCCATACTGCCTGTCCCCAGACCGAGTAAGCGTGTCGTGCCCACAAGAGCAGAGTATGCAGGGATGGCTAGAGAACCTTGTTCCAGATGCAGTGTGTAGCTCATATCGCCCATGCGACAGATCAGAAATACATTATCAGCGCTAAGACGGGCGAGTGTTTTCATAATCGGGGTCAGACGCTCAACGACAGGGGGCAGTTCGCAAGCCTGTAGGCCCATTCCCATAGCGCGAAGTCCTAGCCTCCAGTGAGACGTTGTGGCCTCGGTATGGACGATGTAAAGCTTCCTCTCCAGAAAAGTCAGCATTCTGTGTACTGTGGTGCGATCCAGGTTGGTTAATTCCTGAAGCGCAGTTTGCGAAATCGAGGCGCTGTGATGCGCAGCGATTAGCTCGAGTAACTCGAACACGCGTGACAGACTTTGAACACCCTGTATGTTTTGTCTCATTGTTATATATAGCTAAAAATAATTGAGTTCATAGTGTGTGTGGATTTATCGAATCGTTTGTTTTTGCTACAAGGGGTATATGTCAGATCTCTAACAGGCAAAGTTGTAAAGAATTTATTGTGCACATTATGCACACATATATCCATCTCTGTTGCATCTCTATTAGCTTTTGAATCAAATAACATCCTAACGAACACTTTATAAGTTGACTCAGGATGCAGAAGTTTGACTCCGCGTTGGATGTGTCGAGTGCGCTTGCTCAAGAACAATCCGAGTTCATGTCGGGATTGGTGAATGCCTGGCGAAACATCGAAGCCAGAGCTCGGCTAGCCTCAGAGGCGAGTCGCCACGCTTTTACTAAAAGAAATGCTTTGTTGCCACGCGAACGTTTAGGTGCTTTGCTTGATCCAGCCAGTTCCTTTTTACCGCTCGCCTCGATGGCTGGTTATCTGATGGATGATCCGGATCCAGAAACAAGTGTTCCTGGCGGTTCGCAGGTCGCAGGGATCGGCTTTGTCTCGGGCGTGCGGTGCATGGTGATCGTGACGGACTCAGCCATTCAAGCAGGTGCGATGACTGAGGCGGGTAATCTGAAACTGATGCGTTGTCAGGAAATCGCCCTCGAAAACAAACTGCCGTTTATTCATCTGGTTGAGTCGGCAGGGGCGAATTTACGCAAATATCGTGTTGATAAATTTATACGTGGTGGAGGGATTTTTTATAACCTGGCTAAATTATCCGCCGCAGGTATTCCCGTCATTACTTCGGTTCACGGCTCTTCAACAGCGGGTGGTGCCTATATGCCTGGGCTTTCTGATTACGTTGTGATGGTTCGGGATCGGGCGCGCGCCTTTCTTGCGGGACCTCCTTTATTGAAAGTCGCGACCGGTGAAATCGCCAGTGCCGAGGAGTTGGGCGGCGCAGCGATGCATGCCAGCGTCAGTGGTTTGGCAGAGTATGTGGCAAACGATGATCGCCATGCGATTGCGATCGTGCGCGATATCGTTGCGACTCTGGACTGGAATCGGGATATACCCGCGCAGCGAGGGACGGCTGTCGCAAGTCCACAAACAGTCCAACCTCCGGCCTATCCCGCTCAGGAGCTGCATGCGGTGATGCCGGTTGTGAGCCGCAAACCTGTTGATATGCGAGAGGTCGTAGCACGACTTGTCGATGGCTCGGCCTGGCTTGATTTCAAAGCTGACTATGGCCCCGCTACGATTTGTGGACATGCCCGTATTGATGGACATGCGGTTGGATTTATTACAAACAACGGTCCACTCGATCCTGCTGGTGCAACCAAGGCGAGTCAGTTTATCCAGTTGTGTAATCAGTCGCGTTTACCAATTGTGTATTTGCAAAACACCACAGGCTTTATTGTTGGTCGTGACTCGGAAGAAGCGGGCATGATCAAGCATGGCTCAAAAATGATTCAGGCTTTATCCAATGCGAGCGTGCCTCAGATTACGATTTACTGCGGTGCTTCGTATGGTGCGGGTAACTATGGCATGTGTGGGCGCGGTTTTCATCCGCGATTTTGTTTCTCCTGGCCCAACGCGCGCACCTCGGTCATGGGCGCTGAACAAGCCGCAGGAACTCTGGACATCGTTGCGCGCGAGCAGGCCGAACGCAAAGGAACCGCTGTGGACGAGGCTGTTTTAAAGATACAAAAACAGGAAATCATCGACAATTTTGAAAGGCAGTCCAGTGCGCTTGTGACGAGTGGATTGCTGCTTGACGATGGCGTGATTGATCCGGCCGATACACGTGCTGTATTGGCTTTCGTGCTCGCGACTTGCCGTGAGGCAGAGCGCCGTATCACTCAGCCGATCCAGTTTGGTGTCGCTAGATTTTAAAAAAAATCAGTCAACAGGTTTCAAAGGAATCGTTGCTATGCTTTATACCGCTGACCATATCAGCCTGATGGATACCGTCAGACGTTTTGTTTCTGAAGAAATCAATCCCTATGCGGATGAGTGGGAGGCCGCCGAGACGTTTCCCGCACACGAATTATTCAAAAAAATGGGTACGCTTGGTTTGCTCGGTGTTAACAAGCCTGTCGAGTATGGTGGTATGGGTCTTGATTTTTCCTATGCTCTGGCCATCGCTGAGGCCCTTGGTTACACCCACTCACAGGGCATTGGCATGGCGATCGGGGTGCAAACCGATATGGCAACCCCCGCCTTGGCTATTCATGGCTCAGACGCCTTACGCCGTGACTACCTCGCACCAGCTATTGCAGGTGATATGGTGGTTTCGATTGGTGTTTCAGAAGCCGGTGCCGGGTCTGACGTTGCCTCGCTTAAAACCTATGCCCGGCGCGATGGAGATGACTATGTGATCAACGGCTCAAAGATGTGGATCACCAACGGCACGCAGTCTGACTGGGTGTGTTTGTTGTGCAATACCTCAGAAGGTGCCTCACATAAAAACAAGTCTCTCATTATTGTGCCTCTGCGCGAGGGCAAAGGTCGTCCTAAAGGCGTCAGCATTCAGAAAATCAAAAAATTCGGTATGTGGAGTTCAGATACGGCACAGATTTTTCTCGATGATGTCAGAGTGCCTGTCTCGAATCGTATTGGCGAGGAGGGGATGGGTTTTATTTATCAGATGCAGCAGTTCCAGGAGGAACGTCTCAATGGTGCTGCCCGCAGGCTGGCTGCGGGTGACTTGATCGCTGAGACCGCAGACTATTTGCGCAGCAGGACCGCTTTTGGCAAGCCCTTGCTGGAGAACCAGTTCATTCAATACAAGCTTGCTGAATTAAAAACTGAACTTGAGGCCTTACGGGGTCTGACCTATATGGCCACACAGACCTATATCAAGGGGCAAGACGTCACCGAGCTGGCTTCGATGGCGAAGCTCAAAGCAGGTCGCTTGTCGCGTGATATCGCTGACTGGTGTATGCAGTTTCAGGGAGGGATGGGCTATACCTGGGATAACCGGGCTTCTCGTGCTTATCGCGACTATCGTCTTGGCTCAATCGGTGGAGGTGCCGATGAGGTGATGATGATGGTGATTGCAAAAAAAATGGGCTTGATGGAATAAATGAAAATGCAAGATCAGACACAATCAATTTTGACTACTCGACTGCATGACGTATTGTTTGTTACTTTAAATCGTCCCGCAACGCGGCATGCTCTAGCCTCCGATATGGTGCAAGGACTGGAGGACATCTCTGACCTCGCGCATGGCGACACGAAACTACGGGCGATTGTTCTCAGGGGATCGAATCATTTTTTTTGTGCGGGAGGCGATGTTGGGAATTTTCAGTCACGACTCGAAGATACCGCGACAGATCATGACCCGGTTGCTTTGCGAAATCGTAAATTCGGTCATTTCATGGAGTCACTCGGGCAGATTCCGGTACCCGTGATTGCAATGGTTGAAGGCGCTGCGATGGGCGGAGGCATGGGGCTTGCCTGTATTTCAGATATTGTGCTTGCGACTGAGACGGCGAAATTTGTGTTGTCTGAAACCTCACTGGGCATTGTCCCCGCGCAAATCATGCCTTTTGTCGTGGAACGTATTGGTGGGCACGCTGCCAGGCGTATGGGTTTGACAGCAGAGCGTGTGTCGGGTTCTCTCGCTCTTGATCTGGGGTTGGTCGATGAGTTGGCTGCTGACTCTGAAGGTTTGGAAAAAATTCTCGCGCACTGGCTGACACAGATTTGTAAATGCGCACCCAACGCAAATCGCGTTATGAAAAAAATGGCGTTCTCGGCTGTATCTGAATTACGTGGTCCATTTCTGGATCAGGCAGCAGGGATCTTTGCTGCAACGATGCGTGATGAGGGCATGACGGGCATTGCCTGTTTTCGCGCGCGTGAGCCAGCACCTTGGTGTGTGACGTTCAGTGCACAAGATATTCGCGAGGTCTATCGCTCTCAGGGAATTACGTTGTTACCAGTATCACTTAAATCATGACCAAAGAATTTTCCTCAGACGCTTATCGACCTTTTAAACGTATCTTGATCGCTAATCGCGGTGAGATTGCCTGCCGTGTCATACGAGCCGCCCGTGCTGCGGGCTTGCAAACCGTTGCGGTGTATTCCGATCAGGATCGGGACAGTTTGCATGTCTCGATGGCTGATCAGGCCGTGCATATTGGCGCTTCGCAACCGGCTGCGTCTTATCTTAATATCGCCTCAATCTGTCAGGCCATAGTAACGAGCGGTGCCGACGCTGTGCATCCCGGGTACGGTTTTCTTGCAGAAAATGCGGAATTTGCACGAGCCGTATTGGCCTGTGGTGCAGTGTGGATTGGACCCACACCTGAGGCGATCCGGGCTATGGGTAACAAAGCACAGGCTAAACAGCTCATGCTCGCGGCCGGTGTGCGTTGTATCCCTGGTTACCAGGCAGAGGATCAGTCTGATACCAATCTGCTTTTGCAAGCTCAAGCACTTGGCTTTCCTCTGATGGTTAAAGCGGCAGCTGGAGGCGGTGGCCGCGGTATGCGTCTGGTCTCAGCTTTTGAGCATCTACCTGCTGCGCTTGAACGTGCCCGCATCGAGTCGATGCAAGCGTTTGGTTCTGCCGAGCTGATCCTCGAGCGTGCCTTGACGGGAGCGCGCCATGTAGAGATACAAATTGCGGGCGACGTGTATGGACAGGTCATACATTTTGGTGAGCGTGACTGCTCGGTGCAGCGCAGACATCAAAAAATTATTGAGGAAGCACCATCACCCGTTGTGGATGAGACATTGCGTGCGCGAATCGGGGCTATGGCTGTGCAGGCCGCTCGCTCTATTCACTATGTGGGTGTTGGCACAGTTGAATGTTTATTAACTGCTGACGGCGAGTTTTATTTCATGGAAATGAATACTCGCTTGCAAGTTGAGTATGCGGTGACTGAGGCAGTTTACGGCGTTGATCTGGTTGCTCTGCAATTTCAGCTGGCGAGCGGGCTTGCTTTACACCTGACTCAAGCACAGGTTCAACTCCAAGGCCATGCAATAGAGGCCAGATTGACGGCAGAAGATGTGGCTGCGGGATTTTTACCCCAGTCAGGTGTGATCGCACGTTGGTTCAGCCCTGAGCATCTTAAGGGTATTCGTATTGATCATTGTCTGCAGGACAACACAACGGTTTCACCTTATTACGATTCGATGATCGCAAAAATTATTGCCTTTGGTCAGAACAGAGAAGAGGCGCTTGCAAGATTGTCTGCGGCACTGAGACAAACCGTTGTGCTGGGTATTGCGACGAACCAGCCTTTCTTGCTTGCCTGCCTGGAGCACCCTGAGTTTATGACGGGTCAGGCAACGACTGCGTTTGTCGAGAGAAATCGCAGCAATGGTTTGCTCGAGGTCCAACCTCCGGATACTCAAACTATTTTATGGGCTGCCGTGGCAGCTCAAGGATTAAGCGATCGTTTTTTTTGTACTGACAATATTCAGACACAAGCTAAAGAGCGCGTGTTGAGCTCGGTGATCTCGAAAATTAGTTTGTTTGCGCAGTCATTACCTGTTGTTGAACAAGCACACGCAGCTCCACATGAAGCTCCACAAGCAGCTCCACAAGCAGCTCCACAAGCAGCTCCACAAGCAGCTCCACACGCAGCTCCACACGCACCAGCACTTGCAGTGGGTGTTGCCCAGCCGCAGCAACCTGAATCCTGGGTCGTCGCTTTACAGTTAAGAGCAGATGGCCTGCTCTACGGCACCATAGAGTCTGACAACACCTCAGAACCGCTCGTTTGGACACCGCTTACGCATAGACCGTTTCATTTTGCTTCAGCGTGCGGGGAGGGCGTCGTTCATGTTTTTGTCAAGGGTCGCGCCTGGAGTTTTAAACTCGCTGATCCCCAAGCCTTGGGCAATACTCAAAGCGCTAGTGGTTTGATACGCGCACCACTTGGCGCCAGAGTTGCTTCAGTCCTGATCTGTCAGGGTGACAACGTCAAGGCAGGCCAAACACTTGCTGTGCTTGAGGCAATGAAAATGGAGCACGCTGTCACGGCTCCCTTCGATGGCAAGATTGACACACTGAACGTACAGCCCGGCGCACAGGTTCGTGCTGGTGCGACACTCATGCAGGTGACAGCCTGAGCCTCGCTTAGCCTTTTAACCAGGGCCGGCTTGCATAGTGTTTTTGTTCAAACGCATCGATGTCCTTGACATAGCTTAAGGTCAGTGCGACTTCGTCCACACCTTTAAGCAGGCATTCGCGCCAGAAAGGATCGATATCGAAATGTATCGCTTTATCCATACCGGGCCAGCCTACTGTTTGGGCAGCAAGATCAATGGCGATTTGCAGTGTTTGACCTGTCGTTGCGGCAGTATCGGTAATCAGCTTGCGTAAATCCGAAAGTATCTGCGCATCGAGTCTGATCGGCAGCAAACCATTTTTCAGGCAATTGCTATAAAAAATGTCGCCAAAGCTTGGAGCCATGACTGCTCTGAAGCCAAAGTCAGCCAAGGTGTACACAGCGCCCTCACGCGAAGAGCCGCAGCCAAAATTATGATCAGCAACCAGAATCGTTGCCTGTTTGAATAAGTCTTGATTCAAAACAAAGGAGGTTGGCTGTTGGGTCTGGGCATCAATCCGCAAATCATGAAAAAGATACTCGCCATAACCTGCGGCGCGATTTTTTTTAAGAAAGCGTGCAGGGATAATCTGGTCTGTATCGACATTACGGCCTTCAAGAGCCGCGGCAACACCACTGACTTGAGTAAAAGGTTTCAAAATATTGGCTCCTGTTAAAGCTTGCGCACGTCAGTTAAGTAGCCAGTGATTGCTGCGGCGGCAGCCATGGCTGGGCTCACGAGGTGCGTACGCACGCCGATACCCTGACGTCCAACAAAATTGCGGTTGGAGGTAGAGGCCACTCTTTCTCCTGTATTGGCCAGATCACCATTAACACCCACGCACATGGAGCAACTCGGTAAGCGCCACTCGAGACCGGCCTCGATAAAGATCTTGTCCAGGCCCATGGCTTCGGCGGTTCGTTTCACGTCCATTGAACCTGGAACTACCATTCCGGGTATGACCGCTTTTTTGCCCTTTATCACTGAAGCGGCAGACAGCAGATCTGACAGCCTGCTATTAGTACAGGAGCCTATAAATATTCGATCGATTTTTATCTGCTCAAGCAAGGTTCCAGGCTCCAGCCCCATGTACTGCAGTGCAGCCTGAGCGGCTTGTCGAGTGTTAGCATCTGCCATCGTGGCGGGATCAGGCACACAGCCATCAATCGGCAGTGCGGCATCAGGGCTTATCCCCCAAGTGACTGTTGGAGCGATCTCGCTGGCATCAATATGCAATGTCCGATCGAAATGCGCGTCTGAATCTGAGGGTAGTTGGCGCCAGGCCGCAACAGCCTTATCCCAGTCGACACCCGCTGGGGCGAACGGACGGCCTTTCAGATAGTCGAATACCCGTTGGTCCGGAGCGATGATGCCAAATCTGGCACCCGCTTCAATCGTCATATTGCACATCGTAAAGCGGTCATCGAGCTCAAGATGCTGTATGGCAGTACCTGCGTATTCAACGGCATAGCCCACCGCGCCATCGGTACCGAGTTTGGAGATGATGTGCAGGATGATATCTTTGCCCGACACTCCACTAGCTGGGCGTCCATCAATGACGACGCGCATGCTTTTGGGTTTGGTTTGCCAGAGCGTTTGCGTACTCATGACATGCATGCTTTCTGATTGCCCGACACCGAAAGCGATCGCACCTAGCGCTCCGTGCGTAGAGGTGTGGCTATCGCTGCACACGATTGTCGACCCAGGCAGCGAGATGCCTTGTTCGGGTCCGATTACGTGGACGATTCCCTGTTGCGGATGGCTCAGCCCAAAATGTGTGATGCCACTCCACGCCATGTTTTGATCAAACCGTGTGATCATCTCCTCGATCTCTGGTGTCGCGGAGTCGGATGCGAGTCGGCTGGTAGTGGGTACGTAGTGATCGGCAATACCAAAAATTTGTTTTGGATTTCTGAGCGTTAGCTTGCGTTCCCGTAATTGATTAAAGGCATGAAAAGAGCCCTCGTGAATCAGGTGACGGTCTATATAAAGAAGTGAAGGTCCCTCGTCTCGCGCAAGGACCAGATGCTGGTCCCAGACTTTTTCAAACAATGAGCGGGGTTGGTTTTTAGCTTGTTTATTTTCTGTAGTGTTCTCATTCATTTTGTGTTTTGTCTCATGAGTTCTTCAATTGTTTTATTTTTTTATTACCTGGAATTTCAATAGCCGCCTTTGATCGGACCATCGTCGGGCAGTGGCACATCGCTGACCGGATCGATATGTGTCAGTAAGTTAAGCACGCGATGCCTCTGCATGACTGCATGTCTGGCAGCCAGCCCTATGTCATGACCTTGTTCTACCGTCAGGTCAGCGGCCACCTCTATATGCGCATCGACCAGAATCATGTCACCCATTTTGCGCGTGCGAATATCATGCGCGCCCTCGACACCCGGTGTGGCGAGCAAGGTCTGTCTGATCGCTTCGACCTCCTTATCGTTTACACCGCGATCCATCAAGTCGTGGAAAGCGTCAGAGCCGAATTCCCAGCCCATTTTTCCGATCATCAGGCCCACGATCAGCGCGGCAATCGGGTCCATAATTGGGTGTCCCATCAGGTTGCCGATAATTCCAACCGAGACGACCAGCGACGAGGCCGCGTCGGAGCGCGCGTGCCAGGCGTTGGCAACCAGCATGCTGGATTTAACTTGTTTGGCCACGCGCAGCATATAGCGAAACAGAAACTCTTTAGCGATCAGTGCGATGAAGGCAATCCATAGGGCAGAGCTATGAACGCTGGGGATGGAGGAGGGGTCTTTTAGCTTTTCGAAAGCTGACCATAGCATGCCTATTGCAACAGCAAGTAGCAAACCACCCACGACCATCGAGGCGGCTGTTTCAAAACGCTGATGACCATAAGGATGATCTTCGTCTGCGTCTTTCTGGCTGTAGTGATTGGCGAATAAAACTACAAAATCTGAAACCAGGTCCGAGAGGGAGTGAATGCCATCAGCAATCAAGGCTTGTGAATGGGCGATCACACCAACAACGATCTGCAAGGCAGACATCACCACATTGACTGCGACACTGACAAGCGTACTTTTTTTAGCCGCCTGCGCACGCTCAGCTGGAGTGAACTCAGTATCCTCGCTGTCTTCGTGCAAATCGAGATCAGTATGGTTGTGATTATGCAAAGCGCTTCCTGATAAGTATCTTGTGACGACCTAGAACAAGATCGATGGAAAATTCACGATCGGTATTTGGCTATCCTTAAATCTTGTTCAAAGAACACTCATTTTAGTCTTCAGAGATGGCAATGCCGTGTCTGAATCCTCAAAAAAACGGTTTTTTTTAAAAACTTTCTTAATCTTACTGAAATCTCTGTGGACTGAAGGGCTTGATTGGTATCTCTGTTGGCTGTTGCGCCACGAGTTGCGCGACGAGCCGGCCCGTTCGTGCGGAACTAACTAAACCAACATGGCCATGGCCATAAGCATGAATGATGTCCTGACTTGAGGAGGCATAGCCAATGCAGGGCAGGCCGTCCGGAGTACTGGGGCGTCTGCCCATCCATAGCTTGATCCTCTCCGTTGGTAAATCTCGAGGTAATCCGGGATAGAGTGTCAGCAGATGATCTCGCAAGATTTCTGCGCGTCTCCAGTCCGGCGTGTCATCGGTCGCTGCAATTTCGACCTGTCCTGCGACGCGCAAGCCTTGCTGCATTGTATTAACAATGACCTTGCAGTCCGCAAACATAGTTGGTATGCGTGGGCTTGCCTCAGGGGACTCCACAATCGCGTGATAGCCACGCTCGGTCTCCAGACTAACCGAATCACCTGCTGCGCGGGCGAGCACTTTGGCGCGCGCACCGGCTGCGATGACAGCGCGCTCACACAATACTTCACCATGTTGCGTGCTCACAGCCTTGAGCCGGCCATTCTCTATCCTGAATCCTGTCGCCTGTGTCTGGATTAGCTGGGCGCCTTGCTCTTGCGCGTAGCGAATGAGTGCTGCGGTATAGGCACCGGGATTACGACAACTGCCTGTTTCAGGAACCAGAACACCAAAGGTATAGCGCGGGTCCAGATCGGGTTCAAGTGCGCGCAAGGCAGGCGCCTCCAGTTCTTGCCAGACGACACCTTCCTTTTTACGGATCGCCCAGGCACGGGCATCTTTTTTGAATTCCTCGCGCGAAGTAAATGCGTGCAAGAGCCCTCGCTGCTCGATGAGTTCGGCAACCCCCGCCTGTTCTGCCATCTCCTGATGTAAAGCGGGGGCTCCTTTGAGCAAGCTGCGCAGGCCTTGAGCGGTTCGTTCGACTTGTGGATAGGTCCAGGCCGCACTGAGATAGCGGATCAGCCAGGGCAGGGCCCGGGGAAAGTATTTCCAGCGCACTGCAAGCGGCCCCAAGGGGTCTGCCAGCCATTTTGGGACCTGCAGCCAGATCCCTGGCGAGGCCGGAGGCAGTACCGAGTGTGAGGAGAGCCAGCCAGCATTGCCATAGCTGGAGGCTTGCTGGTCGCCCGGTATGCCGGGCTCGATCAAGGTGACGCGATGACCAGCACGAATCAACTGATAGGCGCTGGCTGCACCAATAATACCGGCACCGATGATGACAACGTGGGTAGATTCAGGCATGGCATTCGCTTTAAACGTGAGAAATACAAATCAAAAGGTCATTTAAAATTCAACGCGAATAATTCAGCGCGATCAGGTTGGCTCTCCGTTATCATACTCATAGCCTCTTCGAATTTGTTTTTTTGGGATTCTTTTTATGAAAGCCGTTTTTATTGATGCCAATCCAACGCTTGCTGATGTCGCTGAGCGTTTGCATCGTGCCGATGATATCGCTCTGGTGGTTAATCGCCAGGCTGACATTACTCCCGAGCAAATCCCTGCAGTGATGCAGGACGCGGAAATTCTGATCGTCGACCATACCGCCGTGCCGCTCGACATAGCCAAACAGTGTCCGGGCTTAAAACACGTCGTGTTTCTAGGAACTGGGGCGCGCTCCTATATGGATCCCGAGGCCTTGGCCGAGATCGGCATCGAAGTCCACATCATCAAGGGCTATGGCGATACCGCAGTTGCTGAGTGCGCCTTTGCCCTGATGTGGGCGAGTGCGAAAGGCTTTGCTGCGATGGATCGTGGGATGCGTGCCGGTAACTGGTTGCGCACCGATGGTATTGAGTTGACAGGTAAAACGCTTGGCTTGATTGGTTTTGGCGGAATAGCTGGGGAAATGGCGCGGCTCGCACTTGGTGCTGGCATGCAGCTAATCGCCTGGAATCGTAGCCCTAAATCCTACCCCGGCGTAGAGTTTGTCGAGCTCGACGAGCTGCTTGCTCGCAGCAATGTGATTTCCGTGCATTTGTTGCTCAACGATGAAACACGGGGATTCCTGAATGCCGAGCGGATTGCCAAAATGCGCGATGGCGTTATTCTCATTAATACCGCCCGGGGTGCAGTGATCGATGAGCAAGCCATGATCGCTGCGCTCAAATCTAAAAAAATCGGTCACGCCGGTCTGGATGTTTTCGATATTGAGCCTTTACCGGCGGCTCATCCGTTGACGCTCATCGCAAATGTGACCCTGTCCGCGCACTCGGCTTTTCGTACACCCGAGGCTAGCGATAACCTGATTGAGGCCAGTCTGAATCATTGCCGCAGGATTTCCGGGCAAGGCCAGCAGAGTCGGTAATCGGGGCGCCAGTTCAGGATAGTGTGCTCAACCCCTTGAGCGCAACTATTTCACAGAGCAATACTCAGGATGCTAAACATGGTTTCAACCCTGCTTCATAGACTGAACAAATCATTATTTGTATTGTTGTCCGTCCTGAGTCTCTGTGCACATGCTCAGGATGACAAATGGCCAACCCGGGCGATTTCCATAACCGGGGGCTTTCCCAATGGCGCGGGAACTGATATCTACGCCCGCAAATTGGGTGAAGCGCTCACAGCGCTGTGGAATGTTCCTGTCGTGGTTGACAGTAAAACAGGGGCGGGTGGCAATATTGCCTCAGACGCGGTGGCAAGATCGGCTCCGGATGGTTATAGCTATTTGCTGGGGACTGCTGGCACGCACGCTATTAACGTGGCTCTTTACAAAAAACTGAATTTTGATGTTGAAAAGGACTTCACGAGAATAGCTTTACTTGGTGATGTACCCAATGTGTTACTGGTCAATTCAAAAAAGCACCCCGAGATTAAAACCTGTGCGGATTTGTTACGTCTCGCACGCGCCAAACCGGGTACTTTGAATTTCGCCTCAACAGGAAATGGCGCCTCTGGTCATTTGGCCGGGGCACAATTCGCTAACGCTGCCAATATTAATGTGGTGCACGTGCCGTATCGTGGGCAGGGGCCGGCGATGGCCGCCTTACTCGCAGGCGATGTTGAGTTCTTCTTTAATCAAAGTGCGCCAGCGATTAATGCTGTCCAAGGCGGCCAGGCGAGCGCCATAGCTGTCACCACGCGCAACCGCTTAAGTGCGCTGCCTGAGGTGCCCACTGTCGAGCAGGGCTGCGATTTACCTGGTTTTGAAAGTAGCACCTGGTATGGGTTGTTTGGCCCGGCTAACTTGCCGCCAGCCATAGCAAAAAAAATGAGCGATGCCGTGATTTCTATTATTTCAACGCCTGAGTTCAAGCAATGGCTAAGGGACACTCAAGGCATCACACCAGCGCTAGACTCAAGCCCGGCGGCCTTTGCCAAAATTCATCAGGCCGATATTTTGCGTTGGGCAGAGATTGTCAAGATGTCTGGTGCTCAGGTCGACTGATAAACCCGGAGCGACGTTAAGTTTTGATTCTCACGCACGGGTGGCTTTAGTACGCTGCATAAACTTCCAAGCGCACCTTTTTTTCATACTGCGACCATGAATAAAAAAATCAGGAGACACGCATGAAATCCTTGGCTTATCGGCTTTACGTGTTGGTAGTCTTTGTCTGGAGTGCAGCAGCATTGCCCGCTTGGGCGCAAGCGCCTGCAGCATATCCAGGCCGAACCGTCACCATTACAGTTCCTTTTCCTGCCGGGGGAGCGACTGATATCCTGACACGAGGGATCGCGCAGCGCCTCACTGAAAAATGGGGGCAAAGCGTGGTGGTCGACAACAAGCCCGGTGGAGCCTCTTTGATCGGTGCAGAGGCCGTGGCTCGCTCGGCACCCGATGGCTATCAGTTAATGCTGACGATTTCGACACTTATACAAGCGCCACACCTGCGCTCACAGAATACCTTTAATCCCGTGCAGGCTTTTTCACCAATTACCGAGGTCGCCCGTACCCCGCTGATTATGGTTGTGCATCCTGATGTGAAAGCCTCGACCCCAGCAGAACTCGTCACACTGGTAAAGTCTCAGCCGGGCAAGTTCTCCTACGGAACTTATGGCACTGGCTCCTCGGCACACTTGTATGGTTTTATATTCAATAAACAAACCGGGCTGGATATGGAGCATGTTGCCTACAAGGGCGAAGCGCCTTCGGTCAATGATTTGATTGGTGGCCAGATCCCAATTGTCATTATGTCCGGGGTTGGGGCTGTGCCAAACCTTAAAGCCGGAAAAATGAAAGCCCTGGCCGTAACCGGACCTTCGCGCGCGCCAATCTTTCCTGGAGTGCCAAGTTTCAAAGAGCTTGGTTATACCGGCATGGACGATGCCGGCTGGTTTGGCTTGTTTGCACCAGCAGGTACGCCAAAGTCTGTTGTAGACAAAATTTCGACCGATGTCAGGGCTGTACTGACTGAGTCTGCATTAAAAGAGCGCATGGCCGCATTGGGCCTGGAATTAACCGGTTCTTCACCAGAGGATTTCCAGCTAACAGTTGCCGCAGACTACAAGAAGTGGAGTGAAGTCGTCAAAGAGAGTGGTATTTCTGCGAATTGATCGCTACATGCATTACAAGTTTTGTTGTTTGCCTGTTCTGTTACATAAAATTTGTTTTAGAATCTACGCATGTTTCCAAGCCAACTTCTCCAAAAAATTAGTTCTTTCCTCAAGCTCGCAACCCCTGTTGCTCTGGCATGTTCGGTCACAGCTTGTATGGTCGGTCCTGATTTCACAAAACCCTCCGCGAAACTACAGGAGGAGTACGCAAAAGCGTCTCAGACCGAGTTTACCGAGGCGTTCAACAGCCCGAGCGATAAGCTTTTAAATCCGGTCGCTTGGTGGACCAGCTTCAAAGATCCCACGCTTAATCAGTTATTGACTCGTGCGGCGAAAGAAAATCTGACCTTACAGAGTGCCGCACTGCGTATATTTCAGGCTCGAGCCCAGCTTGGCGTAGCGGATGCGACCTTATTGCCCTCGATCAATTTGCAGGGTTCGTCAACTCAGAATAATGTCCCCGCCCAAGGCATCGCTTCGATATTTGGCTCGGGCGTATCGGTTACCAATAACGCTTTAGTCACTGCGAGCTGGGAGATTGATTTCTGGGGTAAATACCGCAGAGGCATTGAAAGCACACTTTCAACCTACGTCTCGACGGTTGCAACGTATTACTCGGCGGATGTTTCCCTCGCGGCTGACGTTGCCAATACCTACATCAATGTCCGTAATTACGAGACCTTAATAGACGTCGCAAAAACAAACCTTGCTCTCCAGGCGGAAAGTTTGAGGATCGCCAACTCAAGGTTTAAAAATGGCTCGACGTCGCTGCTTGACCTGAATCAGGCGCAGGCTCAATACGAACAAACCAAATCACAAATACCCGGGTTGATTGCCAGTGTTAAAAAATATCACTATGCAATGAGTATTTTGCTTGGTGAAACGCCCGATTATTACGAAAAGAATTTTGGTCAGACCAAAGGCACGTTAGTCTCGCCTGCTGAGCTCGATGTGGGGATCCCCAAAGACCTCTTGCGCAGACGCCCCGATGTTTTGCAGGCAGAATTCGATGCCGCCGCGCAGTCTGCCCTGATTGGTGTCAACGTTGCTAATCTCTATCCAAGTTTTTCTCTGAGCGGCTATTTTGGTTTTCAGACCATCACACCGAGCGGTAGTTCGCAACAGAGTCTGTTTTCCTGGGATAACAAAACCACCTCGCTTTCTGGTGGCTTTGCCTTCCCCTTGTTTTATCGCGGGGCGATCGTCGATCAGATACGTGTTCAGGATGCCGTTTTTCAACAAAGTGTCCTGAATTACCAGAATAAAGTTCTCAACGCCCAAAAAGAAGTGCAAGAGGCACTTATTACGATCTCCACTACGCGCAGCGCCACGATCGATCTAAAAAAGGCGGTCATCGCAGCGCAGTCCGCCGCGGATCTTGCCTTACAGCGCTACAAAGCCGGTCAAACCGACTACAACACTGTGATCGTTGCGCAGCAGCAGTTATTGTCGATCGAAAATACCGCAGTCCAGACAAGCACTAATACCTTGCTCGGATACGTCTCTGCATTTAAATCGCTTGGTGGTGGCTGGTCTGGCGAAATGAAAATACCAGCCTTGCCTGTTGCCATGGTCGAGCAAATGGAAAAACGTACTGATTGGGGCAAAGCATTAATGATTTCAAATGATCCGCGTTTAGTTCAGCCAAGTGAGAATAAGCAATGAGCAAGACCCACACAACCACGCTCATGAATAAAGCGATGCTAGCGTTTTTGCTTGCGGCAACCCTCGCTCTGCTCGGCTGCGAAAAAAAGGCTCCACCAGCTCCACCTGCGCCAGCCGTGACGGTTGCCAAGCCGCTGATTCAGGAAGTCCGGAATTACGAAATTTTCGATGGCAATGTTTCACCTTTGCTCACAGTTGACCTCAACGCCCGAGTGCCAGGTTATCTAACTAAAATTCTCTTCGAAGATGGCGCTTACGTTAAAAAAGATCAGTTGTTATTCGTCATCGAGCAAGATCAGTATCTTGAGCAAATCAAACTGAATCAGGCGATTTACGACGAAGCAAAAATCGAAGTCACACGCCAGAAAGCTTTGCTCAAGGACAATGCAACCTCGCAGGCTTCTGTGGATAAAGCGACCTCGTCCTTTCTGCAAGCAGACGCTAATCTGAAATTAGCCAAAATCAATTACGGTTACACGGAAATTCGCGCTCCGTTCGATGGACTGATGGGAAGACATCTGATCGATGTCGGAAACTATCTCGGAGCCACTGCAAACGGCGTGAAACTCGCAGTGATTCAGAAAATTAATCCTATCTACGTTTACTTTTTCATTAATGAACGCGACCTGCTCAAATATAAAAAACAGTATGTCGATGACAACAAGCAAAAACAGTTAGTCAACAAATTACCTGTTTTCGTGCAGTTGCAAGGTGAAGAAGGTTTCCCGCACGACGGTACGCTTGATTTTGCCGCGAATCTGCTGAGCACCAGCACTGGTTCTTTGCAATTACGCGCTGAACTGCCCAACCCGAAAATTAGTTTGTTGCCAGGCCTGTACGCAAAAGTGATGGCGCACTATGGTGACGCACGAAAGGCCGTGCTGATTCCAACCAAGGCTATTCAGACCGATCAGCAGGGACCCTATGTATTTGTGATGGACGAGAATAAAAAAATCGAACGTCGCAATCTCTCTCTCGGACAGAAATTCGCCCCACTGACTGAAGTAACAAAGGGACTTTCCGAGACTGACTCTGTCCTGATCAATGGTTTTATCAATGTTAGGACCGGACAGACTGTTAATCCGACCACCGCGACAATCGATCCCTTGCCTAAGCGCTAAATCGTAAAAGGCAAGAGGACTTATTATGCTTTCAAAATTTTTCATTGAACGCCCGGTACTCGGTAATGTGATCGCCTTGATCACGATGCTGATTGGCGCAGTCTCTATTTTTGGTTTACCGATTGCCCAGTATCCACAGATGACTCCACCTACTGTCCAGGTGACGACTACCTGGCCAGGTGCGAGTGCCAGTCTGGTGCAGCAGCTAGTTGCCAGCAACATCGAGAATCAGGTGAATGGCGTGGAAAACATGCTGTACATGGAATCTGATTCGACCAACGACGGACATTACACGCTGACAGTGACATTTCAGGTTGGTACAAACTCCGATATCGCCCAGGTTAACGTTCAGAACCGAGTTGCCATCGCGTTGCCATCCTTGCCCAGCGCGGTACAAAAGCAGGGTGTAACCACCAAAGTTCAATCGACTGCGATTCTGCAATTTGTCACGCTGACCTCGACTAACCCTGACCATGACGCGCTGTTTTTAAGTAATTTCGCCAATTTGCAATTACAAAACCGGCTGGCTCGAATCCCTGGTGTCGCTGCGGCGAACGTGTTTGGAGTGGGTAACTACAGCATGCGTGTCTGGCTTGACCCTGCGCAATTGAGTGCGCGGGGTTTGACACCTGCTGATATTTCTAATGCGATTAATCGTCAAAACGTCATGCTTGCAGCGGGCCAGATTGGCGCGCCTCCAGTGCCTAATGGTCAGGACTTTCAGTTAACACTTAACGTAATGAGTGCGCTGGACACACCTGAGCAGTTTGGACAAATTGTCGTTAAAACCAACGATCAGGGCGAGCTGACTCGCTTGAGGGATGTCGCACGCATCGAGTTGGGTAGCCAGAACTACAGCCAGTTTTTCAAGCTCGATACCAATCCTGCTGGTGGTATTGCAATTTATCAGCTGCCTTCAGCTAACGCGATCGACACTGCCAAGGCTGTGCGCGCCGAGATGGAGAAAATCTCCAAGACTTTCCCCAAAGAAATCACCTGGAAAATCCCTTTTGATACGACCATGTTCGTGACAGCGTCTATTAACGAGGTTTATCACACCTTGTTTGAGGCTGGTGTGCTGGTGTTGTTTGTCATTATGATCTTTTTGCAGGACTGGAGGGCAACACTTGTTCCTGCAACCACCGTACCAGTAACGATTATCGGTGCCTTCGCCTGTATGGCTGGAATGGGTTTTTCGATTAATTTGCTGACGCTGTTCGCGATTGTGCTGTGTATTGGTATCGTGGTCGATGATGCGATTGTGGTGGTGGAGGGCGTCGCTAAAAAAGTCGAGCATGGCGAGACACCGCGCCAAGGTGCGATTGATGCAATGACTGAACTGTTAGGCCCGATCATAGGTATCACTCTGGTATTGATGGCGGTATTTTTGCCCGCCTCCTTTATTTCAGGGATTACGGGTCAGATGTATCGTCAGTTCGCGCTGGTGATTGCCTCTACCGCCTTGATTAGCGGTATCAACGCCGTTACGCTCAAACCCACTCAGGCAGCCCAGTTCATTACACCTAAAGAGCCGGGTGCCAAGAAAAACTGGTTTTATACAAAGTTTGATTATTATTTTGAAGGCATCTCAAACTGGTATGCCGGCCTGATGCACAAACTGATGGATCACCGCAAACTGACGTCTCTGGTTGGCGGCTTACTGATTATCGGTGCGATTGTTGGTTTGATCTATACGCCAACAGGTTTTATTCCAAACGAAGATCAGGGCTACCTGATTGTTTCGTCGCAGTTGCCTGATGCTTCTTCTATCCAGCGAACTCAGGCTGGTATGGCGAGAGTTGCCCAAGTTATCAAGGACACACCCGGCGTTGATCAGGTCGTCTCGATCGGTGGCGTTAATGCCTTGAGTAACAACAGCTCACAATCCAACACGGGTGTCATGTATGTGATTCTTAAACCTTGGGAAGAACGCGGCAAGAATAAAGGTCAAGATCTCAGATCAATTTACATGGGATTGAGCGCTGGCCTGAAATCTATACAAGAAGTTCAGGCACAGGTGTTGCTCCCGCCAGCAATCCCTGGCCTGGGCTTGTCCGGTGGTTTTCAGTTGCAACTTAATTTGACCGATGGAAGCAACAATTACAACAAGCTTGCCGAGGTGACAGAGAAGTTTCTTGAGGAAGCCCGCAAACGACCTGAGGTCATGGTGGCCTTCTCACCTTTTAGAGACAGTGTGCCGCAGATCAAACTGGCCTTTAACTCTGCTCGTGCCGAGACACTCGGTGTTGCGCTCGGTGACGCTTATGATGTGCTGCAGGCCTCTGTGGGTTCGACCTACGTCAATCAGTTTTTCAAATACGGTCAGACCTATCAGGTCTACATCCAGGCGGATGGGAAAAACCGGGTCTCTGTCGACCAGATCAGTCGCCTGTATGTAAAGAATAAATCAGGCGATATGGTGCCTTTGGGCTCGTTTATCGATGTGTCCGAAACAACAGGCCCTGCAATTGCCTCGCAATACAATCTCTACCCGACTGCTGCCATTCTGGGGGCTTCAACGCCTGGCTATAGTTCTGGCCAAACCATTGCTACGCTCGAAGATGTGGCTCGCCTGACCTTACCCGATGGTTTCAGTTATTCCTGGACAGCGATGTCTTATCAAGAAAAACTGGTTGGTAACACGGTCGTTTTGGTGTTTGCACTGTCTATTCTTCTGGTCTATCTGGTGCTGGCCGGTCAGTATGAATCCTGGGTCGCTCCATTACCCGTGATTCTCGCTGTGCCACTTGCTTTGGTGGGTACTGTTCTCGCATTGCACTTGACTGGTTTGGATAACAATATCTATGTCCAGATTGGTTTGGTACTGATGATCGCGCTCGCCTCCAAGAATGCGATTTTGATTGTAGAAGTGGCGCTTGAGTCTAAAAAGGCCGGACTTAACCTAGTGGATGCTGCTTTGAAAGCCTCGCACGAACGATTCCGCCCGATCGTCATGACCTCCATCGCGTTTATTCTCGGTGTTGTGCCACTGCTGACCTCATCTGGAGCGGGTGCGGCCGCTCGTGTATCGATCGGCATCACTGTGTTTAGCGGCATGATCGCTTCGACTTGTCTGGCCGTGGCACTCGTACCCGTCTTCTTTGTACAGATTGAAGGGTTCTTCGCAGCCCGCGAGGAAAAGTCCGCCTTGAAAAAGGCACAAAAGAAAGCCGCCAGAGCGCAGGCTAATTCTTAAGTTATTTGCGAAACGAGTGCTCTAAAATTTTTTTCGATCGATACTCAAAAGACGCTCAAAAGACTCTCAAAAGACGCTCAAAAAAATACAGGCTTGATTTCAAGCCTGTATTTTTTGATGAACTGTCCTGGTAAGTAAACCCTGAGTCAATTAAAGATACCTGCTGATCGTATGCTGATCGTATGCTGATCGTATGCTGAGCTCGGGTTGAGCGCAGCATATCCAAAAAGCATCAATACGATTTAGGTAATCCCAGCACGCGTTCCGAGATGTAAGACAAAATCAGTTCACGGCTCACAGGCGCAATGCGTGTGATCATGACCTCACGCAGGTAGCGCTCGACATGGTATTCGCGGGCATAGCCAAACCCCCCGTGCGTCATGACCGCCTGCTCACAAGCCCTGAATCCAGCCTCCGCAGCGAGATATTTAGCCGCATTTGCCTCCGCACCACATTCCTTGTTCTGGTCGTAGAGCCAGGCTGCCTTGCGCGTGATGAGCGTGGCTGCTTCGAGCTCCATCCAGTTTTTTGCCAAGGGATGCTGGATCGACTGGTTCTGTCCAATCGGACGATTAAAAACGACGCGCTCGCTGGCATAGGCCGCTGCTTTTTTCAGCGCAATACGACCAATCCCGATGGCCTCTGCGGCGATCAGGATCCGCTCAGGGTTCATGCCGTGCAAAATGTATTTGAATCCCTGACCCTCTTCGCCGATTCGGTCCTCAACGGGAATTTCAAGCCCGTCGATAAACAACTCGTTCGAGTCAACCGCATGACGTCCCATTTTGTCGATACGGCGAACCTGGACTTTGCTGCGATCCAGTGTGGTGTAGAAAAGCGATAAGCCGTGCGTCTTACTTTTACATTCTTCTATCGGAGTGGTTCGTGCGAGCAACAGGATTTTGTCAGCGACCTGCGCTGTTGAAATCCATACTTTCTGTCCATGAACGACATAACGATCGCCTTTAAGTACCGCACGTGTTTTGAGTTCTGTTGTGTTCAAACCCGTATTGGGTTCTGTCACGCCAAAACAGGCTTTGACTGAGCCATCAATCACAGGGGGCAGATACTGCATTTTTTGTTTTTCTGTACCGAACACTACGATAGGATTCAGTCCAAAAATATTCATATGGATAGCCGACGCACCGGACATGCATGCTCCCGTCTCAGCAACGGTTTGTACAACCAGGGTCGCCTCGGTCATGCCAAGGCCAGAGCCACCATAGGCCTCGGGCATCGCTACGCCCAGCCAGCCGGCCTTAGCCATGGCGGCATGAAAATCCTGCGGGAATTCTCCGTCAGCGTCGCGTGCCAGCCAGTAGTCTTCGGTAAAGCTTGAGCAAGTCTGAGCCACGGCATCGCAAATGGCCACGTGATCTTGCGACATTTCAAAATCCATGAGTATTCCAGTGATCAATCAATATGAATAATTAAGATAATAATTGTTGTTGCTGGCTAAGTGTTGATTCGCCGAACCGCAGTACTTAGCCCCGAAGCGGCGCAACGAGTCATTTTTTCGATGCTTCGCTGCGCAACCAGTTGGTAAATTTTTCTACCCTTGGCCATTGGGCGTGTTGTGCCGGGTAAACAAGATGATGGGCATGCACGGCTATGCCGAAATCCTCTTCAAAAACCTCCACCAGTTCCCCTTTTTTTAACGCTGACTGTGCCATCTGGCTGCTATCGAGTGCGATGCCAAGTCCCTGGATCGCAGCATCAATGACCATATAGGAACGATCAAAACTGAGCGCATAACGCGAAGGATTTTGAGCGACGCCATGCGCCGCGAACCAGCGCGGCCATTGCACAAGATTGACATCGGAAAATATCAAATCCTGGTGCAACAGATCGGCTGGTTCTTTGATGGCGAGTTTGCTCTTTAGCCGTGGGCTAATCAGAGGCACAACTTTTTCGGTAAAGATCGTCTCAACATGTAGGTTGGGCCAGCGGGCTGCGCCGTAACGGATATCAAGATCGACATCCGCACGTGAGAAATCCGCCTCGGCGTGTGAGGAAGAAAGTTGAACGCGAATATCAGGGTGCAGTGCGCGAAAGGCCGGCAGTCTGGGCATCAACCACAACGAGGCGAAGGTTGGTGAAAGATGGATGCGCAAGACCTCGATGGTCTCAGCCGAACGCGCGTGCTGGGCTGCATGTGCGATCAGATCGAGCGCACCTGAGATATCGCGCTGAAATCTTGATCCAACTTCGGTCAGACTTAATCCTCGTGGCGAGCGTTCAAATAATTTACAACCGACGAACTCCTCGAGATTGGCGATTTGATGGCTGACCGCAGACACAGTGAGGTTGAGTTCATCGGCTGCTTTGCTGACGCTACCTAGGCGCGCGACGACCTCGAGTGCGAGAACGCCTTTGAAAGGAGGAAGGTGCATGGGTTTACCCGAATAATAATTATTTTCAACTTCTGTTGAACTATAACGGCTTGTTGGTAAATCAGCATCTGGGAATAATAAGCGACATCAAAAATCAAAGGAGACTAGGGTGCTACTCAAAGATAAAGTTGCTGTCATCACGGGCGCCGCCTCACTGCGCGGTATTGGTAAAGCAACCGCGCGAGCCTTTGCTGCGCAGGGTGCCAAAATCGCCATTCTGGACCTGGATCTGGCTGCGGCACAAGCCGCTGCAGCAGACATCGGCCCCGAGCATATTGGCCTGGTGTGCAATGTGACCAACAAAGCAGATTGCGATCGTGCAGCGCAACAAGTGCTCGAAAAACTCGGTCGGATCGATATTCTGGTTAATAACGCCGGTATCACTCAGCCGCTCAAAATCATGGATATCAAACCTGAGAACTACGAAGCGGTTACCGACGTTTCCCTGCGTGGCACGCTCTATATGAGTCAGGCTGTGATTCCTCACATGCGTGAGCGTCAATCCGGTTCGATTGTCTGCATCTCTTCGGTCTCTGCGCAGCGCGGTGGCGGTATTTTTGGCGGTCCACATTACTCGGCAGCAAAGGGCGGCGTACTCGGACTAGCTAAAGCCATGGCGCGTGAACTCGGCCCCGCCAATGTGCGAGTCAACTCCGTCACACCCGGCCTGATCGAGACTGACATTACTGGCGGCATGATGACCGATGCACTACGCACCGAAATCCTCAAAGGTATTCCGCTCAATCGTCTTGGGCAGGCCAGTGATGTTGCGAATGCCTGCTTGTATTTGGCCTCGGATCTATCAACCTATCTGACCGGCATCACGCTTGACGTGAACGGTGGCATGTTGATTCACGGTTAATAGGTCTTTTTTATGCAAAATTCGAACACGTCGCTCGCCACGCATGCCTATCGCATCAGGCGATTTGCCCTGCGCATGGGAGAGGTGCAAGGGCAGGGCTATATTGGCCAAGCTCTCGGTATGGGTGAAATTCTGGCCGTGGCGTATTGTCATGCGATGAAGTTTCGCCCGGAGGATCCCCATTGGGAGGGACGTGATCGCTTTTTGTTATCGCATGGTCATTACGCTATTGCCCACTATGCCGCGCTGATTGAAGCAGGCATTATCAATGAGGAGGAGCTTGAGACCTATGGCTGTGATGACAGTCGGCTACCTATGTCTGGCATGGCTACCTACACACCTGGCATGGAAATTTCCGGTGGCTCACTTGGACAGGGCTTGAGCATTGCCGTGGGGATGGCCTTGGGTTTACGGCAAAAGAAAAATCCTGCCTTTGTCTACAACTCGATGTCCGACGGCGAACTCGATGAGGGCTCGACCTGGGAAGCCGCGATGTCGGCCGCCCATCACCAATTGGGCAATCTGATCGTCATCGTTGATATTAATAATCAGCAAGCCGATGGCAATTCAAACGAGGTGATGCGTTTTGAGCCGATCGCTGACAAATGGAATGCCTTTGGCTGGTTTGTGCAACGTATTAATGGTAATGATCTCGACGCGGTGAAAAACGCCTTTGATATCGCGCGTAATCACCCGGACAAACAACCTCGGGTCATTCTCTGTGACACCTTGATGGGTAAAGGCGTGCCGTTTCTGGAAGCGCGTGAAAAAAATCATTTCATTCGTGTTGATCCACCCGAGTGGCAAAAGGCGATCGATATTCTGGATGCCAGTCAACCCGGGAGCGACCTATGAGCAGTGCACCAGAAATAAAAAAACCACGGCTGACGACTTCGGCCATGATCGCCTCGATTGCGAGCGAAGGTCAACGCGTGCGGGCAGCGCCCTTCGGTCATGCGCTGGTCCAGCTTGCCGAGTCCCGACCAGAGATCGTCGGGATGACGGCGGATTTATCCAAATACACTGATCTGCATTTGTTTGCCCAAGCCTATCCCGAGCGCTTTTTTCAGATGGGTATGGCCGAACAATTATTGATGGGCGCGGCCGGCGGCATGGCCAAGGAGGGCTTCATGCCTTTCGCCACGACCTATGCCGTATTCGCAACCCGTCGTGCCTATGATTTTGTTCATCAGGTGATCGCAGAGGAAAACCTCAATGTCAAAATCGCAGCAGCCTTGCCCGGCTTGACCTCTGGGTACGGTCCTAGTCATCAGGCGACTGAGGATCTGGCGATGATGCGCGGCATACCGGGCCTGACGATCATCGATCCCTGCGATGCGCTCGACGTCGAGCAAATGGTTCCTGCTGTGGCTGCCCATAACGGTCCTGTTTACATGCGACTGCTGCGCGGACAGGTGCCTCTGGTGCTCGACGAGTATGACTACAAATTCGAAATAGGTCGTGCGAAATTATTGCGTGATGGCCGTGATGTGCTGATTATTTCCAGCGGAATCATGACGATGCGCGCACTTGAAGTGGCAAGAGCCATGCAGGGCGCAGATGCGGATATAGCGGTATTGCATGTCCCCACTATTAAACCGCTTGATGAGGCGAGCATCTTGAAAGAAGCCGCACGCAGTGGGCGCCTGGTGATTGTGGCTGAAAATCATACCCGGATCGGTGGTTTGGGCGAGGCTGTCGCGGGCGTGCTGATGCGTGGCCGCGTGACACCCGAATTTCATCAGATCGCTTTGCCTGATCAATTTCTGGACGCCGGCGCTTTGCCGACCTTACATGATCGTTACGGAATTTCAACAGAGGCGATGATTGCCAGAATTAAGAGTTTGCTTTAGTACTTTGTATTACCCGGCAGGTCGAAGTTTCTGAACGTTGTTCAGAAAAAAATGAGCGATGTTTTATGCAAATAAATACATCACAATAAAAATCTAGGAGACGAAAACGTGAAACCCATCTTTAAAAAAATGGTTTTAGCTGCATTGGTACTTGCTGCGGGTACAGTGCAAGCGCAGGTCAAACTGACACTTGGTCATAACGCTGCGGTAGGTAATCCGAAACACGAAGCTTCCGTCAAATTTGCCGATATCGTCAAAGAGAAAAGCGGCGGAAAAATGCTTGTGCAGGTTGCACCAGCGGCCCAGCTTGGCGATGATGTGCCAATCTTGACGTCTTTACGCAGCGGCACAGTGGATTTCGCTGCAAACTCACAAGGCTCGATTTCCTCAGTTGTACCTGAGTACTCAGCCTTTGGCATGCCCTTTCTTTTCCCAACCTTGCAAGATGCCTGGAAAGTTCTCGATGGTCCCGTTGGACAGGAACTCGCAAAGCGCTCGGCAGAAAAAGGACTTGTCGTACTCGGTTACTGGGATAACGGCATCCGCCATATTTCAAATAAAGTACGCCCAATCAACGTTCCTGCCGATCTCAAGGGTTTGAAAATCCGCACTCCGCCCGATGCCGTCACCATCGACATCATGCAGGCGCTTGGTGCAGAAGCTCAACAAATCAAATTCTCTGAACTCTACGTCGCACTCCAGCAAGGTGTCGTGGATGGTCAGGAAAACCCCCTGATGAACGTCTATTCCTCAAAACTCTACGAAGTGCAGAAATACATTTCCTTTACTGCTCATAAGTACGAGATGACACCTTTCGTCATGTCCAAGCGAAGCTACGACAAGATGAGCGAAGCCGATCGCAAGATCATTCGCGAGGCCGCTGCAGAAGCCACAATCTATAACCGTAAGCTTTCCCTTGAATCCGATCAGCAGCTCGAAGGCGAACTCAAGGCCAAAGGAATTGAGTTTAATCGTCCTGATTTGGCTCCCTTCCAGGCTGCCACCAAGTCAGTCACCGAGAAGTGGATGAATGGACCAGAAGGCCCCTTTGTGAAGCAGGTCGTTGAGGCGGCTGCAGCAGCTTCCAAGAAATAAAATCAGCATTACCAAGTAACAATAATAAGGAAGAGACTCCATGGGTCATGCATTAATCAGATGGTGCGATTGCATTGATGCAGGCATCGCTCGGGTATGTCGTTTTGTGATTTATGTGACAACGGTTTTGTTGTTTCTGATCCTCGCGGCCAACGTTTTTCTGCGCTATGTTTCAGGCTCGAGCCTGAGATCGGCTGGAGAAGCCCCCGAGCTGATGTTCCCATGGATGGTGATGGCCGGTGTCGTACTGGCTGCCCAGTACGGCTCACACATTGCTATTTCGTGGTTGATGGATAAGCTTGCCACACCAGTACGACGCATATTTGCTATCGCAAACTGCCTGATTCTTGTGCTGGCTTATGGCACCTTGGCCTGGGGCACGATCACCTTGATGCCTATCGTTCATACTGAGCATACGCATGTGCTGGGCGTGCCTTCATCGGTGACCTATGCCTGTATGCTGATCGCGTTTCTTATGCTGGTGGCAACCTCTATTACGCAAACGATCCGTATGTTGATCAATCACACAGCAAGTGGCGTGGTCAGTGGCTCAGCCACAGGCCAGTCACCTGCCGCTAGTCATTAAGGATTGATCATGCTATCGATTGCAACGTTTATTGCTTTTTTATTGCTTGCTTTGTGTGGTCTGCCGATCGCGCACTCCCTGATTGTGGGCGCGCAGATTGGCCTCCTGCCCTCAGAGCGGCTCGGAGCTGAGTTCATCGTATCGCAACTGGTGACGCAGACGCAAAGTTTTCCTCTCATCGCAATCCCGTTTTTTATGCTGACTGGCTCGCTGATGGTGGGTGGCAAACTTGGTCAGCATCTGATTGATCTGCTCACCACACTGATGGGGCGTTTTCATGGCGGTCCAGCTCAGGTCGGTGTGTTGTCTTCAACGATTTTTGGTGGCGTGTCAGGCTCTGCGGTCGCCGATGCCTCAGCGATTGGCTCTTTGCTGATTCCCTGGCTCAAAAAGCTCGGCTATCCACCCGCGTTTGCCGCGGGAACCTTAGCTGCGGCAGCCACGATTGATATTCTGATCCCGCCCTCGATTCCGATGATTATTTATTCGCTGGTATCGAACGCATCAATTGGTGCTTTGTTTGTCGCGGGAATCTTGCCAGGCGTCATCATGTGTGCCGGCTTCATGTTGGTCTGTTATGTACAGGGTCGCCGCCGCGGCTTCCCAAGAGATACGACCCCTTTTAACTGGGCCAGTTTTCGCAGGCAATCTTATTATTCGATGCCAGCGTTGGCTCTGCCTGTACTGATTATTGTTTTCCTGCGCTTTGGTATTGCTACACCTACCGAAGTCAGCGTGATGTCGACACTTTACGCACTTGTTGTCTCTCTCGTCATTTATCGCGACCTGACACTTGCACATCTGAAACACTCCATCATTGATGCAGGTCTGGCGACTTCGATCGTGATGCTGATTATTATGGCCTCGAGTGTGATCGGCTGGATCCTGACTTTTGAACAGTTACCCGCCTCATTTGTTTCCTGGGCGCAAGCCTCGCTGGGCGAGCCCTGGATGATTATCCTGGCCATGAATTTCATCATGCTGGCAGTGGGGATGTTTATCGATCTGCCCGCGGCCGTGCTGCTGCTCACCCCCATGTTTGTTCCACTTGCCGCAGCGATTGGCATGGATACGATACAGCTTGGCATTATGATGATCATTAACTTGTCGATTGGCTTGTATCATCCACCTGTTGGCACTACATTATTTATTACAAGTTCAATTGCGCAGGTCAAAATGGGCAAAGTTGTGATTGAGCTGGTTCCTTTTTATATCGTCGCGTTTGGTATTTTGATGCTCTACAGCTTTGTACCGGCCATGACGATTCGATAGCAGAGAGATTATTTATGAGTCAGGCACAGGGCAGTCAGGGTTCGGTTGGATTGGTAGGTTTAGGTGTCATGGGCCGGGGTGTGGCTGACAATCTCTTGAAAAAGGGCTTTGCTGTCGTCGGTCGCGACGTTAATCCAGAGGCCTTAACCTGGTTGCAGTCGATCGGAGGACAGGCTGCGACCAATGCTGCCTCCATCACTAACGTCTGTGATGTCGTGGTCAGCTTCGTGGTCAATGACAAGCAAACTGAGGCTGTGCTGTTTGGCGAGGACGGTCTGGCGGCCTCGATGAAACCAGGCTCAGTATTTATCGCCTGCAGCACCATGTCGCCTAAATACGTGCGCGAGCTTGCCGTCAGACTCGCAAAACTGCAGATTCACCTGATTGATTCACCGGTGACAGGCGGTCAGGTCGGTGCGCGCAACGGCACGCTGACTGTAATGGTCGCAGGAGATCCAGACGTTTTTGAACGTGTCAAACCGGTCTTGTCTACCTTTGGCGGGAAACTTTTTTTCCTCGGCAAGGAACAAGGTCAGGGCAGCCAGATGAAAGTCATTAACCAGTTGTTGTGCGGCGTGCATATTGCTGCTGCGGCTGAAGCGCTCGCCATGGCTAAACGCAATGGATTGCCGCTGGATACAACACTCGAGATTTTAAAAAGTGGTGCCGCCTCCAGCTGGATGCTGGGCGATCGTGGCACACGCATGATCACAGATTCTTTTGATAATGTGACCTCGGCCGTCGATATCTTTGTTAAGGACATGGGCTTGGTACTTGACTCTGCGCGCGAATCTTCTTTTGCAGCCTCGATGGCGCATGCCGCTTTCCTTCAGTTCATCGAGGCCAGTGGCCACGGCTTGGGCAAACTCGACGACGCCGCCGTGATTCGTAACTATATCGACTGATTGAAACAGGACCCCCATGCAATCCATGACCGTCTTTAACAACATCAATCGACTGGTCCAGGGGCAGGGCAGTCTGTCCGGGCTTGCGGCAGAGGTCGAACGACTGGGTGCCAAACGCATTCTGGTTGTCACGGATCCGGGCCTGATGCAAACAGGCATTCCTGCTCGGGTAGCTAAACTGCTTGCGGCCTATGAAGTCGTCATCTACAGTGACGTTGAGTCTGATCCGAGTGTTGAAAGTGTCGATACTTGTGCAGAGTTTGTCAGACAAAATGGTTTTGATCTCTTGATCGGTTTGGGTGGCGGCAGTCCGATTGATACCGCAAAATGCGTATCAATCCTCGCGACTAATGGTGGCAAAACCGAAGACTATCTCGGCATAGAAAAAGTCCCGAAACCAGGCTTGCCAAAAATATTCATTCCCACCACAGCGGGCACAGGCAGCGAGGTCACTAACGTCGCAGTGCTGAGCCTCAAAGCACAGCAAACTAAAAAAGGCATTGTCAGTCGTTATCTGGTGGCTGATTGCGCGCTACTTGATGCCGAGTTGACCGTTGGTTTACCTGCGCATATCACCGCGGCCACAGGTATGGATGCTTTGACGCACGCGATTGAGGCCTATGTATCGAGATTCGCGCAGCCCCTGACCGACTACTTTGCCCTGGATGCCATCACACGACTTGGCCGCTCCTTGCGAACCGCTGTGCATTTCGGTGCCAATATCGAGGCACGCGAAGACGTACTCACCGCCAGCCTGTATGCCGGTCTGGCCTTTGGTAGCGCGGCAACGGGCATGGTGCATGGCTTGGCCATGCCGCTGGGTGGGCTCTACAACATCCCCCATGGCATTGCGAATGCCGTGTTGTTGCCACATGTCATGAAATTCAATCTGGTTGCTGCAACACGCAGATTTGGTGAGATTGCGCGCGCCCTGGGTGAGCATACCGAGGGTCTGAGCGAACGCGCCGCGGCCGAGCGCGCCATCGCTGCTGTTGTGTCACTCTCCGCAGATATTGGTATTCCGAAATACGTCGATGAATTAGGTATCTCACGCAAGGGCATACCCGCGATTGCCAAGGACGGCATGACAAATTCTCGTCAGATCCTGCCTAATCCGCGAGATGTCACGTATGAGGGGCTGGTCTCAATATTGAATGAGGCTTTTTCACCAGCCTGAGGGTTGAGCTCAGTGGCTGGCTCTGTCAGGACATTTTCTAGGTAAACTTGTTGTTTTCCTACCTGACGAGACAAACAAAATGGCCCGTATTCCTTACGCAGATTTGACTAATCCAGAAGCCAAACCGATCGTTGATCGAATTGTTGCTGAGCGCGGATCCGTCCTGCACCTCTACCAAATGCTGCTCAATAGCCCACCGATTGCCAGTGGCTGGCTGAATTACCTGACAGCCGTGCGCCAGCAGAGCACCTTGCCCGGTTCCTTGCGCGAGCTCGTCATCATGCGCGTAGCGGTCATTAATGGTGCACCCTACGAAGCAGAGCAGCACGCTCCGATCGCTCTCAAAGAAGGCATTACACAAGCCCAGCTTGATGATCTCAATCAGTGGGAAAGTTCAACAAAATTTGATGCGACCCAGCGCGCCGCACTTGCTTATTGTGATGCGATGACCAAAAATATTCAGGTACCTGCCGAGGTGTTCGCTGCTGTGCGCGCCCAGTTTACAGATCGTCTGATGGTTGAGCTGACCGCCACGGTTGGTGCCTACAACATGGTGTCGCGTTTTCTTGAAGCATTAGAAATTCATTCACACGATAAACGCTGATACTGTGCGATCGCCCATCTTTAACATTGGGCAGTCGCCATTTATACCTCGTGAATCTCTGGAGAACGCATGGCTCAGCACGAAATTGTAGAGAGTGAAGCGCCTGGTCCGATTTCAAAACCAGTTAATCAGGCTCCTTTGGGCGCGACTGATACACACTTTCATATTTTTGGGCCTGTTGAGCGATACCCGCTGAGCCCCCGCAGGCTCTATAACCCCTGTCTTTCACCTGTTTCCGAATACCGTCAATTAGCCCAGACTGTTGGTATTCAGAGGATGGTGATTGTTCAGGCGAGCATTTATGGCACTGATAACACCTGCATGATCGATGCCATCGAAGAGTTTGGCTTAGACTGCGCGCGTGGCATCGCTGTTGTGGATGAAACAGTACAACCCAAGGATATTGCTTACCTCCATAGCAAAGGCATACGCGGCATACGTTTCAACGCCATAACAGGTGTAACGCCGCTTGAGCTTTTGCCAAAAATCGCAGCACTCATTGAGCCCTTCGGCTGGCATATTCAACTCTGGATCAAGGCCGAGCGCTTGCTCGAGATTGCACCTTTGCTCAAGGATTTTCCCGTTGATCTTGTGCTGGATCATATGGCACAAGTACCGCTTGATCGCGGTTTGAACGACCCCTTGGTCAGTAATGTCCTCAGATTGCAGGACACCGGGCGCTGCTGGCTCAAGCTGACCAATTATCGTATTTCGGCTGAACCTGCACCCTACAAAGATGCAGACGAGGTAACGATGGCGCTGATTGGCAATGCACCTGAGCATTGTGTCTGGGGCAGTGACTGGCCGCACATCTATCTTGAGGGACGACCCATGCCCGATGCTGGTGTCTTGTTTGATAATCTCTACCGTTGGTGCGATGTGCAAACAGCGAAAAAGATCCTGGTCGATAATCCAGCGAAACTTTATGGTTTTGGCGCACTTGAGTGAATCTCACCCCAGACCTGATCATTCACATGAGGCTTAATTCAAATCAGGCTTAGTTCACATAAATAAGGCTTAATTCACATCAGGCTTATTGCTTGATTCTTTCTAAAAATTGCAGCAAGGTGTTGGCACACTCTGTCGCATGAGAAAAAGGCAAACCATGTTTTGCATGATTAAAAACATGAAAATCCGAGTGTGCGAGTTTTGAGTGCATTTCAGCCATTTGCTCGACAGCAATGAAGGGACTTGCATCCGCATGCATGAGCAGCACCGGCAACTCTATTTCGCCCAGGCGCGGACCTAAATCACAATCAACCAGGATATCCCGGGCATCGATAATCGAGTCGATCGGATGCGTGCTTTGTTGTAGTTCAAACCAGTTGCGTTTTTCCACACTCATCAGAGCATCATCATAAAAACGTTTTTCCATCATGTTTTTTGACCAGGCAGCGCAGCCTTGCTCTCTGAGCAAGCTATTCCAGCTCTCTACGTTTTGAATCACACCACCACGAAAAGCCGTGTTTGAAAGCGTCAGGGTTTGTAAGCGTTCTGGATAAGTGAGTGCATAAAAAAGAGCGAGCGTGCCGCCAATCGATTCGCCAACCAGGTGGAATCGTTCCAGACCGAGTTCTTTAGCAATGACATTCACATCCAATGCCATCGTCTCAAAGGAGAGTGAACTACTCTTGAGACTTGCTGATTTGCCAAAGCCACGCATATCAAAGCGCGCAATGCGATAGCGCATCCCCAGAACAGGAATCCATTCGGCCCAGATTTCCGTATTCGCACCGACACCGTGATGAAACATGATTGTCTCGGGCTTTTCTACCCACTCAGGCGTAATGTCCAGAATGTTGTAATAAAGACCATTGACCGAGCCTTCTTTGATATACATGATTCAGAACCTCTACACATCAGGATAGTTGTTGTTTTTTGCGTACGCGACTAAAAAGGGTTAGCTAGTCCGACTTTGAAACGCTTGGACAGCGGTTTTTAAAGCTTTTCCAATAATCTTGTAATCAATCGAATGGACAAAAAAATTAATTTCCTTATCCGCCCACGATTCAATCTCACTTAACTCGTTGACATAGACACCAACCGCGATGTCCTGGTTACGTGCAGCTTCAATTGTTTTGTTTATTGCTGCTTGAACAACTTGATGGGTGAGTTGCCCATGCACGCCATATGAAGAGGCCAGATCAGCAGGGCCTGGCATGATCCAGTCGACGCCGGCTTGTTTTAAAACTTGCTCTATGTTTTCAACACAAACCCGATCCTCAATCAGTCCGATCGACAGAACTGTTTTATTTGCTTTGGCCACAGAGTCCGCAAAATTTCTCTGACCATAACCGGCGATGTGGACGCCCGTGCACGTCGCTCGCTGACCTTCAGGCCAGTACTTCATGGCTTGAATTACCCCCCGGGTTGTTTCATCGCCAGCGAAATGCGGAAGCATCAAACCTTCTGCGCCTGCATCAAGCAGACGTGACGCATCGGCATAGTGCGATTGCCCGAGCCTGATGACAGCATGGATGCCAGACGCGGCACAAGCTTTTAAATGCGACTGGACGATGCGCAGATCATTGAGTGCGTGCTCAGTATCGATAATGACAAAGTCGTATCCCGACTCAGCATAGATCTCTGAAATATTTGGATCTGAAGAAAAAACAAACCCTCCAAGCAGAGGTCGCTCTTGTTTGATTTTTTCTTTGAGTGAGCCAGTCAGCATGGAATCCTATACTCACATTACATGTGGGAAAACATTGTTCGCCCAGGCACAGGCATATCAGCAACTAAAATCGTTCCGGTTTTGGATTCAGTGATAAATAGTTGCTGATTGTTTTTGCCACCAAAAGCACAATTCGTCACTAATTTCCCCGTTGGGGAGTTGATGCGAAGCATCGGTTCGCCCAGGGCGCTAAATAACCATACTACGCCCAGTCCGACATGGCAGACTGCGAGATTGCCCTGAGCATCGATGGCCATCCCATCCGGACCAAAACCACCAGTCATCTGGATGGCGAGCCCGACCTTGCTGGTTGTGCCGTCCTTCATGAGCGGCACACGCCAGACCGCATTGCTGCGGGTGACAGCAAGCATCACAATGTTTTCTTCGGCATTCAGAACCAAACCATTAGGACTGGGAATATTGTTCAGTATGCAGTCCAGTTGACCATTTTCCCTGAGGCGGTAGAGTTTGCCCGAAGGATCATGCAAGCCTGACTGTCCCTGATCGGTAAAATAAATATCCCCATTTGAGGCGAAAAACAAATCATTGACGCCTCGAAAACGCTGTAGCAGGGGACGGTCGTAATACGGTTCGATTTTTCCGGTGGTGACATCCAGCACCATCAAACCATTTTTATGATCTGTAATAAACGCGCGTCCGTCTTGATGGAACTTCAACCCATTCGGTTCGCCGTCATATTCCACCACCAGAGTGATATCGCCCTGAGGGGTAATTTTGAAAACACGCCCAAAGGGAATGTCTGTCACAAATAGGTTTCCCGCACGGTCAAAAGAGGGGCCTTCCAGAAAACTGGGAGTAGGAGCTCCATGAAACTGAACGTCAGCAAAGGCTGAACGCTGTCCCACTTTTGAAAATTTTTCCGGAAGTGTGACAAACACTTTAGCGTCAATCATAGGCGGTGCCGCAAACATTTTCAGTCTCCTTTATTTTGTACCGAGCATATGATTTGGCAGCCACAGTGCGATCTCAGGAAACACGACAAGCAGGATCAGCAAGACAAACATGATGATGTGAAAAGGAACCGTGCCCATGACCACATCGCTGAATTTTCCTTTCGAGATACTTTGGATTACAAACAAATTAATACCGATGGGAGGCGATATCTGCCCAAGCTCGATGAATACCACCAAAATGATGCCAAACCACACTGGATCAATGCCATAGCTCAGCAGCACAGGGTAGAGCAGTGGAACAGTGATGACGATCATCCCGAAACTCTCCACCAGACAACCTAGAACGGTGTAGAGCACGAAAAGCGCAAGGAAAAACTCGAGGCGACTCAGTTTTAAGTCAACGACCCAGGTAGTGACCTGCTCACCCACACCTGCAACGCTGATGGCATAAGCAAATACATAAGCCGTATAGATGATGAACAATAAATTTCCAACGGAGCGTGTTGTCGCTTTGAAGGAGTCAATGAGCACTTCTTTGCTCATGTCTGCAGTGAAAGCCGAGATGATGATGGCAAGCATGCAACCAATCGCGGCTGATTCTGTCGGAGTGGCCAGACCCAGATAAAGCGTGCCCATCGTCGCGCCGATCAGCAACACAAAGGGCGTGATTTCCTTTAGCGAAGTAAATAACTCGGCCAGGTTACGCGGCCCCCTTTCTTTAGGCGCATCCTGCGGCTTGAATATGGCATGAACAGCAACATAAATCATGAACAAGGCGGTGAGTAACAAACCCGGAATCACACCTGCCATAAAAAGCTTGGCCACCGAGGTGTCGGTAAACGAACCATAGACGATCATGGCAAGACTCGGTGGTATCAGGATGCCGAGCGTGCCACCTGCAGCCAGTGAGCCTGCAGATATTCTGGCGTTATAGCCACGTTTTTTTAGTTGAGGGTAGGCGACACTGCCGATGGTTGCTGCTGTGGCCACGCTTGAACCATTGATGGCGGCAAACATCGCACAGGACGCTATATTTGTTTGCAACAAGCCGCCCGGGATGGGTGCGACCAGTTTGGCAAGTCCCACGTAGGTTTTGTGACTCAGTCCGCTACGCTGGATGATTTCAGCCATCAAAATAAACAAAGGAATAGCGGTGAGGGTGAAGCTATTCATACTGCCCCAACTCACCAGGCCCAGACCTTTGAGTGCAGGCAGACCACCATGCAAGACCAGGTAGACAAGACCAGGCAACACAATGGCAAAGGGCACAGAGAGTCCGACTGCCAACACCCCCAGAAAAACGCCAAAAACAATCAGTAGATCAAGCATATTTTTATTTTTTCCAGTTCGTCAGCGGCTACGCACAAAACGTCGAATGCTTGCAATCAAAGAGCCAAACAGCACCAGAGCGAGCGCACCCACACCGATTGGCATGCTCAGCCTTGGTAACCAAAGCGGCGTTTGCAGCTCGGTAGGCGCAACATCTCCATAGGCCCAGGATTGCATCTCGAGACGACAGAGCTGCCAGAAAATCACCACTGTGCAAACTAGAGAAACCAGATCAAATGTGATGGACCAGAGCGCCTGGGCTTTTTTGCTGAGCTTAGGCTGCAGCAGCTCCAGATGATGAAAGGCACCACTGACCTGACAAACCGAAAGGCTGAGAAATGAAATAGCGACCAGCAGATAGCCACCGACCTCGTCAGCCATCTCCAGACTTTTGCCAAACAGCCGTACGACCGCCTCAGCCGAGATGATGACGAGCATGACCCCCAGGGTTAGGCAGCACAGCCATTCGCAAACGGTAGCAACGCGACTCTTGAGCGGCTCGGGGCGTTCAACAGCCCCTTGCGCAATCGGTATTTCGGAGGAAAGATCGCTCATGCTTAACGACCTAGGACTTTGCGGATTTCTGCCAGTGCCTTGATGGTTTCAGGACCACGTGTTTTAGCCCAGCTCTCCCAGTAGTCGACAAACTGACCCCTGATTTCAGCTGCCTCATTGGCAGGTGGTTCGGTGATGACCATCCCTGCTTCTGCGAACTGTTTGGTCAGCGTGACTTCAGCGTCGGCCAGTGCCTGGGTGACCTCCGGCATTGCGTCTGAGACGATTTTGCGAACTTTTTCCTGTGTTGCTGCAGGTAGCTTTTTGAACGATTCCTCATTCACAATAACAACTGCATCGACATAGTTGACACCCAGTCGGTAGTTGTATTTGAGCAGATCCTTCCAGCCGACGCCGCCACCGGAGCTAGCTGTCAAGACACCTTCAATCACACCGCGCTCAAGTGCAGGCGCCACCTCAGGTGTGCCAATCGTCACACTGGTTGCGCCATAGCGTTTGAGGAACTCCGCCTGTTCGGGCGAGGTGACACGCAGTTTCTGGCCTTTCAGGTCTGCAAGGGAAGTGAGTTTTTTGTTTGACCAAAGTACCTGGGGCGGGAAGCTATAGCGCCCGAGCATGACCACGCCGCGTTTTTGATAGGCCGCGATCATCAGTGGATCAACGATTTTCGCTGCTTTGAAAAACTCTTCGTAGCCATTGATCAGCATTGGTAAGCGCAGCACGCCACTGACGGGAATGTTACCTGTGAAAAATGAGTCTTCACCCATCTGCACAACATTGTCAGAAACTGCCTGTGTAATGTTGGTGCTGCTGATCTGCAACGAGCCACCCATGTGCATTCTGATGGAGAGCGCACCGTTTGTTTCTTTGTTGATCTCCTCAAGCATCACCGACAGACGTTTGGTCGAGGCGACCGGTGAGGGCATAAACGTATAAAAATCCCATTTCTGCGCAAAGGAGGGTGCGTTAAATAAGCCCAGGCTAAGTAAAACTAGCCACAGAGAAAACGTTCTGCACAGACGCTGACAATTCAGTTTCATGGTGAATCCCTATTGTTTACTTAATGTTGATTGTTTGAAAAAACAGGTCGAGATAAACCGTTTGGTTTTTGGTCATCTTGTCTCCGGTTGCGCTCATGGCGCTTAATTTATTATTTATTGGAATCTATATTAATACGCAATGCTCAAATAGCGAAAGCGACATGCAGCAGATACCTCTTTTAAAACAAATCCACGCCAATCATTATTCGGCCTGTCACTTAAACAATTGAACTGCGCATTTTCAATCAGCCTGGATATTCGCTATCCTGGCTAACTCCTGATAACGAGCGCGCTGGCTTGAGATATACACACCAAAGTCCTGAGGGGTCGGGCTCGCTACGAGTTCAATCCCTTTTTCCATGAATATTTTGACCAGCGCGGGTGTTTGCAAAATCTTTGTCACTTCCTTGTGGAGTTTGTTGACGATCTCCACAGGAGTGCCGGCGGGAGCGAATAAACCATTGAAGGTCGAATCTTCAAACCCTTTCAACCCGGATTCATCCAGGGTTGGCACCTCGGGCAAAATAGCAGAGCGCGTTTTACTGGTTACGCCTAGCGCAAAAAGCTTGCCGTTCAAGACATACTGTGCAGAGGTGCTGACCTGATCAAACATGATTTGCACCTGACCGCCCATGACATCGACAAGCGCCTGCGCATTACCCTTGTAGGGGATGTGCAGATAGGAGACTGCGGCTGAATTACTGAATAACTCTGCTGCGATATGTCCTGTCGAGCCATTGCCAGAGGACGCGTAAGCGAGACCCTTAGGCTGGGACTTGGACAGGGCGATAAAGTCTTGCAGCGTGCGCGATTTGATTTTGTCTGGGTTGACAACGAGCACCATCGGGATTTGGCAAGTCACCGTGATTGGTTCGAAATCTTTCACAGGATCGTAGCCAGCACTTTTAAGTAATACCGATGCTGTCACAAAAGTGGTGGAATGCGCGAGCAGGGTATAACCGTCGGGAGCCGCTTTCGCCACAAGGTTTGTACCCAGCAAGGAGCTTGCGCCGGGTTTATTCTCGACGATGACTGGCTGGCCGAGCGCTTTGGACAGAGGCTCGGCGATCGCACGCGCCACGATATCGACATTGCCACCTGCAGCCACGGGCACGATTAGCTTGATCGGACGGTTTGGATAGTTAGCAATGTCTTGAGTCTGGGCAGGAGTTTGCGCAGTTGATTGCGCAGTTGTTTGAACTTGTGCCTGTGCCTGTAACGAAAACCCAAGCCCAAAATACACCGCTATAAGCTGTATTTTCTTAAATAAGCGCATCTTATCTCCTCGACTTTATGGTCGATGTGTTTGATTTTATTTATGTAAATTATTTAAAAATCATAAATACGAGCTGGATTATCGACTAATATTTTTTTAGCAATGTCGCGCGTCTTTGCCCATTGCACTACGCGCCTGAGCGCTGCCTCATTGTCCTCGTGGTGAAATTTTTCAACAACCTCTGGTATGCGCACGTGACCTTTTGGCGGAAAAGGATGCGGCCAGTCCGTCCCCCAGAGCATCTGGTCCGGATTGGCTGAGATCAGAGCCTCTGCGAACGGCGTGACATCTGCGTAGTCAGGCGCCTCAGACACACGATACGCTGCAGATAGCTTGACATAAGCCTTGCCCGCACGAACCAGCGAGAGCAGGGCCTCAAACCCCGGTTGAGCGAGCTCACCGTCTGCTTTGAGACGCCCAAAATGATCAATCACCACTGGCGTGGCGGATTGCATGATGGTGTCGTGCATCCCCTCGATGACTCCCAGGTTGGTGTACATCTGGATATGCCAGCCCAAAGGCGCGATCTGCCTGGCGGTGCGCAGCATTTGCTGTTGAGCCACGGTCGGATCGTTTTGTCCTACGGTCTCCAGATTCAGTCGTGTACCACGCACACCCGCAGCATGGAGTTCAGATAGCGCCTGGGCACTCGTTGCCTCATCGATCACCGCAACGCCACGCGCACTGGCACCGATAGTTTGTAAGGCCCATATCAAACAGGCATTATCAGCGCCATAGGGGCTTGGATGCACAATGACGACCCGTTCGACACCAATGGACTGATGCAGAGCACGCAAAGCCTCGACGCTCGCCAGATCAGGGGTGTAATGCCGTTTGGGCGAGAAAGGGAACTGTTCTGCAGGAGGAAATACGTGCGTATGGCAATCGCAAATGCCTGCAAGTCCATAGGGTGCTGCAGGATTCGAGGAGGTTTGCGTTGTGGCCGTCATGTTCATCTTACTCACGTTCATTGTTCAGCTTGAAGGACTGCTGAGGTTGCTGTTATCAAGAAGCGTAATGCGGAAAACCACTCGGTTCTGCTTCCAGCAATCTGAGCATCGCGTGCCATTCGAGTTCACCATAGGGGCGACGCACATTGGGTTGATACAGGTGGGCTGATTTCTCAAGAATTTCGTTCGAAGGCAGAGCTAGATCTGTACCGGCCGCCATCGCATCAACCTGAGCGCGGCAGGACATCTCAAGCTGATACATCAGGTTAAATGCTTGGGGAATAGATGCCCCGGAGGTCAGCAGGCCGTGGTTGCGCAAAATCATGGCGTTGTGCATCCCAAGATCGGCAACCAGGCGCTCACGCTCAGCCAGATCAACCGCCGGACCTTCAAAATCATGATAAGCCAGATGATTATTAAACCGGCTAGAAGTTTGTGTCATCGGCAGTAGTCCGCACTTCATTGAAGCGACAGCCATCCCTGCGCGTGTATGCGTATGAATCACGCAACTGATATCAGGACGGGCAGTATGGATGCAGCCATGAATAACATATCCGGATTTATTAATTCCGTAATCGGTATCCTGTTTGCTCACGATCTCACCCTCAACGGTAATCCGGACCAGGCTCGATGCTGTGATTTCTTTGTAAAGCAGGCCATACAAATTAATCAGTAGATCATGTGTGCCAGGAATACGCGCCGTGATGTGGTTATAGATCAGGTCGGTCATACCAAATTTATCCATGAGCCGGTAGCAGGCCGCCAGATTGACACGTGTTTCCCATTCCTCCGCGCTGACTTTGCCTTTTAGAGGTTCGAAATCTGTAGAAAATTTGCCAGTCACAATGCTCTCCTGATTCTAATAATTATCTTAATGCAAGAATTTTTGATTATTTATGAACATTATTATTCCGCCATGCTGGCAGGAATGAAAGTTATTTCTGAACGGAAATAACAATATCTTCGGGCGCCAGGGGGAGGCCCGCGCTAAATTTTTCGATATTACGAAAGGCATGGCCAACGATATTGGCGACGTTGTCAAACACCGCGCCAGCAGAGTGCGGCGTCACCACAACCTGATCCATATGCAGCAATGGATTGTCAGCGACAGGCGGCTCACCCTCAAAC
Organism: Burkholderiaceae bacterium; assembly: GCA_036725985.1. Lineage (GTDB taxonomy): Bacteria > Pseudomonadota > Gammaproteobacteria > Burkholderiales > Burkholderiaceae_B > Zwartia. The sequence goes on from DAIMDD010000012.1 coordinate 80,733, forward strand.
GTATCGAGCCCTGCGCCGCGCAAGTGGCCGGTGCGCAGCGCCTGGATCAACGCTAGCTCATCAACCACTTCTCCACGCGCGGTATTAATCAGTATCGCACCTGGTTTCATCCTGGAGATGACTTGCGCGTTGATCAGATGGCGTGTCTCTGCGCTCGACGGGATATGGATACTGAGAATATCGCTAGTCGAAAGCAGCGTCTCGTAGTCTACATACTCCACCTGATAAGCCCGCTCGGTTTCACGCTCGGCACGGGTCCGGCTGTGATAGATCACGTTCACCTCAAAACCTTTGAGGCGTTTGGCAACATGCTTGGCGATATTGCCGAAACCCAGTAGTCCTATCGTTTTTCCAGCAATTTGATAACTCACAGTGCGTAGCGCCGCCGGGATCCATTTCCCCTCGCCTAGGGAGCGATGCGCCATCGGGAGGCGTCTTAAAACTGCCAGCATCAGCATAATCGTGTGTTCCGATACCTGCGCTGAGCTTGCACCTGAGGTGATCGCAACCATCACACCCGCCTTTCGGGCAGCCTCAAGATCTATTTTGTCAACGCCAATGCCCCATTTCTGGATCATTTTCAATTGCGGTGCGCTTTGAATCAGACCTGCATCGACAAATGTGCCCGCAGCGATGATGAAATCCGCAGCTGGGACCATCAGCGCGTGTTCTGCGCGCTCATTTGTCTCGGCAAAAGCGATGCTGTATCCCTCAGGCACCAGCCGCTGGATTTCCGCACGGATGCCCAGCGCCATCGGACTCAGAAAAGCAATGTGCAGCATACTCACGCCTGGACATATCCTTGTTCCACCAGCAAGGCCTTGATGTCTTTTTTGACGATCTTGCCATAGCCAGATTTGGGCATGGAGTCCCAGAAAATGATCTGACGTGGCCAGCGGTATTTAGCGCAACGACCATCCAGGTAGGCGAGGAGCGCGTCTTGGCTGACATCTTCGACACCCGCACGCTTGACAATGACTGCCACACCAATTTCACCCCATTTAGGATCGGGCATCCCGACAATGGCGATTTCAGCTACTCCAGGGTGAGTCAGCAGCACCTCTTCGACCTCTTTCGGGTAGACATTGGAGCCGCCCGAGATATACATGTCAGACTCGCGCCCGGTGATGTAGAGCAGTCCGCGCGCATCGAGCTTGCCCAGATCACCCGTATGAAACCAGCCGCCTTTGAGCGCCTTGGCCGTTGCCTCAGGATTGCCGTGATAGCCGGCAAACACCGCAGGACCCCGACAGCAGATCTCACCGATCTCACCCGCTGGGACACGTTCGAGCTGAGCGTTGAGGATCGCGACTTCCATACCGACCCGGGGACGACCGCAGGAGCCTATATTGGCGTTCGGATCATTGTCATCCTCCGAGTGCATGTCGGGTGGTAATACGGTAATGTTTCCGGTGACTTCTCCCAGACCAAAATACTGGACCAGCACTTTGCCCAGTTTTTGCAGGGCGCGTTTCTGATCGGCGCGATACATCGGTGCGCCTGCGTAGATCACATAACGCAGCGAGCTGTGATCGTACTCATCGACAGCAGGATGCTCGACCAGCATTTTGATAATGGTGGGGACGGTAAACAGATTTGTGACCCGGTAACGTTCAACCATTTCCCAGAACACTGCGGGATCAAATTTTTCACTCGGCAGCAAAATTGTCGCCGCCCCACGCGCCACGTTCAGCAGGGCATGGATCCCAGCGCCATGCGACAGGGGAGCTACCGCGATCGAGCAGTCTTTCTCAGTCGTACCCGGGATCAGATCTGCCAGATGGTTATTGATCACAAATGCCATCTGACCATGCGTCAGGATGCCGGCTTTAGGTTTACCCGTGGTGCCTGAGGTATAGAAAAACCAGAGGGGATCATCGTAGGCGACGGTTTGCTCTGTGAAATCTTCGCCCAGATGCTGCGCAATGAGTGACTCGTAAGCGAGTTCCCCCGCACGTGGCTGACCAATAGTTATGACATGCTTGAGCGTGCTGGACTCGGCTTTTACAGCATCGGTATGACCGTGGAAAAGGTCTTCGACCACCATCGCGACAGCACCGCTCGACGCACCGAGATAGGCCACTTCCGGGGGCGTGAGCCTGAAATTGGTTGGCACCCAGACGCAACCGAGCTTGAACGCGACCCAGCCGCTTTCAAACGTCTGGATATTGTTGCGCGACTGGAGCAGGATGCGATCGCCTTTGCCAATGCCTAGCTTGCGTAAAGCATTGGCCATAGCGTTGACACGCGCATTGATCTGCGACCATGTCCATTTCTGCTCGCCTTGGATCAAGGCGAGGTGCTCGGGGTAGAGTGCGGCGGTGTGGGTCAGTAAACGGCCCAGATTCATCACCTGGGCCGCTTTGAAGATCTCAGTACTCAAGCTGATTCCAGTATGCTCAGGTAGTTCGCCACGGAGGCACCACCCATATTGAACACTGCGCCAACGTTGGCGCCCTTGATCTGCATGTCACCGGCTTGTCCTGCCAATTGCATCGCCGCCATGACGTGCTGCGAAACCCCTGTAGCACCGATGGGGTGGCCACGAGATTTCAGACCACCCGAGGGATTGACTGGCAGTTTGCCAGTTTTGGTCGTCACGCCATCGAGAATGACACGAGCGCCTTGACCATGAGGTGCGAGACCCATTGCTTCGTACTCGAGCATTTCAGCGATGGTGAAACAATCATGTGTTTCGACAAAATGTATATCGTTTAACCCGCTGCTGGCCGCGGCCAAGCCCTTTTGCCAGGCTAGCGCGGCACCCTCGAATTTCGTAGGATCACGACGCGACAAAGGCAAAAACTCATTGACCTGCGTGCGCGAGCGCCAGCGAACTGCTGGCACCTTTGCACCAGGCAAGGGCTCACTTGAGAGCACGAGCGCCGCCGCACCATCGGATACCAGTGAGCAATCAGAGCGTTTGAGAGGACCAGCGACAAACGGATTTTTATCAGAAGGATTACGGCAGAAATCAAAACCAAAATCACGTTTCATGTGAGCATACGGATTGTGCATACCGTTGGCGTGATTTTTAGCCGAGATAGCAGCGAGCGCGTCGGACTGGTCACCAAATCGCTCAAAATACTGACCTGCTATCTGACCGAATACCCCTGCAAAACCGCCTGGAGTGGCGCCTTCTTCTTTGAAATACGACGCTTTGAGTAAGATGTCTCCGATCTGCTGATTAGGCAGCGTGTTCATTTTTTCCATACCAACTACCAGTGCGCGCTTGACCCGGCCACTGGCTAGTGCATCCATCGCGGCCCAGATTGCAGCCGAGCCCGTCGCGCAGGCGTTTTCCATGCGCACTGCAGGCACATGACGAAATTCGGGGATCGCAACGCCTAGCAAGGCTGCGCTGAAGTCCTGTGGCACAAAACCTGCACCGAAGTGTCCGACAAAAATTCCGTCAATATCCGAGGGTTCAAGCCCTGCGTCTTCGATCGCGGGGAGCGCCGCATCGCGGATCAGTTGTTCGAGTTCGATATTATCGAGTTTGCCAAAAGGCGTGTGGCCCCAGCCGACAATGTAAGGTTGATTCATCAGAGTGATCCTGTTTGATTCAGACGAAGGGTAGGGATACCGACTCCCGAGGCATCAAAGCCGCCATCAACTGAGAGGTATTGGCCGTTGATAAATGAAGCTGCCGGACTGCACAGAAAACCGACCGCATTGGCGATTTCTTCCGTGGTGGCATAGCGATTCATCGGGATGGTGTCGTAATAGTCTGAGCGGATTGCAACACTGTGCACGAGCTTAGCCATTTCTGTATCGACCGGTCCGGGGGCGACGGCGTTGGCTCGAATACCAACGGTGCCGAGTTCCACCGCCTGCTGCTTGGTCAGATGCAGCAAGGCCGCTTTACTGGTGCCGTAGGCAACACGCAAGGTGCTGGCGCGCAGGCCTGAGATCGAGGCGATGTTGACGATTGCACCGCCTTGACCGCCTTTTTTCATCACAGATACGCAGGCCTGGGAGCATAGAAACGCACCATCCAGATTCGTACCCAGGACATAACGAAACTCTTCAAAAGTGGTTTCGCCGATAGGTTTGAAAACCGCAACACCCGCGTTATTGACCAACGCATCAATGCGGCCAAACGTCTTTTCCACCAGATCGATTGCAGTTTGAACCTGCTCGGGCTTGGATACGTCACTATGGATGGTTAACACTCGCTCAGGGTTGTTGAGTGTTTTAGCTGTCTGACTGAGCGTCTCTGCGTCAATGTCAATCAGCGCGACACGCCAGCCATGAGCCAGAAACCAGTTGCCGACAGCCAGACCGATTCCTCGGGCGCCGCCCGTGACGACTGCTACGGAAGTATTGATTGATGAGGTCAAGAGATGCTCCAGAAATATTGTTATTGAATCCTGTTACGAACTTTACCAAAATGTCGTTCTAAGCATATTTTGATCTATGGAAGGATGACTTGCTCATTTTACTAACTCTTGCGCGGACAAGTTACATTTGCAGTCTCACTTGACCGCCACACCATTACGTCAGGTTACTAGGGCGAGTCTTACGAACGCATAGATCGGGACTTCCGAATCCGCTTAAAAGGTATAACCATGAATCTAGTTAAATTAGGTCAATCCTCACTTGAAGTGACCCCGGTCTGCCTGGGAACCATGACCTTTGGTGAACAAGTCGACGAGACGCATGCACACAAAATTCTCGATCACGCACTCGAGCGCGGCATTAATTTTCTGGATACCGCTGAAATGTACTCGGTGCCGGTCAAGGCTGAAACCTACACACGTACCGAGCAAATCATTGGCACCTGGCTGGCTAAAAATCCTGCGAAACGCGATCGCGTGGTGGTTGCAACCAAAGTCGCCGGACCGCCGCGCAACATGCCCTGGATCCGCAACGGCAATCCTGATTTGACTGCTGCGGATATTGAGAAAGCCTGTCACGATAGTTTAAAAAGACTGCAGACAGATGTCATCGATCTCTATCAGATTCACTGGCCCGTGCGCCATGTGCCAGCCTTTGGTCAGATGTATTTTGATCGGGCTAAAGATAACCCCGGATTGACGCCTATCCTCGCACAACTTGAAGCACTTGGACGCCTGGTTCAAGCAGGTAAGGTGCGCGAGATCGGCCTGTCCAATGAATCTCCATATGGTGTGCATGAATTTGTGCGGCTTGCCGAGGCACACGGCCTGCCCAGGATTGCCAGCGTTCAAAACGTCTATTGTCTGGTTAACCGGACGGTCGAAAACGCTCTGGATGAATCGCTTTATCGGCTGAATGTGTCACTGCTTGCTTATTCGCCTCTGGCGTTTGGCTTGCTCACAGGAAAATACGATGCCACTGGTATTACTGGCCCCTCAGCGCCTCAAGACGCAAGGATCGCAAAATATGAATCCGTCAGAGCGCAGCGCTGGGGGCGTGCCTGGGCAGTCGATACAGCACGTCTTTACAACGATCTGGCGCGTGCGCACGGCATGACACCCACGCAAATGGCTCTAGCTTTTTGTTATCAGAAATGGCAGGTGGCCAGCACCATTATTGGCGTGACGAGTATCGCCCAGCTAGACGAAAATATTGCAGCCTACGAGACCAGGCTCAGTCAGGAAGTGCTGGAGGCGATTGATGAAATCCGTCTGGCCCACCGCGATCCAGCCTACTAGGCTCGCAAGGCCTACTGGGTTCACCTGAGAGCGCATCGTATGACAGAGTGCTCTCAGGATCCATGCGGTCAAGCGATCAGGATAAAGACAGTGCTCAGGACAAAGGCAGTGTCAGGACATTGGCTGAAGCAGGTCGGGCCAGAATCTTTGCATACCAGGCCTCGAGGTGTGGACGCTTTGTTTTAGTCACACCCAGACCAAACCAGCGGTGTACTTCACATGCAAGCGGAATATCCGCCATGGTGAAACGATCGCCAGCCATGAATGCTTGTTTAGCGAGATGACTTTCCAGACGATCCAGCAAGGGTTCAGTCGAGGCGATTGAAGCCTCGATTTTTTGAGCGTCACGTTGCGCTTCAGGCACACGGATCAGTTCCCAAAAAGCGTTTCGTCCAGAGGGGCTAAACGTCGTTTGCTGCCAGTCCATCCAGCGTTCCGCATTAAAACGCGCCTGCAAGTCAGAGGGATACAAATCACCCATTGAGTGCTTGGCGCAGAGGTAGCGCACGATCACGTTTGACTCCCACAGCACGAAATCTCCATCGATCAGCGTTGGCACTACTGAGTTTGGGTTCAGTGCCATGTACTCAGGAGTTTTAACAATGCCAAAGGCACCACCCGCGTCGATGCGCTCGAACTCCAGTCCCAGATGCTGCGCGGTCCAGACTGCTTTGCGTACATTGATGGACGTAATACGTCCCCAGATTGTTAACATGTCTCTCTCTCTTTTGTTAAACCAGATCGGTTTCTACGAACTCAAGTACAGTATTAAATCCCGGTACTTGAAGTGCAATTCTGTTTTCCAGTTCACGCCAGCGTATCCCTTCCAAGCCAGGCACACCAGAGGTCAGCACTTTTCTGATGTTTTCAATGCTTTGGGTTTTCAGGGCAATAGCACCAAAAAAACTTGTCCTGCCATGATCATCGCAAACCAGAGAACCATAACACTGTTCGTAAGCTGACTGATCAATAAACACCAGTGCATAGTTTTCTCCAGTAATACGGTATTCCCCGTGTTGGCCTTTGCTCACCTTACCGCCCGACACTTTGCAATATTGCTCCGCATCTTTTTTAGCTTGCTTGCTGACTACTAAAAATCCCGCAACGCCTTGTGCGCCATTGGCATGTGTTTGCCATTCTTTGCGCCAGACAAGTTCAGGGGTGAAATGCTGACAGAAATAAATACGACCAGCGGGGAATTGGCCAGGCGTGAACCGTACGGTTTTAAAACTGGCGTCCACCTTTTTCCCGTCAAGATCAACGGGTCTGGAAAACGACTGAACAGGCAGCAGAGATTGCTTGCGTTTGCTCAGGGTTCGGTAGGTCTCATCTGCATCGCTACTTTGAAAAACAATGCCATCAATACCGATAGGATTACCGAGTAACTCATCTCTTAAGACTGTCCCATCAACAGGTAAACCAATCAGTTCGATATAGTCCTTATCAAAAATCATCAAGTGATTAATCGAACCCATCGTGTGGCGACCACGAGGTGTCATGGTGAAACCAAGTTGCTTGAACGTATCGTGCGCGTTATCCATATCTTTGAGGACATTGATGACCAGATGGTCAATTGGCACCGCTACTTGTTTGGACATTTACTCGCTCCTGAGAGTCGCCACAACAGGTGTGTGGTCTGAGGGTTGTTCATTGCCACGAGGGCCTTTGTCAATAATGCAGGCAGAGCATTTTTCTACCAGGGGTGCCGAGAGCAGCACATGATCAATACGAACACCAGCGTTGCGCTTGAAACTATTCATGCGGTAGTCCCACCAGCTAAACGATTTAGGTGGCTGCTCAAACAGGCGGAAAGAATCGGTGAGGCCAAGATTCAGTAAACTTTTTAAAGCAGCGCGTTCGGGTTCGGAAACCAGTACTTGCCCAACCCATTTTTCCGGATTATGCACATCCTCGTCCGTTGGTGCGATGTTGTAGTCACCCAATACCGCGATATTAGGGTGCTGCGCCATCTCTTTGGCAAGCCACTGTTCAAAGGCTTTGTACCAGGCTAATTTGTATACGTACTTGTCGCTATCCAGTGATTGACCGTTAGGGCAATATGCGCTGATGACGCGAATGGTTTGCTTGCCAAAGGGCAGGGTGGTTGCGAGTACGCGTTGCTGCGGGTCTTCAAAACCCGGAATATTTCTGGTGATATCTGCCCCAGGCAATTTAGAAATAACCGCCACACCGTTATAGGTTTTCTGACCTGCCCAGCCTGCGTGATAACCAATTTCAGTGAAGGCTTCGAGGGGAAATTTGTCGTGGTCAAGTTTAAGCTCCTGCAGACATAGCGCATCAACGGGATTGCTCTCGAGCCAGGCAAGAACCTGCGGCAGGCGGACTTTTAAAGAATTGACGTTCCAGGTGGCAAGTTGCATATGTTTCTACCAGTTGTTTGGCAGATTCTAAACCGCTAATCACCTACATACACTCTTGGTACGCGTTTAACATTGCAAAGTAATTCGTATGAAATCGTGCCGGCGAGTTGAGCAATGATATTGACGTCAATTTGTCGTCCCCAGCATTCCACCGTCCGAAATAAAGTTACATTTTTCGGACAAAATACTTGCATTTTGTCCGAAAAAAATGTACAAATATCGGACAGGATAAAATTATGTCTGATCTCAAATCCATCATCGCTGCGCAAGTCAAGACTGGCGACCCAGGCCAAGTCTGGGTACCGACTGATTTTGCTCAACTCGGCAATCGCGATGCCATCGACAAAGCTTTGCAGCGTATGGTGCAGGTAGGTGATCTGCGCCGCATTGAGCGTGGTTTATATGACAAACCGACGCTTAACAAATTAACGAAGCGCTCGACTACGCCAGATTACCGTGCTGTGGTGGCAGCCATCGCTCGTCGCGACCAGCTGCGTTTGCTGGTAGATGGGATGACCGCCGCCAACGATCTCGGTCTGACCGATGCCGTGCCGGCCCGTGTCACCATTCACACCGATGCCCGCCGCCGTGCCATCCAGCTCGACAAGCTGACCATAGACTTCAAACAAACCGCGCCCAGCCGTCTTTACTGGGCAGGGCGTCCTGCCATGCGCGTTGTGCAAGCGCTGCATTGGCTGAAAGACACTTTGGATTCTGATCGCGACCGTATCCTGCGCCGATTGGCTCAAGTGTTGGCAGACCCCACACACGGTGCAGCGATTCGCCAAGACCTGATTGATGGCTTTAGCGCGCTACCAGCGTGGATGCAAAGCCTGGTTCGTGAACTCTGTGATCAGCAGCTTGCAGCGACCAAGACAGCGCAACCGCATAAAGGCACGAAACCGCCAACGACCCGTCGCCGTTCGGCCAAACATCTGGAGGTCACCGATTGAACCCGTCTTTCCACGAAGTGATTGTCGCGAGCGATGCTGAGCGGCGCGATCTGTTTCTCGGAACTGCCGCTCGATTGGGGACCGCAGTCCAGAATGTCGAAAAAGACTTCTGGGTTTGCTGGACGCTCGATGTACTGTTCAACGGCTTAGAGGCTGGCGGTCCTCGTCTGCTGTTCAAGGGCGGCACCTCCTTGTCCAAAGCCTTCGGCCTGATCTCGCGATTTTCCGAGGACATCGACATCACCGTCTTTCGCGACGATCTGGGACAGTCGGCCGACGTGGCTGAGTTGGATGCTCTGAGCGGCAAGAAGCGCCGCGCACGTCTCGATGCCATCCGAAACGCTTGCCAAAGCTACATTGCCGGACCATTGACGGAGCAGTTCACCCGGCTCGCCGCCTCCATCATTCCAGATGCCCGTTTTAGGCTGGAGCCCGACCCCGAGGATAAGGATGGCCAGACTTTACTCTTTTAGTATCCCACTGTCACAGCCACCACCGACGATTACATCCGCTCTGCGGTCAAGATCGAGGCTGGCGCAAAGTCGGCCCTGGACCCGCACGTCGCAGCTACGGTCACGCCCTACGTGGCGCAAGAACTATCTGACCTTAACCTGACCGTGGGTAACGTCAGAACCGTGAAACCCGAGCGCACCTTCTGGGATAAGGTCATCATCCTGCACGGTCTTCGCCAGTGGTACGACCAACGAGGTGAATTGCGACATAGTGGCCAACGCGTTTCGCGCCACTACTACGACTTACATCAGCTAATGCAGGACGTGGCGGCACAGGAATGGCAGGCTGACCATGCACTGGCGATCGATTGCTCGCACCATGCGCGGCTGTTCTTCGGTAGCGCGGATTTAGGCCTCAAAACTGCAATCCCGGGTACGTTCACGCTGACGCCCAGCCCAGCGATGAGGGATGCAATCTCAAGGGATTATGCGGCCATGTCGGGAATGGTTTTCGGTGAAATTACGCAGCTTGAGGAAGTGCTCGCCAGCGCTGAGAGGTTCGAGCAGATAGTCAACAGCTGTGCCTCGCGACTTGTAGCGCCACAGTTGAAAAATTATGAGATCGCCTGAAACATCAATGCATATTTCAGGTGGCAAGTTGCATATGTTTCTACCAGTTGTTTGGCAGATTCTAAACCGCTAATCACCTACATACACTCTTGGTACGCGTTTAACATTGCAAAGTAATTCGTATGAAATCGTGCCGGCAAGTTGAGCAATGGTATTGACGTCAATTTGTCGTCCCCAGCATTCCACCAAGCTGCCAATACCTGCCTCAGGCAGATCCGTCAGGTCAATAGTCAGCATATCCATCGAAACTCTGCCAATGATGCGTGTGAGTTGCCCGTTCACGGCTACAGGCGTGCCGTTGGGAGCACAGCGCGGATATCCGTCTGCATAGCCTATCGCAACCAGACCGACTCTAGTGGGGCGCTCTGCTGTGAATGTCGCGCCATAGCCCAGACTTTCGCCTGCAGCGATTGTTTTGACGGCAAATATTTTGCTCTGCAGCGTCATGACGGGTGTCAGGCTGTGGGTGTGCGCTGGCATAGGGTCTGCACCGTAGAGCATGATGCCGGCACGACCCCAGTTGCGGTGCGCGTCTGGCCAGGCAAGTATCCCCCCCGAGTTGCTCAGACTTCGCGCTCCAGGTAAATGCCTTGTTGCTGCATCGAATGCGGTGATTTGAGTGGCGGTGGCAGGGACATCCGGTTCGTCAGACTGGGCAAAATGAGTCATCAAGGTGATGTTCGCGACACTCGGGCAGGCCGCTAGCCTGGCGTAAGCCGAGTCTGCGAGCGATAAATCAAACCCGGCACGATGCATACCTGAGTCAATTTTTAACCAGACGTCGATTGAATCCGCAGGTAATTCTGTATTTTCGAGAGCCAAGAGCTGGCTCTCCTGATGAACAGCAACCCATAGGCTGAGTCTGGCAGCTTCGACGAGCTCTTCGCAGTCGAAACAGCCCTCGAGCACCAGTATCGGCTTGGTAATTCCAGAAGCTCTCAGTTCGTATGCTTCAGCTGCGAAAGCAACGGCAAAGCCATCTGCTGTGTTCTGGAGCGCTTGCGCACACCGTACAGCACCGTGGCCGTAGGCATTTGCCTTAATGACGGCGAGCATTTTCCCGCCGTGGAGTTCGCGTGCACGCTGGTAGTTATGCCTTAACGCATCGAGGTCTATCAGTGCTTGCGAGGGTCTTGTCATGCGTGAATCGGAGTATGGGTTGACCTTGGTCGGTTATTGGATTGCGAACCATAGCGGCTAATGTCCAGACCGTCGGTACTGATTTCTGTTTTGTGGCCAGTAATCAGATCAGCAACTAGTTTGCCTGAGCCACAGGCCATCGTCCAGCCCAGAGTGCCGTGACCGGCATTAATGAACAGGTTTTGCATAGGCGTGTGTCCCACAACAGGTGTGCTGTCTGGCGTCATCGGGCGCAACCCGGTCCAGAATGTTGCCTGCGTCAGATCCCCACCTGGGAACAAGTCTGTGACCACTTTTTCAAGCGTTTCACGACGTCTGGGGTTCAGCCCCAGATTAAATCCACTGAGCTCGGCCATGCCACCCACGCGGATACGCTTGTCAAACCGCGTCACAGCAACTTTGTAGGTTTCATCAAGCACTGTTGATTGTGGTGCCAGCGACTCGTCGACCAGAGGTATCGTGAGTGAGTAGCCTTTGACCGGATATACCGGCAGTTTGATATGGAGTGGCGCGAGCAGATCTCGTGCATAGCTCGCAAACGCAACAACATACCGGTCAGCGGTGATGATTTCCTGACCCAGCCTGATGCCTGTCACGCGCTTGCCGTCACTCAGGATCTGGTCGACTGCACAGTCAAACCTGAATTGCACACCCAACTCTTTTGCCTTGAGCGCAAGCTGGGTCGTAAACATCTGGCAATCGCCGGTTTCATCATTGGGCAGACGCAAACCACCCGCAAGCAAATTTTTCGCATGGGCAAGTCCTGGCTCAACAGCAGTTAACTGGTCACGTCCGAGCAGTTCATAGGGCACGCCGCATTCTTCGAGTACTTTTATGTCGCGCTGGACAGCCTCAACCTGCGCCTCGGTACGAAATAGCTGCAGTGTGCCGCCTGTCCGCTGTTCATACTCTATACCTGTCTCTGCACGCAAATTACGCAAACAGTCCCTGCTGTATTCTGCGATTCGCGTCATTCTTTCTTTATTAATTTCGTAACGCGCAGCATTGCATTCGCGCAGCATGCTCGCCATCCACTTCAGTTGCCACAAACTGCCATCCAGGCTGATAGCCAGGGGGGCGTGTTTTTGAAACATCCACTTCACTGCCTTGAGCGGTATGCCAGGTGCAGCCCACGGCGTGGAATATCCAGGTGAGACCTGCCCAGCATTGGCAAAGCTTGTCTCCTTGGCAACGTCAGGTTGGCGATCGATTACAGTGACCTCAGCACCGGCGCGCGCCAGGTAATACGCAGTCGTTGTTCCGATCACACCAGCACCTAAAACAATTACTTTCATGGTAGTTCCTGACTTTATTAGTGGATTGTGAAAGTTTAGGACTGTTCTAGTAGTGGATTTAATTGAAAAAGACCTATAAATTTTGTTTATTCACTTTTTTTTACCGATTTTGATGATTTTTTTAGAGAAAACCACAAAATCATGCATTTATGAGACAAATTGCAATAAATTTGTTTGACTCTACGGGTCTTCACTACTACACTTGGGCTTGCAAGATTCTCAAGCGATTCGGTTTTTGTCCCTAGTCGGTCGCCCTTAGTGGTAATCAGTGGTGTCTTTCCATTCCTTGATCATCTAGCACGTGGGCGTTTTTGCCCGTATTTTATTTATCAAGGAAGTTCAAATGTCTACTGGTGTCGTTAAGTGGTTCAACGCCGAAAAAGGTTATGGTTTCATCATGCCTGATGGCGGCGGCAAAGATCTCTTCGCTCACTATTCTGAAATTCGTTCGAGCGGTTACAAAACCCTCGAAGAAAACCAGAAAGTCAGCTTTGAAATTGGTCAGGGCGCAAAAGGCCCATCAGCTACCAACATTCAAGTGCTGTAATCTGAGTTGACAAGAGCCTGCTTGACGCAGGCTTTTGTTTTAAAACCCTGTGTCGCTTAGGTGATGCAGGGTTTTTTATTGATGCAGGGTTTTTATTGGATGTTTGTTTATTCCTTGCAAAAATCAAATTTAAATTCAATGACAGGTATCAACACATGACAACCACACAATCCACAGATCTCGTTGCCACCATGCTCACGCGCCGATCCAATAAGCTTGTGCAGGCGCCGGGACCCGATGCGCAGCAGCTTGAGCAAATCTTGCAAACAGCAGTTTGCGCACCCGATCACTCCGCCTTGCGAGTTTGGAGATTTGTATTGATTGAGCAATCAGAAATAGCAGCTTTTACTGATCTGGCGATTGACGCCACCCGTCGCTCGGGACGAGAGGTTACGCCACAAAAAGAACAAAATACACGTAACTGGCTGTCAAAGGTTCCGCTGTTGATTGGTCTGGCTTATAAAATTTCACACGACAACAGTAAAGTACCCGAGATCGAGCAGACACTTTCTATGGGTGCCGCGGTCATGAATATTCAAAACGCTGCGCATGCTTTGGGTTTTGCGAGTTACTGGAGTACCGGCTTAGGGACTTATACAGAGGAGGTTCCCGAGGCGTTAGGTTTTGACGGGCTAGATTATAGGTTTGTTGGATTTCTGGCGGTTGGTACGCCGATTAATGAACTCACGCCTGCACAGCGTCCAGCTGCGCTGTCACTTACCCATGTCTGGAAAGCTTGACAGGCAATTGCGTTGAAAATTTTCAGGCTGCTTTGACGTGCTCAATTGCCAAGGGATAAGCACCATTGGCTTTCGCATCGAGCAGGACGATTTCAACCGTTGAGCCGTCTTCAGCATAGCTAATATGGGTACACCAATCCTGCGAAACTTCACGGGAAATTGATTTATCAGAAAGACGAATAACTAAAATGTCATCATCATCGTAGTATGTGGTGCGCATAGCGCTTGCCTACCTTAATGAAAATTGATGCATGACAGTTTTGACAATCAATGCATCCTCCAGAACCAAAACTGCGCATAATAAATTATCAGTTCGATTTGGAAAGTGTTTGTAAACCCAAAGATGAGTTTCATCTTTGTAACGAATTTTGCCAAAATCAATGATATGAATAAGTGTTTCGTCTGAAACAAATCGCTCAGTCATTCTGGATCTGGCGTGTTGCGTCACTATTATAGTGCGTTGAAATTTTAAGCTGAACATTAAACAACTTTAGTTCAGCTAAAAACTTTTGAAATGACGTAAAACTACACGGATGGATACTAAACTCCCGGCTTAAATCCTTTAAGCCTTAGCGCATTGGCAATCACGAAAACACTCGAGCAAGCCATAGCACCTGCGGCAAACATGGGCGACAACAATATTCCAAAACTTGGATAAAGTGCGCCTGCCGCGAGTGGCACCAGTGCGACGTTGTAGGCGAAAGCCCAGAAAAGATTTTCCTTGATATTGCGCAGCGTCGCCCGCGACAAACCCACCGCATTGGCCACACCATGTAAATCATCAGACATCAATACAACCGAAGCACTCTCGATTGCCACATCTGTACCGGTGCCGATCGCGATTCCCACATCCGCTGTTGCTAGCGCTGGCGCATCATTAATCCCGTCTCCAACAAAAGCTAGTACCGCGCCCTGATCGCGGAGAGACTGCAACACTGCGACCTTGCCCTCAGGCAATACCTGAGCATGCACCTCATCAATCCCGAGTTGCTTGGCGACCGCCTGAGCGGTGTGAACATTATCCCCGGTAATCATGACTGTTTTCAGGCCAAGACCATGCAGTGCAGTCATCGCAGACACTGCACTCTTCTTAATTGGATCAGCTACCGCCATCAGCGCCGCGAGCTCACCATTGACCGCCAGATAAATTGGCGTTTTGCCTTGCTCACCCCACTGCCTGATCTGCTCAGAGTCCCTTTCTGTAGAGATACCTTGTTCTCTCATCAGATGCTGCGCACCAGACAGGATTACGTTACCAAGTACGACTGCACGCACACCCGAACCTCGGATCGCGCTGAAGTCTTTTGCCGCAGGCATGGGCAGTTGTTCTTCAGTTACAGCCTTTAAAATCGCATGCGCGATCGGATGCTCTGATTGACTCTGCATTGAGCCTGCCCAGGAGAGCAGCGTCGCCCGGTCATAGAGAGCACTGAGTACTATCACATCGGTCAGTATCGGTTTGCCCATAGTGAGTGTGCCAGTCTTGTCAAAAGCAACCACTCGCACATCGCGCATCCGTTGTAGCGCATCGCCCTGTCTGAACAGCACACCGAGTTCGGCTGCACGTCCAGTCCCCACCATGATCGAGGTCGGTGTTGCGAGTCCCATCGCGCAAGGGCAGGCGATGATCATCACCGCGACGGCATTGACCAGCGCATAACCTAAGCTCGGCGTAGGCCCAAGCCATAGCCACAATCCAAAGGTCAGCACAGCACACGCCATAATCGCCGGTACAAACCACGCCGTCACACGATCCACAACCGCCTGGATAGGCAGCTTTGCCCCCTGAGCACTCTCAACCATACGAATGATTCGGGCAAGCACCGTATCACCGCCAGTATGTGTCGCGACAAAGGTAAAACTATTCGTTGTATTAATCGTGCCGCCCGTGACACGATCACCAACCGTCTTGGTCACAGGCAGTGGCTCACCCGTGATCATGGCCTCCTCGATATATGGTTCGCCCTCGGTAATCTGACCATCGACAGGGATTTTTTCACCCGGACGCACGACAACATAATCACCGGGCACCACAGACTCAATGGCTACATCAACCATCTGACCCTCGCGCAAAATACGCGCCTGCCTGGGAACCAGACCAATCAAGTGCTGGATCGCTGCACCGGTGCGGCCTTTAGCTTTAGCCTCAAGTGTGCGTCCAAGCAAAATCAATGTCACGATCACCGCAGCCGCTTCGAAATACACAAACCGTGTGCCCTCAGGGAGCCATGCCGGCGCATAGGTCGCCACCATTGAGTATAGCCAGGCGCTGCCTGCGCCAAGCGCAACCAGAGAGTTCATCTCGGGTGACAGATGCAGCAGTGCAGGTATTCCTTTTGTAAAAAACACACGACCAGGTCCGATCAAGACCAAGGTTGTGAGCACTGATTGCAACAGCCAGCTATTTTGCATGCCGATATGCTCGCCAACAAACATATGCATGGCTGGAATCAGATGTGAACCCATCTCCAGCACAAAGACGGGAAGGGTGAGCAGCAGAGCAATCAGCAACTGATGCGTCAAGTAACGACCTTCTTCTTCGCGTGAAGCGGTTAGCGTATCGGTTGGCGCTGCGTGAATTTCGATCTCACTGGCCTCATACCCAGCTTTTTTTACTGCTGCAATAGTTTGCGTTGTAGCCTGAGAGGACTCTGTGACATGAGGGTCATAGATAACGTGCGCCCGCTGTGTGGCTAGATTAACACTTGCGTTTGCAACCCCCGGAACCGCTTTCAAAGCCTTTTCAACACGAAATACACACGACGCGCAGGTCATCCCCTCGATAGATAAGTCCAGCGTTTCGATCTCAGCGGAGTGACCCCTCGAATGGGGGGCACGATCAACTGTTTCAGAGACAGAGTGAGAGGACATGGTCGCAGGCCTTTTTGTTTAGGCTATATTCAAAGCTGTTTACACTAAGATACAGTTGAAGGGATTTATTCCTTTATTAACAGTACCTTTATTAACAGTACCTTTATTACCAGCACTTTTAATATCTCTATCTTTAATACTACGCCTTTTAATTGGCTAAAACTAAACACCTTGAAACCCTTTCGCCCATTTTTACCATTCCAGGCAATATGTCAGCGAATAATGCATCCGATAAGATCGATGGCTCAAGCAAGGATCGGAGCGTGACACAAACTACCGCCAGATCCACCAGGCAAAGCTGGCGTGGACAGCCTTTTTCCCTGAACACCATTCTCCCCCTGATTGCTAACGGTTTTACCCAGCTTTATAGTGACTGGATAGAACCCCATTATTTTAAAAATAAGCTGCATCAGCGTTTACAGTTTTACGGCCTGTCAGACCTCACGCTCGCACCAGTATTGACTGTGGACTGTGTCCAGCAGTGCCAGTGTGCAGCGCCAATTTGCCGGAAAATGATCATTAGTTATGAGGACACATTTAGCGGTTTTTACAGTCACTCCATAACGAGTAAAT
>DAIMDD010000012.1:98053-104506 GCA_036725985.1 Burkholderiaceae bacterium
GTCACTCCATAACGAGTAAATCAATATCGCGTAACTCAGTAACTCCGAAGCCACAGCACGAAAAGCGCACAACCTTGCACGCCATCGATCTGAAGTATTACAAAAATTACGATGACTATAAAAAGGAGATGGCAAAAAAATCCGGTAACTTTTTACGTGATGCAAAAAAAGCCAACAGAGCAGGATATCGTGTTCAGCTGATTGAGCCGTCTAATCACAGCCCCGATATCGTCAGTATTCATCGCTCACTCAAGATCCGCTCCTTCGGACTGATGTTTGATTCATTTTTTATCAACATCGATCATCTGGGTGGGCTACCCAAACAATATTGCACGGTACCAGAACCAGCCTGCCAGGAGCACTGGGAGTTTTCGTTTGGTGTGTTGGCCGAACGCCCAGGCTATAAGCAGGGGGCTATTCAAACCAATCAGCAGTTGTTGGGGTACGCACGTCTGCACAGGATTGGTAACACTCTTTTTTACAGAGATTTTATCGGTCATGGCGAGTATGTCGCCGATGGGATTATGAAACTATTGCATATCGAAATGATGCAATGGATATTGGATCGCAACAACCCTTTTACTCAAGACGTTCACCAATTAATTTATGGTGCGCTCGAGCGCGGTAGTGAGGGATTATTCAACTGGAAAAAACGCAGTTTGTTTGCTCCTTATTTGATTGATCTCGTGCTTCAGAGTTTGCCAGAGGATTTTGATGCGCAAGACTATCTGCGCTTGAATCCTGATATTGATACCAAGCAGATGAGCCCTGAGATGCATTACAAATTACATGGACAGTCTGAAAAAAGGCATTACAAAATCCAGGTGCCTCATGATTTTGATGCAGCAAACTATCTACGCTTAAATTCCGATATTCCATGCGAGCTGCAGGACGCGGAGTTGCATTACACAAAGCACGGATCGGCTGAGAATCGTCGTTACTAATTTTTGATAATAAGTTTCAGTAATAAGAAGCACATAAACCATGTAAAAGATGTGCACCAGCCATTCAATATTAATTCTCAAAGTGCTAACGGTCTGTTAAAGTAATGACCATGGAATGGTATGTGATTCACTCAAAACCTCGGCAAGAAGCCAGAGCATTGCTCAATCTGCAAAATCAGGGTTACACCTGTTATTTGCCTGTCTGTCCTGTACAAAAGCTGCGCAATGGCAAGCTTAAAACTCAGCTTGATCCCTTGTTTTCACGTTATTTGTTTATTCAATTGAGCCTCGAGCACTCGGGTCAGAGCTGGGCACCCATTCGCTCAACACTGGGTGTTTCTAAATTACTGATGTTTGGCAATGAGCCTGCTCGTGTTGAACCGCATCTCATCGATATCCTCAGGGCGCGTGAACAATCCGATCTGGCCCAGCCCGTCGCGCTACATCAACCAGGCGATAAATTGCAAATCACCGAAGGTCCCTTTGCTGGTCTGGAGGCTGTCTATCAGATGGCAGATGGCGAGGCCCGAGCGATTGTTTTGATTGAGCTGTTGAGTCGCCCGACTAAACTCAGCGTCGCCATGCAAACCTTACGCAAGACCGCTTAGACGTAGCGCCTAATGAATGAAATTTTGTCTCAAGATTCAGAATTAACGTGATACGACATTTCCTTTTTTTACAAGGTGTCAGCTCTCCGTTTTTTAGACAGTTAGGGCAGGCTCTGACTGCACAAGGTCATCGTGTCACAAAGTTAAGTTTTAATGGCGGCGACATAGCATACTGGTTACCCCACACCTCTCAATGGTTCAGACAGCCGTTGGGTGAGTTACCGCAGACACTCACTCAGATCTATCAAAACGAAGCCATCACCGATCAGGTCTTATTTGGAGACCGACGTCCTGTACATCAGATCGCACTTGAGCAAGCGCGTTTAACTGGAATTCGTAATCACGTTTTCGAAGAAGGCTATTTCCGACCCTACTGGGTCACTCTTGAGCGAGAGGGTGTGAATAGCCGCTCACTTTTCCCCCGTGATGCAGACTGGGTAAGGGGTGCGGCAGCCAGGCTTGAGGCAAGTAACAACGCAAGCAACAACGCAAGCAACCGCGCAGACCAGAACGCAGACCACAACGCAAGCAGCGAGGTAACCTTAGACAGCGCTGCTTCGTTTAAATCTTTTTATTCCCCTTTCTGGAGGCGAGCCGCGCACGATGTCGCCTACCACCTTGCCTCGAGCGTCAATCCCTTGCTCTTTCCGCGTTACACAACCCACGCACCTGTCTTAGCGCCTGTAGAGTATGCAGGTTTCATCGCCAGAGAGTTTAAAAATAAACGCCTTGCGCAGGATGAGCGCAGCAAGCTCGCAACTGTCCTGAAACACAAACCGGGCTTTTACTTTTTACCTTTGCAGCTCAATAGCGATTTTCAAGTTTTAGACCAGCCAGTATTCAACAGCATGTCAGTATTAATTGACCATGTGATAGCCTCTTTCGCCTTGCATGCCCCAGCCGGTACAGCCCTGGTCATCAAAAACCATCCTCTCGATTATGGCCAAATCAACTATCAGGCTTTATGCGATAAATTAGCCACGCAGCACGGTGTTGCAGGACGAATCCATTATTTTGAAACAGGCGATCTGGTTGCTCTGGTCAATCAAGCCCTGGGTACGGTTACGTTAAACAGTACCGTTGGCAGTGTCGCGCTAGAGCAGGGGTGCCCCACACTTTGTCTGGCCGAGGCGCTCTACAATTTCCCTGGTTTGACCGCTCAATGCGCTTTGGATGAGTTCTGGTCTCAGACCCCTCAGCCTTACTTGGCGTTATTCAAGCAATTCAGGGCCGTCGTGATGCATACTACTCAAATTAATGGCGGTTTTTATTGTCCGCAAGGCATTGCCCTCGCTGTAAAAAACTGTGTAAATGTTTTGACTGCAGAGCAATCACCCCTGGAGCTTTTGATGCAGCAGATCTCATCGTGAGTCAGTTTTCTCCACGCACCATCCTGATCACAGGTGCCTCGGGTAGCATCGGTTCGGCGCTCGCACTCGCCTATGCTGCTCCAGACATCGTTCTGGCACTGCATGGTCGTGATGAGGAAAAACTCAACCGCATTGCTGGCGACTGCGAGGCACTTGGCGCGCAGGTGATTCTTGGGATCTTCGACATCACGGACACACCTCAATTACAGGCCTGGGTGCAAGACATCGACTATAACAATCCGATTGATCTGCTGATTGCAAATCAGGGGATGAACATCAACATAGGCCCAACAGGCGAGGGCGAGGCGTGGCCTCAGACAGAGCGCCTGCTCGATGTCAATCTACGTGCAACCATGGCTTTGGCTGATGCTGTCATCAAGCCGATGCGAACTCGTGGCCATGGTCAAATAGCGCTAATCAGTTCACTAGCAGGGTTTTTCGGTTTACCTCTGACACCCGCCTATAGTGCGAGTAAAGCCGGGGTTAAAGCCTATGGAGAGGCCTTGCGTGGCTGGCTTGCGCCACGCGGTATTCACGTCACTGTCGTGATGCCGGGTTACGTCGACTCAGACATGTGCGCGGCTATGCCAGGTCCTAAACCCTTTCTCTGGAGTGCCGAGCGTGCAGCCAGCGTAATTAAAAGACGCCTGGCTCTAAACCACGCACGGATCTCTTTTCCTTTTCCCCTGAATATCGGAACCTGGTTTTTAGCTGTCTTACCACCTGAAATCTCACTCAAGATCCTTGGCTGGATGGGCTACCGTGTTTAGTCAGCTCTCTCAGCTCAGTGCGGACACACAGTTAAATCATTTAGCACCACTCATGGGTGAGATGCTTGTCGCGGTTGTGCTTGGTCTTATATTGTCTTTTTGTCTTGAGCAATTTCATTCACCCAGGCCTCAGCCAGTATGGCGACGTGAGCCCGCAGAGCTTTTGTTACACGCTGGGATCTGGCTGATTATATTTCTGGTGGAGTTTCTTCAGTTTCGCCGACCCTGGTTAGCGTTATGCCTGACCAGCACCATCTTTTATGTGCTGGTCCTGATTAATCACTCGAAGTTTCGCTCTCTGCGAGAGCCGTTCCTGTATCAGGATTTTGAATACTTTCTCGATGCGATCAAGCATCCGAGACTTTACCTGCCATTTTTTGGTTTCTGGAAAATAGCCATATGCCTGCTAGCAGTCGCATTAGCACTCTGGATCGGTGTTTCCCTGGAAAGCCCTCTGAGCCAAATTTACCCTCAAGCCCAGCTCTGGATAGCCTGCGTCATCCTCGGATTGTTAGCCTTAGCCTTGATCCTGGCTGGAACTCTTCGCAAGACAACGTTAATTTTTAACCCGGCACAGGATTTCAGGAAATACGGATTGATTGCCATGCTTTGGCACTACGCCAGAGCAGAGTACAACACAGCTCCCCCAGTGTCGTTGGCCAGTTACTCTACGCTTGCAGAGCCTGAATTAAATCTTGTTTCAAATCGAGCTGCCGCAACGCAGAACCAGTCTCTGTTTCAATCTCTTAAGGATTCCGAATTACCCGATACGGTTGTCGTTCAGAGTGAATCTTTTTTCGATCCACGCCGAGTTTTTAACTGCATTGCCCAGACTGTCCTGCAGCACTTTGATCAAGCATGCCAGTCATCCCTGCAGTATGGAACACTCTGCGTCCCTGCTTGGGGTGCGAATACCGTCAGGACTGAGTTTGAGTTTTTAACCGGAATCGCGACCACTGCGCTCGGCATTGATCAGTTCAATCCCTATCGTCGCTGCGTGCGACAGGGCTTACCTTCGATTGCCAGCGAATTTAAAAAAAGAGGCTATCGGACTGTTTGCGTCCATCCTTATCCTGCGAGTTTTTACCAGCGGGATAAAATTTTCCCCTTGTTAGGCTTTGACGAGTTTATTGATATCAAAAGCTTTGACTCTGTGACACAGAATACAGAGCCAGGACCCTATGTTAGCGATCAGTGGCTAACAACGAAAGTTTTAGACTTACTGTCGCAGGAACATTCTCAGCCACTTTTTGTTTTTGTCATCACAATGGAAAACCACGGCCCTTTGCATCTGGAGCCTCTCAGCGCCTCGGATACAGCGAATTGGGTCAACCAACCCTTATCGCCGGCCTGCAGAGATTTAGCCATCTACCTTAGGCATTTGGCTAATGCAGATCAGATGATCCACAGATTAATAAAACGACTCTCTTTATCGTCGCAGACTAATTTAGCTCAGGGGTCATCATCACAACGACCCGGTCAATTGCTTTGGTATGGTGATCATGTCCCTGTATTGCCAGCTGCCTACGACCTCCTCGGTCTACCAGATGGGCGCACAGATTATTTTCTCTGGCGTTCGCAAGACGCAGCTAAAAATACTCTACCAGCCATGCAGCAAAACAACGCTTTGCAACCAGGTCAATCGCAGGCGACTTTAGCCGTACATCAGTTAGCCGCAGAGTTGCTAAAGTGATCGCCGATAAATTCGTAAACTGGCTCTCAAACCTCTACTCTAAACATATAGAGTCAAAAGTATTTGAAAAACGCTTGAGTTCAAGACTTGCACTCTACAAAGTACAGTCGCGTGATGACTTGGAAATCATGACTGTGAAATGTGCGGATTCTTCAGTAGCAATTGATTTAGAGGACAAGGGCCATTCGGCTTGTGTCCCACTCATCCAGTCTTACCTCGGGTTTTATATTCGTTTATATCCAGCTGCAATCGCAACTTGTACACATAACAACAACGCAACAGGTGAGGGCGCAGATCGAGCACTTACCTTGCACGCGATTGCGTTGAATAAGTACAAAAATTTTCAGCAATACAAACGTGATTTAGGCAAACGCTCCAGCTTTTTTCTCAGACATGCAAATAAAGCATTAAAAAATGGCTATAGCGTTGATCGATTTTCAGCCGCCAATCACAGTGCTGACATGGTTGCTATCCGCCGATCCATGAAAGTCCGATCGTTTGGGATCATGCCGGATGCCTGGCTAGCCAATGTTAAAAAATTTGGCGGACTGCCTGAGCAGTGGACACAGGAGCGTTTACCCAGATGCACGCAGCATTGGGAAATGCTGTTTGGTGTTTTCAAGGACATCCCTGGCTATATGCAAGGAACTTTGCTTGTTAATCGAAAGCTTGTCGGCTACGCCAGGCTGGACCGCATCGGCAATATGCTTTCGTACTGTGATTTTATTGGTGATGGAGCATTTATCGGCGATGGTGTCATGAAATTACTCCACATGCATATCATGCAGTGGCTACTTGATTCTGACGATCCCTATACGATCGGAATTCAAAATTTCTCATATGGTTCTATCGAGCGTGGCAACGATGGCTTATTTTTCTGGAAGAAAAAAGCCTTGTTTGCACCTTACCGAGTCAACTTAATTGAGCAAGAACTACCTGATGATTTTGATCCGGAACAATACCTTGAATTAAATCCAGATGTAGGGGACTCAAGCCTTAGTCCGACTCAACACTATCAAGTACACGGACGGTATGAGAAAAGGCATTACAAACCGATATAGAAACCAA
>DAIMDD010000012.1:104606-109717 GCA_036725985.1 Burkholderiaceae bacterium
CTAAACACCCAAGCAATCTCAATATGTCTTGGCAATCGTCCCGGCGTTCACCAACGGATAGATGACTGAAACCATAATGTTCAGGAATTTATTAAATTCTACCGATGACGCGTTAGCCACATAGATCACGTCTTTGTTTTTGACCATGAAATTCTGCGCGACGAAAAACGCACTCGGATCGCTCATATCCAGACGATATACAACAGGGATTTTTCCATCCTGATCAGCGGCCTTTGGTGCTCGCGCAAGTTTTAAGGCCTCAGGCTCTTCAAATCTGAAAATAAATACACCCTTGACATCCGCACGCTGATCCTGAACGCCACCGACCCGAGCCATCGCTTGAGTCAAGGAAATCCCCTGAGCGACAAAATTGATTTCGTCGTTTTTACCCGTCGCCCCGAGAGCCGTAAAACTATATGGCTGGAAAAAAGTCGTAATCACATCTCCAGGACTCAAACGAATATTTTGTTTTGGATCCTGGATGATTTTTTCCAGAGCCATTGTTTTAACTACTGAGTTACGTGCAATCTGCACCGTCGTTTTCTCGACCGGTTGTTTCACACCACCCGCCTCGGCAATCGCATCGAGCAGTCGCTCACCGCGTGGTGTCAGAGGCAGGATGATGCTTTTATTGACTTCTCCCACTACCGTGACATTAGTGGTCGAGTTTCTCGTCAGACGCACGATCACTTGTGGATAATTTGCTTTACCTTTGAGCGCCTCGACAATCTCATTTTCGATTTTTGCCAGTGTTTTACCCGCGACTTTGATACGTCCGGCAAAAGGCATCGTGATGTAACCGTCCTTGGCAATCATTTGCTCGGGCAAGCTGGTGTTTTTACTACCTCCTGTAGCGCCCGCGCTTAAACCCGCGAACGAGGGGGCTGTACCAAACAATAAGGCAGGGCTTGCCTCCCAGACGCTGATTTCGATCACATCGCCAGGATTGACCACGTAGGTGGCATCCCGTGCGGTCGTAAAGCCATTGGAAAAAGATTGTTGCTTTTCGTTTTCGGAGAGTCGACGGGTGACCGCTGCATTGATCTCGACTAGCTCAATGAGTGAGGTGTCTGCCGCAGCAGGTGTGGCAGCAGTCTCCATGTCCTTGACACTCGGGCCGGAGGTCGGTAACCAATTGCTTGCGCAACCTGACAGCAGGAGCAGCGACACAGGAGCCAGTGTTTTAAACAAGCGGGGCACAGTAAAGATTGAGCGCAAACTAAATAAAGTCACAATGGTAAACCTGGATTAAATACTGAATTCGAATGAAAAATGACTGTCTGATAACAACAATCATAAAGGCGTTTGGGTGAATAATTTCCTTATAGTTTGTTTATTTCTTCCGCCAGTGCTGAAACTGTCTGCTCGATCTCCTCTTCGGTA
Organism: Burkholderiaceae bacterium; assembly: GCA_036725985.1. GTDB lineage: Bacteria > Pseudomonadota > Gammaproteobacteria > Burkholderiales > Burkholderiaceae_B > Zwartia. The sequence continues at coordinate 105,990 of DAIMDD010000012.1, forward strand.
TGCTCGCAAGACATAAAAAATCGAAGACGTGCTGATTTTTCCGGGACGGCAGGATAGAGGATAGGCTGGACGTTTACACCACGCGCAAGCATTGCATTGGAGAGCCTGGTTGCCCTGATTGAGCTGCCGATAATGGCCGGTACGACTGCCAGTCCAGTACTGGTACCTGTATTGATACCCGCTGCCCGAGCCAGACTTAAAAAATACTGACCACGCGCCTGTAGTTTTTGCACCCGACCTTGCTCGCGATCCAGACATTGCAATGCAGCAAGTGACGCCGCAGCCAAGGGCGGCGACATCCCCACGCTATACAAAAATCCGGGTGCCAGGAACTTTAAATGCTCGATCAATGCGGCTTCGCCCGCGATATAGCCTCCACAACCGGCCAGTGTTTTACTCAGCGTACCCATCCAGAGATCTACAGAATGGGTGGGTAAACCGAAATGCTCACGGATTCCATACCCGCGCTCACCCATCACGCCGAGAGAATGTGCCTCATCGACCATTAGAAAGACTTGATGACGGTTACGGATCTCGACAAACTTTGGCAAGTCAGGATAGTCGCCATCCATGCTGTAGATACCTTCGATGACGATCAGCACTCTTTCATAATTTGAGCGATGCTGCGTCAAGAGCTGATCCAGAGCCTGCCAGTCATTATGCGGAAACGAAAATCTTTTCGCACCGGAGAGCTTGATACCCTCCAGAGCGCTGTTATGGATGTACTCATCATGCACTACTAAATCTCGTGGACCAAACAAATACCCAATCGTGGTGACATTGGTTGCGTGACCGCTCACAAAAACAATCGCATCCTCAGCTTCATAGCGCGAGGCGATCGCTTGCTCGAGCTCGCGATGGATTGGTCTTTCACCGGACACCAGACGACTCGCTGAGACAGAGGTTCCGTATTTTTCGATTGCCGCCGCGGCTGCAGCGTTGATACGCGGATCACCCGAGAAATTCAGATAGTTATAACTAGCGAAATTGATTAGCTCACGCCCAGCTATCTGTGTATGCGCACTGGCCAGACCATCGTGCTGTTTAAAAAACGGGTTAATTAAACCCATGCGTTGCGCACCGCTGTGGATGATCTTGATCTGCTTGTAGCCAGGCATCCGGTCAAAACGATAAAACTCTTCCGGGACCTTGGGCAGAGCGCAGCTGTTTGCCGCCCCTGTCATTGAACGCATACCCGGAGCACCGGAGCCCGAAGCGTCTTGATTTTTAGCCGAGTCTTTTGATTGGGAATGCGCCGACTGCTCCAGACCAGCTTGTTTGAGCCTTCTTTCCAGAGATTGCTGAATCAGTTTGTCTTTAATCTGTGCGCTTAGACCTGTCAGGCCACCTTTAATCAGACTCATTGTAAAAACTTCCCAGCCTGATGTGTTGTCAGAGTGTCCAGGCTCTCTGCCACTGCAGCGATATCCTCAGGACTTGAATCCGCACCGTGTAGTTTAGCTAATTCCGAGACTTGCTCTGCATGCGCATTGACAGACTCAACCGTTTGCAAGGATTGGGTTGCATGCGCTGAAGTATCTGTTTGGGCGCGCAACACACTGATTAAACGTTGCGTGAGTTTTTCAATAGTGGGGTTTTCAGTGATAGCCATCACTGATAAACGCACGCCAAAACGCGCCTCCAGCGCAACAACTAGCTCTACCCCCATCAGCGAGTCGAGCCCCATGTCGTAGATTGATTTACTCGTATCAATTTTGTCTGGAGCGATACGTAAGATCTGGGATAACTCGTTTTTGACCATCTCCATAAATACAGCCGCGACGGCTAAATCATCGAGCTCGCTCAGAATACGAGGGATATCAATTGTCTTTTGGTCATCCTGCTCATTTTTCGAACCCAACCGTGCCAGCTCATTCAATCTTGGTGAGCGCGCGGTAGGCAAGAATTTGGCTAAGGCTGCGAAATCCAGCTCCAGCACACCGACATTGTTATCGCGCTTCAAGATCGCCTGCTCGAGTTGCAACAAAGCTTGCGTCGCGCTCAGCGCCTGACCACCCATACGGTGTTGCAGCGCTTCTTTTACTTGTTTGTTACGCGCGAGAAATCCCGCATCCTCAATCGCACCCCACAACATACAGGTAGCAGGCAAACCTCTAGCCAGTCGATAGTTGGCGAGTGCTTCGAGCCCACAGTTGGCTGCTACATATGCGGCCTGGCCAGGATTGCCAAATAGCGTCGTGGCCGAGGAGTACAGCACAAAAAAGTCCAGAGGCTGCTTGAGCGTAGCTGAGTGCAGGTTGAGTGCACCTGTGACTTTGGGGCTGACTACACGCTCAAATTGCTCGGACGATAGATTTTCGATCAGACTATCCTCGATGACTGCCGCTGCATGGATAATGCCTTTGATTTTTTGTCGGCAGGACGCAATCACTGAGGACAGCGCACTGGCATCGGTGATGTCACACGCATGCGCTGAGACCTCAGCGCCCTGAGATTGCAATAAAGCTATCCCCGCCTGAGCTTCTTCTGTATCAGGGCCTCTGCGGCCTAGCAGGATTAGATGTCGTGCCCCTTTTTCTACTAGCCACTGTGCCGTACGTAACCCAAATCCTCCGAGTCCACCCGTCACCAGGTAGCTTGCGTGAGGATCGAGCTTGAGAGTCTTAGCGGTCCTGGTATGCGCTGTACTGTGTGCGTTGGCGGTCCTGGCTAGAGGAATCCCATTGCGATAGCTCACCACGATCTTGCCGATCTGCTGCGACTGCTGCATAAAACGGAAAGCCTCCACGACGTCTCGTGCCTCAAAACGCGTAAAGGGTAGGGCATGCAAAATACCCTTATCAAACAAAGCCATCACTTCACCAAATAATTTGGCTGTCAGCGCGGGCTTCTCGTTCATCAACTGATCTGCATCGATCCCAAAATACGTAATGTTGTTTCTGAAAGGCCGCAAACCAATACGCGTATTCTCGTAGAAATCACGCTTACCCAATTCTAAAAATCTGCCAAAGGGTTTAAGGATGCTCAGGTTGCGATTGATGGCTTCACCGGCAAGTGAATTCAATACCATATCGATCCCAGCGCCTTGCGTGAGTGCCATGACGTCTTCGGCGAAACTTAACGATCGTGAATCCAGCACATAGTCCACGCCCATCATACGCAGCAGCTCACGTTTTTCCTCTGAGCCTGCGGTCGCAAAAATCTCCGCCCCACACCAGCGCGCGATCTGAATCGCAGCGAGTCCAACCCCACCGGCCGCACCATGAATCAGGATTTTCTCACCAGCTTCAAGCTTACCCAGATGCACAAGCGCGTAATAACTGGTTAAAAAGGTACTTGGGATGGTCGCCGCCGCCTCGCAGGAAAGCGCACGCGGGATATAAGAAATCGCTGCAGCCTTAGTCACGACCCTGTTGGCAAAACAAGCGGGTCCAAAACCCACCACACGCTCACCGACAGCAAAGCCTGTAACACCAAGCCCCACACGCGTGATTTTGCCCGCACACTCAAGCCCAATCGTCGCACCCGCAAAACCATTTTCGATCGCCTCATCAGAGAGCAACCCAAGCGCATACATCACATCCCTGAAATTCAGACCGGTAGCCTCAACCTCGATTTCCACCTCATCCTCAGCAATTTCTTTGCGGCTAATGACTTGCCATTGCAGATTACGTAACTGACCTGGTTGACTAAAATTTAGCTGAACCGTGCTGGTTTCGGTGTCTTGAGTGGTGTCTTGTATGGTGTCTTGAGTGCTGTCTAGTATG
>DAIMDD010000012.1:109817-113945 GCA_036725985.1 Burkholderiaceae bacterium
GTATGGTGTCTTGAGTGCTGTCTAGTATGCTGTCTTGCTCAACGTTTCCTTCATGACCCCAAACCTCACTGCTAGCGCTGTTTTTCACACGCAGTCGCGGCACAAAGCGCCCGTTCCCTGCAGTTAAAACGACCTCTGTCTCGGAACTACCGAGCGCCAGTTCGTCAATCAAATCCTGCAGCAGACCCTGATCAAGCTGATCCGCCTTCAGATCAATCTGTTGGACACGATTGGTATTGAGCTCATTACCCAGCGTGCGAATGAAACCACTGAATACAGATTCTGAGATCAGGGGTGAGTTAACGGTTTGATCTATTACGGGTTCTTTGCTATTAACAGTTTGCGCGCCTTGAGTGATAAACCAGAGCGGTGCATTGGTTTCTGTGAGCTGACAAGCCTTGACCAGATTTGCTGCACTCAATGCGCGATTCACGCCACGCGCAGTGGAGTGTGGTTGAGAGTCCGCGGCTAGACCCTTGATATGTATGATCCCGTCGAGCTCACCAAAATCTGCACGCATTGCTCTTAGGTGATTCGAGATTTCCTCGATTTCGAGATCACCCGCTACCTGGCTCAAAACTGAGACAAGATCTCCCTGCGTTTGTAAACCCGAGCAGAGCGCGTCACGCAGTAGATGTGTTGCCTCACTGTCGTCATCCAGGAGTAACCAGCTGCGCGGTAATTCAGTTTTTGGTGCCTGCGACGTCGCTGTGAGCGGTGCATGCGCCACTAACAAAAAAGAGCCTGCTGTTGCTTCGTGGGTCATATCCATGTGACGGACATGCTCAAGCCCGAGGCTCGCTAATCTCGACTCCCACACGGAGCGATCACGCTGCATGGAGATTTTTTTCCCTGACTGCTCCACCCACCAGTTCGCTCGACCACCGAACGTAAAGTCGAGCCAACGCGAGCGATGCTGTCCCTGGACTAGCAAGGTGCCACCGGGTTTTAAATGTCTGAGGGCATAGTCGATCGCCTGATTATTTAGCAATGCCGTATCAAACTGTAACCAGACAATTGCCAGATCAACGCGATAATCTTTAACTGGACTATAGCTAGGCTCAGAGTCCTCGTTCGCATTAAACCCTTCAAGGCGCAGTGTAGGAAACTCCTCGTTGAGTTCATGGAGGTTTTCAAGCTCCGCTAAATCAGGACAAGCGAAAATTACATCACAGCGCGCTGCCTCATCAACATCCTGAGCGGCGATCTCGGACACAATCTCACGCGAGACCGAGGGCTTGAGCGCAGTAACCTCGAGCAACCCTAATCTTGCTGAGGGCTCTAAATGCTGTTTGGCAACGCCGAAAACCTCACGCACAGCCTGTATCAGTCTTGCTTTGGGCGCATTGCCCATCAACGCATCAGTGAGCGTCGCAATCCCCGAATTTTTACCTAGCACCTGCGCGAGAGACTGCTCGCCCGTGACGATTTGAGTTAAATGCTGCCCAACTCTACCGACGGCATGCACCACACCAAAATAATCTGGATAATCTGAAATCAACGTACTCCAGATGCTTCGGGCGTCGATCTGCATAAGTGCAGAGCTCTCTTCAGTGTTAATGCCCTCATCCATGCCTAGCTGGATTAAGTGGTGCAGCAGTGCAGAGGTATCTGGTGAGCGAGTCACCAAGTCCTGCAGAATATGTTCGTTTTTCGAGGCATCCCCAGTAAAACCGAGCGCACTCAATGCCTCAACCGCAAAAACACTGCAAAGCGCCTCGAGCAAAGGGTCGAGTTCATCGACATAGAGACGAAAATTGCGATCGAGTACGTTTCGGCGCGCAGCGTCATTTGCGGCTTCGAGCATGGCCTGATAGCTCAGCGCAGAGGCATGCATGCCAGGCTGCAAGGGCGCAGGCATATAGCGGGTATGAATATTTTTAATTCCTGCGCTTGCCGAATTTTTCTCTGTTGATTTTTGCAGCCGCACTCGTCTGAAACGTGCACCCTCAATCCGCACAATTGCGTGACCCTCAGCGTCAAAGACCGTAAATTCAGCTAACAGGGAGTGCGTCAGCTTACGCAACAAGCGAGCCTGGACATGATGAGCAATGCCTGAGCCAGGCTGTAGAGAGATTCGGCTGATCTGCGTGGGGACAAAAGCAATCCCTTCAGATAAATCAATCCGGTCGCGCAACAGCTGGATAATCAGTTGAAAAGAACAATCGAGCAGAGCAGGGTGGATATGAAATTTATCCAGGGTCTCGCTAAGCGATTCCGGTATGTCAAATAGCGCGGTAACACGATCATTTTCAGTGTCTAGCGCAACAGACGTACGGCCTAACCAACCATGACGAATAGCCTCAAACGCCTCACCATACTGGAGTCCTACCTGGCGTGTGAGTCCGAGATGGGAAGCACCATCAAAATCAGGCAAACGCAGTGATAATTTATCAAGGGCTTGCAGCTGCGCAACACCGTCTTGCTCCAGTGCCGGAAAACGCGCATCCACAATAATCCGCGCCCGCGCATTCAGAGTCCAGCCCTCAGCACTTAACAAATCACGCGACTGTATCGCAATACGACCGTCTAGCGCATCGATCCCTACACGTAACACTTTGCCGTGGGTTGAGTTAAAGGTGATCGGAGACAGGATCTCGAGATCCTCGAGCTGCTTGATCCCCTCAACATGCCAGGAGTGCGCAGCAGCGAGCGCGAGCTCGACGTAACCAGTCCCCGGGAACACGACAGCATCACCCACCACGTGATCAGCGAGAAATGGCTGTCTGTATGGATCGAGCTTGCTTTCCCAGAGCAGATCATGTTGTGGCAAACGATAGCCAAGCAGCGGATGCTCGATCACACGATTCAAGGTATTGGGCGACTCCGCACTGACACTATGCCAGTGACGCTCTTTCTGCCAGGGGTAGGTAGGCAGCGTGACAGGCTGACCCACTACAGGGAAATACACTGACAGATCGAGTTGTGCTCCTGCGATCCAGGTGCGGGCAACTAGGTCTTGGACATCTTTAACCCCATCATGCTGGCGACTGAGTGACGTCAGTACGGTGCACTTTGGTGTTGTTTTATCCTGTTGTGTTTGTTGATTGATGCAATCATTCAGATAACCTCTGAGCACAGGGTGAGGGCCAATTTCTGTGAGTACCTGATAACCCGCGTTTAACAACTCCATCGTTGCGAGCTCAAACAACACGGGTTGACGAATGTTTTTCCACCAATAGTCAGCGTCCAGCGCCGTACCTGTCAGCAGACCTCCCGTCACGGACGAATAAAAAGGAATCGAGCCAGCCTGTGGAGAGAGATGCCCCAATGCACGCTCTATCTCTAATTCGATCTCCTGCATCGCAGGACTATGAAAAGCGTAATCCAGCTCGAGCCGTTTAAACCCAACGCGCTCCTTGGTGAGTCGGGATTCAAACTCAGAGAGATATTGCGCTGCACCCGCGAGCGTGATGCCACGATAGCTATTGACTCCAGCGATCCATACTCGCTCAGACAAGCCCTCTTGGGAGAGCCATAATGTCGCCGTATCAACAGCCAGCGCAGCGGCTGTCATATTGCCGCGGCCTCTTGTTAGCTGCTGTAAACGGCTACGATGAAAAATGACAGTGACCGCTGCTGACAAATCCAGAATGCCAGCGGCCCAGGCTGCAGCGACTTCACCCACACTGTGGCCTGCGACAGCTTGAGGCTTGACACCCATCGCAGCCAGCATGTTTGTCACACCGATCTGGACAGCAAACAGAGCCGGCTGGGCGATAGAGGTATCGTCATAACTCAACTCAGGCAAAGCTCCCGCCAATTGCTCCGCGATAGAGAATCCAGCCAGACCAATAAATGTACGATCAATCTCCAGGAGCGACTCTCTGAATACTGGCTCTGCGAGTAAAGCTCTGCCCATCCCTAGCCATTGCGAGCCATTACCCGAGTAAAAGAAAGCGGGGCCTTTGGCAAAACTATCCGAGCCCTGAGCGGAAACACCCGGATTTAACGCCACCCCAGCGACGACACCCGAGCAATCCGAGCCGTCAGCGTAGGCGGCTAGTTTTTTTGCGAGAAGATCTTCAGAATGTTGCGTCGCAACAACGCTATTGAACACCACAGCACGATGCTCAAACACCTCACGACGATACGCCAACTGATAAGCCGCGTTATATAAATAATCTG
>DAIMDD010000012.1:114045-116336 GCA_036725985.1 Burkholderiaceae bacterium
ACCACATCGAGATTCAGCCCCTCGAAATCGATGCGAGGATTCAGAGACTTGATGCCAATCGTTGGAGGGATTTTGCGCTGCTCAACGACGAACAGAGCTTTGACCAATCCCGCCACCCCTGAGGCCGCTTCGAGATGCCCCAGATTGCTTTTAACAGAGCCTATCGGCAGTGGCAGACCCGCAGTGCGGCGCTGTCCCAAAGACGTGCCGATCGCCAGGGTCTCTATTGGATCCCCGACAGCGGTCCCGGTACCGTGTGCCTCGATATAAGAAATCTCGTCTGGCGCTATTCCCGCCGCAGCGTAAGACGACACCAGCAGCTCAGCCTGCGCCTCGGGTTTTGGTATCGTTAAACCCGATTTTTTACCGTCAGTATTCACCTCGGAATGGGCGACTACTGCGAGGATACGATCCCCATCGGCTACAGCGAGGTCATAGTCCTTGAGCACGAACATCCCACCGCCCTCGGATCTCACATAGCCATCACCAGACTCGTCAAAAACATTGCAGTGACCATGCGGCGAGAGCATGCTCGCCTTGGAAAATACGATAAAGCCATAGGGATGCAGGTGCAGACTGATCCCGCCAGTCAGTGCATGCGTGATTTCTCCTGCGCGGATAGCCTGACAAGCCTGATGAAATGCAACCAGGGAAGAAGAGCAGGCCGTATCGATCGCCATGCTCGGACCACGCAAATCAAAGAAATAAGATATCCGGTTAGCAGAAATGCTCGCTGTGTTGCCTGTCGCCACTGCCGAGTCGATCGAGGCCATATCCTCCGCCAGACGGTAGGAATAGTCCGCACTTGCGATCCCGATATAGACCCCGCAGGGACTTCCCCTCAGGGTAGAAGGTTTTATCCCTGCATCCTCTAACGCCTGCCAGCTTAGTTCCAGGAGCGCGCGTTGCTGTGGGTCGATCTGTGCAGCCTCTCTAGGGGAAATCCCGAAAAACGCGGCATCGAATTGACTGACATCGCCGACTGAGCCGGAGTCAAACGTATACGCAGAACCCGGATGATTTTTTTGTGAGTGGGAAAAGCTCTCCAGTGACCAGCGTCCTGGCGCTACAGCTGAAACCAGGTTTTTACCTTCGAGCAAATCCTCTCCAAAACTAGTAGTGGAGGGTAGGAGGTAAGAACAACCTAGAATGGCTACAGCTTTAGACACATAAAGTCCAGAGAAAAATTAAATTATTTTTAATATTAATACAGAAAGTATTAGGGAAAGTACGATAATATAGTAATCTATTTGGTAAGTATAAAATATGTTGTATTAGTACTAGCTTCATGTCTAATGGGCTGTTACATATTATTGTTGTAAATATTTTTTTTCATACCCCGCGAACGCGGGGTAGCTAAAATCTTAGTTGTTTTCTAAGCTATTACAACTAACTCTTTTAATTTTGATGCGATGTTTAATTGCAGCAATTACAAGTGTTATGTTGATACGTCCCTGGATGGGACGTGTTTAAAAAGGCAGGATAGTGACTCAGGCAAGAAAAAAGCGGCAGCTTTGGAAAAGTGCACTCTTTATTATTACCGTGGTCATACCGACGGTAGTGGCGGTAGCATATTTCGGCTTTATAGCCTCGAATATATATGTGACCGAATCCAAATTCGTGATTCGTAGTCCGCAAAAACTTGGTTCTACTTCATTTCTGGATATGTTCAGCAAAATGGGTATGTCCAAATCAGACGAGGATTCCTTTGCCGTGCGGGAGTACATCCTGTCGCGTGACGCGATGAAAATCCTAAATCAAGATCTTAAAATCAAAGACGCTTATTCTGAGCAAAATATTGATTTTATTGAAAGATTTCCAGGCTTACGCTACTGGGACTCTAGTCTAGAGGCTTTTTATCGCTATTATCAAAAGCATGTCGGAGTTGAGGTTGATAGCGGCTCCTCGATCGCGACGCTGAATGTTAAGGCTTTTAGCCCTGAGCAAGCTCTGAGTATTAATCTAAAGTTAATCGAGATGAGCGAGGCCTTTGTTAATAAGCTTAATGAGCGAGCCAGGCAAGATTTATTAAAAAGCGCTACTGAAGAGGTCGATATAGCCAAGGCCAAGGTTGAGGCTTCTGCTCTGGCCCTGATTCAAGTGCGCACTCAAAAGGCAGATCAGCAGCCAGACAAACAAGTGATGGCTCAGCAACGAATCGCCTTAGAAAAAACCTTTGCAGAACAACAGCTTGCAACTGCGATGACTGCGATGGAACAGTCGAGGATAGAGGCGATTAGAAAGCAGGTCTATATAGAGAGGATTACCCAGCCAGTTAAGCCTGATTATCC
>DAIMDD010000013.1:0-110635 GCA_036725985.1 Burkholderiaceae bacterium
GCGCTCAGATTCAGGATGAATGACAGCGGTCATAGCAGTCGGCAGTATCGTTGTTGATAAAAAAGTTATCCCATCATAGCGTCCGGACAGCTTCCTGACAACGTCCTGAAAAGCGTTTTTTCCCATGGTCAGCCGACAAGCTCAGTTATTAGGGTGAGTCTCTGTTGCACTTGGCGAATACAGCGATCGCAACTAATACCCAAAACACCTGAAATGGTAGCTCCAGATGTTCACGGCCCACGTTTTTCACATATGCGCTTTCAACCCACTTAATATTTGGGATATCCGTATTTTGTGATTGATTTCGCTGGCTGTTGATCGCTTCGCAAATCGTATTTAATGGTTGACTCAATTCGGCTTGAATAGTAAGCTAGAACACAGTCTTTTCAGCAAAGGTCACAACATGGCAGTTGTAGATGTACCGAAATCAGGGCTTGCTGATTTTGTTGCCAACTTGGCACGTCGACATAACGTTCGTTATGTGCGTTCTGCTAACGATGAGTTGGCGGATGTGGCCACTCGACTTGCTGATGATGTAGTTGTCACAGACGAAACTGAAGACTTGATCGTCGAACTTAAGCGGTCACATGTAATTGATTCATCGACTATGGTTTCCATTCTTGGGAACTACTTTGATGAGAAGAAGCATGTTCGATCCGTTCAAAGACTTTGATGTCAATGGCTACCTTCGAAACGTTCGCAAGGACAAGGATGAAGATGTTATAAAACAGTTCGAACACAATCTCTTCCGAGCTAACTTGGAGGAAGCGCTGAGTTTCTTAGCGTCGAAAAAGTATCTGGAATACACGGATTTTTTGTCCGTACACAAAATTCTGTTTTCCGCCTACTACCCTTGGGCTGGTACTGATAGGTCTGTGACGATGCCTAATCATGCGGTAGTCAAAGGACCGGTAATTTTTTGTCACCCCAACTATTCCAGACGCGCCGTTGAGTTCGCATTGTCTATCGGGCAAAACAAGTTGGAGATGGAGAAACGTCCTGGTGAAGTGATGGGTTTGTTTGCATATGGACACCCATTCCTGGACGGTAACGGGCGAACTATGCTTCTGGTGCATATGGAGCTGGCATATCGCGCTGGCTTTTCGACTGCATGGGCTGATACGAAAAAGAATGACTACTTGGACGCGTTAAGTCGGGAAATTGAAAGCCCAGGCCGTGGAATTCTTGACGAATATTTGCTGGCATTCAAAGGCCCGCGCGCCAATAGAGATAAGTGGGGTACGAGCTTACGGGCCATGAAAGGGCTTGACGGTCTTGATGACATGAATCAGATCGAAGGAGTCTTGTCAGATCCGTCCGTCGCGCAAAAATATCGCGACTTTGAGCAGAAGCGAAATTACCAGTATAAAGTTCTTAAATCAGATCCGCGGCCTCAAATAGGCTCAATGGAACTGTGTCAGCAGTGCAAGAAAGCTCCATGCGAATGTGGTCGTCATACTGAATCCAGTACGACAAGGCCTCGCATGTGAAACACACGCAGAGTGAGCACGACAGTCAACATCCTCAACCTCAAGGCCTATGAGGTGGGCGAGCTTTACGAGAGTGAACACGACTATCACAGCAACTTAATTTTGTTGCCGCCTAAGCAGTCCGCAATTAGATTGGATTGTCAGTGTTGACCGGTCGCCCTCAGGCCATCTGCTAGGCAAACTTGAACAAATGTGACCGCATTCCCCACCCTGGCTTACGCCTAGGGTGGGGAATACGCTCACATTTGTTTAAAAATACGATTTTGTATGTAAATATTGACATTTACCGACATTTTAGTAAAATATCATCATGCCATCAAAAATTTCAGATCCCGCATTGGAACTTGTTCACGCCAATGGGTTAGTGCGCGCCCGCGCTCTTGCGCTTGTGGGAGCGTCGGGAGAAAAGTTGCAGCAGTTGTTGCGCAGCGGTGCGTTAGTCCGAATCAGTCGTGGCCTTTACGCAAGCCATGATAGAGCGCTTACGGAGATGGACCAACTCGCGCAATTGGCAATCAAGTATCCCAACATTGTTTTTTGTCTCCTGATAGCGTTGCAGATTCATGGGCTTACAAATCAGAATTCTCATGAAGTATGGGTAGCCATTGCGTCTAAAGCGCGAGCGCCTAGCGTGAGCTATCCACCTCTGCACATCGTAAGATTTTCCGATCTTGGCTTGGCTGTTGAACAAAAAGCAATCGACGGCGTGATGAATATACCGGTGACATCGGTCGCCAAGACTATCGCTGACTGTTTCAAATTTCGTAACAAGATAGGACTGGACATCGCACTTGAAGCACTTAGGGATGCTTGGAAACAAAAAAAAGTGACCATGGATGAACTTTGGGAGGCAGCCCAGCTTTGCCGGGTTGCCAATGTCATGCGACCCTATCTTGAGAGCCTTGTATGACAAAACGAAACCTAGCCGCATCCGTCCGAGCACGACTATTCGTTTAGGAATTAACTATGCGTGACGCAGTGATAAATCTAAGAGTTCTGTCCCAGCAGCGTGACCTGATCGATCAAGCCGCTCAGTTGGTCGGCAAGAACCGGTCCGACTTCATCCTGGAGGCAGCCTGTGATAAGGCACAGTCAGTGCTGCTCGATCAGATTTTCTTTAGTCTGGACGACACCAAGTTTCGGCAATTTGCTGCCATGCTGGATGCACCGGCACTTCCAAATCCTGGCCTTGAGCGCTTACTGGCAGTCAAAGCCCCTTGGAAACTGGGTTAGGGCGGGTTCATCTCCCCGTCTTGATTTAACACGCAAAAAATCTCGGCTACGCAACGGTTCCAATCTCAACGCTGCAGCCTCAGTATCTGACCGCTGCGTTCAACAACCTGAATGCTTACGGGCAGAGCTATGTGTTAGCGGTGCGTCAGCCGAACCGAGCGAATAACGCTCTTGAAGCCATTGTCTATTCCACGGGTGGGGAGGTTATTTCTAACAAGAACGCCTTATCCATTGCTCTTGAAGTTGGTTCTAGCGGTGGGTACACCTTATCCGCTGGTGACGGAATTACGGTGCAGTCAACCTTCGGTGGTTACACACTTTCTCTTGCACAATACGGCGCCTCTGGGTTCGGCAAACTTGTCTCCGCATTATTTGTGACAGAAATCGGTGCCAAGCAAAGTGACTCCTATCTTTCGCGAACGGCAGTGACTGGGCGACCAGACTTGAATCAGATGCGAACCAATATTGATATGAGCGGCAAGCTGCCCCGCGGGGTTAAGAGGGGCGCTCACCCAAACGCGCGTGAGCACAGTCAACGATGCGGGGGCAACAATTTCGGACTCAGGATGGCTGACCGTGGGCTCAACGTGTGCGCCCTTTAATACGGGCGCGCAGTCTGAATCCCGAACCGTACTTTGTCCCAACGGCCAGACTGGTTCGATTATCGAGACGCGCGCCTATCAGCTTTGGTCTGACGGATCGAAGAAAAACTTTGATCCGTGGACGGTGTCCTCTAACACCTGCCAAAGCGTGCAGGCATCGATTGGTTACAACTTTCAATCGCTCAGCTGCCCAAGTAACCAAGAAGGGCTCATTATCCAGCAACAGGCCTACGCGATTGACTCAAACGGCAACGCCTACGACTACACGGATTGGGCGACGATCTCGAGCACCTGCCGCGACTTTGAGTCGCAGGCCTTTGTGCCTGAGCAAACAACGGTCGCCGATTGCCCAGCCGGTCAGGTCGGCTCGAACACCTATACGCGCAGCTATACGCAATGGACTAATGGCGAACGTACGAACTACACGGGCTGGACGTGGATTGGCGGGAGCTGCTATACGCCTGCGCCACCGCCACCGGACCCAGGGCCTTGGTGTGGATGGGCCTGGATTGGCGATGTTTGCTACAACTCACCACCTGGTGATCCAGGACCGCAGGCGGCACCTGATCCAGGGCCGCAGGCGGCACCTGATCCGGGACCTCAGGCATCGTCCGATCCGGGGCTTGCCCAAGCCGCAGATGCTCCGTGGTGTTGTTCTTATGACGATGGTAGTGGAGGAGGTGGTGATGCTGCTGCTGGGGCATCAGCTGCGGCAGCAGCTCCAGCTGGTGTTTGCGGCCCCGGTGATGCCAATGGTGATTGTGGCGATGCAGGCGATGGCAATGGAGGCGATGGCGGCTCTGGAGGCGATGGCGGTGGGTGCGGGTCGGACTAACAGATTGCCTAGCGAAGCATTGCACGCGTCGCTTCGACTGTAGTCAATCCAATGATGCCTATTTGTGATTTCTTCACAAGTTTTAAATCTGGCGTAATTAGACGAAAGGATGGATAACGGAGACGGAATTTATCATCCCCCGCTTGTTCAAAAAAGTCTTTGATTTTTTGATCCTTACCGTCAATACGAATGAAAATTTGTGGCCCCGTTAGCCAAGTATCAAACTCCAGGAAAATGACTTTGCTAAAGTCGTCTTTAAGATCGCTGAAGTTTTGCTTTAAGAACTTTGAATATTCATGACACGGTGGGCAATCCTGAGCGCCCAAGTAAACGAGAATATTTTTCTTCTCGCTCTTGGCTTGCGCAACCACGTGCGTGATGTCGAATACACGCTCAGAAAAGCTAAAGGGTGGTCGAATGGTAATTGCCTGGTATTCACTTGGAATTTCTGCTAAGACGTTATTTACAAAAAGCGCAAAAGCCAAAAAAAATAGTTTCATAATGATCTCGTTCTCGTTCTTTGTATCAATTCGAAAAAGTCTCTAGCCTGCGAAAATGGACATAGCTATTGCTTTGCAAGTCTGTGACTTACCGATAGCCAGTGACCATACATTCTGAAGGACCACCGTCTCTAAACAACGCATTAATCATTCCCTTAGCTTGCAATCGTGTCTTACTCATCATTTCACCGGCTACTTTCATTTGCCAGACCTGGGATGAGTCTAAAATATTACTCTCCGTTCTTACGAAAATAAATTTATTATCTTGAATCGTTACTTTATATTCATTTGCTCCGTTACCCGATTGCCAGGTGTTAACACCATCTCCGTCCTTAAGGTTCATTTCAAACTTATGAGGACGGATGTTACCTTTGGACGCAATACAGTCGACTGTAAACGTCCAGCGCCCATCATATTCAATCAAAGCAGCTGTTGTCGAAGGTTTCGGTTTAACCGATGCAGGTTTACTAGAGGCTAAACTCACCGAATCAGGCTTTCGTAATACGCCACTTGCTAGGCAATCTCTAATTGCCATACCTGCATCATTTTGGTTTAAAACGCCGATTAAATTAAACGTTGATGGGTCAAAAAGGTTGCCTTCAACTTTTAATGTCCAAAACACGGAAGGGTCCGATCGTAGTGCGCTTCGACGCGTGATCACGATCGAACCATTTTGGAACGACAGCGTGCCAGTAAAGTTTGATTGAGGGCCTTGATCTGCAAACGATCCTTGTCCATTCTTAACAATAACGTCTTTAAAAATTGCGAAATCCCGCTGACTCGACTGTGGTGATCCGCAACTGAAGTTCACATCCCAAACCCCGTCATAATCGGTTTGTGCTGCCTGAACGTTAAACGACAGTGCAAGGCTGCTTGTTAACAGCAGGGCAGCGAGGACTGAGCTGACTCGTTGATAAATCGTCTGACAAAGCATTTCTGTTTCCTTTGATGTGATGGCTGTGTGGCTATAAATTCAATATGTTCATTATTTGGATAAGCGAAGTTCTCTATCGACCCGTTTGGCGTGAACCGATAACGAGACACTCTGCTTCGCCAGCATCATGACCAGCACCGTTTGCAATTGCGCGCAGTTGAAAGGTATTCACATCAATCGCCTTGGCCACGGGCTGGTCTAAGGCAGTCTGAAACGCTAGCCACTTCTCAGCACTGAGTTCAAAGCGGGTGCGATCTTCCAGAGCCTGATTGGCAGCGAGGATGCCTGCATCCAGCAAAAACTCGCTCACATTTTTGTGCGCCACGCATGCAGTTTCCTGAAGCAAATGCTTCACAGGCGTGCTGGCACGCACATCAATGCGCTCGGATTTGGAATGAATGACAGCGGTCATGGCAGTCTCTTCTGGAAAAGCTATCGCACTATAACGTCCGGACAATGTCCTGACGATCTTTTTTTGTGGCTATCGCCCTCATGCAACGCCTAAACCCCAAGCGCGCCAACCAGGATCCCCTTGGCTTCGTACTGATTCAATGATCTGCCATTGCGACCCGAAAGCGTTAACCACTCCTTCATGCTTTGCCCTAATCTAGCTAAGTACCATACGGCACTTGAATTACCTGCCGTTTATAGAGCTATGCTTACCCTAAAAGCATACCTAGTATAGAATCGAACTGATAATTTAAAAAATCCAAAATGATGTCAGATGAGCTGTGGTTCAAACTCGATTCATTGAAACGCCTAACCGATTCGCGTACTTGGCAAAAAGGCGCAGAGATCGTCAATAACCGACTGGTGTTATCACTTGAAATCGAGCTTTCCACTGAAGCTGAGTGGAGCGTATTTTGCAGGGTACGTGGCACACACGATACCCCTTACCAAGTCCGTGCCAAAATAAAATTATCCTCGGAAGCTACGGCTTTATCCTGGACTAGCTCTTGCACCTGCCCAGTTCATCGAGGATGCAAGCATGGCATGGCCTCGCTGATTTATGCAAGTCTTTATGGGCGAGAACAAATAGATCATAAATTCCCTGGTGGTCTTGAGGCGCTCACAGCTAAGCGCTCAGAACAATTTGAAACAGAACGCAAACTAAAAGCACAACGACAGGCAGAGGCTCAAGCCCGGCAAGCCGAGCTAAATTTGCATGGCTGGCTAAATGAACTTGATCGCATTAGCACTACAGTGAGCAATACGTTATTGACGAACGTTGAGCATAACCAGTACAAACGGCAGGTAAAACCTGAGCAGCAATATCTGTATTTGCTGCGTATAACTGACCAAGAAACGCCTAAACCAAAGCTGCGAATTGATACGGTCACTACGCATCGCAAGCTAAATGGTCAGTGGGCTAAACCACGCACAGTTTTACACGTTCCTGCGGAATACGAAATCGCACGGCAAAAGATAGACCGTGTTGATATAGAAATTATGCGTCTGATTGCCACCATGCTGGGCTCAAGCCACTATTACCGGGAAACATCCTCCGTCTGCGGAGTACTTGAAGGACGAATAGGAGCAATGGCTCTAGAGCTCGCTGCAGGAACAGGCAGACTGCTTCTGTGTGATAGTGGTCTCGACTCTGAGATGCGTGTGCACTGGGGAGTAGCACGCAAAATTTCATGGACATGGCAAAAATCATCCTCTGCCTCAGCCTCAACTACTGAACAGGCCTGGTTACTGAAACCAGAAATTAATCCTCAGGATGCAACCATATTACTTTGCGCCAATACGCCTCCTTTTTATTTAGATCATCGTAATGGTTTGTGCGGCCCAGTTGACGCGGGAGATTTATCCTATTCGCAGGTGGCAATTCTACTGAACGCCCCCATCCTGCAAGAATCGCTCATTCAAAAATATCAAAATGCCCTGACCATTCATTCGGATCTTATCCCGAGACCACCCGTGCTAGCTGAAGTTCCAATTTTAAAAGGCATCATCCCAAGGAGACTCATTCACCTAAGCGCCCTGCCCCCTGGACACAGGACAAAGCAAAGATCATTAGCTGCTCAATTGACTTTTGATTACGATGGACATACTGGCTGGTGGGGTAATCAACCCGCAGCAGTCACTGTGGAAACTCAGGGCGTTCGTTCACTACTGTATCGCGATATTATTTTCGAAAAGGACTCTATTGAAAGGCTTTTTTACGACCTCAATATAGACGTCAACCAAATTGGGGAATGTACGCTAGCCGATTACCTGCCCCAGGTGCAATGGGCCCATTGGTTTGATACTCAATTTACAGAATTTACCGAATTAGGATTTGAAGTCACACTTGATGACAATCTAAGAGACTGGGTACACCACGCAGACAAATTGGTCGTAGATGTCGTTGCTGAGCAACCCGATACGCCAACGACCTCAGATTGGTTTGACGTGTCCTTAGGCATAGAAATGGATGGACAACGGCGTAACATCCTGCCCTTTTTACCTGCGTTACTGGCTGAGGCAGGACGATACTGGGAGAAAGACGAAACAGGTATGACTGCCTTACCAGAGTTCGTCTATCTGCCCGACGAGCAAAGCGGGCGGTTCATCAGGATTCCAACAGAGGCGATGAAACCATGGCTCCAAGTCATGCTCGAGTTTTATACCGATCGTGGGTCAGAGTTCGCTAGTGACAAAATTAAATTATCTCGTTTTGACACAATGCTGATCAGCACAATACTTGGTGAGTCTGTAACCTGGCAAGGTGCAACGTCAATCCGACAACTGGCCCAAACACTCAATAATCCTCCGCAGATCGAAGAGGTTGCATTACCAAAGACTGTTCACGCTAAGCTTCGGCGCTATCAACAAGACGGGCTGAATTGGTTACAGTTTCTGGCACGACATGGTCTGGCTGGAATCCTTGCTGATGATATGGGGCTGGGTAAAACGCTACAGACTCTCGCGCATATTCAAATTGAAAAGGACAGCGGTCGTTTAACAACGCCAGCTTTAATTATTGTTCCAGTCAGTTTATTGGGTAACTGGCAACGCGAAGCGACCAAATTTTGTCCAGAGCTACGTTGTTTAGTTATTCACGGTAAAGATCGGCATACTGCCAACAGCGACTTAACCAGATTTGATCTGATCATTGCCCCTTATTCATTGTTGTATCGTGATCGCAGCTATTGGCTCGATATAAACTGGCACTTAGTTGTGCTTGATGAAGCACAAAATATCAAAAATACCAATACACAAACGTCTCAAGTCGTCAGGGAACTCAAGGCGAGGCAACGTCTATGCCTTTCAGGTACACCTATCGAAAATCATCTGGGAGAAATTTGGAGCTTGTTCCACTTTTTAATGCCAGGCTTTCTAGGTAATAAAAAAAAATTTGGTGAATTGTTTAGAAATCCTATCGAGAAGCAAAATGATGTTGCGCGCATGAAAAGCTTACGCACTAGGATTACGCCTTTTATGCTTCGAAGAACGAAAGCAGAAGTGGCAAAAGAGTTACCACCAAAAATTGAAACAATTACACGTGTTGAATTATCAGGCAAACAAGCTGATCTTTACGAAACGATTCGTTTAACCACGGAAAAGGCGGTGCGAGAGGCACTGCAAACACAGGGCTTTGCTAAATCCCGCATCACAATTCTCGACGCCTTACTAAAATTACGCCAAGTCTGTTGTGACCCACGCCTCATTCCAACAGTTTCTGCAAAGTCAATCGAGCAGTCCGCGAAACTTAATCATTTAATGGAAGTACTACCAAATATGTTAGCTGAAGGAAGACGCGTATTATTGTTTTCGCAGTTCACTAGCATGCTAAGCCTGATTGAAACTGAACTATCA
Source organism: Burkholderiaceae bacterium (assembly GCA_036725985.1). Lineage (GTDB taxonomy): Bacteria > Pseudomonadota > Gammaproteobacteria > Burkholderiales > Burkholderiaceae_B > Zwartia. The sequence continues at coordinate 9,399 of DAIMDD010000013.1, forward strand.
AGGCATAATCTAACCTGGGTCAAGCTAACGGGTAGCAGTAAAAATCGTGAAACAATCGTAGATCGTTTCACAAGCGGCGAAGTTCCTTTATTTTTAATTAGCCTTAAGGCTGGCGGTGTTGGGTTAAACCTGCCCCAAGCCGATACAGTGATCCACTATGACCCGTGGTGGAATCCGGCTGTTGAAAATCAAGCCACAGATCGCGCACATCGTATCGGTCAAACACAAAATGTGTGGGTCATCAAACTTGTCGCACAAGATACGATTGAGGAACGCATCTTAAGCATGCAAGAGCGTAAAGCAGCGCTGGCTCAAAATTTGTACAGCGATTCCTTGGCACGTAAACAACCTTTATTTACTGAAACCGACCTGACTGAACTGCTCAAACCACTTGGGGCCTGAAAACTCAGAACCAGGAGAAATACTTACAGCTATTAATCTTGAGTAACGGTAAAGATTCGAAATCATATTGCATTACAACTTCGAGGCAATGTCAGGCAGCAGCGAGTTCAGACTCTCGGATAAAAAAGTGCAAGCCAAACACTCAGTTCAAACATGATAGTGTGAAAAGAATCTGTTAAATAGACAGACTTTGTCGATACTCATTCCAAACAGCGGTGATATCAGTCTGGTTCAAAACCTTCTTTTCAAGCAACCGCACTGTGATGTTGTCTAAAAATGCTCGATGCTTAGACAACATGGATTGCACAGCCTGATATTGGATAGAAAGAAATTTTCTTGCCTCAGTCTCTATATGGGCTAGCTCAGACGGTGTAGGGTCTTCGGATTTAACCGCAAGATTGATGTGATTACCGCCTAGTACCTCATACCCACTAGAAAAACCGGCTATCCCAATCAGATCCTTTGCCAACTCAGTTGCGTTTCGGAGATCCGTACAGGAGCTAAATGCGGATACATTCAACGCACCAAGTACAAGGGACTCAGCAGCCCTACCCGCTAAGGAAACCCGTATTTTGTGTCGCAAATCTGCATAGGTGTGTTTGCCCGCACGTGCGTCAACATACTCATAAGAATCTGCTACCTGACCTCTAGAGTCACTATTCCGAACAATACCTATATGGTCAGGGAGATTTTCCGCATCGGAATCAATAATGCTCACGAGTGCGTGTCCTGCTTCGTGGATCGCTATATTTTTCAGCGCTTTTTGATCTAATTCCTCTGATAAATCTGATTCTCCACTTCCATGAACGACAAAGTAAATTAAATCATCAAAGTTTAATTTTCTGTTTTCACGATATGCGAGGCGACTTAATGCCAAGGCAATCAAGTCACGTCTGCGTTTATCCGCAAAATCTTCTTCGATCAGCCGACCGACCTTTTGGGGATAGTCCAACAGCGTGCTATCACAGACATTGCGTCCAATCGCATCTAAAAAATGATCTCCCTTTTCTTTAATGCTGATCTCATTAATTACAAATCTTCGATCAAACAAGCCAACAGTTCTCAAGCTTGGATCAAGTTCATAATAGTTCAGACCAGTTGTGATGAAGACAATCGATTGAGCAGGATCTATATCAGCCAAATATTGCTGCAACTTATCGCGAAAAGCACTCACCACTGCTGGCGTTTCTGATTCCAGAGTGTATTTAGCGGACCAATTTCCTTGCGAGACATAAATTATAGAAGGGCCATTATTTTCTGGAACATTGTTAGTGTTCACCTTTTCCACAAATTCCTCAGAGGCCCACTCAATTAGTCTCATCCCCGACTCATTTGCGATCTTAGCCACTATCTCTGCATGATGCTCTTGATCAGGATGAGCAATCAGTACTGCGCGCCCAGTCAGTTGCCACTTTGCAGCACTTTGGTCCGCTGAACTACAGCACGCTCTTAACTCTTCTGCCCACTTCATTAATACATTTGTTCGGCCAAAAGCACTCCATGGTTTATAGACCATAGAGGATGTGCTGCCTTGTTGATCCAATCGGTTACGCATTGCTCTCTCTTTTTTTTAAAAGGCTGTATTCATATTATTAAACTTAATTACGACAGAGTTCAAATACTAAGACTTCATCGTGAAATGCCCTCTTGATCGGTGCATAATCATCTAAATAATTTTTTTAAATACGACACAAAAATCAAAATTGATTTAACGAAGTTCGTTCAACGCATCCTCTGTCGTCAATTCGTCGTAGTACTCTGCACGGCCATTAACTAAGTAAGCGCTCCAAATTTGAGGCTCTTGCGCTATTTGCTGGAGAGTAAGTTTGTAGTTTCGAATGATTTCATTTCGTTGTTTCTTTTTAGCGAACCTGTCACTGTCGATCCTCACTCATTAGAAAAATTAGGTGATATATCACTGTCGCTATCACTCACATACACTCCAAATTTTAAAATTAGCGCCGGGGTATTAAATCCCTGCGACCTAGCGCGCCAAGCTGTGTAGGTATCTTCATTAAATTCACCAACACAATTCAATTGAAAAATAGTAGCTATCGTCAGACGCACACACCGCTCTTCCATATCAAGATCAATCGAACAATTTTGACAAGGAACATCGATATATATTTCTTTTTCTGTAAACAATTCATTCGGGATATTGTCTAGAAACACTTGGATCGGAAACAGCGATTCAACCAACTCTGCTGTTAATAACTCAATTGTTAGGTCATCCACATCATCAGTCCGCTCCTCTATCCAATCGTTCAAATCCAGAACAATATTTTTCATATACAAGTCGAAAATTACCTGTTTGAGCATTTTTTGAATTTCCATTTTTTTGTTTTCGATCATAAATATCGTCTACTCAAGTACGGTTTTGATTTGAACGAATATTTAAGCAAACACGAGGTGTTTAAGGCGACTTAACGCTAAAGTAGATATATCGAGTATATGTATCGTGGTGCCTCAGGACGTGATATACCCTGATATTCTTGACCTAAACACGTATGCTTAAGGCTCTTGCTAGCTAAATATCTGTAAGCGTCCAGCCAACACATATTGAGCTAGTCTATAAATTCCACGATAGTGTGCACAAACTAACTCGTGCACATCATGCCTGGCTCACTAAACCCAATCGTATGAAAGTATTAGTACATGATGGGATTGGTGTTTAGCTTGCGGCTCGACGCCTACATCAGGGGCACTTTGTTTGGCCCAGTGCAGATACCGCAAAACAATTAACAATCAGCCGAATACAGTTCGATAAGCTAGTACTTGGACTTCCGTGGCATCGTTTCGGTGACCTTCAACAAACGCAGCGGTAAGGCGGTGATTGGTAACCTACCTTTAAGTAATTGAGATGTTGCCTACTTATGTGGCGATCATATTGCAGCCGTCCTGGGACGATGCCAGGCGCAACGCCTATTTGCTTCGCAAAGTCTTTGATCGTTCTTTCCCCGATCAGTGATTGTGAGAGCAACCCACGATACGCCACCAGCGGAATCAGCCAATCACGAGCAAACGTATCTGCCTCCTTTTCTTCCTGTGGCTTCAGTCCATCTTCACCAAAAATGTCTAGAAATATCATTCGCTTTCCATGCTTTAACAAGTGTCCGGCCTCGTGAAAGAATGTAAACCAGAGCTTGTCGTCGGTCTGACCTCGATGGCTTAACATGAAAAGTGCCTTAGTCGTACCAAGCCATTTAGTGGCGCCACTCACCGGACAAGGGTACATTTAACGCGCGCAGTGAAACAGTGGCTGAAAAACCTAGTTTTCGCGATGCCTGGCGCAAAGGCTACGCTGCATCGTACCCGCGATGGCAGTCTATGAACCCGACTGGCGCAGCGGCAAGGCTGTAGCGACTGCGGTATCGCGTGCGGATGGCCAGCCGATGGGTGTGGCGGGCATTTGGTCAGGCTGGCGCGGACCCAATGGCTGGGTGGATAGCTGTACGATCCTGACTGTCAACGCCGATGGTCATGCGGTATTCAAATTACTCCATAAACCACAAGACGAAAAGAGAATGGTTGTGATTTTGAATCCCGATAGTTTTGAGACCTGGCTCAAAGGCTCGAAGCGTGAGGCATGGGAGCTCGAGCGGCAGTGTCCTGCTGAGCTGTTGACGCTTTTGTAAAAAGCCTATCAACTAAAAACCTAATTTTTGCTGCAATGGCAGTCGGTGCTCATGTACGCGTGTAATTGAATAGTCCATTTTTAACCCATGATCTATGCCATCGCACGCCAAAGGTTTAAGCACATTTGCTAAGGCTTTACGCACCACGCGGCTTTGATAAAGCTTTCCGCAGACTAAATCAACTGCAAATGTTTCAACAGTCGAGGCCTCAGTCATTTCAAACTTAGGCTCCTATGGAAAACCCCTAAGTCTTTTTGATGTCTAATTTTCGTAGACCGGTTTATGCTAAACCGATGACCTACACAAAAACAATTCCAGAGACAGAGGCTCAACCCACCGCCCCACTGGCCAGAGCCGAGCGCAGAGAGCAAACCTTGTCTCGCCTGATCCGGGCGGGCACAGAGATGCTCTGTGAGCAAAGTTACGCCTCAATGGGGGTCGAGCTTGTGCTGCAACGCGCTGGACTCTCGAAAGGCTCTTTCTATCATTTCTTTACGAGTAAAGAGCAATTCGGGCTGAGCGTGATTGCTTATTACGCGGACTATTACAACCGCAAGCTTGAGCGCATCCTGGATCAGCCGCAGCACTCTCCACTCGGAAATTTGCGTCTCTATATTCAGGAAGGGATCGAGGGTGTTGAGCGTTTTGAGTTTCGCCGTGGCTGCTTGATCGGCAACCTGAGTCAGGAACTCGGAGCCAGTCAGCCTTTATTCAGAGCGGCGCTCGAACAAACCTTCCAAACCTGGCAGGACAAAATTGCTGGATGCTTAACGCGCGCGATCGAGGCGGGCGAACTTGACACAAGCGCTGACGTACAAGCGTTTGCCGAATTTTTCTGGACCGGCTGGGAAGGCGCGCTGATACGCGCCAAACTGTTGCAGTCGTCTGCGCCGATCACCGGATTTACTGAGCAATTTTTCAAGGTATTACCAAAACCCGTTCAGAAAAGATATAAAAAATGAATATCGCAAAACCTTTCCTCACACGTGCACTGAGCCACCCTCACCTGCAGGCACTGTCCAGCTCACAAGGCTCTTTAAGCTTTGGTGACCTGGCGCAGCGCGTCTACGGTTTAGCGGGTGGTTTAAAAAATACGCTCGGTCTGGCGCCTGGTGCACGCGTAATGCTCTGGATGGAAAACAGAAACGAATTCCTTGAGCTACTGTTTGCAACCTGGACAGCGGGGTATTGTGCGGTTCCGGTCAACGCCAAACTGCATGCCCGCGAGGTCGCACCGATCGTGCTCGACTCAGGAGCCAGCATTATTTTTACCAGCGCTTCCCTGCATGCAGGGCTAGTCGAGGCGCTCAGCACTCTGCCTGACTCCAGGCCTGTGATTGTGGTCGACGATGACGCTTACGAGGCGCTTGTACGCACCGCGCCAGCCGGCTGCGCACAAGTCGAGCCAACTGATCTTGCCTGGTTGTTTTATACAAGCGGCACAACCGGTGTACCCAAAGGCGCGATGCTCTCGCATCGTAATTTAATGACCATGTGCCTGCAGTATTACGCCGACGTCGATGACGTATCGCCTGGCCAAACCATGTTCCATGCGGCAGCGCTGTCACATGGCTCGGGGCTCTATGCGTTACCGCATCTGTTTAGCGGCGGTCATCAGGTGATTGAAAAGGGCTTCGAGACTGATGCGGTGTTTGAGGCCTTGCAGCGTTATCCTGAAGTGTCGATGTTTGCTGCGCCAACCATGCTGTCGCGGCTAGTGCGCTCCGGGACTGGTATTGCCAATCCTGCGGGTAATTTGCTGACCGCCTACTATGGTGGCGGACCGATGTATGTCAACGACTTGCTCAAAACGCTGGATATGTTTGGACCGCGTCTGTTTCAGGTCTATGGTCAGGGCGAGAGTCCGATGACGATTACTGGACTGTCAAAATTTGATCATCGTGGCGACAGGGACGCGGCACACCTCGCTCGTCTGGCCTCCTGCGGCACCGCACGTACAGGCGCAGAAGTCAAAGTAGTCGATGCCAACGGTCGTGACTTGCCACCCGAGGAGCTTGGTGAAATCGTCACGCGCGGCGATACACGCATGCTTGGTTACTGGAACAATGAAAAAGCAACCGCCTCAACAATTAAGGACGGTTGGCTCTGGACCGGTGACATTGGCTCTCTGGATGCAAAGGGTTATCTGACGCTTCGCGATCGCTCCAAAGACATGATCATCCGGGGTGGCAGCAACATCTATCCGCGAGAGATCGAAGAAGTCTTACTCAGGCATCCCGACATTATCGAGGTCTCGGTCATCGGTCGCGCTAACGAAGATCTCGGCGAGGAGCCAGTCGCCTTTGTGGTCGTCAAACCTGGAGCCGTAGTGTCAGACGAGGATTTGGACACTATGTGTCTGGATAATATGGCGCGGTTTAAACGTCCGCGTGCTTATTTCAGGGCTGACAGCCTACCTAAAAACAATTACGGCAAAATTCTCAAAACAGAATTGCGCAAAGAACTCAGCAAAGGAAACCAGTGATGCGCAACGTCTACGTGGCCGGAGTCGGCTCAACGACCTTTGGTAAACACATCGCAACACCGATCGAAGCGCTCGCTGTGCAGGCCGCTGCGACTGCGCTGATCGAAGCAGGCATCGAGCGCAAGGAGATCGGCGCGCTGTACCTGGGGAATTTCATCAGCGGACCGCTAAACGGCAAAGAGGTGCTCGCGGGGATTGTTGGCTCGCGCCTCGGTCTTGGCAATATCCCTTGCACCAAAGTCGAGGGCGCCTGCGCCTCGGGTGGCATCGCGTTTCGTCATGCCTGGATGGCGATCGCGAGCGGTATGTGTGATGCAGCGATCGTGGTGGGTGTAGAAAAAATGACGCACGCCTCGACCGCAGAGGTGACCTCGGCCTTGAACTGTGCGATGGACAACGAAAATGATGGTCCGAGTGGCCTGACCTTTCCTGGTTTGTTTGGTTTGGCCTGGCGTATCCACGCACAACAATATGGCACCACGCGCGAGGAGGTCGCTGCGGTGGTCATTAAAAACAAGGCAAATGGTCTGCTCAATCCTCTGGCGCAAATGGGTGCCGAATTGACGCTTGAGAAAATCACAGCCTCGGCCATGATCGCGGATCCTCTGCAGATGTATGACTGCTGCCCAGCGAGTGATGGCGCGGCTGCGATTGTATTGTGTTCGGAGCGTTTACTCGCACGAAATGGTCATCCAAAAATCAAGATCCTCGCCAGTGCCCAGACAAGCGGCTCACCACGTATCGCCAATCATCCTGATCTCTGCTCTTTTGAAGCAACGGTCACCGCAGCCCAGAAAGCCTATGAGCTCTCCGGGCTACACCCTAAGGATATTGATCTCGTCGAGCTGCATGATTGTTTTTCTATCGCGGAAATTATTGACAGCGAGGATCTGGGTCTGGTGCCGCGTGGCGAAGGTGGCAAATGGGCGGCCGAGGGTCGCACCAACAAGGGCGGTGACGTGGTGATTAATGCCAGTGGTGGTCTGCTCGCCAAAGGCCATCCGGTCGGTGCAACAGGTATCGGACAGATCTACGAAGTCGTGCAGCAACTGCGTGGCGTTCACCCTAATCAAGTGGCTAATGCGCGTATTGGTATGACCCATAACCTGGGCGGCACGGGTGTTGCCTGCACAGTCAATATTTTGGGGAGAGAATAATGTTCAAGCCTGAAATGCTCAGCTTTCATCAGTGTGCACACTGCGGCACACTTGAGGCGGGCTGTATTGATACCTGTGCCAAATGTCTGCATACCGGCATGGACACGATCGAAGTACCTGGTGTCGGCACGCTCGTGAGCTGGACCACCATCAGAAAACCTCCCTTGCGTTTTAAAGAGGAAGGCGCCTACCACGTCGGCGTTGTCGATCTGGACAACGGTTTTCGTATCACGGGCAGATTTTTACCTGCAGAGGGCGATCAACTGGGTGATCGCGTTATTGCCGTCCCCACCCTTTCCGCAGACCACACAACACCCACTTTCAGAGTAGAAAAACATGTCTGACATTCTTTATGAAAAGCATAATCAAGTACGTCTGATTACGATTAATCGGGCAGAGAAAATGAACTCTCTTGATTTCGCAGCCAACGATGAACTGGTCGAGGTCTGGAAAGAATTCGACGCGGATGAAACAGCGCGCGTCGCGGTCATCACAGGTGCTGGGGACAAATCCTTTTGCGCAGGCGCAGATCTCAAAACCTATAGTTTGAATTTCGCACGCACGCCCGCCCCAGAGTTTCGTAAAAAATATACAAACGGTCCAGGCTTTGGCGGCATCACCCGCAATCTCGATATCGATAAGCCTATCCTTGCCGCAGTCAATGGTTTTGCAATCTCGGGAGGATTTGAACTCTCACTGGCGTGCGACTTGAGGTTTTGTTCACCCAACGCAGAGTTTGCATTGCAGGATTCCAAATGGGGGTTTCATGCTTGCGATGGCGGACTGATTCGCCTGCCCCAGATCATCGGCATGGGCCACGCCATGGAAATCATCCTCTCAGGTGAGCGCGTCAATGCAGAACATGCTTACCGGATTGGTCTGGTCAATAGAATATATCCGCAAGCTGAACTGCTCGGTAAAACGATGGCTTATGCACAAATGCTTGCCAGTCGCGCGCCGCTGTCCCATCGCTTTGCCAAAGAAATGATCCGCACCTCAATGGGCATGAATATGCCTGATGCGCTCAAGGCAGAATCACGCTCTTTCCGCGATTTCGCCTTTACCGAGGATCTCGAAGAAGGCCTAACCTCATTTAGAGAGAGACGCGACGCAAAATTTAACGCGAGTTGAATACAGTTTTAAACCTAGCCTTTTAGTATCTGAAAATTAAAATCTATAAACGGAGACCGTATGAAAAAAACATATCAGCAGTCCATGTTCAAAATGGCTTTTACATCTGCCCTGATTGCCTGCGCCTTCAATGTTTCAGCGCAAGTCAAAGTCGGTGTCATTGAGGGTCTCAGTGGCCCACCAGCCATTGTTGATTTTGGTGAGTCCTACCTGCAAGGCATCAAACTCGCGCTCAAAGACTATCAGGCAGCGGGTGGCAAAACGAAAATCGAACTAACCGTCTATGACGACGAGGCCAATCCCCAGCGTGCTGTATCGCTCGCTCAACGCTTGATCCAGAACGACAAGGCCTCTGTCATTATCGGCACAGTCAGCAGCGGCAACGTGCTCGCGATCGGTCCGATTTTGCAAAAGGCTGGGATCCCATTGGTTGCAGGTCCAGCGATTGCCACCAACATCACCACACAATTCATCGAAGAAAAACCAAGCCAGATTTTCCGCTGCTCGATGGTTGAAAAATTCCAGATCGATCAGATGCTGGACTGGGGTGCTAAAAACTTCAAACGCATTGGGTTGATACATTCAACAACAGGCTATGGAAACTTCGCTGCGAAAGAAATTGAGGCCGGCTTAAAGGCGCGCGGCGTTGAACTGGTCGCGATGGAAGCTGCAGCGCCTAACGTCACCGATCTGACACCGCAAATGGTCAAACTGCGTGATGCCAAAGCTGAGCTCGTACTTAATTTCCACGAGTCTTTTGAGCTGCCCTTCCGTCCTCTGCCACGTCTGAATTACAAACCAGTGATCGCAGGCAACTGGGGCTTGTCTTCGGAAAAGGTGCTTGAGATTGTAGGCAAGGATGCGATCGAAGGTACCGTCATGGGCCAGGCGCTGGACATCAACACTCCACGCGCTCAGGCCTTCAATGAAAAGATGAAAAAGGAATACGGCAAAGACTACCGCTGGCCTGTGGTTGCGGCACTGGGCTATGACGCGGGTCTGATTGTTTTCAAGGCCGTCGATCAAGTCGGCAAACCTGATCCAGCAGCGATCAGAAATGCGATTGAAAATATCGATGGCATTCAGGCCGTCTCAGCAACACCTGCCAAACCCTTCAGCGCCACGGATCACGAATGCCTGGACAAAGAGCATGTGTTCCTTGGTGTCTGGAAAAACGGTGTTGTGACGCGTCTGAACTAACATGCAAATCGGCAACATTATCCAGCTGTTATCCGGCGGGTTGGCGATGGGTGCGATTTACGTACTCGTCGCCCTCGGCCTGTACATCACGCATCTGACTACGCATCGCGTGAATTTCGGTCAAGGTGATTTTTTGATGGTGGGTACTTTCCTGATGCTGTTACTCAGGAAAGTCGGAGCGCCGCTCGGTGTTGCCATTGCAGCGACTCTGGTTGTGCTTGCCGTAATGGGGTGGTTGCTCGAACGTATCGCGATACGACCACTCGATCGTAAGAAAACGTCCCCGGTTGGGGCGTTTTCCTGGATCCTGACCACAGCGGGGATCGCACTGATTCTGCAAAACGTAATTGAGCTTGGTTTTGGTAAAACGTCACAGTATTCCGCGCCACTGTTCAGCTCGCAACGCGATCAGGTCGTGCAAGTGCTCGGTGCGGGTTTGTTTGTAGAGGAAATTCTTGTCATCGTCGCTGCAATCCTGATCGTAGCGATCTTTTATGCGTTCATGTTTCATTCCCGCTGGGGAAAAAACATCCAGGCCGTCGCGTTTAATCCTGAGTCTGCAAAGCTTTTAGGCATCCATACAGATCGGGTCAAAACAGGCGTCTTTATCATTGCTGCGATTCTTGCTGCAGTCGCGGGGATTTTGATCGGACCGCTTGTGACGATCAATCCTCATATGGGACTCGTATTAACAATCAAGGCTCTGATCGTGGCGGCGATTGGTGGCTTTGCCAATCCGGTTGGGATATTGATTGGTGGCATCCTGTTTGGAATTTTTGAGTCGCTTTCGAATTATCTGGATTCAGGCTTTGGCGATCTGTATCCCCTGCTCGCTGCGCTGATCATTATTGCTGTCAAGCCATCAGGGCTTTTTTCCGAGGGGCGCGCGGATGTCAGATAACGCTCTGAACGCGAAACGCGATCCAAAACGACTGCCCTATCTGCTGGGGATTATTTGCTTTATCGTGATGCCCTGGTTACCGCTCAATGGTTTTTATGTTTTCCTTGCGCAAACTTTTTTCTATACCCTGATCGCGGTGATTGGTTTAAATCTGCTGCTTGGACTCTCCGGTCAGATGTCACTCGGTCAGGCGGGCTTTTATGCGCTGGGCGCTTACGGCTCAGCGTTGACAGCGCTTAAACTTGGCTGGCCAGTGCCTTTAGCGATTGCGTTCGGAACCTTTCTCGCGGCGCTCGGTGGGGGTCTGGTCGGGGTGTTTGCGCTCAGGACGCGTGGCCTCTATCTGGCTATGACAACTCTCGCTGTAGGGTATGTGCTCGACATCCTGGCGCAACGCTGGATCGGTCTGACCGGTGGCGCGATGGGCTTGTCTGGCGTCCCGCAGCTTGAGTTTGGTCTACCTAAACTCGGACCCGTGTTTTTCTTTTACTTTGCTGGAACGGCACTGATCGTGATTCAACTGCTGTCTGATTTTATTCATGACGGACGCTTTGGTCGTAATCTGCGGGCGATCCGTGAATCAGAAGTCTTTGCCGCGTCGGTCGGGATCCAGGTCAGCCGCTGGAAAGCGGGGATCTTTGCCTTTGCCGCAGCACTAGCGGGTATGGGTGGCGCTTTTTTCGCACATCAGTCCGGTTTTGTGGGCAGTGATGCGTTTACGGTCAGACTCAGTATCGCACTGCTCATCGCTGCGGTGGTGGGAGGTCTCGGTACAAAAAGTGGACCGTTACTTGGGACACTCATTTTGCTGGGGATTGTGGAGGTCATTGCTGGTATTGATAAATATGGTTTGTTTATCTACGGTCTGATTCTCGTAACCGTCTTGCTCGCTTTCCCGAAAGGTGCAGCAGGTATTCTCGATAGCCTGACAACAAAACTGGGTTTGTCTCGCAAAAAAATTACTCTGCTTGACGCTACGATACCGAGCTCAAAAGAGCAGCTCTCAGAGCTTGCGCTCAGGCGTATCGCTAACGAAGGCACCTCGCTTTGCCTGCAGGGTCTGAGTAAAAGCTATAGCGGCCTAAAAGCGGTCGATGAGGTATCGATCGATATCAAACCCAATACGGTTCATGGTCTGATCGGCCCGAATGGTGCGGGTAAATCAACCATCATCAATATGATTGCAGGTGTCTATCTCCCTGATACAGGCACGATCACTCTCGGCGGCCAGAACATCTCCTCTCTCGGTGTTGCTGAGCGTGCCCATCTGGGGCTCGCCCGAACTTTTCAAAATCTCCAGTTGATCGAGGCTGTGTCCGTACTCGATAACGTGATGCTCGGCGTCAAACACCAGCAGTCCTATACAAAAGATTTTTTTGACTGGTTATTTAAAAACTCGCTCGAGAAAAATGAACGTCAGGAAAGTATGAATATCCTGAATTTTCTCGGTCTGGGGCATCTGGCAGATCGGCTCCCGGGTGAGCTGCCCTATGGGCATAGAAAATTGCTTGAACTCGCGCGGGCGATTGCGCAACGTCCGCGTATTTTGCTACTCGATGAGCCCATCGCTGGCATGAACGCGCAGGAAGCGAAAGAGATCGCGCAGGTGATCCTGAAATTACGCCAGCTCGGCATCACCATCGTGCTGGTTGAACACAATATGGAATTCGTGATGTCTGTCTGTGACGAGCTCAGTGTGTTGAATTTCGGTCGGCTCATTGCGCATGGCACACCCGGAGAGATTCAACAAAATCCTACGGTAATCGAGGCCTATCTGGGTACGGGAGTGAAAAAATGATACGAGCAAAAAATCTATATGCTTGTATCGGCGCGAATCAAGTATTGCGTGATGTGAGCTTTGAGTTGAATCCTGGTGAAATGCTGGCCGTGATTGGCGCTAATGGTGCGGGCAAAACCTCTCTGTTGAGAACGCTGTCTGGCTTATTGCCTTTAGTGTCGGGTGAGATTCAGTTTGCCGGACAAAATATTGCAAACACTCAAGCTCATCTGCTCGCCTGTCAAGGCCTGGTGCACGTTCCTCAGGGTCGACAGATTATTCCCGGGCTCTCTGTTCGGGACAATCTGTTGATCGGTGCCAAAAATACCGGTCTGGCAACGCAGACTATGTCTGAATTACTGGAGCAGCAATGGCAACGCTTTCCTGTGCTCAAACAGCGGCAGCATATCCCGGGCACAGCGCTCTCGGGTGGCGAGCAGCAGATGCTCGCGATCGCCAGGGGCTTGATGATGCAACCCAAAGTCTTCATGCTCGATGAGCCCTCACTCGGTCTGGCACCCCAGATTGTTGAGTTGATCATCACCACGCTCAGACAGCTGGCGGATCAGGGCCTGGCCATTATTCTGGTCGAGCAAGTAGCGATACTGGCTCTGGAGTCAGCTGATCGCGCAATGGTTCTGCGTAATGGTGAATGCGCGATGGCGGGGACTGCGTCTGAGTTATTAAACAGCCGGGAGCTGGTTAATAACTATCTGTCCTGAGTGGCTAGTTAAGAGTTGCCGACTTGCTGACTTGCTGACTTGCCGGCTTGCTAACCACTGACTTGCAAACGCAATGACCGCAGACTAGCTGACTGCTGGTTTGTCATCGGTCGCGAACTTTGCGCGCACCTCGTCCCACTCATCGGCACCAAAACGACGGAAATTCTGGTGGGGTGAAACTTTATTTAACAAGTCTGGAGCCTGATGCGTAGTTTTGATTGTGTCGAGCACCGCATCGAAAGCCTGCACACCTGCGCGCAACAGAATCCCGGGCAAAATTGCAATCTTGTAGCCCATCTTTTCTGCTTCGAGCAGATTAACCACCGGCGTTTTTCCTCCTTGAACAACGTTGAGCAGGCAGGGGCCTTTGATCAGTCGTGGAACAGCGGCTACTTCTTCGAGGGTTTGCGGTGCTTCAACAAAAACCACATCAGCGCCCGCCTCTAGTGAAGCATTGCCTCGGCGAATCGCCTCCTCAAAGCCCATTGACGCACGACAGTCGGTGCGTGCGATGATGACGAAATCCGGATCCCGTCTTGCCGCAGCAGCTGCACGAATTTTGCTCACATACTTGTCGAGTGGCTCGATTTCCTTGCCATCCAGATGGCCGCAGCGTTTTGGCGCGACCTGATCCTCGATATGGATTCCGGCAACATACCGTGACTCAAATTCATGCACGGTCCGCGTGACATTCAACTCATTACCGTAGCCCGTATCCGCATCAGAGATGACAGGCAGCCTGACCGAACGCGCAAGGATACCCGCATTCTCCACCATCTCAGTCATCGTGACGAGCCCATAGTCCGGGAAACCGAGTGAGGCCGAAGTTCCGGCACCCGTCATATATACAAGCGGAAAGCCTGCCTGCTCAATGATGCGTGCCGTAATGCCATCGTAGGCGCCTGGTGCGATCAGCATACCGGGTTGTTTGAGGAGTGCGCGTAATTGGGTAGAAGGTCTCATTTTTTTGTCTCTGGTTGAGGAGTAGTTTCAACAAAATATTTTTTTAATAAGGGTGTCACGGTGGATACCTCTTCGGCGGCTTCCTTTTCAAAACTAGCAGGACTGCCAAATACCGGGACTGCACCCTCACTGCGAATTGTTTTAAGAACGTCAGGATCTCTGGAAACGATCCGGACAGCCTCGACCAGCGCCATGAGAGCTGAATCGGGCGTTCCTTTCCTCACCATCATGCCATACCAGGTCACTGCACTCATAGCGAGACCTTCTTCAGTGAGTGTTGGGATCTCAGGCAACTCAGGAATTCTGTCTTTAGAGCCTGCCGCGAGTGCCCGAAAACCACCGCTTCGCAAATGTGGCATGGCGACAGAAAGTGACGGCATGCCTAAGCTCACATGACCACCGAGTGCATCGACCATCATAGGCGCAGTTCCTTTGTAAGGAACAACGACTGCTTTGGTCAGGCCTGTTTTTTCAATGATTTGTCTGGCCATGATTTCGCCATGTTTTGTCGCGGCACCGAAAGAGCACGGTTGCTCAGCCGTCCTGCAGCGCTCAATAAAACCTTTGAAGGTCTGATCAGGCAATGAAGCTGCAACGCCAAAAACCATCGCGTTTTGCTGAAGTTTGGAGAGCAGTTGAAAATCACGCATCACATCGATATTGGCCTGCGGCAGCGTAGTCGGCCAAAACAAAGCCTGATTGACCTGAAACAAAACCGTGTAGCCATCTGCCGGTAAACTTTTGACATATTGGCTCCCGATCACACCATCAGCGCCCGTGCGATTAATGACGACGACAGGTTTTTTCCAATGTGCTGACCAGACGTTTGCGATGTTGCGCGCCAGAGCATCCGTGCCGCCGCCTGCTGTGTAGGGTACAACTATCGTGACTGTCCTGGTTGGAAAATTTTCTTCTTGCGCCTGAACGCTGATGCTTAACAATCCAGTGACGAGCAGCCCGCATACAAGTGCTGTCCAGCGCGATAACAAACGATAAGCCACCACATTTGATGTGCTTATTTGATTTTTTGTCATAGTGGATGCCTCTCGTAATAAGAATTATCCATGCCGTGGTATCTCGCGAGGCGCTTTTCATACGCTAAAAACGCTTCTGTGATCTGCTTGCCGCGTAAACCACCTCTGACAGAATTGGCTGCGATATTTTTATAAGGCGTCACCCAGGCCTCTGGTAAAGGCTGACACTTTGGTATCCCCAGCCAGAGCCGGATCAAATGCCTTTTTAAATCAGGCTCCTCGTAATCCTCAAAACTTGTTCGCGAGTGAATGACGTTGTAGTTATTCACGATTTGTAAATCACCTGCCTCAAGCTGCATCGAATAACACAGTTGCGGGTCGCGATAGAGCGTCTCAAGCAGCTCAAGTAGCTGCTGCTGTTTAGCTGTGAGGCGGGGCACCTCAGGAAAATCGCGTTGCGCCGCAATGATGTTTTTTAAATTTGAACGATAAGCAAAATACCCGTCATTAAATCCCGCGATCGTACAGGTATAAAAACCGCCATCGTCTTTACCCGAGGATCCTTGCCAGCTAAAGTAAAACGGCTCATGCAACGTATCGACTAATTGCGGGTGGCTGCGTACAACCTCCTCATACACAGCCCGCGTGCTGGTGATCAGACTACGTCCACCTGTTTTTGCTGTCCTGCGGCAGAGCAGGGAAACAATGTCACCAAAATCGATATGGAAATCTAGCTCGGCCCGCGTGTTGTAACCGCGACCACTCTTGTAATACTCAGCCCCTATGTCACGCACATCATTGAGAATGTCGCTGGCCTTGTTCTGTGTCCTTGCGACACCCATATGCAATCCCATTCCCCAATATGCCAAACGGGAATCCTCTTCGCTCCAGCGCTCAACGGGCAAGCCTTTGACCAGACAGAAGCCCCAGCGCGACTGAGTCGCGTGGACAGCGCGCTCAAGCGCCTGTTTCGCGGGCTCGGTTAAGGGAAAGTCTTCAGGCGACATATCCAGATAGGGCTTATTCAGTTTTTTTGCATAAGCGAGTGCCTGATCGATACTTCCGATCTCCTGAGCTGTGAGCCGCTGGATCCACGATGCGTCGTGTTCAACGTCAAGTCGCGTCCAGCTTGCAGTAGCCTGCTTCAAGACACTCATTTTGTCTCCTGCACTGGATACCTTTAACAAGTATTCCATGCGATTTTTATCTTACTTTTTGTTTTCTGAGTGTAGATGAACGCCTCTGAAAATTCAACGCATCTTTATCGGGGTAAGCAGTCAGAATATTTGCTTTCGGTAAGTAAGCCGGTCAGCTTAGAGCCAGATTTTTATGATTTAACGCGACAGGTCAGAACTTAATTTTTAGTCAAGCCTTCTTGCAAAGCCGCCTCAACAATTTTTGGACTCAGTACACGCACAAGTTCCTGCGGATTGATCCCGACCAGATAACCTCTTCTGCCGCCATTAATATAGATGAGCGGCAATTCCAGTATCGTTTTCTCGACATAAACAGGCATTTGTTTTTTCGTCCCGAATGGACTCGTCCCCCCAACCAGAAAACCTGAGTGTCGATTAGCCACCTCAGGTTTACAGGGCTCAATTTTTTTACAACCAACCTGTCTTGCGAGCTCTTTGGTTGAAACCTTGCAGTCCCCATGCATCAGCACGATTAAAGGTTTCGTTGACTCGTCCTCCATGACTAGTGTTTTAACCACAGCATGCTCATCAACGTGAAGCTCGCGAGCTGAGACTGCGGTGCCGCCGTGTTCTTCGTAGGTGTAGAGATGGTCAGTGAACTGCACTTTATGCTGACGCAGGAATTTAGTCGCCTGGGTTTCAGGTGCGTTGGGGGTTTTCATTTTGTACTTATTTACCTTGACTGCTTGCACCAGGTGGTTCTAAATCATCCATTACAGGGAAACACATTTTTTCCCCATCCCATTTTTGGCCGCACCAGCAATAATCATCATCGTTGATAATGCAAGCACCTGAGCCACAGCATCTTGGGTCATCTGACATAGGGATTTCCTAAATAAAGTAAGTGCAAATTATATCGACGATGCGCAGTCTTTTTGGTATGCGCCATAATCGAAGTTTTGATGCCGTCAAACTGGAGCAACCATAACGATGAATAACTTAGCCTTGATTGAGTTGCGTGATCTGAGACTTCAAACTCAAATCGGTACGTATGGCCCAAACGAAACAAAACCAGATATTCATGAACTAGATGTAATACTTGGCATTGACGCAAAACAAGTTTTAATTTCCCAGGACGGGATGGAACATGTTTTTGATTATGACCCGTTAATTACAGAAATCGACAGACTGGCCAGAGACGGACACTACGAAACACAAGAGCGTCTGATGACACGCATTGCCCATGCCTGTGCAGCCTATCTTGAAATCAAGACCATTGAACTTTACCTGAGAAAAGCACCCGTTCGTAACGGTAGTGGGTCTCTTGGCATCAGGCTACTGCTAAGCGAAAGCGAAACGGATAGACTACGGAATCGCGTTACGCTGGCTCAATAAGTAAGCACCAGTGATGTGATTGCGCTATTCAAGCAGACCAAACTGTCTTACCTGATATCCGATAAAAACTTGCTAGCTCTTTCTGTTTTAGGTGACTTAAAAAATTCCTCAGGGGTCGACTCCTCCAGAATCTGTCCTTGATCCATAAACCAAACCTTGTTGGCAACATCTCTGGCGAAACCCATCTCGTGGGTGACACACATCATGGTCATACCTTCGGCTGCAAGCTCACGCATTACGGCCAAAACTTCGCCAACCATTTCCGGATCCAGGGCACTGGTCGGTTCGTCAAACAGCATCACGGGTGGATTTTGAGAAAGTGCACGAGCGATGGCTACGCGCTGTTGCTGCCCGCCTGATAACTCACCTGGAAAAGCGTTCACTTTATGTTCAAGACCGACTCTATTGAGTAGCCCTTGTGCAATCTCCTGCGCCTGACCTTTTGATAGGTGTTGGACTTTAATTAAACCTAAAGAAACATTTTCCAAAGCACTTAGATGAGGGAACAAATTGAACTGTTGAAATACAAAGCCGATCTGGCTGCGCATCTTGTTAACATTGATCCCCTCAGACTGTGTATCAATCCCGTTGACGGTGATCTTGCCTGACTGAATATTTTCAAGCCGATTGACCGTGCGGATCAGTGTTGATTTACCTGAGCCCGATGGTCCACAGACAATCACGACTTCACCCTGTGGGACGATCGCATTGATATTATTCAATGCGTGATATGAACCGTAAAATTTATTTACGCCTGCGAATTCGATCATTGCATTGTTTGAAGTCATTGCGTTTTGAGTCTGAGTGATTTTCTGCCACGCTCAACACGTAGCTCCAGCAATCTCACGCATGACGTCAAAATAAAACACAGCGTGAAATAAATGATTGCGAGTAATAAATAGACATCGAAAGGTCTTGTCAATAAAATTGAATTGACCTGATTTGCTGCAAAGGTCAGTTCATTCACACTGATCACGTACCCTAAGGATGTTTCTTTGATCGTCGAAATAAACTGGCTCAGTATGCTCGGTAGAACGTTATAGAGAACTTGTGGCAAAACGACTATCCTCTGCGTTTGCAGATGCGTCAGACCCATCGCACGCGCGGCCTCGGTTTGTCCTGCAGGCAAGGCCTGTATGCCACCGCGGATGACTTCCGCGAGGTACACACTCTCATAAATCACAAGTGCGAAGAGCATCGTGACGACACCCGGCACTGAAGTCCCCAGTAAAGCGGGGATCGCGAAATACGCCCAGAATATAAACATTAACAGCGGCAGTCCGCGCACAATATAAACAAGCGCTTGTGCGCTCGCTCGCAAGGCTCTGAAGGGACTCGTCAAAGCAAGTGCGATCGCTATGCTGCAGGGGAATGCCAGACCTATCCCGCAGACAGCCAGAATCAGCGTCATGGCCAGACCGCCTAGCGGACCATTTGGAAACTGCCCTACAAGCAGGAGTAACCAGTAGTTCTGAAGGATGTCGATCATAGGTTAGCGACCCGCGACTCTGAAATGTCGCTCTAGCGCGCGCCCACAAAACATAATGCAAAAGGAAATCGCCAGATAACAGAGCGTTGCAAATGCAAAGATTTCAAAGGTTCTGAAAGTCTGACTTTCAATCTGGCGTGTCGCATAAGTGAGCTCTGCGACGCCGATTGCCATTAGCAAACTCGTGTTTTTGAGTAATAGCAGCATCTCATTGACGAGCGACGCAATAGCATGACGTAGTGCCTGTGGAATCACAATGTAGCGCATGGTTTGCATGAAACTCAGCCCCATCGCACGCGCGGCCTCATACTGCCCAGTCGGAATTGCACGCATACCGCTTCGTAAATCTTCACTGACATACGCTGCCATGCATAATCCGATCGCGATGGCACCACAGAGAAATCCGCCTCCATGCTGATTCAACCAGGACTGTATGACTGCCGGCAATAAAGCTGTAATGCCAAAATACCAAAATAAGATTTGCACAAGTAAAGGTATGTTGCGATGATAAGCAACATACACAACAACAAAACCACTGGCTAATTTAGAACCGCTTGCTCTAACCACTGCCAGCACCGCACCAATGACAAACGCAATACAGCCAGCGAGCAGTGTGAGCTCGAGTGTCGAGACGATCCCCATATAGAAAATCGTCCCGGAATCTCCTTGCAACAAATGCAAGGGCGAAGATGCTGCGCTCATCTTGCTTGCGTACTGGCTTAACCTGGTATCGGAGCGATTACGAATTCACGTGGTGCTTTGTAAGGGCTGTCTTCACCCAGCCATTTTTTAAATACCTTCGCTGCCTCGCCATTTTTTTCCATTGTATCGAGCTGGGTATTGACGGCTTTGAGTAACGCAGTTTCACCTTTTTTAACGCCCACACCCCAGGCCTCTGCCATCATTGACTCAGGCAAGATAGTCATTTTTACCTGGTTCGCAACCTGGTCTTTGAATTTGATCAACGTCAACTCCGACAAAGCAAAGGCATCTACTTTGTTTTGCACTAAAGCCATGAATGCAGTCGGAGGATCCTGAAAAGTCACGACCTTGGCAGTTGGTACTTTTTTAACGACGGCGGCTTCTGAGGTCGACCCTTTTGGCGCGCTGACTTGTTTGCCACCTAGATCATTGATGCTCTTGTACCCGTCTGCGGTACGGGTCATGATTTTTTGCTGACTAACAAAATATTGATTGCTGTAGTCAATTTGCTCTGCGCGCTGTGGGGTATAGCCCAGATTGGCAATAACGATATCCACACGGCCCTGGCTAAGCTCTGGGATACGAGCCTCAACGGCCAGCAGTTTCAGTTCGGTTTTAACGCCCAAACTATCGCCAATCGCTTTACAAAAATCAACGTCATAGCCTTTGATTTGGCGCGTGGCCTGATCAGCAAAACTGAAGGGCTCTGAGGTGCCCAGCGTGCCGCAGATCAAGCTACCTCTTTTTTTGATGTCATCGAGCTGGTCGGCAAAAACCGTCTGTGTTGCCAGAACAGCAGTCAATGTAGCGAGTGCGAAGGATAGTTTTTTTAATGTACGCATAGAAAACTCCAGTAAATGTGTCGGAATCAAGAAAGAGCCAATGCAGCATTTTTAATACGGGAACAGCCATCGATAATTAAGTCTGTAGAGGTAGCAAATGAAATGCGTAAATGGTCAGGCGCGCCATAGGAAGTCCCATCAATAGCAGCAACGCCTCCAGACTCTAGTAAATAATTCATGATGTCAATATCGTTTTTCATCACAACGCCTTCTTTACTCGCTTTACCGACCAGGCCAGCTACAGAAGGAAAAACATAAAATGAGCCGTCGGGCTGAGGGCATTGGACGCCCTCGATGTCATTGAGCAACTTTACAATAAGGTTCCGACGCTGCTCAAAAAGTGTCGCGGCTTGTTTCACACAATCTTGCGCGCTATTCAAAGCAACGGTTGCAGCATACTGACTCATAGCGCTCGGACAGGTGGTGCTTTGAGTAATCAGTAAATTGATCGCCTTGATCAACACCTCTGGTCCTGCGCCGTAACCAATACGCCAGCCTGTCATGGCAAAAGCCTTGGACATGCCATTGATCACTAAACTGCGTTCCGCCAAATCCGGTGCGAGACTGACAAGCGTCTGATGCTTGGCTGCGCCATAAATGAAATGCTCATAAATTTCGTCTGTCATGATCCAGACTCGCTGATGCTTTCGCAATACTGAGCTCAAGGCAAGTAACTCACTCTCACTATATACCGCACCAGTCGGGTTGTTTGGCGTATTGAGTACGAGCCATCTTGTCTTTGGTGTAATGCTTGCTTCGAGCTGTTCGGGTCTGAGCTTAAAACCGTTCTCAGCGGGACAAGGGATGATGACAGGCTTGCCCGCATTGATACTCACCATATCCGGGTAAGAAACCCAATACGGCGCAGGAATAATTACCTCGTCGTCTGGTTCAAGAGAGGCAGCAAAGGCGTTGAAAATGACATGCTTTGCGCCGCAGCCGACAACAATTTGATTGATTCCGTATGTCAGACCATTTTCTCTTTGCAATTTGTCTGCAATGGCGTGACGCAATGCAGGTGTGCCCATCGAACTGGTGTATTTGGTCTGGCCCGAGTTCAAGGCCTCAGCGCCAGCCTGCACGATATGTGCTGGTGTTGCGAAATCTGGCTCGCCTAGGGTGAAGTCTACGATAGTGCGGCCTTGCGCGCGTAACGCTTCCACACGGGCTTTGGCTGCCATGCTCGGTGATGGCTTAATCCCTTGGAACCGCTGCGCGACAATACTCGTCATGTACAAATCCAATTCATTGAGATTTCTGTGCCAACAGGCCAGAGTATGTTTCAAATTTCTGACTAGCGTTGATTTTGAACTTCATAAATAATAAATAAAAGCGATATTTATTCATCATAAAAGATCGCTAAAAGCGATATGATTAATCCCACTACCTACTGCGGGATCGCCGATGACGTTCAAACAACTAGAAGCGCTCTATTGGGTCGCTCATTTGGGAGGCTTCGCTGCAGCGGCCACTCGACTTCATACGACGCAATCAGCAATTTCCAAACGTATCCAGGAATTGGAGGCCGTTTTCAACACGCAGTTATTTGATCGCGGCCAACGTAGCGCCAAGCTGACGGAAAAGGGCGAGGAGCTGTTTCTGCTGTCCAGACAGATACTGAAACAGAGAGATGCCGCAATCGAGCAATTCAGTCTGCCAGAGGTTGTGCAACGCAGATTACGCTTGGGCGTCACGGAACTGACAGCGATGACCTGGTTACCAAAACTCGTGCGGGCTATCCAGGAGCGCTATCCAAAAGTCATCATTGAGCCTGATATCGACTTGAGCCTGGATCTTAAAAACAAGTTACTGAATGATGAACTGGATCTGATTGTTATCCCAGATGTTTTTCAGGATACACGCCTGTTAGCTAAACCTCTTCGCCGTGTTGAAAGCAACTGGATGTGTAGCCCCTTGCTACTGAACTCAAACAAAAAAATAAGTTTGAAGGAGCTAGTCAAATACCGACTACTGATTCAGGGTGAGAAATCAGGTACTGGAATTTTGTATGAACGCTGGTTCCAATCACTCGGAGTTGAAATGCCCATCACAACCAGCACCAATAATATGATTGCGTTGATTGGTATGACCGTTGCCGGACTTGGATGCAGTTACCTGCCTAGTCAATGCCTATCTTCCTATATCGAGAGTGGTGCACTTGCAATAATGAATGTCAAACCTGCTTTACCTTTTGTACCGTATGTAGCGTTGCAGCGCAGTGATCATCCAAGTGTATTGATCGATTCGGTTGTTACGCTGGCCAAAGAGTGCTGTGATTTTTCACAAATGTTTAGCAGATAACTGAAGGCTGGTTCAAAAAGTTATTATTCATTTAATAAATTCACACGGTCTTACAGAGAGTTACTGGATAAGAGCTGCTCTGACTTTGACACAGTTAATCCATAGGGATAGTCGCCATGAAAATAAAAAACCTTTTAATCTCTTCTGCCCTTTCAGTAGCGTCCTGCCTGGCTGCGGCGCAAGACTTCCCCGCCAAACCCATCACCATCATCTCACCCTTCCCTCCGGGAGGCGGCACAGATACGCTCGCTCGTCTGGTGGCAGGCGGGATGACAGAGAAAATGGGCTGGAAAACTGTCGTCGAAAACAAACCTGGCGCAGGCGGCAACCTCGCACTGGACTCCACAGCGCGAGCCAATCCAGATGGCTACACGCTAGTGCTCGCACAGACTGACAATATCGTGCTCAACCCCTGGTTATATGAGAAATTAACCTACGATACGTTCAAGGATTTCACACCCGTAGGTATCGTCGCCTCCTCACCGAGCGTATTTGTTGTGGCGCCTGATTCGCCTTACAAAACGCTAGCCGATGTTGCTGCTGCAGCGGCAAAAGATCCCGGCAAACTTACGCTTGGCATACCAGGTGCAGGCGGCACGGGCGATCTGCTCGGTCACCTGTGGCGCTCGACTGGAAAAGTTCATCTGACACATGTGCCTTATCGTGGCTGGGCGCTTGCCTATACAGATCTGATTAGTCAGCGTATTGATCTCTATACCGGCTCGGTTGCGAGCCTGTTGCCACAAATCCAGTCAGGTAAAGTCCGGGCACTCGCTATCGTTGCAACGGAGCGCTCACCAGTCCTACCTGAGGTACCGACGTTCGTAGAAAGTGGCTACAAAGAACTGAATCAATCGATCTGGTGGGGTCTGACTGCTCCGGGCAAAACACCTGCCGCTACGATTGCCACACTGAATGCCGGGTTACTCAAAGCATTGGCCGATCCTGAAATCGCCAAGAAATTACGCGCAAGTGGCTACAGCATCATTGCGAGTACCCCAGAAGAAATGGCTAAACGCTATAAAGCTGATTACGAACTGTTTGGAAAAATTATCAAGGACGCCGGGATTAAGGCGACAGAGTAAAGCTATTAAGTATTACAACCAGTGCGCGAAAGTGTTTACTTAGCTAGGGATATCCCTAGATTAATTTGAATTGACAGTACCTACTCAAACAACTTACTGTCAATTCAAAGAAGAGCTGCCTTGCTTTTCTGCATAATGCGGATGTGATGTTGTATAGATGATGTCAAAGCCTATTAAAAAAATTCATCTTAGGAGAAATGTAGCGTTTCATGTTGTTGCTGCTGGCAGCGTTACAAAGCTTCCCTGAAGAGCCCTTTATGGCCGCAGAAATCGACGGTACCAGCCGCTGGCGTACCTTTTGGTTTATCACCTTACCGATGCTGCGACCGGTCATCGTAGTCTGCGTCGCGATTCTCGCAATCGATGCTTTCAGAACCTTTGATATCATCGGGACCTTGTCGGGTGGTGGGCCAGGCAGAGGGATAGAAATTTTCAGCCTCTATGCTTAGTCATTGCGTTTCAAATATGAGGTGTATGACACGTATGTTGGCTTATTGGTCCCCCACATTGCCGTTGATATATATTGGTCATTATGAAAATAATAAAACCCAAAACTGCTCAATCAAGCTCCAACACAAACTACGCTGGAGGTGAGGAGTTATGGGCTGCTGAAAAATATTTAATTAATTACAACAATGATCTGATATGGAAACTAACAAAATCAAATATTAAGAGCCAAAAGGTTCTTGAGTTTGGAGCTGGGATAGGCACTCTAGCAAATCTTTGGAATATTTCCACAACAATAAAGCCAGAATGTTTGGAAATCGATTCAAGGCAGAGATGGATTATTGAACAACGAGGTTTCCACTGTTATAGCAGTCTTGATGCGGTAGAAAAAAAATTTGATGTCATTTATACATCTAATGTGCTGGAACATATTGAAGATGACTTGTCAATCTTAAAGCAACTAAATACAAAACTTATTACAGGTGGAAAATTAATAATCTATGTTCCCGCCTTTCAGGCTCTTTATTCAGAATTAGACGAAAAAGTGGGTCATTACAGAAGGTATGAAAAGCAAGAATTATTAATAAAATTAAATAGCGCTGGCTTTAAAGTGGATAAATTTTATTATTCGGATAGCATTGGATTTTTTGCTTGGCTCTATGTCAAACTTAGAGGCTACAACTCAGAAAAAGCAGACGGGAAAAGTATGAAAATTTATGATAAATACATATTTCCATTGAGCAAAATGCTTGATGAATTTGGATGTAAATTTATTTTCGGTAAGAATATTTTGGTCTACGCTCATAAAAAATAACTCTCTGTAACGCACTGTAGTAATGAGTTTATTGACTACAAAGCTTTATCTATAAGGCTTACAGATGGGTTAAAAAGTACACTCTGAAATCCTAAGTCATCGATGACCTCAAACTCCAACTGGAGTCTTATGCGATCACTGTATAAGTTATTCCCGCGTACCCTTGGGATTTTATGCCTTTACTGAAAAAGAATTTATTTATTCGCATAAGTGGCGTGTCAATGATCTCGTACTTTGGGACAATCGCTGCACGATGCATCGGGCACGGCCTTTTAATGATGGAAAATATCAGCGCGATATGCGTCGCACGACGCAGCAAGACTCAGCTTCTTCGCTCGATCAGCCACTCTAGCTTAACGTAACGGCAGCGCAGGCTTATCGTCGTAAAACATATTTATTTCTGCTTGTTTGAACTAACCAGCCATAAAGCAAAAGGACCGAATAGTTTTGAAATCGTATGCCGGTTTTTTGCAAAAAACCGATAGCTCAGATTCAAAAGTGGTCGTAAGGCTTTCCGGGAAAAAATCCAGGCCAGGGTCTTGAGCTCTGCACGCTCATAGGCTGCTGCAAAGACCTCAACACCGCTGATCAGAGTCCCATCTGCATACTGGCCATACATCGCAGCCAAGGCCTGGTCGCAGGACACACCGACCAGCTCAGGTTGATAGCGCTCGGAATTAATATCTACAAACGCGAGCAAACCGGGTTGAGTGCGCCTGGACAAAAACTCTATCTCCGCCCTGCACAGGGGACAGGCAGCATCGTAGAAAAGCGTGAGTTTCTGTAAGTGTGTCATATACTTCTAATCATATGCTTACCTCTGCGGATTCCAAAATCGTGCTCAATCAAGACGTCGAACGCTTGCTCACCAAATACGAATGTCCTTATAAACTCCATGAGGTGAGGGCTGCCTTTATGGGAGCGATTTCGAGTCCCTTTGTCGTTGATCCGACTTTTGAGTTGCATGCTCTCTGGGATGGGGAGTTTCCGGAGCTTGATTCCGGGGAGGCACTGAAAGAAATCGAAGATACCTTTCTGACTCGTTTGTGGGATGCGCTTGCGGCCCATACCGATCAGGACGAACCGTTTACTCTGTCAGCGATTGATGTTCCAACGTCGATTGAGACGCTCATCGCTCAAGCCCGTCTGCGCGGCGAAGAGCTCGATGCGTTTATGGATGGATTTTTTCAGGACCAGGAAGACTTCGATCTTGATCCAGATGCGGCTGAAAGCATTAACGTACTCGAAGAGCTGATTGCGATGTATCTGGAGATTATCAACATGAATCCCCAAAATCCTGTCAGTGCGTCAGACCTCGAGGCATTAATTCAAAACAGCAAAAAAATGCACGATATGGCTGAGGCCGAAATCAATAATCTGATTTTGCTATGCGCCTGAAGTCTCAAACAGGACATCCATAAATGTTTTCACCGGTGATGGCAAATTGACCGGGGGTATGCGCTGAACAACCATAATTTGTTTGACGGGTTTGTTTTTTTGACCTGAGCGGAAGAACGGCTAGTAACCCTGTCGCGCGCTCCTGTTCTACCGTGGACGCCAGTACGAGTGAGATTCCCTATACTTTCCCGCTCCAGATGCGCCTAGTGAGGCTTTATCTTAAGTTGCAACAATTTCTCAAGTTGCTTTTTATGCGCCTCTGAAAACGAATCAGGATCGTTCACGGCGTAGCCGCCATAGCCATAGATACTCGAGTATGCAGCATAGGCTGCTGCTTGAACCGCGTCACCTTCTACTGCCTTGGCTAAAGCATAGGTCGCTGAAACTGCGGCGTGCCTGGTTCCATCTATCGATTTTGATCCTGGATGACTTTGTGCAATCTTGCGCATGTCAGTCGCCAGTTTAGACAAGGCCTCTATTGTTTGATCATCGAAATGATTCACCAAAAGTTTAAATTTCTTAAACGACTCGACGGCAACATCTTCTTCCAGATTACTAGCCACATCTTCAATACACTCGAGAGCGAACCTGTAACGCAGTTGCGCGTCGGTTTCATACTTTTTTAATTCGCTCTCGATTTCTACCAGTGTCGGATGCATAAGCTTAGTTCTCTTACTTAGTGATTGAGTCAGTGATTGAGGATCTACTCCACCGTCACACTCTTAGCCAAATTCCTCGGCTTATCCACATCGGTCCCTCTTGAACAAGCCGTGTGATAGGCCAGCAACTGTAACGGTATCGTATGCAGGATCGGTGACAGTGCGCCATAGTTTTCAGGCATACGAATCACATGGACGCCCTCGCTATTCACGATCTTGGTGCCCGCATCCGCAAACACATAGAGCTCTCCTCCTCGGGCGCGGACTTCCTGCATATTGGACTTAAGCTTTTCAAGCAAAGCATCGTTCGGAGCGATCGTCACAACCGGCATTTGTTCAGTCACCAGTGCTAAGGGGCCGTGCTTGAGCTCACCCGCAGGATAGGCTTCTGCATGGATATAGCTGATCTCTTTAAGTTTTAACGCACCCTCAAGCGCGATCGGATAGTGCATGCCGCGTCCAAGGAACAAAGCATTTTCTTTTGCAGCGAATCGATCAGACCACGCCATGATTTGCGGCTCGAGCGCGAGTACCGCACTGATCGCCGAGGGCAAATGACGCAGCGCTTTGACATGCTCCGCCTCCTGCTCATCAGTGAGCTGCGCGTGAACCTGTGCGAGTGCAAGCGTCAGCATAAACAATGCCGTCAGCTGCGTGGTGAACGCTTTTGTTGAAGCCACACCAATCTCAACACCAGCACGTGTAATAAACGCGAGCTTACATTCACGCACCATGGCACTGGTTGATACGTTACAGATCGTGAGCGTCTGTTCCATACCGAGCGAGCGTGCGTGTTTCAAGGCGGCTAGTGTATCTGCCGTCTCACCGGACTGGGAGATGGTGACTACAAGGGTCGCTGGATTGGGTACGCTGTCGCGATAGCGATACTCGCTCGCGATCTCAACGGATACGGGTATTTTCGCAAGCGCTTCGATCCAGTATTTCGCTGTGAGTCCTGCGTAGTAGCTCGTACCGCACGCAAGTATCAGTACTCGATCGATTTGCTTGAATACTTTATAGGCCTGATCGCCAAACAACTCTGGTGTGATGGACTCAACGTCCTCGAGCGTATCGCCCACAGCCCGAGGCTGTTCAAAAATCTCTTTCTGCATATAGTGCCGGTAGGGACCTAAATCCGCCGCACCAGTGTGCACATGGACAGTATTGATTTTGCGCGTCACGGCTTTGCCTGACTGGTCCAGAATCCAGACATTACCTAATTGCAGATCTGCGACGTCACCGTCCTCGAGGTAAACAATCTGATCGGTCGTACCGGCGAGCGCGAGTGCGTCGGACGCAAGAAAGTTTTCATTTTTTCCACGACCGATCACCAGCGGCGAGCCCTGACGTGCGGCAACAATACGATGCGGCTCATCACGGCAAAACACGGCGATGGCATAGGCGCCATGCAGACGCTTGGTGGCCTGTTGCACCGCCTCAAGCAAATCACCATGATAGAGATGATGCACGAGATGCGCGATCACTTCGGTATCGGTCTGACTCTCGAACACATAACCCTGGGCTTGCAACTCTGTGCGCAATTCCTCGTGGTTCTCGATAATGCCGTTATGCACAAGCGCAATACTTGGGCCGTCATTACCGTGTCCTGAAAAATGCGGATGTGCATTGCGTGTAACGGGAGCACCGTGCGTAGCCCAACGCGTATGCGCAATCCCGGTAAAGCCTGCGACATGATCACGCGTGATGTGCTCCTCGAGTTCTGCGACACGCTCGGTGCTGCGCACACGGCGCAGACTTCCGTTATCAAAAACAGCAACACCGCAGGAGTCGTAACCGCGATACTCCAGCCGCTTGAGACCCTCGACCAGAATCGGGGTGATATTGCGGGAGGCCACTGCACCGACGATGCCACACATATTGCACTCTCCTAGTTAGGTTTCTATTGTGCCTATATCTCTATGAAATTAAATTTCATATATAAATTTATAATGAAATTTAATAGCATTATTATGATTATGTGAAATAATATTTCATTTTATTGCTATTTTTAACCACTCTGAGCCGTCCATGACAAGCATTGCACTCGACGAACTCGATATACGCATCCTGACTCAGATGCAAAAAGATGCCAGCCTGACCAATCAGGCCCTCGCTGAAATCGTTCACGCCTCACCGCCTACCTGTATGCGTCGCGTACGCAGACTCATTGCCTCTGGAATCATTGCAAAACAGGTCGCAATCGTCGCAACTGAAAAAGTCGCGCCAACACTCACCGCCATCATCGAGGTCACACTCGATGTGCAAACCGCAGAGCGCTTACAGCAATTTGAACAGCGCGTGGAGTTCGAGCCCGCTGTGTTGCAGTGTTATCGGGTTTCAACCGGTCCGGATTTTGTCTTGATCACTCAGGTCGCGGACATGCCGGCCTATCATGCGTTAGTCCATCGCGCCCTGACCGCAGAGGCCAATGTGCGCAACGTCAGGAGTTTTTTTTCCGTGCACCGCAGTAAATTTGAAACCAATATCGCTGTAACAGCGACAGTTTAACTACAGCAATACTTTAATTTTTTCGCCGCGCAAGCACTGAGGCATACACGTTCAGATAACGCTGCGCCATGCGCTCGACATCATATTCTGCCTTGACCTCTGCATACGCTTGCTGGGCCATTGCCGCAGATTTTTCTGGCTGCGCAAGCACTTCAATAATATTCACAGCCATCGCCTCAACATCACCAACAGGCCCAAGCAGGCCTCGCCCATTCGCAAGCGTTTCTCTCAGACCACCCGCATCGGTTGAAACAACTGGCACATGTTGCATCATCGCATCCAGCACACTCGAGCCCAGAGCTTCGAATGTTGAGGCCATCACAAAAACTGACAACGCAGGATAGAGTTGCTCGACGCCGATGGTGAAACCTGGCAACACGTAACGGTCTTGCAGGCCAAGCTGCTCTATACACGCAAGTGCCGCTGCACTGGCCTGTCCGGGCGCACCCCAATGCACAAAGCTGACGTCCTCGAATTGCTGACAAACAATTGCCGCAGCGCGTATCAGTGTGACGGGATCTTTCTCTGGTGAAAATGCTGAGGCTGTCCCAACCAGACGCCTACCCTCTAGTGCGTATTGCTTTATAAAAGCCGTGATCCGCTCAGGCGCAGGGAGCACCGCAGGCACTGCACTCTGGATCACAATCGGCTGCAAACCGATCGCACGTGGCGCCGCAGCGGCCGCCTCGCTGATCGCGACAAGCTGATCGACATTGCGCCATTTCCAGTGCGTCGCCCATTTATTTGAACCAACAGGGAAACTCGTTCGCCTGGAAAAAACAAGTGGCCGACGATGAAAAACTTTAGTCAATACAGCCCAGGCCACAACTTTTGCCGTCTGCGCATGCAATACGTCATAACGTCCACCATGTAAGGCTAGCCAGGCACCAAAGCCTGCGCCGCTGCTTGCGTGATGTACGATCAATCCCTGCTCACGTGCTCTTGTTGCTAGTTCACCTTTAGCGTGTGCGAGTAACTCCACCTGGTGTCCGAGCTTACGTTGATTCAGTGCAGTCAATAAGGTCTGACGCTCACCTCCCCGCCAGCCGCGCTCGGTATTGATCTGCAAAATCCGCATCGGTGGATGAGCCATCTGACGTCAACCCTCGCTGCGCGATACACCGGCCTGACGATGACGAATGACATTAACAAGCACGGCAATGGAAGCAAAGGTTATCCCGACCGTTAAGCCAAGTGTTGGACCAACCGTGACACTCAGACTAAAAGCTGAGGCCACCATCGCTGCACCAAACGTCTGTCCAAACACGCGTGTCGTTGCTTGTAACCCTCCCAAAGCGCCTGCACGATGACGAGGGGCAGAACCGATAATGACGCGATTATTCGGTGTCTGAAAAAATCCAAAGCCAACTCCAGCAAGAGTCATTGCGAGCATCAGCCAGAGATCGCTTGCAGACTCAGGCATCAGGACAATAATGGCGATGCCTGTTGCCATTGAGCCAGCACCAAGACCGCTAAGAATCGCGACTGGATAAATATTTGAAAGACGTCCAGCCACCAGCGCAATCAGTGCTGCACCCATCGGCCAGGATGCCATCAGCATCCCGACTGATGACTGAGGACGATGCAAAGTTTGTTGCAAATAAAAAGGCAAAGAAATAAAGGTCGCCATCTGTGCAGAAAACGTGCAGAGCGAGGCGGCGATCGCAAAGCGTAAGGAAGAAATTTTGAGTAAGTCCACTGGCACCAGGGGTGCTGTTTGCTGATTACTGCGCCGTATCAGTACAACGCCTGTTAAAACACCCACCACAATGATGCACAAAGATTGCCAGGTATAAGTAGAGAGATAATCAATCCCGACAATGATCAAACCGACCGTCACCATACTCAGGCATGCGGACAGCCAGTCAAAACGACCCTTGAGCGGTGCGACGTCTGGCAAGTATTTAACGCCGAGCAAGGCAAGCAAACCGACTGGGATATTAACTGCAAAAATCCAGTGCCAACTTGAAATCGACAGGATGAAGGAACCGATCGTGGGTCCGAGCACAGAAGTGACGCCAACCATCATGGCGTTGATACCGATCCCTCGCGCCATCATTTTTGGCGGATAGATATGCCGGACCAGGGCACCAAACAAACACATGATGGCTGATCCGCCTAGCCCTTGTAAAACACGACATACCAGCAAAAAGGGCAAGGTCGGTGCGAGTGAGCTCGCCACGGAAGCGACCGTAAACAACAGCAAGCCATATTTGAATAAACGCTTGAAACCCGTGCGCTCTCCGATCGCCGACATAGGCAACAAAGTCATGACAAGGGTCAGGCCATAGGCGTTGACGATCCAGACAACTGCTGCCGCACTTTGATTCAATTCTTTGGCAATCGTAGGCAAGGCAACGTTGGACATGGAAGAGTCCAGTACTGACATGCCGATACCGACAAGCATGGTCAGTGCAGCCCAGCGTCTACGGGGATTTTGAAGCCCTTCTATTGGCTCTGCTCCAGACGCTGCTGGCTTGCCTGGTTCTGCGACAGTACTCACTTGGCCTTTTTCACTGGACGTTTCCAGCCTGGGATCGTAGTTTGTTTAACACGTGAGATCGTGAGCTTGTCTGCGGGCGCATCAACAGTCAGTGTCGTACCCGCTCCAATCGTCGCTCCCCGTCCAACACGCACTGGTGCCACGAGCTGCGTATCAGAACCGATGAAGGCGTCATCCTCGATGACCGTCCTGAATTTATTCACTCCGTCATAATTGCAGGTAATCGTGCCGGCACCGATATTGACTCGCGCGCCGATATCCGCGTCACCTACATAGGCAAGATGATTCGCTTTGCTGCCCTCGCCCAGATGGGTGTTTTTGATTTCAACAAAATTGCCGACATGCGTTTGATTCGCTAGTTTGGCGCCAGGGCGTAAACGTGCATAAGGCCCTATCCGTGCGTCATCTCCAACCTGTGCGTGATCCAGATGACTGTATGCCTCGATCTGCGTTCCAGCACCAATCTCAACATCACGCAATACACAGTGTGGGCCAATGCGTACACCATCAGCGAGTGTGACTACGCCTTCAAATACACAACCCACATCGATAAACACATCACGCCCACAAGTTAACTGGCCTCGCACATCAAAGCGCGCCGGATCTGCGAGTGTCACGCCAGCCTCGAGCTGACGCCTGGCCTGTTCCGCTTGCCAGAGTCGTTCGAGCTCGGCTTGCTGCATACGACTGTTAACACCGAGTGTTTCAAAGGCCGCACTCGGGTGAGCGACGGCGACTTTAACATCATCCGTAACAGCCATACCAAAAATATCGGTCAGGTAATACTCTGCCTGTGCATTATTATTTTTAAGCGCAGAGAGCCAGCGCTTGAGCGCCGCAGTCGGTGCAGCAATGATGCCGGTATTGACTTCCTGGATCGCCCGCTCAGCTTCACTGGCGTCTTTATGTTCCACAATCGCGCGCACATCGCCATTCAGATCCCGCACGATGCGTCCATAACCAGTAGGGTCCTGGAGGATTTCTGTCAATACAGCCAAGCCATCCTGGCGCGCCTCAAGTAAAGCTTGCAAGGTTGAAAGCTGAACCAGCGGGACATCACCATACAGCACCAGCGTGACATCGTCCTCACCGTCCTCTTTCAGTAACGGTATTGCTTGCTGCACCGCATGTCCTGTTCCTAATTGCGGCTGTTGCAAAGCAAACTGCAAATCAGCTTGCTCGCCAAAGGCTGTTTTTACTTGTTCAGCACCGTGGCCAACTACCACCACAATACTATCAGCCTTCAGTGCCCGTGCTCCCTCCAGCACATGCGCGAGCATCGAGCGACCTGCAATGGTGTGCAGCACTTTGGGCAGATTGGACTGCATTCTTTTACCCAGCCCTGCGGCCAGGATCACAATATTCAACATAAGCGTAAGGTTTATTTTTTAATCGTTGGTTTTTTACGTGCAGTGCTTGCAACTGTTTTTTTAGTTGCGCGTGCGGTGGTGGTTTTTTTGCTTGCTGCTTTTTTAACAGGTGTTTTATCCGTCGTGTGATGCAGTGTCGCAGCTGTTGCGGCAGCTACGTGATTAAACTGTTTTTGCAACATATCCCACCAGGCGCGTGCGGCTGCAGGTGCGGAATTTGATGCGTCTGCAGCGGGCGCTGTGGGCTGCTGCTCACTGTTCGCGGCTGGCGCAGCCACCGGTGGCACCTCCTGCTCTGGCTCACTTTTGGGAGTCACTGCGGGTTCCTGCCTGGTTTCTGTTTGCGAGGTACGCGTCTGAGGCCGCAAACCCAACATCACCTCAAGGGCTGAGGGCGCGCCTTCTGCGGTCGCTTGCTGGGTCTGGTTCATTGAATTTGCAAAAGAACGCAAGGTGGCAATGGTCGCTAACTGGACCTCCATTCCCTGAATGGTGCTGCTCAGCATGGAGAGATTTAATTTGAGCCAGTTTTCAACGGTCTTTAATTCAGAAATGCGTTTCTCGAGCTCTTCGGGATTCATCGAGGGGGTCATTGGCATGCCAGCAGAAAAACCTCCGGCTCCTGCCAGGCCAGAAAAAGCCTGACGCATCATTTCCATACTGGCCAGTAACGGGTTGGCCGCTTGCTCTCCTGTCTGACCGAGTCCAGGCAGCACAAAGGGGTTCGAAGGCGAAACGCTCATAGTGGATCCTTTCTGGCAATGACTGATTAGCGGGTAATTGACCCTGTATGTGATATTACCCGCATCAAGGGTGAGAAGTATGAAGTTTTACCCGACAAATCCCTCCGGCACGCCTCAGTGTCTCGCCTCTTGAGGCATTAATCTGGGACAATAGAGGGATGCAAAGTCTGATTACCCTAACTGAAATCGAGTCCGCCATTAATTTTTGGCGTCAGCGCAGCCCCTCCGTTGGCGAGGAGCTTCGTCTATGCCGCGAGGCCTCGTCTCTAGCGACTCCTTATGCACGCATGATTATTGAGCGTCGCCAAAACCTGCCCCTCTCTGAGCTCTCCGATACCGCCCAGCAGGCATATCGGGACTGGCAAGCAGCGCTCGCTAAGTAAGCTTTTAACCAGATGTTTTCGTTCCGATGGTGCGTGAAGCTTGCTGGCTGAGGGTTTCAGCGTAATAACGCACGAATATCGTGAGCGATATTTTCGGCGCCGGCATTGTTAGCTAGCAGCACGCGTGACTCACCCTTAGCATCTAACAAATAAAAGTTAGCGCTGTGATCCATGTTGTAGTTACCATTTGCTGCCGCTGCACGCGCGTAGTAGGCCTTGAAAGCTGAGGCGGCAAGCTTGATCTGTTCTGGTGACCCAGTCAGGCCCAAGAACCTCGGATCAAAGCCTGTGACATACGCACGCAACACCTCAGGGGTGTCGCGCTCGGGGTCAACCGTGATCATTAATACCTGTACACGCGAAGCCAGATCACCCAGCAGCTTCATGACCTGGCTAAGCTCAGCCAGCGAAGTTGGGCAGACATCAGGGCATTGCGTGAAGCCAAACAAGACTAGTGTTACTTTGCCATTGAAATCAGCCAGGGTATAGGTTTTCCCATCCATCCCTGTCAAGGACCATTTCTGCCCAAGATGCGAGCCGGTGATGTCACTGCCCTTAAAAGAGGACGCGCCATCACTGCAACCCGTCAGCATCACGCCCAGGCCGAGCATCAGGATTGCGCCAAGCACCGCTCGGTAGACAGTTTGTAATAGGGGTGTTTTCATAGAAGGATGATCCCTCTCAGGGCTCTCTCAGGCACCAACTATCAGCCAGTGATCAACCAGGAGCGCGGCAAATAACAACGAGAGATACAGGATCGAAAACCGGAACATCGCACGGGATAACTCGTCGCTATAGTTTTTGTACAAGCGCCAGGCATAACGGACAAACAGCAAGCCCAGAATGATCGCGGCAAGCAGATAAAGCCAGCCATTCATCCCAATGATGTAGGGCAGAATCGATGTGGCCAGCAAGGCAACGCTATACAGAAGGATATGCAAGCGGGTGAATTGCTGGCCGTGCGTGACCGGCAGCATCGGTAAACCAGCCCGCGCGTAGTCGTTAGTCCGGTATAGGGCCAGCGCCCAGAAATGGGGCGGTGTCCAGATAAAGATAATCAACACCAGCAGCCAGGCCTCAGCGGGCACCGAATCTGCAATCGCCGCCCACCCCAACGCGGGCGGCATGGCACCCGACAAACCACCGATCACGATATTTTGTGGCGTATGTGGCTTGAGAATGACTGTGTAAATCACGGCATAGCCAACAAACGTGGCAAAGGTTAACCACATCGTCAGGGGATTAACCCAGCGGTACAAGACAAACATCCCGGCACCACCGAGCAGACTCGATAAGCTCAGTACCTGAAAGGTGGAGATTGTGCCCTGAGCTGTTGCGCGCCGCGCCGTTCGCAACATGCGAGCATCAACTTGCTGCTCGATTAAACAGTTGATCGCAAAGGCTGCCGCGGCCAGTAACCAGATTCCGGCGGTCGCCGCAACGACTTTCGACATATCGGGCAGGCCTGGTGTCGCCAGAAACATACCGATTACCGCGCAAAACACGGCCAGTTGCGTAACGCGTGGCTTAGTCAGTACAAGGTACTGACGCAATAAACCGGGAGAAGTGGCAGCAAGACTGGACATGGTTTCTATTTTAGGCAATCAGCCGTGATTGTAACGGTTAGGCGCGGATTGCTGTTGAACCTTTCCCGCCAAGCCGAACAAGCAAGGTTACGCTGGCCAGCACCAGGCCGGCAGCGCCACCGTTATGCAACACGGCGATTAAGAGAGGCCATTGAAAGAATATCGTAGTCAGTCCCGTTAA
This sequence comes from Burkholderiaceae bacterium, assembly GCA_036725985.1. Classification (GTDB taxonomy): domain Bacteria; phylum Pseudomonadota; class Gammaproteobacteria; order Burkholderiales; family Burkholderiaceae_B; genus Zwartia. The sequence continues at coordinate 46,288 of DAIMDD010000013.1, forward strand.
TAACTGGGCAAGCAATAACGCTAGCATCAGCGTCGCAGGGCCTCTGAGTCCCTGATCGGCTCGCAACCGCCAGGCTAGTAAGCCCAGATAAATAAACACCACAAAGGCAAAGTTACGATGCACCCAATGGATCGCTGTCAGCGCTGTCTGGGAAATCATCTCACCATTAGGCATTTCACCCAGACCACGAATCAGGGAATAACCGCTTGAAATATCCATCTCAGGCAACCACTGGCCATGACAAGTCGGAAAATCCATGCAGGCAAGCGCTGCGTAGTTTGTACTCACCCAGCCACCCAGTCCGATCTGCATAAAAAGCAATACAAAACCCAACCCTAGCCATACGGTATAGCGCTGCATGGTTGAAGCAACAGGTGCATGCCTGCGCTCGCGGGCGGCAAGCCATGTCATTAAGGCCAGTAACAGCATGCCCCCCAAAAGGTGTCCTGTCACAACGACAGGCATTAATTGATGCGTCACGGTCCAGGCGCCGAAGATCCCCTGTATACAGACCGCAATCAGCGCGATAAAGGCGAGTGTCGGTGTTTGTTTGAAGGACTTACGATGACGCCATGCCATCCAGCAAATACAGATAATCAGAAAACCAAGCAGTGTGCCAACGTAACGATGCACCATCTCAATCCAGGCTTTCGGTAATGTCACAGGTCCTTCTGGCATTACGCTCACTGCCTGTCGGATCTCTGAGAGTGCCCCCACCGGTGTCACATTGCCATAGCACCCTGGCCAGTCAGGGCAGCCGAGTCCTGAGTCTGTGAGGCGAACAAAGGCACCGAACATAATGAGGTCAAGCGTTAAAAACCATGTCAAGAACAGAATTTTTTTATAGCTTGCCCGTGACGGATCCGTCATGATTTCTAGCCTATCCTGGAGTTGTAGACGAGCTTACTGATGTCTTTGCGGACCTTTTCCGGCTCTGCGTCAGCAGGGTACTGCATGATCAGGTTACCGTTAGGGTCAATGATCCACATGGGAGCAGCCAAAGCCTCTGCAGGCGTCGCAGCCTGTACACCCATCGTCGTCAGAAATTTTTGTAATTGCGCTGGGCTGACACGAACCATATTCGTACCCTTGTAAGCCTCAAGGACTTTTTCCGGGACAGGTGCATCATCGGTAATAAACCAGACACGCGCCAGACGCTCAACGTTTTTACCCTGGCTTGCATGGGAGTTACGCAAAATAAAAAGCTTGCGCGCGCAGGAGTCTGGGCAGGCAGCGCCATCAGCAGCCACTAGCAACCACTTACCTTTGAGGCTGTTGAGATCAAAGGGCTTACCGTCCAGTGTCGTAAGCGCTAACTCTGCTCTCGTAGGCATCGGACGTTGCGGCTCTACTAGCTGACCGTAGTTATTGCTGCCTTCGGGACGCCATTGCGGATTGAAATACACAAGAACCGCAGCGAGCACAGGCGCGAGGCTTAGTAAAAAAATAAGTACCAGCGGAGTTTTAGAGCGAGGCTTAGCTAAGGCCTGATGCGAAGCGCCGGGTTTTGCTTGTTGTTTCAGTTGTTGATTCACGTGTTGATTCGCTAGTTGATTCACGTGTTAATTCACGTGTTAAGTCACTATTTGTTGCACTAATTGATTCACTTCCTGTCTTGGCACAGTAGTCAGCGCCGAATCGTAAGCGCTCAACACTTGCATTTTAATCTTCATACGCTTTTTTTGCGTAGCAATACTCTCCAGGCAAAACCCAGCCATGCAATCACGGCAATGGCAGCAAAACCAAACCACTGCAACGCATAGCCGTAATTTTTATCAGCGTCGACGGAAGGCTCGGGCCAAACTCGCTTTAGACCGTCCTGTTGTTCATCTTTTTGCAGAACAACTGCAGGCAAAAACTTGATACCCAGCTTTTTACTCAGCTCTTCCAGGTCAATGTTTTGTAGTCTGGGCAATGAACCAAGATCCTCGCTCTGCGAACTTGATTGGTTTGCTGAGTAGGTACCTGGCCAGGCTACAGGCAAATTACTACCAGTCTCGTTACGGGCACCCCACAATTCAAATAAACGAGGCACACGCAAAGATAATTCACCCGAAACTTTTTGCAGCCCTGAAGGTGTCGAAACTCCTGGTGCCTTTTTCTCTCCAAGCGGACGCGCAAACCAGCCCCTCAAAATGAGTACGGCACTGCCATCAGCGAGTAATAACGGGGTAGCTAGCCACAAACCAGGTTTGCCCTCCAGATTACGGTTATCCAGCAAAAGACTATATTGTGGTTGCCAGACTCCCTGAACCTGCGCAGGTCGCCAGGGCTGTAGTTGTTCGGCTGTAGGTCTAGCATTCAAATCCACGGGCAGACCGAGTCGACCTTGCTCGATCAAGGCCGCAATGTGTTTGCGTTCCTCGGCTCTGGAGAGCTGCCAGCGCCCAAGCGATACACAAGTAATTGCTGTGGCCGCCAATAATATCGTTGCAGTGAGATTGAGCAATTTGCTGTGCGATGCGGCCATGTCTGCGATAATTCCTTTTTTAGGCGGGAGGGCCTTATGCGTATTGTAGTGGGACTGGCTTTCATCATCATTTTGGGTAGCCTTGCCTCAGCATTGTTTTACTTAATGCGAGACAAAGGGACAACGAACAAAACAGTTAATGCGCTGACGGTTCGCATAGGCTTATCGGTTACGTTGTTTTTATTTTTATTATTCGCACACTGGATGGGCTGGATCGAGGCGACGGGTATTCGCTAGACCCAATGAAATACGACCGGTTATAAACCGGTCGTATTCATTTCAAACTGCTATCCGGACTGCTTAGAACCAGTACACGAACAGATACAAACCGAGCCAGACCACGTCAACGAAGTGCCAATACCAGGCGGCACCTTCGAATCCGAAGTGGTTATTAGCGGTAAAGTGACCGCGCAGCATACGAACCAGAATCACTGTCAGCATGGTCGCGCCCATCATCACGTGAAAGCCGTGAAAACCGGTCAACATGTAGAACAGGGAGCCGTAGGCACCAGAACTGAATTTCAGATTCAGTGCATGGTATGCATGGTAATACTCATAAGCCTGGCATCCTACAAAGATAAAGCCAAGCACGATCGTCAGGAACAGCCAGAACTTGGCTGGTCCGCGGTGATCTTCGCGCAACGCATGGTGGGACAGCGTCAGCGTCACACCGGAAGTCAGCAGCAGAGCTGTGTTGATCGTTGGCAACCAGAAAGGTCCGACGGTCTGGAAAATTTCTACAACGCCTGCAGGACCGTTATTAGGCCAGGTCGCAACAAATGTTGGCCAGAGCAGCAATTTGTGATCAAGGTCACCCAGCCAAGGAGTGGTGATGGTGCGGGTGTACCAGAGCGCGCCAAAGAAAGCGGCAAAGAACATGACCTCTGAGAAAATGAACCAGCTCATGCTCCAGCGGTAAGAGACATCTACACGCTTGCTGTTCAAGCCAGTCTCTTCTTCGTGGATGGCATCGCCGAACCAGAAATAAAGCACCGTGATCAAACTAAGCAAGCCAGCACAAACAGCCCACTTTCCAAGCTCAATACCGTTTACCCAGGCTGATGCGCCAAGCATCACTACCAGTAACGCGAGACTTGCGCGCACAGGGTGTGCTGAATCATTTGGCACGTAATAATAAGGTGCCTCTTTGCCTTGGATCGAGTGGGATGCACTCATGTCATTCTCCATGCTTCAGTTCGTTAAAGACTGCACTTAGCTCAGACTGGCTACGGCCCAACGGACCACCATGACCAGACCAGCCACAAACAACACACCGCACAACAATCCCGCAATAATCAAATGCACGGGATTAAGTTTGGACATATCCTCCTGATACCCGGAGCCCTTACGTACGCCAAACATGGCCCACGCGATTGCTTTGAGTGTCTGGAAAAAATTCAGCTTGCGCTGACTCAACTCTTTTAAATCCTGACTCATGACGCCTTATTGACTCTAGAGTCAGGAAAAATAATGCAAATAAACCTGCTTGCCGATTGTCCAGCCAAACATCGCTAAAACAATAACCAGAAAAATCAGTCCGGTGCGTTTGTTTTTGCGACGCTGCTCTGGGGTCGGTGCCATAGCCTTACTTAACCTCTGGAGGGGTCACAAACGTGTGGAATGGAGCGGGTGAAGGCACCGTCCACTCCAGACCTTCTGCACCATCCCATGGCTTGGCTGCAGCGGGCTGACCCTTGCCAGAGTATGCCTTGAGAACGATGTAGAGGAACAACACCTGTGAAAGACCGAACCAGAAAGCGCCAATCGTAGCAACCTGATGGAAATCAGTGAACTGAGCCGCGTAATCAGCATAACGACGTGGCATACCTGCAAGACCCAGGAAGTGCATGGGGAAGAAGGTAATGTTGAACGAGATCATGCTCATCCAGAAATGGAGTTTGCCCAGTTTTTCGTCGTACATGAAACCGCACCATTTTGGCAACCAGTAGTAGGTACCAGCAAAGAGTGCGAACAACGAACCTGCAACCAGCACATAATGGAAGTGGGCCACAACGTAGTAGGTATCATGCACGGCGATGTCGATAGGTGCCATCGACAGGATCAGGCCGGTAAAGCCACCGATCGTAAACACAAAGATAAAACCAACCGCAAACAACATGGGGGTTTCGAAGGTCATCGAACCTTTCCACATCGTTGCAACCCAGTTAAATACTTTCACGCCTGTCGGGATGGAAATCAGCATCGTTGCGTACATGAAGTATAACTGGCCTGTCACCGGCATACCTGTTGCAAACATGTGGTGCGCCCAGACGATAAACGAAAGAATCGCAATCGAGGCGGTCGCATACACCATTGAGGCATAACCGAACAAAGGCTTGCGGGCAAAAGCTGGCACGATGGCAGAAACGATACCAAAGGCCGGCAAAATCATGATGTAAACCTCGGGGTGACCGAAGAACCAGAAAATGTGCTGATACAGAACTGGATCACCGCCAGCTGCTGCATTAAAGAAGCCTGTACCGAAATGACGGTCTGTCAGAACCATCGTGATCGCAGCAGCCAACACGGGCATCACTGCAATCAGCAGATAAGCCGTAATCAACCATGTCCAGCAGAACAAGGGCATTTTCATCAGGGTCATGCCAGGCGCGCGCATGTTCAGGATGGTGACCACGATATTGATCGCACCCATGATGGAAGAAGCACCCATGATGTGGACCGCAAAAATCGCCAGATCCATACCGGGGCCCATCTGCAGGGTCAGAGGAGCATAGAGCGTCCAGCCTGCGGCGGTTGCGCCACCTGGAACAAAAAATGATGTGGTGAGCAACACACCAGCAACAGGCAACAACCAGAAACTGAAGTTGTTCATCCGCGCAAAGGCCATGTCCGAGGCACCGATCTGCAAGGGGATCATCCAGTTAGCAAAACCCACGAAGGCAGGCATGATGGCGCCGAACACCATGATCAGACCGTGCATCGTAGTGAACTGGTTGAACAACTCGGGACGGAAAAACTGCAAACCAGGCTGGAACAACTCTGTACGTAGCAAGAGGGCTAACAAACCACCTTCCATCAACATGGCAAAAGAGAAAATCAAGTACATCGTACCGATATCTTTGTGGTTGGTCGCAAATAGCCAACGGCGCCAGCCGTGGAGCATATGCCCGTGGTCGTCGTGATCGTCGTGGGCGTGGCCCGATACGTGGTCTGCTGTGACGCTGCTCATTGTGAACTCCTATCCTGCTTAGGCTGCAGTCACACGTTTGGTGTGACTATCAGCAAATCTGTATGAAAGTGTCGTATTACCAATACTTGCGCGTTAATTAATACGTAATTAGCGTGCGGCTTTTACGTCGGCGGGCTGAACCACAGGGTCCTGACCTTTGCCGGCGTTGCCCCAGGCACCACGTGTGTACGTAATGACCGCTGCAATTTCAACATCATTTAACTGGCTGGCGAACGAGGCCATGGCCGTACCCTGCTTACCCTTGAGCAAAATCTGGATCTGTTCAGCTTTGGGACCCATCACGATCTTGCTGCCATCAAGTGCGGGGAATGCGCCCACAATGCCTTTACCGCTGCCCTGGTGGCAAGCTACGCAGTTTGCTGCATAGACTTTCTCGCCACGTGCTGACAAGTCTGCGGCAGTCCATTCTTTGTTTGGATCGTCAGCGGCCGCGGCCAGGAGTTTTTTCTGTTCTTCGGCCCATTTTGCATAGTCCTGTTCAGACAAAACCTTGACAACGATAGGCATGAAGGCGTGGTCTTTACCGCAAAGCTCTGAGCACAAACCGCGATACTCACCGACTTTATCAGCACGGAACCATGTATTACGGATAAATCCTGGAATCGCATCCTGCTTGACCGCCAGGTCTGGCACGGACCAGGAGTGAATCACGTCGCCTGCAGTCACTGCAATACGGATTTTTTTACCAACCGGCACAACCAGTGGGTTGTCGACTTCCATCAGGTAATAAGGGCCTTTTGGCTCTTTGTTTGCAATCTGCGCTGGAGGAGTTGAAAGATTGGAGAGGAATTTGACACCTGCGGCGGCGCCGTCGATGTACTCATAGCCCCATTTCCACTGATAACCCGTGACTTTCACTGTCATGTCAGCGCCGCTGGTGTCTTTCATTGCCACCACGGTTCGAGTCGCGGGCAACGCCATCGCAATCACGATAATGAAGGGAATAACCGTCCAGGCGACTTCAACACCCATGTGCTCGTGAAAGGTCGCTGCAATCGCACCGCGTGATTTACGGTGGGCCCAGATCGAATAGAACATCACGCCAAACACAGCGACAAAGATCACCAGACAGATGATCAGCATCAACCAGTGCAGCCACACGATATCGTGTCCAATCTGCGTAGCACCCTCACGCAGATTGAGCTGGTTTACACCAGGGCCACCTGGCATATCCTTTACTTGTGCGAACGCAATACCACTGAAAAACATGGCACAGGCACCTAGTAACCCCATCAACTTCTTCATGCTGACCTCGAAACACGTCGCGCCTAGAACCTTTGCGAGATCGCAATGGTGCCTTGCGCAAAAATTATTGGACGGCTGATTATGACCTCGTAGGACTGCGAATGGATTTTTCGCATTCCGAGAACCCATTTTCAGCGCGAATCATAAAGAAACGGGAGGATTATAGCGGAGCTACGGGGGATTCGCAGGACTACAATTAAAGTCTTTTCTCACGTGGCCAACGATTATGTCCGATTTAAGCATTTCTTTGCCAACCGAAGCACTCCAAACCTTGCTCGAACGACTGATCCAGCAAGCGCAACAATCCGCCCACCCAGGCTCTAAACGGTTGCGTATCGCTGGTCATCTTTGTGGCTGGGTCTTTCCTAAGGCCGCAACGGCACTTGCCGGGCTGCCCGGGATTTCGTTTTCGGCAACTGAGGTGGATATTGGTGCCAGCCTGTCACCAGGACTTGCGCTTGACCAATTGCTCGCTGTCGTTGCAGTCACGCTCAGAGCCGCAGGGTGCGCGCCAGGCTGGCGCAATGAGTTGCTCGATGTCTGGGCTGATCCCGCAGAACAGCCTCTGAGGCTCGGTGCGATTGAGCGTGGCGTCATGCGTCCTCTCGGACTGATCACCCGTGCGGTTCACCTGAACGCCTGGTCGGCTGAAGGCGGGCTCTGGGTGGCGCGGCGCGCGCTGACCAAAGCAACGGATCCTGGCATGTGGGACACCTTGGTTGGAGGCTTGATTGGGAGCGAGGAGGACATTGAGCTCGCCTTGATTCGCGAGACCGATGAGGAGGCTGGACTCGAAGCGTCGGATATCGCCCACCGCACTGCGCTGCATGCCATTACCCGCATGAACAGACGTATCCCCGAGGGCCTGCAAGTAGAAGACGTTTTAACTTGCGAGTGTGTGCTGCCTGCGCACATCACACCCAAAAACCGTGACGGTGAAGTCATGGAAATAAAGTGTTTAGCTCCGGAAACGGTGTTTGAAATGCTGCAGACAGGCGCCTTCACCGTAGAGGCCTCAATCGTCATCGCAGAAGATTTGCTCAGACGTTCGCGCCAGGCGGTGTAGTGGTCGGCTGACTGCGCCAGACCTCAAGCGCTCGCATGCGTTGTCTGGCGACTAACTCGATGCTCTCGCGCAAGGCCGGATCACGCGAAAGCAAGGCTTCAAAATCACGGGCAGGCAGGCATAGCAGTTTGCTGTAACCAAGCGAGCGGACTTCAAACTCATCCATTTTTTCTTTGGCCAGCATATAGAGCTCGCCAAAAAATTCTCCCGAACCCAGTTCAATATGCGTGGCGTCTGGCAACAGCACTTTGACCGCCCCAGAAGCAACGATGTAGAGCGCGTAATCTGGTCCTCTCTGACCCCAGATCAGCTGGTCCGGCAAAAACAGGCGCGGGGTCAACATCTTCGCAAGCTGGCGCTGAACCTCAGGTGTCAAGATATTCAGTAAAGGCACTCTGGCCACAAGCTCTGCTGCGCCCATTTCTATATCGAGTGCTGGATCATGATCTATAAACCCCCAGCGCAGGCCTACCTGCTCGGTCAGGTCGGCGAACACCTCACCACTGATGAGCGACTGCTCAAGCATCTCTTCATAGCGCTCACGCTCGATGCGTCGCGCGATCCTTCCGAGATAACGCTCATGCAACCACAATGAATACGTCGGATACTGTAACTCCAGCGCTTGCAAACCTTCCGATATCAGATCCAGTCTGTGTTGATGTGCCTGCCTGACCTGATCGGTCGCTTCATTACCCAGGATATCGCGCAGCCTATGATCGGCAAAGGTAAGCAGCCGTCTGGACACTGCGCGCATACACATCAGCGCCACAAAGCGCTGACTCAGTTCATGCGCGAGCCAGCGCTGCACACCGAATACTTCAGACACTCGCAATGCCTGTCGAAACCTGCGTGGGTAGCGTAGCGCACGCGCAGCCACCACATTAAAACCGCGCAGGCCACGCACTCTCACAGCATCCTCAAGGCGCTCTGCCTTACCAATCAACATCTGTGCCATATTGCGATCAATAATCTGATGTTTGAGGATTTCAAAATAAATTTCGAACTCCCGACGCGCCAGGATCGACAAGCCCAGATCTATCCTGTCTTGTTCTGAAAAGTAGTCGATTGGTGTTTGCGCAGAACTCGTCATACTTTTATCAAAGACCTGCTGGATACGCGCCCGTACCTCTGCAGGTACAAAATCATCTTGTGCAATCTGATCGGTCTCGTGTTGCGTAAGCGCTAATGCAACCACCACAGCCTGATCACGTAACGCACGCTCTGTTTTTGTCAGCTGATTGAGCCCCAGTATCCTGATGAGCGGCTGAAGCGACAAACCATTGAAAAACAAAGTCGCCAGGACAAAGCCGGTTGCGACAATAGCGATAAATTCCCTGACCTCGGTGGAGACACCTGCACGCTCCGTGACAGCCAGGGCCAGAGCGAGTGAAACCGCCCCCCTGAGCCCACCCCACCAGATTACGGCTTTAAACCGTGTCCCGACACGCGCACCGAAACCTGCGAAAGATAACAACGGGATCAAACCAAACACCACGACCGCGCGCGCCAGCAATGTGCTTAGAAACACTAATAAAATCTGAAATGCGTGATGCCATGAGATGTTTTGCATCAACTTGGGGATCAACATGGCAGCGAATAAAAAAATCAGGGAGTTTGCCCAGAAACCAAACTGATGCCAGGAATGCGAGAGTGTCTCGAACGTAGTGCTCGACATGCGTGTGCGGCCCGCAGAACCAACGACGAGTCCTGCCACCACGGTAGCAACGACACCGGAGACATGCAGGTAATGTTCAGAAATAAAAAAACACAGATAAGCGACTGCAACCGTCAGTGAAATCTCCGCGGCGGGCCAGCCTCGCAGCCAGACAAAAGAGGCGCAAGCCACGCGGCCAATGACATAGCCTGCCAGGCCGCCACCGAGAAACAGCAGCAGAAACTCTTTAATCACCACACCCGTGGCCCAATGCGTGTCCTTGGAGAGCACGCCTAACAGGACGGAGTACAACGCGATCGCCGCTGCGTCGTTGAGCAAGCTCTCGCCTTCAACCAGCGTAGTCAGTCTTTTGGGTGCGCCAACCTCTCTGAAAATTCCGATCACGGCCGCGGGGTCTGTGGTGGAGACAATCGCGCCGAGCAACAAACACGCTGCTAGTTCCATGCCGGAAAATTCTCTCAGCACAACACCGACCAGCAAAGTGCTGACCACCACAGCGACAATCGCCATCATCAGAATCGGACCGACATCATCCATCAATCGTCTGACGTTCATGGAAAGGGCCGTCTCAAACAGCAGGATGGGGAGAAAAACGATTAAAAAAGTTTCAGACGAAATTTCAAAGGTATTGATAATGCCCAGAAAATCACCAATGACAGGTGGTGCCCACTTCAACACGTGCGATGCGTAAGCGAGTAAACAGCCGCAAATGGCCAGGAAAACAGAATGCGGTAATTTGAGGCGTCCCGCCAGTGGCGGCACAAAACAAATCAAAGCTAGCAATCCTGCTAAACCGAAGACAAAAGAACCTATATCCATTTATTTTTTCCCAAGTTCTTTGCACGCGTTTAAGTTGAAATATTCACTCGCGTTAAAAAAGCACCCCTGAGGGTGCTTAATGGTAATGCGATTTAACGGTAACCTGAAGCGCAGGCCACCCAACCTTGGCTTAATGCGCGAGGGCTACGCGCATTTTTTTCATGGCCGCAACCTCAATCTGGCGGATACGCTCAGCAGAAACACCAAATTCTGCAGCTAAATCATGTAAAGTCGCACCGCCATCGTCCTCTAACCAGCGAGCCTGAACAATCCGGCGTGAACGCGGGTCCAGGCACTCCAGTGCCTGGGTCAGGCCGTCACCCTGCATGATGTCGGTTGCGCGGCGCTCGAGTACTTGTGTTGGATCCGAGTGGCCATCATCCGACAAATACGCGATAGGTGCATAGGAGTCCTCATCGTCATCCTGATTTTCCAGGGACATCTCGCGACCCGACATGCGAACTTCCATTTCGCGTACGTCTTCTGTTTTGACATTTAAAGTCTTAGCGATCTCGTCGACCTGGGCTGGATCAAGAGTCTGTCCATCCGGCCGCATGCTGCGCAAATTAAAAAACAATTTGCGCTGGGCTTTTGTGGTGGCGACCTTCACCATTCGCCAGTTACGAACAATATATTCGTGTATTTCGGCTTTAATCCAATGCACGGCAAAAGACACCAGACGCACACCACGTTCTGGATCGAAACGTTTGACGGCTTTCATCAGGCCAACATTGCCTTCCTGGATCAGGTCAGCATGGGGCAATCCGTAACCAAGGTACTGACGCGCGACGGACACCACCAGTCTCAAATGCGAGAGCACCAGCTCGCGCGCAGCATCGATGTCTTCCTGATCACGCAAACGACGCGCAAGCGTCTGCTCTTGCTCGGCAGACAGAACGGGCAAGCGGTTTACTGTACCGATGTAGGCCTCAATTGTTCCCAAAGAGCCGGGATTCGAGATCGCCATCGCGAGTTGATTAGGTTGTAATGTCAAGGCGTTTGAACTTGTCATGATATTGTTGCTCCTAAACTCAGGTGCATGCTTGAGCGAAATGTTAGCACTCTTGCGTCCCGAGTGCTAATCTGACCGTTTATTTCTATAAAAGTTCCGTATTTTCCTCTGGGGTGTTAATCTCAGGTAGCACGGCGCAGCGGCGAATTTGCCGAAAAGCGCCCACCTGGATCCGGGTATGTCCGATTTAGTCAAGTTTCTCTCAAAAATTCTGCTGGCCTGCGTGCTTGTCATCCTTGTCGGATGGGCAACCTATATCGGCGTGCGCTACTACCATGCAGAACAGGTCGCTTATCGCTGGATATCCGGTCTGGCAGCCAAGCAACAACAGTGGGAAACAAAAATCGCTGCTTCGGGTGGTAACACCCTGACCGGCTATGCCGCCCCTGACAAACCCATTTCTGTTCAAGGCCTCGAAGGCAATTTTGCCGGCTTGACCTATGACCCGTTGCAAAAGCGCCTCTGGGCTGTGACCAATAAACCGGCAAGCCTCGTGGCTATGTCGATTGATGGACAGATTTTAGCCACCTATCCACTGAAGGGTATCTCTGATGTCAACGGTGTTGCCTGGGTCGGCGGCAACCGGATTGCTATGGTGAATGGTCGCAGGAGCCGTGTCGTCCTCACCGAGGTTCCCCCAACCCCTCAGGTTATGGACGTCACGCGCGCCTTCTCTCTGGTTCTTCGTTTTGGCGAAAGTGACGATAGCAACTTTGGTTTTGATGGTTTAGGCTATGACCTCAAGCGTGATCGGCTCTATATTGCCAAAGAACACAGTCCCCGGGCGTTATACCGTGTAAGCGGGCTGAATTATCTGCAATCACCTGAGTCTCGCGGCTTGCGGATCGAGAACTTCAGCTACTGGCTCGATGACATTCCTTTCGCAACCGATCTATCCTCTGTTGAGGTGGACCCATCCACAGGCCGCATTTTTCTGTTGAGCGAAGAATCGCAGATGATTGTGCAACTCGATGGTGATACTGGCGAAGGCAGGGGTATGCTGTCTTTGTCTCCCAAGGGCAGCCAGCCCATGCCAAGACCCGAAGGCGTTGCAACAGATGATGCCGGCAATATCTACATCGTCAGTGAACCAAACCTGTTTTATCGTTTGCGCAAGCCTTAACTGACAGAAACAGGCTGGAATATGGCTCGTTTGCCCAGACTCTACGCTCCCGGGGCCGTGCAGCTTGTCAGCGCTGAGTTCGCAGATAGTTCGACGCTCTCCCCCTTTGACCTGACCAACCCCATCCTGCCGCGCATCGTCAACTGGCTGGGTGAGGCGACTGTGCAGTACCAGGTTGCCCTGCATGGCTGGTCCCTGACACCTAAGGCTATTTTATTATTGGCGACCCCTAAAGACTCTCAGGGGATTTCCAAACTGATTCAATCGCTCGGCCGCCATCTGGCAGCCTCGCTCAGGACAGGTGCCGTATTTGCTGGTCGCTATCGCTCGACTTTGCTGGAGCCTGGTGTGTGGGTTCTGCCTGCTCTGCTTTGGCTCGAGCGCCAGTCAATAAGAGAACAATACATCACAGACCCTGAGCGCTGGCACTGGAGTTCTGTCTGCGCCCACACGGGTGCTGACGGCCTGATACCAGTATGGCTCTCGGATCATCTGGACTACTGGGCATGCGGAAACACGCCTTTTGATCGACAGGCGATTTATCGAAAACGTCTGCAGGAGGGAAATTCAAATGCTGCGGACACAACAATCGAAAATGCCTTGCGCGGTCAATGGCCTCTGGGTGGTGAGTCGTTTTTAAATGAGATTTCACCTCTTTCTAGCCGTAGAGTCAGGCCGGCTAAGCGCGGTCGTCCCAGAACCAGCACCACAATAGCGCACCGATGATGTGTCCCTATTTAATTCAGCACCGCCATGAAGCAAAAATAAATAGGGACGCACCCTATTTTATTTACTTGCGTATCCGTGTTTTCCCGAGTATTGTCTCGTCCTCGCACTGCAACATAGCAGCGGTGTCTCTGGAGCACGACATGTCAACACATCCATTGAATTTTTTCCCAGCCAAACCCAAGGCCTCTGCCCAGGCGCCAACGGTGGGGCTGCCAGCCGCCCAAGGCCTTTATTCACCCGCAAATGAACATGATGCGTGCGGTGTTGGTTTTGTCGCGCACATCAAAGGCAACAAGAGCCACTCGATCGTTGAGCAAGGTCTGAAGATTCTCGAAAATCTCGATCACCGCGGCGCAGTCGGCGCAGATAAGCTGATGGGCGACGGCGCAGGTATTCTGATTCAGATCCCTGACGCTTATTACCGCGAAGACCTGGCAAAACAAAATGTCACACTACCCGCACCAGGCGAGTATGGCGTTGCGATGGTTTTCCTGCCAAAAGAAATCGCTTCGCGACTAGCCTGTGAGCAGGAGCTTGAGCGCGCGGTTCGCGCCGAAGGTCAGGTGGTGCTTGGCTGGCGTGACGTACCGGTTGACACTGAGATGCCAATGTCTCCCGCTGTACGCGCCTGTGAGCCAGTCATCCGCCAGCTATTCATCGGCCGTGGCGCAGACGTCATGGTGCCCGATGCGCTTGAGCGCAAACTGTATGTGATTCGCAAAGCAGCGAGCCACGCCATTCAGGCAATGGGCTTGGCGCATGGCAAAGAATATTTCGTACCCTCCGCGTCTGTGCGTACGGTGGTCTACAAAGGTCTGTTGCTCGCCGATCAGGTTGGTCGTTATTACAAAGATCTCGCTGATCCACGCACTGTTTCAGCCGTTGCGCTGGTGCACCAGCGTTTTTCAACCAATACCTTCCCGGCATGGCCACTCGCCCACCCCTATCGCATGATTGCGCACAACGGCGAGATCAATACCGTCAAGGGCAACTTCAACTGGTTACGCGCCCGCGAAGGCATGATGCAGTCAGCCGTGCTTGGTGAAGACCTGCAAAAACTTTATCCGATTGTCTACGAAGGCCAGTCAGATACTGCAACCTTTGATAACTGTCTAGAGCTGCTGGTGATGTCGGGCTACTCGCTCGCGCATGCCATGATGATGATGATCCCTGAAGCCTGGGAGCAGCATACCCACATGGACGCCAGCCGTCGCGCGTTTTATGAATATCACGCAGCAATGATGGAGCCCTGGGATGGTCCTGCTGCCGTTGCTTTTACCGATGGCCGACAGATCGGTGCCACACTTGATCGCAACGGTCTGCGCCCAGCACGTTACCTGATCACCGATGACGACATGGTCATCATGGCGTCTGAGGCAGGCACCCTGCCGATCCCGGAAAATCGCATTGTCAAAAAATGGCGTTTGCAGCCTGGCAAAATGTTCCTGATCGACCTCGAACAAGGTCGCATCATCGATGATGCAGAAATCAAAGCCCAGCTTGCCAACTCACGTCCTTATCGTCAGTGGATCGATCGCCTGCGCGTCAAGCTTGACTCCTTGCCAGTACCGCAAATTGCTGCTGCGAAACCGACAGCTACCCTGCTCGATCGCCAGCAGGCATTTGGCTGGACCCAGGAAGACTATAAATTTGTTCTGGAGGTCATGGCCTCAAGCGGCGAAGAGGCCATCGGCTCGATGGGTAACGATGCGCCACTCGCCATTTTGTCGGATCGCTCAAAGCCTTTCTACAACTATTTCCGCCAGTTGTTTGCACAGGTGACCAATCCTCCGATTGATCCGATTCGCGAACAAATGGTGATGTCTCTTGTTTCCTTTATCGGGCCCAAGCCAAACTTGCTTGATATCAATAACGTCAATCCACCACTGCGTCTGGAAATCACCCAGCCAGTGCTGGATTCTGACGATATGGAGCGCCTGCGCGGCATCGCCCAGGTTACGGGTGAGAAATTCCGCAGCTTTGAGCTCGACATCACCTACCCTGCCGCCTGGGGACCTGATGGTATCGAAGCACGCCTGGCTGCTCTGTGCGCCAACGCAGTCGATGCAGTCAACAGCGGCTACAACGTGTTGATCCTAAGCGATCGTCATGTAGATGGCGCGCAAGTTGCGATCCCCGCTCTGCTGGCCACCTCAGCCGTGCATCAGCATCTGATCCGCGAAGGCCTGCGCACCAATACCGGACTGGTTGTCGAGACTGGTTCGGCGCGCGAAGTCCATCACTTCGCTTTGCTGGGCGGCTACGGTGCCGAAGCCATCTATCCATTCCTCGCCATCGAGAGTCTGGCTGCGATGTCGGAGCATCCTGAAAAAGCGGTGAAAAATTACATCAAAGCAATCGGCAAGGGTCTGAATAAAGTCATGTCCAAAATGGGCATCTCGACCTATATGTCTTATTGCGGCGCACAGATTTTTGAAGCCGTCGGCCTGCGGGCAGCGCTTGTGAATAAATATTTCTCAGGCACCTCCAGCACCATCGAGGGCATCGGCATTTTTGAAGTCGCAGAAGAGGCCTTACGCACCCACAGTGCAGCCTTCAGTACCGATCCCGTCCTTGCTAATGCTCTGGAGACAGGTGGCGAATACGCTTACCGCGTCCGTGGCGAAGATCACATGTGGACGCCAGACTCGATCGCGAAATTGCAACATGCGACGCGCGCCAACAACTACCGCACTTACAAAGAGTACGCCCAGCTCATCAACGATCAGAGCAAGCGTCACCTGACACTGCGTGGTTTGTTTGAATTCAAGCTTGATCCGGCCCGTGCCATCGCGCTGGATGAAGTCGAACCTGCAAAAGAGATCGTCAAACGTTTTGCAACGGGCGCGATGTCCTTGGGTTCGATCTCCACCGAAGCTCACTCGGTGCTCGCAGTTGCGATGAATCGTATTGGTGGCAAATCCAATACCGGCGAAGGCGGCGAGGACGAATTGCGCTATCGCAATGAGTTGCGCACTGGCAAGAGTGGCATCAAAGCCGGTGCCACTCTCGCCAGCGAGCTCGGTGCAGACCGTATCGCAGCCGACGTCCCCCTGCAGGCGGGCGACTCCATGCGCTCGAAAATTAAACAAGTCGCATCAGGTCGTTTTGGTGTGAGCGCCGAATACCTCTCGAGTGCTGATCAGATCCAGATCAAAATGGCTCAGGGCGCCAAGCCCGGCGAAGGCGGCCAGCTCCCCGGCCACAAGGTCTCTGACTACATCGCCAAGTTGCGCTGCTCAGTTCCTGGTGTCGGTCTGATTTCACCACCACCCCACCACGACATTTATTCCATCGAAGATTTGGCGCAGCTGATCCATGACCTTAAAAACGTCAATGAGCGTGCCTCCATCTCGGTCAAGCTCGTATCAGAGCTTGGTGTTGGTACCGTCGCTGCAGGTGTGGCAAAAGCCAAAGCAGACCACGTCACGATCTCCGGTCATGACGGCGGTACAGGTGCGTCGCCAATCTCTTCCATCAAACATGCAGGTACGCCCTGGGAGCTTGGTCTGGCTGAAACACAGCAGACACTTGTGTTGAACCAGTTACGCAGTCGTATCCGCGTACAGGCAGATGGCCAGATGAAGACCGGACGTGATGTCGTGATCGGTGCGTTGCTTGGCGCCGACGAATTCGGTTTTGCAACAGCACCACTGGTCGTGGAAGGTTGCATCATGATGCGTAAATGCCATCTGAATACCTGCCCGGTTGGTGTGGCAACGCAAGACCCCGTTTTGCGTCAAAAATTCCAGGGCAAACCCGAGCATGTCGTCAACTATTTCTTCTTTGTTGCCGAGGAAGTACGCGAAATCATGGCCCAGCTCGGCATGCGCACGTTTGATGAACTGGTTGGCCGTGTTGATCTGGTCGATACCCGTGCCGGAATCGAGCACTGGAAAGCCGAAGGCCTGGATTTCAGCCGAGTGTTCTATCAGCCAACGACCGAAGGCTCGCGACGCCAGATCGAAACCCAGGACCACGGTCTGGAAGCAGCACTGGATCACACACTGATCGAGCGCAGCTTGCCCGCGATTGAGCGCGGTGAAAAGGTTTCCTTCATCACACCGGTTCGCAACCGTAACCGCACGATCGGTGCGATGCTCTCAGGTCGTGTCGCGTCAAAATACGGCGACGAAGGCTTGCCGGATGACACCATCCATATCCAGTGCAACGGCACAGCAGGCCAGAGCTTTGGCGCTTTCCTGGTGCACGGCATCACACTGGATCTGGTTGGCGAAGGCAACGACTATGTTGGTAAAGGTTTGTCGGGTGGTCGCATTATCGTTCGCTCACCTAACGATTTCCGGGGTTTTGGTCCGGACCACATTATCGTCGGCAATACCGTCATGTACGGTGCAACGGCTGGCGAGGCTTACTTCAATGGCGTGGCTGGCGAACGTTTCGCAGTCCGTAACTCGGGTGCTGCCACAGTGGTTGAGGGCACGGGTGATCACGGCTGCGAATACATGACTGGTGGCACCGTTGTGGTTCTCGGCAACACTGGCCGTAACTTTGCCGCAGGGATGTCGGGCGGTGTGGCGTATGTCTGGGATCCGGAAGGAAAATTCCGTGACCTGTGCAACACCAGCATGGTTGAAATAGAGCCTGTACTGTCCGCTGCCGAACAAACCAAAGTGCAAGGCATCGATGTCTGGCACAGCATGACACGCGGCGCAGAACGTGAAACCGACGAAGCGATCTTGCGTCGTCTGGTTGAAAATCATTTCCGTTACACGGGTAGTTTCTGTGCCCGCGACATGGTTAGCGACTGGGACCGTGCGCGTAGCAAGTTTGTCAAAGTCATGCCTGTCGATTACAAGCGCGCGCTCGGCGAAATGTGGCGCGCCGCCAACCCACAGCCTAAAGCTGCTTAAGGAATCATCATGGGAAAAATTACTGGTTTTCTCGAACTCGAACGCCTGCAAGAGGGCTCTGAGGCTCCAGCGAGCCGTCTGAAGCACTGGCGCGAATTTGTTCTGCATCTTGATGATGCGCAGGCAGGCAAACAAGCTGCCCGTTGTATGGATTGCGGCATTCCGTTTTGTAATACCGGATGCCCTGTCAACAACGTCATTCCCGACTGGAATGATCTGGTGTATCGCCAGAACTGGCGTGGTGCACTGGATGTCCTGCACTCGACCAACAACTTCCCCGAGTTTACCGGTCGTATCTGCCCAGCGCCTTGCGAGGCAGCCTGTACATTGAACATCAATAACGATGCCGTGGGTATCAAATCAATTGAGCACGCGATCATTGATAAAGGCTGGTCTGAAGGCTGGGTGGTTGCTCAACCTGCAGCCACTAAAACCGGCAAGAAAGTCGCTATCGTTGGCTCCGGCCCCGCGGGTCTGGCTTGCGCACAGCAACTGGGTCGTGCTGGCCACGAAGTAACGGTCTTTGAAAAGAATGATCGTGCCGGTGGTTTGCTGCGCTATGGCATCCCTGACTTCAAACTTGAAAAGCAACTCATCGATGCCCGCATCAAACAGATGCTGGCCGAAGGCGTTACTTTCAAAACCTCGCATTACATCGGTGCCGCTAACGATGCCACCGCAGCAGGTCTCACCGTTAAAACGCCTGAAGCACTGCAAAAGGAATTTGACGCCGTGGTGTTGACCGGTGGTTGTGAAACACCGCGCGACTTGCCTGTCCAGGGTCGTGAACTCGAGGGCGTCATGTACGCCATGGATTTCCTGCGCCCACAAAACAAAGTTGTCGCTGGCGACAAGCTTGCCGATCAAGTGCTTGCCAAAGGCAAGCATGTTGTGGTGATCGGTGGTGGTGATACCGGCTCAGACTGCGTTGGTACCAGCAACCGTCATGGTGCGAAATCAGTTACTCAGATCGAACTGATGCCCAAGCCACCCGAAAGCGAAAACAAAGCATTAACCTGGCCTTACTGGCCTGCCAAATTGCGCACCTCTTCCTCACACGAAGAGGGTGCCGAGCGCGACTGGGCCATCACCACAAAAGCCATCGAAGGCAAAAACGGTAAAGTTGAAAAACTCGTCGCCGCCAAAGTCGAATGGGTCAAGGATGAAGCCACCGGTCAGATGAAAATGCAAGAAATCAAAGGTTCGCAGTTTGATATCAAAGCAGATCTGATCCTGCTGGCGATGGGTTTTGTTGCTCCGGTCAACCACGTCCTCAAAGCATTCGCAGTTGAACAGGATCCTCGTGGTAATGTTCGTGCCAACACGGATGATTACAAAACCAACATCGACAAAGTGTTTGCCGCGGGTGACATGCGTCGCGGTCAGTCACTGGTAGTCTGGGCAATTCGTGAAGGTCGTCAATGTGCGCGCTCTGTTGATGAATTCCTGATGGGTTCATCGGTATTGCCACGCTAACCAGTTCGCACTGTAATCAAAACACCGAAACAGCGCACCGAGGAGAGTCTCGCATGAAAGGTTTTAATCAACTGCTGAAAATCAGTTTGGTCGCCCTGACTGCGGCGCTCTCTTGGTCACAAGCTGCGGCGCAGCTCGCGCCGCAATGGCCAACCAAAAGCATTACGCTCATCGCGACCTATGCTGCAGGAGGTTCTGCGGATACTCGCATGCGCTTGCTGGCACGCAAACTCGCAGACAAACTGGGGCAGCCTGTTGTCGTTGAAAACAAAGGCGGTGCGGGTGGTGTGATTGGTACAGCCGTCATCACAAAAGCGGTCCCCGATGGCTACACCATTGGCTCAGGCAATATGGCTCCCTTAGCGGTCAACCCGTCAATGATGGCCAAAATGCCTTATGACTCGGTCAAAGACATCGCGCCGATCATCCTGATCGAACAGGCTCCACTGGTGCTTAGCGTAGCCAACAGCTTGCCGGTCAAGAGTCTGGCTGACCTCATCGCACTAGCTAAAAAAGAACCCGGCAAACTGACCTTTGGCTCCTCCGGAGTAGGCGGCGCACATCACCTCTCAGGTGAAATGTTTCGCGAGATTGCAGGACTGAACATTACCCATGTTCCCTACAAAGGCGGCTCGCCTGCAGCGACCGATCTGATGGCTGGACATTTGAGCATGATGTTTGAAATGGGTTACTCAGCCCTGCCTTCGATTCAGGCTGGCAAAATCCGCCCGCTCGCCGTCACCTCAAAAACACGCCTTGCGATCCTGCCCGATGTACCGACCATGGCAGAGTCCGGTGTAAACGATTTCGAGTCCTATAACTGGCAAGGCATCATCGGCCCAGCTGGAATCCCCGCCCCCATTATTGAAAAACTCAATAAAGCTTTCAATGAAATACTGCAGGATCCGGATGTAATCAAAGCCATCGCTGACACAGGTAGCCAGCCGCGCGGCGGGTCACCCGAAGCGTTTGCCCAGTTTATAGAAACAGAGCGGGCCAAATGGGCAAAAGTCATCAAAACTGCCGGGATCAAGCCAGAATAAAAATTGCTATGAGATTGATTTATTAAGGGGCCTATCAGGCAAAACCCTTAGTAGATCGGGATACAATACGCTCCTGGGGCGGCTCTAGCCGCCTGTGCCCTTTGGCTCATAGTCAGACCTCTTTGGTTCACCATGCTCGCGCCCCCTCTTTATCCCAGTGATCCTGTATTACGCCTTGATTGCGTAACGCTAGGCTATGGGGAGTTCACTGTGCTGCGAGATATTACGCTCGAAGTACTGCGTGGTCAGGTGGTCGCTATGATGGGTGGCTCAGGCTCAGGCAAGACAACCTTGCTACGTGCAGCGACCGGGCAACTGGTTGCTCAGGCAGGTACGGTTGAGGTCTTCGGCCAAAATCTGGCTTGCGCGGATCGGTCGAAAATAGAATCTTTGCGTCAGCGCATGGGAGTGCTGTTTCAACAGGGTGCGCTGTTTACGGATCTCAACGTGTTTGAAAACGTTGCCTTTCCGCTGCGTGAACATCTGCATATGAAACCGGCCAAACTGCTTGAACGTGTGCTCGACAAACTTAATGCAGTCGGTCTTCGCGCAGCCGCACACCTCAAAATCTCCCAGATTTCTGGCGGTATGGCCAGGCGTGTGGCTCTTGCACGGGCAGTTGTGCTTGAGCCCGAATTAGTCCTGTACGATGAACCCTTCGCAGGGCTTGATCCGATCTCCATGGGTATCACGGCCAGACTGATCCGCCACCTCTCGGATAAATTAGGCTGTGCCTCGGTCGTCATCACCCATGATGTGGCGGAATCTTTTGCAATTGCTGACCAGGTCTATCTTGTCGGACAGGGCGTACTGAAAGCCCACGGCTCACCCGCAACACTCGGCACCTCTGCAGACCCCTATGTCCAGCAGTTTTTACACGGTCAGGCAGATGGGCCGGTGGCCTTTGACTATCCTGAAACACCTGCGTTCACCTCCTGGCTTGCGCTGCAAAGAGGGCTCAGATGAATCAGATCTCTCATGCACTCACGCAGTTGGGCAAGCAAACGCGCCTGAAAATCACAGGATTGGGATTTTTTACGCGCTTCTTTTTCACTTTGCTCACTCGAAGCGGCATCGTCTTCCAACGACCCAGACTCGTATCACAGCAGGTGCATTTCATTGGCAACTATTCCCTGCTGATTATCGCGGTATCAGGTTTATTTGTCGGTTTTGTGCTCGGGTTACAGGGGTATTACACCCTGAACCGTTATGGCTCGGAAGAAGCGCTTGGACTGCTGGTCGCGCTCTCACTGACTCGCGAGCTCGGTCCGGTCGTCACCGCGCTGTTGTTTGCAGGACGAGCTGGCACCTCGCTCACCGCCGAGATCGGTTTGATGAAAGCCGGCGAGCAACTCGCAGCCATGGAGGTTATGGCTGTTGACCCGATTCGTCGCGTGTTGGTGCCGCGGTTCTGGGGTGGAGTGATCGCCATGCCGATACTGGCAGCCGTGTTCTCGATGGTGGGTATTCTAGGCGGCTGGGCTGTAGGAGTAGGGCTGATCGGCATTGATACGGGGGCCTTCTGGTCCCAGATGCAAGCCAGCGTTGATGTTTGGAAAGACGTCGCAAATGGCGTGATTAAAAGTTTTGTTTTTGGTATCGCCGTGACGCTTATCGCCCTTTACGAAGGATGGCAGGCACAACCGACCCCCGAAGGAGTCGCCCGTGCGACTACACGTACTGTTGTCACCAGTTCTTTATCTGTGCTGGGACTTGATTTTCTGCTGACAGCACTAATGTTCAGCAACTGATTCTGGAGCCACAAAATGTCCAACGAAAAAAATGACTGGTGGGTGGGTCTATTTGTTTTACTCGGCGCAATCGCGCTGGCGTTTCTTGCGCTGCGGGCGGGTAATTTCAGCACCTTTACGTTTGCTTCGACCTACAACCTGTCAGCCAGATTCGACAATATCGGCGGTCTGAAAGTAAGAGCGCCAGTTAAAAGCGCCGGCGTGGTGGTTGGACGCGTCGCGGATATCAGGCTGGATGACAAAACCTTTCAAGCTGTAGTCACGCTCAAAATGGAAAAAAACTTTGCTTTTCCAACAGACTCCTCTGCAAAAATACTCACCTCTGGTTTGCTCGGTGAACAATATATTGGTATTGAGCCTGGTGGTGATGACAAAAATCTTGAAAATGGCGGCAATATCAGCATGACGCAAAGCGCCATCGTGCTTGAGACGCTGATCAGTAAATTTTTATACAGTACCGCCGAAAAACAAGGTACACCGGCCCAGAGCCCAACGGCTAACCCGTTACAAAAAGATTAAGCGGACAGACATGAAAATATTTCAGATACTCCAACCGCGAGCGATCATTGCACTGAGCAGTGCGTTTGCAGCGTTATTGCTGACCGGTTGTGCCACCCAGTCCGTTGTCACCCCAAATCCGCAAGACCCCTGGGAGTCTTCAAACCGTTCCGTTTATGCCTTTAATGACGCAGTAGACCGCACACTGCTCAAACCTGTTGCCGAAGCTTACGCTTTCGTTACGCCACAACCCGTTCGCTCCTGTATTAACAATATCTTTTTAAACCTTGGCGAAGTCTGGTCCTTCATTAATAGTTCAATTCAAGGTCGCCACGAAGACGCGCTCAATACGATGGGGCGTTTTCTGCTGAACTCCACAATGGGGATTGGTGGCTGTTTTGATCTGGCGAGTATGAACGGCGCCAAACGGATCTCGAATGATTTTGGTGTGACCCTGGGTGTCTGGGGCATTAGTTCCGGACCCTATATGGTCTTGCCAATCCTTGGCGGAACAACGCTTAGAGATGGTACGGGCAAAATTCCAGACTTATACTTTAACCAGTATGGCTATGGCCAAATGGTTCATAACGTCGATGTCCGCAACTCTATCTATGGGTTCGAAATCATTGAGCGTCGTGAAGCTCTGCTTGATGTCACCAATATGGTTGACCGCACAGCGCCTGACCCATATAGCTTTATACGGGACGCTTACCTGAAAAAACGTGAGGCGCAAGTGCGCGGCACGCAAGGCGAAGCGGAAAAACTACCAAATTACGAAGACTTTGAAGATGTGCCAGCAGACGATAAAGCTCTTGGCATAGCGCCAAAGAAATAGGACCGCCCCGAATCATGATGAAACGTTTTCTTTCTGTTAAGTGTTTGGTTGTTTTATTTGCTGCGTGCTGCAGCCTGGCTAGTGTTCAAACGCTGGCGCAAACCAAACCCGATGCCAATGCAGCGGCAAATATTTTCGTGCAACAAGTCGCCGATCAGGCTCTGCACGCGCTCAAAGCGGACACCAGTGTGCGTGCGGGAGATACTGTCAGAGTCAATCAAATCGTTGATGAGCTTTTGCTGCCTTACGTAGACTTTGAGAAAACTACCCGGCTCTCAGCGGGACGTTACTGGAAACAGGCAACGCCGGAGCAACAGGCGGCTCTGGTCAAGGCGTTTCGCGCAACACTTGGCCGCACCTATAGTGGCGCGCTGACCAGGGTAGATGACGCGACGAGCATGAAAACACTCGCCTTTCGGGGCGAAGACGATGCCAAAGATGTTGTTGTGAAATCCCAGGTGATTCAACACTCCAATACCCAACCCGTGCAGCTCGACTACCGGCTCGAAAAAACTGCGCAGGGCTGGAAAATATACGATATCAACGTTGAAAATGTCTGGCTCATTGAAAACTACCGTAATCAGTTTGCACAGCAGATTGGGCAAAATGGCATCGACGGGCTGATAGCCGCCTTGAACCAAAAGAATAAATAACAAAATCCGGCTGTTTATCCAGCCTTTATATCCAATACTGAAGGCCTCGCGCGCTCCATGTCAGCCGTTAACATCGAACAGATCAGCAAGATTTATCCGCCACGCTCCAATGGCTGGAAAGCGTTATTCCAGAAACTTCAGGGTGAAGGGTTTCAGGCGCTCGACGATGTTTCTCTTTCCATTGATCACGGTGAGTTTTTTGCATTGCTCGGCCCAAATGGTGCCGGCAAAACCACTTTGATTTCTGTACTGGCGGGGTTATCGCGCGCCTCCAGCGGCCGGGCCAGCGTATGCGGGCATGATGTTGTCAGCGATTACCAGCAAGCACGTCGCTCTTTGGGCGTCGTGCCACAAGAGTTGGTCTATGACCCCTTTTTTACCGTGCGCGAGACGCTCAGGATCCAGTCGGGATACTTCGGTTTTAGAAATAACGATGACTGGATAGACGAAATCCTGGCCAACCTTGGACTCACAGAGAAAGCTGACGCGAATATGCGCGCACTGTCTGGTGGCATGAAAAGGCGCGTGCTGGTTGCGCAAGCACTTGTTCACCGTCCACCGGTGATTGTGCTGGATGAACCAACCGCGGGCGTGGATGTAGACCTGCGTCGTAGCCTGTGGGAGTTTATTTCGCGCCTGAACCATGCGGGCCATACTATTTTGCTCACCACCCACTATCTCGAAGAAGCCGAAACTCTGTGCAACCGGATTGCCATGCTCAAACGAGGTCGCATCGTTGCTCTGGATACCACTGCAAATCTGCTTGCGGCCAATGGCGGCGGCAGTCTTGAGCAAGCCTTTGTTCAAATTATGAACGAGCCAGCCCCTAAATCGGAGGGCCTTGTATGAACACCCCTATTCTCGCTGCACGCCCTGGTTCCGGCTCAGGCTTTCCCACGCTTTTGGGCAAGGAACTGCTGCGTTTCTGGAAAGTCAGTTTCCAGACCATCGCTGCGCCTGTGATTACCGCGCTGTTGTATCTGGTCATTTTTGCGCAGGTGCTTCAGGATCGCGTCCAGGTGTATGGCTCGGTGCCCTACACCGCCTTTCTGATTCCCGGCCTGATGATGATGAGCATGTTGCAAAACGCTTTTGCAAATCCATCCTCATCCCTAATTCAGAGCCGCGTCACGGGCAATCTGGTTTTCATGCTGCTGCCGCCAATGACGCACCGTGAGATTTTCAGTGCCTACGTGTTGGCGGCCATTATTCGTGGCATGGCAGTGGGTTGCTGCGTGTGGTTTGTATCAATGTATTTTGTCGCACTGCCTGTTAAAGAACCGCTCTGGGCCATTACGTTTGCTGTGCTGTCCTGCGGGATCATGGCTATCATGGGTTTGATCGCCGGTCTGACTTCAGAAAAATTCGACCAGCTTGCCGCGTTCCAGAATTTTTTAATCATGCCTGCTACATTTCTGTCTGGCGTGTTTTATTCTGTACATTCCCTACCTGCTTTCTGGCAGCTTGTTACGCACTGGAATCCGATTTTTTACACAATTGATGGATTCCGTTATGGCTTTTTTGGCGTGGCGGATGTTTCGCCCTGGCATAGTCTGGCTGTTGTCGCCGGGGTGTTTGCGGCACTGGCTTTGTTCGCTTTGAGGCTTTTGGCCAGTGGCTATAAGCTTCGGACCTGAGCAGTCCCTGCCAACGATACGCAACGCTGACGTTTAAGAATCATTCACTATCACGCTTAAAAAATATTCAAGGAATGCCGCTCAATATGTTGCCTACACCCGAAGATATCCGCGCTTATATTGCAGCAGGGCTGGCCTGCGAACACCTCGAAGTCACCGGTGATGGTTCTCATTTCGAGGCCGTGATTGTGAGTGAAGCGTTTGCCGGTAAACGTCCGATCGCCCGCCATCAACTGGTCTACGGTGTTTTAGGTGATCGCATGAAACAGGAAATTCACGCGCTTTCGATGCGCACACTCACGCCTGCAGAATTCAAGGCTCAGAGCTGATGGATAAGTTACGCATCATCGGCGGCACGCAGCTTGAGGGCGAGATCAGTATCTCGGGCGCGAAAAACGCTGCCCTGCCCATATTGTGCGCGAGCTTGCTGACCGCGGACACCATTACGCTTGAGAATGTTCCAAAGCTTAACGATATCGCGACGACTTTTAAACTTCTGACCCAGCTCGGTGTCAAGGCTGTGCGCAATAGCGACGAGAGCGTTTGCCTCACTGCGGATCAAGTCACAACACTTGAAGCACCCTATGAGCTGGTTAAAACCATGCGAGCCTCGATTCTGGTGCTCGGCCCCTTATTAGCCAGATTCGGCGAGGCGCGCGTGAGCCTGCCGGGCGGTTGCGCAATCGGTCAGCGCCCTGTCGATCAGCACATTCAAGGTCTGGCCGCCTTAGGTGCGGATATTAAAATTGAACATGGTTTTGTGGTGGCGCGCGCCTCTCGCCTCAAAGGCGCAGTCGTGCGTACGGATATGGTCACTGTGACCGGTACTGAAAACCTGATGATGGCGGCTGTACTCGCTGAGGGTCAGACCATCCTGGATAATGCTGCACGTGAACCTGAGGTGATTGATCTGGCTGAGCTGCTGATCAAAATGGGCGCAAAAATCAAAGGACACGGTACTGACCGGATTGTCATTGATGGTGTCGAGCGCCTGCACGGTGCCACGCATCGCGTCATCCCGGACCGGATCGAAGCCGGCAGCTTTTTATGTGCGGTTGGTGCTGCGGGTGGCAACATCATGTTGCGTGACGCTGCGCCGCAGACCATGGGTGCGACGATTTCCAAGCTCCAGGAAGCCGGCGTCCAGATCACTGTCGGTCCCGACTGGATTCAAGCCAGCATGACCAAGCGTCCCAAAGCCGTCGATATGCGCACCATCGAATATCCGGGTTTCGCAACGGATATGCAGGCGCAACTGATGGCGCTCAATGCCTTGGCTGATGGCACTTCGGTGATCGTAGAAACAATTTTTGAAAACCGGTTTATGCACGTGCAGGAATTGCGACGCCTGGGTGCTCATATCGATATTGATGGTCATACCGCTATTGTGCGTGGCGTACCTAAGCTTTCAGGCGCTACTGTCATGGCTACTGATTTGCGCGCCTCTGCCAGTCTGGTGATCGCGGGTCTGGCCGCCGAGGGTGAAACCAGTGTCGAGCGCATTTATCATCTTGATCGCGGCTATGAGCGCATGGAGCATAAACTGCGACAATTAGGTGCAAACATTGAACGCACCACAACTTAATTTCCTTGCTTTTGAACGCAACTCGCTGAAGGAACTCTCATGAGCACAGACGTGCGTGCGCGCCCGCTGACCATGGCCCTGTCCAAGGGGCGCATTTTTGAAGAAACCCTGCCGCTGCTCGAAGCCGCTGGGGTTCAGGTCCGTGAAAATCCCGAACAATCCCGCAAACTCATTATCGAGACAAGCGACCCCAACCTGCGACTGATTATTGTGCGGGCATCGGACGTGCCAACTTATGTTGAATATGGCGCGGCAGACCTTGGTATCGCAGGCAAAGACGTCCTGATTGAGCATGCGGCTAACCATCCCGGCGGTCTCTATCAGCCTATCGACCTGAATATCGCCAAGTGTCGCCTGTCCGTCGCTGTCAAAAAAGGTTTTGACTATACCGCCGCGGTCAAACAAGGTGCACGTCTGCGTGTGGCAACCAAATACACCGAGGCTGCGCGCGCGCATTTTGCCGCAAAAGGTGTGTATGTCGATCTGATCAAGCTTTACGGCTCAATGGAGCTAGCGCCTCTGGTCGGTCTGGCCGACGCGATCGTCGATCTGGTCTCGACAGGAAATACCCTTAAAGCAAACAATCTAATTGCCGTTGAGGATATTATGCCTATTTCATCTCGGCTGGTCGTTAACCGGGCTGCACTTAAAACGCGTCAGGCAGAATTACAGCCTATTTTGGATGCTTTTGAACGTGCTAGCCGCCCAGCTGTGGCATGATTAGGGTCTACCCGAATATTTTTACCCTTCCATAAGAAGGGGCACATCATATGGCTACTCTTACCCGCCTTGACACCCGCGACGCTGACTTTTCGGCCAGGCTAACTCAACTGCTCAAAGTCGACGCAGAACAAGACGATGCGATCGAAGCCGCGTGCAGTCGCATTCTTCAGGACGTCCGTACTCAAGGCGATATTGCTTTACTGCAATTCACACGGCAATTCGACCATGTTGAGGCCGCTGATGTAGCTGCGCTTGAAATTCCCCGCAGCGAATGGCTAAGCGCCCTGGCCAGTCTGCCAGCCGCTCAGCGCAGCGCGCTGGAAACGGCGGCTGAGCGCGTCAAGAGCTATCACGCCCACCAGCGCCAGGAAAGCTGGTCTTACACGGAGCCTGACGGCACGCGGCTAGGCCAGCAGATCACGCCCCTCGACAGAGTCGGGCTCTATGTGCCCGGTGGCAAGGCGGCCTACCCCTCCTCCGTGCTAATGAATGCTATCCCGGCAAAAGTCGCTGGCGTCAAAGAAGTCATCATGGTCACACCAACACCAGGTGGTCTGCGCAACCCCATGGTGCTGGCCGCGGCGGCTATTGCGGGCGTTGACCGGATTTTCGCCATTGGTGGCGCACAAGCCGTGGGCGCACTCGCCTTTGGCACCCAGACTATACCTGCCGTCGACAAGATCGTAGGGCCCGGAAACGCCTACGTTGCTGCCGCAAAACGCCGTGTTTTCGGCACGGTCGGTATCGATATGATTGCCGGGCCAAGTGAAATCCTGATTATTTGTGATGGCAAAACCCCGGCTGACTGGATCGCGATGGATTTGTTCTCGCAAGCCGAACACGACGAATTGGCTCAAGCTATTTTGCTGTGTCCGGATGCGAGCTATCTCGACGAGGTGCAACAATCGATCGAAAAACTGATGCCGACCATGCCACGTGAGCAAATTATCGCTACCAGTCTGCGTGATCGCGGTGCGTTAATTCTGGTGCGCGATCTCGCCGAAGCTTGCGAAATCAGCAATCAGATCGCCCCCGAGCATCTTGAGGTTTCTGTAGAGAATCCCGACCAATGGCTCAGTCATATTCGCCATGCCGGCGCGATATTTATGGGGCCGCACAGCTCGGAATCTTTAGGTGACTACTGCGCAGGACCCAACCACGTGCTGCCGACTTCGCGAACGGCAAGGTTTTCCTCACCGCTCGGGGTTTATGATTTCCAGAAACGCTCAAGCCTGATTCACGTATCGCACAGCGGGGCGCAAACACTTGGAAAAATCGCAAACGAACTTGCAATAGGCGAAGGCCTGCAAGCGCATGCTGCAAGCGCAAGTTTGCGTCTGCAGCCAGTAAAATAATGCCTGAGTGAGCAGACGATTACCGGATCGCCGATAAAGTCGGCGTAATCACCCCAGAGCACAATACAATAACGCTATACCGACCCACAGAGTCCATGACATGCGTACCGCTGAGATCACCCGTAACACCAACGAGACGCGTATTCGCGTAGCACTCAATCTGGATGGCACAGGCCGCCAGAGCTTGAATACGGGCGTGCCTTTTCTGGATCATATGCTTGACCAGATTGCGCGACACGGTTTGATTGATCTCGAGGTTCACGCAGAGGGCGACACGCACATTGATGCGCATCACACCGTCGAAGACGTTGGGATCACGATTGGCATGGCGATCGCCAAGGCTGTTGGCGACAAAGCAGGCATCCGCCGCTACGGTCACGCCTACGTTCCTCTGGACGAGGCCTTGTCCCGTGTCGTTGTTGATTTCTCAGGCCGTCCAGGACTGCAGTTCCATGTGCCCTTTACACGTGCGCGGGTCGGTGATTTTGATGTTGACCTGACGATTGAGTTTTTTCAGGGTCTGGTTAATCACGCCTTGCTCACCATGCACATCGACAACTTGCGTGGTGTAAACGCACACCACCAGTGCGAAACCATTTTCAAAGCTACCGGTCGTGCTTTGCGTATGGCACTCGAGCGCGATCCCCGCATCGAAGGCGTTGTGCCCTCCACCAAAGGTGTGCTCTGAGCCATGACATCTATTGCCATCGTCGATTACGGCATGGGGAATTATCACTCGGTTGAGCGCGCGCTCAGGCACGCAGCACCCGAGGCTGATATCCGTTTGTGCAAGCTCGCTTCTGAAATCGATGCGGCCGACCGTGTTGTCTTCCCTGGTCAGGGTGCCATGGCTGACTGTATCCGTACACTCGACGAGGCAGGTCTGCGCCAAGCTGTGCTGCGTGCTGCGCGCAATAAACCACTGCTCGGCGTATGCGTAGGCGAGCAAATGCTGTTTGAGCGAAGCGAGGAAGGCAACACGCCTAGTCTCGCAGTATTCAAAGGCGAAGTAAAAAAATTTCAGGGACCGGCTTTTGCTACGCTCAGCAACGGCGAGCACAGCTCAATTGAGCACCTCAAGGTCCCGCACATGGGCTGGAATCCTGTGCGCCAGGTTCGAGCGCATGCATTATGGGCCGGAATCGCTGATGCCACACCCTTTTATTTTGTCCATAGTTACTATGCTGTGCCAGCTGAGCCACAATTAACGGTTGGGGTGAGCGACTATGGTGCTCCCTTTACTTGCGCAGTTGCAGCTGGAAATATTTTTGCCGTACAGTTTCACCCAGAGAAAAGCGCCGAACCTGGTTTGCGTCTCTACCGTAATTTTGTAGACTGGAAACCTTAACTTTAACGATCCCTTAACCGATCACGAAAAGACATGCTGCTGATCCCCGCTATTGACTTGAAAGACGGACGCTGTGTAAGACTGCGTCAAGGTGACCTCGATGACGCAACGATCTTCTCCGAAGATCCGACCGCTGTCGCCACGCAGTGGCTCGATCAAGGCGCGCGACGCCTGCACCTGGTCGACCTGAATGGTGCTGTCGCCGGTAAACCTAAAAACGAGGCTCTGATCAAAGCGATTGTTGCTGCGATGGGCGATGATATCCCGGTACAGATTGGCGGAGGCATCCGCGATCTCGACACGATTGAGCGCTATCTCGATTTTGGAATTTCTTATGTCATTATCGGCACCGCTGCAGTCAAGGATCCTGGCTTTCTGCACGATGCCTGCGGTGCGTTCCCCGGCAATATCATTGTTGGGCTGGATGCCAGAGATGGCAAAGTCGCCACCGATGGCTGGAGCAAACTCACCAAACACGACGTAACCGATCTGGCGAAAAAATTCGAAGACTACGGTTGCGAGTCGATCATCTATACCGATATTGGCCGTGACGGCATGCTCTCTGGCGTCAATATCGAGGCTACAGTACGACTGGCGCAACATGTCAGGATCCCCGTGATTGCTTCGGGTGGCGTGACCGATCTGCGTGATATCGAAGCCCTCTGCGCCGTCGAAGAAGAAGGCATCGAGGGCGCGATTCTCGGTCGTAGCATTTACGAAGGCACACTAGATTTCGCAGCAGCACAAAAACTGGCCGACGAACTCAACCCATGAGTCTGGAATCATGACCGCCGAGCTCATCACGCCTCTTGTGAACGGTCTGACCCGGCGGATTATTCCTTGCCTGGATGTTACGGCTGGCCGCGTGGTCAAGGGCGTAAATTTTGTTGAACTGATGGATGCCGGCGATCCGGTTGAGATTGCCAGGCGCTATAACGAACAAGGCGCCGACGAGCTTACTTTTCTGGATATTACCGCGACGAGCGATGGTCGCGACCTGATTCTGCCCATCATCGAACAAGTCGCCTCTGAGGTTTTTATTCCGTTAACGGTCGGTGGAGGCGTGCGCCAGGTCAGCGATATTCAACGTCTGCTCAACGCGGGCGCTGACAAAGTCTCCATGAATAGTGCCGCTGTCGCCAATCCGGACCTGGTACGCGCTTGCTCCGACTACCATGGGTCGCAATGTATTGTTGTGGCCATTGATGCACGGCGCGTTGACTCGCATCCGGACAATCCACGCTGGGAAGTCTTTACCCACGGTGGACGTAAAGGCACTGGCATAGATGCTGTCGCCTGGGCAATCAAAATGGCTGAGTATGGCGCGGGTGAAATCCTGCTGACCAGCATGGACCGTGATGGCACCAAGTCCGGCTTTGATCTGGAGCTGACGCGACGCGTGGCCGATGGCGTACCGGTGCCAGTCATAGCCTCGGGCGGTGTTGGCAATCTCCAGCACCTGGCTGATGGTGTTACGCTTGGTGGCGCAAGTGCGGTCTTGGCCGCGAGTATTTTTCATTATGGTGAATTCACTGTGCGTCAGGCAAAAGAATTTATGGCGGCACAGGGTATTGCTGTCAGGATGTGCTGAGATGAGCCTCGCAACAGACCCAGTAAACCTGCCGTCCTGGCTAGACGCCGTCAAATTCGATGAGCAGGGTCTGATTCCGGCTATTGCCCAAGACGCCGAGTCTGGTCAAATCCTGATGGTTGCCTGGATGAATGCGCAGTCTCTGGCTGAAACCGCTCAGACTGGCCGGGCCGTATTCTGGTCACGTTCTCGCAAGCGCCTCTGGCGCAAAGGCGAAGAGTCCGGCCATGTGCAAAAGGTTCTCGAACTCAGGCTGGATTGCGACAGTGATGTCATACTCCTGAAAGTCGAACAACTCGGTGGCATTGCCTGTCACACAGGTCGCGCAAGCTGCTTTTATCGACGACTGGATACGTCTGGGGATACTGCAGGCTGGACCAGTGTCGATCCAGTGCTGAAAGATCCTGAGTTGATCTACAAATAACCGGTTTGCTTATGACTTCCTCGAATCTATCCTCAGGGCTGAACTCCGACCAGATACTTGCACGCGTCGCAGACCTGCTCGAAACAAGGTTGCCAGCGCGTGGTGGCGATCCAGCCACCTCCTATGTTGCCAAGCTTTTTTCCAAAGGCCCAGATGCGGCTCTCAAGAAAATCGGCGAAGAGGCTACTGAGCTTGTGATGGCCGTCAAGGACAAACAAACCGAGCGCATCATCTCGGAAACCGCTGACTTATGGTTTCACTGCCTGGTCACGCTCGCCGAGCATGGTTTGCGCCCTGAACAAGTATTGGCTGAACTCGCCCGACGCGAGGGCGTCTCCGGACTGCAGGAAAAAGCCAACCGTAAAAAAGACTGATTCCTACTCAATCACAACACCTTAAAGTCATCGACATGAGCGAAAACTGTATATTCTGCAAAATTGTTCGCGGCGAAATTCCAGCCCGCGTTGTGCACCAAGATGAGGATTGCGTTGTTTTTCACGACATTAATCCTGCTGCGCCAGTCCATTTATTGGCTATTCCGCGGCATCATGTCGTATCGATGCAAGATATATCTGCCGAGGATGGCGTTTGGTTAGGTAGAATGATGTCTAATATTCCTAGGATTGCTCTGGAAAACGGATGCAATCCTGGTCCCGAAGGTGGCTTTCGCATCGTAGCTAATTCTGGCGATGAGGGCGGGCAAGAAGTTTTACACCTCCACTTTCATATTATTGGTGGCAAACGTCCCTGGAAGGGATCTATGGCCGCCGCAGTCTAATTCGGAGAACCGTTATGGGCAGTTTCAGCATTTGGCACTGGTTAATTGTTCTGGTTATCGTTGCACTGATTTTTGGAACCAAAAAAATCCGCAACATAGGCGCAGATCTGGGCGGTGCTGTTAAAGGCTTCAAAGAAGGCATGAAAGACCCTAACGCCAAAGAAGGTGAAACGGCTCCTGAAGCAGCGCCTGCTCAACGCGTTGCAGGTGCAGAAACAATCGATGTGCAAGCCAAAGAGAAATCAGGCACCCATTAATCTTATCGGCCAACACGTCGTTGGCCACGCTCCTTTGGCAATCTGAACAACATGCTTGACGTCAGCTTTACTGAACTACTTGTGGTGGGCGTCGTGGCGCTTGTCGTCATTGGCCCCGAGCGTCTTCCAAAAGTCGCACGCACACTCGGGCATCTTGTCGGCCGTGCTCAGCGCTATGTCAACGACGTCAAGTCCGACATCCAGCGCGAGGTCGAGCTCGACGAATTCAAAAAACTCAAGGATCAGGTGCAGGATGCCGCGCAATCGGTCCAGTCCTCTTTACAAAACACCGAAGCATCCTTGAGAAACCCTATCGAAAGTATTGAAAAAGACACCATGGAAGCTTTTCATGCGACAGGTGGCGATGGCAGCGCAGTTTCGAGTCCAGCGGTCAGTTCAAGTGACTCTGCCTCAGCACTCGCACAGGCCGAAGCAGCCGAGCCAGCTTTCCATAAAGTTGCGCCCTACGTGACAATCGGTGGCTCCAGCAATGCAACTACAGCAGCCTCAACCGAGCAACAAACCTCGTCGCTGCTTGTCAAACCTTATAGAACCATCATCGCGTCGCCCCCGACCCAGCTCGAAATTGACGGCGTGTCCGCAACGGCTGCAACACCTACGCCCGGATCAAAATCGTGAGCACCACAGAAGAACAGCAAGAAACAGGCGAGACCTTCATGTCCCACCTGATTGAACTCAGGACGAGGCTTTTGCGTGCCGTTGTAGCGGTTTTGGTGGTTTTTGTGGTCTTGTTCATTTACCCTGGCGCCTCCATTATTTATGACCTGCTGGCAGCACCTATGCTTGCGTCCTTGCCGGAAGGCACCCGCATGATCGCTACGGGTGTGATCACCCCGTTCATGGTGCCCGTCAAAGTCACCATGATGGCGGCCTTTGTTATCTCCCTGCCGATCGTGCTCTATCAGGCCTGGGCGTTTGTTGCACCTGGCCTATACAGGCATGAGCAACGCCTGGCTTTGCCTCTGATCGTCTCGAGCTCTTTGTTATTTATCGCAGGCATGGCATTTTGCTATTTTGTCGTTTTCAAATCCGTGTTCAGCTTTATTGCTTCTTTCGCGCCACAATCCATTACCCCTGCTCCGGATATCGAAGCCTATCTGAGCTTTGTGATGACGATGTTTCTAGCTTTTGGCGTTACCTTCGAGGTTCCCGTTGCTGTTGTGCTACTAGTTCGCATGGGCATTGTTTCCGTGCAAAAACTCAAAGATGCACGTGGTTATGTTGTAGTGGGCGCATTCGTGATTGCTGCGGTTGTAACCCCACCAGACGTAGTCAGCCAGTTTATGCTCGCCGTTCCCTTGTGTGTGCTCTATGAAGTCGGCATCTTGGCCTCACGGGGCATTAAACCGCGCAAGCCGGATGACGCCCCGGAAAACGAATCTGAAAAACCTGCCGGCTAAATCAACCCTACACTTTTAGTTGTAAATGTTGCTATTTAGAAGCCGTTGCGAGCTTGGTAATCGAAAATTCACTACAATCAATTACAAGAAATCACTTGTTGTTGTTTGAATTACGGTATATCTTTTTGCGTTGACAACACGCTATGGATATAAAACAGTCTGATTCACTGAACTGAATGGCTATAGCTGTTCTATGCTTACCAATATGGTTTGGTAAGAGGGACTAAAAGGTACTATCGTGCTCGCACACCGTCTGAAACAAGCTCGACTCCGCGCAGGACTCTCTCAGGAAAAACTAGGCAAGCTCGCCGGCATCGATCCGATGTCAGCGAGCGCCCGCATGAATCAGTACGAGCGTGGCAAACACTCGCCTGATTATCAACTCATGTGTCGCGTCGCTGAGATTTTAAAAATGCCTGTCAGCTGGTTCTATACGGGAGACGAGGAGCATGCGCGACTGCAGGAAGTTTTCTATCTTCTGGGACCAGCAGAGCGCAAGCTGTTATTGGCTCAGGCAGAATCAGCCCTGGCCTCAAACAGCGCACCTAGCAGCGATACTGCGACACCAGCAGCTTAAAAAAAGAGAACCCAATGCTCTGACCCCATTAAGTTGGACACCCATCCAAGCTTTTGGGGTTTTTCATGATTAACTCACTGGTCTGGCCTTGGTTATTTGGGCCTGTTTGGTTTCAAACCAGACGTCAACTTGAGCGTGGTCTGTTTACCGCTTCTGAAAACCCCCAACTCGATCACCTGACCAGGCGCTGTCGACGCAATACGAGACAAGAGCTGGTTGGTGTTGTTAATAGCACTACCATCCATCGTCTGCACGATATCACCAACTTTCATTCCGCCTTTTAAGGCAGGGCTATCACGCAGCATGCCTGCAATGATGACACCCGAGGACTGCTCAAGTCCAAAGGCACGCGCAAGATCTGCTGTCATATCTTGCGGTTCAATCCCAAGCCAGCCACGCTTGACATAGCCGTGACTGATGATCTGCTCCAGCACCTCTTTGGCCGCGGTTGCGGGTACTGCAAAACCAATTCCCAGTGAGCCCCCGCTTTTTGAGTAAATGGCCGTGTTAATGCCAATCAGGCGCCCCTGGACATCAATCAGCGCGCCACCTGAGTTTCCTGGATTAATCGCCGCATCGGTCTGAATGAAATTTTCATAGGTATTGATGCCCAGACCCCCACGGCTCAGCGCTGAAACAATTCCCATGGTGATGGTTTGACCAACGCCAAAAGGGTTACCGATCGCCAGAACGACATCGCCCACCCGGGGAGGCTCATTGATTGCAAAGGTAATCACTGGCAGATCTTTCAGATTGATTTGCAACACGGCCAGATCTGTATCCGCATCAACGCCCACAACCTTCGCGGGTGACTGCCGGCCATCATTGAGCGCAACCAATATCTCCTCTGCGCCGTCGATCACATGCAAGTTTGTCAGGATATATCCTTGCTTGGAGACCAGCACACCAGAGCCCAGGTTGGTTGTTTTTTGTTGCTGACTAAAACCAGGCATTTGCTCAAAAAAATGCCGTAATACGGGATCCGCCGGCATAATGATCCGGGGGACTGCAACGCGTTTACTTGTATGAACATTGACCACTGCTGGGGCCGAGCGCGCCACCGGTTGGGCATAAGAGTTAGACAAACCCGCAGTATTGGGCTCAGGCACAACAGGCCTTGGCTGCATGGCTGTAGCACTAGTCGTGGCCGGTTTGCGCAACCACTCGGGACGCAAAGTCACCACCACGAATAAAATAGCCAGACAAACCGTGACAGTTTGGGCAAATACCAACCAGATTCGACGCATCACTTGACCGGAAAAAATATATGCAGAACATTTCAACGCACGAGCTATGTGCCTGGCTCGACGCCACGCTTAAATCGTCGTCGTTCAATGATTATTGCCCAAACGGCCTGCAAGTTGAAGGCAAACCTCAGATCTCTCATATTATCGCGGGAGTGACTGCGAGCGAAGCTTTAATAGACGCTGCCATTGAGCAGGGAGCCGATACCCTGCTCGTGCATCACGGCTGGTTCTGGAAAGGCGAGGATCCCCGTATCAAGGGAACACGGAAAACCCGGCTGGCAAAATTACTTGCGCACGATATCAATCTTCTGGCCTATCACCTGCCTCTTGATGCCCATCCTGTCCTTGGCAATAACGCCCAGCTTGCCCGTGTACTGGGCCTGTTGCCAGAGCGACGTATATCGTCTGAGACCGGGGACACTGAAAACAATCCGCCCATCACTACCGGACCTGGAAATCTGATCTGGCTAGGCACTATGCCAGGTGCCACCTCACTGGCTCAGATCGCGCTTCAGACTGAACAGCGTCTGGCGCGCAAACCACTTGTAATCGGTGATCAGCACAGAGCGGTCAAAAGGATCGGCTGGTGCACGGGGGCCGCACACAGCATGCTGAGCGACGCCATTGATGCGGGCGTCGAGTGCTTTATTACGGGAGAAATTTCAGAGCCAACGGTGCATCTGGCCCGCGAGTCGGGGGTCGGTTTTATCAGCGCAGGACACCACGCGACCGAGCGTTATGGTGTTCAGGCTCTGGGCGAAGAAATCGCCCGGATATTCAATATCCGGGTCGATTTCGTCGATATCGATAATCCGGTCTAGCCCGCTGCCGCCACACAGCAGGGCTGCAAACTAATGCTTATTTTTGAGTAAATCCCGGATTTCGCGCAGCAACGCCACATCTTCAGGTGCGGCAGGGGCTTCTTTTTCGGACTCAATACGCGCGCGCGCCGTGTTGATGAGTTTGACCATCCAGAAAATGATGAAAGCCAGTAAAACGAAATTGATCACAATCGTCAAAAAATTACCCCAGGCAAACACTGTTGCACCAGCGCGCGTCAGCTCTGCGTAGGTTTCCGGACCGGAATAGTTAGCCGGGCGAGATAACACCAGGTATTTATTGGTGAAATCAACCGAGCCACCGACTAAAAAGTTAACAACAGGCATGACGATGTCTCTGACAAGCGACTCGACAATTTTGCCAAATGCCGCACCAACAATCACACCAACAGCCAAGTCAACAACGTTGCCTCGAACTGCAAACTCACGGAATTCCTTAAAAAAACCTTTGCTTTGGTTCATTTGCTTTTTCCTCTTTGTATATGCCACGTGGCTAGCGTTATAATAAGGGGTTAAGGGAATATGTAACAAGCTTAGGTTAGGCAACAACAAGGATAGGAAGATGAGTCAGGATTCGATTGTGCATGACGACGAAGGCGCGGTTCCCCCCACGCTGCCGTCCGACCCCTCGCGCCGTTTCTGGATTGGCACGACCTGTGCCATGGGCGGTGCAGTTGGCGTAGCCGCTGCAGTCCCGTTTGTCGGCACTTTCGCGCCCTCTGAGCGTGCACGTGCTGCCGGTGCTCCAGTAGAAGTAGATGTCAGCACGATGGCCCCAGGTGAAATGCGCACCGTTGAGTGGCGCGGCAAACCTGTCTGGCTCATTCGTCGCACCAAAGAACAGCTTGACGCGCTCCCGTCTAATGACCCCGAGCTCGCCGACCCGAATTCAAACCGCCCTGGATTTACACCGCCCTATGCCAAAAATGGCTGGCGCTCACGTAAACCCGAGATGTTTGTCGCAGTCGGAATTTGTACCCATCTGGGTTGCTCGCCCACGCCCAAGTTCGCAACCGGGCCCCAACCGAGCCTGCCCAATGACTGGGATGGCGGATTCCTCTGCCCATGCCACGGTTCGACTTTTGACATGGCTGGTCGCGTGTACAAAAATAAACCCGCTCCAGACAATCTCGAAGTACCGCCGTACCAATACCTAAGCGACACCCGCATCATTGTCGGGGTTGATGAGAACAACAAGGCCTAAACAGCCTTTGATCCACACTGCAACACGACACTGAACAAAGGAGCCATTTCATGGCTGGCGATAAAACCGTCGAAACGACAGGACTAGTTGGCTGGATTGACCGC
Organism: Burkholderiaceae bacterium; assembly: GCA_036725985.1. Classification (GTDB taxonomy): domain Bacteria; phylum Pseudomonadota; class Gammaproteobacteria; order Burkholderiales; family Burkholderiaceae_B; genus Zwartia. The sequence continues at coordinate 85,858 of DAIMDD010000013.1, forward strand.
CGCTTTCCGCTGACGTCTACCCTGAAAGCGCATATAACTGAATACTATGCGCCTAAGAACTTTAACTTCTGGTACTTTTTCGGCTCTTTAGCCACTCTGGTACTGGTACTGCAAATCGTGACCGGTATTTTCCTGGTCATGCACTACAAACCTGATGCGCTGCTGGCTTTCCAGTCGGTTGAATACATCATGCGCGAAGTTCCAGGCGGCTGGTTCATCCGCTATATGCACTCCACTGGCGCATCGATGTTCTTTATCGTGGTCTACCTGCATATGACTCGCGCGCTGATTTACGGCTCCTACCGCAAACCTCGCGAACTCGTCTGGATTTTCGGCGTTGGCATCTTTTTGTGCCTGATGGGTGAGGCTTTCTTTGGCTATCTGCTTCCCTGGGGCCAAATGTCATTCTGGGGTGCGCAGGTGATTGTGAACCTGTTTTCAGCGATCCCATTCATTGGTCCCGAGTTGTCCATCTGGATTCGCGGTGACTATGTTGTGTCAGACGCGACCCTGAACCGCTTCTTTGCGTTCCACGTCATCGCGATTCCCCTGGTTCTGCTGGGTCTGGTTGCCGCGCACCTCGTGGCACTGCACGAAGTTGGCTCAAACAACCCCGACGGCGTAGACATCAAGGCCAAGAAAGACAAATACGGTCGCCCGCTCGATGGTATTCCTTTCCATCCTTACTACACTGTGCACGATATTTTGGGTGTCGCTGGCTTCCTGATGATTTTCATGGCGATTATTTTCTTCGCTCCTGAAATGGGTGGCTACTTCCTGGAGTTCAACAACTTCATTCCAGCCAACCCGATGGTTACACCCCTTCACATCGCGCCAGTCTGGTATTTCACACCGTTCTATTCGATGCTGCGTGCAACGACAGATGACTTTACCTGGGTGCTGTCTGCTGCTGCCGTGTTAGCCGCAATCGTCATGTTCCTGCGCCACAAGGGTCTGGTTAAACTGATCGTGCCTGTCGTCTTGCTTGCTGTCGCAGTGTTGCTGCGCCTCATCGATGCAAAATTCTGGGGTGTGGTTGCCATGGGTGGCGCAGTTGTTCTGCTGTTCTTCCTGCCCTGGCTGGATTACAGCCCTGTGAAATCAATCCGCTATCGTCCCGGTTGGCACAAGGTCCTGTACGGTATTTTCTTTGTGAACTTTATCGTACTCGGCTACCTCGGTACACAGGCACCCACAGCCGTCTTCAATCTGATATCACAAATTGGTACGCTCATTTACCTGGGCTTCTTTTTCCTGATGCCGGTGTGGAGTCGTTTAGGTACGTTCAAGACGGTCCCTGACCGTGTCACGTTCCACGCCCATTGAGCTTAAACTTTAATTACGGAATGACCATGATCAAGAAGCTGCTTTGTGCTCTTGCCCTGATGATCACATGCACTGGGGCTAACGCCTCAGGCGGTGGATATACGCTCGACAAAGCGCCTGACCGTGTCAACGATCTGGCGTCTTTGCAGAATGGTGCAAAACTATTCGTCAACTACTGTCTGAATTGCCATAGCGCTGCTTCGATGCGCTACAGCAAGCTCAAAGACATTGGCCTGACTGACCAGCAAATCAAAGAAAGTCTGCTGTTTACAGGTGAAAAAGTCGGTGATCTGATGGTTGGCTCTTTGTCCGCCAAAGACGGCAAGGCCTGGTTCGGCGTTCCACCACCCGACCTCTCGGTCATTGTGCGTGCGAAAGCGCAAAGCGCGAGTGTGACGGGATCTGATTACCTCTACACCTATCTGCGTACCTTCTATCGCGATACAACCAAGCCTACTGGCTGGAACAACCTCGCCTTCCCGAATGCCGGTATGCCCCATGTGTTGTGGGAGCGTCAGGGTCCACGCTCAATGACTGAAATCACTATCCATCAGCACGAAGCTGCTGGTGAGAAAGGCGGTCATGGGCACGCAGCCTGGGAACGTGTCACCACTTCCTACGATGAGGCAGGCTATTCAACGTCTAAAACTGAGCCAATCAACGGCTACACCGGTAATCCCAGTACGGTTTACCAGTTCAAAGCCGCGGATGCTGCCCGTTCTGCCGCTTATGACAATGACATGGCTGACCTGACTGCCTTCATGACCTGGATGTCAGAGCCAATCCAGCAAACACGCAAACAGATTGGTGTCTGGGTGATGCTGTTCCTGGGACTCTTCTTTGTTGTTGCCTGGCGCCTGAATGCTTCCTTCTGGAAGCACGTCAAGTAAGTAGTATTTACGGGCCAGCGTCTGCCAGATGCGGACGCTGGCCTTTCGCTTTTATTCGCGTTAATTTTTAGGACGGATTTCCATCATGATGGTCCTTTACTCCGGAACCACCTGCCCTTTCTCACATCGCTGCCGCTTTGTGTTGTTTGAAAAAGGTATGGATTTTGAAATCCGCGACATCGATCTCTACAACAAACCTGAAGACATCGCCGTCATGAATCCATACGGCCAGGTGCCAATCCTAGTTGAGCGTGATCTGATTCTGTATGAATCAAACATCATTAACGAATATATCGATGAGCGCTTTCCTCATCCGCAGTTAATGCCCGCTGATCCAGTCATGCGTGCACGCACGCGACTGTTTTTGTATAACTTCGAGAAAGAGTTATTCATTCACGTAGCAGCACTCGAAGACCGTGCTGCTCGCCATGATGAAAAACGTCTGGATACAGCACGTGCAGCCGTTCGTGACCGTCTGTCACAACTCGCGCCTCTGTTGTTGAAAAACAAATACATGCTGGGCGAAGAGTTCTCAATGCTCGACGTTGCCATGGCCCCTTTACTGTGGCGCCTTGATCACTACGGCATCGAGTTACCTAAAACAGCAGCCCCGATCCAGAAATATGGCGAACGTATTTTTTCACGTCCCGCCTATATCGAAGCGCTGACGCCTTCAGAAAAGGTCATGCGCCGTTAATCTGATGCGCTTATTCCTATCCACACGGATCATCAGAAATCATGGCTGAAACCTCCACCAAACCGTACATGATTCGTGCTTTGCACGAATGGTGTACGGATAACGGCTACACGCCCCAGATCGCTGTTCAAGTCGATGCCAACACAATGGTTCCAACGGCCCATATCCGTGATGGTCAAATTACACTGAATATCGGGACGCTGGCAACCAACCGGCTCGTGATCGGTAACGACGCTATTGAATTCCAGGCGCGTTTTAGCGGCGTCACTGAAAACCTCTATATTCCTATTGGCACAGTGACCGCGATCTTTGCCCGCGAAACCGGGGCAGGTATGGGTTTTGAGGTCGAGCTAAATGGCGCCGCTAACAACACGGCAACCTCGGGCTTTGGTGGAGGCCCTCAGCAAAAGCAAACCAGGCAAGCCACCCCAGATGTCTCTGCACCATCTGATAAACCAACTGAGCCGGATCCAAAGCGTCCTAAGCTCACAATCGTTAAATAAAACACCTGCGTAGGATTAGGCTCATCCAGTGTTGAGCGAAGGCGATAACACTCAAATGTCTATAACACTCAAATGTGAGAGGCGCTGTAATAATTCAAACACCGTGACCGCCCTGTCGCACACAGCCTCAAGACAAAAAAGCCTGCTTAAAAATAAGCAGGCTTTTTTATTTGTATGTGGTGCCCTCTGAGAGATTTGAACTCCCGACCTTCGGTTTACAAAACCGCTGCACTACCACTGTGCTAAGAGGGCTGGGTATGAATGAAAATCGCTCTTATGAAGCTCGCATGCAGGATATTTATTGTTAACTGACTATCTTGCAGATCATTCAGACAGGCGACATTGTAAAGGAACATTGCTGTGTTGCAAAATCAGCTAACAAACCCGGGTTTTCATCCGGCAACAAGTGACCTAGAGAATACGTTTAAAAATATTGTCTTTCAGCACAAACTGATGCCAAAGCGCAGCTGCTGCATGTAAACCGACGAGGATATAAACAAACGTTGCCCCCGTCTCATGGATATTTTTTAGTGAAAGCGAAAGCGCGCGATCCATTTCGAAGGGCGGAACCAGCACAAAACCATAGATATCGACTGGTATGCCGGCCAGTAATACCGATGCGATGCCAAATATAGGCATAGCGAGCATCAAAGCATATAAAGCGTAGTGGATCAGATGGGCGCTTTTCTGCATCCAGGGTGCGCCCGGCACGGGAGCAGGGGCTTTGACTAAACTACGCGCCAGCAATCGTATTGTCATCAAGACCAGAACCGAAAAGCCTGCAACAAAGTGCGTCGTGCGAAAAAACAAACGGCCTGGCGTACCCTTTGGATACGTTTCATGAAGCTCGATCGTCACAACGGCCATGACAACAGCCAAAAATACTAACCAGTGCAACACTCGAAGAACGGCGTTATAACGCTGCTCGCTGCTTAAAGAACCATTGATTGAATTTTTCATTCTACAACCTATCCAAACTATTCATAACATTCAAACGATTGAAAATAAACCACTTGATAAATTTACTGGACACCACCTTTTGTGATTAAACCATTTTATCAACCATCCCATACTGAATTGTCATGAGTGCGTAAGGGTTTATTTGTTAAAATCAAAGAATTCACTAGTTATTTCAAGCATTTGGAGCAAGCATGAGTCTCTCAAACGTCCCACCGGGCAAAAACCTTCCTGATGATTTCAACGTTGTCATCGAAATTTCAGCAAACGCCGATCCGATCAAATACGAAGTCGATAAAGAATCTGGTGCCCTGTTTGTAGATCGTTTTATGGGTACAGCCATGCACTACCCATGCAACTATGGCTATATTCCCCAAACGATTGCTGGTGATGGTGACCCAGTAGACGTTTTGGTCATGACTCCATTCCCAATCATTCCTGGTGCGGTTGTACGTTGCCGCGCACTTGGGATGCTCAAGATGTCCGACGAAGGTGGCGAGGACGCAAAACTGCTCGCCGTGCCGGTCGACAAACTCCTGCCGCTCTACAGCCATATCAAAACGCTGGCAGATGTATCGGAGCTCACACTCAAACAGATTCAGCATTTCTTCGAGCACTACAAAGATCTTGAGCCAGGCAAGTGGGTCAAGGTACTGGGCTGGGGCGATATTGCTGACGCCCATAAAGAAATTACCGATGGTCTCGCTGGCTATCGGGCAGAGCACAAAGCTTAATGAATTGGCGTACAGTGTGTCTTCTACTCAGTAGGAGACACATATGTATAAATTTGTATCCCAAGCAAAGAAAATTAGTACCGCACTCGCATTGACCGTGCTCTGGGTCACCGCAGCAAGCGCTCAAAATACAATCCCGGCGATTAAAAACGTAGCGCTCAACCAGAAAGCACTCACAGCACCTCTAGTCATTGATAAGCAAGGCAGTTTTTTTATCGGTGGTCGTGACATCCAGTCCGATACCTTATCGACATTACCAGCCTATGCAAAATCAGGCACGGTTACCGTCGACCAAATGTATACAAGATTTCAGGCTCCGCCCGCAGCGAAAGACATTGCCCTGGTGTTGATCCATGGCTGTTGCCTGACAGGTAAAACCTGGGAAACAACGCCAGACGGCCGGATGGGCTGGGATGAATATTTTGTTCGTCGCGGTTATCCAACCTTTGTCATCGATCAGTCAGGACGAGGTCGTTCAGCGGTCAACGCCACAGCGATGAATGCTGCGAAACTAGGCAGTGAACCCATCGATAAATTGCCTGTTGTGTTTGCGGCAAGTCATGAGTCTGCCTGGACGATTTTCCGTTTTGGGCCTGAGTTTCCCCAAGCATATGACGGTATGCAATTCCCATTAGCCGCTCAAAATGGTTTGTGGCAGCAGATGGTGCCTGACTGGCTCAATGCAATGCCTACGCCCAACCCAACAACGGTTGCCCTGTCCGAGCTCTCTAAAAAACTCAAGAAAACTGTTTTGATGAGTCACTCACAGTCGGGGATTTATCCGTTCCAAACTGCTGCCCTCAATACCGAGGGGATCTCCGCGATCGTTTCCATCGAGCCAGGTGCGTGCCCGGCGGCAAATGGCGATTTAAAACCCTACATCAAGATGCCTATCATGGTGCTGTTTGGTGACTATGTGGAGCTTTCACCACGCTGGGCGCCACGCTTGAAAGCATGCAGGGAGTTTGTGGCAAAAACCAATGCGGCCGGCGGTCGTGCCGAGCTGTTACTGCTGCCCGAGATTGGTATCAAAGGAAACTCACACATGCTCATGCAGGACAACAACAGCATCCAGATTGCGGATCTGATGGGGTCATGGATGGAGCAGCGTTTGGGGCTCAGTCAGTAATTTAAAACTCTGTCGTCATCAAAACCCTGTCAGTCAGGATGTAAGCCCCGGGTGCGAGACTTACATCCTGACTGACATCCTTTCTTACATCGATTGACGCAGTAGCACTGCGTATTCTTCTGCTGTTGCGATCCGTGGGTTCGTGAAATGGCAATGATCTTTCATAGCCGACTCAATCGCTTTGGAGAACATGTCTTCTGTCACACCCATCGCCGCGAGTCCCGAGGGTAAGCCTAATCGCTGGTTCAAGGCTTTCACGGCAGGAGCCACCTCACTCGCCTGCGCAACGCCGATTGTCTGCGCCAGGCGCTCCAGCTTTTTAGCTTTCTGCATCGACTCAACACTTGCATTGAACGTAATGACGGCTGGCAGGAACATCGCGTTCAGGGTGCCGTGATGCAGGCGTGGATTCATTCCCCCGAGCGCATGGCTCAGGCTGTGCACGGCACCCAGGCCTTTTTGAAAAGCCATCGCGCCCTGTGTCGAGGCACTCATCATATGCAAACGCGCCTCGCGGTCATGCGGGGTTTTTGTCGCGCGTTCGATATGCGCCCAACCGCGCCATAAGCCGTCTAGCGCAATACCCTCAGCGGGGAAATTCAAGGCCGGGGACATGAATGTTTCAAAACAGTGTGTGATTGCATCCATTCCCGTAGCTGCGGTCAGCATGGCCGGCAAATCAAAGGTTAGCTCTGGATCACAAATAGCAACTTTTGGGACAATAAACGGCGACAAGATACCGACCTTACGTCCGTCAGCCAGAATCAGCATGGCACCGCGCCCGACTTCACTGCCTGTGCCCGAGGTAGTGGGTATCGCGATCACGGGTGCGGTAGCTGCCGTAATGCGTCCAACCCCGCCCTCGACAGCAGCGAAACTCTTGAGCTCACCTGCGTGCGTGGCCATCACTGCGACTGCTTTGGCAAGATCCATCGCGGAGCCACCGCCAACGGCGATCAAACCATCATAGTTACCCTTGCGGTAAAGTGCTAGGGCGTCCAGCACAGCGGCTTCGTGCGGATTGGGTGGCGTTTGATCATAGATACCCACGTCCTCTTTATTTTTAAGATGTGCAAGCACACGCTCTATCAGGCCTGCCGCGCGCACACCGGCGTCGGTCACTATCAGCGGGCGCTCAAGACCCAGGCGTTCGCATTCAGACTGAACAAGTGCTACAGCACCAAAATCGAGCTGAATTTGTGTAATGTAGTTAATCAGTGCCATGTGTCAGGTCTCCGCCATAGTTAAATAAGTTGTTTCGTTTCATCATAAATCATTCTGAGTATGTAGTTCTATCCATATGCAGGGCACGGGAGTAGAATTTGTGGTCAATCCCGGAGAATGACCTTGACACACTTAACGCGTACGATACGATCGCTCACCACACTGACCTGTACGCTGTTATTAGGGGTGAGCATATCTGCGCAGGCACAGGGCCTGAAAACAAACTCTGGTAGTTTTGGCAGTGGCTGGCAAGTCGGTAGCGGTGCAGCAGAAACCGGCAGCGGGTACGGCTCAACTGAATCCGTTTCAAGCTCGGCAGGCTCTCCAGCAAGCACCTATGGTGGCTACTCGGGCGGCTCAGCCAGCACAGGGTCAACTAACGGCGCGACAGGCACGTATGGCGGCTACAGCAGTGCCTATGGCAACACATCAGCGTCATCGGCAAAAGAAACTCCCACAGACAGCACGACCAGTTCCTACTCAACACCACGCAGTGCAGGCGGAGGTCTGCGCGCACAGTAGATTGACTAAAAACAAATTAAAAATGGAGAACAACTATGCCCGCAGGCACCCCTAATATGAAAGCCCATGAAAGCCTTGCCGCACTCGATGCGCGTTACGTCAACATCGCAGAGATGCCGTGGGCACCATCGCCATTCGAAGGCATACAGACAAAAATTCTATATACGGATCCCGAAACAGGCATGTCCACGATCCTGTTCAAAATGGCGCCCGGCGCTGTCGTTCCGGATCATATTCATACGGCCGTCGAGCAAACATACATGCTCGAAGGTAGTCTTGAGGATGATCAAGGTGCCTGCACCGCAGGTAACTATGTCTGGCGACCAGGCGGTAATCGCCATGTCGCACACGCACCGAATGGTGCGCTGTTTATCTCAATGTTCATGAAACCAAATCAGTTCATGGCAGGGACTAAATTTTTTACTGAAGAAAAGTAATTGAATTCCCGGATAACTTAGCGCTCTTATCGGATCACTTAGCGCTCAGTCCAGTTCATCAGTTCCGCCAGCCGGTGTATCACCCAACCGGCTTCAGCGGCATTGACTCCCACATCGGTTGTCGTGAGCCCCTGATGCATACGCTCCAGCACATCAGCCTCTGTGATTCCCAATTCCCACAACTTGTTACCCGCGGGTTCGGTCAGCATGCTGGCCAGGTCCTCGCAAAAATCATAGCGCTCATAAATATGCTCCTTTTTTGCGCTAGGCTTGGTGCGTCCTGGCTCTACGAACAAGGCAATAAATGACTGCGGGACGATGATCTGATAGTCGTCGGTCATGTATGAATCACTATGGATGAATGGGTCACTACAGTATATTGGCTTATGCCAAAACCAAGCAGGCTTATTTTAAGGAGTACTGCGATGTCTGTTCCCGATACCGGAACAAAGCAATTTTCAGTTGCCTTGCCCGATGGCGCCAATATAGCTGTCACAGAGCAAGGAACGGGAGACGCGCTGCTCTGTATCAGTGGACTGGGTGGAACTGCCAGTTTCTGGAATCCTTGCATTGCAGCGTTTGCTTCAAAACATCAGACCATTTCGCTCGATCAGCGCGGTATAGCGGCCAGTTCACGCGGCCAGGCCGCCTGCACGATTGACCAGCTCGCTGCTGATTGCATTGCCGTACTCGATGCCTGTGGCGTACAAAAAGTGAAAGTCATCGGACACTCAACCGGGGGCTGTATTGCACAAACCATGGCGCTCTCACATCCCGAGCGCGTAACAGCGCTGGTACTAAGCGGTACATGGGCACGCCCGAATCGCTACATGCAAGAGCTATTCAAGTTGCGACGCGGTTTGTTGCGCAGTAACCCTCTGGAATACGCATCATCCGCCGCGTTTCTTTCTTATGAATCGGCCTGGCTAAATGCAAATTGGGCGATCTATGAATCAGCACTAGCAGGTGCGCCAGTCGAAGCACCCGCTCAGCAAATCCTTCAGGAAAGAATTGATGCGCTGATGAAATTTGACCGTAAAGATGAACTTAACCGCTTAACAATGCCTTGCCTGATTCTCGGTGCACGCGATGACCTGATGATCCCGAGCTTTCTGCAGGAGGAGCTGGCAGCCGCGGTGCCTGGCTCAGCGCTGCAAATTTTTAATCATGGCGGGCATTTTTTCCCTCTTTCCCGCAAGGAGGGCTTCACACACACTGTTCTTAAATGGTTTGAGACACTGCGTTAGCGCTGTTGCCAGCAGTCATTCTTTCTCTCATAATCGACCGGTCAACTAACAGAATAATCGTTACAGGAAGCGCAGCAATCATGATCAAGGCAGCAATCGTTGGAATGGGCCACTGGGGCCAGAATCTGGTTAAAAGCGTTCAAGGTGTGAGCACTGGCATTCAGTTTGTTGCAGGGGCAACGCGCACGCCTGCAAAAGCTGTAGAATTCGCACAGCTTCACAATATAAAAATGGGAGACAGCTACGAAGCCTTGCTCGCTGATCCAGCGATTGATGCCGTCGTACTTGCAACGCCACACTCAATGCATACGGATCAGATCGTTGCTGCAGCGAAAGCGGGAAAACATGTTTTCTGTGAAAAACCTCTTGGACTCGATAGCGTCAGTGCCAGGCGCGCTGCCGATGCGGCAGCCGAACACAACATCGTGCTGGGAGTCGGCTACAACTGGCGCTTTCAGCCTGCGCTGCAGGAAATCCGCCGCATGATCGACGATGGTCGCTTGGGCAAGGTCATGCATATTGAGGGTAATTTTTGCGGTCCGAGCGCTTATCGATTTCCAAAAGGTCACTGGCGTCATGCGGGCGACGAATCCCCTGCTGGCGGCATGACAGGACGAGGCGTGCATGTAATAGATGCCATGATGTATCTGGCGGGTCCGATTGATCAGGTGACGGCACAAAGCCTGCGTATCGCTCAAGACTTTGGCTCAGATGACACGACCTCCATGCTGCTGCATTTCACCGGTGGCTCAACCGGATATCTGGGCACCGTGATTGCAACCGCAGAGACGTGGCGCATGCAGGTGTTTGGTTCAAACGGCTGGGTGCAGGTCGGTGATGTTGAGCATTTAAATACCTGGGATCTGACCACCTGCATGATTGATCGCAGCAACGTCACGAATAAGCAGCGCCCCGTCACAACTAGCTTTCCCGCAGTGAGTACTGAGCGTGCAGAGCTTGAACATTTTGCTTCCTGCATCAGCAACCGTGAGGCCATTGTGACGCCAGACGGCGATGCGGTGCGTAACGCAGCAGTTCTCGAAGCCATCATTCATTCTTCTACAGCGCACACCACCGTCAAACTCTCTTAAGCCCGCTGGAGGGTTTCGATTATGTGCATTGAAAAACATACTTGGTTTAATCGTTTCGTGCGGAGGCTGTCAGATTGCACGATATTCTCCCTGGTCGCGCTGACGCTATCCTATAACGTGATGGCGCAGACGACTGCGCTCACCGACCCGGGTTACCCGAGCAAACCAATTCGCGTGATCGTTCCCTCTCCTGCCGGCGGACCACCAGACTTGCTGATGCGGGCAATCGCACCAAAACTGACGGCCTCGCTTGGGCAAACCATCATTATTGAAAATCGTCTGGGTGCAGGCGGCTTAGTGGGTACGGCCTATGTTGCCAAGCTTGCACCCGATGGCTACACCTGGCTCTTTACGACAGCCTCACACACTAACATCCCGCCTTTCAATGACAACGTCACCTATGACGCAGTGAAAGATTTCACGCATGTTTCACTGGTCGCACAAAACTTTGGTCAAGCGCTCGTTGTCCCAGCTGACTCGCCTGATAAAACTTTTCAGGAACTCATCGCTCGCGCGAAAAAAAATCCAGGCAAGCTTAATTATGCGCACGCGGGGTTGGGAACGGCCAGTCATATTCCTGCCGAAGTCATGAAAACAATGACGGGCACAGACATTCTGGCTGTGCCATATAAAGGTGTCGCCGAGGCAACCAACGATGTCATCGCCGGACGCATCGACATGTTTTTTGTCGGCACGCAGATCGCTCTTCAGCATGTCCAGAGCGGCAAGCTGCGCGTGCTCGCACTCACAGGAGCCAAGCGCTGGAAAGGGATGCCTGACGTCCCTACGCTTCAAGAGCTTGGACTCAGCGGTTTTAACGTCGTTAACTGGTTTGGCTTGTGGATGCCTGCAGCAGTGCCTGCCTCAATCGTTAACCGTGTACAGAACGATATCGTCAAAGCCATTCAAGATCCTGACGTCATGAAGCAATTCGATACCCTGGGCCTGGAGGGCGTTGGGATGCCTCCCGCAGAATTCGCTCAGTTTGTCGCAAAAGAAGCGACTGCTGCGCAAGACATTGCACGCAAAGTCGGCCCGACTACTCCTGATACTGAGAATAAAAAATGACCATTTCTGAAATCGAACCCTGGCAATGGCCTGAAGAACAGTGGCGCGGGATCGTTAATCGCGTCAGGGCAGGACGCACACTCAAACCAAGACTCTGGCCCGAGGGTGCGCGTTGCGCAGTCGCCATCTCTTTTGATTCTGATCATGAAACTAACGAGTTACGCGAAGGTGGCGAGTCCCCTGGCAAATTGTCGCAAGGTCAGTACGGTAACCGTCAGGGCGTACCGCGCATCCTGGATTTACTCGCTAAAAATGATGTGCCTGCGAGCTTTTTTGTACCGGCCGTCACTGCGCTCCTCTACCCTGAGGAGCAGCGTCGAATTATTGCCGAGGGTCACGAGATTGGCATTCATGGCTGGATCCATGAACGCAATTCCGTTCTCCCGATCGAGGCCGAACGCGATTTAATGCAGCGCAGCTCCGATGCGCTGGAAAAAATCACGGGCGTACGGCCTGTCGGGATGCGCACACCCTCCTGGGATTTCAGCCCCAACACCTTGCGTCTCACCAAAGAACTCGGACTGATATATGACTCGTCCTTAATGGCCGATGTCGACTGCTATGAGCTAATGCTTAATGGCGAGAATACCGGAGTGATTGAGTTGCCCGTCGAATGGATACGCGATGATGCGGTCTATTTCAATATGAACAGATTCTCTGGGCTACGGCCACACACCGCTCCCACCGCGGTATTTGATATTTTCAAACGTGAGTTTGACGCGGCTTTTGCCGAAGGTGGTTTGTTTCAACTCACCATGCATCCTCATATCATCGGCTATCGCTCAAGACTCTGGATTCTCGAAGAGCTGATCCGTCATATGCGCAGCCTGCCAGGTGTCTGGTTCGCCACGCATGCGGATATTGTGCGCTACGCAAAAACACACGCCTGATGTATATGTGCTGCGCGGTTCAACGCTGCTTACACCCTCATAATAATCAACTCAGTCCCACATACCGAGAGATTTCATGATCGATAACTTTTCCAACTCACAATCCACACGCAAAGAAGTGATCGTCACAAAAGGCGGCGTCGTCTCCGCTCAGCACCGGCGTGCCGCCGAAGTTGGCGCCGCGGTACTCGAGGCGGGGGGAGACGCTGTCGATGCAGCGATCGCGACGTCGTTTGCGCTGGGGGTCGTTGAGCCCTGGATGAGTGGCCCTGCTGCAGGGGGTGCCATGGTACTGTGGCGAGCAAATGAAACGCGTGCGCACGTGATTAATTTTGGCTGTCGCTCACCACGCGAACTCAATCCTGATGACTATCCTTTGAGCGGCTCCGGTAAATCTTCAGACTTGTTTCCCTGGCCCGCAGTGGTGGAGGATCGCAACGTCATGGGGGCGACCGCGGTGGCCGTACCCGGTGTCGTATCGGGCATGGATCTGGCGCATAAACATTTTGGAAAAATGCCCTGGCATGAGTTGGTCACACCTGCGGCAAAGCTCGCCAGCGAAGGTTTAATCGTCGACTGGTACACCTCGCTAGTCATCGGTGCGAACGCACGTGTCCTAGCAAAAGATCCGGATTGTGCCGCCTTGTTTCTTGAGGATGGCCAATGGCCGATCGCTGGTGACTGGACAGCACTGAATGATCGTCACCTGAATCAAAAAGCATTCGCACGCACACTTGAGCAAATCGCATCCCAGGGCGCTGAAACTTTTTACAAAGGCGATGTCGCACAGGTGCTGGTGCGTGACGTTCGCGCCAAGGGGGGCAGCTTATCTCTCGAAGATCTGGCCACCTATCAGGCCGAGATGGTTGATCCTCTGACAATCTCCTATCGCGACGGTCGGGTGTTTGCCACGCCGGGTTTGACCGGCGGGCCAACCTATGCGCGTGCGCTTGAATTGCTTGAGAAAGAGTTCACGCCAGCAAAAGGCATACCCGGTGCAGCAACCTATGCCGGCTATGCCCGGGCACTCGATGCGGCGTTCAAATTGCGTTTTGAAAATATGGGCGATCACGAATCCCCCAAAGCTCCGGGCTGCACGACGCACTTCAGCGTAGTGGACCGACATGGCAATATGTGTTCTGTCACGCAAACCCTGCTTTCCATATTTGGCTCACGGGTCGTCTCACCCTCAACAGGCTTACTACTGAATAACGGCATCATGTGGTTTGATCCTGAGCCAGGCAAACCCAACTCGCTCGCCCCCAACAAACGCTGCCTGGCAAATTACTGCCCTGTGATTGGACAGGATGATATGGGTCGATTCTTTGCAATTGGCGCCTCGGGTGGGCGCAAGATCCTCGGCTCCGTCATGCAACTGAGTTCCTTCATCATGGATCATGGCTTAACGCTTGAACAAGCGTTTCATCAACCCCGTATCGATGTAAGTGGTGGTGCAAAAGTAATTGCTGACCGCACGCTCCCGGCAGAGATCATGGAAGCACTCGGTCAGGTCATGCCAGTGGCCATTGCACGCCGCAATCCCTATCCCTATGCCTTTGCCTGTCCCGCGGGCGTCATGCGGGACGGCGACATGAATATGGGCTGTACCGAGATCATGTCGCCCTATGGTGATTCGGTGAGCGAGCGGCTTTAAAAACTTAAAGACGCGTCTCACTCCATTTGCCGATATGCAGCAATGTCGCATCCTGTTTATAGGGTGCGACAAGTTGCAAACCAAGTGAGAGGCCTTGCACATTTTTTGCAATAGGCAAGGTCAGTGCGGGTACGCCCAGAAAACTCCATAATGCACAGAAAATAGGGTCCCCTGTTGAGCTCAGGCCCTCAGGGGCGGCGCCTGTTGCAGGGACGGTGAGTACCGCATCATATTTTTCAATTGCAGAAGTGAACGCATGACGTAATTTTTTCTGTAAATTACGTGCGTGTAAATATTCCACCGCGCCACGCAATTTGCCATTTCTGACGAGCTCTGTAATGTGTTGTGTCACACGTTCCGGAAAGAGCTTGACGTGCTCATCGTGCACAGCACCGCCTTCAGACTCGAGCAAACAAAACATCGCGTCGATCCCGGTCCAATAAATTTCAGGCAAAGAAAACTCTTCAACAATCGCACCCGATGCGCGGAGCTTTTCAATCGCCTGCGCCATTGCTTGCTTTTGCTCTTGAGTCAGCCTGTCATCAAACGGCGTGTTAAGCATGGCGAGTCTTGGCGGGGCACTGGGCGCAACGCCTGTTTCTTCATCCATCGCAACGGCAGGCAACACGATGCTGTCATGCTCATCGCAAGACTTGTTGCGTAATAAATTAAAAGCAAAAGCGGCATCGTCCACTGAGCGGGTCAGGAAACCAACGTGGTCCAGTGAAGATGCAAAGGGAAAGACATCCTCTCGGGGAACAGCGCCAAAGCTGGCTTTAAATCCAACGATTCCGCAATAGGCCGCCGGACGAATCACCGATCCAACTGTTTGCGTACCAAGTGCCAGTGGCAAAATACCAGCACCCACCGCTGCCGCAGAACCACTTGAAGAACCACCTGGCGTATACAAAGCATTAGAAGGATTGACCGTCGGTCCCGGACCACGCCAGGCAAATTCGGTGGTCACGGTTTTGCCAAAGATCGCACCGCCCAGGGCACGAATACGCGTCACAATCGGTGCGTCATGCGACAGCATCTGATCGACATAAATTGCGGAACCATTCGTCGTCGGCAGATCCTTAGTGGCAACCAAATCTTTTACCCCAACCGGTATGCCGGATAGCGGTCCCTCTGCTAAGTGCAACGCTGCGAGCAATGTTTCTAGTGGCTTGCGCGAAACAAAAGCATGCAAGGACGGCTCACGCGCGTCCGCACGCGCGGCGCACTGGCTCAGATACTCAGCAGCAGAGAGCTTGCCGGACTGAATCGCACGACTGGCATCAAATAAACCAAGTGGTGGCGTAGCGTTTAAGTCTGGCATTTTTTAATCATCCCTTTGTGAAAATTCTGCTGTGTCATGTAACTAGTAGCTTACCCCCGGGCGCTGAGTCATGTCACGCACTAAACACGCCAACAGGCTCACCACTCAGCAGACTTATGGCATAAACTTATCTGCTCAGAATTGGCGACCGGAGTGCGCGATGTACAACCCCAAACATTTTGAACAACACGATGCGGCTGCGATTACCGAGCTCATCCAAAATTTTCCTTTGGCAGCACTGGTCACTCAACATGCGGGTGAAATCGTTGCGAATCACATTCCCTTTTTACTTGAGGGTCAGATTACGATCGGATCAAGGCTGATCGGTCATGTCGCGAAAATGAATCCGGTATGGGAAACAATCTCGCCTGATGCCGAGTCGTTGCTGATTTTTCAGGGGCCAAGCGCGTACATCACACCGAACTGGTACCCCTCCAAACAGGAAAACCATCTGGTCGTACCGACTTACAACTATGCAATGGTGCATGTCTACGGCAAGCTTGTCGCCTCCGAGGATGAGCAGATCAAACGTCTGGTGGTCGAGCACCTGACCAATTCCATGGAAAGTATGCGTCCAGCACCCTGGCGCGTGGCCGATGCGCCACCCGAATTCATTGAAAAAATGCTGAGTGCCATTGTGGCGGTAGGCTTTACTGTCACCCGCATAGAAGCAAAATGGAAAGTTAGCCAGAACCGCCATGCGCGTGACAAAGAAGGCGTCGCAAACGGTCTGGCGCAACAAGCTTTAAATGAAGATGATCAAAAAATGGCACGCATGGTGCAGGCTGGGACAGGGATCGGCAAGGAGGTTTGACAGCACATATTCGCATCGAGAGCACACATACGGGTCCTGAGCATCCCGATCCTTGCTAATCCGGGTATTTTAGTTTTTGTATGAAAGATCCAAGCGATCCAGCTTTCGCAAGAGCGCCGGCCATTCCATGACACCATACGGACGACGGGTACCAGGCTGATAGTTATTCCAGGTTTCTTCGAGAACTTTCGGAGCAACCGCCGCCAGAGGACTATTGCATGACATGGCGGCAATCTGCGCACGGCACGACAGCTCCAGTCGATGCATCCAGTTGAATGCTTCCCCAATCGTGCGACCCACAGTCAGTGCACCATGGTTACGCAAGATCATGGCTTCACTTGTGCCAAGGTCCTTTACAAGAGACTCTTGCTCGGCTTCATCAAGCACAACCCCCTGATAGTCGTGGTAACTAATCTTCAGGAAGCGCATGGCAGTCTGGTTCAGGGGCAACAGTCCACATGCGAGGGACGACACGGCCATCGAAGCCCAGCTATGCGTATGAATCACGCAGCCGACATCAGGGCGCGCGTGATGGACTGCGCTATGAATTACAGCGCCCGCTTTGTTTAGTCCATAATTCAGCGAACCAAAGTCAGGCTTGGTCAGGATATTGCCGTGGTGATCAACTTTCAGCAGGCAGGAAGCATTGATTTCTTCGTACATCATACCGTAGGGATTGATCAGGTACGTACCTTCTTCGCCGGGCACTCGTGCTGAAATATGGTTTGCAATCATGTCGGCCATGCCGTAGATATCGACTAAGCGGTAACAGGCTGCCAGATCTACCCGTGCCTGCCATTCTGCCTCGGAAACCTGACCTTTAAGGGATGGGATATGCATTACGCCTTCTGTCATGATGAGTGCCTCGTTATTGTATGGATTGTCAGTGTTGTATGACACAGTCTGTTTGGCTGTGCTGGGTTAATATTGAATCGTATATCAAAGTACTGCTGATTAATCAGCGTCGAGGATTGGGTAATGAAATTTTTGTCAATGCTTGTTGTTGCAGGGCTGCTGGCTAGTTGTCAGAGCAGTGCAGTCTACTATCATCGAGATGTTCAAAAGAATGTGGTGGTACTGGATAAGCGAGAAATCAGCGTATTACTGATCAATAATAATCTATGGGAGGCGTTTGGCGGAAAACAGGGGGGTGTGTTTTCAACTGACTTGGACAAACAAAAAGCACGACAGATCAAAGCGATAGAAATCGTATCGGGCTGTCTGGTTAAAGACTCTTTCTACCCTGCCAACCCTCAGGAAAACAATTTATTATTGCGTGCAACGGTTGACTGCACGAATAAACCGGGCGATTAAATGATTGCGCCTGGAGGCAGGTAAATCTCTCTTAATCACGACTCTACACAAGTGCGTCAACCCAGGGTGCAATTCGGAAATAACTACCATCGAGTAGTACAACGGAATCCAGCACTGCTGGGTATTGTAATTCCTCTGTTAATCTTGCAAGGTCATTAACTGATCGTTCAGGCGCAGACTATAAACGTTCACTAAGCGGTAATAATTATTGTATTTTTTAACACATACCGCTACATCTTAAAGGGGAATCTATGGTTACAACTCCAAGATAAAGGCAGAATATCCCATATCTCCCCCCGCAAGACTATAGTTTTTCGATTGCTCAGATAAATCAAGTTTCTGTAAACTATAACAGTTAGCATTTAGAGAAAGTCGACAAATACTACTATTCAACTCGCCAGACTCTTACTCCATCACCCTCCTGCCTTGGAGTAAATTTTCTTTTAAGCTTATCACTATAAGTTCGGCAAGATGCGCGCATTGTACCCAGGCTAGCACTGCCAACAAAAAAACTATCACCGACTTCCATTGCATCATAAGGATATTTGTGCGTTGAGCGAAGGGCTGGAATTGGAACGTGCTTGTCAATCATAATTGAACTTGTCATGGCTTTCCTTATAGATTTATATTAAAATGTTAACCAATACCACTACTATTTTTATTATATTTTACCTCTTAATGCTTCAGTATATCCAGTATTTGATGAAAGTGTTGGAACGAGGAGACATGTTCACTATCATTTTGAATATATTAACTAAGCTTTGACAATTTTATAGCACTATATTCATCAGGCTTAATTAATTGAAATAAAAGGAAATACAGGAAGCATGGCCGAGAGGTTGAAGGCACCGGTCTACTAAACCGGCATACCTTAAAAGGTATCGTGGGTTCGAATCCCACTGCTTCCGCCAGTCGTACCGAAGCTATTTCAATTTATGCCCCTCTAAAATAAACAAATTATTTTTAGCATCTTCGTTGTTAGGGTTCAGCGAAAGAACCTCTTTGAATTTTTCGATGGCTCCGGTTTTATTACCTTGTATATTAAAAAGATTTATTGCTTCGGAATTTAAAACAATTTGTAAATTTTTCAAAGCGCTTTGGTTGTTGGGGGATATGGACAACGCTTTTTTAAATTCATGTGTCGCGCTTTTAAATTCCTGGGCCACAGCATAGATAATTCCCAAATTTATATGTGCTTCCAAAAAATCAGGGCGAATACGGATTGCATTTTGATAAGCATCCACTGCAAGCTCGGTTTGTTTCGCTTCTGTTGCGGCAAGCCCTAAATTGTAATATGCAATAAAAAAGTCTGGATATAACGCAATGGCCTTTTTGTGTGCCTCTATAGCTGACGTATATTGACCCTCTGTGAAATACGCCGATCCAAGACTCATATATCCACGTGGGTTTTCTGGGGCTTTTTTTACATTATCTGTCCAGATCGAGATTTCAGTGGAGTAGTCTTGATTACGTCGATACGTCATTAAACCCAGAATACTCGCACAAAAAACAGTTACCAGAACAAACATCACTACACCTGCCTTGCGCACGGTCGCGTTCGTGCCTGTCAGATCTGGCCATACCCTCTTGCTACACCACTGCATTCCAGCAAACACTGTCATGACAATCAACGTCAAGGGCGCAAGCGATGGCAAGTACATCCGGTACTCGTTGACATACTCGTCCATTATTGGAACAAAACTCGATGAAGGCGACAAAATTATAAAAAACCATGCGCCAATAAAACTCCACGGCTTGTTTCGAACCACACCCCACAATGTAATTCCAGCCAGGATTGTTACCACCATACCGGGTACCAGAATCGCATTCAAGCTCTTGGCAGCAGGCCAAAAATAATCGAGTATCAGTGGATGAGGCCATATGGTTAATTTCAAATAATGCAATATGACTCCAAACTGCGTCACGGCATATAACCAGATATCGGATTTTCCACCTCGCTCGTTCACACCGATTGATGTTTGATGACCATTGCTGACCAGTACCGCGAGTAACACCCATGCAAATAACAAACCAGTATAAAACCAGGGGCGCTTCAGTAGCGCTTGCTTAAAGCTGCCCGCCATAAACATTCGATCATAAAGCAACGCCATCAACGGTGCGGTCACCATGGTTTCCTTACTTCCCATACCCAGACAGGCTGCAATCACTCCGGCCCCCAGCCATCCCCATGCAATCCTTGAGTCGTCACTCCGAATCAGACAGTAAAGCGTAGCAAGATAAAAGAAACCAGCCAGTGATTCCAGACGCTGCGTCAGATACGTAATAGCGTTCGTATGCAATGGGTGCAATCCCCAACATAAAGCAATCGCTGCTGCTATCAGTAATGACGATGACGACCAACGCGACTTAAACATTTCGATCAGCAATGTTCTACGAACAATACCAAAAACAAAAAGCATACTCAGCAGGTGTATAGTCAAGTTAAAAACATGATAACCAAACACCTCAAATCCACCCAGCGCATAATTCAGCGCAAAACTCCAATTAGTGATGGGGCGTGAATATATAGTGTGATAGTTTGCTAGGCCAGCAAGAGAATTAGATATTTTAGGCAAATCTTGAAACATGCCAAGTGGCCAAATCCGAAATATACTCGGGTTATTTTTAGTTAATGTATCATCGTCTTGTATGAAAGGGCCATTAAAACTATCAGAATAACAAAGCCATACCGCAATAAGCAGCAGCGCAATAACAGCCCAAATAAAGTACACGGGTGTTGTGAAAGCAGGCTCGGTGTTCACTCCAAGCGTGTGATCACTCATGCTATTTTTTTCTAATAAAGTATTTGTTGTGATCTGCTTATTTTTTTGTTTATATTTCTTGGTATTACTTTTTATATTTGATGTTTTTGGTCGCATTATTTGCTCGTCATCACCGCTAAATTATGTTTGGCATCAACATTATCCGGATTCAAACTCAACACTTCTCTCAGTACACCCACGGCACCAGACTGATCCCCTCTATTAAAAAGGTTGATTGCAACGGCATTCAACGATAATTGTAAAATCTCACTCGCGATTAAATTGCGAGGATTTAATTTGAGTACTAACCTGGACTCCTGTATTGCCAGGTCAAACTTAGCATCACGTAAATATAAAACACCTAAGTTATTATGCCCGTCAATCGACTTGGGATCTAGTTCAACTGCCTTCTGAAAAGCAATAATCGCATCTCCTCTCTGATGCGCACTCTCTAAGGCCACGCCAAGATTAATGTGTGTCGCAGGATCATTCGGTTTGAGCTTGGCTGCCTTTTCATAGGCACCTGCCGCTAGGTCAAATTGCTCAGTCTTCGAAAAATCGATTCCCAAATTGTTATACGCATCAAAATAGTTAGGGTATAGGGCAATTGCTTTCTGATATGCGTAAATCGCCTGTGAAAACTGCCTCTCTGTAGATAGTGCTTTTCCAAGACTCAGATATCCACGTGGGTTTTCTGGGGCTTTTTTTACATTATCTGTCCAGATCGAGATTTCAGTGGAGTAGTCTTGATTACGTCGATACGTCATTAAACCCAGAATACTCGCACAAAAAACAGTTACCAGAACAAACATCACTACACCTGCCTTGCGCACGGTCGCGTTCGTGCCTGTCAGATCTGGCCATACCCTCTTGCTACACCACTGCATTCCAGCAAACACTGTCATGACAATCAACGTCAAGGGCGCAAGCGATGGCAAGTACATCCGGTACTCGTTGACATACTCGTCCATTATTGGAACAAAACTCGATGAAGGCGACAAAATTATAAAAAACCATGCGCCAATAAAACTCCACGGCTTGTTTCGAACCACACCCCACAATGTAATTCCAGCCAGGATTGTTACCACCATACCGGGTACCAGAATCGCATTCAAGCTCTTGGCAGCAGGCCAAAAATAATCGAGTATCAGTGGATGAGGCCATATGGTTAATTTCAAATAATGCAATATGACTCCAAACTGCGTCACGGCATATAACCAGATATCGGATTTTCCACCTCGCTCGTTCACACCGATTGATGTTTGATGACCATTGCTGACCAGTACCGCGAGTAACACCCATGCAAATAACAAACCAGTATAAAACCAGGGGCGCTTCAGTAGCGCTTGCTTAAAGCTGCCCGCCATAAACATTCGATCATAAAGCAACGCCATCAACGGTGCGGTCACCATGGTTTCCTTACTTCCCATACCCAGACAGGCTGCAATCACTCCGGCCCCCAGCCATCCCCATGCAATCCTTGAGTCGTCACTCCGAATCAGACAGTAAAGCGTAGCAAGATAAAAGAAACCAGCCAGTGATTCCAGACGCTGCGTCAGATACGTAATAGCGTTCGTATGCAATGGGTGCAATCCCCAACATAAAGCAATCGCTGCTGCTATCAGTAATGACGATGACGACCAACGCGACTTAAACATTTCGATCAGCAATGTTCTACGAACAATACCAAAAACAAAAAGCATACTCAGCAGGTGTATAGTCAAGTTAAAAACATGATAACCAAACACCTCAAATCCACCCAGCGCATAATTCAGCGCAAAACTCCAATTAGTGATGGGGCGTGAATATATAGTGTGATAGTTGAAAAGGGCAGCGGTTTTTGGCAAATCTTGAAACATGCCAAATGGCCAAATCCGTAAAACTGTCGGGTTATCAAGAATAATCGTGCGGTCATCGTAGACAAAAGAACCATTAAAACTATCAGAATAGCAAAGCCATACCGCAATAAACAGCAGCGCAATAACAGTCCAAATAAAGTATGCGGGGGTTGTGAAAGCAGGCCAGGTGTTCTCTGCAATCGTTTGATCGCTAATACTATTTTTTTCAAATAAAGTATGCGTTATGAACCGTTTATTTTTTTGTGTATTCTTTTTATTATTACTTTTTATATTTGATATTTTTTGTTGCATTAGTTGCTCATCATCACCGATAAATTATGTTTGGCATCGACATTATCCGGGTTCAAACTGAACGCTCTTTGGATTCAGTTCAACTGCCGTCTGAATAGCAATAATCACATCTCCTTCTGATACGACCTCTCCTATGCAACGCCAAGATTAATGTGTGATGTAGGATTATTCTGCTTGAACCTGGCCGCCTGTTGATAGGCATCGACCGCTTGGTCAAATTGGTCAGACTTCGAAAAATCGATTCTCGAGTTGTTATGCGCATCAAAATATTTAGGGTATGAAACCGTTGCGTTCTGGTAGTCGAAAATCGTCTATAAAAACTGCCTATCTTTAGATGGTTCTTTTCTAATACGATAGTTCTTTTCAAATACACAAATATCCTCGGGGAATGTCTGGAGCTGTACTTATGTCTTCTGTCCATTCCCTCTTACTACACTACTGCATTATAGTAAAAACACCCATTACAATCAGCTCCTATAATGTGGTTAGTCAGATAATTAATATTTCAGCATGCGCTATGCACAACATTAAATACCTAAAAATAAACTTAACAGAATAGAAAAAAATTAATCAAATAATACTCAATCTATTTTTCACATAATTTATTCTTTACTTCAGACACACTGCACTCATCTTCTTCGTCTGCCGTGATCTCCGTTTGTCCAATTGTTACTAAATAATCAGATCTATTTAAATTGGCAACATCGGCCAACATCTGTCCCATAGATTGCGAGATAAAACTACTAATAGAATCGGCACTTGCTGCAGAAGACTGCGGCATAGCATTCTGCCTGCCATTAATAATCAATTCGCCTGAGAATACGTCTGTTGCACCCGTATAAGTATTTGGTGATTTTAATAACAAAGTTCCTGGACCATACTTATTTAGAGTCATACCGCGTCCTGAGATAGTGCCATTAATCGTAGATGGTCTCGACGTATCGTTATTGTTAACAATTAAGGTCGCGTTATCTGACAGGGAAATAGTATCTGCAACCAATCTCGAAGCTGTCACACTAAGGCTAGTTAATGGAACCGAACCACCAACTGCGCCATCAAATGTCACATCACCTCCCGTTGTAACTACCAAGGCGCTATTACCGTCAACTGTTAAAAAGCTTATCAGACCGTTTGTAGATTTTAAATTCGAATTAGAAAGAACATTAGTGCGTCCCGCATAAATCTGATCGCCTGTCGTGCTAACTGCACCCGCCAGAGTTGCATCGCCAAGAACTGTCAGGCTCGAATTTCCAGCTGTTGTAATAATCGGATCATTGACACTCATTGTCAAACGCCCAACTGTAAGGGCCGTTTGTAAGTCCAAAGTGCCAATTGTTGAAATATAGAGCGCACCAGACTTACTTCCCAAATTACCCTGACCCACCACTCGCAGAGTGCCCCCAGCAATGGTTGTACCACCTGAATAATTACTCGTTCCAGACAAACTTAATATCCCCGTACCAGCTTTTATCATTGAAACGCCTGCGCCAAAAATAGGATCAGTAATCGAACTATTGTCAGTGTTCGTAATTGCTAATAAACCGTTAGCACTTAGTGAAATTGATTTCGCATCAAACACCCTTGATTTGATTGTTACTCCAGTTAAAGGTGTATTTGCGCCAACAGAATCCCCCAGTATTGTTGACCCAGGACTCAAAACAGTTAATTTATAATTTCCATCAACTGGACCAGCTAGATTAATTATCCCTGCCCCATCTGTATTAGACAAAATCAAGTCAGCGCCTAAAATAATTTGGGCCGAATATTTTTGAGATCCGGTTGTATCGACTGACTTCCCATTTAAAAGTAAGCTGCCATTACCATCAACAATCAAACTTACCAACGCAGACTTGCTTCCTACACTATCTGCGAATGTCGTTGTTCCTGAATTATTCAACTTGAAAATATAAGGGCCATCAATCGACTTGGTGAATTGAACGAGACCCGCGGCTGTTAGTGAAGCATCCATTCCTAACGTGACCGCACTTTTATAAGTCTGCGCGCCTGTGGTGGTGATCGCACCACCGTTGATCGCCGTTAGACCCGTC
>DAIMDD010000014.1:0-86671 GCA_036725985.1 Burkholderiaceae bacterium
TTACTGTCGAAATCAAATATTTCTTGCCAAACCGGGAGGCGTTCATATAAGACAACTATGGTTCCAACTTTGTTTTTACAGCTCAGAAATTTGGTTCTATCCGTTTTTCTTGGCCTTCTGCCAATGATTGACGCACTTGCACAGGCTTTTCCTAATAAACCAATGCGACTGGTGGTGCCCTATCCGCCCGGCGGCGGTGCTGACGGTAACGCACGCTCACTCGCGCAACCTATGGCCGCGCTGCTTGGACAACCCATAGTAGTGGAAAACAAACCTGGCGCAAGCGGCATACTGGCTGCGAATACCGTGCTGCAATCCCCTGCAGACGGCTATACGATGCTTTTTGATACCTTTCCATATGTAGTCAATGCAGTGTTGCACAAACTACCCTTTGATCCGATCAAAGACCTGCTTCCGGTTTCTCAGGCGATCAATATGCCACTTATTCTGGTGGTTCCGGCTGATACGCCGTTCAAAAGCGTACAAGAACTGATCACATACGCCAAAGCCAACCCGGGCAAGTTAAATTACGGCTCGTACGGGGCAGGCGGCGCAGCACATCTGGCTGCTGAACTGCTGGCGCGCGATGCGGGAATCGACTGGGTGCATGTACCCTACAAGGGCGGTGCGCCAGCGATGGCCGATGTTCTGGCAGGCAGACTATCTGCCTACTTTACCAATCCGATTACCGGTCTCGCGCATATTCAGTCAGGCAAAATCAGAGCGCTAGCCACGACAGGTGCAGAGCGTATGAAAATATTGCCTGAGATACCTACGGTGAAAGAGATTGGTTATAAAGATTTTGAAGTGGTTGAATGGAACGGTTTTTTTGTGACGGCTGGCACACCGCCTGAGGTCATCGAAAAACTCTCCGAAGCCGTCAAGCTGGCAACCCAGCAGCCAGAAGTTCAAAAACGCATGGCGGCGCAAGGCGTTGAACCAGTCGGAAACACGCCAAAAGAATTTGGTGCGTTTCTACAAGGTCAAATCGAAAAATGGGGTGCACTCGTTAAGAGCAACAATATACGTGCAGATTAAAGAGCAAACCCTGACGCTATTTTTTCAATAGCGCTATCGCATTTTTTCAATATCCAGATTTAGTTTACCCATTACGTTAATCAAAAATAATCACTCAGGAGAATTCAGCATGCGCATGAACAACGTCAAAAAACTCTGGCGCGAAGGCAAACCCGCAATCGGTGCGTGGTTATCAATCCCTCACTGTTTTTCAGCCGAAGGCATGGCCCATACCGGAGTGGACTGGCTATGCGTCGACATGCAGCACGGCTGCATAGACTATTCGGATGTTGTGCCGATGCTGACAGCGATTTCAACAACCAACGTGACACCCTTCGTGCGAGTGCCCTGGAACGAACCCGCCATGATCATGAAAGTACTCGATGCGGGTGCCTATGGCGTCATCGTACCGATGGTCAGCAATCGTGAAGAGGCCGAACGCGCTGTAGCAGCCTGCCGTTATCCGCCTACAGGCATGCGCAGCAACGGGCCGAATCGTGCCATGTATTACGGCGGCCCAGACTATCAGAAACATGCTGACCGTGAAATGGCCTGCATCGTCATGATCGAAACACCAGAGGGCATCGAGAAAATGGAAGAAATTATTTCGACACCTGGTCTGGATGGCGCCTACATTGGACCAACCGACCTTGCCCTGGCACTTGGACTGCCACCGGTGATGGATAATGATGAGCCACTACATGTCGCGACCGTTAACCGCATGCTTGAACTTTGCAAAAAGCACAACGTGATTGCTGGCATGCATACCAATAGTTCAAAATTTACCCAACGCTATATTGATCAGGGCTTTCAGATGGTGATGCTGGTCAGTGACCGTGGCGCCATGACGAGTTTTGTCAAAGCCGAAGTTGCCCGTCTGACAGGCTGGACACCTGCTACGCCCACTGCAGGGCAAGGCAGTGGCGGTTACTGAAGCCTGCGCGACAGGAAGTATGACGCTGTCGTACAGGAAGACTCTGTAGGACCATTTTTCGGCACGGTTACTGAGGCGCTCACTCGCCCAGTAACCGCAGCATCGACCGAAAGTCAGACCAGTCCAATCTCACCGTGCAAATCTATTTGTTTATTTCTTTTTACCGGTTGCGGGCACAGCCGAACCCGCTTGTTTCCAGGTCGTTAACGGCTTGGTGTAGTTTTTCAGGTTCTGTTGAAAATTCTCCGCCTCTCTATAAGGCAGCAGGATCTTCTGCTCTGCGGCACTCATAATCACTGGTCTGTTAAACGAAGGATTGAGCATAATAAAATCCGGCTTGGATATTTCAGCCAGCTCAAGCACCACGTTGATATCGATATCACGCGTGACATCAATCACCACAAAATACGGTGCATAGGCCAAGGGTGGCAAGTTCACGCCATATTTCTCGGGGCGCATGATGATTTCTTTATAACCAGCGATCCAGATCAGATAGTCTCTGACCGATTTTGGTAACACGAGATTCTCATAGGACGGCTTGATGTTTGAGGCTTTAGCTTTCGCAACAACACGCGTGACATTGCCTGGCCCCCAGTTGTAGGCAATAAGAGCGAGTTGCCAATCACCAAATACCGTGTAGAACTCCTGCAGCAGGTCAAGCGCACCCTGTGTCGAGCGCATGATATCTCTGCGCTCATCTTTAAAGGCATTCTGTGCCAGGCCGAGATGCTTACCCGTGCCGGGCATGATTCCCCAGATGCCGGCATGATGCAAAGAACCTTTCTGGATCGGGCTATAGCTACTCTCAATCAGCGGGATCAAGGCAATCTCTGTCGGCATCCCTCTGGTGCGTAATTCCTGGACGATATAGAACAAATACAACGAGGCACGATCCAGCGTGGGTTGTAAATGATAGCGTCCGGAAGCGTAACGTACAGCCTGCTGATGCACAGCCGATGCGTTCATTTCGGGAAGTTTGAAGCCATCGCGCATCACCTGCCACAGACTATCGGACGAACGCGACGGTTCAGTGGCGGCTTGACGCGCAGCAACAGTGTCCGTCAACTCGGTAATATGAAAATCTGTCTGGTTGATAAATGGTGACTGAGTTTGCACAGGAGGACTGACTGGTGCACACGCGCAGAGCAGCAACGAGAGAGCACACGCACAGGCATGCCGTAGTCGAAGCCGGACTCTAAACGAAGTCACCATGATCAGTGCAACTTATATATTTTTAACTCTGCAAGCACAGCGCATTAAGAGTAATTTAACGTCGTGATATTTTATTTGAAAAACAAGCTATCGTTGTATTCTTTCGCACAATCAATCGGTCAGGAATCAAATCATGCTGTCATACTGGATGCAAACCGTTTCAAATCAAAGCGTTCTTGAATTGCGCGAAATTGCTCGCCCCACTCCAGGGCCAGATCAGGTTTTAGTGCAATTACACGCTGCGAGCCTTAATCGTGGTGAATTCGTCATCGGTCATGGTCTGCATAAAAGTGGCGTCGCCAACGCGATCGGCATGGAAGGCGCGGGTGTCGTTGTAGAACTCGGCAGCAATGCACGTGGAATCAAAATCGGTGACAAGGTTATGGGACGCTGCCGAGCGGCCTTTGCGGAATATGTATGCATGGATGTGCGCGAAGCCATGCAAAAACCAGAGTCAATTTCTTTTGAACAAGCTGCAAGTATTCCACTGACATTCCTGGTTGTGCACGACATGCTGTCGATTCAGGGCAAACTCAAAGCAGATGAATGGCTACTGATTAATGGTGTGTCTTCCGGGGTTGGAGTTGCCGCCTTGCAAACAGCCAAAGCCATGGGAGCCAAGGTCATCGGGACTTCCGGCTCACCAGAAAAACTTGAGCGTTTAAAAGAGCATGGTCTGGATGTCGCGCTCTGCCTGCGAGGACCTGGTTTTGCAGCAGAGGTGCTGGAGCTCACCGATGGTGTGGGTGTCAATTTGGTTGTCAATACTGTTGGCGGCACTGTCTTTGCCGAGGACATCAGCTGTATGGCCTTTGAGGGCCGACTTGCCATGGTTGGTTATGTGGATGGTGTCCTGCACGCAGATCTTGATCTGCAGGCACTGCACGCAAAAAGACTCCGACTATTTGGGGTATCCAACAAACAACGTACACCCGACCAGCGTGCCGAGTTTCTGCCGGAATTCAAAACCGAAGTATTGCCTGCTATTGCCGATGGCCGTATCAAACCACTGGTCGATCAGGTGTTCAGCTTCGATAAATTAGCAGAGGCTAAAGCGATGATGGAATCAAACCAGCATGTCGGCAAAATTGTTTTACGCATGCCCGTCTGAGTCAATGAGTCCTCTCACAATGCTCAAGCAGATCACCTCAAAATTAAATACGACGTTTGCTGCGACAATTTTTTTAGCCGTCGCATCTTTTCCTTTCACAACTGCAGCTCAAACAACCACCTACCCCAGCAAACCTATCCGTTTTCTGGTGGGTTTTGCGCCCGCCGGAGCTGCTGACTATGTCGCACGGGTACTCAGCGAGCCCCTCTCCAAAGTGCTAGGACAGTCCGTGATTGTTGAAAATCGGGCTGGTGCAGGCTCAAGTATCGCAGCGGACTTAGCTGCAAAAGCAGCACCGGATGGCTATACGATTTTGCTGGCGAGTCCAAGCAGCATTTCTGTCAATCCAGCACTCAATCCAAAACTGAATTACACAGCAAAGGACTTAATCCCTGTCTCAAAGGTCACCTCTTCACCGCTGGTGATTGCAGTCAATACCTCCTCAGGAATCAACTCTATTCAAGATTTGATCAGACAAGTAAAAGCTAAACCTGGTGCCTTGAATTATGCGACCTCAGGCAATGGCTCTGCTCCACATCTGGCCGCCTCTTTATTTACACAACAAGCGGGTGTCGAGCTGATGCACATCCCTTTCAAGGGCGGCAGCATGGCGATTCAATCTGTGGTGTCGGGAGATACTCAGCTGACCTTTGGCACCCCACCCTCCGTGCTGCCTATGGTGCAGGCAGGACGCCTTAAAGCAATCGGTGTGAGCTGGCAAAACCCTACGGATCTTGTCCCTGGAGTTCCGGGCATGAAAGAGTCCGGACTGCCTGACTACAGCATGGATTTTTGGTATGGAATTTTTGTACCGGTCGGTACACCACAAACGGTCATTCAAAAACTTTTTGAAGCGACACAAACCGTGATGGCAAAACCTGATGTGAAGACTGCTCTGGCTCGTGAAGGCACCGATGTTTCTGTCTCAGAGTCACCGGCGGCCTTTGCAGAGTTTTTAAGTAAAGATGAAAAGTTCTGGGTAAAACTTGTCAAGGATGCGAACGTCAAACTCGACTAGGAAAGCCAAATTACTTGGCTGCCGCAGCCTTTGGCTTGTCTTTGTAGACGTTTGCCCAGTAAGCCAAAGCATCGGCATAGTATTTTTCAGATTCTGCCAAGCTTGCCGGAGTGACTTCGATTGCCATTTCGGCGATCTTTTTCTGAATCTCCGGATCTTTCAGCGAATTATTCAACGCTGTGTTGAAACGTTCAGCCATGGGTTTTGGCAAAGCCTTCGGTGCATAGATAGCAAACCAGCTGTCAGCAGTCAGTCCAGGCAAGCCCGATTCCTCAAAAGTTGGCACATTAGGCAAATAAGCAGAACGTTTAGCGCCTGAAACCGCCAGTACAACGGCTTTACCTGTTTTCTCCATATTCAGTGCCTCAGGAGTACCTGTGACACCAGAGGAAATTTGACCACCGAGCACGCTGGTAATAATCGCAGCCCCACCCGCATAAGGCAGGATGGTCATGTCGACTTTAGCTTTTTTACCGATCACCTCACCAATCATCTCAGGCACACCGCCTGTCGTTGGCACAGCGTAATTACCTTGCTTTGGATCTTTCTGGATATAGGCGATGAACTGATCTAGCGTTTTGATGTTGTTGACGGCAGGCACACTCAGTGCCCAGGGCAGCGTTGCGATTTTTCCGACCATCATGAAATCACGGCCCGCAGAGTAAGGCACCTCCGCCATGATGTTTGGCAAGATGGTCAGTGAGCTATCGGTGTTGACGAGAAAAGTCGAGCCATCGGGTGCTGAGTTTTTGACAAACTGCGTACCAATTTGACCACTCGCTCCTGCACGGTTTTCAATAATGATGGGTTGACCGAGTTCGGCGCTAATTTTTGGTGCGACCATTCTGGCCAGCACATCGGTTGCCCCACCGGGCGCGAAGGGCACGACAAACTTGATGGGTTGTTTAAACTCCTGCGCGATTGCACAAGTGGCTGAGGCGAGTGCTCCAAGCGCTAGCAGCGAAGCTGAAATTATCTTTTTCATTCGTATGCCTTTTGTTAAGAGTAAAAAGGAATTTCTACAAATGAAAAAGTACCAGTCATTCCAGAAAAAGAAACGTCATTTCAGATAGTAATTACCCTTGGTTAGCTCCCATAAAACTTCTCAGCTCAGTCGTAGCCGGGAGCCGACTGGGCAAGACCGTTAAAAGCCTGCAGCATACGTTTGCGCCAGTGCGCGACCGGGTCATCCTCGGCAAGCAATTGAAAGGGGCTGATGCAGCGCGCCCACTGAAATACGCCAAACACAGCATAATCGGCGTATAGCGGTTGATCACCCCCTAAAAAAGATTGCGACCTGAACGTCATCCTTAAGGGCAACAGGCTATCCCTGAAAGGCTGCAGCAAGGCCTCGCGATTGGCAACGACTTGCTCTAGCGGCATGCCAAAACGTTGCTCTCTGGATTCACGAAAATAAGGCTTATCTGTTTCTGTCAAATGGTCATAGATATCAACCAGAATCAATTTAATGGCGTGACTCGCAATGACAGGCGCTAAATTAACAAAGTATTTAGTCAGCGCAACCCCTTGCGGGCCCCCAAACAAACTCGGATGATCCGGGAAAGTTTGCTCAAGATATTGCGCAATATCCCAGGATTCAAACAACCACTTACCCTCATGCACCAGGACAGGAACCTTGCCCTGCCCGGATGGTGCAATCGCCTCTTTGTCAATAAAGCGCCAGGGAATTGTTTCAACCTCCAGCCCCTTATGCGCAAGTGCCATACGAATGGCCCAGCAGTATGGACTTAAGCGGCGTTCAGGCTCAGCACCTGCCAACTCGAATAGTTTCATTGTCATAGTGATATTCTTTTGTATTGTTTTTAAAGTGGTTCAGGAAATATAACTGAGATTTATGTCAACACCATTGAATCGCCCAAGCATTTCAACAGAGCACGGAATAAGAAACTTGTCCTTTGGCACACGCTTCATTCAGGGAGGCATGCGGCTTGACGCTCCGTTTGCGCTTGAATTCGAATATATCCAGCAAATGATGATGTGGGTGCTCTTTGATAAATCCCCTGCCCATATTGTGCAATTGGGACTGGGTGCAGGCTCCTTGACCAAATTTTGCTATAAACACTTCGCACGCAGCAAAATCTCTGCTGTTGAACTCAATCCAGAAGTGATTGCTATGTGTCGTCAGGAATTTTTTTTACCCGAGGATAATAATCGGCTGAAAGTCCTTCCTATGGATGCAATGGATTATGTCTCTGATCAACTCCATCTCTCCACAATCGATATCCTGCAAGTTGATTTGTACGATGCGCAGGCAGAAAAGCCAGCACTGGATTCACCGGAGTTTTATCAGGGCTGCGCCGACTGCCTGACATCAGAGGGCATTATGACGGTGAATCTTTTTTGCGATGCGCCGGATCACGCCAAAAACATTGAGGCGATGGAACAATCTTTTGAAGCCGTCGCCTGGCTGACCGAAGTCCACGACAGCAATATTGTTGCGATCGCTTTTAAAAAAGCACCAGCGATTGATTTTGAAAAACTTTATGAGCGCGCGCAGACACTTGAGCAACAGCTCAAGTTGCCGGCTAGCGACTGGGTCGATGGACTAGTCGACTGGATGCACGGCCCCTAGCACGCGGCATACGATCCGCAACCGCGACGCAGACCGCTACGTCTTGCCTGACTCAAACTAGCCATTTCGCCTGATAAACTCGATCAGTATCTGGCTGACTTTTTCGGGTTGCTCCTGCTGGACCCAGTGTCCAGCCCCGTCTACTAATACCGTACCCTGGTAATTAGAGCAGAGTCTCTGTTCAACACGCTCAAGACCGCCAGGCGTCTGGTAGACACCCCAGTCGCTCTTGCCCCCCATGAACATGGCGGGAACATTAATCGTGCAGCCAGCAAATACTGCCAGGTCTTTATCGCCTGGATTCCTGCGATAGCCTTGTAAGCCCCCCTGAAAACCCGTGCGCGCATACTCTTCGGTATAGACTTTCAATTCACTGTCAGGCAGCCAGGTACAGGCATTGATTTGCTCTGGCGTTGGCATTTCAGGTGCAACGGACTCCGCCATCCCGCACTCGAGATCCATGACGTAATAGCGCGGGAGTTTTTCCCACTCACTCGCGATCAGCGCTTTAAGTGGGAAGGGTTTGTTTTGTTCCCAATCGGCGCTTTTCATATGATAGTAGGCGCGCAGAAAATCGTGTAGTCCTTGTTTGGGATGCCAGATATTTTCGTTAGCCGGCTCAGTCGCGTAGTAGTTCATGTAATACTTTCGCGGCGGCTTGAGTTTGGCCATATCCTCATTGATAGTCAGCGGCCGGGGTGGTTCGGCGGGGACGTTGGCCGTATTGAATGGCAAGGACTCAGGGCCACCTCTAAAGGGTGAACTCATCATCACCACAGACTTGAAAACATCCGGGCGCGTCAGTGCGCACCAGCCTGCAAGAGGCGAGCCTTGATCGTGACCAATCACTGCGGCAACACTGTGATAACCCAAAGCCATGACTAGCGCGAGCATGTCGTGAATCTTGTTCAGGGCACTGAAGGGTCGTAGATCATCGTTGTATTTAACCTCCGAGCCGGAACTGCGCCCATAACCCCTGACATCCGGCGCAATCACGTGATAACCAGCCTGAGCGAGCGGCACCATGATCTTGCGCCAACTATATGCAAGCTCAGGAAATCCATGAATCAGAAGCAACAAAGGACGACCGGGCGTCTCATGACCCGACTCAAGAATATGAAACGTCGCACCATTCACATCAGGGACAAAACGGGAACGAACGCCTGTGGGCAAATACTGCTGACTAAGTGGATTCATGGAAAGGTCAGTACGTTGAGTAAACAAGATAACCAAAGATTATCCTATTAATGGCAAGTAAACTAGCAACAATAATCATTGAAGAACTAAGCGCCAGAGTCTAGACTTGCCGCTAATCGAGCTATGGTGCTCAATTAAAAAACTTGCCATTTTGATGTTTAAATCGCTAAAAATCGGACACAAATCGATCGCTTTGCTCAAATTGATCAGAGGGATGGGTGCCCTTATCGTAAGCATTGCTATTTGGCGTATCGCTTTTGCTGGGGAATTTCAGAATTTAAAAAATCAGCTGCATACAATCGGTCAAGGTTTTGATGAGCCGCTCATCAAAACCGTTCTCAGCCATTTGCTTCAAGCCAATGATCAGCATTTAATTCTAGTGGCAAGTGCGATCACACTTCTTTCAGGCATTCGCTTTGCCGAAGCGATTGGGCTGTGGTCTGTCAAAAGATGGGCAGAAATAATCGCACTACTTGGCAGTCTGCTATATATCCCCTTTGAGATTATTTCGCTTCTCAAAGGGTTTAGCCTCCTGGTTCTTACCATTTTGATAGCCAATATTCTGATCACCATCTATCTGTTTCGTGCTTTACGCAACAGAGAGACAAGGGCTGACAATCTCAAGCCAACCCCGCAGCAACAATAAGTGCCGGCATATCAAAACGCCCATTCCTCAGATACTGAGGCCGCCATTGCTCACTCGCGTTCAAAATACTTTTCGGGTCATTTTTCATCAACGCAATAAATGTCTGCGCGACGAGCTGACCGCCAACGGGGCCCAAACGTGTCGCAATGGCATTGCGTTGCGCGACCGAAGCCTTGGATAATTTCAACGCTTTTTGTGTCCAGACGTACTGCGACTCGGCCAGAATGTAGAACCACAGGGGTGTTGCCGTGCGAAAACTTTCACCGTATTCGGCGATCGAACGATTAAGTTCAAGACCATCAACATTGGCGCGGCCTACTTTGAGGTCGGCAATTGCGATCGGCTCTATCCCCATCGCCCGGGCAACAGCTTCGCCACTGGGTAATTGATCTTGCATGCCCCGCAATAAGTTACGCAAGGCGAGATTAGCAAGCTGGCCTGAGCGCTCGACAGGGTGTCCATTTTTATCTCGGCGCATTGCACTGGAATCGCCCGGCATAGAAAACTCAGGCAAATACGCGAGCGGATTGACTAAGGAGGTATCGATCTTATAAGAAGCCTGAACCCTTTTTGCTCCCTGGTCGACCGCTTTATAGTCAAGCTTTCGATCGATTTCAAAATACAGTTTCCAGTCAATAGCCCAATCAGCCGGATACTCTCTGAAACCATTTAAACCTGCATAATGCGACGCTGCAAAAATCTGGCGTCGCCCGCTCAATCCAGGATTTGTCGACTGCTCTTGTTCGGTGCCCCGCATTTCTGTGTTGAGGCGATATACCGAGCGAATCACGGAATGACCAAAACGATAAGCTGCATCGGTGAACTCCACAGGGATCTGACCTTGTTTCAAACCTGCAGCGAACGTGAGCTGGGGTTGCGTTCGCCCCACGCGCCCTCCTAGACCGAAGCCTGGCAGTAACGCCTCAAGCACTCCTGGCTCGAGTAATTTCGGTAAAAAATCAGTCAGTATCATCCATTGATAATGCAAGGTAACGATACTGCGCAATTGCTCAAAACTTGCGTTGGGGTAATCCTTCGCAACACGATTATGAAAGGCAACGAACACACCATGCATCTGGCTCACTAGAACATTCTCATCATTACGCTTATCACCCAGGATCGCCCGGCCATTCAAACGTGGATGATCGTGAGCAGCGCTTGAGGCACCCGCTCGTGTAAGCGCACGACCTTGAAGGAGCCGACGACCATCATCCTGATAGAGATAAGGCTGATCAGCAGGACCGCGCCCATAAATGCAATCCAGATCAAAGGCTGTCGTGCGAAGATTTGTAGCCGAACTTGTACTGGCCAAGGAGCCAAAATGATCAATCGGATTAAGTGTCAGGTCATGATCAATAAATTGACCAACATAGCTATAGCCAGCAGCCATACCAAAATTTTCTTCATCGTCCTGTTCATTTTCTGGCGTGGCCGTCAACACCAGATGCCCCTGGGCATCCCTGACCTGTGAGCCATCGGCATTCTTGAGTATCTCTGGTTCTGAGGACATACCAATTAAATCTGCTCCGTCACCGCGGGCGAGCCTGATTAAATCGTCCTGAGCAAACTTGGTAGGGGCAAGCTCGGGAAACAGCCTGACATAGCCTTGAGCATGCTCGGTTTTGATGGCCATATCTGCCGTTGCAGCTGAACTCACCCGAGCATTTAGCAAGGAGCTTGCCAGTGCTGTAGTACTCAAACGAAAAAATGAACGACGACCCATCAATACATTGAACATAATCAAAACTCCCCAGTAGTTGATAGGTACAGCTTAAGAAAATTTAATGGAGCCAATTTGAGTGAAAGATGGAGGAAATGTGAAGGCACCTCTAACAGCAACTCAAAATTCCATATGCAATCTGAGTGAATACACATTGACTGGGCCGCGCTCTGTGTTGTAGCAAGGGTTATTGACCCGTTGGTAGTCAAGGGTTGCCCATAACGCCTTATGAACTTTCATGCTGTAGAAAGCCTCGAAAATACGCTCTTTACCAGGTGCTGTAAGCTGACCATCGCCACAGAAAAATCCCTGTCCACCTGCATTCAGATAATCGATATGTGTGCTGGAAATGCTGTTCAAAGCCAGGCCCAGCCCAAGGGTATCCTCAGGTCGGGACCATTGCGTGCCTTTCACTGACAAGCCTAGCGACAGTGACTGATCGATCTGTGCAAAGGAATATGCTTCGGCTTGCCCATTGTTTTTACTAAACCTGGCAAACACTCCGAGATCCTGACTGAGGGCTTGCTCAAGACTGACACCAAAACCCGACTTTGTTTGAGTTGTTCGAACATTGGCTACATCCGGAATCAAGCCATTGAGTTGCCCATACTGCAGAGCATCACTCCAGGACCCCATCTCAGCCTGACTACGAAACAACAACATCCTCAAACGACCGGGCTGGCCGAACAGGGTATGCCCTCGTTCCAGTTCAAGATTATCGCTATAGCTCTGTGAAAAATTGCCGTTTAACTGCAGGCCATTAGATTCAACAGGCAAAAGCATTCTGCCCAGACGAAAGGCCCAGTCGTCATGGTAGTACTCGAGCACTAATCCTCGGGTATAGCCGCGTGCGTCAGCGGGCATTTCCCAGGCGCCATAATCCATCAAGGACCAATTCAGAAAATTGATTCGTGGATCATGCGCGTAAGTGTTTTGATCAAAAATATCTGTCGCCGCAAAGACACCTGCGGTTAAGACAAGTCGGCGCTTATCGACTGTCCCGGCAAACTGATTAAAGGCAGCCTCCTGTTCAATCTCACCCCCACCGAAGGAGAAAGTTTGTCTGACAAAGCGACGTGACCAATATGCAATGGGTTCTGTGCTACCCGCTTTTTGCGCTTCACCATTAGTCATCCCACCAAGCCCACGCAAACCAGAAAAAGGCAAACCTTGCGTCACCTCAGGATCTATAAAAATCTCTGTGCCTTTCCATGGTCGTAAACCTAGAAAAGCTGTGGCACTCAGTGTGTAGCCAATTTCCTGATTAGAGAACAGACTGCTCGGCCCTTCATAAGCAGCTGAGAACTGCGGATGCTTCTGCCAGACGTAGGTACTTTGGATGTTGTAGGTGAAGTACTGGAAGGGCTCAGCCTGCTCTGCTCTGGTAGTCGTCACCAGAAATAAAAAAATGAATAACGGTGTCCGCGTTATTAATCGAAGGATGAGTTGATTCATGGTGCGGCGTCCTCAGGTCTAAAAGATCAGACCCAAGATACGCAGCACTTATGAAGTGAATATGAGTGAATTATGGAGAAAAAATGATCGCCAGAGGCGATCATTCAGGATCATGCAAGAAAAGGTAAAACAAGATCGTTTAGAAAAGCGCTCCTGTTACTGACCTTTCTTTGAAGCCTCTAGTTTCGCCAGAGCCTGGCGCATCAGATCAATCGCCTCAGCGCGCGCGCCCTTGCAGCCGGCACCGTCCTTGCCGCCACCACCACATTGAATCGCCTCTGCTATGGCAGTTTTGAGACTAGCAATCGAGGTATCAATATGTGAAGTTTGCGCCCAGGCAAATCCTGTGTGACCTGCAAGCGCTACAGCAGAAATAACTGCAAATCCCATGAGATATTTTTTCATCATCTTCCTTAGCAAGGTTTTAAAAAATCAGAATAGATAAGAGCGACGTGGACAATGTATCTCAATAGAAATTTAAAAGCGCAGCAGATTGAAATTAGATGAACACCTCTGATTTTATTAAAAATCAATTAAAAAACATCATATATATCAGATATTTATAGAAATTTATCAGAAATAAAAAGTGAACACTACTATCCCCATTGAGTTTTTTTATGACTTTGCCTGCGGCAGAATGAAAAGTGCAACACCAATAGCAAAAACTATTGCCCGATGCTCAGGGCTACCGGCTTTAGGATCGCCCTCCAGAAAAGGACTGCGGACAGCCGCTTGTATCGCCCTTAAAAAAAGCTGTACTTCAAACTCACTTAATTTCCTGATCGTATTCGTTACGTTTCTGCGCTCCAGGGCGATGAGCGACGGAATCAGGACGTCAATCACTTTACTGAATTGTTCTGGCTCTTTGGCTCTTTTGAAAAAATGCCGTGACAGCAATTTGATAACTGAATAATTATGAGAACCCCAGGAAGACATGGAGTGATCGACAATCATTTCAAGCATGAGACTTGCAGAGCCTGTGTTTGGAAACAATTCAATTTTCTCAACCAACTGCATGCATACTCGCTTGCGACGCGAGATAAAAATATGCGTAAACACATCATCGATTTTTTCGAAATATCGATAAATTGATCCAACCGAATAGCCCGAACGCTCTGCCAGATTTCTGGCGGAAAGCTGACTCGGTTCATTTTTGGCTACCAGCGCTCTTGCGGCTTCAAAAATATTTTCAATCGCTTTTTCGCTACGCTGCTGGGTAGGGATTTTATTAAACGGGTGTTCAGTGTCTTGCATAGTGATGCGGTCCCTATCGTTTAGACTTCAACTCGGTAACCAATTCCGTACACGGATTGAATCAAATCAAGCTCGGGGTCTATGAGTGCTATTTTTTTTCTGATATTTTTAATGTGACTATCGATCGTTCGGTCATACACATCTTTTTCTCCCAGGAAAACATCGAGCAGCTGAGCGCGAGACCACACACGGCCTGGTTTTTCTCCCATCGCCGCCATTAATTTGAACTCGGAAGGGGTTAAATCAATTTTCATCCCCCTCACCCTCATCACGTACGCTGAGCGATCAATATCCAGGACTTTAGGTGAGGTCTTCAAACCCTGATCAACCGCAGCGTATCTACGCAAAACAGCCTTGACTCGCGCAACAACCTCTCTTGGGCTGTAGGGCTTGCAAATATAATCATCCGCTCCAAGCTCAAGACCAATCAAGCGATCAATCTCTTCGACTCTGGCGGTCATCATAATGACTGGGATGGCTGAAACGTTTCTGATCATGCGGCACAACTGAAAACCATCCACATCAGGCAACATCACATCGAGCAAAATAATCTTGAATTCAGACTCCGTAATCAGTTTTAAGATTTCACTGCCTTCGGTCAGATGCAAGGTTTCAAAACCCTCTCGACGCAAGTAATCCTCGACGACCTCTGCGAGTGCCACCTCATCTTCAACAATTAAAACGCGACCTTTGTTGATATTCATTGCTTGGAATCGAGCTCAGGTAAGGTAATCGTGAGTTTTAAACCACCTAAAGTTGAGTGCTCCGCGCGAATTGTTCCTTCGTGAGCGCTAACAATCGATTTACAGATCGCTAGTCCCAATCCTGAGCCACCAGTTTCCCTGTGGCGAGACTGGTCTGTCCTGAAAAAAGGATCAAATAAGGAAGCAAGAACTGAGGTCTCCACACCTGGGGAGCTATCCTCCATTACTAAAACGACCGCATGGGCTTGAGTGCGAAGTGCTATGTGCAGCTGTCCACCGGGATCGGTATAGCGCAAGGTGTTTTCAAAAATATTGGCACAAAGTTGGCTTAATCTGCTTGCATCCCCAAAAACATAAACCGCCGGACTTAACTCGGCCGAGAGCTTGATTTGTTGCTTGCCAAAACGATCGGAAAACGAAGCGAGCATCTCTTGAATCAGCTCAGTGAAGTCAACAGGTTTTTTTTGAAAAGCGAGTGCACCGGAATCGGCACGAGCGAGATCATTCAAATCACTGATGAGTTTTGTCAGCCGCAGTGTCTCTTTCAACAACACCTCAAACTCCTGACGACCAGGCGATCGAACACCATCGAGAAGCGCTTCGATATGGGCGCGCAGGATTGAAACTGGCGTCCTCAACTCATGCGAGGTTTGAGCAACCCATAATCTTCGATTGTTTTCATGCTGCTCCAAGGCATGCGCCAATCTATTAAAGTCACGAACCAAATCACCAAATTCATCACTTCGCTCGCTTTGCACACGAACAGAGTACTCGCCTGACGCGAGTCTGCGTGCGGCAAGCGTAATCTTTCGCAAGATCGCTTTCATGTTACCCGCCAGCCATAGCGAGGCGAGGATTGATAACAACAAGGCAACACCCGCTACGATCAGCAGCATGTTCAAACTATGATTAATGAAGGCTTGATCAATGACGCTCGACGAGGCTGCCACAACAATGCCTAACTGACCAACGAGCTTGCCCTCATGCAGAAGAGGTCGACGCAGAATCTCTTCGGAGCGACTGAGTCGAACACCTGCTATTGGGTCACCGCGTTGGTCGAGCAAAATAAAGCGTCGCACCAAAGGCTCATAGGGCTGAGCGGGAGAGGTCTCTGGGGGCCGATGGTTTGGCTGATCTGCTCGAACAGGGCGAGCCACCAACCCATCGGGTGAATTGATACAGGTGGAACGCACAAGCCCTTCGGGCGTATCGTGCATCACAGCATCTCCCGCGGACTTGCCTCGACATTCTTGAAATGCGTTGGGTGGGGGGCGGCGCTCTAGCTCTTCGCTCTCAGAGCGAGGTCGCATCGTTGAAGAGGGAGTCCGGGGGACTGACTCCTGTTGCTCTTGCAACAGGATGGACTCCACAAAATTCTGCCAACTACCCTCAGATCCTGTAAATAAACCCCAATTGCCTCTCGCAGCGTATATTTCTTGTAATCTTGTAACGAGCGGCTCTTGTCGGTTTAGTTCGGTTTGACTGAGGTAATTTGAAAACCCCTGACGCAAACTCCATCCGGCCAGACCAACGATCAACGCAATAATAAAAAGCGAAACGGATAAAACGCTTAGAAAGAGTTTATTGCCTACCGTTAGCTTCACTGCAGGTCTCCAGAATCAATAAAAATCAGCCACACTATACCTATAGTAATAGATACAGTTGGCTGAAAGTTTATTTCTGGCGGGCCTCGATTGTTTGTAAGGTATCGGAAATCGCGTCAGGTTTCACTGAAACAGAGCCTTTGAAAGGCTGATCGCAAACAAAAACAATGGTCATCAGGCCAATCAAGGCTGCGAGCTCCAGGGTAATCCCAACCGCGGTCAGCCATCTATTGAGCAGTAAGGCGACCGCTGACATGAACAATACGCCCAGCAAAATTGCAAAATTCACTACCCAGTAAATTCTATGCAAACCTATATGAGCACTCTCAAGACGAGACTCGCGCAATTCCATGACCTCATTTAATTTTTTTAAAATTTCGGCATAAATAACCGATTCACGCATAGTCGTCGGGTTAATTTTTCCAATCGCGTCAGAAATAGGTGCAAAGAGCTTCGCAGTCTCCTCCCCCTCGCCTTTGGTTTTAAGCTTCGGCCACTCGTCATCCAGGATAGAGGCTGTGTAATTTTTCAACTGTACACGGACGGTTTTGAGGGAAGGATCGCCATATTGCTGCAATAGCCTATCGACATCATTGATACGAGAAGCTTCAGAGGCAACATTGGCGTCAACACGATCAAAATTAGTGATGACCAGCACCAAAGAAAAGCTCAAAAGAATAGCACTTAAGGCAACGAGTCCTGACTGGATTGCAATCAGGAATTCTTTCTCGTGATCAGAAATTTCCCCGGCAGCCATAAACTTTCGTAAAACAAAAGACATGACATACATGAGTCCGACCGACCCCATTAGTCCAACGATAAAAATACCCAACTCAGACTGTGAATAGAGCCAATCAGACATGAACACTCCCGGTTTCGAAAGGATAAAAATTAATTGGTTCGTTTAGAGATGATGTCGATCACCTCGATAATTGCTGTGGGTTTAATCGCTGCATCGCCTTTGAGAGGTTCGTCAAACGTAAAGGTCAAGGACAATAACGAAGAGAACGCAGCCATCTGAACAGCGAGTACAAAATTAGCACTGCGTGTACGCTCAGCAAAGGCTGACAGACAAGATTTCAAAAGCAAAATAACAACTATCAGCAGCCAGAATATGGCTGGGATAGAAAACTCCGCAGCATCCAGACGGTCATTTCTTGAGTCCGCCAGGGAATCAGAGAGCTTGATCATTTCACTGTAGAGCGAGTTTTCTCGAGGATTAGAGGGTTTGATCTCTATCACACCCTTGGATACGGGCTTAAAGAGCGCCTCTGTTTTAGGGCTCTCATGTCCCTCATCCATGGCTGGCCACTCATCTTTTACGATTGACTGGGCATACTCCCTCAACGCGACACGAATCGTCTCAAGTTCAGGATTGCCATAGCGAACAAGTAAACGATCCAGATTATTGATTCGTACCGCTTCCTGTCGAATAATGTGCTCGGTCTGCTTGTACGTTGCAACGGCTTGAACCATTGAAAATGCTACGATCAAGGCCAGAATCGTGGAGAGGGAATTATGGATATTAATAGCGAAATCGGCTTTATATCCAGGTACGTACTTGTCCAAAAAGGACCGAACAATCCCATGGAAAAGTAACATCACACAAATCGAAATCACTGCGAATAATATTAATAACAACCATGCGGGTGAATGATTAATAAAATAGATCATGAGCGGTCCAAGATTAGTATTGACTAGACATTAACAATCAATTCGTTTTAAACGAGTTGATCTTTCC
This sequence comes from Burkholderiaceae bacterium, assembly GCA_036725985.1. GTDB lineage: Bacteria > Pseudomonadota > Gammaproteobacteria > Burkholderiales > Burkholderiaceae_B > Zwartia. The sequence goes on from DAIMDD010000014.1 coordinate 18,207, forward strand.
AGAGAAGTTGCCATCCGCGGTTTTTTCTAACACCTGGCGTTTGAAAAAATCGATTTGTGCTGTGTCACCGGGGGTTGCACGGTCGGCGCTCACAAGATAGATTGACCAGGCATCATGGGACTTTTCAACATACTTGCTGGCGTGATTCATACCGTTGAATTTCCAGGTGGCAAGCCATTGGTTCTTGCCGTTGACAGTGCCTGTGAATTTAAAAACTGCCCTGAAAGACTGCCCACCGCCGGCGTCGTAGGTTGCCACAACCTCATTTGCATTTTCAGCGGTGAAATTTTCTTTTGCAGTTTGTGCGACTGATGCGGGAGAGTTAAACGACATCACGAGCAGAAAAAACACATAACTAACAATTTTGCTGAGTTTCATGGTCACTCCTTAGGATCAGATAAATAAACACAAACAAACTTCCCCCTGTGGCCAACATCAAATCAATCGGTTTGCCAATAACTGAGCAATGTAAAACAACAGGAGACTTATTTTTAAATCACCAACGTAAAGTGAACACGTCTGGATGCAATATATTTTTTTAATAAAAAATCATTTAAAAACAATACGTTATGAAAATTCAATTCTTCAAAAAAAACGAACCAACCGCGCCTGATAAATCGGCCTCAGCACACATTTATCTGATATGGAAAAAATGCCTTATACGGGTTTTCCATCTCCCAAAAGCCAACCTTTTGTCACCTCTTTAAGGCAAGATGCGCCTACACAGAACAAAACTCCAGACCGCTCTAATCACGACCTGCTCAAAAAGCAAAGAGGAACAAATGATGAACTTTAAAAAATCCGTGGTCTCACTTGGAATTTGCGCCGCAATGTTAAGTGCCGGCCTGATGTCTAGTGCAGCGCTCGCGCAAGATACAAAACCATTCCGTATCGGTGCGATGGTCGACATGTCCGGCACCTATTCCGCCTTGGGTGGACCTGGAATGGTCAATGTTCTGAAAATGGCTGCTGAGGATTTTGGTGGCAAGGTTCTTGGTCGTCCAATCGAAATCCTCTCGGCAAATTATCAGAACAAAGTCGATATCGCGTCTGCTCGTGCACGCGAGTGGTATGACCAGGACGACGTGAAAATGATTATCGAGTCCTCCGACTCAGCCTCTGCGCTTGCCATGCAAAAAATTGCTCGTGAGAAAAAACGCATGATTATTTTCTCAGGCTCTGCCAGCTCAGCACTGACCAATGCAGAGTGCTCCCCTTATGGCGTGCACTATGTCTACGATACCTACGCGCTGGCACATGGTACTGGTGCTGCGGTCACTAAAGCAGGCGGCGATAGCTGGTTCTTTATCACGGCAGATTACGCCTTCGGTCATGCATTGGAAAAAGACACCGCCACTGTCGTTCAGGAGAATGGCGGTAAAGTTCTCGGAAGCGTGCGCAGCCCTCTGAACACACCTGATTTTTCTTCCTATTTATTACAAGCACAGGCCTCTAAAGCAAAAGTGATCGGCTTGGCTAATGCAGGTTCGGATACACAAAACGCAGTTCGCCAGGCTGCTGAATTCGGTATCGTTCAGGCCGGTCAGAAACTTGCAACCTTGCTTGTCTTCATCACAGACATTAAAGGACTGGGACTACAAGTCGCACAAGGCCTGACCTTTACCAATGGCTTTTACTGGGATCGCAACGACGAGACGCGAGCCTTTGCAAAACGTTTTGGCGAACGAAACAACGGCGCAATGCCCTCGATGGTTCAGGCCGGAGCGTATTCAGCAACCATGCACTACTTGAAAGCGGTCGCTGCAGCAGGTACCGATGATGCTGATGCGGTGTCAGCGAAAATGAAAGAAACCGAAATCAATGACTTTTTCGCTACCAAAGGCAAAATTCGCGCTGATGGTCGCATGGTTCACGACATGCTTTTGGTCGAGGCCAAAAAACCCGCGGAATCCAAAGGTCCTTGGGACTTGATGAAAATTATTTCTGTCATTCCAGGAGATCAAGCCTTCCGCCCATTAAGTGAAAGTGTTTGTCCTTTGGTGAAAAAATAATTTCTTTCTGTCTACAAACAAGATCGTGTTTCTGCAAGACTCGCAGCGAGTTCTTGAACAACCTAAATTATCAGGCTCAGTATGAAAAAAATCGGGATGATCGGCATTGGCATGATGGGGCATGGCATTGCGACGAACTTGCTGAAACACGGTCATATGCTGACTATCCTGGATCATCCAGGCAATCAACCGCTGGCGAGCCTGCTCTCAAGCGGTGCAAAAGTATCCACATCGCCCAAAGAACTCGCTGGTCAGTCGGACATTATTATTCTTTGCGTCACGGGCACACCTCAGGTCGAAGAGGTATTGCTTGGAGAGCACGGTGTTCTGCAAGGCATTGAAGCAGGTAGCATCGTCATCGACTGCTCCACTGCCATCCCTACTTCTACTGAGCGCGTTGCCAAACTCATCATCGATGCCGGTTGCGATTTTCTCGATGCACCGATGACGCGTACGCCAAAAGAGGCGGCCGAAGGCCGACTCAATTTGCTGGTCGGTGGTGACACATCACTCTTTGAGCAGTGCAAGCCCATCCTCGCGTGTTTTGCTGAAAACATTGTGCACGCAGGGCCAATCGGTGCAGGTCACCGGATGAAACTGCTGCACAACTTTGTATCGTTAGGCTCTGTCGCATTGATGGCCGAGGCTGCCGCTTGCGCCCAGACTTCAGGTATCAGCGCAGAGACTTTTATCGAGGTACTGGCAATGGGCGGGGGCTGGGGCGCTCCTCTCGAAAGACTCAAGCCCTATCTGTCAGCAGGCGATGCCTCTGCCATGCGTTTTAGTCTGGCAAACACGCTCAAAGATCTGAGCTATTACAACCAGATGGCGCAAGATATGCAGGTCGACCGGACAATCGCACAAGCCATCAAAACCACCCTTGACCAGGCGTGCAACGAAGCTGATCCACAGACATTTTTACCTGAAATCGTGCCTATTATTGCCAAACGTCGCCTAAAGTAACGATATTTACATAACGATCAACCAAACTGGACGGTAAGTATAAACCCTCAAGGTAGAACCCCTAATAGCTCAAACTGGTCAACTCATCATACCATCTCACCACTTTAATTTAGAGATCATGATGACGAAATCAATTGCATTATTTGGGGCTGGCGGCAAGATGGGCGTTCGCCTCTCGAAAAACCTGATGAGTTCTGCCTATGATGTCCGGCACGTAGAGGTCAGTCAGTTTGGTCAGGATCGCCTGAAAAACGAACTAGGTCTGAGCTGTACGCCAGTCGATATTGCCCTAAAAGATGTTGATGTCGTGATCCTGGCAGTTCCTGACACCCTGATCGGGAAACTCGCCGCAGAGATTTCGCCGAAACTAGCGGCAAATACGATGGTCATGACACTGGATGCGGCAGCGCCGTTTGCTGGTCATCTACCCAAGCGTGACGACCTGACTTATTTTGTTGCACACCCCTGCCATCCGAACATTTTCAGCCCAGAAGTACATACCGCTGGCGCACCTGATTATTTCGGTGGAGTATTAGCTGCGCAATCAATCGTCAGCGCCTTGATGCAAGGTCCCGAATCAGCTTTCGAATTGGGTGAGGACATTGCGAAGACAATCTACCAGCCAATCTTGCGCTCTTATCGCGTCACCGTCGAACAAATGGCCCTCTTAGAGCCCGGTCTGTCCGAAACAATCTGCGCCACCCTGCTCGATGTTATGCGCGAAGCGATGGATGAGGTTGTCTCAAGAGGCGTTCCAGCCGAGGCTGCGCGTGACTTCCTACTGGGACACATGACGATTTTATCGGCTGTCATTTTTAAACAGATCCCAGGCCAGTTCTCCGACGCATGCAATAAAGCCATCACTTTTGGCAAGCCGAGACTAATGCGAGACGACTGGAAAAAAGTATTTGATAACAAAGAAATCGCAGAGAGTATTGAACGTATTACTTGATACAAAGGGCTAAGAATATTAGTCGCTGATGATTGGACTATTCAACCTAGAGGAAGAAAAATGAAATTCAAACTAACAACATGCTTTACCTCAGTTGCCGCAGCACTGCTGTTTTCGTTAGGTTCGGCTAACGCGCAAACAATTGTCAAGATCGGCTATACGCCTGCCGCGACCTCGCATTACGGTGTGGGTACAAACGTATTTTGTGAGGAAATTGAAAAGAACACGCAGAATCGTTATAAGTGCCAGCAGTTTCCAAATGGCTCTTTAGGTGGCGAACGTGAAATGATCGAAGCAGTCCAATTGGGCACGCTCGATATCGTGAATACCTCCACAGGCCCTGTAGGTAATTTTGTACCTGAAGTCAAAATCGTCGATATTCCTTTCCTGTTTCGGGATTACGACCATGCTCGCAGCTATTTCGACGGACCAGAGGGTCAAGCCTTACTGACCAAGTTTCCCTCCAAAGGTCTGATCGCTCTGACTTGGACAGAAAATGGTTTCCGCCATATGACCAACAGCAAGCGCTCAATCGTCAAACCCGAGGATGCTTCCGGCTTGAAAATGCGCACCATGGAAAACAAAGTACACATGGATGGCTATAAAGCTTTTGGCATTCGTCCAACCCCCATGGCCTTTCCAGAGGTGTTCGGCGCACTCCAGCAAGGTATTGTGGATGGCCAGGAAAATCCAATCCCTGTGATTTTGGCTTCTAAATTCTCACAGGTACAAAAATACCTTTCCTTGACCGGTCACGTCTACTCACCTGCGTTATTCCTGACTTCGCCACGCTTCATGAAAAAACTCAGCGATGCAGATCAAAAGGTTTTTTACGAAGCCGCCAAGAAAGCCAATATTGCTCAGCGCAATAAGGTAAACGAAGACGAAGCCAACGGTATCGCTCAGCTTGAGTCAGAAGGCATGGTCGTCGTGCGCGTTGTGGACGGCCCAGCTTTCCGCAAGGCTCTGGACCAAACTTATATCCAGTACGGCAAAGAGTTTGGCGCTGAAAACATCAAGAAAATTCAAGACTATAAATAAAGCGCTTTAGGTCGATGGTGGCGATTAGCTGATCGCCACCATTTTTTATGTCCATATCAAATTTCATCTATGAAAACTTTTGAACGCTATTTCGTCGCAACCAACAAATGGATATTGATTCTGATCCTGGCTGTGATGTCAATCATCATTTTTGCCAATGTGGTGCTGCGCTACACCACCAACACCTCCATTGAATGGGCTGAAGAAGTTGCGCGTCATTTGATGATCTGGCTAACGTTTATAGGTTGCGGCCCAGTGCTGCGCTACGGTGGTCATATTGCGGTAGAAAATCTTCAGGATGCATTACCGCGTCCAGTCGCGATTGCGATGCGTATAGTCATTGCGTTGCTGATCACAGCTCTTTTTATATTTTTTACCTGGTACGGTTTGGAATACATGGACCGCACGCAATATCAACAGACCCCCGCGACACAAATTTCTATCGCCATTATTTACGCTGGCTTACCTATTGGTGCTGCGATGACTCTGATTCACTGGTTCCTGATTATCAAGGGCTATATTCTCGATCGAAGCTTCGCTGCCGATGGTGACTTTGACGCTACAGCGAGTGCCTCACTATGAACGCCAGTATTCTCCTTTTGGTTTCCGCCTGCATCTATCTGGCGATCGGCGTACCCGTGGCGTTCGCGCTGGGGCTCTCAACCATCACAGCCTTGGTTTTTTCTGACGCCGGCTTCCCGCTTCTGGTGTTGCTGAAAGAAACCTTCACAGGGATCGACAGTTTTCCCCTGATGGCTGTTCCATTTTTCATCCTCGCAGCAGAACTGATGAGTGGTGGATCACTGACCGAGGTGCTATTGAAATTTGCGGGTCAGTTTGTCGGCCATAAGCGCGGTGGCCTGGGCTACACCAATGTGGTTTCGCTGACCTTTTTCTCAGGCATCTCAGGTTCAGCGCTCGCCGATGCAGCAGGACCAGGCTCCATGCTGATCCGCATGATGGACAAAGCCGGATACTCCCGCTCCTACGCGGCGGCTCTCACAGCATCGACAGCAATTGTCGGCCCCATCATTCCACCGTCGATCATCATGATCATCTATGCGCTGGCAGACGACAAAGTATCGGTGGCCGCGCTTTTTATCGCGGGATTGATTCCAGGCGTACTGATCGCAGTCGCGATGTGTATTGTTAACTGGTACATCTCAAAAAAGCGAAACTATAAAGGCGACAACGCCTTTCCAACCAGAAAGGAGATGTGGCTCACCACCTGGAAAGCGCTCCCAGCGATCCTGTTACCCGTCATCATTCTGGGTGGTATGCGTGCGGGCTGGTTTACACCGACCGAGGCGTCGGTTGTCGCAGTGTTCTACGCCCTGCTCTGCGGCAAATATGTCTATCGAACACTCGAATGGAAGGCAGTTCCAAACATCCTGAATCGCTCGGCATTGCTCACTGCCTCTGTGCTGTTGATTATTGGCATGTCAGCCTCCTTTGCCTGGATCCTGACAATTGAGGGTGTGCCGCAAACGGTCGCGAGCTGGATTGTGGGCATGGAATTAAATGCCTGGACCTTCCTGATCGTGGTCAATATTTTTCTGCTGCTTTTTGGCATTTTTATTGAACCGCTACCTGGTGTGATGGTACTGGTGCCTATCCTGGCCCCAGTCGCTGCGCAAGTTGGTGTGGAGCCCATCCACTTCGCCATGATCGTGATTTATAACCTCACGCTCGGGATGATTACTCCGCCTGTAGGAGGTTTGTTGTTCGTGACCTCAAACGTTTCACGCGTGCCGCTTTCCGACCTGACGCGCGAACTCAAACCTTTCTTATGGGCGCATGGCATCGTGCTGATGATGCTGACCTTTATCCCCGCGCTGAGCAATTGGTTGCCGCATCTGATGGGTTACAAATAAGATGAAACACTCTCTAGCCGGCTGCCTCTTATGACGGACAGAATTTATGCCTCCTATTGGTTAGAGACTGGCGATGAGCCCCAACGCGCCGCTGAGATCATCGCAGGCGAGCAATCAAGTGGTACTTTTTTAAAACTAGCAACTGAAACGCCAGCGCTCAAACAACGCTCTGGTGCGCGTGTTGAAGCGCTAGAGATTCTGGATACCTCGTCTGAACCGAGCTTACCCGGCGGCCTTCACTCAAACACCTATACGCGTTGTTTGCTGACCTTGTCGTGGCCACTGAGTAATCTGGGTCCGTGCCTGCCAACACTCATGTCAACCATCGCGGGCAATCTGTTTGAATTAGCACAAGTCTCTGGGCTCAGACTACTCGATCTGCAGTTGCCCGCAGCGTTTGCCAAGGCTTATCCAGGGCCAGCTTTTGGTATCGAGGGTACAAGGCGTTTGAGCGGTAAAGCACAAGGCGCTTTTATCGGCACGATCATCAAGCCCAGCGTAGGCTTGAATGCCACTGAAACAGCCGAACAAGTTCAAATGCTTGTCCAAGGCGGCATCGATTTCATCAAAGACGACGAATTGCAAGCCGATGGTAGCTATTGCCCCTTCGAAGAGCGAGTGACAAAGGTCATGGAGGTAGTTAATCGCGCCGCGGACAAGTTTGGTAAAAAAGTCATGGTCGCGTTCAACATAACAGGCGATCTTGATGAAATGCGACACCGCCACGACTATGTTCTGGCGCACCAAGGCACCTGTGTGATGGTGTGCTTGAACTCGATTGGTCTGGTTGGTGTTTCAGCCATCAGAAAGCACAGTGCCTTACCGATCCATGCGCACCGCGCAGGTTGGGGCTATTTGAATCGTAGCCCTGTGCTGGGCTGGGATTTCAAAGCCTGGCAAAAAATATGGCGTCTGGCAGGTGTTGATCATTTACACGTAAATGGCCTGCGAAATAAATTCAGCGAAGCCGATTCGTCTGTCATCGCTGCGGCGCGTGCGGTTGGTGAACCGCTATTTGCACAAGCAGGGATGCAAGCCGTACCAGTATTCAGTTCAGCGCAAACCGGACTGCAGGCGCATGACACCTACAACGCCGTGGGGCACGCAGACCTGATCGTCACCGCCGGTGGCGGAATTTTTGGTCATCCAGACGGTGTTGCTGCGGGCGTCAGTGCCTTGCGACAAGCATGGACCGCTGCCGAAACTGGCATCGACCTGAAGACTTATGCGCAATCTCACCAAGAACTTGCGCGTGCGCTAAGCTTTTGGTGACCGCATGACAGAATCCAAACACCAGCTACCCGAGGGTCCGCTACTCACCTATTACGGCGATGACTTCACGGGTTCGACAGATGCCATGCAAGCCTTTACTGCTTCAGGCATACCAACTGTGCTGTTTTTGCGCTTACCCAGAAAAGACGAGCTGTCGCGGTTTAAAAACATGCGCTGTTTCGGCCTGGCAGGTCAGTCCCGTGGACAAAGTCCTGAATGGATGCGAGAAGAATTACCCGCTATTTTTGAAAACCTTGCAGCTATCGGTGCACCCATCCTGCAATACAAAGTGTGCTCGACTTTTGACTCATCACCTGCGATAGGCTCCATTGGTTGCGCCATAGACATTGGAACAAGCATCACGCACGGTCGTTGGTCGCCCATGATAATCGGTGCCCCGCGACTCAAGCGCTATCAGGTCTTCGGTCAGTTATTCGCGGCTGTCAATGGCGTGCCCTTTCGTATTGACAGACATCCTACGATGTCGCGTCATCCGGTGACGCCGATGAATGAAGCCGATCTGCGCCTGCATCTGGCCAAGCAGACAAACCGACCTATTGAACTGGTTGATATAGCGGATATCTCGGACGGAGTTGGACAAGTAAAGCTAGAGTCACTTAGCCAAGCCGAGCCACCTGTCGTGATGATTGATGTGGCTGACACCACGACTCAAATCGAGGCTGGTCGCCTGGTTTGGGAAAACAGAGGACAACAGATTTTCAGTGCATCCTCTTCAGGACTTCAATACGCGCTCACTGCCTACTGGAAAAATCAGGGATGGCTTGAGACTGATATGAAGCTTCCCACAGCACCTGCAGTCGATACGATCGCAGTGGTCAGCGGAAGTTGCTCACCAAGGAGTGCGGAGCAAATCAGATGGGCCCGGGAAAATGGATTTGAGGTGTGGCGTTTAGAGATTTCCCGAATTCTCGCTGAGCACTCCATGGAAAGCGAAATGAATCGTCTTGCACAAGCAGCTATCGCGGCTCTTGCCAGAGGTAAATCAGCCGTCGTTTTTTCAGCTGAAGGCCCGGATGATCCCGCTGTAATCAGTTTTGATGCGCAGGCAAACAAGGCCTCTCTGGACAGAAACCAGGCCGCAAAAAAAATCGGATTCGCTCTGGCTGAAATCATGCGACGAATCTTAGATGGTTCAAACGTGAAAAGAATCGTCGTGGCGGGTGGAGATAGTTCAGGCGCAGTAGGCAGTCACCTAGGCATTCATGCCTTGACACTTAGCGCAGGCCTCGCACCTGGAGTTCCGTTATGTCGAGCGTGGTCTGACGAGGCCGCTCGCGATGGTCTTGAAATAGCGCTCAAAGGCGGTCAACTCGGTGATGTAGGCTTTTATGGTGATGTCAGAGCAGGTCAAGTGCTCTAAGAGCAGAGTCTAGAAATGATGATAGAACCGATACAAAAAAGAAAGTTATATCAGGAAGTCTTTGACCGACTCCTGCGGCGTATTGAAAGCGGGGAGCTCAGCCCTGGCGATCAGTTGCCCTCTGAACGAGAACTGATGGAAACCTATGGGGTAGGCAGGGTCGCTGTACGCGAAGCCTTACAAAATCTTGCTCGCTCTGGCATTGTTGAAATCTCTCACGGCGAACGTGCCCGTGTGGTCACGCCAACAGCAAATCTATTGATTGAGCAGATCGCTCAAGGAGCCAGACATCTGCTGCGCATCCAACCAGAGACTCTTTCACATATCAGAGAGGCCAGAACCTTCCTGGAAACAGGTATGGTCGAGCGCGCAGCCAACCAAGCAACACCTGAGGACGTGCAGGCCTTACAGAATCATCTGGATAACCAGCGTGATTCGCTTTTAAATATTGAGCAGTTCATGAAACACGATATGCTGTTTCATCGCGAGATCGCGCGCATCAGCGGCAATCCAATCTTTCCAGCGATCGTAGAGGCTTTATTCGGTTGGGCAAGCGCTCATTACCAGTCAATTGTTCGCGCTCCGGGCGTTGAACAACTAACGCTCTGTGAACATCAAAAAATTATTGATGCTATAGCTGCGCATGATGCGCACTCAGCGGTGCAAACCATGAGCGATCATTTGAATCGCGCCAATGATTTGTATAGACAGTCTGGTACTTGAGAATATATTTTTTAGGTCGCCGTCGCAGCCTCAGTCGCAGTCGCAGCCTCAGTCGCAGTCGCAGCCTCAGTCGCAGTCGCAGCCTCAGTCTCAGTCGCAGTCTCAGTCGCAGCCTCTAAAATGTAGCTGTTTAGCTGTTTAGCTGTTTAGCTGTTTAGCTGTTTAGCTGTTTAGCTGTTAAGCGCTTGAGCTTTTATCCGCTTCAGCGATTCAAAGACTCAAACAGCCGATGACTCTGCAAACATTCTTTTAATCCGCGAAGCATAAGCCGAGCGAATATGTTTTTGAGTACATTTCTCAGCTAACTGCGCATCACGCTTTTCTAAAGCCTGCACGATTTCCGCGTGATCCATCAGGTTCTGCTGCGCACGCTGCTCATCCAGGAGATTGGATTCTCCCAGCAAACCCAAGGCATCATGAATGGGTTCAAGCATTCTTAACAAAAAACGATTATGCGCGCACAGAGACAATGCCTCATGAAATTGACGATTTTTTTCGTTTAATTGCTGGGTATTTCCTGAAGCGATCAACTCAGAATATTCACTATGCAAGCTTTTTAACCAGGCAATTTCTGCATCCTGAGCATGGCGCGCTGCTAATTTCGCAGCCAGCCCCTCTAGCGACTCTCTCATTACAAAGAGCTCGGTGACAATCGCGTGATCGAATTCGATAATACTAAAACCACGCTGGCCATTTTCCGCGGCCAACCCTTCGACTTGCAGACGGGCCAGGGCCTCACGAACAGGTGTTCGCGACAACCCCAGCATCTCGGCAAGTTCCGTTTCACGCAAGCGGTCACCACTGCGAAAACGGCGCTGACGGATCGCACGACGGATAGCTTGATAAGCTTTCTCGCCCAAAGACATCGGATCTTCGTTTGACGCTCGCTTTTTGAGCGAGGGTTTGCGCTCGGTTTTCGCTGTTGCCATTATTTTCCTAGCGCTGCATTGCCGGCTGAGTGACCCGCAATACGTCCAAATACCGAACCGGAAACGAGCCCAGTACCGCTTGGGTAATTAAAGTAAAAAATACCGCCAACCATCTCACCCGCGCAATATAAACCTTTGATTGGTTTTAAGTGCACATTGAGCACCTGACCAGATTCGGCTTGAGTGCGCAAACCTCCAAAAGTAAAAGTGATGCCACAAGTAGTTTGATAAGCCTCGTAAGGGGCTGTATCAAGCGCCTGGGCCCAGTTTGATTTCGGAGGATAAATGCCCTCAGTACCGCGACCATCAAGAACGGTGTGGTTAAACGGTATTTCTGATTTGACGCTGGCATTGAACGCATAGGCTGTTTTCAAAAACTCAGCTGCGTTCACACCTTCGAGCTTGCCAGCTAGTTCTTCAAGCGTATCAGCCGTAACTTTTGTCACAAACTTGATTCGATACTCGTTACGCAATTTGTCTTTGACTTTAGAGTCAAAGACCTGCCAGGCAAACTGCCCCGTTTGTTTTAATACTTCACCACCATACTTCGCATAGGTGAAGGAATGAAAATCCGCACCTTCGTCAACAAAACGACGGCCTTCAGCATTAATCAGCAAACCAAAAATGTAGCTGTGCTTCTGAAACTTGTCACCCACATTCACATCACCGTATTCAGGCGCGTTCCTATCCCAGCCTGTGGCATGACAGCCAGACCAATTGCCGTAGGGAGCCGCACCAATATCCAGCGCCATTTTCAACCCATCACCCTGGTTGAAACGGCTGCCACGCACTTTCGCCAGCTCCCAGCCATGACCTAAATATTTGGTGCGCATTTCAGCATTCGCTTCAAACCCACCACAAGCCAGCACAACCGATTTAGCGTGATACTGAATATAGGTATCGTCGAATTGTGCATTGACCCCCGTCACAGTGACACCATCAAATATCAAGGAAGTCACACGCGTATCGTACACAACCTCAATACCAGCGTTTTCGATTGATTTATCCAGAAAGTCGACCAGGCCAGCACCGCCACCTGAAACCTCAATCGGCAGCCGACCAAAAAACTGACGACGACCATTCACCATGGCTGACTGCCTGCCGAAATTGGGCACAAAGCGAACACCTTTGCTGCGCAACCAGATCATCGTCTCCAGACTTCGACGCACCAAGATTTCGGATAATTCAGGATCTGTACGATATTGCGTTAAGCGAAAAATATCATCGAAAAACTCATCGGTGGTGTTAGTTCCGAAATCAGTTTCAGCGATTTCCTGATCTGTGATGTCTGTGACTTTTTTAAGATCTTCTACTGTGTCGTAGGCGAATCGCATCACACCACCAGCAAAACGGCTGTTGCCGCCATGCTCATCTTTACTCGCTGCCTCGATCACAAGCACCCTAGCGCCGGTGTCCCGCGCTGCGAGCGCAGAACATAAAGCAGCGTTACCTTTGCCGACAACAATGACATCGTACTGGTTGTTATTCAATTGACTACTCCCGAACTTTTTTAATGTGATTTAAGTAATGACGTTAATTTCCGCATATCGCCGACAGTCTCTAAAGAGTCAACCAGCGTATACAGCGCCTCCAAGGCCTGTTCTGAAATCACTCCCTTGCCGCACAAATCGAATTTTTTCTTCAGTCGATCTTTTGGCAAAGGATTTTCAGAAGTTCTGCCCAAGGGTTGTTGAACTTTTGTTTCAAACACTTCACCCGTTCGCATGCTGATTCGAACTTCACCACCAAAATGGTTATCAGCAGAAAACTGGGTCTCATCATAGGGCTGGGCATTGATTTTGCGCATTAGCGCGCGGACCTCGTCATTGCCATAGGCCTCACAGTCAAAATGCGCAAGGGATACACAACCCTCTAGCAACGCACGCGCCACAACATACTGGACACTGAACTTTGCATCGAGCTCGCTACGAGGTTCGGGGCGGTTCGTATGCTGCAGGCGCCGTGCATGAATCCAGACCTCAATCGATTCGATTTCCTGAGGATTGATCTGATTGTTCTGAAATAACTCAATCGCGCAATCAATCGCTGGATGCGTGCTGCCACAACAGGGATATTGCTTGATCGCAATGCCAGGTCTGACAATATCAAAGGGCTCCGCCCACGCACTTAAGCCCCGGTCTATGTCATAGTGACCTGCGCCGTTGTACACCTCAAAAAACCCCTGGGGATGTTCAAAAACATCGGTTGTATTGGCGCTATAGCCTGCCTGTGCGAGCTTTGCTGCAAGCAACCCCTCTCGTGCGCAGCGACCGATATGCATAGGTTTTGTCATGCTACCGAAATTCGCTTTGATACCAGAGGCACCCGAAGCTGCGAGCGCGAGAGCCACTTGCGTTTGATGCGCATTCAAATTCATTAATCGTGCGCATGCTGCTGCAGCGCCAAATACGCCAAGCGTCGCCGTTGGATGCCAGCCTTTGGTGTAGTGGTGAAAATTCACCATCAGCGCTAACTTTGTTTCCACTTCAAAACCTGCGATATACGCAGTCATGAACTCTTTACCCGAGACCTCTCGCTCATCGACCAGGGCAAAGAGCGCGGGCAGAATTGGAACCGACGGATGACCACCCATTGTATTGTTGCAGTCATCAAAATCCAGCGCATGCGAAGCGGTTCCGTTAATAAGCGCGGCATCCAGCGCAGAGCATGTGATGGACTGACCGAACACGACTGACGGTCCCTGTGAGCCTGCCAGCACTTCAGACAAGATCTCAGCACAAGGCTCGCTCGCCCCCGCCAGCGTCACACCAATCGTGTCCAGAATCCCAACTTTTGCCCAATGCACTTCATCACTTAAAAAATCTTCGAATTTCAATTCCGAAGCTTTTTCAGCAAAAAATGCCGCTACACCTTGCTTGCTGTTCATTGTTTACCTTTATTCTTAGGCGCGGATCTTTAAGTCCTGAATGACTTGCCGCCATTTTGCAATTTCACTTCGTATGAATCGACCAAATTCCTGAGGCGAATTCCCGACAGCTAAAGCACCATCTGTCGCTAATCTTTCAGCCATGGCTGGGGTTTTGAGAATACCGACGATCTCTTTATTCAATTTATTAATGATCGAGACAGGTGTGCCCGCTGGTGCGACGACTCCATACCAGGCGGTAATTTCGTAATCCTTGACACCCGCCTGTTGCATGGTCGGCACATTAGGTAAAGAAGGGGATCTCTCGGTTGTCGTCACCGCGAGCGCGCGCAAACGACCCGAGGCGATATGACCGTGCGCTTGAAGAATGGAGGAGAACAACATATCAATCTGGCCGCTAATGACATCATTCATCGCGAGCGAACCACCCTTATAGGGAACATTCATCAAATCGGTCCCTGAGAGCAATCCCAGAAGACCTCCAGCGAGGTGGCTAAAGCCCCCGATACCTGAGGATCCATAGGTCAGTGGTCTGGGGCTAGTTTTTGCCAGCGCTATCAGTTCTGCCATATTTTTCACTGGCAAGGCAGGGTTAATCACAAGCACATAGGGTTGAGCTGTCGCCTGAGTAATCGGTGCCAGGTCGTTGACCAAATCGTAGAGTTGAGTGGTTAACAGCGTCGCATTCACCGAATGACTCGAGGAAATCATCGATAAGGTATAACCATCGGCGGGCGCGCGTGCAGCAATATCAACAGCGATCGTGCCATTGGCTCCAGCTTTATTTTCGACGATGACTGTCTGGCCCCAGGCCTCTGAGAGTTTCTGGGCGATAGTTCTTGCAGTGATATCCACGCCCCCAGCGGGTGCAAACGGGCACAACAAACGAATCGGCTTATTCGGATAAGTATCGGCTGGATCGCTTTGCGCGAAAACCTTTGGCAACAGAGCTGTCAATGCACTGAAGCCAAGCATGCGGGATATTATTCTACGACCTGTGTTCACCGTACTCCCCTACTCTTCAAAGTTCAGCGCGGGCAAAGCGGAGATGTTCGATACGTGTTCTATATCGTTCAATGCATTCCACCATTGCGCTTTGACGGATTCGGATTTTTTTCCTGTCAACTGATAAAAACGCGTCTTTAACGCCTGCTCGGACAATGGTTTTTTAGGTGAGCCGGCAAACTCATCCGACCATTTTTCATAGGTCACACCTGAATGAAGCGTGACGCGTAACTGGCTAGACCAGGCCGAATTTTTTTTATCGCTAAAGGAAAAAGGCATCAAAACAATTTCCTGGCTAAGCTTTCGTATCTTCAGGTCATGCAGGGCAGACTCGTTCATGTTCTCAGGCTTGTAGGGATCCCGATGCAGCGCCCAGGCAACACAAAAAGGCGTACTGTATTGGGCCTGCTTGATATCCAGAGGTTGCCGAATGACATGATGACTGAGGACTTTTTCTGAAACCTCAAGCTCGATTGCGCTTACATCCGCAGCACAGAACTGGTGGAGTCTCATTAATTCGCGTAGTGACTCAATCGGCGTGTGTGCCGTCACGTGACAGGGAAATGCTTTTAAACAAATTTTTTCAGTCTCCCACGCACTACCCAGATTAGCAGTGAGCAGCCCAGGATCGGTCTGCGCACAGTAACTTTCGAGAAAACCAAATTTACCTTCGAGAATAGTTTCTGGTCCCGACAATCCTTCAGCGACCAGCATGGCCGCCATGACACCTGACTCTGCTGCGCGCCCCAGATGCAAACGCTTGACGTCTGCACCACCCTGCGCCTTGGTAAAAGCAAGCAAGCCTGCTGACATTGAGCCTGCGATGCCAAGCGCAGCCCTGTGCTGTTGGGCATTAAAACCAAGCAATATCCCTGTGGCTACAGCGCTGCCGTAAGGCCCAGTCAGTCCAGGCGCATGAAAGCCCTTTTTCTCACTCGTGTGCAAGGAGGCAGCGCCTATCCTGAACATCACTTCACAGCCTGCGATGACCGCCAGCAGTAACTGCGCACCAGTCGCGTCGCACTGCTCGGCAATAGCGAAGGCTGGCGCAACAACTGTTGCGCCAGGATGGACACCCGCACCCGGCTTTCTCAGACTATCTTGCTCAAACGCATGCGCGAAGGCTCCATTACAAAGCGCCGCGGATGCTGGGTGCAGCCTGACCTCATTCAAACCGAAGACTCGACTTTTCCCAGTCGAACCACTCGCTTGCGCGTAACGCAGGATAGCCTGGCTCCAGGGAAAACGACTGCCATAGGTCGCAACGCCAACAGTATCAATCATCACCGCTTTGGCGATTCTTTTTACTGAAGCGGGTATTGTTTCAAGTTTTAAATTGACACAAAAATTCGCCAGACTTTCAGAAGCAGTCATATCAGTCTCAGAGGTGCTTATACCGTTAACAACTTAGTTAACTGACTCGCATCATCCAGCGTTTCAAGATTCAGAATCGTCTCGCACAACTGTTGTGCCTGGCTCGCGGGAAGAGCCTTGGTGGCCAGCAACATAAACTTATTCACAATATCCGCCTCAGTCGCGAAATTGTGCTCACTGCCCCGACCAGACTCAACGGTCGCTTTGAGGATCGTGCCATCAAGGAGCTCTATCTGGACATGTACTTTGTGACGGTACTTTGAACCAAGCTTGGTGATCGCATCATCGTGCTGAACACGGACTTTTTCTGCGAGTGCCATTCTTTGCGGATCTGCAACCATCTCCTCAGTAAACTGATCGACAAAGCACTCTCCCTCCAGCAGATAGGTCGCCACGCAATAAGGCAGATTCAGTTGAGCCGAAGTCAGGCCTTGAGGAATATATTTCCAGCCAACGTGATCCATAGTGACTTGTGAACCACTGACGAGAATTTCTTTAATATCCGCATGACTGAAATTACGCTGCGCTTGTAATAGCCGGATACCATCGAGCGTAGTGTGATTGCTGCCAACACAAGAATAGAATTTCAATGCAATATTCATGGTCTGCCACTGCTGACCTAAACCTGCCGTCAACTGGGTCAAATCAAAACGATCTTGTGAACGCGAGAATGTCGAGCAAAAACCGCCATATTCGCTTTCCAACACGTTTTCAATCCCGGTAAATCCATTGCGCGCGAGCAAGGCGCCATACAAACCACTCTGCGCCGAGCGTCCAGCATGCATACGCTTGACCATCGCCCCGTATTGCGCAGCCATTAAGCCTGCAGACTGGGTTCCCGCAATCCCCAGCGCATGAACGGTTTGTTCAGGATTCAATTTCAAACCTCTGGCCGTTCCCGCAGCCGAGGAAAAGACCCCAAGTGTTGCACCGGAATGCCAGCCTTGAGCAATATGCTCTTGTCCCATGCAAATTCCCACACGGGGACCGATCTCATAGCCAGCGACCGCGGAAGCGAGAAACTCTTTGCCATGCATGGATTTGAGCGACTCCGCGATGCCGATCAATCCTGGCAGCACGACAGCACCTACGTGCATCACGCCCTGACGATGGACATCGTCAAGTTCAAAACCCTGAATTTGCGTGCCGTTTACCAATACTGCATGCGGCAGGGACAAGCGGTTTTTAGAACCCCAGACCTGTCCGGTTTGCGACGTATCGACTGCGGCGAGTGTTTCCTGCAGGATTTTTATCCATTCAAGTTTTTGCCCGTAAAGACTGCAACCGATCGAGTCAAGAATCAGTAGTTTTATTCGGCCAATGACCTCAGCCGGAATCTGTTCATACTCCAGCCCGCTGACAAAATTAGCTATCCCGCGGGTATAGGGATTATCTCGTGACTCGTGGCTCATTCAGGACTCCATTTTTTATACATATACAATCGTATACAAATGGATTCAAGATGGCAAATGATAAAAATGAACCCTTTGCTTGGACCATTCACAGACAATACCAAGCGTAAACCCGAACATGAAACTTCTCGACTCCGGGAAGTTTCAAAGTAAAAATAGTCTCAATAAAAAATCATTTCTATAAGAGACAAAATGAAAACCACCTTTGTCACATTCACCCTGGCCGGTTTAATCCTGGCTCAAACTGGCTTCGCACAAGCAGAATCTGTCACGCTGAACAGCACACAGCAAACGGGTCAGCGCCTGTATGCCCAAGCCTGCGGGGTCTGTCACCTGCAGGCCAGCATGGGTGCTAAAACTTATGGGCCGATGCTCAACAAAGCATCGGCAGCGGGCAATGACGAGGTGATGCGTGTCTTTATTAATAATGGGGCCGAACATATGCCCGGCTTTCAGTATTTTCTCAAACCGGACGAAGTTGACGCGATCATAAGCTACATCAGAACAATCCCAGTGCCCGCTCAACCTGTTGCGACCTCACTGCCAAAGGGAAAATAATATGAAAACTCATCACGCAGCGCGCCTGGCTTTGATTGCCTGCCTTGTTTTGAATGGACAAAGTTTCGCCGCAGATAAAATCCTGCACGGCACCATCACAGCGCAGGATGGCAAAGCACTGGAAGGCGTTACCGTCTCAGCCAAACTCGAGGGCTCAACCAAAACCGTCAGTGTCTATACAGATCAGTCTGGTGAGTTTTATTTTCCCGCGATGCAGGAGGGCCCCTATAAAGTCTGGGCTCAGGCACTTGGTTTTAATCGAACAGACGCAAGTCTTGATACAGCAAAAAATACTACGCAGGATTTAAAGCTGACGACCATAGCTGACGCTGAAGCACGCTTTCGCCAACTACCAAGTGAAATGATGGTAGCGGCCTTACCAGGTGAGTCAGTCCATGATGCTCGCATGAAAAGTGTTTTTATGAACAATTGCGCGGGCTGTCACTCGCCTTCTTATCTACTGCAATTCAAATTCGACGAAGCAGGCTGGAACAAGATCATCAACCTGATGAAAACTGTTCCTGTGACGGGTGTCTACCCTGGCTCGCAAGATAAAGCGAACCAGATGCTTGAGCACCACCAAAAAGAATTCGCGCAATATCTGGCCAATGCCAGAGGCCCGGGCACCTCCACCATGAAAGTCACGGAGCGGCCAAGGCCTTCAGGCGAGTCCGCACGTGCAGTGTGGACGCTCTATGACCTGCCTATCAATCCGGACTCAGGGATTGGCACCAAATACAATCCAAACGATGGCACCAACTGGGCTTTAGGCACGACCTCCAAAATTGGCGAACTGCCACATGATGGAGCCTTGGGTCTGGATGGCACCATCTATTTCACCTCTATTACGGCTAATCGTGATGTTTCGATCGGCAAGGTTGATAGAAAAACCGGTGCAGTCAGTTTTATTAAAACCGAAGCCAAGAACGGCATGGCTGCTGGCTCTCACGGTCTGGCACGCGATGCAGCGGGCGATCTCTGGTTTGATATCAATCCAGGACGTCGCGCGCTTGGTAAGCTGGATACCAAAACCGACAAGATCACTGTTTATCAGACTCCTGAAACCATGGCTCCTGTTGGCGGTGCGGTCACCGTTGATGTCGACAATAAAGGCATGGTGTGGGCCTCAACCCCACAAGGTGTCGTGCGCTTTGATCCGAAAACAGAAAAATTTACTGAATTCAAATCTACCATTCCCGATCCAAACCCACGTGGCTCGGGGCAAACCTATGGCGTCGCAGGTGATCGCGATGGCAATGGCTGGTGGGCTCAAATGGCGATGGATACTGTCTATCATGCTGATGCGCTAAGTGGAGTCGTCACACCGATCAAGATTCCCGACGTTCAGACTCCACCGATCCCGGACGCTGACCGTAAATTTTATGAATCCATGAGTGATTTAGGATTTAATGCACCGATGCCCTGGTCCGCAGGACCACGCCGGATGGGAACAGATAAAAATGGAGATGTGCTGTGGGTCGGCAATTCCTGGGGTGCATCGCTTGCCCGCATCGATACCAAAACTAAACAAGTAGAGATTGTTCCTTTTCCCGATAAAACTATGCAAGGCTATCACGCGACCATAGATGACCAGCACAATGTCTGGGCGAACTTGTGGACCTCTGACCGCTTGGCTAAATACAATCCTCAGGAAAAATCCTGGACGATTTTTGATTTACCCGTAAGAGGCACAGAGATCAGGCATATCGCTCATCTAGATACGCCCAAAGGCCCCGAAATCGTGATGCCAGTCTATCGGACTAGCCAGATGGGGGTACTGACTGTGCGCAGTGAAAAAGAAATGGCAGAAACAAAAAGCTCCGCGCAATGACCTCAGGAGAGAGATCGTATCGGCGGAGCTTTTTGAGGCTGATTACACCGCGGGGGTGCGGATCAAGTGATCAAAAGCGCTCAGCGCAGCTTTTGATCCCTCGCCCGCAGCAATGACGATCTGCTTATAAGGAACAGTCGTGCAGTCACCTGCGGCAAAGACGCCGGCGACATTCGTGTGACCTTTGGCATCCACAATAATCTCGCCGAATTTGCTTAACTCCACGGTGTCTTTCAAAAACTCGGTGTTAGGCACCAGACCGATTTGCACGAAGACGCCAGCGAGTTCAACGTGGTGTACCTCACCCGTTGCGCGATCTTTAAAACTGATCCCGTTGACGACACTGCCATCACCCGTAATTTCTGTAGTCTGGGCACTCGTGTGCACAGTCACGTTAGGCAAACTGTTGAGCTTATTGACCAGTACTGCATCGGCTTTGAGCTGGTCAGCGAATTCAATCACCGTGACATGCTCGACGATCCCGGCCAAATCAATCGCAGCTTCAATACCCGAGTTACCACCACCGATCACCGCAGTACGCTTACCTTTGAACAAGGGACCATCGCAATGCGGACAATAGGCAACGCCCTTGTTTTTGTACTGTTGTTCTCCGGGAACATTCACATTTCTCCAGCGAGCGCCGGTAGAAAGAATCACGGTGCGTGCGCTGAGCATGCCGCCGTTCTCCATCTGAACCTGGATTAAGCCACCTGTAGTGCTTGCCGGGATCAACTTGGCTGCACGCTGCAAATTCATGATATCGACGCCATAATGACGAACCTGCTCCTCAAGAGCCGCAGCAAACTTGGGGCCGTTGGTCTCAAGCACAGAAATGTAATTCTCAATCGCCATGGTGTCATTCGTCTGACCACCAAAGCGCTCTGCAGCAACGCCAACACGGATACCTTTGCGGGCCGCATAGACAGCGGCAGCCGCACCTGCAGGTCCACCGCCCACAATCAGCACATCGAAAGCCTCTCGGGCATTGAGCTTGGCCGCATCGCGTGCGCCAGCGTTGGTATCGAGTTTCGCGATGATCTCTTCTACATTCATGCGACCCGAACCAAACACCTCGCCGTTCAGAAAAACCATCGGTACCGCCATGATTTCGCGCTCAGTCACTTCCTTCTGAAAAGCTCCGCCCTCAATCACAACAGTCTTGATCTTAGGGTTATAAATCGCCATCAGCGATAAGGCTTGCACGACATCGGGGCAGTTATGGCAGCTCAACGACATATAGACTTCAAAATTAAAATCGCCTTCCAGCGCTTTAATTGAATCCAGTACATCCTGCTCTACTTTCGGTGGATGGCCACCCGTCCACAATAAGGCGAGGACCAGAGAAGTGAATTCGTGACCTAACGGTAAACCAGCAAAGCGCACTCCAGTTGACTCTGTATCGCGCGCCACAACAAACGAGGGCTTGCGACTGTCCTCACCCGAAGTGTCCAGTGAGACCTTGTCTGACAAACTCACAATCGTCTCAAGCAAGCTGCGCATTTCTCTCCCCGTCTCGCTGTCATCAAGTGCGGCGATCAGGCGGATAGGCTGGCGTAACATGCCGAGATAAGTCTGTAATTGTGATTTGAGGGTATCGTCAAGCATCATATTTCTCCTGGATTAAGGCGAATTTATTCGTGACCGTGCTGGATAAGCCTCGGTCATTGTTATGGTTAAGGGTGGGGGATTCGGTGTTCAGAGTAAGGCACAAAGCAGCAAACCACTGCCAGATGCCTTAATCTCAACGCCCTGGACAACCAGGGCATTGAATCCAGCTTTAGATCTTACCGACCAGATCCAGTGAAGGAGTCAAAGTCTTGGCGCCTTCGTTCCACTTGGCTGGGCAAACCTCACCAGGATGTGCGGCAGTGTACTGAGCGGCTTTCAATTTACGCACAGTTTCTTTGACGTCACGGGCGATTTCGTTTGAGTGGATTTCAAGCGTTTTGATCATCAGGTCAGGATTGACGATGAACGTGCCACGCAATGCCAGACCTTCTTCAGGGATATGCACACCGAAGGCGTTTGTCAAAGCATGGGTTGGGTCGCCAACCAATGGAAATTTAGCCTTGCCCACAGCGGGTGAAGTCTCGTGCCAGACTTTGTGTGAGAAGTGTGTATCGGTTGTAACGATGTAAACCTCTGCACCCATTTTCTGGAATTCAGCGTAGTGCTCAGCTGCGTCTTCGATTTCGGTTGGGCAGTTGAAAGTAAAAGCTGCAGGCATGAAAATCAGAACTGACCACTTACCTTTCAGTGTGGCTTCGGTGATTTCGACGAATTTGCCATTGTGGAAGGCTTGGTTCTTAAATGGCTGGACTTGTGTGTTGATCAGTGACATAACGTTTCCTTTAGAAGGTTGGTTGAAAGAGGGTTATTAGAAAAAA
Organism: Burkholderiaceae bacterium; assembly: GCA_036725985.1. GTDB lineage: Bacteria > Pseudomonadota > Gammaproteobacteria > Burkholderiales > Burkholderiaceae_B > Zwartia. Next base: position 40,808 of record DAIMDD010000014.1, read on the forward strand.
CAATCGAATCAGCAGATCCGTTAGGCTCTATCATAGTCGTCCTGGGGAATTATGCTAATTGTTTGTTTTAATGAACCCGATTGTTCAAACCTATCTGCTTAGGTATGAAAATTGCTCCCTAAGCCTGGAGTTTATGCAATTAACCTGAATTTAGACCTGAAACAGCCCAATATAGACATGAAATATCAAGAACAAGGAAACTGAAAATGAAAGCGGCCTGGTATGAGAAAAATGGAGAAGCACAAGACGTTCTGGTTGTTGGAGAAATGCCAACGCCTGTAGTTGGACCTGGAGAGGTGCGCGTCAAAATCAGCGTCTCAGGTGTCAATCCCTCAGATGTTAAATCCCGCCGAGGCCGCCCGCTCATCGCCCCACGCATCGTGCCCCATAGCGATGCAGGAGGAGTCATCGATCAAGTCGGTGAAGGTGTCTCTGCTGAGCGTCTGGGACAAAGAGTATGGCTCTGGAACGGCCAGTTTGGGCGAGCTTTCGGAACCTGTGCGCAATTCATTGTGGTACCCGAGGCTCAGGCTGTTGCGCTGGATCAAGGCACCAGTTTCGACGCCGCTGCGTGCATGGGCATACCTGGCCTGACTGCATTTGAGGCCGTTCGTCGTTGCGGTGATCTTTCTGGAAAAACCGTTTTAGTCATCGCAGCAGCTGCTGCAGTTGGACACTACGCAGCGCAACTGGCGGTTTTAAAAGGTGCTCGAGTCATCGGCACGGTGAGCTCCGAGACCAAGGCCGCCCATGCGCGTGCAGTGGGCGTCACTGACACCATTAATTACAAAACTGAAAACGTTGCCGAACGCGTCAAAGCGCTGACGGGTGGTCGCGGTGTCGATGCCATCATCGATATGGACTTTTCAACCACGGCTGACTTGGTCAGACAAGGCGCCCTGGCGCCACACGGCACAGTTGCCTGCTATGGCTCTAACTCAGTGGAAGACACCCCTATCCCCTTTCGGGTCTGCTTGTTCAACACCCTAAGCTTTCAATTCTTTCTCGTCTACGACCTAACACCAGCTGAGCGCAGTTTCGCACTGAAAGAGCTCAATGCCTTGCTTGCCTCGGGACGTTTAGTGCACGCGATTGGTGCGCGCTATCCACTCTCTGAGATTGCAGCGGCTCATGTCGCGGTTGAACAAGGCAAGATCATGGGTAATATAGTGATTGATATTGAATAACATCTCTTAACAGCCTAACAAAAGAAGCAACAAAATGAGCCTTGATTTAATTATTAGGAACGCACGGCTTGCAGATATGAAGGCCGGTGATGCTTATGTAGATATCGCCGTTCATGGCGGTAAATTCGTGCTGATTCAACCCGCGATTGCCGAAACCGGACTGAAAGAAATTGATGTGAAAGGCTGTCTAGTCGCACCGGGTTTTGTCGAAACACACATCCATTTGGATAAAACCTGCACGATTGATCGCTGTGCCTGCGAAACAGTGAGATTCCCCTTTGATGCAATGGAGCGGGTCTCGGCGATCAAAAACACCTTTACGATCGAAGATGTCCAGTCCAGAGCAAAACGCACTTTGGAGAAATGCATCTCTCATGGCTGCACCTTGATGCGCACCCATGTTGAAGTGGATCCAAAAGTTGGCTTGCGTGGCTTTGAGGGCGTGAAATCCATCATCGATGCCTATAAATGGGCATTGGACATGGAAATCTGCGTGATGCCTCAGGAAGGGATGCTCAATAATCCCGGCACAGAGGAGCTCATGATCGCAGCACTTAAAAATGGCGCGACCGTAATTGGTGCAGCGCCCAACTATGAAACAGACCCAGCCGCTCAAATCCGCCGGGTATTTGAAATTGCCCACGAGTTTGATGTTGATATCGATATGCACCTCGACTCGGGCGCCTCCGCCTCCAGGCTCGATACGCTGCAAGTTTGCGAGCTCACTGAAAAATACAACTGGGGCGGTCGCGTTGCGATTGGACACGTCACCAAGCTCTCCACCATGCCTGTTGCAGACGTGAATGTCGTTGCGAAACGAATGAAAGATGCTGGTGTTTCCCTGACAGTTTTGCCTGCAACAGACCTCTATCTATCTGGCAGGGATATGGAGGCAAATGTGCGCCGGGGTGTTGTGGACGCAAACCACCTGGTGACTCAGGGCGTGAACTGCTCAATCAGCTCAAACAACATTCTTAACCCTTTCACACCCTTTGGTGACGGTCAGTTGATCAGACAAGCAAACCTCTACGCCAACATTGTGCAGCGGGGGATGCCAGAACCACTGCGCGACACATGGGATATGTTCACGACTAACTCGGCCAAACTAATGCGCCGTGAGGGTTACGGCTTGGCAGTTGGAAACGACGCTGACTTTATCGTTGTCGAGTCTGATAATCCAGTCAACGCCATCAGGGAAGTTGCACCGACTCTGATGGGATTTAAAAGAGGACGACAAACATTTACCCGAACCCCTGTTGTTTTGCATCGTCCGCAGTAAGAGCCAAGCATTACTGGTTGGCATAGTAATTGCTTGCTCTGCCACTGAGGATAAAGGTCTTTCTTCATCCTCAGTTTTCAGGAGATTTTGGGTATGCCTGCTTCAAGCGGTTCTTGGTCATTCGGTTCCCTGTCCTCAGGTTCTTTGCTAGCGAGTCGCTTATTTAAATCATTGCTGCTCAGTTTATTTGCAGTAACCGGTTTAATCAGCGCAACCAGCGCGACGGCCCAACCTTACCCATCAAAACCGATCAACCTGTTTGTAGGGTTCCCTGCCGGCGGCGCTGCAGATATTGTCGCTAGACTGATGGGAGAAAAACTCTCCGCGAAACTGGGTCAACCTGTAGTCATACTGAATAAACCAGGCGCAGCCAGTACTATCGGCATGGTTGCTGCAGCAGCGGCTCCCAATGATGGCTACAACCTGTTGTTAAGCTCACTGACCAATCAGGTGATTGCAGGCCATCTGTTTAAAGATTTAAAAATCAGCATCCTGACAGACTTTGAACCTGTAGCGATGGTTGCCAACGCTCCGCATGTTTTAAATGTGAATGCTCAGGTACCCGTCCAGAGTATGGAAGAGTTCATTGCCTGGCTGAAGAAAAATAACGGCAAAATAAATTACGCCTCCCAAGGCAATGGAACTTTGTCGCACCTTGAATCAGCCTTGTTCGCAGAACAAGTGGGCGTTGACTTAGTACACGTGCCCTACAAAGGCAGCGCCCCCGCAGTACCCGATCTGGTTGCGGGCAACGTCTCGTTCATGTTTGACAGTGCCGCGGCCTCCAAACCTCTGCTCGATAGCGGAAAAGTTCGCGCACTCGCACTGGCCTCGACCAAACGCTTGCCAAGCATGCCTGAATTACCGACCGTGATTGAAGCAGGACTGCCTGGCTATAACGTTGACAACTGGATGGCGATCTATGCACCGAAAGGCACACCTCAAAACATTGTGAACAAACTAGGTGAGAGCTTCGCCGAGATTCTGGCCGATCCTGCAGTCATTCAATCCCTTCAGGATAAAGGGCTGATTGCTATGCCAATGAATGCGCAGGCTCTGCAGAAAACCGCACAGGAAGACTCGGACCGCTGGGGTGCTGTGATTAAAAAGAACAATATTAGTTTTTAAAAATAATTAAAGGTGGGTAAATGAAAGCTCAATTGCATTCGGACGACTGCTTTGAACCAGATAATGGTGAACCCTCAGGCACGAACCTGACACTCTCGTCACCCATATCAAAAGATGGCACTGCAATACCCGGACATCTCTATACCTTACCTGCGCGCCAAGGCTGTGCGGTCAGACTTAAGAGCGGACAGATTATTCGCATCATCAATACATACGGCTCTCAGGTATGCGACACCTGGGCCTTTAAAGCTGATGATTTAAGTGAATTCATGTCCATGGAGCATGCACGCGCCTGGATTGACCGGATCATCCCAAAATCAGGGGATGCTTTGGTAAGTAATCATCGGCGCGCCATCATGACCTTGCTAGAAGACACCTCTCCCGGCATTCACGACACCTTGATGGCTGCGTGCGACATTTATCGCTATCAGACACTTGGCGTCACGCACTACCACGACAACTGCGCTGACAATATGCGCCTTGCACTGAAAGCCATTGGATTGAGAGTGCGTGAAGTGCCTCAACCTTTAAACCTCTGGATGAATATTCCGGTGAGTACGGATTGCAGTGTGCAATGGCTCGCACCAGCGTCAAAAGCCGGTGATTATGTCGAACTGAAAGCGGAGATGGACTGTGTTGTTGTCATGTCTGCCTGTCCTCAGGACATCATACCCATCAACGACAACCGCCCTGTAGAAGTGCAATTCATGGTGCTTGCCTAGCAACTTGCTGCCATACGCTCTAAATAACTTAACATAGCTGGATTGAGATGAAAAATAAAACCGACCAGACTGAAATTAAAAAATTGCGCTATACAGGCATACCAACCTTTATGCGAACACCGTATTGCCCAGACTTCAAAGATCTGGATATTGCGCTGGTAGGGGTACCCTTTGATGGCGGCGTGACCTTAAGGCCGGGAGCCAGATTTGGTCCCAGAGAGATTCGCAATATGTCATCGTTTACCCGTTCTATACATCATGTGACAGGGTTTAACCCCTTTGATGCTTGCCGGATTGGCGATATCGGTGACGTTCCGTTTTCAGATATCTATCATCTTGAAAATTCGCATGACGAAATTCGCCGTTTTTATGAGCCTCTATTTGCCGCTGGGAAAATTGCACTCACCGCGGGTGGCGATCATTCGATTACTTACCCTATATTTCAAGCGCTCCATCCCAAACAGCCGATCGGCATGGTTCATATTGACGCGCATACAGACACCTGGGACGCTAACAACGGATCAAAATTCAATCATGGGTCTCCTTTCAGGCGTGCAGTAGAGGCCAATCTGCTTGATCCAAAACGCACTATACAAATTGGTATTCGTGGTGCACAAAATTCCGATGAAGGCTGGCGCTTTTCTCTGGATAACGGGATGCGCGTAATCTTCATTGAAGAGTTCGACAGAATAGGCGTTGAGGCTGTGATCGCCGAAGCGCGACGTGTCATAGGCAATGGCCCTGCTTACCTTTCACTTGACGTCGATGGCCTCGACCCGATCTTTACGCCAGGGACTGGAACTCCGGAAATCGGTGGTCTGACGACTCGCGAAACACTACAGTTATTGCGCGGCCTGAGTGGTCTGGACTGGATCAGCGGGGATGTGGTGGAAGTCGCGCCTGCTTATGATCCAAGCGGCAATACCGCTTTGGTTGCAGCCACCCTCATGTACGAAATACTCTGTCTGCTCGCAGAACGGTTTCGTTAAAAATAAAACGGTGGGCTCATGGGTTACAGCTGGCAATTTCATGTGATTTCGCAATACTGGCCTGTCTTTTTAAGAGGGGCCATGGTGACGTTACAGATCACACTGATCGCGGCGGCAATTGGACTGGTAATAGGTGTTCCGCTGGGCGTTGCCCGTGAGGCACAATCCAAATGGATCCGACTTCCTGCGACCATTTATGTGGAGCTTTTTCGAGCAACGCCTGCGCTCATCCAGATAGTCTGGATTTATTATTGCTTACCGATTTTTACCGGCATTCAATTCGAAGCCAAAACGACTGTCATCATTGCTTTAGGGGCACATACTGGCGCCTATATTGCTGAAATAGTACGGGCCGGTATCAATGCCGTCGATAAAGGTCAACTGATGGCGGCGCGTGCAATTGGTATGTCATACCGTTTAGCGCTCAGGAGAATCATCCTGCCTCAAGCAGCACAAAAAATGATTCCGCCATTAATTAACGAATTCGCAAATCTGATGAAACTCTCGACGCTCGCCTCGACGATCGCCGTATACGAGTTACTTCAGGAGTCAAATAATTTAATCGCCTCGACTTATCGGCCGCTGGAAATTTATACATTCCTGGCAGTAGTGTTTTTTGCTGTCACATTTCCCTGGATTTGGCTCTCACGCAGACTTGAAATGCGTTTGCAGAAATCATCATGAGCCGCATTGACAAAACTCAGGCTGGACCAGCTGCAGTCAATGATATGTTGACACTTAGTGGGTTGAAAAAAGCCTACGGCAAACTCGATGTGCTGCGCAATATCGACCTGACAGTCCAGGCCGGTGAGGTCATCGCGATTATTGGTCCGAGCGGCTCAGGAAAAAGCACCTTATTGAAATGCATCAATTTTTTAGAACCTTACGATTCAGGTTCGGTGATCTTTAACGGCAAACTAGTAGGTTATGCGCAAAGCAAGCCCGTCTCTGGAAAACGCAAACTTGCACCCGATCATGTGATTAATCACTTGCGCACACAAATGGGGATGGTCTTTCAGAGCTTTAATCTCTTTCCCCACATGACTATTCTTGAAAATATCATTGAAGGGCCGACGCGTGTCCTCGGCATTGCGAAAGCTGAGGCCATTGCCTATGCCGAACAGCTATTAGCCCAGGTCGGACTTTCTGATAAACGCGATGTCAAACCGACGCGCTTGTCAGGTGGTCAGCAACAAAGAGCAGCCATTGCGCGCGCGTTGGCGATGCGTCCGCAACTGATGCTTTTCGATGAACCGACCTCAGCACTGGACCCCGAGCTTGTGGGTGAGGTATTGACTACCATCCGTGATTTAGTCAAACAGGGAATGACCATGATTATCGTCACCCATGAGATGCACTTCGCGCGAGAGGTTGCGACGCGGGTGATCTTCATGGCGGACGGTGAAATTATCGAGCAAGGCTCGCCGGAACATGTTTTTGTAAAGCCAACTCAAAGTAGAACGCAAGAGTTTTTATCCCGAGTATTGACAACGCATACCGCCCTATAGAACTCATTTATCACTCTCTCTTTTTCAAGGATGCCATCATGAAATTTCGTATGCTCTCATATATTTCAGCCTGTGCTCTGATGCTGCTTTCCCTGTCTTCACCAGCGCAGGCTGCTGGTGAAATCGAACAAATCACCAAGCGTGGCGAGTTGCGTATCGGTTATATCCCCTCTCCTCCAGGAATTGCAAAGGATCCAGTATCAGGAGAAGTGAATGGTTTTTATGTAGATGCTGCCCGGGCAATAAGTGAGCAAATGGGTGTAAAGCCTGTTTTTGTTGAAGCAACCTGGGCTAACTTTGTAGCTGGTTTGCAATCAAACCAATTTGACCTTTCCATAGCGGGAACCTTTGCAACCGTCAAACGCGCTATGGTCGTTGATTTTTCAAAGCCACTGAATTATCTAGGTAGTGTCGCACTAGTGCGCAAGGATGACACGCGGTTTAACCAGCTAGCCGACATGAATAAGCCTGAGGTCAAAATCGCAGTCGTTCAAGGTACAGAGGCAGAAGATTTCGTTAAGCGCGTATTACCCAATGCGAAACTCACCTCCCTGGCTGGTGGCAACCTCGCAGCAGGCTTCATTGAAGTCGCAGCCGGGCGGGCAGATGCAAGCTTTCAGGATATATTTATCGCGACAGAATTTGCAAAACAACAACCAACCACCAAGGTCTTGTTTGCTGAAAAGCCAGTTTTTTTCTTACCCATCGCATGGGCTGTTAAAAAGGGAAATACTGAATTACTTTCAATCGTGAATGTTGGGCTCGATAGTCTATTGGTGTCAGGTCAGCTCGATCAGATGACGGCCAAATACATTCCGGAAGATAGCCGGTTTGTTGATGCACCCAACTTACGCCCCTTTCCCAAAGCTGTGAAATAGTAGAGTGTCAGAACTTAATCACTATCGCACTGTATTAAAAGATAAGAGGGTTAGATTTTGAATTCCCTGCTTGGCGACCCGTTTGACTATCCCTACCCGTCCAGACGGGCTGTTGTGCAGTCCTTGCGAGGGATGGTCGCGACCTCTCACCCACTGGCTGCACAGGCAGGTCTAAAAATACTGCAGGCGGGTGGTAACGCGATTGATGCTGCGGTTGCCACTGCGGCTACTCTCACTGTTGTAGAGCCCACTTCAAACTGTATCGGTGGGGATACCCTTGCGCTGGTCTGGCACGAAAATCGGCTGCACGGTTTGAACGCGAGCGGTCCTGCCCCCAAAAATATTTCGATAGAAAAAATCGCAGCCCAGGGCTTGAGCTCTTTTCCTAACTATGGTCCATTTGGAGTCACAGTACCAGGCACACCTGCAAGCTGGGTGGCGTTGTCTGAAAGATTCGGAAATCTATCACTTCAACAATCTCTGCAGGAGGCAATAGAACTGGCTCGCGAAGGTTTTCCTGTTTCACCAACCGTTGCCTATGCATGGAATCAAGCCTTTCAGTTATTCAAAGATGACTTTTCAGCACAACACTTCAAACCGTGGTTTGAAGCTTTCGCACCCCTAGGACGCGCCCCGCGAAGTGGGGAGATCTGGAAACAACCAGATCAAGCGAACACACTGTCCTGCATCGCAAGCGATCATGGTGAAAGTTTTTATCACGGGTCACTCGGTCGTGACATAGCAAGTTTTTGTCAGAACGCGGGCGGCTACCTCAGTGTCTGCGACCTGGCTGAGTTCAAACCAGACTGGGTGGAGCCTATTTCTGCCAACTATCGAGGTTATACCGTCTGGGAAATGCCACCGAACTGTCAAGGCATTGTGGCACTCATGGCGTTGGGTGCCTTAAAAGACTTTTCGTTTAGTGTACGTGACAGTGCGCTGACATACCATCGTCAAATAGAAGCGATCAAACTGGCTTTTGAATTAGGTATTGCGAACATCACCGACATCAAATGCATGAGCATGTCAGTAAACGAAATGCTTTCTGAGACTACAAGAGTGCGCATGCACAGCGAAATAAAAGAGCGCGCTCGCTTACCCGCGGATGGTCAACGACAACGTGGCGGCACTGTCTATGTCAGTTGCGCAGATGCGCAAGGCAATATGGTTTCGCTCATTCAGAGTGGTTATATGAACTTTGGCTCAGGTCTTGTGGTGCCTGGGACTGGAATAAATTTACAAAATCGCGGCAATGGTTTTTCTCTCGATCCATCGCATCCAAACTGCTTAGAGGGTGGCAAGCGCCCTTTTCACACCATCATTCCAGGGTTCTTGACGCACGGTAATCGCCCTGTCGGCTCTTTTGGTGTGATCGGCTCTTATCTGCAACCCCAAGCCCATGTTCAGATAGTTATGAATATGATCGACTTTGGACTAAATCCTCAAGCAGCGCTCGATGCACCGCGTTGGGAATGGACAAAAGGCAATCAAGTTAGTCTTGAGCGAGGAACGCCCCAAGCAATTTTCGATGCTCTTGAGTCGCTAGGACATGAAGTATCCTGGTCAACCAACCCACTTGCTTTTGGCCGTGGCCAGATTATTTTGCGCGATACGAATGGCGTGCTCACAGGCGGAACTGAACCACGCAGTGACTCTTCTATTGCGGCATGGTAAACAAAATTCAACAGGGATTATTTATGCTCAAGCGTCTGCAATGCATGTTGACCATTGTTCTTCTTGGTGTAAGTGCTGGCGCTCTGGCCGAGACAGACTTTCCTAACCGAGCCGTTACCATCGTAGTTCCGTTTCCTCCGGGTGGGCAGTCAGATAATATTGGTCGCTGGCTTGCAAACGGTCTCTCTAAAAAATGGAATGTTCCTGTCATTGTCGACAATAAGGGCGGTGCAGCGGGAAATATTGGTGCAGCCTACGCCTCCAGACAACCGGCCGATGGATACACCCTGTTGGTTTCGAATACCGCCACCCATGTGATCAATCCAAATATTTACAAAAACCCCGGCTTTGATGCAAAACGGGATTTTGAACCCGTGATTATGGTAATCAAATCAGCTGATGCCATTCTGGTTAATAACGATGTACCCGCACAAAGCGTGGCAGAGTTAATCACACTGACTAAAGCTCGACCAGGTCAAATCAACTTTGGTGTACCAGGCTACGGCTCGGCTGGACATTTCGTCGGGATTCTGTTCAATAACGTTGCTGGCATCAACATGAACGCGGTCCCCTATAAAGGCACTCCTCAAGTTCAGGCAGATATCTTGAATGGCAACTTGCAGGTTGTTGTCGATAATGTCACAACCTGGACACCCTTGGCTGAATCAGGTCGCTTGCGTATGCTGGCTGTCACAAGCGTAAATCGCCTGGCTAACCTACCCAATATACCGACTATGCAAGAACTTGGTTTTAAAGACTTCGAAGCCACAACCTTCTCCGGCATCACAGTCCCTAGAGGAACGCCTAAGGAGATCATCAATAAGCTCAATGCCGATATTGGTGCCGTTATCGCAAGCGATGAATTTAAAACGTATGTGAAGGGCGATGTCATCGTAGGAGGCTCACCCGAAGAGTTCGGGCGAGTCATCGATCAAGACTATTCGGTCTGGGGAAAAGTTGCCAGGGATATCGACTTGAAGGCCGAGTGACGTCTCACAGCCTGATAAGCTCTGGTGACGCACAAAGGTTTCTCAAGCAGGCTGCAGCAAACTCCTCAGACTCAGCACATTATTGATTTTTTCCAGGTCCCAGATGTGAGCGACTAGTTCAGCGGCTTTTTGTTTACCTAAAACAGGTGCGCATAAATCGTATGCTTTCTCACCCACTTCGGCACGCGTCATCGGGTTAGCATAGGTGCCCCGGACGCTTTTTGTATGAGAGTGCAATATTCGCCCATCCTTGAGCGTTATATCCACAATCGCCTGCCGGCTTGGCAAGGCACGCTCAAGCTCCGGATCACCGATTAATTCAACTCGTGCACGCAAAGCCATGACCTGAGGGTCCTGCATGCGCGCGATATCATGCGCTGCCTCAAGTGAAGCCGTGCCATCTAGCAGCATCACAGCAATCATGTACTGCATATTAATATCCGGCATGCTGCGGTTATTTGTAATCTCGGCACCGGAACTAAACACTCTGACGACGACTTTATCAACGTCGCTAGCTTTAAATTTATGCTCTTTCATCAAGTCATAGACTGAATCAAGAGGAGCTTGAATTGGACTCCCAACCGTCCAGCGTTTGATATTTGTATTCACAACCTCATATGTTTCGCCCAGTCCCTTAATCAGTAATTCTGGCTTTGCAGTCGGCCCAGAAGCGAAGAAAAAATTATTCGGGCCGCCAAAGGGATCGTCAATTCCCGACATACCCGAAGCGACCATGGTGACGGACGCGGCACCATTACGCGCAGGTAAGCCGCCAAACTGGAAAGCTTTTTCCACATGTTCAGTATCCCGCGCAAAATTGGATAACCCACTGGCCTGTTGCGTGGTGTAAGACAAAGCATGCCGAACTTGAAGAGGTGTTAGTTTTGCTAGAGCAGCGCAAGCGGCGGTTGCCCCGAACATCGGTCCGAAAGTATGCGTGCCGTGACCAAGTCTTGCAAAGGCATAATCTCCCAGTGCGAAAGACATTCTGCAGTTAATGTCATAACCGAGCGCAACCGCACGCAACAACTCCACGCCCGTAGCGTTTGAAAACTCGGCCATGGCTAGTGCTGCAGGAACAACTCCAGCACCCGGATGAGTAAGAGACGCTGCGTGAGAGTCGTCGGTCTCATCGGCATGGGCGAGCATTCCACCTGTCAGGGCTGAATTCACGACGGTCGTGATAATTTTTGTTCCCGGCACACAGGCCTGTGGCGTTCCGCCCTGGGTACTGATATAGGCGATCGCACGCTCCCCCGCCAGCAAATGTGTCCCGGAAATCATAGCTGCAATTGTGTCAAGCAAATGATGCTTGGATGCTTCAGTTGCAGACTCAGGAATAGCTTTTTGTCCCGCGGCTGCGATATAGTCGGATACAGTCAGCGTAATAGGAGAAAGTGAGGCTGTACTTTCTCCTGCTGAAGCTACGCTTGCGCGAAGTCCTAAGGAACACAGTGAGGAAGAAAACAGTGCCGCCTGTATGAGTGCGCGTCTTTTTTGGATTAGAGTGTGGTGAGGTATAACCATGATTGATGTCCCCTATGTTTATTTTTTAATTGCAAAACGATATTTATAAAAATAATTGCCATGAGCAAAGATAAACAAATTAGCGACCATTTGTCCAGCAATGGATTTATTAATTATTTTCATATTGCCCTAGTGATTGCCTGCATGATCCTGAGTCCCGGCTCGGGATCGCTTGCTCAAAGTAGCTACCCTAGTCATCCAGTCCAGATGGTTGTTCCCTTTAGCGCGGGAGGGGGGGCAGACGAAACAGCCCGTGAACTTGCCAGGCGTTTGAGCAGCATTCTCGGACAAACCATCGTTGTCGATAATCGACCTGGCGCAGGGAATTCTGTTGGTGAATCCATTGTGGCACGGGCTCCCGCGGATGGCTACACAGTTCTTTACGACACATCTCCATTCGCCGTTAACGCCTCGTTAAGAAAACTACCTTTTAATTTACGCGCCGCTTTGCAACCTGTCAGCCTGATCGTGACCGCCCCCATGATTTTGGTTGCGGCTCCATCGCTAGGGGTAAACAACCTCAGCGAGCTGATTCAGTATGTCAAAAAACATCCGGGACAAATCTCGTTTGCCTCAGCCGGCGTTGGAAGTGCTGCACACTTCGCTGGCGAGACACTCAATGCAATGGCAGGTATTGATATGTTGCATATACCCTATAAAGGTGGAACTGGTGCTATCAGCGATGTTCTTGGTGGCCGTGTCGCAGTTTATTTTGCAAGTCCTCTCTCGAGTGCCGCCTATATCAATAGTGGCAGGTTAAAGGCACTTGCCGTCTCATCTCCAGACCGTTTGACCCAATTCCCTGCAGTACCGAGCGTTGCCGAACAAGGACTAGAGGGTTTTGACATACAAACTTGGCATGGCGTGTTTGTACCGCAAGAAACACCCTCAGCCGTTATGGACAGGCTTTCAAATGCGATACAACTAGCTTTATCAGATCCATTGCTTGTAGAGCGCCTGATCAAGCAAGGCTATAAGGTAATTGGAAATTCGCCTCAAGCGTTTTCAGTATTTATTGACGATGAAATTTCTCGCTGGGCCAGTATGGCGAAGTCACGAAATATTGTGCTGGATCAATAAAGCTTTCAGCCGCTAACAATCGAAAATCAAATCGAGCGCTTCATGACATTAAAAAAAATTGAAAATGGAAAATTTGAATTAATTGTCGAAACAGATGATTTCACTGCACCGTGGCAACTAGATAAATCTCCACTTTTACTCCAGCACGGTTTTGGACGAAACGCATCAATCTGGACGACGTGGGTAGCCGAACTATCAGGAAAATTCCCGCTGATCCGGCCGAACCTGAGAGCCGTGACAAACACTCCGAATGATTTCGATGGTAATCAGGATCTCACGATGGAGAACTATCTTGACGACCTTTGCACGACACTTGATGCACTCGATATTGATTCCGTTCACTTCTGCGGTGAGTCATTTGGGGGTTGTATCGGTCTGGCATTTGCCGCTAAATATCCAGCGCGGATCAAAACTCTCTCCCTGATTGGTACGCCTGTTTTTTATGGACCGAAGTGGCAACAGACCTATGCAATGGGTCATGGAACCTGGTCCAATGCGCTGAACGTCCTAGGACTAGATGCCTGGCTTGCAGCGACCAACGAATCCACCCGCTTTCCTCCAGGAGTCACTAAGGAGTTTATTGAGTGGTACAACAAGATGATTTCAGCAACAGATCTTCGAGTCTTGATTGCAATGGCCAGACTGATTGAACAAAGTAATCTGCTACCACTATTACCCCTGATCAAGGCACCAGTCATGCTGTTGAGTCCCATGCAAGGCAAGATCATGAACAATGAACAAGTCGATGCGTATCGCAAAGGCCTCGCCGATTTCACCCTGATACGATTCAACACGCCTTTCCATAAAATTCAACTGCTCGAAGCAAAAACTTGCGCCGAACACATCGCTTATTTTTGTAGTCAGTTTGATCAGAGAGCAATCGGGCCACGCTTTTAATACTCTTGGGTATTAAACAGCGATCTATGATCAAGCGATTACAAGAGCCATATTTCAAACGATAAAAATAATCAGAAAATTCAAGGAGATGAAAAGTGAAAGTTAAGCGTAGGGAAGTTTTAAGATCAATCGCGAGCATGGGGGCTCTCAATGTAGCAGCTCCATTGTTTGCACTTACACCAAGTTCTTCTGCGCTGGCTAAGAATGAAAAGAAAAAACAGCTAGCCGAGCAACTCGCTCAATACGCCTTTGATCTCCAAAGTAATCAAATTACTCAATCTGCCATAGATTCAGCAAAATTCCGGTTTGTCGATTCTGTAGGATGCGCACTAAGCGCCTTTCATGAATCACCCGTAACAAGTTGTCGTACCATCGCAGCCAGAGCAGGCGTTGGCACCTCGACGCTCTGGGGTACAGGGGTCCAATCACAACCTGAATTAGCAGCCTTTTCAAACGGTGTAGCCCTGCGCTACCACGATCTCAATGATGTCTACGTGGGGAAAACAACAGGACATCCCAGCGACAATATCGCGGCTTGTTTTGCTGTAGCTGAGTCTGTGAAGGCCTCTGGGCGTCAGTTTCTGGAAGCCACCTTACTCGCCTACGAAATCAATTGCAGGCTGATGGATGCAATAGACTTGACGGCAAAAGGCTGGGATCATCCAATTTTCACGCTTCCCAGCGTAGCGCTCGCAAGTTCCAAACTGCTGGGGAGTAATCAAAGCAAAATGACGCAAGCGGTAAATATTTCGCTTGCGAGTTCCATGGCTATGTATCAGACACGGGTTCAACAAATGTCAGACTGGAAAGGCATTGCTGATCCCGATGCCTTGAGAAATGGTGTGTTTGCAAGCTTGCTCGCAGCGCAAGGCATTACAGGTCCCGCACCCATTTTTGAAGGAAACGCCGGATTATTTGCACAAGTGAGTGGAGCCTTTCAGCTAGATACTGCAAACTTTGGCAGCACAACTCAGACCTATAAAATCCTCGACTGTGGCTACAAACTCTATCCAGCCCAAGTCTACACACTCACCTCCATACCTGCCGCCATAGCGCTGGCTCATCAGTCTGGTGGCGCTGACAAGATCGCCTCGCTTAAAATTTTCACCACGCGTACCGGATTATTAAAATCCGCTACAGGCTCTGAAAAATGGGCGCCTGCTACCAAAGAGACCGCAGACCACAGCCTGCCCTATGTCGCTTCACGCGCGATATTTGATGGCGATATCAATATCAACAGCTACACACAAGAAAAAATCACCGAGCCAAAAATTTTAGAGTTCATGCAACGGGTAACGGTTCAGGAAGATCCTGTATTAAGTGCGCGGGAGCCCCTCACCACACCCTGCCGCCTGACAGCAGTTCTAAAAGATGGGCGCACACTGACTGTCCAGGTTGACGATGTGGCTGGCTCTGCTACAAGGCCCATGACACGCGATGCGGTGAACGCAAAATTCATCCAGAACGTTTCCGGCATTCTGAGTCATTCAGAAGGGGAAGCATTACTAAGAAGTCTCTGGGAAATAGATTCGGAGTCAAACCTCACCAGGCTCGCTCAACAGATGAAACCAAAAACTAATTAATAGACCCCTGCGCGGATTCCAGCAACATAACCTAAGTGTTGATCATGCGCCATCCTGACTAAACGCATCACTCGGTGCGCCCCAACTCATGTAACCGCCATCGACCGGCAACGTCACACCCGTAATAAAAGCCGCCTGATCCGAGGCTAAAAACAACATCGCATCAGCAATATGCGCGGGTGTTCCAAACCGCCCCATCGGGGTGCGGCGCTCGACAATCGACTTGTCCAGTCGACCTTTATCAATCAGCGATTGGGTGAGCGGGGTCAAAATATATCCCGGCGCAATCGCATTGACACGAATCCCGGCAGCCGCCCATTCACAGCCAAGAGTGCGTGTCAGCATTGAAATACCGGCTTTCGCGGCGCTATAGGCATTGCGATAGGTCAGGCCAATAACGCCTGCGATCGAACTGATATTGATGACGCTGCCCTTGCCTTGTTTGAGCATAAGCGTCGCACACGCCTTGGTCATCATATAGGTGCCGGTCAGATGGATATCAAGCAGCCGACGAAAATGCGCCATATCCTGCTCGACAGTTGGTTTGACCTGATCCGCAATGCCAGCACAATTAATCAGCACATCGATACGACCAAGCTTTTGGATGACGGTATCAACGACGGAATTAACTTGCGCCTCGTCGGCGACATCACACGCCAGACCAAGATGCTTTGGTCCCAAGGCAGAGGCTGCCTGTCGGGCATCTGATTCTTTGAGATCGACGATCACAATCGTTGCGCCTTCGCGTGCAAACCTCTCTGCACCAGCCAAGCCAAGTCCACTGGCGCCGCCAGTGATTAAGACAACATAAGGATTGAGTTCAGGATACATGCTTGTCTCTTAATAGTTTTTTATAAGAGACAGCTTATCCTACTCCTGTCGCAGATGACAAGCGACCATGCGCCCGGAGGCCAGGACGGTCTGTTTGGGTTCTTGCGTTTTACAGAGGGCGATCGCATCCGGACAGCGCGTATGAAAATGGCAACCCGAAGGACGCTTAACCGGGCTTGGAACATCACCCTGCAGGACTGTGCGATTGGTTTTCTTTTGCGGATCGGGAACAGGCACCGCCGACAGCAGTGCCGCCGTGTAGGGATGTTGCGGATTGGTGAACAGCTCGGTGCGATCCGCGAGCTCAACAATACGCCCCAGATACATGACCGCCACGCGATGCGTCATATGCTCGACAATCGCCAGATCATGACTGATGAAAAGCAATGCCAGACCGAGTTCTTTTTGCAGATCCTGCAAAAGATTAACGATCTGTGCTTTGACCGAGACATCCAGAGCCGATACCGCCTCATCGCAAATAATCAAATCGGGATCCGCAGCCAAGGCTCGCGCGATACAGATCCGCTGACGCTGTCCGCCAGAGAACTCATGCGGCCAACGCTCACCAGCGTCCTTAGGCAGACGAACTTTATCCAGCAACTGAACCACACGCTCTTTAATTTGCTCTTCATCCGTTGCTAATCCAAAATTACGGATTGGCTCAGCGATAATATCGTGCACTCGCATACGCGGATTCAAACTCGAAAAGGGATCCTGAAAAATCACCTGGATTCGCTTGCGCAACGGACGTAAGGCGCTCGCAGACAAATGATCAATCCGTGTCCCGTCAAGTATCACCTCACCCGAGGTCAAGTCAAACAAACGCAAAATCGAACGGCCTACGGTTGACTTGCCACAACCGGACTCGCCAACCAACGCTAAAGTTTCGCCCTTTTGAATTGAAAACGAGACGCCATCGACGGCATGCACATGACCAGTCACTTTTCCAAACAAACCAGTTTTGATGGGAAAGAATTTTTGTATCTGACGGACTTCGAGTAATGGCACAGAGGCGGTAGTGGACATTCGGTTAACCTGATTCGAGTAAGTCATGAGCAAAGCTTAGTCATTAGCAAAAGCAACTTCGCCTGCGAAATGGCAGGCCACTTGATGACCACCTTCCCTGATTTGCATGGCGGGTGCGATCTCATGACAGGGCTCTTTGGCCAACGGACAACGTGAGGCGAAGACACAGCCTTTGATCTTTTGTTTCAGGCTCGGCACCAGACCGGGAATTTCTTTTAACCGCGAAGCCTGCCCAAGAGCCTCGGCAGAACTACCGAGTTTCGGCACAGCTCCAAGCAAGCCCTGCGTGTAGGGGTGCAAGGGATTAGCAAACAATTCGTTAACAGGGGCTTCTTCAACCTTACGACCCGCATACATGACCATCACGCGCTCGGCGACCTCTGCCACCACGCCCAGGTCATGAGTGATGAGCACAATCGCGGCACCGATCTTATTTTTCAGATCCGCCATCAGGTCAAGAATTTGAGCCTGGATGGTGACATCAAGCGCCGTTGTCGGCTCGTCAGCGATCAGCAGTTTCGGATTGCAAGCAAGCGCCATTGCAATCATGACCCGCTGGCGCATACCGCCCGACAACTGGTGCGGATACTCATTCAAACGACGAGCGCTTTCCGCGATACCCACCAGATTCATCAACTCCAGTGCGCGCTCCATGGCTTGCTCTTGAGTAATTTTTTGATGCAGGCGCAAGGTTTCACACAATTGGCGTTTGATCTGCAACACAGGATTCAAACTGGTCATCGGCTCTTGAAAGATCATCGAAATCGCATCGCCGCGGATGGCGCGCATTTCTTTATCTGACAACTTGAGCAAATCTTTGCCCTGAAATTTAATCGAACCCGCGATCTTGCCGGGAGGCTCGGGTATCAAGCGCAAAATCGACATCGCAGTCACTGACTTTCCGCAACCCGATTCGCCAACAATGGCAAGCGTCTCTCCTTCGTTGACGGTAAAGCTCACGCCATCAACAGCCCGGTTAATACCATCGGGCGTACGAAAATGTGTCTGGAGGTTTTCAACTTCTAATAAGGCCAAGAGATAACTCCGCTCAACTCGTTTTCGACTTGCGTGGATCCAGCACGTCACGGAAACCGTCACCCATCAGGTTGACAGCCAGCACGGTGAGCGACAAGAAAACCGCAGGAAAAAATATGATGTAGGGCTTGATCTGGAACAAGGTTCGGCCATCCGCCATGATGTTGCCCCAGGAAGGGATAATGGGCGGGACACCTGCGCCGATAAAAGAAAGAATCGACTCCGTGATCATCGCCGAGGCGCAGATATAGGTTGCCTGAACGGTGAGCGGTGCGAGGGTATTGGGCAAAATATGCCGCCAGATGAGCATCGGCATGCGGCAACCACAGGAGATGGCCGCATCGACGTAAGCTTGTTCCCTGAGTGACAACACAACACCACGCACCAGACGAGAAACACGCGGAATCTCAGCGATCGTAATAGCGATCACAACGTTCTCAATGCTCGCTCTTGTCAACGCCATCAGAGCAATGGCTAACAAGATGGGTGGGATCGACATCAGACCGTCCATGATACGCATGATGATGGCGTCCGAGCGTCTAAAAGTACCCGAGACCAAGCCAATAGACAAGCCAATCACAGAGGCGAGTAACGCAACGGAAAAACCAATAATCAAAGAAACACGCGCGCCATAAAGAACCCGCGAATATATATCTCGACCGAAGGCATCGGTACCAAACCAATACATTGCGGAGGGTTCAAGGTTTCGCTTGCGCGGAGCGAGTTCGGTCGGGTCAACTGTTCCCAGCCAAGGTGCGGCAATCGCGATAAACAACATCACAAGCAACAAACCTGCGCCAAAAGCGATGGTCGGATTATTAAGAAGAAAACCCCACAGGCCTTTGCGCTGGCGTCGTGGTTTCAACAGATCCGGTAATGCGGGAGCCGCAGCAAAACTATTCATCAGTAACGTATCCTAGGATCGACGATTGTATAGATCACGTCAACGCACAGGTTAACCAACACATAAACAAAACTGAATACGACAACAAGTCCCTGAATCATCGGGTAATCGCGTCGCACAATTGAATCAATGGTCAAGCGACCCAGACCAGGAATCGCAAACACACTCTCTGTCACCACTGCACCGCCAATCAGCAAAGCGATACCGATACCAATCACAGTCACAACGGGGACGGCTGCATTTTTCAAGGCATGCAGAAACAAAATGCCCAGTTGTCCCATACCCTTGGCTTTCGCAGTACGGATGTAATCCTGAGACAGCACCTCAAGCATGGTCGCGCGGGTAATGCGTGCGATGAGCGCGATGTAAACAAAACCC
Source organism: Burkholderiaceae bacterium (assembly GCA_036725985.1). Lineage (GTDB taxonomy): Bacteria > Pseudomonadota > Gammaproteobacteria > Burkholderiales > Burkholderiaceae_B > Zwartia. Next base: position 60,423 of record DAIMDD010000014.1, read on the forward strand.
AGAGCGATTGAGGGCAGCACGAGGTGCTCAAACCAGGGACCAAATCCTTTTTTGAAGGAAACATAGCCCTGCACTGGAAACCAGTCCAGTTCGAGCGAGAGAAAAAAGCTCATCAAGTACCCAACCACAAATACGGGCACAGAAAAGCCGATCACTGAAATCGCCATGATGCAGCGATCGATCCAGGTACCCGCTTTCCAGGCTGCAAGCACGCCAATGGGTACAGCGACGGTCACGGCGAAGATGAGCGTGAGTACCATCAAAGACAAAGTAGGCTCGATACGCTGGCCAATCAGCTCACTGACAGGAATACCGGTGAACATTGAAGTGCCCAGATCACCTTGGAGCAAATTAAAAAACCATTCCGAAAATCTGACCAGAAAGGGCCTGTCGAGTCCCAGATTGGCACGAATCTTGGCCACATCTTCAGGGCTAGCCTGGTCACCCGCAATCACCGCTGCGGGATCTCCCGGAGCGATATAGAGCAAGCTAAACACAAACAAGGCAACAATGACCATAACCGGAATCGTGGCCAGTACCCTGCGAAAAATATAACTAAACATAGTGATGAATTGTCCGAGCTTCTAGATTGGGGCCGAAACGGCATTGGAGCAAAATGACCGGCACTCTTTACACAAAAAGAGTGCCGGTCCCGATCCAATCAAACCAGAGTTAGGCTTTTTTCACACCACTAAACCAGGGCAGAGGTCCTCCAACGATACCGGTGACGTTCTTGCGCCAGGCTTGATGCAATACGAAAAAGCCAGTTGGAATGTATACGACATCTTCCATGGCAGACTTGTTGATAGCAGCGATCGCAGCTTTTTCGGCCTCGAGTGACGAGGCATCAAACCACTCACCCACGCCTTTTTCAACAGCAGCATTAGTTGGCCAGCCGAACCAGGCCTTGTCGCCATTGGCGCGAACACCAACGTTACCTGCGATCGTTGCGCAGTCTGCACCCGAGTGCCAGGTATGGAACATGCTCCAGCCACCTTGACCGGGCTCGTTCTTGGAAGCACGGCGCTGTCCAACCGTACCCCAGTCAGTCGCTACAAAGTCGACGTTCATCCCCAGACGCTTGAGGACGTCCGCAGTGATTTCGCCTTGCGCCTTGGTGATTGAATTGTCCTGAGCGACGATACAAGTAACTGGCTCGCCTTTGTAACCTGAGGCTGCCAGCAGCTTTTTAGCGGCTTCCATCTGAGGACCATTTTTCAGAACCTCACCACCATTTTCGGTAGAGAAAGCTGTACCAGGGGTAAAGAAACTAGGCAGAGGCTTCCACAAATTAGTATCAGAACCTGCCACGGCACGCATATAGTCTTCCTGGCTGATCGCCATTTGGACCGCCTGACGTACTTTCACATTATTGAAAGGCGCATGCAGGTGATTCATGCGGAAAGAACCAATGTTTCCTAAAGGATCAGCAATATCAACTACAACATTACGATTTTTCTTCAGCAACGGAACCAGATCAGGCAGCGGGGACTCCCACCAGTCTACCTCTCCGTTTTGCAAGGCTGCAGAGGCGGTTGCCGGATCCGGCATGACGATCCACTCAATACGATCGAAATTAACGGCCTTACTGCCAGACATCCAGTTAGGAGCCTCCGAGCGTGGGTTATAGCCGTCAAAACGTTCGAACACAGCGATCGCACCCGGTTTCCATTCGCTACGGGCAAAACGCATCGGACCTGAGCCGACATACTCTTCGATCTGCTTGAAAGGATCAGTTTTGGCAATCCGCTCAGGCATGATGAAGCAACATGGCGTACCTGCCTTACCCAGGGCAAGCAACATCTTTGGGTAGGGTTTGGACAGCGTCCATTTGAAAGTCGAATCATTGACCGCTACCAGCTCTTGCTGGATTGCCTTGAGCATCAAGCCCATAGGATCGCGAGCTGACCAACGATTAATACTGGCTACGCAATCGACGGCACGCACAGGCTCACCGTCGTGAAATTTAAGTCCAGAACGTAATTTAAACGTCCAGGTCAGACCGTCCGGAGACATTTCTTCACTTTCGATCATCTGGCGCTTGGGCTGCAGCTTGTCATCGATACCGTAAAGGGTGTCCCAAACCAGTTGGGAGGCGTTGCGCACGACATACTGCGTGCCCCAAATTGGATCAAAATTCGCTAAATTCGCCTGAGGTACGAACTTTAGAACGCGTGATGAAGACTGCGAAAATGCTGGTGCACCAATCATGCCCGTAGCAGCCAAGCCCAAGCCAGCCGCGCCCTTCAGTAAATCACGACGATTAAGATTCATATAAGACTCCAGAAAAATTGAAATGTCTAATCAATCTGCAAGCAATAACCATGCCATTAAAAATTGCAAAGCTGTTGCGGCTCTTACTATGCCATTTGGCGGAAATAGCGCTTAAACAAACCAACCACCCGTTCAAAATTCATAAAAAAAGTGAATTAGTTACGACCTTGTAACATAATGGCTCAACTTACAACATTGAGTTTATCCCCGATGAAATGTGATCTCCTTCTCAAGAACGGCGTGGTCATTGATGGTACGGGTAATCCCCGATATCGCGCCGATGTAGCGATTAACGCAGGCAAAATCAGCGCTGTAGGACCGAATCTTCAAGTTCAGGCCGATATGATTGTCGATGTTGCTGGCGCAACCATTGCACCTGGCTTCATTGATGTGCATACACATGATGATCGCCTGGTTTTGGCGGATCCATCGATGCAGCCCAAGGTCAGTCAAGGTGCAACAACGGTGATCACCGGCAATTGTGGCATCAGTTTGGCGCCATTGGGAAGCACCAAACCAGTGCCTCCGCTGAATCTGGTCGCGGACGACTCTGAGCAACGCTACAGCTCCTTTAAAGAATATTTTGAGGCCCTGGAAAAAACGCCCTCAGCAATGAATGTTGCGTCACTCGCTGGCCACACCTCTATGCGTGCAGTCACAATGGAGCAACTGGATCGCCCTGCCAATGAAGCGGAAATCGCCCGGATGCAACAACTCGTGCAAGAAGCCCTGGATGCGGGGGTTGTGGGCGTATCGACCGGTCTTTACTACGCACCGGCTCAAGCTGCCACGGCACAGGAAATTCAAGCGGTGTTCGAACCCCTGCGTGGCACCAGTGCAGTCATCGCCTCGCATATCCGCAACGAAGCTGAACAAGTACTCGAGGCCATGACTGAGGCGATGTCGATTGCTAATGCTCTGGGTGTGCGTCAGGTTATTTCTCATCACAAAGTTAACGGTCGCGCCAATCATGGACGTTCGGTCGAAACCCTCGCACTGATTGACGAGGCTATGACTCGCGGTGAGGTATGCATGGACTGTTACCCCTATGTAGCCTCATCGACGGTACTGCGTCAGGATGCCGTTGAACAAGCGGCTCGTACCTTGATCGCCTGGTCGACCGCAAAACCTGAAACCGCTGGTCGTTATGTCGATGAACTGCTGAAAGAACAAAGCTTGGACCTGACCGAATATCTTGCCTCGCTGCAACCAGCTGGCGCAATTTATTTTTCGATGGATGAAGCTGACGTTGAACGCATCATGGCGCATCCCGAAACGATGATAGGCTCTGATGGCCTGCCACACGATACCTTTCCACACCCCCGCCTGTGGGGTGCCTTTCCAAGGGTGTTGGGACACTATGCGCGTGAGCGCAAGATTTTTTCGCTTGAAACCGCCATCTATAAAATGACCGGCATGCCCGCCGCGAAATTCGGACTGAAAGATCGTGGCGTCATCGCACCAGGGTTTGCTGCCGACTTAGTGGTGTTTGAGCCAGAAAATATTCGCGACTTAGCAACCTTTACCGATCCAAAACGTCCTGCGGCAGGCATCCAGCGCGTATATGTCAACGGTGTAGCGAGTTGGCGTAACGGTGCTTCAACAGGCGCACGCGCGGGACAAGTGTTGCGCAGATCGTGAGCGGCTACTGATCACTGCATTTTTTAGGTTGAAGCAAACAATGAATGTCAAGATTTTGAAAGACGAGGGAGTCGCGCTCTACTGCAACCCGGTTGCTAGCGCCCCTGAAGATGAGTACGGTCTAACCAGAGCGGCTATTTTGCACAAACCCGGCTTTGATGCTGCAGAAAAAGAAATCTCTGGCTGGCCTGGTTACGCAAGTACGACACTTCATAGTCTGCCAAATCTAGCCAGGCAATTAGGCATTCACTCGCTGTACTACAAAGACGAAAGCACACGCTTTGGCTTGAAAAGTTTTAAAGCCCTTGGTGGCGCTTACGCAGTGTTTCGATTGCTTCAGAAAGCCGTTGCGGCGCAACACAAGGGCTACTTACCGACGCCGCAAGAAATTCTGTCTGGTCGTTATGCCGATATCATTTCCAAGATGACGGTGACCTGTGCAACAGATGGAAATCATGGCCGCTCTGTCGCCTGGGGTGCGCAATTATTTGGTTGCCGTTGCGTGATCTACATTCACGCTACCGTAAGTGAAGGTCGTCGCGCAGCAATTGCGTTTTATGGTGCTGAGGTCATCCGGGTTCAGGGAAACTACGACGACTCCGTCCATCATGCCGCTTCCGAGGCAGCAAAAAACGGCTGGACCGTTGTGTCGGATACAACCTACGAGGGGTATCGGGAGATTCCGATCGATGTCATGCACGGTTACGGTGTCATGTCCAGAGAGATTGTTCACGCATTGCATGACAGGCCTCCAACCCATGTGTTAGTTCAGGCAGGAGTAGGTGCTCTGGCGGCGTCAGTCTGTGCGACGTTTTGGCAAGAATGGAGCACAGCTCGCCCCCAATTCATCATTATCGAACCCGAGCGCGCGGACTGCTTTTTCCAGAGCGGACAGGCCGGGCATCCTGTTGTTGTGACGGGGGACCTGGAGACCGTCATGGCAGGGCTTGCCTGCGGTGAGGTTTCACCCGTTGCCTGGGAGATCCTGAAAACCGGCATCAATTGCTACGCAACGATTGCGGACCAATTCGCTCTTGAGGGTATGAAAGTATTTGCCAATCCGGTTGGCGATGACCCGAAAATTGTCTCGGGTGAAACAGGCAGCACAGGACTAGGTCTGCTGCTCGCAGTGCAACGCAACCCCACTCTTTTGAAAACACTGGGTCTGGGGCCTGACGCACGCGTGTTGTTGATCGGCAGTGAAGGCGACACTGATCCGGCAATATATAAGCAAGTGGTTGGTCGCAGCGCGCAAGAAGTATTAGCTTAAAGATTTATTTCAACATTAACAGCGAGTCGCAAAGCTCAGTGGTTTAAAGGGTGCAGAATTTATGACCATGCAACGCGCAATCAACGGCTCCCGCTTGATGCAACAATTAAATACGCTCGCCGAAATCGGTCGTACAGATTCTGGCGCCTGTTGCCGGCTCGCGCTCACCGATGAGGACAAACAAGGCAGGGATCTGGTGGTCAACTGGATGAAAGAGCTTGGGATGACCATTAGCATCGACCCTATCGGCAACATCTTTGGCGTGCGAACAGGCTCGCGTCCCGATCTGGCTCCAATCATGACGGGCTCACACACAGATACAGTTCGAACCGGTGGCGCCTATGATGGGAATTATGGTGTGCTGGCAGGGCTGGAGGTTGTGGCTACACTCAATGAAGCACAGCATGTGACTGAACGCTCGCTTGTTGTAGGTGTATTCACAAATGAGGAAGGCGCACGTTTTGCACCTGATATGCTGGGCTCACTCGTCTATGCAGGCGGCATGTCTCTCGAGGAGGCCTTGAGCGTCAGAGCCATCGACGGTGCCTTGCTTGGGGACGAACTCAAACGCATCGGTTATCAAGGTAGCGCGCCGCTTGGTATACACAAGCCGCATGCTTTTGTTGAGCTCCATATTGAACAGGGCCCCTTACTCGACATCGAGGGGATCAAGATTGGAGCCGTTGAAAACCTGCAAGGTATCTCCTGGCAAGAACTGACGATTGTTGGTCAGTCTAATCATGCAGGTACCACGCCAATGTATTTGCGCCATGATGCAGGTTATGCAGCCAGTGCGATCTCACATTTTGTCCGCGAGCTCACCCGCAGCATGGGTGGCAATCAGGTAGGCACGGTAGGACATATGGTGCTCACACCCAATCTGATCAACGTGATCGCAGCCCGCGCCACTATCACGGTGGATCTGCGCAATACCGATGAAACGCTACTCAAGCAGGCAGAACAGGCACTCAACGAATTTTTGCAAGCGCTCGCTGCCTCAGAAGGTGTCACGATTACCTCTCGCCGTCTCGCTCGCTTTGAGCCAGTCGAATTTGATGCGGCACTTGCCGACCGGATCGCGCATCACGCACAAGAGCTCGGTCTATCGCACAGACGCATGACCTCCGGAGCCGGGCACGATGCGCAAATGCTAGCCAGAATCTGTCCGACCGCGATGATTTTTGTACCAAGCGTAGGTGGCATCAGCCATAACCCTGCCGAGCATACTGAACCCACTGATCTGATTGCCGGAGCAAATGTTCTGCTGGCTACACTCACCGAACTTGCAAACTAGGAGTTTGATTCATGACACGTATTGTTACCGTTGGCGCAGCACAACTCGGCCCTATTCAACGCGCAGACACCCGGCGTGAGGTTGTTGCTCGACTGCTTGCTCTACTTGAACAAGGTGCGCGTCACGGCTGTGATTTAGTCGTTTTTCCAGAGCTCGCATTAACGACTTTTTTCCCGCGCTGGTATTTCGAGTCTCAGCAGGAGATTGATAGTTTTTTCGAAACGCAGATGCCCGGACCGGATACTCAGGCCTTGTTCGATGCTGCCCGCAAGCTCAAGGTAGGCTTTTATCTAGGCTATGCGGAGCTTACTCAGGAACAAGGTCGCACGAGACGCTTCAACACCTCGATACTAGTCGATCAGTCCGGTGCGATTGTGGGCAAATATCGCAAGGTCCACCTGCCAGGCCATGCAGAGCATGAACCCTGGCGCCAGTTTCAACATCTGGAAAAACGCTACTTTGAAACTGGCAACCTGGGCTTTCCGGTTTTCAGAGCCTTTGGTGGCATCTTTGGTATGGCTGTGTGTAATGACCGTCGCTGGCCTGAAACCTATCGCGTCATGGGACTTCAAGGTGTTGAGATGATTTTGATCGGCTACAACACACCCGTGCACAACCCGCCTGCCCCAGAGCATGACAATCTCTCTCACTTCCATAATGAACTGGTGATGCAAGCAGGCGCCTATCAAAACGCGACCTGGATTGTTGGCGTAGGCAAAGGTGGACGCGAAGAGGGGGTTGACCAGATTGGCAACTCGATTATCGTCGCACCCTCCGGTGAAATCGTCGGTGCCTGCACTACCCTGGGCGATGAGTTGGCGATTTCGCGCTGCGACCTCGATCTCACGTTGTCTTATAAAAATTCTGTATTTAATTTTGCAAAACACAGGGAGCCTCAGAACTACGGCATGATTGTCGAGCGCAAGGGTGCAATCACTGAAGTCTAAGGATTAAAAATATCGCGTTGTAGGAAAAATATAGCGATGCAAGCGAACAAATCGATTCAAGCAGGTGTATTGAATATTAGTTATGCTGAGGCCGGACCTTCCGAGGGCGCGCCAGTATTTTTAATGCACGGCTTTCCCTACGACATACAAGCCTACGCAGCAGTCGCACCACTGCTTGCGAACGCTGGTTGCCGGGTGATCGTCCCCTACATGCGCGGCTATGGCTCAACCAGATTTTTGAGCGCTCAAACGCCACGCTCTGGTGAGCAAGCCGCTTTCGGTGCAGATTTACTCGCGTTAATGGACGCCTTGAAAATACCGAAGGCTACACTTGCAGGTTATGACTGGGGTGGTCGCGCAGCCTGTGTAGTGGCGGCACTGTGGCCCGAGCGGTGCACAGGACTTGTTTCCATGCATAGCTATAACATTCAGAATATTGCCAACAGTCTGATTCCAGAAGCGCCTGAAAAAGAACAACGGCTCTGGTATCAGTTTTACCTGCACAGTGAACGCGGGCGTGCTGGCCTGCAAAAAGACCGCCTGGCATTTATCCGACATCTCTGGAAACAGTGGTCACCTAGCTGGAATTTTGACGATACAACGTTTGCGCGCAGCGCAGACTCTTTTGACAACCCTGATTTTGTAGAGGTTGTGATTCATTCCTACAAACATCGTTACGGCTTGGTAGAGGGTGATCCGGCTTATGCTGAGATTGAGAAACGACTCGCTGCACAACCCGTTATTTCAGTGCCAAGCATTACCTTGGATGGCACAGATGACGGCGTTCGTGGTCCGACAAGTCCTGAGGCACACGGCCATCGCTTCTCAGGTTCGCGGTCACACAGAGTTGTTCCGGGGGTTGGACATAATATGCCGCAAGAGGTGCCAGACGTTTTTGCCCAAGCGGTGCTTGAACTGGTTGCTTTAAAAAAAACTGATCCTTAGCTGTACCATGTCATGCATTAAGCTTTAGATCGTATAAATAAAATAATCCGTGACTCCCGGAGATGTCCAAGTGATTCGCCTGAAGCAAAAAATTACCTTACTCACCGCCCTGCTCATCGGCTGCTGTTCGATCCACAATGCCACGGCCCAATCTGGCGATTATCCAAATAAACCAATCAAACTGATCATAGGTTTTACACCCGGAGGTTCGACCGACACGATTGGCAGGCAACTCGCAAACTCTTTTACGAAAATTCTCGGTCAATCAGTCATCGTAGAAAACAAACCCGGCGCGAACGGCAATCTCGCAACAGACTATGTCAGACGCGCAGCGCCTGACGGTTACACGATTTTCTACACATCGATCGGACATGTGACGAATCCTTTGATTTACAAAGACGCCAAATACGATCCGGTTAAAGACTTCACTCCCATCGGTCAGGTGTTAGCAGGTCCTAATGTATTGGTTGTGCCAGCGAACTCAAAATTTAAAACAATCAAAGACTTAATCGACTACGGCCGCGCTAATCCTGGAAAAATCAACTTTGCCTCCTCCGGCATCGGGTCATCGGTTCATTTATCCGGAGAATTATTCAAACAGCTCTCTGGCGTGGATATGGTTCATATCCCTTACAAAGGCTCAGGAAGTTTGTTGCCGCAACTCATGGCGGGGGAAGTCGACCTGGCCTTCCCTTTCCTGCCAAGCGGCATTACCTTATCGGAACAGGGGCTGTTGCGCACGCTCGGGGTCACAACAAAAGAAAGGTCTGCGGCCGCACCCAATATCCCTGCCATCGCTGAGGCAGGTTTGCCTGGCTACGACATGTCTACCTGGTACGGAATCGTGGGCCCCGCCAACATGCCTGAAGAGATGCAAAAAAAGTTAAGTGACGCACTCCTGCAAACCGTGAATGAACCAGAGTTTAAAAACCGTCTGATCTCACTGGGTGTTGAACCAAAGCCCACGACTCCGAAAGAATTTGGAAAGTTCATTCAGGACGAAGCTTTAAAGTGGGCAGGCATCCTGAAAGGACTGGATTACAAAGAAAAATGATAAAGCAGCGACAGAGGGCCTGAGGACATTAAAATATCCCTAACTTCTGATGGCTGAAAACTATGCATGCACTACACCACACCAATCTGGCAGGGCTTGATGATGCTCATCCCAAGGCTTGCGTATGAAAGACTTGCAACTCAAGCTCGCACTTGAGCGCGAGACACAGACTGATGCTGCGTGTCTGAGCCTGGTCCACGAAACGCTTTATGACGCATTAGCGCTAGCTCCCTCAGCCATACTGCACGGTCAAGAGCTTGAATATTTTCATACTCTGAGTGCACTGAAAAGAAAAAAAGATTTTTTGCTGGGGCGTTATGCAGCAAAACGAGCCTTGCAGGAACTTGTGCCCGTAACAAATCTGGCGGCTATACACATTAAGCCCGGCGTATTTCAACAACCCGTCGTTAGCGGCTCAGGCTATGAGCATTTATCTGTTTGCATCACGCACAGCGGTTGCTATGCGGCGGCAGTAGCATTCCCCACAGGCCATCCGCTGGGAATCGATATGGAATGGCATGACAAAGAGCATGTCGAGACGCTCAGCAGCCAGGTTAGCCAAAAAGAATTACCTCCTGCGGTCCTTTCACAGTTCAAGGCGCAGCCCGAAGTTGAACGATACACTCGGGTCTGGACTGTCAAAGAGGCTTTGAGCAAAATATTGAAATGCGGTTTAACAACACCTTTCTCAATTTTTGAGCTGGACGCAGATCCGGTGACTGAGATTGGCATCTGGTCGGGAGGCTTTGAAAACTTTCACCAGTACCGATTTATTTCCCTAGCCTCTGACCAACTATCGTTCGCGCTAGTACACCCCGGACGCACAAAAGTCCTCACGCCCTATCAAAAAATAATTGATTTTTTAGCTTGAAGCAACCAAGCAGGCGCAAGGACCAGCAACTGCCAGGATTACTTGCGTTTGCGTGGCGGCAGCCCAGTATGTTGTGTCAGCACGCGACCCGGTGTGACAACCCTTCGCACAACCCCGGTTGCCTCTGTAGAGTTTTTACGTCGCGCACTCGTATAGCTGCCATCAGTTTGAGGCTGGTGAAAAGGGATTAAATGTTTTTTGCCGTTGCCAATCAGATCAGCGCGGCCCATCGCTTTGAGTGCCTCGCGCAACAGCGGCCAGTTGTTCGGATCGTGATAGCGCAGAAATGCCTTGTGCAGGCGACGGCGTCGATCACCGCGAACAATATCTACTTTTTCACTCTCTCGTGTCACCCGACCAAGCGGATTACGTCCGGAGTGATACATGGCCGTTGCTGTAGCCATAGGACTTGGATAAAAGGTTTGCACCTGGTCAGCCCGAAAACCATGGCTCTTTAGCCACACGGCCAGATGCATCATGTCCTCGTCGCTCGTTCCAGGATGCGCAGCAATGAAATAAGGCACCAAAAACTGCTTTTTACCCGCCTGCTCACTGAATTTATCGAACAATCGTTTGAACGTATCGTAGCTACCGATACCTGGTTTCATCATCTTGGAGAGCGGTCCCATCTCGGTGTGCTCAGGGGCGATCTTTAGATAGCCCCCCACGTGATGCGTCACGAGCTCCTTGATGTACTCGGGAGACTTGACCGCTAAGTCATAACGCAAACCCGAGCTGATCAAAATCTTTTTCACGCCTTTGAGCTCGCGTGCACGCCGGTACATATGAATCAGTGAACTGTGATCGGTGTTCAGATTCTGGCAAACATCCGGATAGACACAACTTGGCTTGCGACAGGCAGACTCAATCTCAGGACTTTTACAACCAATCCGGTACATATTGGCGGTCGGTCCACCGAGGTCTGAAATCACTCCGGTAAAGCCTGGAACTTTGTCACGAATATCTTCGATTTCCCGAATGACGGAGTCTTCACTGCGACTCTGTATGATTCGTCCTTCATGTTCGGTGATGGAGCAGAAAGTGCAACCACCGAAACAGCCTCGCATGATGTTGACGCTAAAACGAATCATCTCCCAGGCAGGGATCTTGGTCGCACCATCATGGCTGCCGTTTTCATCCGCATAAACAGGATGGGGACTGCGTGCATAAGGTAGATCGAACACCAGATCCATCTCAGCAGTAGTCAAGGGAATAGGCGGAGGATTAATCCAGACATCACGTGCCGTTCGCCCCTCTCCATGCGCTTGCACCAGCGCTCGTGCATTTCCAGGATTGGTCTCCAGATGCAATACGCGATTGGCATGCGCATACAGAACCGGATCGGCTTTGACTTGCTCGTAGGATGGCAGGCGAATGACACTGCGCTCACGAGGCGGAACTTTCAGTTTGCCTTTTACCTGTAGCGCAGGGTTCGGTGAAAAAACCAGAGGAGATTCTGAAGCGGATAATTTGCCTCGACCAGAACTTTTTGCGTTGGCCGCCTCGGCAACAGCACGCGCCTCATCGTTGCGCGCACAGCTCTCGCCCTGCTCAAGCGCCTGTTCACTAATCATCAAATAGGGGTTGACGTGTGCTTCGACGCGACCAGGCGTATCAATGCTGGTCGAGTTGATCTCCATCCAGTCCTCTGGTGTCTCACGCCGCACGAAAGCGGTACCGCGTACATCAGTAATCTGACGCACGGGCTCTTTGGCTGCAAGCCGATGTGCGATCTCCACCACAGCACGCTCGGCATTGCCGTACAACAGCAAATCACATTTACTGTCGACAACGATGGAGCGGCGAACCTTATCAGACCAGTAGTCATAATGCGCGATACGGCGTAACGACCCCTCAATCCCGCCCAGAATGATAGGCACGTCTTTGTAGGCTTCTTTACAGCGCTGTGTATAAACGATCGCAGCATGATCAGGGCGTTTACCACCCACATCACCCGGCGTGTAGGCATCATCGCTGCGCATCTTGCGATCGGCCGTGTAGCGGTTGATCATCGAGTCCATGTTGCCGGCGGTCACACCAAAAAACAGATTTGGCTTACCGAGGGCTTTGAACGGTTCGGCACTCTGCCACTCGGGCTGGGCAATGATGCCGACGCGGAAACCCTGATTTTCAAGCATGCGCCCGATTACGGCCATACCAAAACTCGGATGGTCCACATAGGCATCCCCTGTCACAATAATGATGTCACAGCTGTCCCAGCCGAGCTGATTCATTTCCTCACGACTCATCGGCAAGAACGGAGCCACACCAAAGCGCTCAGCCCAGAACTTGCGATAACTGCTCAGAGGTTTAGCGTTGCGTGGAAACAGGGATACGTCAGTGTATGCGGTCATAAAAATCAAGTACCCGCCGCTTGAAGCTTGTCCTGTGTTTTAGTGTCAAAATCGCTGGCGTCATGGCGCTCATGAAGTTGCTCGGACAACTCGCCAGTCATGCGATTGACCATACGACCGCGTTTGACAGCAGGTCGACTGTAAATCTGCTCGGCCCAGCGCTGCACATGTTTGTATTCATGCACACTTAAAAACTCAGCTGCGCCGTAAGACCAGCCTTTGACAAGTCCGCCATACCAGGGGAATACAGCGATATCGGCGATGGTGTAGTCGCCTCCAGCGAGATACTCATTTTCAGCCAGGTGACGATCCAGCACATCCAGCTCGCGCTTGACCTCCATAGCGAACCGATCAATGGCGTATTCGATCTTGGTCGGCGCATAAGCATAAAAATGACCAAAACCGCCACCCAGATAAGGCGCACTCCCCATTTGCCAGAACAGCCAGTTTAAAGTCTGTGTGCGAGCCGCAAGATTTTCAGGAATAAAGGCTTTAAACTTTTCCGCGAGATACAACAGGATAGAACCCGACTCAAACACTCTAAGCGGCTCTGCCCCACTGCGATCGAGCAAAGCAGGTATTTTGGAATTTGGGTTGATGCCCACAAAGTCTGACCCAAACTGATCACCCTTGCGGATATCGATCAACCAGGCGTCGTATTCAGCACCCGAATGACCCAGCGCTAGTAGCTCCTCGAGCAGGATAGTGACTTTTACACCGTTTGGAGTGCCTAGCGAGTAAAGTTGTAACGGATGGCGACCTACTGGGAGCACTTTGTCGTGCGTCGCACCTGCAATCGGGCGGTTGATATTCGCAAAAGCACCGCCATTAGGTTGCGTCCATGTCCAGACTCTGGGAGGAATATATGCGTTGGTATCTGTCATGTTGGTTCTCTGAATTTTCGGCGAATTTATCTGCTTTTACATTATCCATACATTATTGCATTGATTATCAGGCCCATAATGAAAATCCCTAATGTTTTAAATGACTTAGCAGCTATCAACGCTGGATGCGGACACAACCCAAACCGGGTCACACAACTTACAGCGCTACAAAAACTATGGATCAAATATCGGGATGCCAATTGCGAGTTTTACTACGACCCCGACGGTGGCAGTCTGGCCCGCATTCTTTCGAATGATTGCATGCTCACGATGACCAAAGATCGGGCGATTGAATTTGAAATGATGTTGAAAAATTAAACCTTGTTTGGTTTTTAGCTCTACAACAAAGGTTTTAGCGACAAATTAAATCCGAATTTTCTGAGCTAGAACAATTACCTATTGCTCAAATCTCAGAATTACTATTAACATCAAAGTACTAAATTTATTTTTATAAATATAGTACGTACGTTGTTATGGTTGTTATCACTCCACTCTTAATAAAAAAATTCGCATTTTTTTGGAGACTTAAATGACATTCATTGATTCAATTAAGACCTGTTTTTCAAAATATGCCACCTTTACTGGCAGGGCAAGTCGTAGCGAGTTTTGGTGGTTTGTACTGTTTTATGTGCTGGTAAATTGCGCTGCAACGCAAATCAACACCACTGTTTACGGTCTTGTTTCTCTGGGCCTGCTACTTCCCAGTCTCGCTGTTGGCGCCAGACGGCTCCACGATCTGGACAAAAGTGGCTGGTGGCTGTTGTTGGGCTTTATTCCGATCGCGAATTTGGTCTTGCTCTACTGGGACTGCAAAATGGGCACCGAGGGCGACAACAAACATGGGCCCAAAACGGCCAGTTAATTAAAAAAATAACTCATACAAATACAATTTCCTTAGGAAGCGGTGTCGCAGTTGGCGTTGCTTATGGGCCAGTTGTAATAACCAACTTGAACAACTCAGCCACCGGAGCAATTACCTCCAATGGCGGTTGGGTGGTTGGAGCATTTTCCGCCGGTCAGATCGTCAACATCAATAACGCTGGCACGATTGCCTCGCTCGGCAATTATCTGGGCAACCTATATCAAACTGGAATCGCCAACGATTCCCAGATGCAGAGTCTGATCAATACAGGCAGCATTTATACCGAGGGCTCAGGTAATTTCGGAATCATTAACAATAATGCTTTAACGGATTGAGCTTATTTTGGAACTGGGCAGTCTTGCAGTGGGTGCAGATACCAATACACTGATTAACCCTAGTCTGGCTGCGAACCTCGCCAGCTATGGCACAACGATCCAGACAGCGAATGTAGGCAACACCTTTGTGCAGGCAGGCTTATATGGCACGGTGAAATTTGCGGATAATGCTTTTGCTTATGCGGGTATCAGCGCTGAAGCGAGAAACGGTCAGACTTTGGGTGCTGCGAATATCGGGGTACGTGTGCAGTTTTAATTGACTAAAAAAACTACACCCTAAACTTAGGACGGGCGGTCCAAATTCAGGGTGTAGTTCATACTCGGTAGATCAATTTAATGCGGACTGTTTGCGTCAGATTTTTTATTTAGGTTCTCTGAACATTGCGCAAATTTTATTGCCGATAGGATCGCGCAGATAGGCAAGATACAGTCGGCCCGCAGGTCCCTCACGATAACCTGGTGGATCTTCACAAGTTACTCCACCGTTGTTCACGCCTGCCGCATGAAAGGCATTAACTTGCTCGACGGATTGCGCAGCAAAACCAATTGTGCCGCCATTCGCATGAGTAGCCGTTTTGCCATCCAAGGGCAGCGTCACACCAAAATTACCTGTGGGGGTACGATAAAAATACCTGATGTCGCGATTCAATACTCCAGGACCGATCCCTAGCGTACCCAGGATAGCGTCATAAAATTTTCTGGACGCTTCCAGATCATTAGCACCAACCATAACATGACTAAACATCGCGATCTCCAAAGATTTAATTAACTGTGAGCATACTCTTTCTTGTTTCTATTATCCAAATCCCCTACCACCCTAGCGATTTCAAAATGGTACCTGGAACAAGAAACCGATTCCTCACGCAAGGTGCAGCACGCAAGGCAACTCTAGCCAGGATAAAACTCAAGCCGAGTCTGATTTATTTTAAATACGTCGGCAAGCCAGTCCAGCATGAGCTCCTGGCCCAATGTAGGATTGTCGTGCTGACAGTGCTCCGCTCCCGTCTCTTCTTCGCTAGTCAGTCTTAGCGTGGCGTTAACGCCATGCTTCAGAGCATATTCGTGTACCTGACGAACTGCTTCAACACCCAAAACATCGTGACCACCATGAATAATCAGGTAGGGGCACTTCATGTTTCCCAGCACACCTTCCAGCTTGAAAGGTTTTGCAATTTCAGTCGCCTCAGCCATGGATTTCGCACCGAAGACCCACTTGATATGCCCGGCAAGACCGTGATTATCATCTCTGGTTTTCCAACGCTCATGAATATCCCAGATAGCGCCATGAGAAATACATGCTGCCAGCCTTGGCTCCATCGATCCCGCTCTGGCGGCATAGTATCCGCCCAGACTCGAACCACTCATTGCTATGCGAGATGCATCAACATCATTGCGCTTTTCTAACCAATCAATGCACTTACCAATAGGCACTTCATAATCGTGTCGCGTGACGAGTCCTTGTCTGCGAAGCGCGCCGCCCTGTCCCGGACCATCAACGAGCAACACAGAAATACCACGCTGCAACGCACCGCGCCCTGTCATGAACCAAAGCTCGTCTTTAAAGGAATCCAGGCCTCCGACCGAGATAAGAACCGGTTGCTTATCGCCGCCATTGGCAGAGCGAATAAAGTAAGCAGGCAGTGTTTTGCCATTTTCGTAGGGGATTTCAACTACCTCACCTTTTGGGGTGAGCTGTGCAAGAAATTTGTGACTCGCCTTTTCACAGCGATCAAAAGTAGCGAGCCGCCGGGGATCATCCGCCGCCAGCCAAAACTCTGCCTCGCGAAAATAGTTCGCTGCCCGCAACCAACAGTTCATTGCAGTGCGCACATGCCCGACTTTTAGCTCAGCGTCTCCTCGCAGATCATTTCTCTGCGCGATATGTGTCCATTCCCGATACCAGCTTTCAAAATCATTCGGGATTATTTTGCTTGCAGCCTGAAATACTTCGCTGACAGCACCACCACCTTCCTGCGTTTCACCTAAACCTCGTCTGAACTGATATGACATCCAAAAGTCTTCATGCCAATGGTGCCAGCCAAACGGCTCGTAACTGGAAGTTTTCATTCAGATTCTCCTTGATACGGCTCACGCAGCCAATGTACGAGAGCTCATAGATTGTGAGTTAACGTTGCTCGTAGCCGATATCCTTCACCAGCTTGGCAAACTTTTCATTTTCAGATTTCAACAAGTTACCAAAATATTGCGGCGACTCCCTAATAGGAATGAGCCCAAGTTTATTCATTCTTTCAATCACATCGGGCTGCTCAAGAGCCCAGTTAATTTCCTTATTCAGGCGATTGACAATCTCTTGTGATGTCCCTTTGGGTGCTACAAATCCGAACCAGCCAACCGAGCTGTAGCCCTTAACCTCTTCACCAATGGCGGGTAAGGCAGCAAGACTTGGGTCTCGTTCGGGATAAGTGATTCCCAATAAATTCAGACGCCCATCACTGACCATTTGGGCAACACTGGTGTACGAAGTAACAGCCAGATCTAAAGTGCCTCCGAGCAAATCGTTGACTACCGGCCCATTACCCTTGTAGGGAATATTCATAAAGTTAAAACCTGCCATATACGCCAACAGCTCAAAAGACATATGGGGCAGACCACCCGAACTGGTGGTACCAATCGTCAGCTTCCCTGGATTGGCTTTGGCCCAACTGATCATTTCCTTGACATCTTTAAAAGGTGCATTGGGACGCGAAACCAACGCAAGATAATTCATGGTAGCCAAAGCAACGGGCTGGAAATCTTTGAGCGGGTCATAGCGCAAGGATTTGTAGGCATGGGGCGCTAACGCCAAGTTTGTAACCAAGCCAACCCCAAGGGTATAGCCGTCAGCATCAGCCTGTGCAGTTTGAGTAAGACCGATTTGACCGCTTGCTCCCGCCTTGTTATCGATCAGTACGGGCTGACCCAACCGCTTTGATATTTTTTCTCCGATCAAACGAGCAATCACATCGGGCCCATCACCAGGTGTATAGGGAACGATAATAGTCACGGGCTTGTTGGGATAGTTCCCGCTTGCCTCTACGCTTTCCAGGGGCAATGAGAGGGCCAACGCAAACAGCAGCGTATTCAAGAGTTGTATTCTCATCAAAATTCCTCGGTTTGTAATCGGGCACGTCACTCAGGTGTAAATTTAATGTCCTTGACGAGGCGACCAAATTTATGATGTTCATCGCGGATTAATTGACCAAAATATGCGGGGCTTTCGATGATCTGGATGAGCCCTAGTTTATTCATGGTTTGCTTCACATCCGGCATCTTGAGTGCCTGGTTTATTGCAGCATTGAGCTGATTGACGATAGCATCGGGTGTGCCTGCTGGAGCCAGAAATCCATACCAACCCACTGAGCCGTAACCCTTAACGGTTTCCCCGACAGTATTGAGTGACGGCAACTGTGGATCCCTCTCGGGGTAAGTAATTCCAAGCAACTTAAGATCCCCACTCTGTACGAGGGGTCCAACAATTGTATAAGGAGGTATTGCTACATCAAGACGCTCTCCTACTAAATCTGTAATGACTTGCTGCATGCCTTTATACGCAATATTTCTGAACGTAAAGCCTGCCATTTGAGCCAGAAGCTCCATGGACATGTGTTGGAATCCGCCATTGGATGTCGTACCCAGTGTGAGCGTATTGGGATTGTTTTTCGCCCACGCGATCATCTCGGCAATCGTGGAGAATGGACTATTGCGTCGCGCTGTGATTACCAGATAATTGGCAGCAAGAGCTGCAACGGGAACAAAATCATTCAGCGGATCATAGAGCGCTTGCTTTTGCGTATGAGGAAACAAAGCAAGCGTAGCAGCCTGACCGAGTGTCAAGGTGTAACCATCAGGTTGCGCAGCAGCCGCTTGTTTCAAACCAAGCTGACCTCCTGCACCCGCTCTATTTTCAATGACTGCGGGCTGGCCTAAAATTTCGCTTATCTTAGCGCCTACCAAACGAGCAACTACGTCAGTGCCGTCACCCGCCGGATAAGGCACGATAATCCTGATCGGTCTGGAAGGATAGGTATCCGCGTTTGCATACCCAGCTCCAAACAATAGCGCTGATGCGATTAAACAAACAGCAATAGCCTTAGCTTTCATTTTTTTCCCATAAATGAAACGATCTCCTCAAACAAGCATTTTGAATCGAGATTTAGGCAGACCGAGCTGGTCGCAACAGGATTCAGAACGCCTATCCCTTTGGAAGCTGCTTGACTTGCTCCCAACCTTTACGCATTTGAGACAAGGCGCAAAGCTCTGCCTCAGCGATTTTTTTCAGGATCGCACCGGCCTTCATCATGTCACGCTCGAAACGCAACTCTTTAAATAGTTCTGACGACTCAAGCATATATTGCCCAGCACTGGCTGCTGCCTCTGCATCCAGTCCGCGCAGCGCAAGCTCTTTCGCTACGCGAGCCAGGTAGCCTGCCGCTGCTTTTCGACCTAAGACTCCGTGGTTTGGAATATTCACCGCAACGAAAAGCGATGCCCGCTCTCCATCAACCCCGACCGGATCTTCTATCTTTCCATCCAGTACGGCCTGGGCAAAACGCGCCATGCCTGGTGCGCCGGTTTCCCAATGCGGTATTTGCCACTGATTACCAAACAGCGCATAGGGTTTTGGATACTCGCCGCTCAGTATCTTCATATTGCGGCGGAAACTATCCCGGATTGCATGGGCGATATTCCATTTTGGATCGCGTGCAGGTTCCACCCACACCATCAAATAGGGACCATAACCATCATGCAGACTCCACTCCCCGTCCCAAGCCCGGTGATGTGGCCAGGCTTTGTAATGATCGTTTTCGCGCTGCGCAGATTCTTCCCATGCTTTTTTAAAGACGTCGATGGGACACTCGTATTTTGCATGCTCGGCCAGATCGTTAGGCTCCCAGATCGTTACGGTTTGCTTCTCCAGATCGTAACCAGCGATCACAACATGATGACCAAAACCTGTCGTGTTCATCGTCTCGTTTTGGAACCTTAGGCGTGGTGATACCTTTGCACCGTATGGCAGTAGCATGCTGTAGTGCAACCCGACTTGAACAGGAATCCCTCGGTCAACTAAACCCGTAAGCTTTGAAAATGCCTCTTCAAAACCATCCTCGTGGTCTTGCTCCCAGTGCGCCTCAAAACCGAGAATACGCGGTGTGTATTCCCAAAGTTCATGAAAGGGACCTGTACCGCCATTAAAGGCCGGTGCCCCATAAAACCGGCACCACCGGAAAGAAAAACCATCGCCGCTGATTCCATCAACAAACATGGCATCCTCTTCGCCGAAATGGCGCAACATGCCGATCATGCCTGTGAAGTAACAACGTCCGGAGTTCGCGCCATCCGGGTAGCCTTTGGGCCCTAGCCAAGTCATAGAAAAATAGCTTGAGGAGTAATCGGTTATTTCTGGCATAAGAACCTCTAATTAATTGATTGAATTGACTGAATTGACTGACGATTATTCGTATGGAGTTACTCATTCCATCCCGCATTCACATGCGGAACAGACCACTGGGTCACTGCCATGGGCTCTGGATGGGGCTTACCAAGAAAAGGCGCTGAAAGACAATACAAGCCAGCATGAGTTGACTGCCAGATCAAGTTTCTATCCCACTCAATAAATACAGCTTCGGTGGTCCCCCTGCGCCAGCTCATATAGTCCTCAATCTCACCGTCTCTGGGCGGCACAAAATAGGCCACCTCTGTGGGTTGCGTGGGATCAGAAATATCAAACAACCGCAGGCCAGCATTGAGGTATGACAGGGCAACGACATCCGGGCGAGATTGACCGGGTGCGATCCAGTTCTGCATGACGCGTGAACTAAATCTTCCTCTGGCCATTGCAAAGTCTTTGTAGGGCGCATCCGGATGAGGCATTGGTCGCGGGAAAAGACCGATGATACGAGGTTGCGTTGGATCCTTGACGTCAATCACATACGCAGTGTGAAACGGCTCGCGACAATCTGATTCCAGAGCCTCAGGCACACCAATAATAAGATTTTGCAGTTTGGGATAGCGTTCGGGATCAGGCGTAACAGGTACAACATGGTGATAAGGAATTGCCCCGAACGCCTCAAGTGGATGTGAGACTTTTCCATAAACTTTGGGATTGCGAATATCAGACAGGTCATGAACGTACAGACCAAAATGACCCCAGCCACCAAACCCAACCGTACCACCATCCTCAACCCTGACCGGAACGATGCATGGCGTCCTATTACCCGTCCAGGAGCATTGATCCCCGGCGAACGGATAAGTTGAGCGATAGTAGTCTTCCTCCTCAAGTCTTTGCCCTGGCACCCACCAGCGGGATACTTCACGGACGTTGCAGGGATCCGACATATCCACAATCATCAGGCCGTTACTAAATACGCGCTCAGTGCTTTCCATGCGTAACTGGTCGTCCCAGCCGCACGCAAGATAAGCATATTGGCCACCATCATAAAAGGACAAGTGCACACCGTGACCAGTTGAACCTGTTTCGAACTCGCTTAACAGTTGAGTCTTCTCAGGGTTAGTGACATCGTAGACTCTGATCCCACGAAAACCGCCATCCTTGATGGCTCGCTCAGCATACGGCTGGTGATACTTCCCTCTGGGGAACTCAGGTGTACCGGGGGTCAGAGGCATTTGATGCGAAGTGATACGGATCCATTTTTTAAGTTTGGAGTTATAGACGCAACTCTGAAAAGTAGGCAGATTGCTCTCTTTGATGACGGTTGCTTTCAATGGGTCCGTGATATCAACCCAGCCGCCTTGAAAAGCAATCAGTCGTCGCTTGTCTTTGGCCCATAGACAAGAGTGCTCATCACCAAACATCTTGAGTTTGATGTCAGGGTAATAAGTCAACACTTCCATGTTGGAAATGTAATCTTGTCGATCAAGATAATTCAGAGCCCCCGCCGGCAACCTCAACGGCACGGTTCCGCCACCAGACATCACCCCATTTACAGGCTCAGTACTCTGAGGAGAGGGGTCAGCGCAGTGGGGTTCAGGTTGCGTCATTGAAAATTTCCTTTTTGTTTTCTTAAGCGCATATCTATTGACGTTGAATTTCGAGTGCCTCGGAGTTCGAGGGCCTCAACGTAAGAGGATCTCGGAGCTCGAAGGACTCAACGCGGCTCATACCCAATTCCCTTCGCCAAGCGCGCAAAACGCTCAGTGTCTTCATTCAGGACCTGGCTAAACTCCTTAGGAGTTTTCATGATTGGTATCAAACCCAGACCCAGTAGCTTTTCTTGTACCTGCGGCTCGGCAATAATCGCGTTGATAGCCAGATTCAACTTTTCGATAATTTGAGGATCTGTTCCTGCAGGGGCAACGATGCCATTCCAGCCAGCCACTGAATAGCCTGGCAAGGTATCACCGATGGCTGGCAATCTGCTCAGATACTTGTCTTTGATCGAAATGCCCACCAAGTGCACACGACCAGAGTCGATGGCCGGAGACAAACTCGTGTATGAGGAAACGCCCAGATCCAGCTGACCGCTGGCCACATCCGAAACGATTTGTCCGATTTGGTTGTAGGAAATATTTTCAACACTAAAACCATTGTCGTGGGCGATGAGCGCCACCGACATATGTGGTAAGCCTCCTTGGCTGGGGCTACCAACCTTCAGGCCCTGCTTTTCTTTTTTTGCCAACGCGATGACGTCGTTAATATTTTTGTAGGGGCCATCTGGCTTCGAAACAATCGCGAGGTAGTTCTCTGCAATCTGCGCTACGGCTGCAAAATCGGTGGTTGGGTTGTAGAGCGTTTGTTTGAAAACAGAAGGTGCCAGCGCCAGATTCGTGATTTGGCCAATACCCAAGGTATAGCCATCCGGTTTCGCTCTAGCTACTTTATTTAATCCAATCTGCCCGCTAGCACCGATGTGATTCTCGACAATAACTGGTTGACCAAACTGTTTTTGTAAGCGCTCTGCAATCATGCGCGCCATGATGTCAACCGAAGACCCTGGGCTATACGGGACTTCGATGGTAATCATGCGACTCGGATACTCTGCTGCTCGAGTCAGACAAGAAAAGCAAACGGCTATGAGTGCGACTAAGAAGACTGAAAATTGCCTTTTCATGTATTGACTCCTCGCTCAGCATATTGCAGGGTGAACTCAGTCTAAAG
The DNA here is from genome assembly GCA_036725985.1 of Burkholderiaceae bacterium. Classification (GTDB taxonomy): domain Bacteria; phylum Pseudomonadota; class Gammaproteobacteria; order Burkholderiales; family Burkholderiaceae_B; genus Zwartia. The sequence continues at coordinate 83,270 of DAIMDD010000014.1, forward strand.
TTATCGAAAGATAACTGTCAATCTGTATCTGGTGAAAGGCTCGTTGACAGGACTGACCTCATAAGAATAGAAACTCGTCCAGCCTTTGGAAATCCGGTGCTATTCTTGGTAAAAACCAATTCAAAGGAGAAGACATGAAACGCTTTTGGGCAAACTCGGTTCTCATTGGAGTCTCGGTATTTTCCTTTCATGCCATGGCCCAGACCAGCAGTAACTTTCCTGATCGCTCTGTACGGATCATCGTTCCATTCGGCGCAGGAGGTGCGACCGACATCATTTCACGAACCGTCGGACAAAAACTGTCTGAAATGTGGAAACAACCCGTTGTAGTTGATAATCGTAGTGGTGCAAATGGAAATATAGGTGCCTCTGAGGCAGCGAAAAGTGCTGCGGATGGGTATACCTTGTTAATGGCGACCTCGAGTCACGCCATCAATGCGACTCTATATAAAAATCTGAACTACAGCCTCTCGCAAGACTTCGTCGCACTGTCTAATCTCGCCTTCGTCCCACTGGTGCTGGTCGTCAATCCTGCAATACCGGCCAAGACAGTCAAGGAGCTTGCAACATACGCAAATGCGAACTCTGGGAAATTGAATTTTGGCTCTGGCGGTGTTGGTACTGCCGCGCACTTAGCGGGTGAACTTTTCAACACAGAAACGGGCTCAAAAATGCTGCATGTCCCTTATAAAGGTGGGGCACTGGCGATGAATGATCTGCTTGGAGGTCAGATTCAGGTGATGTTCGCCAATCTTCCCGAGGCGAATAATCAAATTAAAGCGGGTAAGCTTCGGGCCTTGGCAGTAACGGGAGATCAACGCAACCCGCAACAGCCAGATGTCGCCACTTTCGCTGAAAGTGGTTTTCCGAGTATTGATTTGAAATCGTGGTTTGGCTTATTCGTCCCTAAAGGCACTCCCTCAGCGATTGTCCAAAAACTCAGCAACGATATTTCTGCTGCAGTGAAGGATCCTTCGGTTCAAAAGGGGCTAACAGAGATTGGAGCCGAACCGGTAGGCAACAAAATAGAGCAGTTCCAGCCATTTGTGAATAATGAAGTTAGCCGCTGGGGTGGCTTGATCACACAGTCCGGTGCAACCGCTGAATAATAATCCTGCGAACCAAAATACCTGGTTGTCCAAAACCAGGATTTGGCGCTTCTCAAAGTCAAACGCAATGACCGAAACTCGATAATTGGGGAGTGCCGTCGAGCCTACTACGATTTGAAAACCATGCGTTCGGTACATACCCAGAAAAGACCACTGATATTTTGGCTCCCCGACCTGGGCTCGAACCAGGGACAATAGATACGTTTAGATAAAACAAAAAATGTTTTAAAACTAACAAGAGAATTGTCGTTAGCAATCCAAGCTCAGGGTTTTGCCAACTATACGAACTACTTGACGATTGCTTGCAGTCGCTCTAGCGCATCATCGAGCACGACTTGAGGCACACTTTCAATCTTGCGTGCTTTACGCGCACCGAGGTCAAGCATGCGTATCTTATTTAAGAGCGCAACACCTTGGGTTTTGCACCCGGTGCCCATTAACGTAACGGCAAACCCCGCATACCTCGCGTAATCTCCACCTTGAGTAATTGGGGCAACCAAGACGTCACCGAGCTTGTTAAATTCTTTGGTCGTCAACACAAGGGCTGGTCGAGTACCGCGCTGCTCAAGTCCGACAGTTGGATCCAGAGGAACGTTGACGATATCTCCTCTCTCAAAAACCTTCACCACTGCACCTCTTGCCCGACAGGACGGGCAACATCCCACAATGTAAGGTCTGCTGGCATTGGCGCCTTCAAGTCGCACTGAGAAATCATATCGGCCAATACATACCTGCGCTTAGGAGTCAGAACGATCTTTCCATCTGGAGTGGTGTTCAGTGTCATGTGATGACCAACACCCAACCCCAGGTCTTTCAGTACAGGTGGTGGCATGATGAGTGCAGTGCTATTACCCATCTTTTTTAGTACGATTTCCACAAAAACCTCCAGCTAATTATTGATTTACGAATTTTATCACCACGAGACCTGAATTGTAAAACAATGTATTACTTCTACGGGCCGTGGACGAATAGGTTTCGGTTTCTATTTGTTGGCGATCGTCCTCTGAGCTTCCAAAGACTCAAAATGGTAGCTATCACTGACAGATACCATTAAGATGAGAAGAAAACTATGGATACCGCACGGATTTTTCAATCGGGCCGCAGTCAAGCAATTAGATTGCCCAAAGAATACCGCTTCTCCGGCACCGAAGTAAAAGTTAAGCGAATTTCAACTCTATTATTGGCAAGGGCTATGGAAGGTCTCATATAAATACTATCCAAGCAATTGGAACGATGAACAAGCTTATTATCATCAACATCATTAAAACGAAAAAGCCCAACGGTTAAGTTGGGCTAAGTCATTCATATTATGGCTCCCCGACCTGGACTCGAACCAAGGACCTGGGGATTAACATTGCGCCGTTCTACCTCAAGGACGCACCAATGCGCCTATCAGCCTGAAAAATGAATTGCTCAGCAGTTTTGACAAGCGTCTTCACGAAAAAATGGCCCGCTTTAAGTGAATCACACAAAATAACAAGGTCTTCAATGTATTCGTGCACCATCTGATTTCGGAGTTTACGCATCACAAGCCAATCATCGGTAGATTCAAGCCAGCCTAATTTTTCTGCACGATCTAGATTTTCGGTTGCTGCGCCTCGAGTCTCCGCCATTGCATCAAGCAGAGACGGTAAAAACTTATCTGCCAATGTATCTTGTAAGCGCCCAAAACGACTAACAAACGCATCAAGCCGCTCCGCAAGTAATGCATCCTCAGCGATACGCCGTAAATCGTTGACGTTAAGGGTTTGAGCAAAAAGTCTTGCGTCCGTTTCTTGTAAATAATTTGCTTCTTTTTTAACTACACGACTAAGAAATTGCAATCGAAGCTTAAGCCCCTCATCAAGTTTCATAGGATCACCCCATAGTGCGTAGCAATTTGATGTATGGGTTGAGACATTAAATTCGGAGCCTTGAGAATCACATCAACCTTACGACCATTCAGGGCACGCGATACACGACTGGCTACCCTCGCACTCTGGAGTGCTGGCTCATCGACAATATTTGGCACTTCTATCATGAGATCGACATCGCCACCTTTTGCCTGATCATCAACTCTGGAGCCAAATAAGGTAACGCGCACGATATCTCCGAACACTAGTTGTACGGTGTTACGGATCATCTCAATTTGCGAAGCAGTCAGTCTCATTAGTGTATTGAATCACAATGCCAAATTTTTTCACATATCAGTCAAGACAAAAAATGAAAAAGCCCAACCGTAAAGTTGGGCTAAGTCACTGATATTTTGGCTCCCCGACCTGGACTCGAACCAGGGACCTGCGGATTAACAGTC
>DAIMDD010000015.1:0-59603 GCA_036725985.1 Burkholderiaceae bacterium
CAACAAAAAACGGGCCTGCTTTTGCAGACCCGTTTGATAAATGCCCCGCTTGTGCCGTTAAGGCCGGCATCTCGAACCGTAAGTTCAAGTTGGCCGCGATCTGCAGACTTTGAGCGCATCTGCTAGAGACACGCACTCCCGTCATGCTATCCCACAGCCTATGTATGCCATAAGCATTGGTTCTGAGAATATTTGACCTCTCGCGAACACAGCAGGGACAAACTGTGAATACTTTGAATACTGTGAATAATGTACTAACTGGTGCAATGGCTAGACTGGAGTACCTGCTTTGTCCAGAATTGCATTGAGTGAATCTATTTTACGCTTGAAGTCACCAACGGCCAAATTTCCCAAACCATCGGGCGCGCGCATCGATAAAAGCTCAACTGCAATCTGAATCGCTGCCATGACAGCGATGCGCTCATTACCTGAGACTTTGCCCGTGCCTTGAATGCGGCCTGAAAGCTGACTGACATGCTGTGCTGCTGCGGTTAAAGCCGCTTTTTCTTCGGCCGGACAAGCAAGCGAGTATTCGCGTCCCAGAATTGAAATATCAACGCGTTCCATTATTTTGACTCCTGGGGCTGCGCACCGGGCAAACGCTCAAGCACGGCGTCAATCCGCTCTTTCGCCTGAATGGTTGCAGCACGTAAGGCTGTTACCTCATGGTCGCGCGATTGCAACTGAGCTTGCAAGCTGGTCTGCTCCTGCTTGAAAAGATCCAGGGATCCCTGGAGTGCAGCATGCCTGGCTGATGATTGATGACGCAAGCCCTCAATCTCCGACTCATATGCGGTGACTTTTGTGTGCAGAGTCCGCGCCTGGATATCCTCTTTGGCAAGCTTGGCAGTGAGTGCATCACGTTCCGCTTCAGTTTGTGCCAGTCGGGTTTGCAGTGTCTGACGTTCAGCAACGAGTTGCTGCGTATAAGCAACAAGCTTGGTCAGTCGTTCGGATAGGTGGTCGAGATCTTCTAACATTTTGCTATCGTAAAGCAAAAATGTTGAATAGTAACCATGTAGCTTTTCAAAAAAGTTGTCAGGTGATGTTCAGAAAACACCCGAAGCAACACTTTTTTCAATTTCTTTTTGACAATGAAAGGCTCATGTAAGGTCTATTCAGTCTTTTTTCTGCATCATCTTAGGGAAAACCCCATCACCTAGGGGTAAGTTCAGGGTTTGCTTTGAGGGTGCTCTGCATTACCATGCACTCCTTAATGCTCGACTGATAAAAACATACATAACAGTTTGGCATTAATACAAGGCGCTCATTCAGGCCGAACGTTTCATTTTTATCAAAACAATTAGCAGCGCAGTCAAGGAGCTACTTATCATGCAGCTTAGAAATAAACAGGATTTCTGGTCGGGGGTGATGTTCATCTGTCTCGGCTTGGGATTTGCCTGGAAGGCAACCAGTTACTCGATGGGCACAGCTGCCCGAATGGGTCCTGGATATTTCCCGCATTGGCTGGGTCTTTGCATGGCCATTCTTGGCGCAGTCATAGTGTTGAGCTCATTGCGTAAAAAAGCGGATGAAACCAGAGTTGATCCTTTTGATTTCAAAATTCTCGGCATTATCATTGGCGCGATTGTTTTGTTTGCCTTCACACTTCGTCCGCTGGGTATGATCATTTCGCTGTTCTTGCTGGTGGGGATCAGCAGTCTGGCCAGCCATGAGCACAGCTGGAAAGTTTCGATTGCCAATGCGGCGTTCCTGACACTGCTTTGCTGGTTGTCTTTTGTAAAAGGTCTGGGTTTGGTGTTCCCAATCTGGCCGTCATTCCTCGGTCTGAACTAAGGAGCCATCAAACATGGACTTACTCAATAATTTGATTCTCGGTTTCGGTGTCGCATTTACGCCAGAAAACCTTTTTTATGCGCTGATAGGCTGTCTGTTAGGCACGCTGGTTGGTGTGCTGCCCGGTCTGGGCCCTGTTCCCACGATCGCGATGTTGCTGCCGATTACTTATGTCTTGCCACCAATTGCCGGTCTGATCATGCTGGCCGGTATTTATTACGGCGCGCAGTATGGTGGATCCACCACAGCTATTCTGGTGAATCTGCCAGGTGAAACATCCTCGGTGGTTACAACGCTGGACGGGCACGCGATGGCGAAAAACGGTCGAGCGGGTGCCGCACTGGCGATCGCTGGTCTGGCTTCGTTTTTCGCCGGTAGCGTTGCAACACTGTTGCTGGCGGCCTTTGCTCCACCACTTGCTGAAGTCGCGTTTAAATTCGGTCCAGCGGAATATTTCTCACTGATGGTGCTCGGTCTGGTCGGCGCAGTTGTGCTGGCTTCTGGCTCACTGATCAAGGCGATCTGCATGATCTTGCTGGGCTTGTTGCTCGGTATGGTTGGCACCGACGTGAACTCAGGTGTGGCGCGCTTTGACTTTGGTGTTCCTGAGTTGCAAGACGGTCTGGACTTTGCGATCGTTGCGATGGGCGTGTTCGGTTTTGCTGAAATCATGAGCAACCTCGAACAGAAAGAAAACCGCGTGAACCTCTCCGAGAAGATGGGTTCGCTCTATCCTAACAAGCAAGAATTCAAAGAGTCATGGCCTGCCGTTGTGCGTGGTACTGCACTGGGTTCGATGCTGGGCATTTTGCCTGGTGGCGGAGCGGTTCTTTCCTCCTTTGCTTCCTACACGCTGGAAAAGAAATTATCGAAGCACCCAGAACGTTTCGGTAAAGGACATCCTGCCGGTGTAGCGGGTCCTGAAGCGGCAAACAACGCTGGTGCTCAGACCTCATTTATTCCTTTGCTGACACTTGGTATTCCAGGTAACGCGGTGATGGCGTTGATGGTCGGTGCGATGACGATTCACAATATCCAGCCTGGTCCGCAGGTGATGACTAGCCACCCACAGTTGTTCTGGGGACTGATCGCCTCAATGTGGATTGGTAACCTGATGCTCGTAATACTGAACCTGCCTTTGGTTGGTATATGGGTCAAACTGCTCAAAGTGCCTTATCGCATTTTGTTCCCGGCGATTCTGGTGTTTTGCACGATCGGTGTGTATTCCTTGAACTACAACACGTTCGACATCATCACCACCTCGTGCTTTGGCATCATTGGTTATCTCTGGAGCAAACTCAAGTGCGAAGGTGCTCCGTTACTGCTCGGACTGGTTCTTGGTCCACTGATGGAAGAAAACTTCCGTCGTGCACTGCTGCTGTCGCGTGGTAACTACATGACCTTCCTGGATCGCGGTTTATCAGCATCACTCCTGGCTATCGCAGTCCTGCTGGTCATCATCGTTGCACTGCCATCGATCAAGAAAAAACGCGAAGAAGCGTTCGTCGAAGAGGATTAATCGATGTCCAGCATCAACGCAAGATCGTACGAAGTTTCTGCACCCCGCAAGGTCGCTTTTATTGGCCTGGGCGTAATGGGATTGCCCATGGCGGGTCATCTCGCCCGGGCAGGCCATGACGTGACGGTTTATAACCGCAACGCTCAAAAGGCTCAGGCATGGGTCAGCGAATTTGGTGGTCGCAGTGCCGCTACACCACGTGAAGCGGCGCTTGGTGCCGAAATCGTCTTTTCCTGCGTCGGCAACGATGACGACCTCAGAAGCGTAGTTTTAGGTGCTGATGGTGCGTTTGCAGGGATGTCGGCTGGTGCAACCTATGTCGACCACACCACTGCTTCAGCCTCTGTTGCACGGGAACTCAATGAGATTGCCAAACAAAAGTCGCTGAAATTCATTGATGCCCCTGTCTCGGGTGGCCAGGCCGGTGCAGTCAATGGCATGTTAACGGTCATGTGTGGCGGTGACCCAAGCGAATTTGCGGCGGTCAGTGACGTGATCGCAGTGATGGCACGTGCTGTGACGCTAGTAGGTCCTGCAGGCGCTGGTCAGCTTGCAAAAATGGTCAACCAGATCTGTATCGCTGGTCTTGTTCAAGGTTTGTCCGAGGGTATCGCCTTTGGACAGGCCGCTGGGCTAGACATGAAGCAGGTGCTGAACGTCATCAACAAGGGCGCAGCCCAAAGCTGGCAAATGGAAAACCGTGGCGCCACGATGGTCGATGATAAATTCGACTTTGGTTTCGCGGTGGACTGGATGCGTAAAGACTTAAGCCTGGTCATGGACGAGTCACGTCGCAATGGTGCTCGCGTACCTGTGACAGCGCTGGTAGATCAGTTTTATGCCGATGTACAAAAAATGGGCGGTTCTCGCTGGGATACTTCCAGCCTGATCAAACGTCTGAAATAAGATTTCAATCGTTCTGCGGTTGAGTTAAAAAGGCCTTGCTATGCAAGGCCTTTTTTTATGTACGTTGCGGCGCCCGATCAGGTGACTCGTGGTCGGTATCCGGAGCCTGATCCAGAAACTCCTGGCCATGAATACCATCAGGAACATTTTGACGCAAAAAGCGAGTTTCATTGGTACGTCTGAAAATAAACGGCGATAACTCATTCAGCGCCTGGGTATAAACGTCTCGTTTAAACTCAATAACCGCGTCTAGCGAGACCCAGTAAGGGCTCCAGCGCCAGGCATCGAACTCGGGGTGATGGGTCGCGCGCAGACACACGTCGGAGTCTCGCCCGATCATGCGCAGCAAAAACCAGATCTGTTTTTGCCCTCTGTAATGGCCGCGCGACTCCCGCCTGATAAAGGTATCAGGCACGTCATAGCGCAACCAGTCTCGTGTACGCCCTAGCACCCGCACATGGTCAGGCAATAAACCGACCTCTTCATGAAGTTCACGATACATGGCCTGCACAGGACTTTCCCCGTGCTTGATGCCACCTTGCGGGAACTGCCAAGCATGCTCCCGGATTCGTTTGCCCCAAAAGACCTCGTTTTTGTTGTTTACGAGGATGATACCGACGTTTGGACGGTAGCCTTCGCGATCAAGCATGGCTAGTCCCTGCGAATTCAATACAATTGCACTTGATTATACGTACCTGTCAGGCTTTTTGCCTTAATCAAATTTAGCAGCCTATTCATGCGCGCATCCGCCTTTCATATCACTACACTCAAAGAAGCCCCTAACGAGGCTGAAATCGCCAGTCACCAACTTATGTTGCGTGCAGGCATGATCCGCAAACTTGCAGGCGGCATTTACAACTACATGCCGCTTGGCCTGCGCGTTATCCGCAAGGTAGAAAAAATCATCCGTGAAGAAATGGATACCGCAGGCGCGCTCGAACTACTGATGCCCGTCGTTCAGCCCGCTGAACTCTGGGTGGAGTCAGGTCGTTGGGAGCAATACGGACCTGAGTTGCTGCGCCTCAAAGACCGCCATGGCCGCGACTTTGTTCTACAACCGACTTCTGAAGAAGTCATCACGGACATCGCTCGCAACGAAATCCAGAGCTGGCGACAACTCCCCGTCAACTTCTATCATATTCAGACTAAGTTTCGTGACGAACGCCGCCCGCGCTTTGGTGTGATGCGGGGCCGTGAATTCACCATGAAAGACGCCTACTCTTTTGACCGTAACGTGGAAGGCGCTCAAAAGAGCTATCAGGTGATGTTCGATGCCTACATGGAAATTTTCCAGCGGCTGGGACTGACATTCCGCGCTGTATCAGCAGATACAGGCTCAATAGGTGGTTCTCAAAGCCATGAGTTTCAAGTCATCGCAGATATTGGTGAAGACTTGATTGTTTATGACCCCGCATCGGGCTATGCGGCCAACATTGAACTGGCGGCAGCACCGTGCCTGATTGCTGAGCGTCCCACTGCAAGTCAGCCCATGGCGCTGACACCCACACCAGATACGGCAAAATGCGAGGCCGTTGCAGAGCTTTTAGGAATACCACTGGCCAATACTGTTAAATCAATTGTTCTGGCCACCGAAACTGAAAAAGGCCCAGCACAAATCTGGCTGCTCTTACTTCGTGGCGACCATGAGCTCAATGAAATCAAAGCAGGCAAGATTCCTGGCTTAAACAAGGGGTTCCGTTTTGCAAACGAAGCGGAAATTATTGAACACTTTGGCTGCAAACCCGGATATCTTGGTCCTGTAAAAACAGCTAAACCGTTAAAAGTCATCGCCGATCTGACTGTGGCGAATATGCACGATTTTGTCGTCGGCGCTAATCAGGAAAACGCTCACCTGACCAGTGTCAACTGGGGTCGTGATCTACCTGAACCAGACCTCATCACCGATTTGCGCAATGTCGTAGAGGGTGATGTCTCGCCCTCTGGTACAAGCAAACTCGCCATCCAGCGCGGTATCGAGGTCGGCCACGTGTTTTATCTTGGCACAAAATACTCCGAGGCACTAAAGGCCACATTTTTGGATGAAAACGGCAAACCCGCGCTGATGGAGATGGGGTGTTACGGTATTGGGGTGACGCGAATCGTTGGTGCCGCAATCGAGCAAAACCATGATCCGCGCGGTATCGTGCTGCCGCGCGCAATTGCACCCTTCGAGGTCGTGATCTGCGGACTCGGGTGGGGCAAAAGCGAGGAGGTTCGCAATACCGCCGAGCAAATTTATACTTCACTCAAAGACCAGGGTATCGATGTCATTCTCGACGACCGTGATCAGCGCCCAGGGATTATGTTTGCAGAATGGGAGCTGATTGGCGTGCCGATCCGGATCACCGTGGGAGAGCGCGGCCTCAAAGAAGGTATTGTGGAGGTCCTTTCACGCAAAGAAACCGAGCCAACCCGCGTTCCTGTCGCTGATTGTGCCGCGCTGACCCTCGAGCGTCTGGCCGCTTTTTAAAAAAATGCTTATTCGTTCATTAACACCAGGCCGCTCATGCTGATCACTCCTCCCGCTTTCCGGCACAGCATGACGGTTCGCGTCTATTACGAAGACACCGATGCCGGCGGTATCGTTTTTTACGCAAATTATTTAAAATTCATGGAGCGTGGACGTACCGAATGGCTGCGATCAGTCGGAGTCAACCAATCGGAGGTCGCACGCGAGTTTCACCGTGTTTTTATCGTTACAGGTCTTGATATTCGTTATAAAAAGTACGCAAAACTCGATGATTTGCTTGAAATCAACAGCGCAGTCACACGTTTGGGCCGAGCTTCGTTACACTTCGAGCAGACGATTACGCGTGCAGGTGAGCTGTTGACTGAAAGTAATATCCAAATTGGATGTGTAGATACAGTTAATATGCGAGTCGCCGCGATCCCGGAATCCGTACGGATCAAATTTGCAGTAACCACTCAGGAATAAGAGATGCCAACCTCCTCTGACATGTCAATGCTCACACTGGTCATGCACGCCAGCGTGCCTGTTCAACTGATTATGCTGATGCTTATCGCCATATCCATCCTGTCCTGGACGTTTATTTTTGCCAAACGCGCCACTATTAGAAAATCCATGACTCAAACGCGTCGTTTTGAGGATGATTTCTGGTCAGGTGGAGATTTAGCCGCCTTGCATCAGTCAATTTCAACGAGGCGTGCAGAGCAAGGCGCACTTGCCCGTATTTTTGACTCGGGCATGACTGAATTCCTCAAGGCTAGACGCGCTGCCGGCGGTAATGCGGATGTCGCAGGCATGCTTGATGGCGCACGCCGCGCCATGCGGGCAGCATACCAGCGTGAAATGGACGAACTTGAGTCACACCTGAACTTCCTCGCCTCAGCAGGCTCAGTCAGCCCTTATATTGGACTACTCGGTACGGTATGGGGCATCATGCACGCGTTTGTCGGTCTGGCCAATGTTCAACAGGCTACCCTTGCTTCGGTCGCACCTGGTATCGCCGAAGCACTCATTGCGACCGCTATTGGCCTGTTTGCAGCGATTCCTGCTGTTGTGGCCTACAACCGCTACACCCATGACATTGATCGCCTCTCAATTCGTTTTGAGACCTTTGTCGATGAGTTCCTGAATATTCTGCAACGGCAGGTACGCTAATGTCATCGGTGCGCTCAAGTTCGGGTCGCGTAGGCCGCAAGCTTAAAAACGAGATTAACGTTGTGCCTTATATCGACGTGATGCTTGTGTTGCTGGTGATTTTCATGGTGACCGCCCCCTTGATCACGCCAGGGGTTGTGGAGCTTCCCTCTGTGGGTCAGGCCTCAAGTGTTCCAGCAACACCTCTCGAAGTCCAGATCGCTGAAGACGGCAAAATTTCCTGGCGCAAGCGTGATGCGGGAGCAAGTTACAAGCCTGTCGAGCGTAGCTCGCTTGCCCAGACGCTGCTGTCTGAACTCAAGCCCGACCAGCCGGTTGTGATTGCAGCGGATGGCAAAGTTCCTTACGAGTCTGTGATGAAAGTCATGGATGAACTGCGCTCGAACGGTATTACCAAGCTGGGCTTGCTAGTGGATCAAAAAGGAAACCAGTCCACACCTAAAACTCCAGCCAAACCAGTTAAAAAATAAAGGCTCATGCGACACGCACTGCTTAGACGCGCATCGCTCCATTCATGCTCCTGAATCAAGATTTAATCCGCCGCGGCCCAGTTTTGCCTCCCAAACAGTCGCTTGATATGCGGGCTGTAGGAATGGCATTGTTCGCACACGCGCTATTGATTCTCGCTCTTGTATTGAATCTTGACTGGAAAACAGAAAATCAAGGGCCGATGCAGATTGAGCTCTGGGCAGACGGGACGACCCCAACTGCTGCACCCGCCCAATCAATAAAACCCGAAATTAAACCCGAGCCTACGCCTCCAAAACCTGAACCTGAACCTGAACCCGAACCCCAGCCTGAGCCAGAACCGGTCAAACCAGCGCCTCCACCAGAGCCTGCGCCGCCACCGCCGCCACCAGCGGTGGTGGAACCACCCAAAACCGAAATCGACCCAGAGATTGCGCTAGAAAACGAGCGCAAGAAAAAGGCAGAAAAAGAGCTCCTGGAAAAAGAATTGGCTGATAAAAAGGCCAAAGAAGATGAACGCAAAGAAAAAGAGCGCATTAAACGCGAAAAAGATGCTGCCGAGAAGAAAGAGCGCGAGCGCCTAGAGCAGATCGAGCGCGCTGAAAAAGAGAAAAAAGAAAAAGAGAAGGAAAAAGAGCTCGAGAAGGAACGCGAGAAAGAGAAAGAGAAAGAGAAGGAAAGGAAGGAAAAAGAGGAAAAAGACAAGAAAGAGAAAGAAAAGAAGGAAAAAGAAGAAAAAGAGAAAAAACTGGCTGAAGAAAAGAAAGCCAAGGAAGCTAAAGAGGCGGCTGCTAAAAAAGCTGCTACTGATCAGGCTTTGAAAGATGCCATGCGCGGCGATGTGATGGGAGCTGCCGGGATGCCTGGTGGTACCGCGGACAGAAACCAGGCGGGCGGAGGTAATTATTCGGGCTATGGCGCCAAGGTCCGGGCTTGCATCCAGCCAGGTGTGTCATTTCCTGCACCACCACAAAGTGGATCAAATCCTACCGCTCAGTTCCGTGTACAGTTAAAATCAGATGGAACGGTTTCAGGTGTGAAATTGCTGAAAGCTTCCGGGAACTCTAATTTCGACCAAGCAGTCGAAAGAGGTATCAATCGATGCACACCATTCCCGAAACCAGACTCTGGTAGCTACCCGTCCTATATCGACGTGGATTACCGCATGTATTAAAAGGGAGATCGCTCCACATGAAGTTTGACAGACCTAGCAACATATCTCGCACCCGCCAGTCATACGGGTTTATAGCCAAACAATGGCTCGTACTCCTTATCGCTATGCTGACGATGTTTGGCTTGAACGCTCCGTCTGTTGCACAGCTTCGTGTTGATATCTCAGGAACGGGAGCACAACAGTATCCCGTTGCGATCGCAGATTTCAGTGGCGAGCCGGCAGGCAAACAAATTGCCGAGGTGATCCGCGCCGATCTGACACGCTCCGGGCAGTTCCGGATGATTAACACCACCGGCTCAGCCCTCACTGTTGACACACCGATCGCTTATGATGAATGGCGTGGCAAAGGTGCGGATTTCATCGCATATGGCACTGTCTTACGAGGTAGTGACGGCCGCTATGAGGTGAAATACCGCCTGGGTGACACAGTCAAAAAGGGTCAACTCGATGGCGTTGCGTTTACTGGCACAGAAAAAGAACTGCGTCGTATTGCGCATCAGATCGCCGATCGTATTTACGAAAAAATCACAGGAATTAAAGGTGTCTTTGCCACACGAATCGCCTATGTACTGAAGCAGGGTCCAACCTATGAACTGCAGATCGCTGACGCAGACGGCCAAAACCCTCAGGTAGCTTTACGTTCACGCGAGCCAATTATTTCCCCAGCTTGGTCACCTGATGGCTCGCGCCTTGCTTACGTAAGTTTTGAGTCCGGCAAACCTGTTGTATATGTGCACCAGCTCGCCACCAGCAAGCGTCTACCCGTGGCAAATTACAAGGGAAACAACTCGGCGCCTGCCTGGTCTCCAGACGGCAATACCCTCGCAGTAGTATTGACACGCGACGGTCTTTCACAGATTTATGTCGTCAATGCTACGGATGGCAGTGGTTTGCGCCGGATTACCCGGTCACCGCTGATCGATACAGAGCCTACCTTTAGCCCTGACGGACGCTCGATTTATTTCACCAGCGACCGCAGTGGTAGCCCTCAGGTTTATCAGGTTGGCTTGGACGGCGGAGAGCCTCGCCGCGTGACCTTCAACGGCGGTTACAATATCTCACCAAGAATTTCTCCAGATGGCAAGACCTTGCTGACTGTTACGCGTCGGGACGGCACTTTCCGTGTCGCTTCGCTCAACTTGGCGACTGGCTCTGAAAACCTTCTGACCGAAGGCCGTGATGACCAATCTCCTAGTTTTGCACCGAATGGTATGCAGGTACTGTACGCCGCTGTTCAAGGTGGTCGAAGTGTGTTGGCAGGCGTCTCCAGTGATGGGCGCGTACGTCAGACACTATCGGTTCTGAACGGCGAAATACGTGAGCCCACCTGGGGTCCGTTTTCTCAATAATTATTAATTTGATCTCCCCAAAAAGGAAATATCATGTCCCGTATCGCAAAAGCACTCTCAATCGCTGCACTGGCTGCCACGCTGGCTGCTTGTAGCTCGGTTAACCTCGACGACAAAGCTGGCGCGAATGGAACAGGCTCTGCTGATGGTTCAGGCATCCTGGATCCATTCAATCCAAACAGCATCCTTGCCAAACAAAAATCGGTCTACTTTGACTTTGGCAGCTACACTGTCAGCGAGCAGTACCGCACAATCGTTGAAACACACGGTAAATATCTGGTTTCAGCTCCACAGCAACGTGTTGTGATTGAAGGCAACACTGACGCACGTGGTGGTTCAGAATACAACCTGGCTCTGGGCCAGCGTCGTGCTGAGGCTGTGCGCCGTATGCTGACTTTGATTGGAGTTTCAGACACACAAGTCGAAACAATCAGTTTTGGTAAAGAAAAGCCCAAGGCGCTGGGTGATACAGATGCTGATTACGCCGAAAACCGCCGTGCGGATTTCAACTATAAGCGTTAAGCTTTAAATACTTGGCTTAACCGTGCAGGGCGGCTAATCAGCCGCCCTGTTGCGTTGAGACTTAAGACGTCATGCATTAAATGGTGTCTCTGAGCTTTTAAAGGACTCTTCATGTCGACACGTTTGTTTTTTCTGAAATCTCTTTCAATTCGTTCGATGCTTAGCTACTTGAGTATCGTCACCGCACTGACACTTAGCCAGTCAGCATGGGGGTTTGCTGACGATGATGCCCGCAAGGCCATTGTTGAATTGCGACAGCAAATCAAGGCCATGCAGGAAGCAAATCAGCGTGCGCGCATCCAGCTCGCAGACCAGATTGAAGGTCTCGAACAAGAGGTTATGCGTTTGCGCGGCGATCTCGAACAGATGGGCCGTCCTGCCTCTGCCAACAATGCAAGTGGCACCTCAGGCGCCGCCGCGGCTGCAGGCGGACGTGCACCTGATGCGAAATCCGAGGACCCAAGAGAACAAGCGTCCTTTGATCAGGCGATGGAGTCTTTCCGCAAAGGCCAGTACAAAGAAACAGTCGATACGCTGATGGCCTTTATGACGCTTTACCCAGACAGCAAGCTCGCACCTGCAGCACTGTTTTATCTCGGTAGCAGCCGCTACGCGCAAAAAGACTATAAAGGTGCGATGACGCAATTACAGGGCATGATTCAAAAATACCCAACTCATCCTCGTGCGCCAGACGCTTTACTTGTGATTGCTGGCTGTCAAGTTGAGCTCAATAACCGCGCGGGAGCGAAAGCCTCGCTGCAGCGTATCGTGAAAGACTATAAAGGAACACCCGCTGCCGACACCGCGGCTAAGCGTTTACAGCTATTACAGTAATAGGATTGCCTGGTTTGCCATATCCAACTGCCCACCTTTCAAAATAAGGTGGGCAGTTTTTCATCTGAACATTAATAAAATCGCAACGCCCACCACAATCAGAACCGTGCCGATCATTTCCTGACGCGTACCCTTATTAAGAAAAATCCGCCAGGAAAGCAGCTGCGCGAACAGCACCTCGACCAGACCTAAGGTACGCACATTTGCTGCAGAGGTCAGCGCAAAGCCTAGAAACCATCCTTCTGAAGCAGACGCACCCAGCAATCCACCCCAGATTGAAATGCGCCAGGCCTTTACGCAGCGGATCATCGCCTCACGATGAAACACTAACATCCAGCCAGCCAGCAAAATCGTCTGAATGCCTAGACCACAGGCCAGGGTCCAGGATGAGTGCGCAAAAAAATGTCCGTCACCTAACGCCAGGATCGCGCCACGAAAGGTTACCGCTGCAATAGCAAAACTGGCTGCAGCGAGTAGCCCCATGATGACCGGCTGCCAGTTTGGACCACTATCTGCTGCGTTCACAGATGGTTTGCGCGCCATGATGGTGACCCCAACGGTAGCGATCAGGATCGCGATCATCGCGAGCCATGAGACACTATCCCCCAGGACGACCAATCCAAACAACACAACCTGCACAGGCTCGGTTTTTGTCCAAGCAGTGACTACAACAAACGCCCGCTTGCGCATCGCCCCCAGCATCAGGGCGGTCGCTGCGATTTGTGACAAAGCACCTGCGACGGTAAACCAGAAAAAAGTCATGTTCATCCGCGGCAAACCTGAGCCGGTGAACATGAGTGCGAGAGCGGCGAAAAGTACCGCAAAAGGAAACCCGTACAAAAAGCGCACTTGCGTTGCACCGAGTGTGCCGAGCTGCTCTGTGAGGCTACGCTGAATCGCATTGCGGCCAGCCTGGGCGGCGGCGGCAAAGATCGAAGCGGGGATCCAAAGCCAAGTCCAGTCATGCATTGGAGACTCCTCTGGCATGATGATGCAATAGTTCAACGACTGCCGCATCAAGCTCAATACCGTTTTGCATTTGATACTCCATTCTGGCTAACTCGATCTCACCGGGGACAATCACCGGACGTGACGGCTCAGCAGCAGGACTTTCATGCAGTATTTCAGCGAAGTCCCTCATGCGCGCTGTGAGCCACTGCGGTGAGCCTAACTTGGTTGTATCGATCAGAATAAAAAAGTGGCCTAGATTCTGTGGCTCGTCGGGCGCATCAACCCAGGATTTCACATGCGTGAGATAGGCCGCATTGGATAACAAACCCGCAAACATGTCGACCATCAGTGCCAGACCGTAGCCTTTATGACCACCGATCGGTAATAAAAAGCCATCGAGTGCTGCTTTAGGATCGGTCGTTGGAACTCCTTTTGCATCTGTTGCCCAGGTATCTGGGATACTGTCACCGCGTTTCAAAGCATTGCGGATTTTGGCGCGTGCTACGACGCTCATAGCCATGTCGAGCAGGAAGGGTTTACCACCCGGGTTAGGCACACCAAAACCCAGAGGACTGTTGCCCAAGCGTGCATCGCTACCACCCCAAGGGGCAATTGTGGTTGTCGCGTTGCTGCCAATGATGCTGGCGAAACCTTTTTCTGCAGCAAACAGTGAATAAGGTGAAATCGGGCCGAAATGGTTGCTGCCTCTGGCAAACGCCATACCGATGCCGCACTGACTCGCGGCATCCATGGCTGCGTTTAGTGCATGCATGCCAACCAAAGGTCCAACACCATTATCGCCATCAACCTTACACAGTGCTGGTGCAACTTTTTCAACCGTAATGTTTGGACGGGCTTTAATACCCTGCACCAATAAACGCTCACCGTAAGATTCAACACGCGAAAGTCCGTGGGTGGACAAACCGAAAAGATCTGCCTGAATAAGAACTTTTCCAACTAATGCTGCATCGCCTTTTGTCAGTCCCAAGCCTTGGAACGCTTTGGTCGCAAGATCCTGGAGCTCAGTGGGTTGCCATTGGGTTTGCGTGATCCCGTTTGGGTTGTTTACATACATTTTTTTACTCTGCATTCAATGCTCTCGATGCCGATGAGCATACTCGTGGGCGCACTGAGCGTCAGCCAGAAAAGCCAAATGATTTCTTAACCGAGGGTAAACGCTAGGTTACAAATTTCAAGATCCTTACATAGAATTGAAAATTATATAAAAATGAAATTTTCATAAATTGAAAACTCTAGCTCTGAAAACCCAGGCTAAACCTAAGCCTCTGCGTGCCCAATCGGCCGTAGATATGTGGCTTGGTCAACAAATACGTCAGTTACGCAAAAAAAATCATAAATCTCTGACAGAGCTTGCCAAAGCCTGCCAGCTTTCAGTTGGGCTACTGAGCCAGATCGAGCGCGGGCTGAGCTCTATCTCTGTTAAATCGCTCCAAGCACTTGCAAAGGAATTAGGCGTCTCTCCCGATGCATTACTTCGTAACGCTGGATCCGATCATCAAAGCGCTGAAGGGCAAGTCGCTCGCGCAGGCATGCACCGCAAACTGGACTTAGAAGACAAAGGGATTACCAAAGAAATTGTGACACCCACAATGGCTCAGGATTTGGATTTATGCAGGGCCTTTATTCAGCCCGGCGGCTCGTCGGGTGATCAATGGTTCTCGACAGACAAAGGCGAGCAGGTTGGCATGGTGTTGCAAGGCGCAATGGAACTCTGGATCGACAACAAAGTTGTCACCTTGGGTCCAGGCGATAGTTTTTGTTATAGCAGCAGAACACCAAGACGCTGGAGAAATCCCGGCGATACGGTAACAGAGGTTATCTGGGCCATCTCGAATATACAAACCGATTAATTTTATAACCCCATATGTTTTCGTCACCAGGAGAACTACCATGAAGCTTAAGTCGCTCGCTGTCTCTCTCGTTTCAACCATCGCCATTGCCCTGAGCGCTGGCGCTCATGCTCAGCAAGTCATTAAGGTTGGATCCACGCCAACAGGCGTCCCCTTTACTTTCCTTGATACAAAAACCAATACCATTGAAGGTGCGATGGTTGACATCATTAAAGAGGTCGGTAAAGAAGCAGGGTTCACTGTCCAGATCGAGCCCATGCCTTTCTCTGCCCTGATTGGTTCACTGACCTCCAAGCGTATCGATCTAGTATCTGCAGCAATGTTCATTACCCCTGCTCGCCAGGAAGTCGTGGCATTTTCAGAGCCAATCTATCGTTATGGTGAAGGACTAATGCTCAACAACAAAACAGAGAAAAAAACATATTCCGGGTTTGCTGATTTCAAAGGTCTGACGGTTGGGGTACAAGTTGGTACCGCGTTTGTTGAGCCACTGAAAAAAACCGAGGGTATCAAAGAAGTCAAACTTTATGACGGCTCACAGGATTTGATACGTGACTTAAATGCCAGTCGTCTGGACGCAGGGCTACTTGACTACCCCATCGCGGCATATATTCTAAGCCAGGGTAACAACCCTAACGTTTCGCTCGACAAATCATACAAGCCGACCGTTATGGGCAGCATTGGTATCGCAGCGAACAAAGATAATCCTGAACTCCTCGCCAAGGTCAATGCCGCACTCGCTAAATTAAAAGCCAGTGGCACCGTGGACACGATCCTTAAAAAATGGGGCTTAGGCGCATAAGCCATAGTTTGTCTGCAGCAATAGCCTTGCCCGGTGTGGTTGGAGAATAGCAATATGAATCAATTTTTCAAGGATGCAATCGAGTTCATCCCCATTCTTTTTGAGGGAGCAAAACTCACCATTCTGGTCACGCTTGGTTCTTTAATGCTATCCACCATCTTGGGTATGGTCTGGGCATTAATGCGGGTATCTAAATATCCTGCGCTAATCTGGTTCAGCGGCATGATGATCAATCTTCTGCGTGGAATACCGATCATCGTGCTGCTGTTCTATATTTATTTTGTGATGCCCGATATGGGTATCTCTCTGTCTGCCCTGCATGCTGCGATCATCGGACTTGGTCTGGCTTATTCAGCGTATCAAGCGGAAAATTTCAGAGCAGGCATCGAGGCCATTGATCGTGGTCAGATCGAGGCGGCCATGGCGATGGGTATGAGTTGGTCGATGACCATGCGGCGTGTTGTATTACCACAAGCAGTGAAAATCATCCTGCCGCCCTATGGCAACATCATGATCATGATGCTGAAAGACTCTTCGCAAGCCTCAACCATCACCGTGGCTGAACTTGCTCTTCAGGGTAAATTAATCGCAACCTCGAATTTTAAAAATGCAACCGTTTTTACACTGGTTGCAATCATGTATTTGGTAATGTGTATTCCCCTAATCATGCTGGTCAGGCATCTCGAGAAAAGGAATGCTTCCAAATGATTGAGCTCAGGGATGTACATAAAAAATTTGGCTCACACGAGGTTCTGAAAGGCATTAACGCCACGATCAATAAAGGCGAAGTCGTCTGCATTATCGGACCCTCCGGGTCTGGAAAATCCACTATCTTGCGGTGTATCAATGGGCTTGAAAACTATGGTCCGGGCGAGATCACGATAGATGGTGTAACTGTAGATAATCAGACTAAAGCTATCAGTCTGATTCGCACTCAAGTCTCGATGGTATTTCAGAAGTTCAATCTCTTTCCTCATCGCACTGCGCTTGAAAATGTCATCGAAGGTCCCGTTTATGTGCAGGGCGAAGCGCGTGCAGCGGCGACCGAGCGTGGTCGAGCACTACTGGCCAGCGTTGGACTCGCAGATAAAGAACAGGCTTATCCCCCGCAGTTATCAGGAGGACAGCAACAACGGGTCGCGATTGCCCGTGCCCTTGCCATGCAACCTAAAGCCATTTTGTTTGATGAGCCAACCTCTGCACTGGACCCGGAGCTCGTTGGTGACGTGCTGGGAGTCATGCGCAAACTAGCGGAGTCTGGCATGACCATGGTCGTTGTCACACATGAAATGGGCTTTGCCCGTGAGGTCGCCGATCGCGTGATGTTTATCGACGGAGGCGTGATTGTTGAGCAAGGTCCCGCCAAAGAATTACTAAATTATCCACAACACCCGCGTACGCAGGATTTCCTGCGCAGAGTGCTGCAACCGATCTGATTTGAAGGATTGAATATGTATCCTGCTCCCTTTCCGCTTAGCCCCTCTTTATGGGCAGCAACCGCTGCTCCAGCTCCTGCGACTGAAACACTGCATCACAATCATCATGCAGATGTTGTAGTCATCGGTGGCGGCTATGCCGGACTTAGCACGGCGCTGCATCTGGCCGAACGCGGTATCAATGTGACGCTTCTCGAAGCGCGCGAGATCGGTTTTGGTGCCTCAGGGCGTAACGGTGGGCAAGTCATCCCCGGCTTGAAATACGATCCAGACGATATGCTCAAAATGTATGGTCAGGAACGAGGCGAACAACTGATTAAGTTCGCAGGACAAACAGCAAACCCGGTTTTTGAGCTCATCTCCAAACACAAGATGGAGGTGCCGCATCTTCGCAAAGGCTGGATTCAAGGCGCGCATACAGAAGCAGCGCTTGAACTGGCTCATCAGCGCGCCGAGCAATGGGGGCGTCACGGCGCTCCTGTCAAGTATCTCGACCGCGCCGAGACACAATCCCTGCTTGGAACTGAACGCTATCTCGGCGGCTGGATAGATGAACGGGCGGGTACTGTTCAGCCATTGAGCTATGTGCGAGGTTTGGCACGTGCTGCTATGGCTGCGGGTGTGAAGGTGTATACGGACTCACCTGTTAAGAGCCTTGCCTTGCAAAACGGTAAATGGAGTGTTCACACTGCGAATGCTACTGTGACAGCAGATCGGGTCGTCATGTGCACCAACGCTTATGGTGGAGACTTATGGCCAAAACTTAAAACAACGATTATTGATGCCAATACCTTTCAGGTGGCAACCAAGCCTCTGCCAGAGCATATTCTCAAAACTATTATGCCGCAGGGGCATGTTTGCTCGGACACCCGAAACCTGTTGCTGTATTTCAGACGCGACCATGAGGGTCGTTTGCTAATGGGTGGTCGCGGTCCTTTCCGTGAGCCTAAAGGGCCTGAGGACTGGGCGCATCTGGAGCGCGTGATGTTCAAGATGTTTCCACAGGTCAAGGGAGAAACATTTGAATACCGCTGGTGTGGACGCGTTGCGGTTACGAGGGATTACTTGCCACATCTTCATGAACCTGCGCCTGGCTTACTGATCGATATAGGTTGTATGGGACGGGGTGTTGGTTTGCAAACCAGTATGGGACAAGTTATCGCTGAGTATGTTGCCACGGACAACAAGCTTGCACTGCCTTTCCCGATCACGAGCATCAAGCCCTTCCCTCTCTACGGCTTGCGCCGTATCTACGTCAACGCGGTGGTGACCTGGTATCGTTTGAATGATGGCGGACTTTAGGTCTAAAGGAGAAATCGCACTTTTGCCTGAGTGATGACTCAATTCCTGTTCGCGCGAGCCCGTTTGAATCAGGAACGGACTAAAGAGCAGCAGATAAGATTTGACCAAACCGCCCAAGATAGGCCAAACTTCGACTACACCTACCTCGTTTACGACCTTGGGGATATCCATGACTTTTAGTCGTCTGGTTTTATCGGTTGTCTTATCGTTAATGAGTATCACGAGTGCGTTGGCGCAGGCGCCTAAATCTGGTGGTACTTTAACGATTGAGTTGAGTCAGGCACCTCGGCATCTCAACGCGGCGGTGCAGTCCGGGGTTGCAACGATGCGCCCGGCTGCGCAGTTGTTCGCTAGCCCTTTGCGTTACAACGATAAGTGGGAACCCCAGCCTTATCTGGCAGAAAAGTGGGAGCTTGCGCCCGATGGTAAATCACTGACCCTGCACCTTGTTAAGAATGCCGTATTTCATGATGGACATCCCATCACTTCAGAAGACGTAGCGTTCTCTATCATGACCATCAAGGCTAATCACCCGTTTGCGACCATGCTGGCACCGGTTGATCGTGTGGAAACGCCAGACCCTCACACCGCTGTGATACAAATGAACTCGCCACATCCGGCGATTTTGTTAGCGATGTCACCAGCGCTTTGCCCGATTATTCCCAAGCATATTTATGGTGATGGGCAAGACATCAAGAATCATCCTCGTAACTCTGTCGATTTAGTGGGTTCTGGGCCTTTCAAACTAAAAGAATTCGTGGCGGGCAACTTTGTCGTCATGGAAAAGTTCGATCAGTTCTTTATTTCTGGTCGCCCTTATTTAGACCGCATCATCGCTAAAGTGCTTCCAGATCAATCTGTCATGGCAATCGGTGCCGAGCATGGTGACCTGAGCCTGGTCATGAATGCAGACCCAAGGATTGTTAAGCGTCTCGTCAAGGCAGGCATGACTGAAGTTGCGAAAGGTTATGAAGGGATCGGTGCGATCTCGTGGATTGCTTTTAATGTGCGCAAAGCACCTCTCGATAAAGTAGCTGTCAGACAGGCGATCTCTTATGCTCTCGATCGTGACTTCATCTCTAAGGTATTACATGGCGGTTTCTCTACACCTGTTGTTGGCCCCATCGCGCCAGGCAGCCCTTTTCTTGATAAAACGCTGAACCCTTACAAATTAGATTTGGTCAAGGCAGAAAAACTGCTAGACGAAGCAGGCTTTAAAAAAGGTGCCAACGGTGAGCGACTGAAAATCATTATGGACTTTATTCCTGGTGACGAAACCAGTTCAAAAATAGTCGCCGACTATACCAAATCACAACTTAAAAAGATCGGTATCAATATCGAGCTTCGCACTTCACCCGATTTCCCCTCGTGGGCCAAGCGTGTTGCTGCGGGCGATTTTGAAATGACGACCGATGTGGTCTACAACTGGGGGGACCCAGTGATTGGTGTGGCTCGCACTTATTTATCGAGCAATATCAAACCCATTATCTGGAGTAATACCCAGGGCTATGCCAACCCTAAGGTCGATGAGCTCTTGGCTGCGGCGGGTCAAGAACTTGACACAACTAAACGCACTGAGCAGTACATTGCTTTTCAGAAAATCGTGAACGACGAACTCCCAGTGGCTTGGATAGCAACCGTGCCTTATCGCACCCTGGCGGCTAAAAACGTTCATAACGTACCTGCCACGATCTGGGGTGTGATGTCGCCTTACGACGAGGTCTGGCTGGATCCAAAGTAAATGACCTGGCTGCGACGCATTGCTTTAGCGGCGGGCTTGATGCTCGCCGTGATCGTTTTAAATTTTTTGTTGATTCGTCTCGCACCAGGCGATCCAGTTGAAACCGTTGCGGGTGCAACGGGTGGTATGTCTGAAGCGTTACGCGCAAGTCTGACCCATGCGTGGGGATTAGATCTGCCATTGTCTTCACAGTTGTGGATTTATCTGAGCAAAGTGCTTCAGGGCGATCTGGGTTACTCCTACTTTTTTAATACACCGGTACTTGGCTTGATACTCAACCGTATTGGGCCAACCTTGCTACTGATCACGAGTTCGATCGTTTTTTCTTTAGTGGTGGGTATCGGCTTGGGCGTCAAAGCATCGAATAAGCCTAATGGTTTATTCAGTCAGTTCATCATGGTGTTATCAGTGGTTGGTTATGCCGCCCCAGTATTCTGGACAGGCATCCTGCTGGTGATTCTGTTTGCCTCGGTGTGGCCTGTTTTCCCTGTGAGTGGCATGGTTGATATTGCCACGAGCCTGGATGCTTCAGTGTTTAAACGCGTGCTGGATATCTTGCATCATTTGTTCTTGCCCATGCTCACCTTATCGATCATTTATATCGCGCAATACAGTCAAATGACGCGAACCTCGATGATTAACACTCTGGGAGCTGATTTCATACGGACAGCAAAAGCTAAGGGCGTCTCTGAGCGCGGTGTGTTTTATGGGCATGCCTTACAGAACGCAATCTTGCCCGTGGTGACCATCGTAGGTTTGCAGTTCGGCAATGTCCTGGCCGGTGCAGTACTGGTCGAATCAGTTTTTGATTGGCCTGGCATGGGGCGTCTGGCTTTTGAATCAGTGTTGCGGCGCGACTATCCGGTGATTTTAGGGATCTTGTTGTTTTCTTCCGCGATGGTGATTATCGCTAACTTGCTGACCGACATGGTGTATCGCTATGTTGATCCGCGTATACGTCGGGCAGATGAATGAAACCCGAGACCAAAACCGCCCTGCCTTCCCCAATGCAACAAGCCTTGCGGATGTATCTGCGCAGCCCGGTTGCGATCCTGGGCTCTGGCTTACTGTTACTGTTGTTACTATTCACGTTTCTGGGACCCATGTTGTATCAGGTTGACCCCCTCGAAATGGTGAGTGTTCCTTTTACCCCTCCGTTCACAGATGCGACGGCCTGGTTAGGTACCGATCAGCTTGGACGGGATATTCTGGCGGGCCTGGTCAATGGTGGTGCCATGACGCTCGCGGTGGGAGCCTTAGCGGCTTGTTTGTCTTTGTCGATTGGCATTACGCTGGGGGCGCTGGCAGGGTATTACGGCAAAGGACTTGATCTTCTATTAATGCGGATAACGGAGTTCTTCCAAGTGCTGCCAGCCCTATTGTTTGCCATGGTGATTGTCACGCTCTTTGCGCCGAGCATCGCCACAATTGCCATCGCGATTGGCGTGGTGAGTTGGACGGGGGTTGCACGCTTGACGCGTGGTGAATTTCTCAGGCTCAAGACGCTTGAGTTCATTCTGGCTGAGCGCGCTGCTGGCGCCAGAACGGCACGCTTAATCTGGCGAGTGATTCTGCCAAACGCACTCGCTCCTTTGCTCGTGTCTGCGACTTTCGCAGTCGGCGCTGCCATTCTGTTCGAAGCGGGCTTGTCTTATCTTGGGTTGGGCGACCCTAACGTGTGGAGTTGGGGCCGGATGATTGGCGATGGCCGTCAATATGTCCTGGATGCCTGGTGGGTCGTGACCTGGCCAGGCTTGATGATTTTTTTGACAGTATTGTCTATCACCCTGGTGGCTGATGGTTTGAACCAGGCCTTGAACCCCAAGCTGAGGGATCGTTGATGGCGTCACAGACAAGCTTGCTTGAGGTGAAAGATTTGTCTGTCGCCTTCAGTACGCGTCAGAGTTCGGTAGACGTCTTGCGTCAAGTCTGCTTCACACTCTGCGCGGGTGAGATCTTAGGTTTGGTCGGTGAGTCTGGTTCCGGTAAAAGTATGACGTCTCTGGCGATCATGGGTTTAATTCCCAAGCCAGGTGGGCATATTAAAGCTGGGCAGGTGCTGTATCGGGGTGAGGATTTGGTTGGGATGTCAGACACCAAACTTCGCGGGCTTCGTGGCGCCAAACTTGCGATGGTGTTTCAAGAACCGATGACAGCGCTTAACCCTCTCCACACAATTGGGCGGCAGATCGTTGAGACCTTGTTATTGCATTCTTCGTTATCTAAAAAAGAGGCACGAAACCGCAGTATTGAGCTGTTAAGGGAAGTCGGGATTTCATCCCCCGACATGCGTGTTGACGAATACCCGCATCAGTTGTCTGGTGGCATGCGCCAGCGCGCCATGATCGCAATGGCTTTAGCATGCGAGCCTGATATCCTGATCGCCGATGAACCGACTACTGCTTTAGATGTGACGGTACAGGCACAAATCTTCGATCTGCTGCGCGATTTGCAGCAACGCAAAGGGACTGCGATCTTATTGATTACGCACGATATGGGCGTGATTGCAGAGATGTGCGACCGCGTTGCAGTGATGTATGCCGGCACCATCGTTGAGCAAGGCTTGACCGCCCAAGTGCTTAAGCAACCTGTCCACCCGTATACGCAAGGGCTGATCGCTTGTTTGCCCGAATCGCGCTTAAGCGACGCCGAGCCCTTGGCAGAAATCCCCGGTGTCGTGCCGGCTCTCGATAGCCTGGGCGCAGAGTGTGCCTTTAGTGAACGTTGCCAGTTCAGAACACAGCAATGCCAAATATCACCAAAACTGCGATCGGTTTTGCATGCGGATGAGCATGTAGCTCAACGTCTGGTCGCGTGCCATCATCCTATTTCGCTTACTGACTCACTTGCTGGGGCTGCCTCATGAGCAGTGCAGACGAAAAAGCCTTTGTCAAAGCAGAGCGACTTGTCGTGCAGTTTGAGCGACGCGTGCCTTGGGGTAAACCCAAGCAAATCGTCCATGCGGTTGACGACATATCGTTTAGCGTTGGAAAAGCAAAAACCCTTGCTATCGTCGGTGAAAGTGGTTCTGGTAAAACAACGACCGCTTTAGCTTTAATGCGTTTAGGACCGATAACCTCGGGTTCGCTAGAGATAGACGGCCAGCAGGTATCTGCCATGCAGGGCGAGAAGCTGCGACAGTTCAGACGTCATATGCAGATGGTGTTTCAAGACCCGTACTCATCATTGAACCCACGGTGGCGCGTAGGCGACATCATCAGATCACCGCTTGATGTTCTGGACATAGACACAAAACCTGAGCGCGATGAACGCGTTCTGCAATTGATGGCTGAAGTCGGCTTACGACCTGATCAACGAGATCTTTTCCCTCACCAGTTTTCAGGGGGGCAGCGGCAACGTATTAATATCGCCCGGGCTTTGGCGCCTCAACCCTCTCTGGTTGTATGTGACGAGCCTGTCTCAGCCCTGGATGTGGCGGTGCGAGCCCAGACTTTGAATTTACTTAAGCGTTTGCAGCAGCAGTTCGGCTTGACCTATGTGTTTATCTCTCACGATATGTCGGTCGTCCAATACATGGCAGACACCGTGGTAGTGATGCTAATGGGCAAGATTGTCGAGCGCGCTGAGCGTGCTGATTTCTTTCGCGCGCCTAAGCACCCCTACAGTCAGGTGTTATTGGCAAGTATTCCGACGATCAAGAATGCTGATATCAGACCTGTACAGAGACTGCGCGTGACCGGTGAGCCTGCCAGCCCTATCAACCCTGCGCCAGGATGCCGTTTTGCCTCGCGCTGCCCGTCCGCCCAGGCACGTTGCCTGACAGAAACACCTGAGTTAAAACCTATCGATCAACATCATGAAGTTGCCTGCCATCTGGCGCTTTAATCTTAATTCATCTGCCTGAGGGATGTATGTCCACTACTATTTATCTGGCTCGCCGCATCATTACCATGAATCCCCGCCAACCTGAGTCCGCGGCCGTCGCAGTGCGAGACGGTCGTATCTTAGGGGTAGGTGAGCTAGATGATTTGCTTAAATGGGGTAAGGCGACGATAGACGAGCGTTTTAAGGACAAGGTGCTGATGCCAGGTTTGATTGAAGGCCATTGCCATTTGAAAGAGGGTGGCATGTGGTCCTGGACTTATCTGGGCTGGTTTGATCGCCGTGATCCGAGTGGCTATGTATGGCCCGGGCTGAAGTCTATGCAAGCCGTTGTTGAGCGTTTAGCGCAAGTCGATGCCGAGATGACAGCAAAAGGTAGCGCATCCGATCAGCCCTTACTGGCCTGGGGATTTGATCCGATATATTTTGGTGGCGAACGCATGACGGTGGAACACCTCAAGCCGATCACCCGTCCAGTAGTTATCACGCATGCGAATGGTCACTTGATGAATGTCAATTCTGCCATGCTAAAACTCGCTGACATCACGGCCGCCACTGAGATTGAAGGTGTGGTGAAGGACGCCCAGGGAGAGCCTAATGGTGAGTTACAGGAGCCCACGGCCATGCATCTGGTGATTCGCAAGGTGGGTAATGCGGGTTTGCTATCGCCTATGGATGATCAGGGCATGCTGAATTTTTCGTCTATCGCTTGCATGCAAGGTGTGACGACCGCTACTGATTTGGTTAACGATTACAGCGACAATAGTTGTGACATGCTCGAACGTGCCACCTCGCGTGAAGATTACCGGGTACGATTATTTCCTGCCTTTCGTGCGTTTCATGGTGCGGCTGCAGCAGCGAAGTCGACCGAACGAATCTTGGATTTACGCAAGCGAAATACCGATAAGCTGCAATACGGTATTGTGAAATTGATGCTGGATGGCTCGATTCAGGGTTTTTCTGCGCGCATGCGTTGGCCCGGTTATTTCAACGGCGCACCCAACGGTATTTGGGTGATGGATCCGCAACAATATGAAGAAGACTTCGAGGTTTATCACCGCGCTGGCTTGCTCGTGCATACCCACACGAATGCAGATCAGGCCAGTGAAGTCGCGATTGAGGCGATTGAAAAGATTCTCACGCGCAGTCCTCGCCCTGATCATCGCCACACCTTGCAGCACGGGCAAATGATTGACGCAGCGATGTTTCGCAAGATGGCACAGCTCGGCTTATGCGCTAATTTGTTTTCAAACCATGTTTGGTACTGGGGTGATCAACACTACGAGATGACCATGGGACCAGATCGCGCTAATCGCATTAATGACGCGCGCGCTGCGCTAGATTGCGGCGTGCCCCTGGCGATTCACTCTGATGCGCCCGTGACGCCCTTGGGGCCTTTATTTACTGCCTGGTGTGCGGTCAATCGTGTGACGCCTTCTGGACGTGTGTTGGGAGCCAGACATCGCATTACCGTAGGAGAAGCCTTGTACGCCATCACCATGGGAGCGGCCTGGACTTTAAAAGCCGATCACGACTTGGGCAGTATCGAAGTCGGCAAACGCGCTGACTTTGCCGTACTTGAAGATGATCCGTTGACCATAGAGCCTATGAAGCTTAAAGATGTGCGTGTCTGGGGTACCGTGCTGGGTGGCAAGGTGTTTGAAGCGGGACACTAAGATGCGTTTGCCGTTAACCATTGTTGGCGGCTTTCTGGGTGCGGGTAAAACGACGCTGATTCAACGTCTTTTGCTGCAGGCGGATGGACGACGTATTGCTGTGCTGGTGAATGACTTCGGCAAACTCAATATCGATGCATCTCTGCTTGCACGCTCGGGAGCTGATACGCTTGAGTTATCCAATGGTTGCGTCTGTTGCTCGATTGGCGATGATTTGAATGCGGCCCTGATCCAGTTGGAGTCGCGCGCAGGCGACTTTGATCATGTGGTCATCGAAGCTAGCGGGGTATCTGACCCCTGGAAGATTGCGCAAATCGGTCTGGTGAATGCGGGCTATCGACTAGATGGCATTGTGGTGCTGGTCGATGCCAGTGCGGTGCAAGAGTTGTTGAATAGCCCTCGCTATGAAGACACCGTGCTGCGGCAATGCCGTCGCGCTGACTTGTTGCTGTTAAACAAGATGGATGTAGTTGCTGCCACAGGTTTAGACGTTTCAGCGACGACACAGACCTTAACAAAGCGTTTGTTTAACGGTATGCCCTTTCACGGCCAAGTGCTGGCATGTTCACAGGCTGACGTGCCAATCGATGCCCTGCTTGGGTCTTATGTGCAGCCATCTCAACCTGCGCAGCAGTGGGGCGAAAGTTTCAAAGCTGTTTCTAAACCAAAGTGGCAGTCATTGAGTTTGGTTTCAACACAAACTTGGACTAGATCACAGTTTGAGTCCTGCCTGACAGCTGTGCCTGCTAGCCTGGTAAGAGGTAAAGCTATTTTGCCAGGTCATGAAACCTCAGGGGGATGGCTTGAATGGCATCGTGTGTGCGGCCGCGATACATGGCTTGTCCATACTGGCGCAGCGCCGGTTAAGCAATCAGTTTTGGTGCTGATTGGGCTGGACGAAATGACCGAGGTCGATTCAGAAAAACTTCGCAGTAATGGTTGGGTTTAATTTATTGTCAATCTGGCTTTTGATGAGCGACGGCGTTCAGAGCTTTTCATCTTGTAGCCAATACCATTTATACAAAGCACGCTGACCAACACGTCGGAAAGGAGCCAGCCACTCGGCCCTGAACTGACCCATGAAGTTCGGGTACTCAAGCGGCGAGTTGTAGATAGGTAACTGAAACACTTCCTGGTCTTTATCTGCACCCATGGCACACTGAGCCAGGCGTTTGCCCGCCCAGGTCGAAAAAGATACCCCATTGCCACCATAGCCAATGGCATGCCAGATGCTTTGCTCAGGATCTGGCTGCACGATGCGCGGCATCATGTCGTGGCTCACATCCACCCAGCCCCACCACGAATAGTCTATTTGAATGCCAGCCAAAGGAGGGAATTTGCGTGCGATGGCGTCGGTTAAAAGTTTGAGATGCACTGGGTGCTCTGCATCTGCACCGGTAATCGAGCTTCTGCTACCCAATTGCAGGCGGTTATCTTTTAACAAGCGGTAATAAAAACGCAGCGTTCGGGTGTCGGTTAAAAAAGTATGCGACTTGAAGTTTGTCGCTTGTATTTCTGCCTCAGTAAGTGGACGCGTGACCACAGAGTTCGACAAGATCGGCAAGAGTTTATTTTTAACGATGGGATGAAGCCCCTGCCCGGTATACCCGCCGGTGCAGAGCAATACTTTCTTGGCGCGCACGACTCCACCAGGTGTTTGTAGATGATGCACACCACCAATCGTTTGCCAGCCTTGCACAGCACTACCCGGGTGTACCTTGACACCTAAGGCACGCGCCTTCCCAAGCAAACCGTAGGTAAACTTAAGTGGGTGGATACCAATCCCTTCTTGCTCTAACAATGCGCCTTGGGCGTCGCGCTCGTCACAATAATTTTCGCGTAATTGTTCGGCTGACATTAGCCGGGTTTGGTAGCCGAAAATCTTGTTTCTGACATCGTGTTCGATTTTGAGATAGTCAACTTTTGCTGGACGATGGGCGACGTAAAGATGACCGCCGTCGTAGGCATCACAATCGATCTCTTGAGTCAGTGCTTTGAAGTTCTCAAACCCAGTACGGATTTCATTATCAAGTTTTTTTGCGGTGTCCAAGCCCCAGCGCTCTATCCATTGACGGCGTGATAGCCTGCCAGAAGCATTTTGTCCTTGACCGCCACTGCGACTTGAACAGCCCCAGGCAGTTTGATTCGCCTCAAGTACCGTAGCTTGGATACCGTAATCAAGCGCGAGGTAGTAGGCTGTAGCCATACCCGTGGCGCCCGAGCCGACAATGACGACCTCTGCATCGGTATCTGAGGTGATAGGGCCATCGTCATGTGGCGGGCTACCTGCACTGGCCACCCAGTAACTGGGCGAATAGTGCTGATTGTTACCTGCGTCCAGGGTCACCAGAGGGTCGTGCCGAGGGTTGTAGGGGTTCAGCATCACTTGCTAACCATGGGCGGGCGGTCTTTGCGATACGAATCTTTACTCGCTATCTTGCCATCACGAAGTGTGAAGAGATCAACGCCATGCACTTCAAATCTGGCGCCATCGGCGGCACGTGTTGCGATAAAGGTCCATTCAGAAAAACCACGGTCACCGACAACCTGATCCGGCGAGCGAGGCACCCATTTAGCATCGGGGAAAGCGGCAAAGGTTGCTTCAAAAGCGGCTTTCACTGCTGCGTTGCCAACAATGGCGTTGCCATGCACTTCTGGTCCCATCGCGGTGCGAAACACGCAGTCTTCGGTCATCATGCTGACCAAGGCTTGGGCGTCATGGGCGTTAAAAGCCTCACAAAAAGCTTTAAGCATGGCTTGATCACGGGCGACGGTTGAGGTTGCGGTCATTGGGTCAGTTCCAAAGTAGTGGCGGAATTAGGCCGCACATTGCGAGTGTGGGCTGTTGTCTTTAGTAATCATATACGAGCGTGCCATACCTAAGCAGAAAAACCAGGCAAAAATTTTCATCAAAAAAAAATCCAGACCGAGGTCTGGATTTTTTGTCTTTCAAGTGTGCCCGAGTCGAAACACGGGCATCTGTGCGATGCAGGAGCTTAGAAGCCCATGCCGCCCATTCCACCCATACCGCCCATGTCACCACCTGGCATGCCGCCTGGTGCTGGCTTGTCTTCTGGCAGTTCGCAAACAGCGGCTTCGGTTGTCAGCAACAAGCTGGCAACTGAGGCTGCGTTTTGCAGTGCTGTGCGGGTCACTTTGGTTGGATCCAGAACGCCCTGCTCAACCAGATCACCGTACTCGCCGGTGGAGGCGTTAAAGCCATAGTTACCCTTGCCGTTCGCAACGTTGTTGACAACAACGCTTGGCTCGTCACCAGCGTTAGCAACAATGGTACGCAGTGGCTCTTCGATTGCGCGAAGGACCAGCTTGATACCGGCGTCCTGATCAGGATTGTCACCCTTGACCTGTGCCACCGCAGCGCGGGTACGGATCAGAGCTACACCACCGCCAGGAACAATGCCTTCTTCCACAGCTGCGCGGGTTGCGTGCAGTGCGTCTTCGACACGGGCTTTCTTTTCTTTCATTTCGACTTCGGTGGCTGCGCCAACGCGAATCACAGC
Source organism: Burkholderiaceae bacterium (assembly GCA_036725985.1). Classification (GTDB taxonomy): domain Bacteria; phylum Pseudomonadota; class Gammaproteobacteria; order Burkholderiales; family Burkholderiaceae_B; genus Zwartia. The sequence goes on from DAIMDD010000015.1 coordinate 29,335, forward strand.
AACACCGCCGGCCAGCTTGGCCACGCGCTCTTGCAGTTTTTCACGGTCGTAGTCTGAAGTTGCTTCTTCGATCTGGATACGAATCTGCTTGACGCGTGCTTCGATCGATTTTGCATCGCCATGACCATCAATGATCGTGGTGTTTTCTTTACCAACTTCGATGCGCTTAGCCTGACCGAGCTCAGCCAGCGTTGCTTTTTCAAGCGACATGCCGGTTTCTTCGGAGATAACAGTACCACCGGTGAGGATGGCGATGTCTTCGAGCATGGCTTTGCGACGGTCACCGAAACCAGGCGCTTTAACAGCGGTGGTTTTCAGGATGCCACGAATGTTGTTCACAACCAGAGTCGCGAGGGCTTCGCCTTCGACGTCTTCTGCAACGATCAGCAGTGGGCGGCTTGACTTGGCGACTTGCTCGAGTACGGGCAGCAGATCACGGATGTTGCTGACTTTTTTGTCGTAAATCAGAACATACGGGTCGTCCAGTGCCGAGACTTGTTTCTCAGGATTGTTGATGAAGTAGGGTGACAGATAGCCACGGTCAAACTGCATACCTTCAACAACATCGAGTTCGTTTTCGAGTGACTTGCCGTCTTCAACAGTGATCACGCCTTCTTTACCGACTTTGTCCATTGCATCTGCAATGATCTGGCCGATCGAGAAGTCGCTGTTAGCCGAGATCGAGCCGACCTGTGCGATTTCTTTGGTGGTCGTGCATGGCTTGGACAGCTTTTTGAGCTCTTCCACGGCGCAGGCAACTGCTTTGTCGATACCGCGCTTCAGATCCATTGGATTGATGCCGGCAGCCACGTATTTCAGGCCTTCAACAACGATCGACTGGGCCAGCACTGTAGCAGTGGTGGTACCGTCACCAGCGTTATCAGAGGTCTTGGAAGCGACTTCCTTGACCAGCTGTGCGCCGATGTTTTCGAATTTGTCTTTGAGTTCGATTTCTTTAGCAACTGACACGCCGTCTTTTGTGACGGTTGGGGCGCCGAAAGAACGCTCGAGCACAACGTTACGGCCCTTGGGACCGAGGGTGGTTTTAACAGCGTTGGCGAGGATATTTACGCCACGGACGATGCGCACGCGGGCGTCATCACCGAATAAAACTTGCTTGGCAGCCATTTATATTCCTTTCGTAATCAAAAAATTACTGGATGACGGCGAGGATTTCGTCCTCGCGGATGACGAGTACTTCGTCGCCATCGACTTTTACTGTCTGGCCGGCATATTTGCCGAACAAGACTTTGTCACCTACTTTGACGTCCATCGGCAATACTTTGCCGTCTTCGGTTTGTTTGCCGGGACCGACGGCTAGCACTTCACCTTGATCGGGCTTTTCAGCGGCGCTTTCAGGGATGACGATGCCCGAGGCAGTTTTGCGCTCGTTGTCCAGGCGTTTGACGATCACGCGATCGTGCAGGGGACGCAGGGCCATGTTGAACTCCTGTATACAAAAAATGGGGGTTATTAAAAAAACGCAGAGATGGGTTGCAGACAAATTGTTAGCACTCACCTCCATCGAGTGCTAATTATAGGGGTAGTTTGTGACAATTCAAGTGGGGGGCGAACAAGTTTTTTAAAGAACTGAGGTCGTTCCCAGTAAAAATCAGCAGAAACACGCGCTCGGCTGTCGGGTTTTAAGAAATTAAATACAAGTTGGCCGCGGCGGTTTGCGTGTTGACCTACTGACCACTGGAGAGAGCGGGCGTAGAGCGCATACCGAGACCTGCTGATCGCGACGCAGAGGGGCTTGGGTTTAATCGCCAGTAGATTCAGAAAAACAGAGAGGATTAATCGGCTTTAGAATAGTGAAAACCCGCATATCAAGCGATGAATCCATGAATCACCCAGGTAATGTGCTGACAGCCAGACTATCGCTTTTAATGGCGGTCGCTTGTGGTGTGATTGTGGCCAATATTTATTATGCGCAGCCTCTGGTGGGCCCCATCAGTCAGGCACTCGGACTGTCTCCGTCTGCTGCGGGTCTGATTGTCACAATGTGTCAAATCGGCTATGGCTTAGGGTTGCTGCTGGTCGTGCCTCTCGGTGATTTATTCGAAAACAAACGGTTAGTCCTGTGTAGTGTGGGGATATGCACCCTTGCACTATTCTGTGCAGCCACATCCCAGACGGCCATCATTTTTCTCATTTCGGCCTTTTTCATCGGTCTGAGCTCGGTCGCAGTACAAATGCTAGTGCCCTTTGCGGTGCACCTGGCGCCCCCGGGCACCGGTGGTCGGGTAGTGGGCAACATGATGGGTGGGTTGATGTTTGGCATCATGCTGGCAAGACCTATCTCGAGTATGGTCACTGAGCTTAGCTCCTGGCACGCGATCTTTTATCTCTCCGCGGCCTGCATGATTTTGCTGATTCTCTTGCTTTACCGGGCCTTGCCTGAACGCAAGCCTGACTCAACATTGAGCTATTACGCACTGATCGGTTCGATGCTCAAACTCATGCTCACCGCCCCGGTATTACGTAGACGTGCCCTCTATCACGCCTGCCTTTTCGGAGCATTCAGTTTGTTCTGGACAACTGTGCCGCTATTGTTAGCAAGCCCGGTTTTCGGATTAGATCAAGCGGGAATCGGCTTATTTGCCTTGGCGGGGGTAGCAGGCGCTATCGCTGCGCCGATCGCTGGGCGCGTCGCAGACAGAGGATGGCTCAAGCCAGCAACCTGCTTAGCCATGCTGTTCGTTGCGTTTGCCTTTCTGCTCACCCAATTGAGCAGCTCGGGTTCAACGCGTGCCCTCGTACTATTAACCTTCGCGGCGATTTTGCTGGATTTTGGTATGGCTGCGAATATGACTTTGGGTCAACGCGCTATTTTCCTTATGAATCCAGAGTTTCGCAGCCGTCTGAATGGTATGTATATGTCGACTTTTTTTGTCGGTGGCGCGCTTGGCTCGGCAATCGGTGCCTGGAGCTATGCTTTCGGAGGCTGGTCAATGTCTGCATGGATAGGGTTCAGCTTACCCGTTATAGCCCTGCTCTACTTTGCGACTGAACGGGATTGATTGATGCAAAAAAAACCAAACATCATTTTTATTGTCGCTGATGACCTGGGCTTTGCAGATCTGGGCTGCTATGGAGGCAGACCTGCTGAATTTGGGCCAGTCTCTCCAGTACTTGACCGGCTCGCAGCAAAGGGCTTGAGATTTACTGATGGCTACGCCAACTCTCCAGTTTGCTCACCAACGCGCTTTGCACTGATGACAGGCCGTTATCAATACCGGATGCGTGGTGCTGCAGAAGAACCCATCAACGTCAAAAGCCGAGGCAGCACAACACTGGGGATGCCGCCCGAGCATCCGACACTGCCCTCGCTATTGTTGAAAAACGGCTATCACACCGCACTCATTGGTAAATGGCATCTGGGTTACCCGCCCGCTTTTGGCCCGCTTAAATCAGGTTACGAAGAATTTTTCGGCCCTATGGCGGGAGGCGTTGATTACTTCACCCACTGCGCCTCCAATGGCACCCATGACCTCTGGTTCGGTGAATCGGAGCGTGCCGAAAATGGCTACCTCACGGATTTGATTTCAGCACACTCGATCGACTATATCGCACGCATGGCAAAAGATGCGCAAGCAGGTCAGCCGTTTTTCTTAAGCGTTCATTACACGGCGCCCCACTGGCCCTGGGAGACGCGTGATGACGAGGCCCTCGCTCAAACAATTAAAGACGACATCCTGCATTTAAATGGCGGCGACATCCACACCTACCAGCGCATGATTCATCACATGGATGAAGGCATCGGAAAAATCATGCAAACGCTGGGAAAACTACAACTGATTGACGATACGCTAGTTGTATTTACCAGTGATAACGGTGGCGAGCGATTTTCAGATAACTGGCCCCTGGTGGGTGGCAAGATGGATCTAACAGAAGGTGGTATCCGCGTGCCATGGATTGCGCACTGGCCAGCCAGAATTGCTCCTGGTGGCGTGAGCGCGCAACATTGCCTGACTATGGACTGGTCGGTCACCATGCTCGCTGCTGCAGGCGTAGAAGCAGAGGCAGACTACCCGTTTGATGGTGTATCGCTGTTATCAGTGCTGGAAAAGCCTACTGAGACTTTTCCACGTCCTCTGCACTGGCGCATGAAATACCGCGGCCAGCGTGCGCTGCGAGATGGTGACTACAAATATCTGCGGGTCGATGACATTGAATACTTATTCAATATTCCCGCTGATCAGCGCGAACGCGCCAATCTGGCCAAAGCTCAACCCGAACGATTACAACAGATGCGCGCAGCCTGGGAGCGCTGGAATCAAACGATGCCAGCTATTCCTGAGGATGCGACCGTGAGTTTGGGCTATACACTTGAGGATATGCCGCAGCGCTAGTGAGAGCTTATTAACCCTTGCTCGCACGCCGGGCCGCTTTCTTATCCATAAAATCTTTGACGATTGCCGCATGCTCATCGGTCTTATGGATAATGGACTGATAGGCAGCGGAGAGCTCTAACAAATTGGCAAGCGAGGACTGCTGGCCTTCGCGCAGCAAACGCTTGGTCATGCGTATGGCAGGAGCGGAGTTCACAGCCATTTTGCGCGCCAGCGTTTGTGCGGTTGACAATAAATCCTCTGCGGCAACGACGCGCGAGACCATACCCCACTCCAGTGCCGTCCTGGCATCAATCGCCTCGCCGGTAAAAGACATCTCAGCGGCGCGAGCCATGCCGATCACACGTGGCAAGAACCAGGCACCGCCATCACCAGGAACGATACCGACTTTTACAAAGCTCTCGGCAAACGTTGCGGCCTCAGAGGCGATCCGGATATCGCACATACAGGTCAAGTCACAACCGGCGCCAATCGCAGGGCCATTGACTGCAGCAATCGTTGGCACTTCGAGTTGGTGGATGGCCAGGGGCAGGCGCTGAATCCCGTGTCGATACTCCTGACGAATCACAGCGCTGTTGTAATCAGGACCGATCTGGCGTTGCATCTCGTCAATCTTGCCGCCCGAGGAAAAAATCGGACCACTCGCCGTAATGATGACCGCACGCACTGAAGGATCATGCTCAATACGATCGCAGGCCTCAAGCATCGCTTCAACAATACCGGTACCGGTCAGCGCGTTACGCGTCTCAGGGTGATTGAGTGTCAGGGTTACCACGCCAAGGTCATCTTGTTCGTAGGAGAGAGGTGTACTCATATTTGTATTGTCCCGGGTCAGAATAATTAACTAAACAGTTCTTTTTACACTCTCAACGCGCTTGCGTCCAATCAGGATTTGCATGTGCGCATAAGTTGGATCAAAATCAAGAAATACTAAAGCCTGGGAACTTAACACCATGCGACAAAACAAAGAGACCCATTGATATGAAATTCCTTCGCCAGCGTCATTTGCACAGCAATCACCTGAATAGCAAGGACCTCAATAGCCGTTACCTCCTCGGTGATCGCCTGCTACTGACTGTCTTTCTGGTTTGCTTTGGCGGCTCTGCCCTGGCGCAAACTTACCCCACTAAACCCATCAAACTCGTTGCCCCCTTCGCACCAGGCGGCATCACAGATGTGATGGCTCGCGCTGTGGCGAGCAGACTCACAACCGAACTCGGTCAGCCGGTCGTCGTCGAAAACCGTGCGGGTGCGAGTGGCGTGATTGGCTCGGCTGCGGTCGCACGTGCTGAGCCAGATGGCTATACCTTGCTGATGGGTAATATTTCAACGCTCGGGATCAACCCGGCCGTCCTGAAGGAGCTCGGTTACGATCCGGTTAAAAGCTTTACCCCTGTCTCTCTGGTGGCCGTCCAACCGCTGATCGTCGCCGTCAGTACACAAACACCTGCCAACAGCATGGCCGAACTCGTTGCTCTGGCAAAAGCCAAACCTGGTGGCTTGTTTTACGGGACTTCAGGTAGCTCCTATCAACTGGTGACAGAAGCCTTCAGCGAAGCGCTTGGTATCAAGATGACACACGTGCCATTCAAAGGTAGCTCACCTGCAATCGAAGCCATGATGAGCAATCAGATCAATGTGATCTTTGATCCATTTTCAACCATCTACGCGCAGGTCAAAGCGGGACGCGTCCGGGGTCTGGCGATGACCACCAAAAACCGTTCCGATATCGCACCTGATTTACCGACCGTGTCAGAAACAGTACTGCCTAGTTTTGAAGCAAGCTCCTGGCAAGGTGTGGTGGCGCCAGCCGGTACTCCACCGGAAATTATTAACAAGTTAAATCTGGCGATTGTGAAAATCCTCGGCACGCAAGAGCTCAAAGAGCAGTTCGCCAAACAGGGCGTTGACCCCTCTCCGACTACACCTAAAGAATTTGGTGATTACATTGCGTCTGAGCAGGCGCGCTGGATGCGGGTGGCGAAACAGGCGGGTATTCAACCCGAGTAAATGCCTACAAAATTCCGGGAAATAAACCGCCATCAATCAGCAGGCTCTGTGCAGTGATGTAACCTGCCTGCTGACTGCATAAAAAGGCACACGCTTCACCAAATTCCTCAGCAGTCCCGAGGCGACGAGCCGGGATGGTTGCCACCTGGAGTGCAACCTCCTGTTCAAGGGTTCTGCCAGACTGATCGGCACGCCGGGTGTTGTTGCTGCGTAATCGATCGGTATCGAATTTACCCGGCATCACGTTATTAATCGTGACATTGTGCTGAGCGACCTGTCGCGCAATGCCACTGACGGCACCTGTCAAACCAGCTCTTGGGCCGTTCGACAGGATCAGCATGTCCACGGGAGATTTCACCGCACCCGAGGTGATGTTCACGATACGACCAAAGCGGCGCTCAATCATCTGATCGATGGTGAGCTTGATCAGCTCAATAGGTGCGAGCATATTCATGTCAATTGCCGCGAGCCAGTCCTCACGGCTGAGTTCACGAAAATCCGCAGGTTTGGGGCCGCCCGCATTATTGATCAGGATGTCGATTTGGGCTGCGGATTGCACGAGTCTCAAGCGGTCCTCTGGTTTTGAGACATCGGCAACCATCGGCACCACATTGCCACCTGTTGCCGACGTAATAAACGCGGCACTATCCAGCAGGGTCTGCTCGGTACGGGCAGCCATCACAACATTGACGCCTTCGCGTGCGAGCGACATGGCGCACGCCATCCCGAGCCCGGAGCTCGCGCCGCACACCAAGGCCCATTTACCTTTCAACCCCAAATCCATTTACTTAACGCCCCGCAGCTTTCGCTGTGCGACCGCCCGCGACACCCATATCGGTTGTAGGCGTATCAAGAATGATAGTGCGAACATTTTGGGTGGACAGTCCAATACTTTTTTCCACAGCATTCGCAAGCGCCGCAACCAGCGCAGCTTTTAGTTCTTCCGTACGCCCTGAAATCAGCCCAACGGTCGCCAATGCCATATCCTTGCCCAACTCGCCACCAACGATGACGTTTTCACGCGGTGTTTCGAGGATTACGACACGAATGGATGGCAAGGGTGCTGCGATACTGTCTACAACAGCCTGTGTCATATTTTTCAGCAAAGCCGTTTTTTGCTCGGCACTATGTCCCTGCATGATCTGTATATTGATAATTGGCATGGTGTGCTATCTTTCCTGAAGTCGTTGAGGTTATTTGTTTTAAGTTTTGTGATTAGCTGTAAGCCGCAGCCTAGCCTTCATTTATAAACCAAGATCACTATCGTGTCTGCACATCCTTCCCCGTTCAAAAGCAAAGGTGGTTTAAGCCGCGTCCTGAATGCTGCGCGTTATTCTGCACAGGGTTTGCGTGCTGCACTGCGGCATGAAGCGGCCTTTCGGCAGGAGCTATGTCTTGCTCTGATACTCACTCCGGCTGCTTTCTGGGTCGGTCAAACCAGCATGCAGCGTCTTGTGCTGATTGCGGGTCTGGTTTTTGTACTGGTGGTTGAGCTACTCAATTCAGCTGTTGAAGCCGTTGCAGACGCTGTTTCCCTGGAAGAAAACCCCCTGATCGGGCGTGCCAAAGACCTGGGAAGTGCGGCCGTGCTACTCAGCCTGCTGCTTACGGCAGGACTGTGGCTCGTGCTGCTCCTCAACCATTGGTATCCCGTGCTCTAATTCAGGTTATACAAAAATTACGCCATCAAAAATATGTCATTCATCACAAAACTGGACGCTGCCTGGGCAAGCTCAAATTCACTCTTAATGGTGGGCCTGGATCCTGATCTGCCACGTCTGCCCAAAGAGCTAGCAGATAAACCTGATGCGATTTTTCAGTTTTGCAAGCAGATTGTCGATGCAACCGCACCCTATGTCTGTGGTTTTAAGCCACAGATCGCTTATTTTGCGGCTGCACGTGCCGAGGGTCAGCTCGAAGACCTCTGCGCCTATATGCGCGAAAACTACCCTCACCTGCCCATCATGATGGATGCCAAGCGTGGTGACATCGGTGCCACAGCCACCCAATACGCCAAAGAAGTGTTTGGTCGCTACGGGGCAGACGCCGTGACGGTCAGCCCATATCTGGGCGGCGACTCTGTTCAGCCTTATCTGGACTGGGAGGATCGTGGTGTGATTGTGTTGTGCCGCACTTCAAATCCAGGTGGCTCAGACCTGCAGTTCCTTGAGACCGACGGTGTACCGCTTTATTTGCGCGTAGCAGACTTGGTCGCTCACAAATGGAACACCACGGGTCAGTGCGGTCTGGTCGTTGGTGCGACGTTTCCTAACGAGCTGGCAGCGGTGCGTCGTGCAATCGGTGATAGCGTTCCGTTACTGGTGCCAGGCATTGGCGCACAAGGTGGTGATATCGCTGCAACCTGCGCTGCTGGCTGCAACGCGCAAGGCACCGGCATGATGATTAATTCTTCGCGGGCAATTCTGTATGCGCAAGGCCCGGGGCACTGGACAGAGGCGGCAGCTGCCGTCGCAAAACAGACACGCGACGACATCAATGCGCACCGCTAATACTTAGGTTTTTTCAAGTAAAGCGCAAGCAGTTGTCAAGGAAAACACCACTGACGCTTCACGAACAGCACGTCGATCACCGGTGAAGATCTGTGATCTCGCCTGAATAACCAAGCCATCAGGCGTGCGTTGGGCAAAACCAAACCAGACAAGTCCGACTGGTTTGTCTGCGGTGCCACCGCCAGGACCTGCAATGCCTGTTGTCGTCAGTGCAAGTGTCGCGCGCGGAGCTTGTGCCAAAACGCCGGCAGCCATTTCGCGCGCAGTCTGCTCGCTCACCGCACCAAACTCTGTCAAACAAGCCTGTGTGACACCTAGCTGCATGTGCTTGGCCTCGTTGCTATAGGTCACCCAGCCCTGATCAAACCAACCGCTAGAGCCCGCGATCGCGGTCACCGCACCCGAAAGCAAGCCGCCCGTGCAGGACTCAGCCGTTGCTAGCCAGTCCCGTCGAGCAGCTAATAATTGTCCAAGCCGGGTAGAGAGCGCATCAATTTTTACTTGCATGATTTTTATCCTTAGAACGACATCGGTACGCCAAACTGGATCAGCAGCGCCATGACAATCAGTGTGTAACCGGCAGCCAGCAAGTCATCTGCCATCACACCCACACCACCTTTGAGGCGTGCGTCGACCTGACGAATTGGCGGAGGTTTAACGACATCAAAAAATCGAAATAGAACAAAACCAAGAATTTGCGCTGGCAAGGTATTGGGTATTAACCAAAGCACCAGCCAAAAGGCCACGAATTCATCCCAGACTATCCCGACGTGGTCAGGCGAATTAAGAGCCTTGCCCACCACATCGGCTGCCCAGCAACCATAAAGCAAGGCTGCGAGCAAAAAAATACCAAGCGCTATATCGCTCGCCCCCGGTGCGGCCACAACCCATAAAAACCAGGCAGTCAAAGTTCCCCAGGTTCCGGAGCCAGGGCGAACGAGCCCAGACCCCAGCCCAAACATCAACAGTCGACCCGGATCAGTCAACACCCATTTAGCAGTAGGCCATGTCGTTCTGTGGCGAGTCCTGACATCTGACATCATTAAGTCCTGAAATGATCAAAGCCTGCTGGCAGCTTGTTAACAAGGGATCCTGCACAATCGAATACCCGCAATCCCGGCTCGATCGTTGTTTTGCCAATCGGCGTCAAGGCAATATTTAAATCATGACCCATACTCTGAATCACGTTATGCGCAGAAGCAGGCGCGGTAAAACATAATTCATAAAGATCACCTCCTGCGAGTGCCGCCTGACGCAACAAAGGCCCGGGCAAAGCGTTTAGGGCTGAATGCAGCGGTAATTGTGATTCGAAAACTTCTGCACCACAACCGCTCGCAGTCAGAATATGGCCTAGATCCTGAAGCAGGCCATCCGAAACATCGATTGCAGCATGCGCATAAGCAGCCAGCCTCACCCCTAAGTCGACTCTGGGGGTGGGTAATTCGAGAGCAGGACGAATCCTTTTTAATAAGTCAGGCTGCAGTTGGATTTCACCCGCCAACATGCGACAGGCGATATCTGCAGCGCCCAGTGAACCGGAGATCCAGATTTCATCTCCGGGCTGCGCAGCATCACGCCGCATCGTCCGCAAAGGATCCACTGAACCAAACACCGTCACGCTCAGGGTGATCCCATGCATACTGCGCGTCGTATCCCCACCGATTAAAGGGCAGGCGTGTTCTTTTGCTAGAGCATAAAAACCATCGGCAAATTTTTCGATCCAGTTGTTATCGATGCTTGGCAATCCAAGTCCAAGCAAGCAGGCGATAGGTGTTGCACCCATCGCAGCCAGATCGGACAAATTGACAGCTAGTGCCTTGTGACCAAGCGTATATGGATCAACATCAGAAAAAAAATGCCGCCCTTCGAGTAATAAGTCTGTACTGGTGGCAACCTGCCGACCAGAGGGCACACTAAAAAGCGCACAGTCGTCTCCCGCCCCGAGCATTTCTTTTGGAACGGGACGCTTGAAATAGCGTGTGATCAGATCAAATTCAGTGGCTTGAGTTTTCATTCAAGCACAACTTTTACATTAACGGCGCGCTGGTGTGCGCGTCTCTGGCGCACGAACTTCAGCGGCGAGCTTGTCGAGCACGCCATTGACGAACTTAAAACCATCGGTGCCACCAAAAGATTTTGCAAGCTCGACGGCTTCGTTGATCGCCACGCGATACGGTACCTCGACATGATGAATCAGCTCGTAGCTGCCAATCAGCAAAATACCGTGCTCGATTGGAGATAACTCTTCGAGGGGCCGGTCGATATAGGGCGTGAACTTTTCACGCAGTGCCAAAGCAACCTGCATGGAGCCGTGCAAAAGCGTTTTGAACCAGACTGCGTCTGCCTGATCAAACTCGTCCTCATCGCGCAAGTGCGCTTCGATCTCACCCGCATCCTCCAGGCTCACGCCACCACGCACTAACCAGGCATAAATGCCTTGCAGCGCCAGCTCGCGCGAACGACGTCGTGCGCTGCGTGCAGGCTGGGCTGCTTTTGAGTCGGCGTCGTCCATAGGCTTATTCAAAATCACTCTTCCTCTAGTTCGTCGTCTTCTTCGGGCTCAAGCGCAGCCAGTAGATTGGCCATTTCAACAGCACAACGCGCGCAGTCAGCGCCTTTTTCGGCAGCGCGCTCTTCGGCCTGCTCATCGGTCTCCGTTGTCAGGACACCATTGGCAACAGGAATGCCTGTTTCAAGCGCGACGCGGGCAATCGCTGACGCGCTTTCGTTACTGACAATTTCAAAGTGATAAGTCTCACCACGAATAACGGCGCCAAGTGCGATCAGCGCATCAAACTCATAGCTCTCAGCCATACGAGCGAGCGTGACACCCAGCTCAAGCGCGCCGGGTACGGTGATGACCATGATGTTACGCTCATCGACACCGAGTGCCTCAAGCTCCTGCAAGCAGGTATCGAGCTCAATCAGACCGATTTCTTCGTTAAAGCGTGCGCGCACAATGCCAATATGCAGGCCTTCGCCATTCATGTCCGGTTCGAGGGTAAAAGGGCTCATCTTGTGCTTCCTAAGTGTTGCGGGTGGGAGGTTCGTTATCGTAACCGGTAACGTCCAGACCAAAGCCAGGCATGATGCTTGGCATCTTGCGTGGACGGGCCAATAAACGCATCTGACCGACATGGAGATCGCGCAAAATCTGAGCGCCCATGCCGTAGGTCCGTAAATCCATACGACCAGGCTCACGGCGGGCTGGGCTCTGTGGTGCACCAGACCAGCTGGCGATTTGTTCGAACAAATGGGCAGAATCTGTATCGCAGTTCAAAAACACCATCACACCTGCCGAGGCAGCCTTGATTGCAGTCAGGGCCTGACCAACACCCCAGGTGTGACCTGGACTATTGCTATCAAGCACATCGAGTACCGAGGTAGGCTCATGCACGCGTACTAGCGTTTCTTTTGCAGGATCGACCTTGCCAGAGACCAGCGCAAGGTGTGGGCGGCCCGCAACGGTATCGCGGTAGGCAATCGCCTCAAAAACACCCCAGGGTGTTTCGATGGAACGCGCACCTACACGCTCGACCACCGACTCATGCTCATTACGATATTGAATCAGATCAGCAATCGTGCCGATCTTCAATTGATGGGTTTTACTGTATTCAATCAGGTCAGGCAGCCGCGCCATCGTGCCATCGGGCTTGAGGATCTCGCAAATCACGGCAGCTGGCGTCAGGCCAGCCATCGCTGTCAGATCGCAGCCTGCCTCAGTGTGCCCAGCACGCACCAGCACGCCACCTGGCACGGCGCGCAAAGGGAAAATATGCCCCGGCTGAACCAGATCCTGGGGTTTGACATCGCGCGCTACGGCAACCCGAACGGTGCGGGCACGGTCAGCCACAGAAATACCTGTCTCAACACCCTCTGCGGCCTCGATCGACACCGTAAAGTTCGTGCCGTAGGGCGTGCCATTGCGATTGGACATCAAAGGTAACTCAAGACGCGAGCAATGCTCAGCGGTCAAGGTCAGGCAAACCAGGCCACGCGCATGCGTCACCATGAAATTGATAGCCTCAGGCGTGACAAACTCGGCAGCCATCACCAGATCACCCTCGTTTTCGCGGTCTTCTTCATCGACCAGGATCACCATACGTCCAGCACGCAGTTCATCCACAATTTCAGAGACAGGCGAGATGGCGGAAGCAGGCCTTGGGGTTGCTACATTCGGTTTTTGATCAGACATGGCTGTGGCTAGGTCAGGCAAGTGTAAACACCTATTATAGAATCCTTACAGCCCCCACACCTGAAAGCCCCATTTACACCTCCGACAACGCCATGATGCATACCCTCAATACCCTCACCAAAGCCAGTTGTACCAAGATTCGCTTTGTCCTGACCGATATCGACGATACCGTGACGACCGAAGGACGCCTGACAGGTGAGGCCTACTTGGCCCTTGAGCGCCTATCCGAAGCTGGACTGTTTGTAATCCCGATTACCGGGCGTCCCGCGGGCTGGTGCGACCACATAGCGAGAATGTGGCCTGTTTTTGGCGTGGTTGGCGAGAACGGAGCTTTTTACCTGCGCTATGACCGTCAGGCACGTCGGATGCACTCTCATTACTGGGCCTCTAAGGAGCATCGGAGCGAAAACCGTCAGAAATTGCACCTTTTGTCCGCTGCGATTCTGAAAGAGGTTCCTGGTAGTGCGCTCGCAAGTGATCAGGCTTATCGTCAGGCCGACCTCGCAATCGACTTTTGCGAGGATGTCGAGCCACTACCCGAAGCCGCTGTACAAAAAATTGTAGAGATGTTCCACGCCGCAGGTGCCGAGGCAAAAGTCAGCTCAATTCACGTCAACGGATGGTTTGGACAGTATGACAAGCTCTCTATGACCAAAACACTGTTTGCCCGCGAATTTGGCATGACACTGGAGGATCACCTTGGGGAAATTTTATTTATTGGCGACTCTCCTAACGATGAACCGATGTTCAGATTTTTTGATATTTCCGTAGGCGTTGCAAATATTCAAGCACAACTTCACAGACTAAGTGATCAGCCTAAATTTGTAACGCAGGGGCGTGGTGGTTCTGGTTTTGTGGAAATGGTTCACTGGCTCCTGGAGCAGCGTAAATAATTCTAGTACCGCGCAATGACTGTGCGCGAGCGTTCATAGCGTCATGACGGTCTTCAGTTATAAACGGCGGGTGATTTACCTCGATAAGACATGTCATCAAATCGAAATATGACATGTCATCAAATTCCAGGGGTTAAACCGCTACACTGAATCACCGTATAAAAAAATAGAGCGCCATGTCTGAACAAGAGTTGAAGCTACACATCCCGCATTCCGCTCGAGCAGGTGTTGAGCGAGAACTTAAACGCGGCGCTGTTACGCGTGTGCGCTTACGTGCGTTGTACTTTGATACCCCTTCGCGCGAACTGGTTCACGCACGCGTTGCGCTCAGGTTGCGGCAAGAAGGCCGTCAGTGGGTACAAACGCTCAAAATGCCGGGCGAACATGTTCTGTCACGCATTGAAATCAATCATAATCGTCCAGGCCCCGTTCTCGATCTAAGTGTCTACGTCGGCACTGTGGCGCAAGCCGCCATCAGCAGCATTACTGAACCGCTGGGCGTTTGCTATGAAACTGATGTTGTGAGGCTGCTGCGCAAAGTGCGCAACCGTCATGGCAGTGTCGAAATCGCCTTGGATACAGGTTGTCTGCGTGCCGGTAAACTGGAGTTGCCGATTTCAGAAATTGAATTCGAGTTATTGAGTGGCAAACTTGCTGCAGTATTCGAGCTGGGTCGCAAATGGCAACGCGCGCACGGCTTGATCCTTGATGCCCGCAGTAAATCAGAGCGCGGTGACCAATTAGCGATTCTGGCTCAAAAATATACTGCGATGGAAACGGCACCCGAGGATATGCAAGCTGCAGCCCGAACGACTGCTATTGCGCAGTTCTGGGCTCCGAGAGGTGCCTCATCCATCAAACTCAACGCCGAGATGACTGCACAACAGGCTCTGGCTTCGGTTACGCTTGAGTGCATCGAGCAGATCACACGAAATGCAGCTGTACTCGCTGAAGTAGACACGGCGGGTATTTACAAAGCAGGAACCGCCGAACATATCCATCAACTTCGCGTTGGGATTAGGCGCTTGAGATCAGCCTGGTCTTTTTTCAATGGCCTGACGCCACTGCCTGCACTCGAGTTGCGCGAATCTATCAAAAAGCACTTTGCGTTGCTTGGCGGAACGCGCGATGACGATGTGCTCAATGACACAATCTTGCCAGTATTACGTGCTGCAGGTCAGCCCGCTCTCGTGATCGCTCAGGAAGAGGTTGCCTTTGCCTGGCAAGATCCTGTTGCAAAGAGTGTTGATTTTCAAGCCTGGCTGCTAGCTATGCTTGAAGGCGTTCTGGTTCCAGTCGCGGTTGATACCGCTGACGCTGAACCACCCGTCGAATCAAATAATCAGGCTAGCATTGATTCGGTCGACGAAACGTCTAGCGGGCCAATTGATGCGCACATTATTCCAATGCAGCCCACCAAGCCACCCAGAGTGCTCACCTTAAAGCAAGCACTCGTTGGCAAGTTACGGAAATGGCATCGCAGAGTATTGCGTGACGGGTTAAAGTTTAATGAGCTAGACATCGAGTCGCGACACGAGTTGCGCAAACAAGCTAAAAAACTGCGTTACGCCTTGCAGTTTAGCGAATCCTTGCTTCCTCCAGCAAAACTTAAAACCTATCGTAAACAACTCTCGGCCGTGCAAGATATCCTGGGTGAGATGAATGACCTGGCTGTAGCACGCGAGCGCTTTGTCGCATTACGGGATACTCAGCCTAGTGCCTGGTTTGCCTGCGGCTGGATTACCTCGCGACTCGACGCCTTGATTCTTGAGGCAACAGCGGCCTTCAAGCAGTTAGAGAAAACAGAAAAATTCTGGCGCTAGGGACTTATATAACTAGCCAACGACAGCCGCTGCAAACTCCGAGGCCACAAAGGGCTGTAGGTCCTCCATGCGCTCACCAACACCGATCCAGTACACAGGCACAGGGCGTACGCCCTGACTGCCTGCCGCGACCGCTGCAAGTGTGCCGCCTTTAGCTGT
The DNA here is from genome assembly GCA_036725985.1 of Burkholderiaceae bacterium. Classification (GTDB taxonomy): domain Bacteria; phylum Pseudomonadota; class Gammaproteobacteria; order Burkholderiales; family Burkholderiaceae_B; genus Zwartia. Next base: position 45,280 of record DAIMDD010000015.1, read on the forward strand.
GCCATCGAGCTTGGTGACAATCAGTCCTGTCAAGCCAATCGCTGCATCAAACGTACGAATTTGAGAGAGCACGTTCTGCCCGGTGTTGCCATCGACAACCAGCAAGACCTCGTGCGGTGCGGAGGGATCAGCTTTACCGATGACTCGGCGGATTTTTTTCAGCTCATCCATCAAAGGCAATTGGGTGGGTAGTCGTCCTGCGGTATCGACCATCACCACATCCACACCGCGCGCCCGCCCGGCATGCACTGCATCGAAAGCGACCGCAGCCGGGTCTGCACCGTCCTGCGTGATGACGTCAACATTGTTGCGCGTGCCCCACTCAACAAGCTGCTGTCTGGCTGCGGCACGGAAGGTATCTCCCGCTGCGAGCAGTACTTTCGCACCGCGCTGCTGAAAAGCATGCGCAAGCTTGCCAATCGATGTTGTTTTTCCCGCACCGTTCACACCGGCAATCATCACCACCAGCGTTTTAACTTGTCCGACCTCAAAAGGTTTCTCAAGAACCTTTAAATGCTCTGTCAGAACCTCTCGCAACGCTTGCTTGACGCCTTCGGCGTTATCAATCCGTTCTTTTTTGACGCGGACGCGCAGGGTTTTAAGCAACTGTTCAGTCGCCTCGACACCTGTATCAGCCATGATGAGCGCGGTTTCGAGCTCCTCGAATAACGCCTCGTCGACCTTGACCCCGACAAAAAGGGTACTGATGCTTTGACCTGTCTTGGACAAGCTACCGCGCAATCTGGCGAGCCAGGAGGTTTTTGCCGGGGCGAAATTTTCGTTCTCAGTGGTTTCTGACTCGCTGTCTGTTTCGCCTGAGCCGTCCGTTTCGCCTGAGCCGTCTTTTTCAACTAAAGCGTCTGTGCTAGCCTTTGAGTCCAGCAGCGGCTCTAGCACTCGTTGGGCCTCTATGTCAGTCGTCTGGGCAGGTGCCAAAGGCTCAGGTATAGTCGTCATAGACCGTTCAGGCTGGTCGGGCTGAGACGACGAGGTACCAGCCTCAATGGGCTGTTCAAGTGGCGCGTCGATGGGCGCTTGGGATTTTTTCTTAAAAAAGCTAAACATAGTGAAGAAGTATATTCGCATCGTGGCCGGTAAGTATCGTCGCACACCAATTGAGGTGATCGATGCGCCGGGCTTACGCCCAACGCCAGACAGAGTGCGCGAAACCCTCTTTAACTGGCTAAATTATTTTTGGTCAGGGCAGTTTAATGACAAACAAGTATTGGATTTGTTTGCTGGCAGTGGCGCTTTAGGCTTTGAGGCCGCTTCGCGTGGCGTGGCGCACGTACAGATGGTGGAGAATAATCCCCGCGCTGTTACAGCGCTCAGAGCTTTGCGCGACAAGCTGAAAGCGGATGTCGTGCGAATCCATGTTGGTGACGCTCAGGTAGTGCTTGAACGCCTTGAAGCCTCTAAGTTTGACTTGATTTTTCTTGATCCACCTTTTGGTGCCGATTGGGTCGCTAAACTATGGCCAGCACTACCAAATTTGTTAGAACCCAACGGTCTTGTATATATTGAGGCCGAAAATACGATTTCTTGCCCCGAGGGGTACAGCTTATTGCGCCAAGATCGCGCAGGAGCCGTACACTATCATCTCTTTCAAATTGCTGCATTGCAAAAATGATCACTGCTATCTACCCTGGGACATTCGATCCCCTGACGCGCGGACACGAGGATCTGGTTCGTCGCGCTGCAAGTCTTTTTGACCGCGTGGTTGTCGGTGTTGCGCACAGCCGCAACAAAAAACCATTTTTCTCAATTGACGAACGCGTAGAGATCGCCCGCGAAGTGTTGGGCCACTACCCGAACGTTAAGGTTGCAAGTTTTGCGGGTTTGCTAAAAGACTTTGTTCGCGAACAAGAAGGCCGCGTTATTGTCCGGGGCTTGCGCGCGGTGTCCGATTTCGAGTACGAATTTCAGATGGCAGGCATGAATCGTCATCTGTTACCGGAAGTCGAAACATTGTTCATGACACCCTCTGACCAATACCAGTTTATTTCTGGCACGATCGTGCGTGAGATCGCTGAGCTCGGAGGCGATGTGAGCAAGTTCGTATTCCCTTCGGTCGAGCGCTGGTTGCAAGCGAAAGCGAAAGAGCGACGCGAGCAAAGCTGGCCAGTACCAAAATAAACCCTGCACGCGTTCAACACTGGCGACGACTCCTTCATGGCTTTACGTATTACAGAAGAATGCATTAATTGTGATGTCTGCGAACCGCAGTGTCCCAATGACGCAATCTCGATGGGTGAGTCGATTTACCTGATTAACCCTGGCGCCTGCACGGAGTGCGTTGGGCATCACGATGAGCCGCAATGCAAGGTCGTGTGCCCGGTGGATTGCATTGAGCTACATCCGGACTGGAAAGAGGGTCAGGACGCACTCATGGCCAAATACCATCAGCTCACCAGTCAATCTTAGAATCAGGATGTACCTTCACTAACCGGCATGTGCGACCTGTGACATGACCAAACCAGACCGCGGCCAGATCACCCTCATCGACCACTGCGACCTGACGCACACCAATCATTGCCTGACGCAACATGCTGTCGTCATCTTCGATGACATCCAGCGGGATATCCATACGGAGCATGCCAGCTGCGCGCAATACTAAATACCCCATCTTGATATCGGTCGTCACCCCGGATAAAACACTACAGCTCTGTGAGTTAAGCCAGTGGCCGTTCTCGTCCACGATAAGCCAGCGATGGTGATAGAGCGAAGCTTGTGAATGCGTCGAAGGCGCACAACCCGCAACAGGGCAAGGATTAACAGTTGTCATTTTTTTTGTAATTTCTGATTCGGTGGACTCGCGCTATTGCGAGGCTCGGGAGACGGAGAAATAAGTTGATCTTTAAGCGCACGCCCAATTGGATCATGATCGAGCGCAGCCCATTGAATCGAAATCTCTGGCTGGCTAGCGGACCCGGTCACACGCAGAGGTATCGATAAAGAGCGCACCTGAATCGTGACGCGTTTTGTTGTCAGACTTTGCTGCCCTGCCAAACGCAGCAAGACCGGCACGTCGATCGTATCATCGTGTAAATTAATTTGACCTGGCGCTGACTGTTGAACAGACCATCCGGAAGAGAGCATTTTTAAACGCGAAACAGACGCAACACTTTGATCGAATCTCAGGTCAAATTCGACCGTGTCAAATAAGGTGCGCAGCGAGCGATCAAGCACAAATTTTCCAGCTGAATTATCCCTCGCAACAACCGCGCGCATCGCATCGAGTCCCGAGCCTAAATCAATGCCGATAAGGCTTGCATTGTTCAGGCGCATCTGTAACGTGCCCGAAAGTGATTGCTTCTGCTGTTGCAACTTACCCGCAGCGAGTCTGAGGCGAAAATTGATCGCAGCATTTCCATCCAGAATACTTTCAATCTCAAAACCAGCGAGCAAAGTTGCAAGCGAGAAATTGTCCATCTTGCCAACAATATGTATCGGTAGCGAACGATCCTGAGCTGCGTCCATCTGAATCGAGAGGCTACCATTGACAGCCGTGGAGTGAAGTGTTTTGGCAACAGGGGCCTGGATCGTCTGGACGTCACCCTGTAAGGCTTTCATGGTCAGGGAACTTACAAAGGGTTCGACTTCAATAGGCGTATTGAAGGCAAATTTAAAAACTTGCGACTCGCGTTTAATCGCCACGTCAAGACTTGAACGCTCGAATAAAAGCTTGTTACGGTTACCCTGCAAACCATCGAGTGCAATACGCGCATCAATCGCTGGAGAACCATCCATCCTGAGTCTTGAGCTCAGTCCTTCTGCCTGTGCTGAAGAATTTGAAATATCGAACAGTGGTGCATCAGCAGAATATTCAAATGGCGCCCCACCACGCAAGCCTTTGGCACGCAAGGAAAACCGCTCAAGTCTGAGGCCTCCGAGAGCTGGCTCAATCCTCATGAGTGATGATGCGACAGTCAGGTCAACTTTTTTAAATACCTCTTCGAACCAAATGTTTTCTGGTAAATCACCTTTAAATGAAGCATTGAGATTTTTGGCAGAGAGTTCTCTTGAGGCAAGATCAACATGCAATACCGCTTGAGCATTGAGTTTTGCTTGTGCTTGTGAGTCTGCATGCTGGATGCGTGCATTGAGCTCAGCCTTGAATGGTTTGCCTTTTGTAATACGACCAAACTCAAGAGAGGCGTCATTCAATTTCCAGGTCGCTTTCCTAGAGGCATTCAAAACGATGAATTCGGATTTTTTTATCAGAATCTCAGCGATATCAATCGAGATATCATCCATCAATAAACCGATATCACTCGTCTGTGTCGCCGATGCGGGCTTTTGTCCCCAGCCAAGTAAATCTTCTAATAAAAAATGACCGAGCTGTGCACGCTGCACCTGAGCTTTTAGCCCTTCAAGCGAGATTTCCTCTATAACCAGGTGATTGTTGAGCAAAGGCAGGATGGCAATGGTTGCTCGCAGGTCCTCGACTGAAGCGAAGATATCCTGGCTCGCTTTTTCAGACAAGGAGACTTGCCTGGCCTGAATCGCTATATCCGGAAAAAAAACAATCTTTAGATCACCTTGAATGGTTAATTGGCGATCAAGTCTTTGTTGCACAAACACCTGCAATGCATTTTTATATGAATTGGGATCAAACGACCACAAGAATGCGGCAAGCCCGCAAACCGCCATGACGATAAGCGCAATGACGGTCACAAAAATTTGTCTGATCCAGAATTTCACTATGCGGTCTTAACTTTCCTGATACAAACAATATTGTAGTGGCTTGCACTCAATTTATGCCTAAAGATTTGCTGCTGTGCCAAGGTTTGTTATGCTCGAAAATATTATTAATGAATAGGTCTTAACATGAAAATCAATCATCTCGACCACCTGGTCCTGACTGTTGCAAACCTTGAAAAAACTTGCGATTTTTATGGTCGCATCCTTGGCTTTGAGGTCATTACCTTTCAGGGAGATCGTAAGGCGCTGAGATTTGGCCAGCAAAAAATCAATCTGCACGAGGTTGGCAAAGAATTTGATCCAAAGGCGTCTACACCCACTGCGGGCTCCGGTGATCTGTGTTTTATTGCGGTCACCCCAGTCGATCAGATCGTTGAAGAACTGCGTGCTGCCAAGGTGCACATAGAACTCGGTCCGGTTGAACGCACCGGTGCTGTTGGAAAGATTCGTTCCGTCTATATCCGCGATCCCGATATGAATCTGCTTGAACTCTCGAATTATCTGGAGTGAAATGAGCTAGGGTTTTCCCTGTAATGAATTTGAATTTATCGCCGCACAACAAAAGACGGACTACATTTTTTTAAAAGACTAGAACCATATTCATGCGGCACAAGATACGATAAGCTAATCGATTGAGAATGACTGATCTTTCAGATGACTGGGTTAGTCGAATACTTTAATAGAAGCGTCGCAAAGTGACGCACCGATTGGTCAAAGCGACCAGAAAACGCCAGGAGACAATATGCGTAACAAAACAAATACAACACCTGTAGTGAGCTCACGCCGTAAATTAATGCAAGGTATGGGCGCAGCCGCAGGTATGGCGACATTCGGTATGCCCGCCATTTCACTGGCGCAAGATAAGCCAATCAAAATCGGGATGCCCACAATCCTTTCCGGTCGAGTTGCGACGCTGGGTATTTCTTCAAAAAACGCAGTGCTCATGGAAGTCGACAAATTCAATGCAGCCGGTGGACTCAATGGCCGCAAAATTGAAATGGTGATACGTGACTCCAAAGGCGCCCCCCAGGAGGCCGCTCGTGTCGCCCGGGAACTGGTGACGGGTGACGGTTGCGAAATCCTGATTGATGGCGAAGCCTCCTCAGGCGCGTTTGCCGTCCACGAAGTCGCACGCGATCTGGGCGTACTCTGTATGCATACTTGCTCAGAAACTTCGTCACTGACAGCGGATCCAAAACTTCGTATCCCGAATGCGTTTCGTGTCGCGCGTCAGGGCATTCATGATGCGGTCGTAGGCGGCTCGTATGGTGCTGGCGTCGCGCGCGCCAAAAAACTGACACGCTGGATGACTATCTCGCCTGACTACGCGTATGGTCGCGACACAACCGCCGAATACATGGAATACCTCAAGCACTTCAATAAGGACATCGAAGTGATTGGTGAGGTCTGGCCAAAACTATTCCAGCCCGATTACAGCGAATCTATTACACGTCTGCTGCAAGGCAAACCACAAGCGATCTACTCCTGCCTCTGGGGCGGTGACTTGGTTTCTTTCATCGATCAGGCCAATATTTATGCATTGTTCAAAGACCGCCAGTTCATGTCGGTCGCGCTGGCTGACTACACCGTGCTGACTGCGGTCAAGAATGTTCCCCAGAACGTTCACTCGGGTAACCGCTACCTGAAAAGCTTCCCCAAGACCGCTGCGAATGCAGAATGGGGCGATGCCTATTTTGCCAAGTACAAAGAGCTGCCGACCAACTGGGCGTGGCAAAACGCTGCTTGTATATCGTTTCTCACAACCGCGATGAAGAAAACCAACAGTGCTGACGGTAAAAAATTAGCCGAAGTGCTCAAAGGAATGACCATCGACTCACCCTTTGGCACAAACGGCAAACTGACTCTGCGTGCAGAAGATCAGACTCTGGTTGATTACGCGGATGGGTGGGGCGAGCTGACCAATAAAGAGCCCTACATGGCTAATCCGATTCCTGGCGATTGGAAACAAATCTTCGAACTCGAACTCGAGTGGAAGAAGCGCAAGGGCTGGGCATAAGACCGAAGATCCGACCTTTTGACCGGGACGTATTGCGTTCAATTTCGCACAAGTCCCGATGCTATCTGACACGCTGCAGCGCGACACTGTTTTCGCGCTGCAGCGGTCTTCGTTTTACCTGCTTTACCGCAATATTCGGAGATCTCCTTGGATTCCAACGCACTATTTAATTGCCTGTCAGATTTGTCTTGCATCGTTACACAGACAAGTACTGGCCTCATTTCCGGGGCGCTGCTATTTCTCGTTGCGGCAGGTCTGACTTTGATCTTTGGCGTCCTGGGCGTCATCAATTTCGGTCATGGTTCACTGTATATGCTGGGTGCGTATGTAGGCCTGTCCGCATACCGCTTTACAGACAGCTTCACGATAGCTACGATCGCCGCATCAATTGGGGTTGGTTTGTTTGGCTTAGTGTTCGAGCGTCTGATCATGCGCCGCGTCTATAACGCAGACGTCTTGATGCAACTGCTGGTTTGTTATGCACTGATTCTGATTCTCGATGATGCAGTCAAAATCATCTGGGGTGCGGAATTCCAGTCGATGGGTATGCCCGAATATTTCCAGGCTCCTCCGCTCTTTATAGGTGGCGGCATTGTGCCGGTGTTTTATTTATTCCTGATTATCGCTGCCTTTCTCATTGCCCTGGTTCTCTGGTACGTGCTGACACGCACTCACATCGGCAAGGTCGTGCGCGCCGCCGCTCACAACCCGACAATGACCTCTGTCCTGGGACTTAATACAAACTGGATCTACGCAGGCGTGTTCGCCTTTGGAGGTGCACTCGCAGGTCTGGCTGGCGCACTGGCTGCCCCGGTGCGCTCGATGTCCCCAGGTATGGGCTTCTCAATCCTGATCGAGTCCTTCATCGTCACGGTCATTGGCGGGATGGGCTCTGTCAGCGGCGCCTTAGTGGGGGCTTTGTTGATCGGCCTGGTGCGCTCCTTTGGTTCGATAGGCTTTCCCTTGTTTGTCGAAGGCATCATGTTTATCGCCATGGCCTTGATTCTGGTGCTCAAACCTAGTGGCCTGCTCGGTAAGGAGCCACGTCCATGAAAAATATTTCCTTCAAAAAAGAACTGCTAATCGCGGCCCTGTGTCTAGCGATTCTGATCGCGATTCCTTTTTTCACCTCCTCGCGCGTCACTCTTGATTTTGTGATTCGTCTGGCGTCTTACGGGATTTTCGCAACATCTCTCAATATCCTGGTCGGCTATGGTGGCATGGTGTCCTTTGGCCATGCTCTGTTTTTTGGCGGCGGCGCTTATGCCTTTGGTCTGCTGATGCAGAAATCTGGTACCTCCATACCTGTCGCAATGCTTGGTGCGATTCTTTTTTGTGCAGCGATTGGTTTAGTTGTGGGTGCGATCTGCGTTCGCCTGAAGGAAATTTATTTCTCCTTTCTGACGCTCGCATTCCAGATGTTGTTCTACAGCATTATTGTTACCTGGAGCGCGCTCACAGGTGGAGACCAAGGACTCACGGGCGGTATCCCGCGTACACCCTTCTGGGGCATCAATCTTGGCGACACAACACATATGTATTGGTTCGCAAGCGTGGTCGGCATCCTCTGCCTGCTTTTAATGCGCTACATCCTCCAGTCTCCTTTCGGCTATACCTTGAGGATGGTTCGCGATAACGCCGATCGCGCGCGTTTTCTTGGCGTCGATGTCTGGCGCGTCAAGTTATACGCTTTTATCCTGTCAGCCTGCTTTGCAGGAGTCAGTGGCGTAATCATGGCGATCTTTGTCTCGGGTGCGTTCCCAGACTTTACCTACTGGACTATGTCTGGCGAAGCCGTCTTCATGATCATGATGGGTGGCCTCAATGCATTCATCGGACCAGTGGTCGGTGCAGCGTTACTGATGCTTTTTAACGATGTGATTAGTCGCAACACTGAATATCACGGACTTGCCTTGGGCATTATCGTTTTGATTTTCGCTCTAGGCTTTAAGAAAGGCATTACCGATTTCATCCAGCAGGCCTATCGCCTTGTAACCAAAAAAGGAGTTCAGTCATGACCCAACCCTTTATCAGTGTCGTGACCGGTGGTGCAAGCGGCATTGGCGCGGCATGCGTCAGACACTTGGCGAAACGCGGCGACACTGTCATTTTGCTCGATCTGCCAGGCACCTGGGATGATGCAAAACTACAAAAACTTGGCGCGGTTGCTGGTTACGCGTGTGATGTCACCGACGAGAAAGCTGTCCGCGATGTCGCAGCATTGATTGAAAAGAATCATGGGCCCGTGTCAGGTCTGGTCAATAGCGCCGGAATCCTCCAGCATAAACTGCCCCCTGAGCAATTGACCATGAAAGAATGGGACAAGGTCATTGAAGTCGACCAGCGCGGCACCTATCTGGCCTGTGCAGTGTTTGGCGCTCGCATGGCTGAACTTGGCTCAGGTGCGATCGTCAATATCGCCTCTGTCACGGGCTGGCGTTCAGTCCCCCTGCACGCCTATGCTCCAGCCAAGGCTGCTGTGATTTCAATCACCGCTTGTCTAGCTGCAGAATGGGGACGCTCGGGGGTTCGCGTCAATGCGATTTCACCAGGCTACACCATCACCGAAGCGCTGCAGGCGGCCATAGATCGTGGCGACCGCGATCCTGAGGAGTTAACCATGCAGGCTGCAATGGGGCGCATGGTCACTCCCGACGAAGTCGCGGACTCAGCCGGATTCCTGCTCTCTAAAGCTGCCTCGGCGATCACAGGCATTAATCTGCCTGTCGATGCGGGTTGGCTAGCAGGTGCAAACTGGACGACCTATGGCGGCCTGCCCCCGTCCAGACAACTCAAACCGGGCGGAGTGCATTAATGCTCAAAATAGAACACCTATGTAAGTCTTTTGGCGGTGTCGTTGCCACCTCAGATGTGTCTATTCATTTTCCAAAAGACTCACTGCATGCAGTGATTGGTCCAAACGGCGCTGGAAAAACGACCTTTTTCAACCTCATCTCTGGCGCATTAACACCCGATTCAGGTCGCATCATCCTCGATGGCGAAGATATCGTAGGCAAATCAAGCCAGACGATCGTACAAAAGGGTATTGGGCGCGCGTTTCAAGTCGCTAAACTTTTTAAAACACTCACTGTAGAAGAATCGCTGCGCGCTGCGCTGATGTCGCCACTGGGCAAATCGAGTCAGCTACACGGTCGTTTTCCTCTCTCGCAAACGCGCGACCGCGCGTATGAAGTGATGGAACAATTAGGCTTGGATAATAAAGCGGCTGTAATCAGCGGCAATCTTTCGCATGGCGATCAGAAACTGCTGGACATGGCGCTTGCGCTAGTCCTTAAACCAAAGGTGCTTTTGCTTGATGAGCCTGTCGCTGGCATGGGACCAGAAGAGCGTGAGCAAATGATCGAGACGGTGTATGCGTTGTGGAAAAAAGGCGGATTAACGCTTGTGCTGATCGAGCACGACATGGAAATTGTTTTCCGGATCTCGCAAAACATCCATGTGCTTTCCTATGGCAAGCTTTTAGCTGAAGGTAATCCAGAGCAGATTCGCAATAACCCCGCAGTCATCGAAGCGTATCTGGGAACGCCGCAGGAGGCGCATCTATGAGCCAGACCGTCTTGCACGTGAACAAAATAAATGTTTTTTACGGCAGCAGCCAGGTTCTTTTTGATATGTCCCTGGAGGTCAAGCAAGGTGAAACACTCGCCCTGCTTGGTCGCAATGGTGCTGGTAAAAGCACCACCATGAAAACGATCGCAGGTGTACTCACACCTAAACGTGGCGACATCCAATTCAAGAGTCAAACAATCAATGGTCGTCCAGCGCATTTGATCTCTCGCGCGGGCATCAGCTTTGTGCCTGAAGACCGGCAAATTTTCCCTGATCTGAGTGTCGAGGATAATCTGACAATTGCCATCAAAAACAGTGCGGACGGCCAAAAGCCCTGGAGTCTTGAACGCGTCTATGACATGCTGCCATTACTGGCTCCACTGAAAAATCGGCTTGGTGGTCAGTTATCAGGTGGCGAGCAGCAAATGCTGACCGTCGGTCGCGCACTGATGGGTAACCCAGACGTTCTGCTACTCGATGAGCCAAGCGAAGGCTTGGCCCCCATCATGGTCCAGAAAATCGGCGACTTGATCAATACCTTGCGTAAAGTCGGCACGACTATTGTGCTGGCTGAACAAAATCTGCACTTTTGCCTGGGGCTTGCCGATCGTGCTGTTGTCATCGACAAAGGAGTCGATGTGTTTTGCGGCACCATCTCCGAGCTCAATGCAAATGATGAAGTTAAACAACGCTATCTCTCCGTTTGACCGATGCCAGACAAAGACAAAGCAGGTGTTTTCTTTTTCGTCGTAGGTCCGAGTGGCGCAGGAAAAGATAGTCTGATTGATGGTGCGCGCAAAGTCTTAGCGAAGGAGCAGTTTGTTTTTGCACGTCGCACTATCACACGTCCTCACGGCTCGCCTGGCGAGGAGCATGAGGCGTGCACGGAAACGGAATTCCAGGCGCGCGACGCTCAGAACGGTTTTCTGATCACCTGGAGCGCGCACGGACTGCGCTACGGTTTGCCTTCGTCCTTGCTGGAGACAATGGCGCTGGGACAACACATTATTGCCAATGGCTCTCGCGCAATGGTGACGGCGTTACGCGAAAAAATTCCCTCCCTGGTTGTCATTGAAGTCAATGCACCCAAAGAGCTACTGGAAAAAAGACTCGCCGCACGTGGTCGCGAAACATCCGAAGACGTCTCCCGCAGGCTGAATCGAACTGTGGTGGCTTACCCCGAAAGCCAGCTCGTGTTGAGAGTGATGAACGATGGTACGCTCGCCGATGGCATCGATAAATTTATCAATGCCATCGAACGGCAACTCAACTCTTAGTTGCCATAACCGTCGGCAACAACCACTTCAACCAGATTAGGCACACCACTTGCGATCGCGGCCTTGAGCGTTTGGGTCAGTTTCGAAGGCTCGGTAATACGCACGGCATTCATCCCGAGTCCTTGGGCCACGCCAACAAAATCGATCGCAGGATCATTCATATCCATCGCCACAAACTGGTCAGTACCGCGCATGGCCTGCAAGCGCTCTTTGATGATGCGGTAGCTGCGATTATTGATGATCACATAAGTAATGGGCAATTTGAAATGCGCAGCGGTCCAGAGTGCCTGGATACCATACATGGAGCTTCCATCACCGATGGTTGCGACGACCGGACGCTCAGGCTGAGCAAGACTCACCCCCACCGCACCGGGCATCCCAAAGCCCAAGCCACCACTGGCCAAACCATAATAGGCCTGTGGATTATCGGCTGGGAGCATGGCACCGATCGCAGGTGCGGCTGTTAATGTTTCGTCAACAACGATGACGTCTTTTGGTAAAACATCAACCAGCTGCTTGACCAGATAGCGCTGGTCAATCGGCATCGCCGCAGCGCTTGCCTCAACGTCCTGACGGACCTTTGCACAACTCGCAGTCCAATTACGCGTCGCAAGATCTGCGAGCCGCAGACGGGCTTGCTCGGCGTATTGTTGACTGCGCATCGAACGTAAGATCGGCAACAGCGCCAGTAGCGTTTCTTTAACATTCGCTCTCATCGCATATTCTGTGGAATAGTTTTTACCCAGTTCCCAATCGCGCTCCGAAAGATGTATGACTGGAAGCTCTGGTGGCAATGGCTCCACATCGCTTTTGGGTGACATACGTAACAAATCCGCACCCAGGCACAGCATCAAATCATAGGCCTCAAGTGTCTGGCGCACGCGTTTTTGATTACGGGTTAAATCACCCATGCATGTCGGGTGTGTATTGGGATAGCGCGAGTTATAAGGGACTGACTCCTGATAGACCGCAGCACCCAATAACTCGGCTAATTCACAGGCCTCTGGAAACACATCCTGATTGGCGATTTCACGGCCAGCAATCATCACAGGTTTTTTAGCCAGCAATAAACGCTCGGCCAGTTGCTTGAGCGTTACGTCACTCGGGCGTACGTCACTATCGACACGGGTAGGAAAACCAAAATCGATTTCTGCTTCTTCGTCCAGCACCGACCCAGGCAGACTGATAAACACCGGACCTGTCGGAGCGGTCATCGCAATCTTGGCAGCACGACGAATGACGCGTGGCAGATCTTCAATTCGTGTCACCTCGAACGACCATTTCACAAGCGGCGCGGCGATTGGCACCAGATCGTCATACAGGAGAGGCTCTTGCAGGCCATAGCCCACCTCGTACTGACCTGCGGTGATGATGATCGGTGAGCCTGAAAACTTTGCGCTATAAATGGCACCCATGGCGTGACCTAGGCCTGGCGCACAATGCAAATTGCAAGCAGTCAATTTGCCAGAGGCACGTGCAAAACCATCGGCCATCCCGACTACGATTGACTCCTGCAAACCCAGTACATAGGTGAGCTCGGGAAACTGTGGGACCGCCTCCATGATGGCAAGCTCTGTCGTTCCAGGATTGCCAAACATGTGCGTGACGCCTTCGTCCAGCAACAGTTTGATGAAAGCCTGCCGGCCGGTCATTTTTTCAATAGCCATGATCTTAGAATCCCGCTAGTTTTTTCATTTGCTCAACATCGACGCCCAGTTTTTGAGCGGAGATCAGCATATCTTGCCAAGTGTTGTCATCGACAGGTACGCCCTGAGCGAGTCTTTTAGCGCGTGTCTCACGCTCAGGCTCACCCGCAATGCGAACATAATCGTTGCCAGGCGCTGCAGGTGATGCTTTGACCCAATCGATGAACGCTTTCATTTCAGAATTAAAGATTGCGCCGTCTGCGAGCTTTTCAGGGTCGATGATGATGGTCAGCATGCCATTGAGGATGCGACGTTTACCATCAGCGGGACTTGAGGTAGTCAAGCCACCTGCCAAGGCACCGCCTAGTAATTCACAAACGAGCGACAAACCAAAGCCCTTGTGCTCGCCAAAAGTACGCAGTGCACCATAGGGTTCTTTGACACCATAAATCGGATCCGTCGTTGGACGCCCCTGATCGTCAATCAACTGACCAGGTGGCAGCTGCTCACGCTTGTTATGTGCTACGCGTGTTTTACCTTGTGCGATCACGCTCGTCGCAAAATCCAGCAATATCGGCGCCTGGCCTTCTACTGGAATACCAACAGTGAAAGGGTTCGTGCCAAAGCGCGCATCTCCGCCGCCATGAGGCGCCACGATCGGACGCGAGAAGGCATTTACAAAATGAATGGAGATCATGTTTTGTGCGACAGCCATTTCAGCCCAGGCCCCAATACGGCACAAGTGATGAGAGTTACCCAAGGCGACAACGCAACTTCCGTACTCCTTGGCGCGCTCAATACCCAGTTCCATCGTTTCATGGCCGATGACCTGACCAAAACCCGCCTGACCATCCAGACTAAGCATCGCACCACTATCCATGCGCGTCACGATATGTGCGTTGGCCTTGAGTCCACCCTCAAGAAAGGCTTCGGTATAACGCGGCAACATGCCCACTCCATGGGAATCATGGCCGGTCAGGTTCGCCTGAATCAGGTTCTCTGTGACGAGTTCGATTTCTTTGTCTGAACTACCATAGCCCTTAACCAAATGACGAACAGCCGCGCGTAAATGCTCAACTTCAATATGGTGCATCTGTGCCATACGTGTCT
>DAIMDD010000016.1:0-58763 GCA_036725985.1 Burkholderiaceae bacterium
CTGCTTTTCTGACTCCCTCACTCCCCGGTGGGGAGGGAGGCGTTCATAACATCTCTATAATTAATTTTGCTAATCATAAGCCCAACTTGCCCCTAAGGGCTGACAAGGGAATTGGGCGATACTAAGAAAACTATTGGGGAGCCAGGCAAACATGGAAAAAGATCGCACACTGCAATTGGAGACATCGCAGCAACCGCTGAGTCACAAGCGCAGGACTGTTGTTCTTTCAGGACTTGCGTCGCTCGCTTCGAGTCGACTTAGCATGGCACAGACTGACTGGCCTAATCGCGCAATTCACCTGGTGGTTCCTTTTTCCGCCGGGGGGGCTGCGGACACCTCCGCACGAGCCTTTGCCGCGCAACTCACCGAAATCCTGGGTCAGAACGTGGTCGTGGACAATCGCACAGGTGGCAATGCCGTCGTGGCTGCTGGTGCAGTACTGCAGGCACCGCGTGATGGCTATACCTTTATCTGGGATGCTGCAAATTGCCTGACTAACCCAGTGCTGGTCAAGGATCTGGCCTTTAACTATCAAACCTCTTTTATGCCGATTACCTTGCCGGTGCGCGCACCTCAAGTCATCGCTGTCCGAGAGAATTTTCCGGCAAAAAATATTGGTGAATTTTTCGAATACGTCAAAGCGCATCCTGGCAAAGTCTCCTGCGGGACACCACCTTCTGGCGGTATGGCGCATCTGGCTTTAGCCCTGCTTCAGGAGCGAGCCAATATTCAGCTGATCCATACTCCCTATCGGGGGGGCGCGGATGCGGCGCGCGATATCATGGGTGGTCAGATTGATTCGATCCTGATTACTGCCTCCTCAGCGCGCGGACCCTATCGTGCTGGTAAAGCACGTTTGTTGGCTGTGACCAGCGCAGAACGAAGCACCGTATATCCAGATGTGCCGACGCTCGCTGAGAGCGGTTTGCCAGGCTACGACATGGATGACTGGTTTGGATTATTTGCTGCTACGGGCACTCCAGCGGCAGTCCTGCCACGCATGCAAGAGGCGATTGTTCGCGCAGCCAAGAGTCCGGCTCTTATTGCAAGCATGGAGCAGGCGGGACAGGTTCCAGTGGCCAACAGTACGCAAGATTTCACAAAGTGGCTTGATCAGCAGCGCGAGTTGTTGCAAAAGCTTATTCGCACCGCAAAAATCACAGTGAGTTAAACGGCATGGCCATACTTTCTTTCAATACCAAGGTGCATTTCGGACACGGGGAGCGCGCGCAGTTAGTCAATGAACTCCGGCTTAATCAGATCAAACGGCCTTTGTTCGTGACTGATACAGGGGTCAAGACTGCTGGAGTCTTTGCCCAGGCGATCGAATCTCTCGGTGCGATACCTGGTGCGGTCGTATTTGATCAAACCCCACCTAATCCGACAGAGGAGGCCGTGGAGGCCTGTTGCGCTACTTATCATGCCAGTCAATGCGATGGGATCGTAGGCGTTGGAGGCGGTGCTTCTCTGGACCTCGCCAAAGCGGTGGCGGTCTTGTGTGGTCAGGCCGCACCATTATGGGAATACTGCAATCGCCACCCTCAACCAAGACCGATCACGAATCCACCTCCAGTGATTCTGATGCCAACGACCTCAGGGACGGGGAGCGAGGTCGGCAGATCTGCTGTGATTATTTTCAGAAACGGCATCAAGGCGGGCATCGGTTGTCCGAGCATTGTTAAAGCAGCGATTTGCGATCCGGATCTGACAATCAATTTGCCTGCCTTCATGACAGCAGCTTCCGGTATGGACGCACTCGCACATTGTGTAGAGACTTTCTGTTCGCCTGCCATCAATCCACCTTGCGATGCGATTGCGCTGGATGGTCTGAAAAGATTATTTATGAATATCGAACGCGCCTGCGCTGACGGCACAGACCTGCATGCTCGCTGGAGCATGATGATGGGGGCGCTGGAGGGCGGTATCTGCTTTCAAAAGGGTCTGGGAGCTGTGCATTCGGTCTCGCATGCGCTCGGCGCCCTGGGGCATCATCACGGAACCTTGAATGCGATCCTGTTGCCACATGTCTTGCGTCTGAATGCGCCTTACATCTCTGACAAGATGACGACGATGGCAACGGTTTTACGCATGCCGGCCGATGCTGATGTTCCAACAGTATTTGCCAGATTAAACGAGCGTTTAGGACTGCCTGAGGATTTGAGTAGTTTGGGAATCGAGCCGTCCATATTCCCTGAGATCGCAAAAGCAGCCCTGGCAGATAACGCCCATAAGACGAATCCTTATGCCTTGACCGAAACGGAGTATGTCAAATTACTGAACGCTGCGTTGTGAGTTTGGGACTGGTGCAAGAGATCAGCGCGTTATTTTTATATCAACAGTTTTATATCAACAGCTTGTTTATGAATCTTTTGCAACGCTTGAATAACCATATTTTTCAATAATTTCGCGCGCTTGCTTCGTGGATAAATAATCTAAAAAATTCCGTGCCGCCAAAGAGTTTTTCCCCCTACTCAATAAAACGGCATCCTGCAAAATTGGAGCATAGAGAGTTTCTGGAATAATCCAGGCCGAGCCTTGAGCTATTTTGCCTTCGCGCATGATTTGTGAGGCTGAGACGAACCCCAGTTCTGCATTGCCTGACAAAACAAACTGGTGAGTCTGCGCAATGTTTTCTCCCCAGACGATTTTTGATTTGATTTGAATAAACAGACCTGAGCGTTCAAGGCTTTCAATGGCTGCGCGACCATAGGGTGCAAGTTCAGGATTAGCGATGGCGATCTTGTTAACACGTTTGCTATCGAGTATGGCAGGACCATCGGTAATTAGTGCTGGATTACTCGACCACAATACAAGCTTACCAATGGCATAGGTTTTTTGGGTATGTTCTACAGCAAAACCTTCTTTAATTAATGTCGCGGGTGTTTGTGTATCTGCTGAAAGAAAAACTTGAAACGGGGCTCCATTCCGAATTTGAGCAAAGAATTTTCCTGAGGAACCTGATGAAATTTTTATCTGATTTCCTGACGCACTTTCATAACGTTGCGCAAGTTCTTGAGCAGGCTGTATGAAATTCGATGCAACGGCAACCTGAACAACTTCGGCTTGAGCAGGGCTCGTATACAAATAAAGAAAAAGATTGAAAGTGTAAAACCAGACGCTCTTTTTAAAGAGAAAATAAACTTTTGACATTTAAGAACTGAGTTTTTTAATGTGTTCGGTTGCTTCACCTAGTTTGCCAAGAATATCTGGTTTTTTAGATTCTTTGCTAGTTGTAGCTTCCTTGGGGCCCGTGGTTTCCTTTGGCTTTTCAACTTCTTTGTCAGACAAGGCTTCCTTGTTATCTGCGGCATCGTTACCAGAGTTTTCTGGGCTATTTTCAGAGTCCTTTATACCATCCATGGTGAACCATTTGAAAATAACCAGCAAGGTAGAACCTAGTGTCATGATCAGTCCGAACAAAGCCTTGAGTTTGTCGATCATCGTCTGGGTTAACAGAGGTTCTTTACGGGACAGATAAAGCTGTGTCCCAGAAGAGAGCGGAAAGCCTGAGGGAAGTAATAAGTTTTCTTCAGGTATGCTTTGACCGAAGCGATTCGCAACGTGTGGTCCATAAAGTGTGTCAATCACTGTCGCAACAGCTCTTGGATCGACATTTTTATTGGCCACAAGATGCAAGTTGACACCAACCACCTGAATGTCTTTGGGTGGTATTGCCGGCACAATGCTATACATATAGCCGAGGATTTTTGCATCCGCAACCCAGCCGAGCCGGATAGCCAATGAGGGCGGGAAGGGCATCTCCATCAAGCCATAGCCATGTTTTTTGACCATGATATCCACCACATCCGATGGAGCATACGATGTCAGGAAAATGACCTCTGGAAGCCGCTCGGATCGCATTTCGATCAGGTCACGCTCGCTGATATTTTTTTCGATGTAATCGACGCCATTTTTAAGTCCGGAAATATCGAGGATATGTTTCGCGACTATTCGAGTGCCTCCGACCAGACTCCCCATATTCACGGTTTTGCCACGGATATCGGCAACGGTGTCAATGCCAGGTTTGACCAGTACGTGTATCAATTCAGGAGAGATGGTGGCGACGTGCCTGATGTTTTCATAGTTCGAGTCCAGACCGCCTTGAATCAGGGCGAGATCCAGTTTGCCGTCGTTCACGAGATCCATTGCTTGAAGAGAGCCACTGGTCGGTTTGACTCGAATTGAAACGTTTTTTTTGTTGGCCTCTTCGCTCAGGATTTTTGCTAAATGATGCCGATTTGTCAGTAGACCACCACCGGTCATACTCAGATTGAAGTGGCGCGGGATGAGTTCGTAGGTAAAGTATGCTGCTAGACCAAGAAGCAAAACAACCACAATCAGAACGATGCGCTTTTGAATTTTTCGGCTGGTACGAAGTAATTCAAGTTTTTCCTCAAAATACTTTTCTGGATCAATCATAGCGAGTCTCTTTTAGCCCTGACCTGAGCGTTTAATCTGGATTTAGCTTACACGGAGCATGCCGGTTGAAACGAGCACCTTCTGACCTTGAGCAGACAGGGTGAAGTCAACAAATTTATCGATATCTGGTGTGCCGTCACCGCTGATCACAAGAAACATCGGTCTGATGAGTGGGTATAAATTAATTAAAAGATTTTTCTCGTTTAAGGCCGCACCATTGATAGTGAGTGACCGCGTGGTGTCCTGCATCGTACGGACCGAAATGTAGCCAATACCATGTATATCCTGTGTGACAGCTTGTGTAAGCTCGTCGGCACTTTTGAATTCCTTGACCCGGCGTGAAAGCATACCGCCTGCCATCAAAATATCCTCAATACTGGAGCGTGTAGTTGAATTTTCCTCGCGCCCATACAGATTAATCGTTGCATCAGGGCCACCGACTTCTTTCCAGTTAGTGATGAGCCCTTCAAAAATTTCACGTGCCTGAACGATGGAGAGGTCTTTAATCGGGGACTCGCGGTGAACAATGAGGCCCAGGCCATCGATCCCAGCGAGAATGGAGCGTTCAGTCAGATTGAATTCGTCTTGTGTCAGGTTGCGATCAATCACGGCAATGTCAATGCCACCCCGGTCCAGAGCGATCAGGGCTCCCGAGGAATGTCCTTTTTCACTCACGATGTCGATATTTTTATGCGCTTTGGTGAAGGCCACCGCTACTCTTTGTATGTAGCTGATCATGGGCGACGCTCCAGCGATGAGCAAGTTTGTGCGTCGTTGTGCTTGAAAGTTGTCCCAGTATCTTTTTGCACCAATAGCCGCTGCCGCGAGCCCGACACCAGTTATGCCGAATATTTTCAGTACGCCTCTGCGATTCATGGTTTTTCCGCCAGAGTCGGGACAAGCCCAAGGTTTCTAATGATTTTCTGGCCTTTTTCGTGTGCCAGACAATATTCAATAAAAGCATGCACTTCAGGTTTAACTTTGAGTCTTGTTACAAGAGACAGGGAGCGGCGGATCGGATAGGCGCCTGAGTGAATATTTTCAGCAGAGGGCATGTGGCCGTTGATGCCGATTATCTTGACGGGTTTGTCAATCAGGTTGACCGGACTGGAAAAACCGATTCCGTTTGGATCGTTCGCAATCGCTGGGATGATCTCGCGTCCATTCATCACGCGAGCTTTCAGGGTTACGTTTTTTTTCTCCTCCAGAACGATGTTACGCCAGGCCTCGTAGCTGCCACGATTTGGATTTTGACTGTATACCTGAATCTTGCCAGCAGGCAGTCCGAGTTCTTTCCAGTCTGTCGCGTCGCCCGTCACGACCTGCCTCAGGTCTTCGAGCGAGAGAGTTTGAATCGGATTGGTAGGATGTACAAAAACAGCGAGCGCATCAAAGGCGATTTCAATATTTTTAAATTTGATATTTTTTTTGTCGGCCCATTTTTTCAGATCGTAATTAATACCGCCTGAGGCCATTCCAATATCAGTCGTACCGTCTACGACACACTTGTAGCCTATGCTCGTACCCCCACCCGTCATGGGAATGCCGACCTTTGGAAACTCTGTCATGTACTGGTAGGCAATCGGCTGAAGCAGCGCCATGACAGTATCTGAGCCTCTTAATTGGATATAGGTTGTCGCAGTCGAGGGAAAGTGGATAGAGCTCATGTGTGCATACCGCTTTTGTCTATGGGAAACCTCAAGAGAGTTTAGCTGATGTTGGGAACTTTTAGAGACTCTTTTGTCAAAACCTCTATAGCCAGCATATGTTTGTTGGTAGTGGCTAGTGTGCCGAAGGTATTGAATTGTCAAAATCCAATTGTTTCAGACGGTTTCCCTTTAATGACTCGATAAGATTCAGCAGTAAATTGAGCGTATCGAATTTCTATGAGATCGATTCATGGGTATAGACTTTAGCCAGCAGCTTTTACGTTTGCGTTACCGGGCAGGCAAATACCGGGACGGTCGTACCTGGGAGGCGGTTGATGAGCTCAGGCCGATGAGTTTGTTGAATGCGGATTTGCCTGTTTTGTATGCCTATACCGCGAAAGATGAGCTTTTGCCTGCACCAGAGCGCGCTCGCTCGCGACAGGAAACACAGGCTGCAATATTGCTTCGCACAGTCGCAAGCGATAGCGTATGGAATGATGCTTGGGTCAGTTTTTGGCGTGACCATTTCTCGGTCTATGGCTATGACAATAATGTGGGTGCGTTTTTACCGCATTGGGAGCGCGAGGTCATCCTACGACATGCTTTTGGTAATTTCAGGGCTTTTCTTGAGGCGACAGCTTCACACCCCTGTATGCTTTATTACCTTAACAATCGCAGCTCTCGGGCCGGGAGCGCGAACGAAAATTACGCAAGAGAATTATTTGAACTTCATACCTTGGGTCGCGAGGTTTATCTAAACCATTTATACGCACAATGGCGTCAGGTTCCCGGCGCACTGACGGGTAATCCAAAAGCGTATATCGATCAGGACGTCTACGAAGCCGCGCGCTGTTTCACTGGTTGGACCGTAGAGGATGGTACGAATATCGGGGCAGGGCAAAGTCTGCCTAAAACAGGAAAATTTATTTACCTGGAGTCCTGGCACGACAATTATCAGAAACGTGTTTTGGGACGGGAGTTTGATCCCTATAGTGGCGCAATGCAGGATGGTAAGAAAGTGCTGGATCTCTGCGCCTATCATCCTGCGACGGCGCACCACTTGATGACTAAACTCGTTAAAAGGATGGTGCAAGACAATCCACCTGAGTCCCTGATTGCTGGCTGTGTCAGAGTATTCGTAGAAAATCAGAATGCCTCGGATCAATTAGGGCGTGTCAGTGCATACCTGGCCAAGGCAATCGCGTCCGTTGCTCCAGACAAAAGACAAAAAGTCCGGTCACCGGAACGACTGGTTGCAAAATTCAGTCAGGCAGTCAATCTGCATTTCAGTTTGGGTGAAGGAGCAATTTTATCTACGCTCGAGTCTGCTGGCCCAGCGGCCTACGGTTGGGTATCTCCGGAAGGCCCGCCCGATGGCTTGGAGTGGTTGTTATCGGCGGGATATTTGCGCCAGAGAATGACCTTAATTCAGGGCCTGGCTGAAAACTGGTGGGGTACCGGTCAGTGGGATCCTTTCGAGGGTTTGCCTGCAAAAAGAACCTATTCCCAATTACTGGCGCGCTGGGACAGGCCTTTGTATGGCGTCACGCGCAGTGATTTGTGCGCGGCGCTACTTCAGTCACAAGGATTGCAGGCAGAGTCGGTGGTTACAAATATCAGAGAGGCGCGACGTTTAGTGGGTTTGCTAGCCTGCGCTCCCAGCTTTCAAACCGAAGCGCTCGAGCCTGATTTGCGCGCTGCAGCCAAACTGAACGAACAGGTGACGAGGTGACGCGTATGGATCGGCGAACTTTTTTCAAAAATACACTTTCAGGTCTTTCACTTGCTGGTCTGGACGCACTTGTGGGGCCCGTGAGCGGTGTCTCCAGACTCGCCTTTGCGCAATCGCCCGCGGCTGTCAAAAGCGCTGTAGACAGGGGGCCACTGATTGTTGTCTTTCAACGTGGTGCTGCTGATGGGCTAGCCATGCTCTCTGCGCTTGATGATAAAGATTTCAATGCAGCGCGACCGCCGGATATGCGTTTTTCACACAGCGAAAGTAGCGGAAAAATCGTTTCGGCAGAAACGAATTTTTATTGGCATCCGCAGGCTGTCGAGCTGGCGAAGTTGTTTGAAGCAAAAAAATTACTAGTCTGGCAAGCTGTAGGAATAATGAACCAAACCCGCTCGCATTTTGAGGCACAGGAAATGATCGAGCGGGGTGTTAATGATCTGACGCAACTGCCAGATAGACTGGGCTGGATGGCGCGTGAGAATTTAAAAAATCCGGTCAGTCACCGTGCTCCATTCTCGACGAGTCTCTATGGTGGTAGCAATCATTTTCCTCGCGCTTTTTTGGGAGAGCTCGATAATATTTCGATCAGGGATTTACAGGCTGGGATTAGTCTGCCCAATGGTGAGGCGGGTTTAAGAGGTGTGCTGGCGATGGCTCAGGCTGATCTGTCACATCCAGCATCCAAAACAATCAAAGAGCATTTTGAAGCGATGTCGAACCTGAACAGGCTGATGCCAAAAGATACAAACAATAAAGTGATGCCTTATGTTTCGGCAGGTCAAACTGACTATGCGAATAACGATCCTTCGGTCGGCTTGCGCAGTCTGGCTAGATTGCTTGCCCTTAAGGTCCCTATCCAATACGCCTGGATTGATCAGCTCGGCTGGGATACGCATGAAAATCAGCCAGCAAGATTTAATAACTTAACCCAGAATCTGGGTCAGGCACTGCATGCATTTTCCCAGGACATGGAGGCTCGGCAGCAGCCCTACACGCTGGTTGTGATGACTGAATTTGGTCGGCGGTTAAGGAGTAATCGAAGCAAAGGTACGGATCATGGACACGGGAGTCTGGCCATGGTGATGGGGACTCGCATACCAGGCGGACAGGTCATGGGCAAGTGGCCTGGTTTGAGTACTGCCGCGTTAGACCGTCAGGTTGATTTGGCAGTCACGACGGATTATCGGGAGGTATTGCGTCAAGCCAAGGTCTGGCAAAGTTAGTCGCGAGCCTTCAACTTAATCGATGACGACCCCAGCATCATTGATAACCCGCTTCCATTTAGCTAAATCCTGAGCAATCCTGTTGGCAAAGTCCTCAGGCGTTCCTGTAGCGGGAAACAACCCGATATCAGTGATTTTTTTCTGTACCTGTGCTGTGGCTAAGACTTGATCGATTGATGTTCTGATTTTTTTGGCAATGTCTTGCGGCAATCCGGCTGGTGCAAACATTCCGTACCAGCCCACGAGATCCATGCCTGTATACCCCAACTCTTTAAAGGTTGGAACTTCTGGGAGTACGTCCAGACGCTTATCTGCAATCGCTGCGTAGGCTTGAATTTTTCCAGAGCGCACATGAGGCAAGGCGGTTGACATATCAATAAAAGATAGCGTCACGTGTCCACCAAGCATATCCTGTAGCAACGGTGCTGCTCCTTTGTATGGAATATGCTGGGCTTTGATTCCATTCATGTTGTTGAACATTTCCGCATAGATATGTGCGCTGGTTCCTGCACCATACGTGCCGTAGCTGTATTTGCCGGGAGCTTGTTTTGCGAGCTCAACATATTTTTTTAAGGAGGTGATTTCAGGATCCGTAGTAACAAATAAAAAAAGCGCATCTGCAATACGACGCAGCGGGGTAAAGTCTTTTTGTATATCGTAGGGGAGTTGTTTTAGGAGTGCCGGCGCTTGTACCGTCTGAGTAATGGTCATTAAAAGCGTATAGCCATCCGCCGCGGCTTTGGATACAGCTTCATTACCAATCATGCCTGAGGCGCCCGCTTTGTTTTCGACAATGACTGCTTGTTGCCATTCTTTGGCTAAGCCCTCTGCGATGATGCGGGCCAGAATGTCGCCTGCACCGCCTGGAGGGAAAGGCATGACAAGTTTGACGGGCCTCGAAGGATAAGTTGGCTCGGCGGCAATCGCGCTTTGCGTGACGACGAAATTCAACGTGGTACTTAAAAAAGCGAGTAATACTCCAGACCAAAGTGTTTTCATGTTTGTTTTCCCCATTTCGTCAGTCTGATGGAGCCAACGGTTGTCGCGCCATAAATAAACATCACGATTGCCATCAGTAAGAAATAGTTGTTTGCCTCGGCCTGCTGAGTTGCCAGCCAGCTGCCAGCTCCCGCAACCAGCGCGAGCCTGAGCGTGCCTGCTAGCACCGGCCCCAGTACTTTGCCAGAACCTTGTGAGGCGAAATAAAGTGTCAGACCTAATCCAAAAAAAGGAAAGGCGGGACCGACCGTTCTCAAGTACTGCCTGGCGTAAGACAATACAGCTTCATCGGTCGTGAAGATGGTCGCCCAAACATCTGGCGCGATTGTGACCAGACCACCCACGAGTACCAGATTAAACGCTGAAACCAAACCTGCAGTCCAGGCTACTTTTCTGGCGCGAGCAATATTTCCTGCGCCGATCGCCATGCCAACCATTGGAACAGCCGCAACGCCAATACCAAACGCAATCGGTATCAGCAGGAACTCAAGTCGCTGACCAATACCATAGCCTGCCAGGGGCAGTACTCCGAGCCTGGCAATGAGTCCGGTGAAAATTAAAATAGCAAAGACCGATTGAACGGGAGACAGGCAGGCAAGTGCACCAACTTTGAGAATGTCGGAGAACATTTCCCGCTGCAGCTCGACCCCCTTGAAACGCAAGCGGATCCGTCCACGTCCAGTTGTCAGATACCAGAAAAAAAACAGGACGCCTGCTCCCGTAGCAATGATGAAACCATAAGCGACGCCTATCATTCCAAACGAAGGGATTGGACCAGCGCCAAGTCCTAGTAAACCACCAAGAATGATTTGGAGAATTGCGGTGGCAAAGATTGCTATCGAAGGGATCACCATATTTCCTGTGCCTCGCAAAATAGAGGCCAGGGTATTACTTAACCAAAGCAGGAATGCACCCCAGAATAAAACGTTTGAGTACTGCACCGCCTCTGAAAGTACCGCCTCACGGCCTCCCAGTAGCTGATAAAAATATGCACCGAACAGTAGAAAAATAGCGGTATAAATAATCCCCGCAATGCTTCCGATTGTGATGGCATGCACAGCCAGAGTATTCGCACGATCTGTATTGTTTGCTCCTAAAGCTCGACTGATCGCAGACGACACCGCCCCACCCATTGCGCCCGAAGACATCATCTGAGTCAGCATCGCAAAGGGAAAGACCAGTGCGATGGCTGCAAGAGGCGTTGTCCCCAATCTGCCGATATAGAAAGTCTCTGTAATGCCAACCAAGACTTGCATGACCATGGCCAGGACGTTTGGAATAGCCAGGCGCAGCAGAGTTGAAAGAATCGGACCACTTTTCATTCTCTCGATTGCAGGGTGTAGCGTGCTCAATTTTTGTCTCTTTGTGGGAAGGACTTCAAATGAATCCTTGAAAAGGCATCGTACTGTGAAGCGACTTATGTAACAATGGATTTCAAGCATGGTTGAATAAGTTTCTGATGATGACTCTCCAACGTAAACACATAAAAACCCGTTTGGGCACGATGATTCTTGCTGCAAGCGAGCAGGGCCTGGCTGGTATATGGTTTGAAGGCCAGCAGCATCTGCCGGACGTCGAGGCGTGGTCCAAAGTCCGTAAACATGATGTTCTGGACCAGGCGCAGGAGGAGCTTGAGGCTTATTTCAAAGGCACCCTTCAACATTTTGATACACCGCGCACAGCCGCCTGGGGCACTGCGTTTCAGCGAGCTGTATGGGAGACCTTGATGACCATTCCGTATGGCCAAACGTCAACCTACGCCGAGATCGCCCGAAAATTAAACAACCCCAGCGCAGTGCGCGCAGTGGGAGGGGCTGTCGCACGCAACCCCTGGAGCATCATCACACCTTGTCATCGCGTAATCGGTTCCAGTGGCAGCTTGACAGGATACGCCGGCGGGCTCGAGCGTAAAATCGAGCTATTAAGCCATGAGGGTGTGTTGCTCTGATTAACTTTTCTTAACGGTATAAAAAACCGGGCCTTCAGCCTGGAAGTTTTTCCATTCTTTGCGTAAAGCCATCAGGTTATAGATAGCACCCAGTGGGATGTAAGGAACCTGGTCAAACACTTGTAGTTGAATTTGGCGACAGAGTTCTTGTCGTTGTGCAAGATCTTTTGCATAAAACCACTCAGTTCTGAGTTTTTCTATCTCCTGATTGGTAGGCCAGCCGAACCAGGCTTGTTTGCCGGTGCCTCTTATTCCCAGATTGCTGGTTGGATCAAGATTGCTTGTGCCAACCATCGCCGTAAAGGCCACGTGCCAGCCTCCTTGAGCTGGTGCATCCTGATTATTGCGTTTTTGCATGTAGCTGCCCCAGTCCATCGAACGCAGATCAATTTTTAGACCAAGCTTTTTAAATAGATCCGCTGTAATAAGTGCTGAGGCGTGATGCGTTGGTGAGTCGACTGGATCGAGAAGGACGATAGTCTCACCGCTATAACCTGATTCTTTGATTAATTTTTTAGCTAAATCAAAATCACGTTTACCAGTGAGTTTTTCTAGTCCGGCTGTGCTGGCCATGGGAGTGCCGGGAGCGAAGACGCCAACTTTATCACTCCAGTATTCCGGAAAATCCGCGCCGTTTGCAGCTGTCATATATTCCGTCTGATTGACCACAGCCAAAATGGCACGACGCATCAGCACATTATTGAACGGCGCGTGTAAATGGTTAAAACGCATCAGTGGTATGGAGGGCACGCTTCCTTTAATCAACTGAATCGAGGGATCTTTGCTCAAGATCGGGATGAAATCATTATCAACGGATTCGATTCCATCAACTTCGTTATTTTGCAGTGCGGCGACAGCAGTTGCGCGATCGCCGATCACTTGCCATCTCAAGGTTTCGATATGGGCAACCTTGGGTCCCGAGGTATTTTCGGCGACTCCCTCTGCGCGCGGGACATAATCTTTAAATCTTTCATAAACAACTTGTGAGCCGGAGACCCATTTATCAGCGATAAATCTGAATGGGCCACTACCGATCATTTCTTTGATAGCGGTATTGTCTGGCGTATTGGCAAGTCGTTCGGGCATGATCGAGGAGGAGGGGCCGGACAGCGCATAACTCAGCAAAGGGAAAGGTTTTAAAAGACTGATCTGGATAGTCTGGTCGTCCAGAGGTTCGATCGCTTTGATTAATTCAGCCAAGGTCTGGCCAAGCGGATTACGCTTGCCAAAACGCCTGATGCTCGCTATGACGTCTTGTGCTTTAACTGGATTGCCATCATGAAATTTTAATCCGTCACGCAGTTTTATTTTCCAGACCAGGCCCTCTTGTTCAATTGTTTCCTCGCCAACCATTTGGGGTTTGGGCGTAAAGTTCGCATCAAGACCGTAGAGGGAATCAAACACCTGCATTGCGTGACATGCCGTAATCGTGGCGGTCGTGAACATCGGATCCAGAATAGTCAAATCATTGGCGGGAACCCATCGAAGTGTCGGGAGCGCACCCTGAGCCGAGGAAATCGACGGTGCTAACTCAAGGGCTGCCGCTGCAGTTGAACTCAGGAGAAATGTTCGACGATCCATAAAACCTCAATGCAGATTGATGGTGCCTGGATAACCAGACGAAATGACTTCATAACTAAATGGCGTGGCTTGCACCAGAAACAGCTTAAGCCATGAACAATATTGCTCAATTCCTAGTAGTTTTTGATTCAATCAAGTATAAACATTCAATCGTAGACTTCAATATAAATATTGCCATGCGAATTTTTTTTGGGGCGTTAGGAACGGAAACGAATACATTTGCTCCGCTACCCACCGGGCTGGCTAGTTTTCACGAGCGAGATTATTTTCCCGCCGGCTCTCATCCGGACAAACCGACCTTTCTCAGTGCACCTCTCCATATCCTGCGTGAGACGTGTAGCGCGCAAGGCTGGCAACTCATCGAGGGCATGATCGCCTCGGCCCAGCCAAGCGGCATCACCACGCGGCTAGCCTATGAGAGCTTGCGCGATGAACTGTTAAATGATTTACGCCAGGCTTTGCCTGTTGATATGGTGATCCTTGGTATGCATGGGGCGATGGTCGCTGAGGGTTACGACGATTGTGAGGGCGATATGCTTGCCCGGGTCAGGGAAATCGTTGGTCCTCAGGTTACGGTGGGGGCTGAACTTGATTTGCATGCACATTTGAGTCCTCTCATGGTTGAAAAGGCGGACGTGTTGGTTTTATACAAAGAGTATCCCCACACGGACACTCTTCCCCGGGCGCGGGAGCTTGTAAAGCTTTGTATTGACAAACATCAGGGGCATTCGGCCCCGGTGGCTGCGCTGATTGATTGTGAAATGATTGTGCCGATCCATACGACACGTGAGCCAGGTCTAAGCATTGTCAAGAAAATCCAGAGCCTTGAAGGACAGGACGGTATTCTGTCGATCTCGTTGGCGCATGGCTTTGCGACGGGCGATGTACCAGAGATGGGCACTAAAGTGCTGGTTTATAGCGATGGCGATTTATCTAAAGCTCAAAAGCTCGCGCGCAGGCTGGCTGACGAGTTAATCGCGATGCGTGAGCAACTCAGTATTCCATTCCGTACGATTGATCAGGCGCTTGATGAGGCTTTGGCATCGGAGGGAGGGCCTGTTGTTCTGGCGGATCGCCCTGACAATCCTGGTAGCGGTGCAGCGGGTGACGCGACCTTTGTCCTGAGCAGGGTGCTTGAGCGCGGTGTCGAGAATGTAGCGCTTGGACCGATGTGGGATCCAATGGCTGTGCGTATCGCTTTTGATGCAGGCGCAGGCGCACAGCTCATGCTGAGAATCGGTGGTAAAACAAGCCCCTATTCAGGTGACCCAGTTGATTTGTTTTGCACTGTGGTGTCCTTGAAAGAAAACATGACCATGACTGGCCTGTCGGGTGGTCAGACTCAGCTTGGAAACTGTGCGCTGGTTCGCGCGCAGGGCATCGAAATCGTACTGACCTCTAATCGTAACCAGGCCATGAATATTGATTTATTTACACAGCTCGGTTGCGATTTGCTGAGTAAAAAAATAGTGGTAGTCAAATCCGCCCAACATTTTTACGCCTCCTTTTCAAAAATCGCAAAAGCAGTGCTATACATGGGTGGCAGAGGAGCAGCCACACCAGACTGGGATACCTTTACTTATCAAAAAATCAAATTGCCTCGCTGGCCCTTGAAATAATTTCTCTGGTTTCAGGACCGCTTATGTTCGCTTATTCTGTGCGCCGTATTCTGATGACTTTGCCGGTCATGCTGTTTGTGGCTTTGTTTGTCTTTGGCTTGTTAAGTCTGACGCCTGGCGATCCAGCCGTGTTGATCGCCGGCGAGGACGCAACCCAGCAGGATATAGAGCGTATACGCAGTGCGCTTGGTCTGGATCAGCCTTTCTTGATTCGCTTTGCTGAATGGCTCTGGAGAGTAGCGCACGGCGATCTCGGGCAATCACTATTCACTGGCCTGCCTGTGACACATATGATCAGTCAGCGTCTAGCGCCTACGCTCACACTGATGCTGATGACGCTGGTTTGTTCGATCCTGATCGCGATACCGCTGGGCGCCCTGTCTGCCTGGCGCCATCACAGCGCATTCGACAGATTGATGCTGATGCTCGCCGTGCTGAGTTTTTCTGTTCCATCCTTTGTCGTCGGCTATTTGCTCGCCTGGATATTTGGTCTTGAAATTAAATGGTTACCCGTGCAGGGCTATGTCCCTTTTTCGCAAGGTATCTGGGCCTCTATGCGTACGCTCATTTTGCCAACCTTCGCTCTCTGTAGTGTTTATGTAGCCCTGATCACTAGAATTACACGCGCAACCTTGCTTGAAACGCTCACGCAAGACTACATTCGTACAGCGCGCGCCAAGGGCGTTGGTAACAAAGGCATACTGTTTCGCCACGCGTTAAAAAACGTTGCAGTTCCCGTCATTACCATCATTGGCAGTGGTGTGGCCTTGCTGATTAGTGGGGCAGTCGTCACAGAAACTGTCTTTTCCATTCCCGGGATAGGAAGACTGACCGTGGACGCGATCCTGCGTCGGGATTACCCCATTATTCAAGGTGTGATCCTGATGTTCAGTTTGATGTACGTCATGATCAACCTGTTAGTTGATTTGCTCTATCGGGCGTTCGATCCAAGGATTAAATACTGATGCGCAAACTCTGGTGCTTCGTCAAAAAACATCCTGCGATTGCAATCGGGGCATTTATGCTCAGTCTGCTGGTTTTTATCGCAATTTTTGCCCCCTGGTTAGGCACGATTGACCCAACAGCGTTATCGCCTGTGCGGCGTACACGTGCACCAAGCGCTCAATTCTGGTTTGGAACCGACATGCTGGGTCGCGATGTCTACTCTCGCGTGCTCTATGGTGCACGGGTATCTTTGACGGTTGGTTTTTCGGTTGCCTTTCTTTCGGCTTTGATTGGCACGGTGATTGGCCTTGCCGCTGGTTTTAACAAGCTGGTTGACGCGGTCGTGATGCGCGTGATTGACGGAATGATGTCGATCCCGACGATTTTGCTGGCGATTGCCCTGATTTCGCTGACAAAAGCTTCGATGCAAATCGTGATCCTTGCGATCACGATCGCCGAGATTCCGCGTGTGGTCAGATTGATAAGAGGGTTGTCGCTTTCCTTGCGCGAACAGTCTTATGTTGAGTCCTCGATCGCCTCGGGCGCGAGTTCTCTGCGTGTCATTTACAAACATATCTTTCCAAACACCATTGCTGCGCTGACGGTCCAGATCACTTATATCTGCGGTTTGGCGATTCTCGCCGAGGCGAGTCTTTCCTTTATTGGAGCTGGTGTCCCTCCCTCAGTCCCTTCGTGGGGCAACATCATGGCCGAAGGACGAACACTCTGGCAAATTAAACCTTATCTGATTGCGTTCCCGGCGCTCTTTCTTTCAATCACAATTCTCTCGATCAATATGCTTGGCGATGGCTTACGCGATGCTATTGATCCCCGGATAGCGAAGAGGATCTAAGAAGGATGTCCACTCACTTAGTTCTGCCAGCGCAACGCATCCTCGATATCAGTAATTTATCGGTTTCCTTTGGTCGGGGTGCATCCTCTTTTCAGGCCGTTAAATCGTTAAGCTTGCATGTGGATCGCGGAGAGACGCTGGCGATCGTAGGTGAATCGGGTTCGGGTAAATCCGTCACCTCTCTGGCGATTATGCGACTCGTTGAATTCGGCTCAGGCAGGATTGATACCGGCAGGATGCTTTTCAAAGGCACCCGGACACAAACACTTGACCTGCGAACGCAATCAGAAGACGAGATGCGGCGGTTGCGAGGTGCTGAAATCGGGATGATTTTTCAGGAGCCGATGACTTCTTTAAATCCGGTTTTCACTGTCGGGTCTCAAATCCTTGAGGCCATTCTGTTGCATCAGGACCTGGATCATCGCCAGGCAAATGCTGCGACACTTCGTATTCTGGATCAGGTCAGGATTCCTGACGCCAGCGCAATGATGGGTCGCTATCCGCATGAACTGTCTGGTGGTATGCGTCAGCGAATCATGATCGCTATGGCCTTGTCCTGCAAACCCTCTTTATTGATCGCTGATGAGCCCACTACAGCGCTGGACGTCACGATTCAAGCCCAGATATTGCTGTTGCTCAAAGAGCTACAAAAAGAAATGGAGATGGGGATAATTTTTATTACTCATGACATGGGCGTTGTGGCCGAGGTCGCCGACCGGGTGATAGTGATGCGTCATGGAGAGGTGGTTGAATCCAGCGATGTCTTGAATGTTTTTGCAAATCCTCACCATGCCTATACGAAAGCACTGCTTGCTGCGGTGCCTAGATTAGGTGATATGCGTGGCCTGGACGAGCCCCGGAGATTTGAGCTGGATGCGCAGGGTGATGTTTCGTCCTCTGCACAGAAACTTTCTCAAGCTATCGAGCCTCATAAGGCCGGACCAGTCATCTTGAGCGTTAACAAGCTTGTCACTCGGTTTGATCTCAGGAGTGGAATTTTTTCACGAGTTAAAGCCCGCGTGCATGCGGTAGAGCAAGTCAGTTTTGATCTGCATCAAGGCGAGACACTAGCTCTGGTGGGTGAGTCTGGTTGCGGCAAAACGACTACGGGCCGCTCTCTTATCGGTTTAACTAAGCATCTGCAGGGACAGGTTGAGCTTGACGGGCAGCGTGTTATCTACGAGGATGCCCAGTCGCTCAGACATCTCAGGCAGCAGGTCCAGTTTGTTTTTCAGGATCCTTTTGCTTCACTCAACCCACGGATGAAAGTCGGTGAGTGTATCAAGGAGCCAATGCTTATTCAGGGACTCGAGTTTGGTTTGGCTCTTGAACGACGTGTAGCTTCGCTCATGGAGCGAGTGGGCTTGGATCCTTCGACTGTTAACCGTTATCCCCATGAATTTTCAGGTGGACAGAGGCAACGTATTTGTATTGCGCGAGCGCTCTCTGTTAATCCGAGGGTTCTTATCGCTGATGAGTCTGTCTCCGCGCTGGATGTGTCGATCCGCGCGCAAATTATCAACTTGCTGATTGATTTACAGCGCGAGCTTGGTATTGCTTATCTCTTTATCTCGCATGATATGGCTGTCGTTGAGCGAATCAGTCATCGCGTGGCAGTGATGTATCTAGGGCAGATTGTCGAGATTGGTCCACGTCGCGCTGTTTTCGAAAATCCACTGCATCCCTATACTCGAAAATTAATGCAAGCGGTGCCGATCGCTGACCCCACGCGTACTCGTGAGACCATTCTGGAAAACTCGGAGTTACCCAGCCCGATCAGAAAAGTTTCCTATATTTCCTCTGTCGAACCTTTATTTGACGCAGGAGGCGGGCATTTTTACGCCCGCCATCGCGTTGGTGGCATGTATTGATTAGAGACTATTTTTTCGCTCTAGCAATCCGATCGCAGTGCCGTCGCGACGAATATCGCCACCTGCATTCCAGCCCTCTGCGTGTCGAATAGCGACTTGCGTGCCGCCATCCATGCGTCGCGTGACAAAATAATGTTGCCGTTCTGTTAGCGCATCGTGATGGTGCGA
This sequence comes from Burkholderiaceae bacterium, assembly GCA_036725985.1. GTDB lineage: Bacteria > Pseudomonadota > Gammaproteobacteria > Burkholderiales > Burkholderiaceae_B > Zwartia. Next base: position 19,011 of record DAIMDD010000016.1, read on the forward strand.
TAGGCCAGGTTCTATATTTGTCAGTCCATTCCAGTTCATTGCCTGGGGTGCTGAAACAATCTTCTGAGCATCGGTATGTCCTGCCGCGATACGCATCATTGCATTGGCTACGAATCCGACAATACGATTGCCTCCACCCGCACCCAAGGCTGCCCGAATACTGCCGTCCTGATGCAGCATGATGGAGGGCGCGAACGAAGTCATTGCTCTTTTTCCTGGAGCCATCGCGTTGTAAGCCGCTAAAGGATTGCCCGCTACAAAGGGACGGGCTGCAAAATTTGTTTGTACATTGTTCAAATAAAAACCACCGACCGATAATCTCGAACCAAAATTCTGGTTAATCGTGGTAGTCATGGACAAGGTCAGACCCTCAAGATCACTGACCACCAGGTGTGAAGTCATCGCACTCGTCAGTCCAGTTCCATCCGGGCCTGCGGGATATTGAGCTCCCAGATCGCCATGTCTGACGTGCGTAGATAATTTTGCCGGATCGATAAGTTTTGCGCGCTCTGCCAGGTAGCCTGGATCTAGCATCGCTTGTGCAACCGAGGCGGTGGCTGACTCGCCAATAAAGGCACCTCGATCGGCAAAGGCCAGACGTCCCGCTTCCATCATGGCGTGTACTAAATCAGGGTGATTTTCAAGCTCTTGTCCGACCAGTCCTAGAGATTCCATCATGCCTAGAATCTGACCAACCGCTATTCCGCCGAAGACAGGAGCGGGTGCTGTGAGAACTGTTGAGCCATTAAATACATAGTTTGCTGGCGCGCGTTCGATTGCTTGATAAGATTTGAGATCGGTTTTCGTCATGCGACCAGAAAATGAGTCTTCATTGACTGTTCGTATGAGCTGTTCAGCAAGCTCTCCTTCATATAAAGCCTCGACACCTTGTTGCGCGATCTTAGCCAATGTTTCAGCTAAAAGCGGATTGCAAACGCGCCTGCCTGCAGGCAAGACTTTTCTGCTTGCGCCACAATAGACCGACTGCGCGAGTGGTTCATCTTGCATTGAACCTATTTCATTGATGGTTTTAACTAGATAGGGTGGTAAATCAAAACCTTCCAGCGCATGCGTACGTGCCTCGTTGAAAAGTTCCTCCCATCCCAGCTTTCCAAATTTTTTATGTATTGTCTGCAGCGCGCGTAAGGTCCCTGGTACCCCAACGGTTCGACCCCCGATCATTGCTCGTTCGCGCGGAATGCTGCGACCATCGAAATCTAGTTCCAGACGTTCGGTGACCATGGCTGGTGCTGCAGCTAAACCATCTACGACACCTGACTCACCGGTTTTTTGGTTATGCCAGACGATCACAGTGCCACCGCCCAGACCCGAGGCATGAGGCTCGACTAATGTCAGCACGGCTTGCGCAGCCACCACTGCATCGGCAGCTGAGCCGCCTTTTTTCAATATGTTGATTGCAGCTAAGCTCGCCAGTGGTGAGGCAGTGGCTGCCACAGCATGACCGTTTGCGCCTCGTTGACGTGTTTTGTCATGATCAATGTCTGGTCTGTCGGGTAAGTCTAAATAGAGTGAGTACATATTTAAAAGACCTTAGTCAGCGCTGTAATTTTTTTGGAGGTTTTTGAAATCTAGCCAGACAAATTGTTTGTCTGAGCTGGTAATTGCTCAGTCAGGCAGACCGCTTGCAAGCGGTCGATGATTTCAGAGTGCAGCCCAGTGAGTTCATCTCCCGCATGCGTCATCACGCAGATAGGAATTGTGATCTGAGGCTCCAGCCGACTCAGCGTAATGCCCGGGCGTAACATGGCTCTGGCTGTCAGCAAGTCTACGATCGTTTCGCCACAGCCCGCTTCGACCATTGCGCAAGCTACAAAATGAGTTTGCACTTGCGCAACAATTTTCGGTTCGATTTTTGAAGATTCAAAAGCTTGCTGCAATGTCAGTCCTGACAACGCGTGTGCCTCGAGTGCGATAAAGTCGACCGCATTGAGATCACTCAGCTTTTTTCGACCTGTGTGTGGTGTCAGTCCTACATGCACAAGCTCGGCATCTGTCAGGTGCTGCTTGCGCGCACCAGGGTAGTCTGTCTCATCATAGGTAATGATGATGTCCAGCTCGTGCGCCATCAGACCCGCAATCAGCTGTGAACTATTTTGTGTATAGAGATCAAAGGTTATGTCCGGATTGTTTTTATGGCTTTGCGCTATAACCGCGGGTATGACTCGCAAACCCATTCCGGCCATACTGCCGATTCTTAAATGTCCTTGGCGATTGCCTTTCAGACTGTTGGCCAGTCGTCTGATTCGGGCAAGTTCTTGTTGCATGCGCGAGATCTGCGGTCTCAAAATATCCGCTTCCCTCGTCGGACTCAGCCGTCCCCTGACGCGGTTAAACAGCTTAAAACCGAGCTGGCTTTCAGCATTGGCCAATAATTTACTGGCGGCTGGTTGCGAAACATGCAGAATATGCGCTGCCTCCGTAAGTGAACCGGTTCGACAAATGGCATCAAAAATTTCAATATGACGTAGTCTCATTGTTGCTACTGTCCTGTCAGAGTTCGGCCATTTTGTATATGACACGATTTAATTATTTAATCACATCAGAAATCTATAACCATAACCTTTTGTTATATCCTATGCTGTATTAGCTATTGGCGAGCTTAATAAACAGACCTCATAATCAGCTATCCCTCAATAAAGTCTCGAAATATGACAACGGCACACGCAACGGTTTTGCAGGTCAAAGGATTGAGCGCGGCGCTCACGATTTCTCTGGATAAAAGCGGTGTGCCGCATATTCAGGCACAAACAGTAGAGGACGCTTTTTTCGGGCAGGGTTATAGCGCCGCTTATTTGCGTCTCTGGCAACTTGATCTGAATCATCGCCGGCAAGTTGGTACGTTATCCGAGGCTTTCGGACCCGAGTTCGTCAAATTCGACCAGATCGCAAAACTGCTGATGTTTCGCGGCTCGATCGAGGAGGAGTGGAAAAAATTAGACCCTAAAGTCGAAGGGATCGCGAGCGCCTTTGTTGCCGGGATCAATGCGCGAGTGGACGAGTTGCTTGCAGATCCTGCACAATTACCCGCTGAGTTTGTAGCATTGGGGATGCTTCCTGGGCGATGGGAAAAGGATGATTTATTGCGTGCCCGGGTATCAACATCACCCAATATTCAGGCGGAGGTTCGACGCTGCATTCTTGCGACGCGCGGCCATCTCGACATCGATGCACTGGTTCATCCGCTAGAGCCGGACTGGATTGTCAAATTACCCGCGGGTTTGGATCCTTCCTGGGTCACAAGAGAAGATCTTGAGCTTTTGAATCATCGTATCGCGCCCTTGCCCTTTGAGCGGCTAATTCAAGATAAAAACGGCCAACTGGCTTTAGCTGATGAAATTTTTCAACCTGATATTGATGCCCGTAACGGCAGTAATGCCTGGGTGATTTCGCCAGCGCTCACCTCAACTGGACGTGCGCTATTGGCGAATGATCCGCATCTGGCTTTTGGAATGCCTAGCCCCAGGATGGTGACGCATTTGTCTGCACCTGGCTTTAATGTGACAGGCGCGGGACCTGTCTGGCGCCCGGGGGTTCAGTTTGGTCACAATGACAGGATCGCATTTGGGCGAACTGATTTTCAAATTGATCAGGAAGATCTCTACGTTTTGGAATTAACGCAAAACGCAACGCACTATAAAACCCCGCAAGGTGATTTGCCCATTGAGCGCGTGACTGAGTCGATCAAAGTGCGCAATCAATCGGATGTCAAAGTTGAACTTGCGTTCTGCGAGCTCGGTCCGCTCGTATCAGAGCATCCGGAGCAAAACAGGGCGATCGTTTTGCGTGCCGCCTGGTTACAGCCAGGGGCTGCGGTTAATCTGGAATATGTGCCCAAGCTTTTCGCAAAAAACTGGGCCGAGTTTCGTGCTGCGATCCGACATGCGGTCTGGGGCACGAACTATATGTATGCCGATGTGGAAGGTAATATCGGCTGGCAATCAGCAGGTCGGGTACCGGTACGCCCTAATCATGATGGTTTGATGCCCGTGCCTGCCGCGGGTGATTTCCCCTGGAAAGGTATTTTGCCGCTTGAGGAGATGCCTTGGGAGTTCAACCCGGCTCGCGGCTGGATAGCGAGCGCGAATCAGATGCCTTTTCCTGAGGATTGGCCGGTCCGCGAGCGCCGCATCAGTTTTGAATGGACAGCCAATGATCGGCACCGCCGCATCGTAGAAGTTTTATCAGGGATGAAGGAGAAACATACTCCCCAAGATAGCTGGAATTTGCAGCTTGATGTGTACTCCGCTCGCGCAAGAATTTTGATGGACTTACTGCTGAATGCAGAGGGACTTCAGGCAATTAATGAGCGTGCCTTTCTTTTTGATTGGGATTGCAAAATTTTGGCGGAGTCAAAACAAGCCGCACTGTATGAATTATGGTTTGCGACTTTGCAAAGAGAAGTGCGAAAGCTCGTCACACCTCAACAAGTCGCAACCGTTGTGGTTGCGTTGCATCCTCATGCAGTGCTGGGTCTACTCCAGCATCCTGATCGGCGTCTGGGGCAAGAGCCAAAGCAGGTCCGCGATGCACTACTTTTAAACTGTCTGGTCATGGCCAGTGAGCGTTTAAATTCTGCAGGTGTCAAACTTGGTGTCGCGTCCGATTTTCTGGGAAGAACTTATCCAAGCTGGGGCCAACTACACGATGTAGCTCTTTCACATCCTCTTAAAAAGTTTTTACCAGCAGATCTGGCAGCGATCTCTGGCGTTTCGGGTCATGGTTCAGCGGGAGACGGTTCGACTGTCTACGCTCGCTGGTGGGTTGGTCTGGATAACACAAATGTCACGGGTGGTTCGAGTTTCAGGGCGGTCGCCGATTTAAAACAGCCGCCCGAGGCAATTGCCTCCTTCGGTGCGGGACAGGGGGGCTCTCCAGGAGATCCGCATTATCGGGATTTATATGACCACTGGCTCGACAACGAACCAACGCCGTTATTATTCACGGATGAACAGGTTCAATCACAAGCCGTCTCGGTACTCCGACTGACGCCCGCAGCACTTTCTGGACAAGCATCATGAGCAAATTTCGCGAACTAGCTTTTGCCCTCATTGTTTCTGTTTCGTTTTATGTTGTAGACGGCGCACAAAATCTTGCCTCGGCTCAAGCAAAAAACACACTGAATGTCGGGATGGTTCAGTTTCCACCTGATTTGCATCCCAACATCACTGTGACAAGTGTTAAGGATATGATTCTCGCGACCTCGCGTCGCGCCATGACAGGTTTCACAGATACTGGTGAGGTGATCTGTCAGTTGTGTACAGAGGTGCCCACCGTTGCCAATGGTCGCGCTAAAGTGATCAAAAGAACCGATGGTACCGAGGGAATGGAAGTTATCTTTACCTTAAAAGATAATTTATTCTGGGCCGATGGTGTGCAAGTCACAGCCAAAGATGTTGTTTTTGGTTTTGAAGTGGAAAAGGCTTTTTCTGTTCCACCCACTGTTGAAAGCGTTGTAGCCATGGATGACTTGAATATAAAAGTCATACTCAAAGTCGTTCGCTATGATTTTGATCGCTCGGCGCCTACACCGATCTCGGAGCATATTGAGGGTGCGATATTTCGTAATGCTGCGAATCCTCTCGATTATGGACAAAAGTCGCTCTATAACCGTAAGCCTGAAGAGCCAGGATTGTGGATGGGACCCTATCGGGTGACAGAGTTTCGCTCTAACGAGTCCGTCACAATCATGCCAAATGCCTACTGGAAAGGGACCCAGCCTTATTTCCAGAAAATAACCTTTCGTCTTGTAGAGAACACCTCTGCCTTGCAGGCGAATTTGCTTGCGGGTGGTGTAGATATGGTGGCCTCAGGTAATGTGGGGCTAACGCTGGATCAACATTTATCGATGATGAAAACCGCATCGGATAAATTTAACTGGGATTTTATTCCCTCGGTCTCAAGCTATGAGCATTTAGCGGTTCAGTTTGAAAATCCACTGCTAGCTGATTTAAAAGTCAGGCAAGCGATCCAGATGGGCATCGATCGAAAAACCTTGGTTGCCAAGATCTTTGGAAATAAGTTTGAGGTAGCTGATAGTTTCAAACATCCTACACAATTTGGCTGGAGCAAGGAAACTAAGACCTACGCTTACGATCCCAAAGCAGCAAAGGAATTACTGGCTCAGGCGGGTTTCAAACCCGGCAGCGATGGGATCCTGGTCAATGCGAAAGGGGAAAAATTATCCCTTGATCTGGTATCGACTTCAGGCAACAGGATTAGAGAGCTGGTTGAGCAGGTCATTCAAACGCAGATGAAAGCAATTGGAATCGAAATAGTGATCAAAAATGAACCTGCGCGTTTGATGTTTGGCGAGACGCTGCGGCGACGAAACTTTAAAGGCCTGGTTGAATTCCAGACTGATGCGCCGCTCGATACCGTACCTTATATTTATTTTCATTCCAGTCAGATTCCTACGGAACAAAATAGTTGGACTGGCTTGAATTACATGGGCTACAAAAATCCTGAGATGGATGCTGCATTAATGCAGGCTTGGGCTGCACTCGACCCGGAAGTTCGCCGTGTCGCCTGGAAAAAAATTGTCGATATCACTGTGCAGGATTTACCTGAGATATTTTTATATTTTCCGACGGTCGCTATCCTCACTCCGAAATGGGTGACTGGTGTCGTTAATGAAAAACGCTGGGGCTTATTTACTCTCTGGGTTGAGCAGTGGCGTGCCAAGTAATGCGAAATCTGAATAAAAATATTCTTGCGGGCTTTGTTTGCCGGGGATGATGATGACTGCGCCGATTCTCCGCGTCGATAATCTCTCTGTCTCGCTTGGAGAGGGTAAAAACCGGACGACTATTTTAAAAGACGTATCTTTTGAGCTCCAGGCAGGACAAACGCTAGGGATTGTCGGTGAGAGTGGTTGCGGTAAATCAATGACTGCGCTGGCTCTGATGGGTTTGCTGCCAGAGGGTTCCGCCAGTGAGGGTAGTATCTTTTTTGATGGGCAGAATTTACTTTCTATCGGTCCGAAGGATTGGACGCGCATTCGCGGCCCGCGTATCGCAATGATTTTTCAGGAACCGATGACTGCGCTTAATCCCGTGATGACGGTCGGCAATCAGATAGCGGAAATGTTGATCGTGCATGAGGCAATGAGTCTGGCCCAGGGTCGAAGTGCAGCGATTGACTTGTTGCATCAGGTTGGTATCGCTGATCCCGAGGCACGTGTGGATGTATACCCGCATCAGATGTCTGGTGGTATGCGTCAACGCGTAATGATTGCGATGGCGCTGGCTTGTCGGCCAGATATTCTGATCGCTGATGAGCCTACAACGGCTCTGGATGTTTCCATTGAATCTCAAATACTGGATTTATTGCTCACACTTCAGCAAAAGCGCGGTATGGCTCTGGTATTGATTAGTCATAACCTGGCTGTTATCAGCGAGATGTCCGATCAGGTCATGGTCATGTATGCAGGGCGTGTTGTTGAGTCTGGCTCGGTAGCTCAAGTGCTTGGACAACCTGGTCATCCTTATACCCGTGGACTCATGTCCTCAATACCGGATCGCCAGCATTTGCGCAAGCGTTTACCGACCATTTCTGGAACAGTACCCAACCTGCGTTACAGGCCTACAGGCTGCGAGTTTTTTGAGCGCTGCCCTCAGGCTCAGCAAGCGTGTCGAGTTGAGCCGATTGCGGTGCGAACGATCGGTGCGCAGCATCAGGTCAGGTGTGTGATGCCATGACTACAGCTGAAAAAATAATTGACATGCAAGAGGTCACGATTCAATTTAAAGCCGCTCAGGCGAGCTCTCGGCACGCGTCTTTTGTCCAAGCTGTCAGCCAGGTGAGTCTGTCGGTATTCAAAGGAGAGACGCTAGCTCTGGTCGGTGAAAGTGGTTCAGGGAAAACCACGCTTGTCCGCTCTATACTTGAACTAGTGCCTTTGACGCAGGGCACGATTTATTTTCGCGGCCAGGCTTTACAGGCAATGAGCTCTGCTCAGCGTCACGATATGCGCCGGCGAGTGCAGTTCGTTTTTCAAGATCCGTATGGTTCCCTCAATCCCCGGTTGAGCGTTCGGGATATTATCCAGGAGCCATTATTGGTGCATCGTCTGGGCAATCAGTCCGCCCGGCTAGAGAGAGTTGATTTGATGATGAAACAAGTCGGTCTCTCACCGCAGGCTGCCAGCCGCTATCCTCATCAGTTTAGTGGTGGTCAGCGCCAGCGTATTGCGATCGCCCGCGCTTTGGCAAGTGGGCCGGAGCTTATTATTGCAGACGAGCCCCTGTCGGCTCTGGATGTCTCCATCCAGAGTCAGATTTTGAATTTATTAAGCGAGCTGAAATCCGCTACAGGTATGAGTTATCTGCTCGTCAGTCACGATCTGAACGCTGTTCATCATCTGGCCGATCGTATTGCTGTGATGTATTTAGGAAGGATTGTTGAGTTAGCCAGTAAAACTATGCTGTTCAACGCCCCTCGGCACCCTTATTCCGCGGCCCTGATCCAGTCCATGCCAAAGCTTGGAACTGTCAAGCGCATGCCAGGTCGTGCGTTACCTGGTGAAATTCCAAGTCCGATCAATCCGCCCAGTGGCTGTGCATTTCATCCACGGTGTGAGAGAGCTACTGAAATTTGCAAACAAATCACACCCACTATGCAGTTGCTTGACGCTCAGAATAGTGTGGCCTGTCATCACCCCCTGGAGGTGACATGCTCGGCTTTTTGAAATCCCGCATCCTTGGCTTGATAATTGTTTTATTCATCATCTCTTTTGTGATTTTTGCGTTGATCGGGCTGATGCCTGGTGATCCTATCGATTTGCTGATGTCAGCCAACCCTAATATGCAACCTGAAGACGTCGCAAAATTACGGGCGATTTATGGTGTGGACGAGCCACTGCTGTCGCGCTACTGGAGTTGGTTGACCCATGCGGTACAAGGAGATTTCGGCTTTTCACGCATCCAGCATCGTCCAGTTCTCGATGTAGTCTTTCCGGCGCTGGGCAATACCATCATCCTGACAGGTACTGCTTTCGTGATCAGCACCGTCATCGCCATTACGCTGGGAACACTGGCCGCGATCTATCGTGGCGGTTGGATAGATCGCGTGGTGAGTCTGATTGCGTTTCTTGGTATTTCAGTGCCTGGTTTCTGGCTGGGTTTGGTGTTTATCTATTTATTCGCGGTCAAGTTTGGTGTATTGCCTCCGGGAGGCATGCCACGCTCTGATCAGCCTTATCCGGCATTTGCTTATCTGATACTGCCTTGTCTGACGCTGGTGCTGATCGAAATAGGCGGTCTGACCCGCTATGCGCGCTCGGCGATGATAGAGGTGTTGAGTCAAGATCATATTCGTACTGCACGCGCGAAAGGCCTCAGTCAATATCGGATAATTTTTCATCATGCGCTGAGAAATGCGATGATTCCGATCACCACAATTATTGCGTTGGGGTTTGGTCATTTGCTGTCCGGAGCTACACTCATCGAGACCATGTTTGGCTGGCGCGGGATGGGTCGTCTTATTTACGAATCCATCATGGGCAATGATTACAACCTGGCGCTGGTTTGTCTGCTGTTCACTACGGCCATGGTATTGCTTGGCAGTTTGCTGGCGGATGTGTCGTATTCATTACTCGATCCGCGCATCAGAATGGACGGGGAAAAACGATGACTGCCCCTGTCTTACTCGAAGATCAAGAGCGTCCTGTTTCAATATGGACCCTCAGAATTCGCATACTGGCACAAGATCGCATGGCAATCTTTGGCGGCCTTATTCTGTTGTTGATGGCCTTGCTTTGCAACTGCGTGGAGGCCTTTGAATACTGGTTTGGTATCAGTGGCCTCGAGACGGACTTGTTAGCGAGGTTTGAGCCTCCTAGCCTGTCGCACTGGCTAGGCACCGATGAAGCAGGGCGTGATGAGTTAATGCGTTTATTACGCGGAGGTCGTGTCTCGTTATCAATTGGTTTAATCGCTGCCTTGGGTTCAGCGTTTTTGGGTATCTTCATCGGTGCTTGCGCGGGTTATTTTCGCGGTAAGGTCGATGAGTTTTTGATGCGCTTTACAGATTTGGTGATGTCCATGCCAAGCTTGCCCTTACTGATTATTCTGGCTGCACTGGATTTAACCAAACTCGGATTTTCTACAGATTTTGTACGCTCTGGAGATGCGGGCTATTGGCGGATTGTGTTTATTTTTATTTTGCTTGGATGGACCGGTGTGGCTCGCCTGATGCGAGCCTCTACGCTTGCCTTGCACTCAAGTGATTTCGTTTTAGCGGCACGCGCTCAAGGCGCCTCCACATTCAGAATCCTGTCCGTTCATATTATTCCAAATGCGATTTCACCTGTGATCGTCGCGACGACCTTGGCTTGTGGACGCATTATTCTGGTTGAGTCTGCGCTGAGTTTTCTTGGGGTCGGTATTCAGCCTCCTTCAACCAGTTGGGGGAGTATGCTCAATAATGCGCAGGAATTATTAGTCAGTGATCCACCGCTCGCGATCTATCCGGGTTTGTTTATTCTTATGACAGTCGTTGCAATCAATTTTTTTGGTGATGGCTTACAAAAAGCTTTTAATCCGCGTGATATGGGACGTTAGCTCACCAGGTCGTTTAAGCCTTGCGAGTGGCAGGGATCAGACAGAGTGCTACAAAAATACTCAGGCCTAGCGCGCAGGTGAGCCATAAAACATTTTCTCCCCAGGCAGTCAGCGCCAGACCAAATACAAAGGGTGAAGCAGCCTGGGCAAATCTGGAGGGCATCATAAGCCAGCCCTGTCGCTGACCATAACCTTGGGCACCGAATAGGGCCAGAGGCAGTGTGCCCCGGGAAATAATCAGTATCCCATTACCCAGACCATGCAGTACAACTGCTGCTGCAGCGAACGGAGCGCCGATGATTAACAACGCGACTGCGCTGATCGGGTGGGCTAACGCAGCTAGTCGTGTACCAATAAGTGGGTGCAAGCGACCTAAAAATAAAAAGTCCAGAATCCTGCCGATGATTTGTGCTGGACCCACTAAGGCACCTACCGTGAAGGCCACGGCGAGAGGGACACCGAGGTTTTCGAGCAATCTCGGTAGATGCGACATCAGTCCCATACCGATAAAGGCGCTTGCCGCAAAAACAAACGCCAAAAGAAGTGTTGTGCTTATGCCAGGTTTTGGATTCGCTTGTTTGCCCTGTTCGTCGCTAGTGAGCTCAGTGCTGTGCCTCGATTCTGAGGAATCTGCTCTGGCGAGCTCTTGATTTTTTAGCTGGGGTGCTGCGGGTGGAGGGGGGAGCAATGCGTTCAGAGGCAGCGCAACCAGCACATGCATCCCTGCCCAGAACCAGCAGACACCTCTCCAGCCATAGCGCTGGGCCACATAGACCGAAAGAGTCCAGCCCGCGACACTTGCAAAACCTGCTAGCAGAGAGACACCTGTGATGGCGTTGCGGGAGTTTTTTCCGAAGATTCGCACTATCGAAGCAAAAGCGACTTCGAAGAGCCCTGCGGCCATGCCTAGTCCAATGATCGCATAGGCCGTCAAGAGTACCAGCAGGTTCTGCGAGAAACCAAGCAGGGTAAAGCCTGAGGCAAAGATCAGATTAGACAAAATCAGGACGGGTCTGCCGCCGATCCGATCGACCAGTTTCCCCATAAAAGGACCACAGAGTCCAGCGATCGCAAGCGAAAGAGAGAAGCCAGCGAAGATTGTTGTGCTGGAAAAACCAAGCTCATTGCTTGCCGGGGTTGCGATCACCGCTGGCAAATAGTTGGCGGCGGCATAAGAGACAATCTGCGCAAGACCTACAACACTCACTACGCGATAAACATGCTGGGTCATTAATCTGCCTTGGCGTGTTTAATTGCGTAATGAGTGAGTATTTGTAGTAATTGGAATTATTTTTCCAGAGCGCCGTAAATCAGAGCGTTGAGGCGTTCGCGATAGTCTTTACGAATTTCACCTGGGGCTGCAGCCATCATGACAACGACCAGCTTTTCTTTTGGATCTGCCCAGAAAGTTGTGCCGTAAGCACCGTTCCAGGTAAAGTCGCCCACGTTGCCGTTGATTGCGGCAACGCCACGCTCTGTTCGAACCGCAACACTAAGTCCAAAGCCGTAGCCTGCACGACCTGCTTCAGTATTGGTGAGTTCGTTTTTAATTCCAGTCCCTAAATGATCCGAGGTCATGAACGCGACTGTTTGTGGACTGAGTACGCGTTTGCCATCAATCGATCCGCCATTGAGTAGCATCTGACCAAATCTTATGTAGTCCGCCGCTGTGCCGTAGGCACAGCCACCACCACAATCATATTTAAGGTTGGCAGTCAGGATGGGCATGGATTGTGGTTTGCCTGTGATCGGATCCACGGGGAGAGGATATGCAAAACGGCTTTCATTTTTTGCGGTTTTCGTAAAGCCCGTATCAGGCATGCCGACCTTATTCCAAATCCGCTCACGCATGACTTCGCTCAGCGATTTGCCGGTTATTTTTTCTTGAATGAGACCGAGCACATCGAGTCCGAAACCATAATTCCAAACCGTTCCGGGTTCATGCAAAAGTGGCGCAGCGGCTAACTTATCGATCAACTCAGGACCGGTGTACTGAATCGCTGAGGATGAAGAGCCTTCAGGAAAGTTTTTATGTATGGGTGTGGCACCGCGTCCACCATAAGTCAGGCCATTGGTATGCCGCATCAGATCCTGTATGGTGATCTGTTGCTTGGCAGGAGATGTAGTGACGCTACCGTCGGTCCCAATGTGTCCAACTTTAATGTCCTTGAACTGCGGAAACCATGCTGAGACGGGACTTTTCAGAGTGAGGATGCCTTCTTCGTAAAAAGTCAGCGCGCTGACAGCAGTCATGATCTTCGTCATGGACGCTAATTCAAAGATCGTGTCTTTAGTCATTGGCGTATTGGTGGCTTTGTTGCGATAGCCATACGCCTCGTAGATGACCAGTTTGCCATTTTTCGCCACAGCAAGCACAGCCCCTGGCATTTGATTATTAGCAATTTCTCTTTTGAAAAAGGCGTCAATACGTTTGAGGCCTTCGGTTGAAAAGCCTTGCGATTGAGCAGTCGCCAGTGGTAGGGGAGTGGCTTGCGCTGTTTGTGACTGCGCTTGAACCTGACTGAGCGGTGCTGTCAACGCAGCTGCGACAAACAGTGCGCAAGTGATACCGTGTATATTTTTTTTCATCTCTTGTCCCGATAATTTGTGAATTGAGCGCAGTCAGTAGCTGCCTCTCGCGCTTATGCTGAAACTTTAATCTGCGTAGCCTGGTAACTCCCGATCCAGCACGCGCATCATCGCTTCAAAATAGAGATTATCTCGTTGCGCGCGCGTGTGCCTGTCGTTGACGGGCGGTTTTTGCACCGCGGCAACGACTTCTTGTGAAAGCAGTTGCAATGGTTTGCCCGTGCTCATGGCGAGGACTTGAGCGCGACAGACGCGTTCAAGTTTATAGAGACGTTTATAGGCTTGCGCCACAGTATCTCCGACGACGACAACGCCATGGTTCTTCATGAACATGACTCGTTTGTCGCCCATCACATGCGCGAGTCGCTCCCCTTCGGAGAGGTCGTCAGCGGTATTGTTGTAACCATCGTCATAGGCGATATGACCATCATAAAAAGCGGCCGTCTGGCTCAAAGGAAGCAAGCGATTATCCTGAAGCAGATTAAGTGTCGTCGCCCAGTTCTGGTGGGTATGCAGCACAACCTGAGCACCCGTGATGCGGTGAAGCGGAGCGTGGATGCACTGCGCGGATAGCTCCACAATTCCCTTGCCCTGAAGTGTCTCGCCTTTCTCGTTAAAGATGACCATGTCACTGGCACGCGCTTCAGACCAATGAAAACCGAAGGGCAGAATCAAAAACTGATCCGTTGTGCCTGGCACGACCATAGTGAAATGATTATCGATGCCTTCGTGCAGATCATCCAGAACTGCGAGCCTGTTGGCTGCGGCCAGATGGATTTTTGCTTGTTGCAGTGCGTCAACGCTTTGACTGGTTTTTAAATTATGAACAGACATGTTGCCTCCTTTGGTTTTTTTAAAGATCTTACCTGACAGCGGGGCAGATTGGCACCCATTAAAAGTGAGGAGTTGTCGTGCCTGCACCATTTTTGTGCGGTTTTGTTGCGACTGGTGCATTGCTTGGGTGAAACGTTTGGAGGTCTGAATCAGCAATGCACCGCGATGGCGAACAAGCGCATATGGCACAAATATTGCTTGAAAAAGCCAGTGAGCACATCTCAACACACAACATTTCACTTCAACGCATTGGGAATAATTTTCCATGGCAGTTAACTTGAATAAAACTCCAGCGGCTGTCGCAGCAGGTGCGCGGCTGACTCTTGATAGAGTCAGCCATCGTTATGGCGACAATCTGGTTGTCGATGATGTGAGCCTGGATATTGCGCCGGGCGAATTTGTAACCTTACTCGGACCTTCCGGGTGCGGCAAAAGTACTTTGCTCAGAATCTTATCGGGCCTAATGGCGCAATCTGAGGGTACTCTCAAGATTGATGGTTTGGATGTGACCGGTATGAGTCCGGCCGCCCGAGGCGTAGGCATTGTGTTTCAGAATTACGCACTGTTTCCTCATATGACGGTCGCGGCAAACATCGCCTACGGTCTTCAGGCGCGTAGCTTGGGTGATAAGAAATCCATCGCCCAGGTCGTCGAGCGCATGCTTGAGACGGTCCGCTTAAGCGGTCTGGCCAAGAGGTATCCGCGCGAGCTTTCTGGCGGTCAGCAGCAGCGGGTCGCGTTAGCCCGCACTTTGGCCGTGAGCCCCCGCATTTTGCTGCTTGACGAACCTCTAGGTGCCTTGGATAAGAATTTAAGGCTGGACATGCAAATCGAAATTCGCAGGCTGCAAAGAGAGTTGAGTATCACCACCATCATGGTCACCCATGACCAGGAAGAAGCGTTGAGCATGTCCGATCGTGTGGCTGTGCTCAATGCGGGAAGACTTGAACAGTTTGATTCACCCTCAACGATTTACGATCGTCCCCAAACTCCGTTTGTTGCAACCTTTGTGGGGACAGCCAACCTGATCGATGCCCGGCTGACAAAAAGTACTGATGGCTATCGTGCCTCCAGCGCGATGGGTGGCGATTGGTTGCTTCGGGAGCCCTCTCCCTGCAGTGTCCCTGGCCCAGTGATCATTGCAATCAGGCCGGAGCAGTGGGAACTGGATTTTTCCGAGTCTGGTTCCAATGAGATGCAAGCCGTCGTCCAGCTGGTGATGCCCCTGGGTCCAACTCTGGTACTAGATCTCCTATTGGCAGACGGGAAAAGTATCAAATTATCAATGTCCAGAACTGGCTCGCGTGCTTTAGCGCACGGTGATTCAGTCAAGTTGCGTTTACGGCCGGATGCTAATCCCGCTGTTTTTTTATCCGCTAGTTAACTATCCATCCATTTGTCTTCAAGGGAGTATTTAATGAAACTGCAACGACGCAATATTCTTAAAGCTATTGGTGCCGCAGGAGCAACCGGAGTCTCTATGGGTGTGCCTGGCTTATCTTTTTCGCAAACACAGTCTCTTGCTGCGACAACATTCCCTGGCGCCTGGGAAGAATCACACCGTGGAATTTTGTTGCCCGCCTTTCGCAAGGCGACAGGTGCACAAGTTAACCTTGTAGCCTCGCTCGCCGTCGATACGGTTGCAAAAATTAATGCTTCGCGCGCAGCGCCACCCTTTGATGTAGTGCTGCTTGACGAAGGTCCGTATCTGGCAACCCGCGACCAGGGTATTTACGAAAAAATGCCTGTCGATAAGATGCCTAATCTCAAAGACTTGCCACCTAAATTCATCGATCCCTCGGGCTTGGGTGCATTCGTCTCTGCACAGATTTATGGAATCGCCTACAACACAGAGCGTATCAAAACCCCACCCACTTCCTGGAACGATATGCTCAAGCCAGAGTTCAAAGGGCGCATCGGTCTGGTTTCTATGGGATCTACCCTCGGTTCAGCCTGGATGGCGGAGATTGCCCGCATTAATGGCGGAAGTGAAGAAAATATGGAGCCTGCTTTTGATTTCGTTAAAAAACTGTTGCCCAATGTAGGCGCTGTGGCTGCAAACCCCGGCATTCTGGCAACGCTCTTTCAACAGGGTCAGATCGATTTTTCAGTTCATTACATCAACAATATCGAAGCACTCAAGGCCAAAGGTGTTCCTGTCGCACTCGCGCGTCCTGACAGTAATTGGGGGTTGGTACGCAGCACCATGCACATTGTTAAAAATACCAAAGTGCCCGACCTTGCGGCCGAGTACATCAATACTGCGCTAAGTCTGGATGTTCAGCAAAAAATGAGTAGCGCTCCTTATTTTGTTGCCCCCAGCAATAAAAATGCTCAGTTCACGGGTGAGCTTGCAAAGATCGCCAAGGATATGAGCGAACTCGAGGCTTTCCGCAGCACCGACTGGCTCAAACTCAATCCTCGTCGTGCTGAGTATATCGATCGTTTTAATCGCGAAGTGAAAGTCTGAGATTGTTGAAATGAATGCCCAGCTTAATTCGCGTCGGGATAAATGGCTGGTACTGCCGCTACTTGTTTTTTTTACAATATTTGTGGCAGTACCCCTGCTATTGATGCTCGTGATCAGTCTGTTTAATGACACGGCTATGACGCAGCTTGGGTTGGGGCAGTATTTGAAATTCATCGGCGATGGTTTTAATCGCGCGATACTGGGTGAAACTTTATTGATCGCATTCAGTGCCGTCGTTGTTTCTATCCTGATCGGCTATCCGGTTGCTTATGTCTACACGCTGGTGTCACGCAACTGGCAACGCTTGCTCTTATTTCTCATCCTCTTGCCTCTCTTAACCAGTTCAGTTGTTCGTACCTTCTCCTGGGTTGTGATTCTAGGGCGCGAGGGCTTAGTCAATCAGCTGTTGCTTTCGCTGGGGATGATTTCCGCACCGCTCAAGCTTCTATATACCCCTGGTGCTGTCATCCTCGCTGTTTCGCAAATTGAAATGCCGATGATGGTCCTACCTCTGATTTCCTCACTGACAGCCATAGACGCCAGGTTGCGGGACGCATCCTACGCGCTGGGTGCTGGACATTGGAGAACGTTTATACGTGTCACTTTGCCTCTTTCCTTTCCCGGATTACTTGCCGGCTCGCTGCTGGTCTTTGCCGCTTCCGCAAGCGCGTTTGTCACGCAGACACTGATCGGAGGAGGCCGGATGATCTTCATGCCTTTCTACATTTACCAGCAAGCCATTCAGTCGCAGAATTATCCCTTCGCAGCTACGATCGCCGTCGTGTTGCTCTGCTCGGTGATGGCAATTGTGACCGTCATGAATATCGCTGGGCGACGCAGCAAAGGATTCATCTATGGTTAATCGCTTTGCGAGACTGGATAGGAGCAGTTTTTTAATCGTACTCACACTTGCTGCAGGGTTGGGGATTTTGTTATTAGTGATTCCAACCCTGATTGTGCTGGTGACGTCCTTTACATCTGGCTATTCGCTTAAATTCCCACCCCCGGGCTACTCGGTCAGATGGTATGAGGCCTTGTTTCAGGATTCGCCTGAAATTATCGATGCTTTTTTGTTAAGCCTAAGACTTGCAGTGACGGCCACACTGATCGCGACGGTATTAGCGATACTCGCAGCACTGGCTTTGGCTCGCAACAAATCGCACTGGGCGAAATTGCTCGATTCGGTTTTAATGTCACCCCTGATGCTTCCGAGCCTGGCGCTTGGTCTTGGCATCCTGATGCTCTTTAATATGCTTGGGCAAGGCTTATCTTTTCAGACGCTCGTGATTGGCCATGTTGCAATTTGTTCGCCTTATATTCTGCGCACGGCTTCAGCCAGTTATTCGCAACTCGATCCTGCATTGCTCGATTGTTCGCATAGTTTAGGTGCATCGGGCTGGTTTACTTTTAGACGTATCGAACTCCCCGCACTGCTGCCCGGTATCGCCACAGGTGCGTTCATTTCTTTCATGGCTTCGCTTGATAACGTTGCTTTGTCGCTGTTTCTCTCCGATGCCAGATCAGAGGTTTTGCCGATCAGGTTGTGGCATATCATCGAAGACAGTCTGGATGTTCGCGCTGCAGCCGCCTCCGGAGTGTTGATCGGATCAACACTGATTTTGATGCTTGTGATGGAGAAAATCGCCGGCCTTTCCAAGCACATGAAATAACAGCTTATTGGATTCCTGAAAAATGAAAAGAACGATTTTCCAAAACGTCCGGGCTGTCCTTGGCAGTCAGCAGCAATATCAGCCAGAGGCGGTTGATGTGGTGATTGAAGATCAGGTGATTAGTGCAATCGTGCCTGCGTTTACTGCGACGGACGGTGAGGTTCTGTCGATGACCGGCAGGTTGCTCGTACCAGGTCTGATTGATGGTCATTTGCACTCACACGAGCATTTTCAAAAGGGCCGGTTTGAAAATCTGCCGCTTGAGTTGTGGATGAATTATGTTCGCACAGTCAAACCTGTTGTGTTGACGCCTCGCCAGATTTACCTCAGGACCTTGGTGGGAGCTATTGAAGCGATACGCACGGGAACAACCACGATCGTCGATGATATGAGTCCAGGCAGCGTGCTGGATCCTGAGCTGATTGAGGCGGTGTTTCAGGCCTATGAGGATATAGGCGTGCGTGCAGTAGTTGGCTTTTCCATGATGGATCGTCCGATCGTCGACAATTATATGGATGTGGATCAGGTCTTTCCTGCCGAGCTTGCTGCACAGCTTCGCGCTTTGCCCAGGCCAGAGCCGGCCTCCCTGATGGCAATGATTCGTCGCCTCGCTATCAATAGGCATCCATCGCATAACCGACTCGGGATTATGGTGTCGCCCTCTGCCCCGCATCGCTGTACAGGAGGTTTTTTACAGGAGTGTCGCGCGCTCGCAGATGAGTTGGATTTGCCGAGCGCGATTCATGTCCAGGAAACGCGTTTGCAGGTGGTTACAGGCATGGCTTTTTATGGCAAAACCATGGTCGCGCGTCTCGCTGAATTAGGTTTTTTGAAAGATAAAACTACCTTGATACACGCCGTTTGGCTCAATCCTGATGAAATAAAAATGATCGCCGACGCGGGTGCAACGGTGCAGCATAATGCGTGGAGCAACATGATGCTTGGTTCTGGTTCCCAGCCCGTACGTGCGGTGCTCGACGCCGGGATCAATCTGAGCTTGGGCGCTGATGGCTGCTCCTCAACGGTGACGTGCAATATGTTGAACGTCATGGGTAGCGCCGCCGCCCTATCAAAAATTCGTGATAATGACTACACGCGCTGGTTAACCGCCGCCGAGTCCTTGAGAGCCTGCACTATAGGAGGTGCAAACGCCTTGGGTCTCGGTCGCCAACTCGGTGTGATTGCGCCCGGCATGAAAGCGGATCTGGTTGTTTATAAACTGGATACGCCAAGCTTTACTCCATTAGCTGATCCGGTGCGCCAGTTGGTCTACGCTGAGCGCGGCCAGTCAATAGAGTCGGCTTATGTAGATGGGCAAGTTGTGATGCATGATGGCCGTTTGACGCGCATCGATGAGTCGAATTTGCTCAGAGAGATTCAGTCCGCCTATGAGTCGCTCTGTCCACAGTTCGATGCGGCCGAGGCCTCGGTTGGACCGATGCGCATCGCGATGGAAGAAATTTACAAAAGAAGTTTGAAACATCCGCTTGCTGCTAATACTTTTGCTGCCAGGTTTTGATTGATGAATAGCTCTCGCGACTTCTATGGTTATGGCGATCAACCGCCTAAGGTGCGCTGGCCTGAGAATAAGGATCTGGCCGTTTCTTTTGTTTTAAATATAGAGGAGGGGGCGGAGTTTTCCCTGAGCGCTGGAGACCCTTATAACGAAGACACCCACGAGGTGCGTAACCGGATTGAGGGTTTTGCTGACCTCTGCATGGAAAGCCATTTTGAATACGGTGCGCGGGCAGGGTATTGGCGAATCATGCAAGCGTTTGAGCAGGCCGGCGTTCCGCTTACGCTCAATGCCTGTGCCAGAGGTTTGCTGGCAACGCCTTGGGTTGCGGACAAAGCACGCACTCGTGGCGATGAGTTGTGCTGTCATGGCTGGCGTTGGGAGTCTCATGCAGCGATGCCTCTGGAGGAGGAGCGCGCACTCATCGCACGTTGTGTGAATACCTTTGTTCAGCTCTCTGGAAAACCACCAGTTGGTTGGCATACCAAATCCTCGGCTTCGACCAACACACGCAAACTGTTAGTTGAGCATGGCGGTTTTTTATACGATAGCGATGCCTATAACGATGACCTGCCTTATTATCAGACAGTCGAGGGCAGACCGCATTTGATTCTGCCCTATGGCTTTGATACCAACGATATGCGGTTTTTTGTTAATCACGATCTGGTGTTGGGACAGCATTTTTGCGACTACACCATGGACGCAGTCCAGACGCTTTTACGTGAAGGCAAGCATGCCCCCAGAATGCTGACAATCGGCTTGCACACCCGCATAATAGGCCGTCCGGGTCGTATCCAGGGGCTGATTAGTTTGCTTGCAGAACTCAAAAAACACCCGGTTTGGTTTGCCCGGCGCGAGGATATTGCCAGGCACTGGTTGCGTGAATCTCCTGCTGTGAGTACCAACGAAAAGTGAGTGGTAGATGGCCATTATTTTGCTCGTCAACGGAAATACCAATCAGGTACTGACAGAACAGATGGTCGGGCAGGCCAGGTCGGTCGCTCTGGAGGGCACGCGTATTGTTGGCTTGACACCTCGTTTTGGTGAGAGATTTGTTCAGAATCGTGCGCAGGAAATTGTTGCGGCTCACGCTGTGCTCGATGCCGTTGAGACTTATCCAGATCCCTATGATGCGGTTCTGGTTGCGATTTCAATGGATAGCGCTGTCTTTGCTTTGCGCGAGCGTCTATCGGTACCTGTGATAGGTATGACCGAGGCTAGTTGTCATTTCGCCCATATGTCCGGTCAATTTTTTAGCGCTGTGACAGCTGATCTGTCTGCGATTGATAGTTATCATGAAAGGATTGATGCTTTTGGGATGGGTCAAAAGCTTAAATCTATCCGCGGTTTGGGGATGACACCTCAGCGTGCGTATGATGCACGAAATGATATTGTCGAAAGATTAGCCCAGCTGATTGAATCCATGCTCCTTGAAGATGGTTCCGAATCCGTCGTGTTGTTGGGTGTTGCTTTCAGCGGTCTGGAGCGTGAGCTCCGGCGTTTAGTGAAAGTCCCGGTTTTTAGCGGCATTACTTGCGGCACGCTGATGCTGGATAGCGTGCTCAAACTCAATGCCAATGATTTAAACTGATTTTGAATCAAGCCTCAGCTGTGTTTTCGGGCAACCCAAAAGGTCGTGCCATGCGGGCCGTATTTTTCTGCATGGGGGACATCGCGTCCGAGTTGAAAGGTCGATCCTGGTGTTAGATGCATGGTTTTGCCGCCAGTGGTGAACCACATTTCCCCTTCTGTCACTAATGCCTGCACCGAGAAGGGGTGGGTGTGCGTGTCAAAGATCGCGTTAGCGTCCCATTTGCGTTCGAGGACCTCATCGAAACCTGCAGCAAGAGAGTCTTGTTTAAATTTTTCAATATCGATCGTAGTCATGTTTGTATTTTGTCTCAGTGAAAGGTTTTTTAGCAAAAGTCCATTATTACAGAGATTCAGGCGTCAAATCCTCGGCTTTCATCTGCCCTGACATCGGGACGTACTGGATGACCTTGCCGGCGAAATTCACCTTGTTCAAATCTATCTGACGGATGTTCAGGTCTCCATACGTACGAAAGTAGGCCAACTTGTTTTGCAGGTCATAGACTGTCACCCATTGCGTTTGCTCGAAGACGAGCGTGTCCTTGGCACCATCCTTGCCTGGTATTTTCTCAGCTACAACACCAACCGGGATATCGACCGCATTCAGAATATGAAAGGCTACATTACTGGCTTCCTTAGCTGTTGACATAGGCTTGCTGGCAAAGGCCAGAGCTGTCACACGCAAAAATCTTGAAGGTGGTGTGTAGTCACCTGGAATGCCTAACATCCCTGTACCTTGACCCAAAGGCCGCAAGGTCGTTTTGCCAAGGGTTAATCCATCTACGTTGATGTTTGTCAGGTTGAGATGGTTACGCAGATTGTTGATATGCCAGTCAAAATTAGGTGCATTGGTCAGCACGCTAATCGGATTGTCGTAGACCATAAGTTGTTTATTGACATATTCGATGACGATTGAACCACCGTTCGCATCGCGAAACGCCCAATGCAGTGGTTGCACGCCAATTTGCGGAATGTCAAGGCCATAGACTGTTATATTTTTTAAGGCTTCGCTGACCTCATCAACTGTTTTGAACTGGCTCAAGGCCCAATTCACGAGATCGGTATTTGCAATTGTATTTTTGTTGCCTGTTCCATAAGCCTGATATTCGAAAAAACCCGGGATATACAACGCATGAGCCGTTAAGCCGACTTCATTCATGCCGTCTGTCGCTACGTTTAAATCAAACGTGTTGATGCCCAGAAAACCATATTTTGCAGCCCAGGTCATGCCTGGTTTCATACCGGGTTGCTTTGCACTGAGCGTAAATTGACGAGGCACCAGCATGACATTGCTTTTCAGATCCAGGCCTAATTCCATCGAGCGGCCGGTAATCCAGGCACCATCCTGCGACTGAAGCCGAAAAGTCGTGCAGGCGAGGGCCGGCGCGGCAATCATGATGGAAAGCCCGAAACACAGTATTCTGGTGAGAGAGGCTCTGACAGCCTGCACGAGTCCATTCAGTAGCATGATCTTCCTTTGTGATACTGGTTATGGCTTCTTTATAACGTGTTTTAACGGAGTGCGCGAAAATCCTCCCGGTACAGGTGGAGGATGAAGTGCGCGGACACCATAGGTGTCCATGCCGCGCGCTACTCAGGTGTATGCTGTTGTTCGATATATTGGCGAATGAGAGCAATCGGTGCGTCGCCACTCGATCTACCGTAACTACTTGCCCCGCAGTCGCCGAACGCTGAGGTCAGATTGATGACTATGTACATTCAGTCAACGCTAAAATGACGAGGTCGGACGTGCGCACCAGTCATTTGATGGGTAAATCTCGTTTTGAAATGGCTTAAGTGCACGGTTCTTTGTTAAAGTTCATCAAACAAATTTATTTTTTTGGATAGACGTGCCAAGAACTCCATCAGTTACCAGGCCTACTCTGATAGATGTCGCAGCCCTTGCGGGCGTGGACGTTTCGACTGTTTCACGTGTTCTGTCAGGCAATCTGAATCAGCGTGTCTCAGAGGAAACAAGACAACGCATTCATCAATCTGCCAGGCAGCTGGATTATCAACCTAATATCACGGCGCGTAGTTTGCGTGTGTCACGCACATTCTCTCTTGGTATCGCTGTACCTCAACTGGATAACCCGGTTTTTTCACAGATTATCGTTGGTGCTGAACGCGGTGCTCGTGAGCATGGTTACTCGCTGCTGATTGCCCATATAGAGGAGGGTGCAGCTGACAGCGATGCCTACGCACGCCTGGCTAGCACCAACAGAGTTGATGGCCTTTTAGTCACGACTCTCGATGATAATAGCGTTGTGTTGAAAGCCGCCAAGAAAGCAAAAGTTCCCTTCGTGCTGCTCAATCGCTCTGCACAAGGCGTTCGTAATTCAATATATTTTGATAGTGCTGCGGCCGCAAGAATGGCGGTTGAGCATTTGATTAAACTTGGTCATCGCCGGATTGCGCATCTTTCGGGACAACTGAATCCCTCAACCGGGATTGGCCGATTTGCTGGGTATCGTGATGCATTACTTGATGCTGGTATTGCTTATGACCAGAATCTAGTTGCTGTTTCAGGTTACACCATCAAAGGCGGTGCAGAGGCGATGCGCGAGATACTCACCAAAAATAAACCGTTGCCTACTGCCGTTTTTCCAATTACGTTATCTGCGGCCACTGGAGCTCTGATGGCTTTGCATCAGCATGGCATCCGAGTACCTGAAGACATGTCTCTTGCAACTGTTCACGATGGTCCTATCGCGCAGGTCATGTATCCACCTCTTACCACGGTACAGATGCCTGTAGAGCAGATGGGCTATGACGGTGTGGTCAGTCTGATTGAGTTGATTCAGGGAGGACGCAAGCGCGTGGATATGAAAATGTCACCGTCACAGCTCATCATCAGAGGCTCAACGGCTCATCCTCCGAGTCGTCGTGATTGATCAGCCTCTGATTTTTTGACCTAGTTCGTCTGCATTTTTAATGCAACTCGCAATTCTTTTTGCATCGGCTGGTGGGTCAATATTTCCGATATAAGGCGCCGCGGTCGTAAGCGTTGCCATGTCCATGATCTCATTTTCTGTGGCGTTTGGTGCCCCAAGCTGAGCGAGCGTCACGGGCAGGTCGATTGACTGACAAAAACGCGCATGTGAATAGATTTCCTCCATGGGTCGATTTTCAGCAAACAGTTGTACGATCGAGCCAAAAGCAACCAGCTCGCCATGAAGAAACTGGCTCATTGCGGGATGCGCCGTAAAACCTCTGGTCAGTGCATGCGAGATGGATAAACCACCACTTTCAAAACCTAGTCCGCTTAATAGCACTGAAGCTTCAATAGCTCTTTCAACTTGTTCGTTTGGGGTGCCATATTGCTTAAGGTGAACAAGAGCAGGTAGGCCGAACGCTAAAATTGTTTCGTAACAATGGTCCGCCAATAATCTGGCCGTCGCCATGGACTGTGTACCAAAAAAGTTTTTACCGCCTGCCAGATAGCACTGGGTAGCTTCAAATTTCTTACTCAGGGCATCACCGAGTCCTGCTGCAAAAAAACGACTCGGTGCTCTCGCAATAATATTGGTGTCAACCAGAACGACATCAGGATTCCTGGTGAGTATTTCAACTCCCGCGACCCGATGGTCTGAGTCGTAGAGCACAATCAGTCTGCTTGTTGGCGAATCATTCGAGGCAATCGTTGGAATAATGATCAGTCTTAAGTTGTGCGCTTTTGAAAGTCCCTTCGCTGTATCGATAGTTTTGCCACCACCAAAGCCGATGATGACATCATCGCGTGTGGAATCGATCTCAACGGCAAGCTTTGAAATTGTTTCGGCCGAGCACTCTCCAGGAAATCTCAATAGCTTTGGAATCATTCCTGCTTCGTGCAGAGGAGAAACAATGGCCTCACCTGCGGCTGCGCGGACGATATCGTCCATCACGATGACAGGACTTTTAACTCCGAACTCGGCCAGCAACGCCGGTAAATGTGAGATCGCTCCAGGACCCTGCATATATCTGCCTGGAAAGCCGATAGTTTTAATCATTTAATTACCCCAGTAATAATCGCGTCTTCCGCCATCCATACAAATTAATTCGCCGTTAATAAAGGCAGCCTGTGTCGAGCAAAGAAAGACAACTAAGGCCGCAACCTCACTTGGGTGACAGGTCCTGCCGACTGGATTTTGATTGGCCAGCAAATGACGCATTTGATCTGAAAATTGAGCGATCAGTTCTGTTTCTACATAGCCGGGAGCTAGCGCATTAGCTGTGATTCCAAGGCGTCCTACCTCTTTAGCGAGTGTTTGCGTAAATCCTTGTATCCCCGCTTTAGCGGCAGCATAGTGTGACACGCCAGGACGACCCCCACCAGTAAAATTCATCGAGGACATATTGATAATCCTGCCGAAGTGATTTTTCTTCATATGAGGAATCACGGCTCGTGACCATAGAAAAGTACTTTTCATATGAGAATGGATCATTGCGTCCCAAGCGGCGAGAGGCATGTCTGCGACTTGATAAGCAGGTTTGACGCCGATCCCGGCATTATTGACCAATATATCAATACGACCTAATTGTGTTGCGACGTCCTGAGTGATCCTTGCGACGGTCGCCTCATCGGTCGCATCGCCAACAAAACCATAAGCATCCACGCCCATTTGGCGCAGCACATTGAGTGCATGCTCACAGGCCAGGGGATCGATTTCATTGATTGCGATTGTTGCGCCTTCGGCACCTAGAGCCTGCGCATCTGCAAAGCCTATCCCGCGCGCTCCACCTGTGATCAGTGCCACCTTAGCTTTCAAACCGAAATCCATTGTTTTTTATCCTTTGACAGCACCAGCTGCCAGCCCCTTGATAAAGTATTTACTCAAGAACATAAATAAAATAAACAGAGGCAAAGTGATCAGTGTGGCGCCAGCCATCAGCTCGCCCCAGCGTGCATCAAACGAACCGAGGATTGATGCGAGTCCGACAGGCAGTGTCTTATTCGCATCGCTATTAACTAAAATGAAAGAAAAGACGTAGTCGGTCCAGGACAGTAAAAAGGAAAAGATAGAGACCGTCACAATCCCTGGCAAGGAAAGCGGTAAGACAACGCGCACAAAGGCACCCGCCCTCGAGCAGCCATCAACCATGGCAGCTTCCTCAAGGTCAAAGGGCATGACTTTGAAAAACCCCCAGAGCATCCATACTCCAAGCGGAATGGATAGGGTGCAGTGCGCAAGAACCACAGCAATAAGATGATCGGCAAAGCCGATTTTGGCGAAAATAGACAATAAGGGAATCGCTAATAATAAAGGTGGAAACATATAGGCGTAGAGCATGCTCCCGATCATTGCGGTTTTACCCGGGATACGGAAACGCGTGACAACGTAGGCAATGATGACCGACACAACAAGTGTGATGAGCACGACGACCAGTGCAACACAAATGCTATTGGCGAACTGCAAGGGATAGTCGGTCAGTTCAAGCAAATTTCGGTATGAGGTGAAATTCCAGTCGATATTGCGGGGGAATAGTTCAGGCTGACCAAACAGTTCCTTCTCGGGGCGAAGACTCGAAACAATCATCCAGTAGATTGGGAAAAAGGACCATAAGCCCAGCAATACCGCAGCCACCATGATTGCGGCGCGCGCAGCTAAACTCTTTTTCATGTGCGCTGATCCTTTTCTTCCAGCGGATAGAAATGGAAATAAACAATAATCAGGATCGATAGCACGGCAAAAGACAGGGTGGCTACCGCCGCCCCACCGCCTACGTCATATTGAGCGAAGGCTCGACGATAAGCCATGATCGGTAGATGCTCGGTCGCACCAAGCGGCCCGCCCTTGGTCAGCAACCAGATGATGTCAAATTTATTAAACATCCAGATGCTGCGAAGCAAAATAATCACAACCAGCATGGGCGTGAGCATGGGGATGGTAATGTGCCAGAAGCGCGCCCAGGGTCCGGCACAATCAACCCGTGCTGCCTCGTACAGTGACTTAGGGACTGTTTGCAAGGCGGCAAGAAAAGACACCGTGACAAAGGGGGTCCAGGTCCATACGCTTGCCACGACTACAACCCCCATAGCGATAAGCGGATTTTCAAACCAGGCGGGACGCCCTATGCCGATTTGTTCCGACCAGATGGTTAATAAGCCCAGACTGCCATCAAGCAGCCACTGGAAGGCAACGGCCACCACCACTGTGGGAAGCAAATAAGGAAGAATGGCCAGACCACGTATGACAGGTCTGCCAAAAAAGGGTTGATCAAGAAGAAGTGCGCAGGCGATACCCAGCACTAATTGAAGAGCGATAGTCAGCAGCGCAAATACGATGCCGATGCCAAAAGCTCGCCAAAATGCAGGCTCACTGAGAACCTGCACATAATTGGCAAGTCCGACCCATTTGCTTTCCGATACAAAGGACTCGGACTTGAACAAACTCAAGTGCATTGCATGCAGCACAGGTACGAGTATCAATATCAGTGTAAAGGCAATGCAGGCGACAAAGGCTGCAAGCAGCCATTTGTCGCTCGACGTACGAAAGGATTTCATCTTAACCAAGAACGGTTCTGTATTTGGCAGACATGATTTCAAGTGCTTCCGGTGCGGGCATCCCTTTAATCATCACGTTTTGCAACGCGTCACAGATCGCAAATGTTTCAAACATTTTTGGTGGACGCAAATCAATTGTCGGTCCTTCTGTATCAATCGATTTAATAATGACGTCATTTCTGGTGAGCAGGCTCTTCATGAAAGCCACAAGGTCTGCATGCTTTTCAATCAGGGGGTGTGCTCGCCAGCGTGGGTCATCATAGATGTCCATGCGTGGTGGTTGAAAGTGTAGCGGGGCGGAATGCAGGAAATTAATATAGTGGCGGTCGGTGAACCACTCCATGAATTTGACCGACTCATCGCGCATCGGTGTATTCAGAATGACCCACCCGTCATAGCCGTGATTCACTGCCTGTGCCTTGCCTGCACTGTCCGGGTACATGAAAAATCCGGTATCAGCGACTAAGGCAGGTGCTTTGTCTTCCAGCACCTCCATTAATCTGCCTGCATATGGCGCATGCGCAATTTGGCCTCCCGAATATTGACCTAGTACTGTGCCAAAAAGTGCCTGAGTCATACCCTGAGGCATACTGGGCGATAGCTTTTTCATGTACTCAAGGTAGGCAATGACCTTGGGTTTCATTTGGGCGTTATCCAGTATCAGCTTGAAATTATCATCAAGCATGCTGACACCTTCGGCCCACATGTTGCCAAGAGACATCCACTGGGTCGCAGCGTTAGCACCTAGTGGCAGACTAACGCCGAACTTTCCGTCACCTGTCAGGATTTTTGCATTTTCCTGCATCTGATCCCAGGTTGTAGGAACTTTCAAACCCTTTTGTTTGTATAAATCCTTGCGGTAATACATCCAGCAGAAGTTGTAGTCATAGGGGTACCAGTAATTTTCACCTTTGATCGGGAACAGGATCCTGGGACCCCATTGATATTTACTGACTAGTTTTGTGATTGGTACTAGCTTGCCTGCCTCTGCCAACAACAGAACATGTCCGGCGAAGGCAAGTGTACTGATGTCGTAAGGTGTTCCTGCGGCGATGGAGGCCTGAGTTTTGCTGAAGGCGTCGTCTGGTGGAACTGTATCGATGATTACTTTAATCCCAGTCTGCTTTTCATATTCAGCCGCTGCGACGCGAAGTACTCTGACAGACTCACGACCTGGTTCGGCATTTAAAAACCGGATTGATTTTTGTTGTGCGTGTACCGCAGGTGCGCCAGTCAATGCGAGAGTTGCCCCTGCAACGGCTGTCTTGAGTACATCACGACGATTAAATTCTGTGTTTTTCATTTATGTCTCCTGTGATGGTCTTTTATGAACTACGCTAGATTGACACCAGTTTCAGCGTCGAAAATATGAATATGTCGAGTATCAAAATAAAGCTGATCGACGGCCTGTTCGTCAATATTGGTCTGTCTGACTGACAGAACACGCAATTTGATTTCCTTGGCGCTGTCTGCAAGCTTATAAATAGTGAGAGTGTTTGCTCCCATTTGCTCAACCAGCAACACGGAGGCAAGCACCGGGGCACTGCCGTTCTCTGTCAGGCTGACATGCTCAGGCCTGATTCCCAAAATAACTTTTGTCCGATCAAGTGCCTGAGGCGCCTTTTTTTTCTCAAGCTCAAGGTTGACACCGTGAGCAACAAATTTCAACGCACCCTCAGAATAAATCAGTTCGCCGGGTATTTGATTCATCTCCGGTGCACCAATAAAGCCGGCAACAAAGATATTTGCTGGTTTGTCATACACCTCAAGCGGGCGGCCGATCTGCTGGATTTTTCCTTGTTGCATGATGACAATGCGATCACCCAGCGTCATCGCCTCGACTTGATCGTGCGTGACGTAAACCATATTTGTGCCGACACGCTTGTGAAGCTGAGCGAGCTCCTCGCGCATTCGAACACGCAATTTCGCATCAAGATTAGAAAGAGGTTCATCCAGAAGGAAGGCTTCAGGAGACCTAACCAATGCACGGCCGAGCGATACACGCTGCATCTGTCCACCAGAGAGCTGGCGTGGTTTTCGTTCAAGAAGATTTTCGATGTTCAGCATCTCAGCGGCCCACTGAACTTTTTTCTGAATTTCAGCAGCGGATGTTTTGCGCATGCGCAAGCCAAAAGCCAGATTTTCAAATACTGATTTATGCGGGTAGAGCGCGTAATTCTGAAAAACCATAGCGATGTTTCTTTCACCAGGCGCAAGGTCCGTGACTTCTTTGCCGGCAATGAAAATCTGACCGTCTGAAACTTCTTCTAGTCCGGCGATCATTCTTAGCGTCGTCGACTTCCCGCAACCTGAGGGACCGACAAGAACTATAAATTCCCCATCAGCCATTTCGAGATCAAAGCTGTCAACAACAGCTTGTTGACCGTAGCGTTTACTGACGTTTTTAAGAGCAATAATTCCCATCTGGTTTAACCTGTCAACTTTGATAAAGCATGGTTAACTTGCTCAAGACCTTTTTGCGCATCCTTATAAATTTGAAATAGCTTGTCATAGAAAACAACTAATTCTGGTTCTGGTAAAACGCGGTCAATAATCTGTGCACAATCGAGGGCAGCTTGCTGCTCACTTTCAAACACCCCAATTCCTATACCGGCAATCAGCGCGGCACCAAAAGAGGCATCTGTTGTTTCAGGTAACAAGATTTCAATATTTAGAATATTCGCAACAATTTGTCGCCAAATCGCGCTTTTTGAACCGCCTCCAATAATGCGGGCGCGTTTGATATCCATGCCACGTTCACGAAATTGTTCAAGCACATCACGCAGGGAAAAGGCGATGCCTTCATACAAGGCTCTTGCGAAGTGACCCTTGTCGTGGCGAAAGCCAATACCAACAAAATCCGCCTTGAGCAGTGGATCCCAATACGGCGCGCGCTCTCCTTGCAGGTAGGGATGAAAAAGCAGTCCCTCCGAGCCTGGTTTAATCGTCCCGGCAAGACGATCCATTTCTGCGAATGCTTGACTGCCAGTCAAGCCATCCGTCATGAAAAATTTGTCTCGTAACCACCGGTGTGCCGAGGCGCAGCTATTCGTGCCGGAAATTGCATACCAGAGGCCTGGTATGGCCAGAGGATAGTTGATGAGGGTTTCGTGGATACGTGGCCGATCGATCACTACACTGACTGTACCCGCTGTCGCGAGTTTGATCGTTCCATCACCTGGTTCGATTGAACCCGCACCAAAGGTTTCGATTGAAGTGTCTGAGGTCCCGCAAATAACCGGCGTACCTTCGCATAAACCTGTTGCCTGTGCTGCGGCGGCAGTGACTTGTCCGACAATAGTGGTTGGATTGACCAGCGGTGGGAGCGTTGCAATATCCCAGTTCGCGAGCCGACATAATTCACTCGACCAGGCGTCCTGCTTTGGATCAAACAGCAAAGTCCCAACTGCTTCGGTGCGATCTGTTTCCCAAGTTCCTGTTAACCTCGATCGGAGCCAGTCCTTTGCGACATAGACTCGCGCAGTTTTCTTGACAGCCTCTGGTTCATGACGTGTTAGCCATAAAAACTGAGGAAGTGTCCAAGTCGGAGCAGGGCGGTTATAACCTAGTTCTAGAATCCGTGAGCCATGCTGTTCGAATAGTTCGCGCGATTCCTCGCCGCTTCGTTGATCATTCCAGAGAATAGCGGGCCTGACAAGATTTCCAGCATGATCTTCAAGTACGGGTGTGTGTGCGCCTGCGCTAAAAGACACGCCACCAATCATTGACGCCTCAATGCCAGCCTGAGCAATGGCTCTAGGAACTGTATCGCACACTGCTCGCCACCAATCCATTGGATCTTGTTCACTCCATCGAGGATGTGGCGAGTGGGTTGTGATATCCATGCTAGCACTTCCACAGACTTTACCTGTTGAATCTATGATCATGGTTTTTAAACTGCCCGCTCCAATATCAATACCCATTAGCCATTTCATCTCAGCATTTCCTTATTAGCAATATCGTGGGACGGTAGAGTTAACTTTGCAGGTTTTGAAGGGCGAGATCAAGAACTTTTGGCATATTCAGACCATAGGTGCAACGCTCGACACTTGCATTGACGGCATCGCGTCGGGCAAGCGCTTGACTCGTCTGTTTGTCAAGACTGAGTCGTCCTTGCAGAACAGCCAGCGTGATTAATGACAGTGCTGACGGTGTCTGTGTCTCGATTTGTGGTCCTGAGGCTTGGTAACTTGGCCGGCAGGTATTTGGACAAAAAGCACATATTGTCAGGTCTTTGATCGTTTGCTTCATCATGATTAATTATCCATTTTCCAGGTTGATCCGCTTGGTTGACGTAAACCGAGTTTTCCAGGATTCATGAGGTTGTCTGGGTCTAAGCCGTCTTTCAGTATCTGGATCATGTCCAGTCCATGATTGAGTTCCCGCTTCATCCACGGCCCGCGAAAAAGCCCTGCTCCGTGGTGATGGGCAATCGAGCCCTGCATGTCCAGACAGATACTTTCAATAGTGTCCCAGGCTTTCTTGTGCAGAGTGAGTGCCTGGTCCTGATCCATTGGTGGCAACCGGATAGTCATATACTGACACGCGCCTTCTGGATAAACATGCGACCAGTGAGCGCCAAAATGAATGTCAGGATGAATAGCGTGAACGCCTTGATGCATGGCTTGGTACATATCGGATAGTTTGCTCCAGTTTCCTGTGATTTCAACCGTATCCATAAAATACCCATCGGTTTGCCACTGGGTCGAGTAGGAGTGGAATCTTGTTTCTTCCCAATGATGATATGGGGCATTGTCTGCTGTCACCGCATCATGCCTGGCGCATATCTCCAACGCTAGTTCACGCTCAACTTGAGCCAGCGCTTTCTTGCCAGAAAATTTCATGATGCACAAAATTGGTCTAACCGAAAATTCCGGTATTCCCTCGGTACGCTGTGCACTTTCTTTTAAATCGTAAAGACGCACAACTTCTGGGCGCAATTCTGCTTGCATGATTTCACGACAAGCTTCAAAGCCGTGTTCAATATCTGGAAAGGCCAGCACAACGGCCGAACTGAACTCTGGCAATCGCCAGATGCGTAGAGTTAACTCGGTAATCAAGCCGAGTACACCTTCTGAGCCGACAAGCATATCCTTGATACTCGGGCCCACGGCACGACGTGAAAGAGGTCGTACCTCAAGCAGCTCTCCATCCGGTAGAACGGCTTTTAAGCCCACAACAATATCTTCTATCTTGCCGTAACGCGAGGACGCCTGTCCAGCTCCGCGACAGGCTGCCCAACCGCCTACGGTCGACATTGTGATGGACTGTGGCAGATGGCCCGCGGTGAAGCCTTGTGCCCTGAGCGCCTCTTCAAACTGCCAGCCGTTCATGCCCGCCTGCACGGTTGCTGTTGAGTCGATCGGATTGATGGAGATCATTTTATTGAGCCTTTTCAGGTCAATCATGAGTTCTCCAACTAGCGGAATAGTTCCGCCTAGTACGCCTGATCCTGCGCCAAAGGGGATCACGCAAATTTTCTCCGCGCGGGTGAATTTGATGAGTTGCTCGACTTCCTCTGTCGTGCCTGGCATGGCAATAGCCAGGGGCAATGTGGCGGGTAGTTGCTGCGCCCTGAGTTTATATAGCGCAAAGGGCAATCTGTCCCGACAGTAGGCGTACCGGTCGGCCTGACTGGTGAGTACGTTTTCTGCACCTAACAGTTTTGCCATGCTGGCAAGTTGCGACTGTTGTTTGTCGGTCTTGCTGGACAGGCTTGCGGCTTGCAGGTCGGTTCGGGTGGTGACTGCTGTGTTCATGTTAGGTATCTGCCAAAATGTTCAGTAAGGATGATCTATTTTTTACGCAAACTGGACAATCGTTTGTTCATTTGGTTGGATATTCTCCTTCCTGAAACAAAACCTTGTCAACTAAAGTTTTTCTAAACTGGTTTTCTAATGTGCTTCAGGTATGAAGGGAAATCTCGCTTTTGCTTTGGTAGCGTGTTCGCCATGCTGCAGGCCGCCACCTCTGACAAATCTTTTATCGTCGTCAGGCTGCACGGTCCAATTCCATAACTCAGGTGCACCAGACAGGTTATCAACATTTTTAATCAGTAGACGGCGTCGCTGGCTAGTGCGCACTTTCTCGTCGATGGTGTCCTTGTCATAGCCATCGTAAGCGATCGCGAGTAGTTGATTGAGGATTTCTGAGGCTTCAGGATCGGTACTCCGATCGATAAGCTCCTCAGGATCTGTCTCAAGACAGAAAAGCTGTGGCGGATGATTACCAACGCAGATTAGTTTCCATGCTCCCTTTTTAACCATGCGTAATGGCCCGGGAACTCCCCCTGCTGTGAAATCAGAGATGGCGATATCGGGCCAGTTTGCATCGTCCTGTCCGGTTAAAAGCGTATGCAGCGAGTGGCCTGATAATAGTTCGACTAACGCTCCAGAGGGTGTTTCGGTTTGACGACCGATAGCAACAAGAGTTGGTAGCAGATCAACCAGCGATACATTTTTAGGCACACGACGAGGTTGATATTTTTCAGGCCAGGAAATAATGAGCGGCACGCGTACAGACCATTCGTACATACTCATTTTGAACCACATGCCACGCTCACCGAGCATTTCGCCATGATCGGAAGTAAATACGATCACGGTATTTTCATCTAGCCCGCAGGACTTGAGGGTTGCAAGCAACTCGCCGATCTGGTGATCGACCCAGGTCACCATTGCGTAATAGGCCCGTCTGGCGTCGATAATATTGTTACGACTGATTGGCATTTTGTCGCGCCGGTGGTTGTAATAAATTCCGAGGCTGGCAGGATCAAGCTTCTCTGGGGGTAATGCCCCTACGTGCGGTAAATCAATATCCTCTGAACGATACCTATCCCAGTACTCTTGTTGCGCGACAAAGGGCGGGTGTGGATGCGTGTAGGAGACCGTCAGAAAAAATGGTTTGCTATCTTTATGATTGCGGGCGCGATTCCATAACCACTTTTTGGCTTCGAACTGAACTTCCTCGTCATAATCGATTTGAAGATTTTTCAGGCAAGGTCCAGCTTCGAGCACTGGGCGCATGCTTACGCCAGCTGGATTAGGATCGGTAGGTGGTCGGCTCCAGTTTGCGGTCCAGCTAAAGTCCGCAGGATATATGTCTGTTGTGAGTCTTTCTTGATAGCCGTGTAGCTGATCGGGACCGATGAAGTGCATTTTTCCTGCTAAGGCGGTGTCATAGCCTTCGGCACGCAAATAATGGGCAATTGTGGGTAATTCTGAAGAAAGCTCTGCGCCGTTATCCCAGGCCTGAATTTCAGGTGCCAGCCGACCAGTCAGGAGCGCTGCACGTGCCGGTGCGCAGAGAGGTGAGTTGGTGTAGGCTGCATCAAACACCACACCGCTTTGTGCGAGTTTGGTAAGGTTGGGTGCCTGCACAACTTGATGACCATAGGTTGGCAGGACTTGTGGTGCGAGTTCATCAACCATGATGAAAAGAATATTGGGCGATTTTTGCATATGCTCAAGAAATCAAAAAATAAGGTGATGAATCAGATTTAATCATCAGACAAGGCGGCGTGATATTCCTTCAGAAAATCAATCTCTTGATCATCGTAGACTTCAACGTGAACATGTGAAATTTTTCCACTAAAAGTATTCGGGCACGCATAGCTTTCACTCACAGGGCTACCATCATCTCGTCCACAATGAACACCCGTTGCATTCGGCAATAAAGGCCACATCCCATCCAACTCTTGTGAATTGACCGTCTGGCCATCGATGATCAGTGTGCCTTGACCTTTTAAAGAGCCAGTTTTTTTAAATAAAAATTCAACAGTGTGATTCCCTGCTTTTAAAACATCAGGCGACTCCAGAATAAAGCGCCTTACCCCACCGCAGTTGTATTCATGGATTAAATATCCATTTTTCATAAATAGAACATATCCACCGAAGCGCCCACCCGCAGCAAACAGAACTCCTTGCTCCTGTGCGTTTGAAAGACTGATAGCTGCTGTAATTCGGTAGGATCGGTTCGCCACGTTAGGCGCTGAGAGACGGTCTACACGAGCCATGCCTGCGCGATATGTATAAAGTTGACGGCTGGTTGCTCTGAGGCTCGCAGCGGTCCGCTCTCTGTCGCGATCGTCCAGGGGTAGAACATCGTAGCGACCTGCTTCAGCCCACCAGAGATCAATCAGCTCTCTGAGCTTCTCAGGATGGGAAAGGGCGAGATTGTTGTTTTCAGAAAAATCATGGTCCAGATGATAAAGCTCCCAGCTATCCTGTTCGAAGGGGGTTCCCTTGTGATGACGAGTGACCGCTTTCCATCCATCACACCAGATACCACGGTCTCCAAGCATTTCGTAATACTGCACCTGCTTTGCTGTTTTGACTGTCGGCTGATCGAAGGTATAGACCATACTCGTGCCGTGAATAGGCAGCTGTGGTATGCCTTGGTGTTCAGTTGGTGCGTCTATACCAAGTAACTCAAGTATGGTGGGAACAAAATCAACACAGTGGTGATATTGATTTCTGAGTCCGCCCGCATCTTTAATTTTTGCAGGCCAGTGAATAATCAGCGGGTCACGAATGCCACCACCGAAAGTATCCATTTTGAACCACTTTAGTGGAGTGTTGCCAGCAAACCCCCAGCCTTTAGGATAGTGGTTGTAGGTGTATTCACTGCCAAGCTTATCAATATTCTCAACGAGTTCTTCTATCGTTTCTTCAACAAAAGCATAGTGCTTTCTTATATTGATATTTCCTAAATCTCCACCTTCATCACTTGCACCGTTATCAGACAGCACAACGAATACGGTGTTTTCCAACTGATTCGTGCTTTCCAGATAATCAACCAGGCGCCCGACTTGCTCATCTGTATGCTCTAAAAATCCGGCAAATACTTCCTGCATTCTTGCGCAGACGCGTTTTTCGTCGGCGCTCAGCTCCTCCCAGGCACGGACTTCTTCGTTTCTTTCCGTCAGGGTCGTATCAGGTGGTATGACACCAAGCTCAAGTTGACGTTTGAACCATTTCTGGCGCGTCACATCCCAACCTTGATCGAACTGTCCTTTATATTTATCGATGTACTTTTGTTCGACGTGGTGAGGTGAGTGACAGGCACCTAATGCGACGTAAGTGAAAAAAGGTTTACCTGGCGATGCGCATTGTTGGTCTCTGATGAACTCAATTGTTTTGTCGATCAGATCTTCGGTTAAGTGGTAGTTTTCTTTGACTGGTTTGGAAATTGGATGATTGTCACAAAATAACTCAGGATTCCAGTGATCTGTCAGAGAACTTAAAAAACCGTAATACCTGTCAAATCCTCTTGAGAGAGGCCAGTAGTCGAAAGGCCCCGCAGCTGTCGCATCGGTCATGCGCATCAGATGCCATTTGCCGAGGGCGTGATTGTTGTAGCCGTGTGGCCTCAATATTTCAGCGATGGTTGCCGCCCGTTTGGTGACTTGACCCTGATAGCCAGGATAGCCTGTAGACCACTCGACAATCGTTCCCATGCCTGCTGCATGATGCTGACGTCCGGTAAGCAAGGCTGCACGCGTAGGCGAGCACATTGAGGCCGTATGAAAGTTTGTAAACCGTAATCCTTTTGCTGCGAGGGCATCGATTCGCGGTGTATTGATGTCCGAGCCATAACAACCAAGATGCGCGAAGCCAACGTCATCAAGCACCAGCAGGACGATATTCGGTGCATTTTCAGGTGGTTGGATACGAGGTGGCCAGTAAGGTTTTGAGCTTCGATAGGTTGCGCCGATGGTTCCTTTGAACTCTTCAGCAGGCAGTTTGGCACTCATTGTTGAATTCCTTATATTCTGTGTGACGCACACTAGTCCAGGCTTTTAATTCCTGCTGATTGAATAATTAATTTAGCTTGCGCCGTTTCTTTTTTTAGTGCTTGTTCAAAGCCCTCGGACGTTGAGTGAGCAAGCGTTAAGCCTCTTGCAGCCATGGATTTTTGCAACGCAGGATCGCTTAAGGCTCGCCTTGCAGCTTCGTTGATACGCAAGACAATTTCTTTAGGTATACCGACTGGGCCAGCTAAGCCGAAAAAGGTTGTAATCTCTAGCCCGGCAAGTCCAGCTTGATCAAATGTTGGGACACTGGGTACGAGTTCTGAACGCTTGTTTTGTCCGATCGCTAGACCAACCACCTCCCGGTCGCTAATTGGCTTGACTTGACTGGGTAAAAAATCCATCAAGACTGGTATTCGCCCGCCCCGTAAGTCAACCATTGCTGGTGCTGAACCATTGTAGGGAACATGTATGACATCGACACCCATACGCATTTTTAATAGTTCGATTGCCAAATGTGGTGGGGTTCCTACGCCATAGGAACCAATGGCTAACTGCCCTGGTTTTGCTTTGGCCATAGCAATCAGATCCGCCAGTGTTTTGATTCCTGACTCGTTTGAGGCAACAAGTACCAAAGGATTGACACTGAGCAGTGCAATAGGCTGAATATCCTTGTCTGGTGTAAAAATTTGATTTTCTGTCAACAACGGACCGGTAATCATATTCGCGCCCGTCGCAGTCAGCAGGGTGTAGCCATCTGGTTTTGCGCGCGCGACAATTTGTGCGCCCAGCATGGAGCCCGCTCCTGGCTTATTCTCAATCACGATAGGTTGGCCCAGGTCTTCTGACATTTTTCTGGCTATGTCGCGCACAGCAATATCAGTCGCCCCTCCACCGGCGAACGGAACCACAAGCGTAATCGGGCGCTCTGGCCAAGGCGCAGAGAGCGCAACCGCGGACCAGGCGAGGCACAGCGTTGTCAGGATTGCTGAAAAAAACATCTCGATTCTGTATCGCATCATGACTCTCACCCTCGCCAGGTTTGAAACTTCAGGAGTTGAAAACAAGTAATGACAAAGCACTTGAACAAACGATTGTTCAAATTTAGTAACTATGTGTGATTTTGTCAATATGAAGTGTATTGGGGGTACTACTAGTACGCACAACGGTCAGATTGATGTGCGCACTGATGCGTCACGCGTCGCAGGGAGTAAAGGCTTACGCTGAGTGCTGCTAGGAATCAGAAGAGGATCGGAGCTTGTGAAGGCTCCGTCTCACCCTTAATCTACACGCATCGCCTCATGTACTTTTTCAGCAATAAATTGGTAGGAGATCGGTTTCCAGAGCATCTGAGCGTGTTTAACTGGAATTTCATATATTAATAAGGGAGATTTTGTGTAGTTCTCCCAACCAAGTCGAGAATCGAAATCTGTTGATTGTTCAGTGGTCTCAACCGCTTTGAACAAAACAATCGGTGCTTTACAGATTCCCGGTTTGTAGTTTTTAGTCATATGCGCTGATAAATAAGTATTTCTTACTGTATTAATAAAGTAATTTTTTGGCGTACCAACAGGCACCATGCCAACATCTTCCCAATGTTTTTGAAACAAGGTCAGTAGCTCGTCAAAGTTTGACGGTAAATCTTGCTCCGGGGATTGGTTGGTTTGGATGAGTGTCTTTAAAAAGGAAAGTTCAGAAATATTTTCATTGTCTGAAGTTGAGTCTGTATCTGGTTGCTCGTATGTCACAGAAGTATCTAATAAAAATATTCTGGCAACAGTTTCACCCATTTTCTCGAGCTGAACTGCCACCTCTTGCGCGATACTTCCTCCTAAAGACATGCCAAGCAAATAATATGGCCCAGTTTTCTGAACCTCCCTGATTGCTTTCAGATAGGTCTGCGCTGCTTCAGGGATTGTTTGATCAAACACATTCTCATCATCATCAATCCCTCTTGCTTGCAAGCCCCACAGGGGTTGATCAGCGCCCAGCGCATCGGACAGGTTTTTATAAACCGTTGCAATGCCGCCGGCAGGGGGTAGGCAGAACAAAGGCGGGCGAGTTCCATTTTTATTGAGCGCGAGTAAGGGCCTATAACTACGCTTGCCTTGAAGGGCTTGTATTTCAAGCGCTAAGCCGGCTGTAGTCGGGAATTCAAAAATGGTTCTTAGCGAAATATTTCCATTACATGTCTCACGGATACGTGAAACCAAACGCATGGCGAGCAGGGAGTGCCCGCCGAGTTCAAAGAAGCTATCGTCCAGGCCGA
>DAIMDD010000017.1:0-47490 GCA_036725985.1 Burkholderiaceae bacterium
TTTTTGGTGGGCGGTACAAGTTTCGAACTTGTGACCCCTGCCGTGTGAAGGCAGTGCTCTACCACTGAGCTAACCGCCCAATCTTGAGGCGCGCATCATGCGGCAAGAATGGAGTGTGGAAATCAAACTACGGGGCGAATTATACACACTCAAGATATTGGCTTTCGCTGAGAAGGACATAAAGAAAGAAAAAAAGCTGCGATCAGGAATGGCTCCATCACCCAGTTGAGCGCTACACCCGGAGCAACTCCTTCAGTTATCACTGGCTTTAGATGACCCACAGCTGCTCTTAAGACTAGCTCAAGTATAAAAACAAGTAGCACAAGCGGTACCAATCCTCGATAACGTAGCAATAGCAACCAGAGCAAAGATGCCAACAAAAGCTGCATGGAGCCCCATTGCCCGACAAATGCAAGAATATTAGCGCCACCTGCAAGGGTTAAGTCGACCGTGCCAATACTGTGAACACCGCCATCAGGAAGCAGCGTATGTATGAGACTGCGCACAGTGATTAAGCACAAATACAAAAAAGTGATCCACCAAGCTAACGCTGGACCGGCTGCCACTGAAGAATTAGCAGGAAGTAACGCGGCCAGATCAGGTCGCCAGACTTTGGGCAACATATTATTCATGGGAGATCCATTAAGCCAAATCAAATTAAACCTGGACGAACAAAGAATTGCTCCATCATCATAGGCCCCCAGGTGCAATCTGGCGCTTCTTTGGTCAAGATAAAACCATTTTTTTCATATAAATGACGGGCGGCATTCAGACCTTTGAAGGTCCAGAGGTGCGTTGCAGTAAAGCCAGATCGATCACAAAACTGCAGCGCTGTCGAAAGCAAAGATGTACCAGTCCCTTTTGCTCTTAATTGATCATTCAAAATAAACCAGCGCAGATGTGCAATGCCCTGCCCCAGATCCTCACCATCAATCGCAATCGACCCTGCAATCTGATGATCTAACTCGACTGTCCATATTGCATTACGGCGGCAAGCAAGCCGGCCGGCAAACTCAGCCAAACCGGCAGCAACCTTGCTCTCAAAATGCTGTCCAAAACCATATTCGCGTGCATAGTACTTAGCATGCAGCGAAACAACCTGACCGATCAGACCAGGTTTATAGCCTTGGTGAATAGCAAGCTGCACAGTGCGCATCTTATCTTGTTAATAGCATTGAAACATTAATCCCGAACATGCTCACACACATGGTCGCCATCACACCACCAATCCAAAGTAAATATTTATGCGAGTTTTTCAAAACTGAAATATCGGCTTGAAGATTTGAAATATCGGCTTGTACAGTTGAAATATTTGCTTGGACCGTTGAAATATTAGATTGGAAATTTGAAAACTCCTGTTTACATTCATTTATCGTCATTTTCAAATCTGAGATTTCTGCTGAAATTTTTATTTCAACTTCTGATATTTTTTTATCGAGACGGTCTGTTTTAGCTTCGAGACGGTCTGTTTTAGCTTCGAGACGGTCTGTTGTAGCCTCAAGGCGGTCTGTTTTAGCTTCGAGACGGTCTGTTGTAGCCTCAAGGCGGTCTGTTTTAACCTCAAGGCGGTCTGTTTTAACCTCAAGCTGATCGATCCGTGCAGTCACCTCATTACGCATGACGATAAAGTCAGCCTTAGTCGCGTACTGCTCATGCTCTTGCTCATACACGCCCTGCAGGACCTGCGCATGGACCTCCGCTTGCTCGCGAGGAACGCCGGCGTCAACAAGCTTGGTTGCGTAAGACAAAGAATTAAACATACTCATCGTGCATCCTTCAAACTGAAACACT
Source organism: Burkholderiaceae bacterium (assembly GCA_036725985.1). Taxonomy (GTDB): domain Bacteria; phylum Pseudomonadota; class Gammaproteobacteria; order Burkholderiales; family Burkholderiaceae_B; genus Zwartia. Next base: position 1,792 of record DAIMDD010000017.1, read on the forward strand.
CAGGTGAAATTTCCTGAGATATTCAGTTTGAACTCATGCAATTTCAAACTCAATGGTTTTCGATGAGGTTTTACACTCTTTTACAAATTATGCAGCGCAACGCAATCAATAACCAAGAGGTGTCCCCATTGCTGCGCTGGCTTCGCCCGCTTTAGCTGGCCCACGCAAAAAGCGGGCAGCAGCAACTGCAAGCAACACACCGATCAACGACCCACAAGGATAGACCCAGTAAGTCGAAAAATCGCCTCTTGCAAAATCGGGTCCAAACGCTCTTGCAGGATTAAAAGCAGCACCATCAAAAGGACCACCCATCGTACCCATCGCCATCACGTATGCTCCGACAGCCAGTGGCACGGAACTGCCATTGAGCTTGGGTCCGTTGGTCATACCGAGTATGAGTAAAACCATACCAAATGTCAGTATCGCCTCAAACACTACAGCCTGATAGAGCATCCCTGGCTGGGGAACGGTGGCAGCCAGATTGCCCCCCGTACCAAACAGGAACGCAGCTAAACAAGAGCCTGCAGCCCCCGCAACAAACTGGACAACGATGTAGCAGGCCGCCATCGGTATGCCTATATCTCCACGCAAGGCGAAACCGAGCGTCATGGCGGGATTGAAATGCGAGGAAATATCAGCTGTAAAGTACACCGCTGCGACTAACCAGAGTGCTGCAATCGTCGAGAGGATAAATGCAAACTGGTAAGGCGCAAGTGTCGCCCCACCATAACCAGCCAGTATCGCAGCACCACCAGACAAGACAAACGTCAGTCCGGAGGTACCGATAAACTCGCAAAGCAGTCTTCTCGCACGATGGTCATTGCTTGTCCAGTCGGCATAAAAACGATCACCGACCTGCTGGCGCAAAGCCTGTTGTCCAGTGAGATTTTTTTGTGGCGCTGCGCTCATCTCGGCCTCCGCTCAAGCTTTAGTAGCAGGCACGTCGGCTGAGCCTGGCTTGGTCATGTTGATTGGCACGACAATGCGGTCAAACAGTGCTTCATCAACACCTTTTGCCAAGGCAGCCTGCTTGAGTGTCGTATTGTTATCTATCGCATAGTGCGCAATATCTGAGGCTTTGTCGTAACCAATCACGGGCGACAAGGCAGTGACCATCATCACGGAACGATCGATATTTGACTTGAGTTGCGCCTCGTTGACGACAGCACCCTCGATCATGAACTCACGGAAATGATCACACATATCAGCCATGATCAACGCAGAGTGCAGGTAGTTATTGATGATGATGGGGCGGAAAGCATTCAGTTCAAAATTACCCTCTGAACCACCCATCTGCACCGCGACATCCGATCCCATGATTTCAATACAAACCATCAGCATCGCTTCGGCCTGGGTCGGGTTGACTTTGCCTGGCATGATGGAGGAGCCAGGCTCGTTCGATGGAAAGGTCATTTCCATTAAACCCGTCCTTGGGCCTGAGCCCAGCCAGCGCATGTCATTAGCAATCTTATAGAGTGAGACGGCAGCGGTCTTCAAGGCAGCATGAGCGCGCACCATGCGATCGAGCGTACCTTGTGCCGTGAATTTATTGGTCGCTGTTTTTATCGCAAAGCCCGTCAACAGTGACAATTGCGCAGCCACCTCATCACCAAAACCGACAGGCGAATTCAGTCCCGTACCCACCGCAGTACCACCCATGGCAACCTGCAGCAGTCCCTCTGTGGCATAAATAACATCAGCGATCGCGTCATCCATTGCACCAACATAACCGGACCACTCCTGCCCAACGGTCAAAGGCGTTGCATCCTCGAGATGGGTACGTCCGATTTTGACGATCGTTGACCATTGTTTGGATTTGGCATCCAGCGCATCACGCAAACGCTTGAGCGCCGGGATGGTTTTTTCTGTTGCCATTTTATAGGCGGCGATATGCATCGCTGTTGGAAAGGTATCGTTGCTCGACTGACCCATGTTGACATGGTCGTTCGGGTGAATCGGCTCTTGCGTACCCAAGGTGCCACCGACAAGCTGGATACAACGATTGGAGATCACCTCGTTAACATTCATATTTGACTGCGTACCAGAACCAGTCTGCCAGACATACAGGGGAAACTCGCTATCGAGTTTGCCACTGATGGCCTCATCAGCCACTTGCTGGATCAGTGCGCCTTTCCACGCCGGTAGGCGACCTGCTTTGGTATTGACGATCGCTGCAGCCTTTTTCACGTAGCCGTAGGCGTGATAAACCTCTTTAGGCATCTTGTCATGACCAATATTGAAATGAATCAAGCTGCGTTGTGTCTGTGCGCCCCAGTAGTGGTTAGCTGGCACCTGGACTTTACCAATGCTGTCGAACTCCTCGCGCAGACCTGTTGCAGACAAGCCAATGGGCAAATCAAGGATTTTGGGTGTTGATTCTGTTGTCATGATTTGATCCTAAAGATTGGTGAATATGCCAGAGAAATATTACCCTACTATCGCAGGTATATAAGATTAATTTAATAAGCACTCTGGATCATAAATTATTTTTTATGACTTTGTAACCATTCTGTTTTGACTGTTTGAACGGTGCAATCAACGACGGTGCAATCAACAAGACAAATCACCGCAACTGATCTATAAACAGATCATTACAACAAAGATAAACATTCCGGAGACACGCACGATGCCACTGCTCAGAGCCATCCTCTTGACTATTTTTTTTAGCGCGCTCACGTCGACCAGTGTTTTGGCGCAGGAGTCGTTTCCCCAGCGCCCGATCAAAATGATCGTCCCCTACCCTCCTGGTGGAACCACTGATGTCATTGCACGCAATATCGCCCAGACTTTAGCTGAAAACCTGGGCACCACCGTCATCATCGAAAACAAAGCAGGCGCTGCAGGACTCATTGGCATGGCCTCAGTTGCCAAAGCTGCACCCGATGGCTATACCTTGCTGGTCAGTGATGCCAGTCTCGCCACCGCCCCCAGCCTGTATAAAGCAATGCCTTTCGATCCAGTCTCAGACCTCGTCGCTGTTTCATGGTTTGTTACGGTACCGCATGTCATTGTTGTCAACCCCGGAAGTCAGATTCGGTCGCTCAAGGATTTGATTGCGCAAGCTAAAGTCGATCCAGAAAAGCTTTATTTCAGCTCTGGCGGGATAGGCTCCCCGCTGCACCTGGCAGGTGAGGCGGTCAGAACATCAACTGGGATGCAATGGGTGCACGTTCCCTACAAGGGCGGTGGCCCCGCCATCCTCGCCGTCATGAGCGGCGATGCACAAGTCGCAGTTCCCTCTTTGCCCTCAGTCTTACCGCAGATCGAAGGTGGCAAGCTTCGTGCGCTTGCGGTCACTTCCCCCTCGCGTGTGAATACGTTGCCTGAGGTGCCAAGCGTTGCAGAGCTTGACTATCCCAAGGCTATTGCGATGGGATGGATCGGCCTGCACGCACCCTCAGGTACGCCAGCGCAGATCATTCGAAAATTAGAAACAGCCAGTGAGGCTATTTTGAAAGACCCTAACTTGCGCAAACGTTTATCAGAGCAAGGCGGTGACATCGTGGGGGATGGTTCTGCGCGTGCTTACGCTGAGTTCGTCTCGGCACAAACAAAAGGCTGGGAAAAAATTGTCAAGGCTGCCGACATAAAAGCTGAATGAGCGAGAGAAAATTTATTCAATATTTCAGTCATAATCGAAGCCATCATTCGAAGCCATCATTCGAAACAATAAAAAGACTTAACTCCGGAGACAAGCGTTGAAAATTACCGCAATCACTGCAATCCCTTTGTCGTTTCGCCTACCCGAAGGCAAAACCGTCACAATGGGGATTGGTAGCACGACCAAACGTGACACCATTATCGTTCGCGTGGAAACTTCCGAGGGCATTACCGGCTATGGCGAGGCGCATCCGGGCCGCAGTCCGGGTGCGGTCGTCAGCCTGATTCACAACACTCTGGCACCAATGCTCATCGGCATGAAAGCCACAGATTGTGTGGGCGTCTGGCAGCGCGTGCATCGTATGCAGCTCTCGAGTCATGGCGTGGGTTCAGGTGCCTCACTCGGTCTGTCAGGGATCGATATGGCGCTCTGGGATATCCGCGGCAAAGCAGCCAATATGCCACTCTACGAGCTCTTGGGTGGCAGCAAAAAACGCATCCCGGCCTATGCAGGTGGAATTTCGCTTGGCTACCAACCGAAAGAATCTCTGGCCGAGGAAGCTCAAACCTACATTGCCCAAGGCTATAAAGCGATCAAGCTCAGACTGGGCGACTCTGCGCGCGCCGACATCGAACGCGTCAAGCATGTCCGTCGCGTGGTCGGCGAAGAAATTGATATCCTGACCGATGCAAATACCGCCTACACAATGGATGATGCGCGACGTGTCTTGCCAGTGCTTGCAGACATTCAGGCCGGCTGGCTAGAGGAGCCCTTCGCCTGCAATGATTTTCACTCGTATCGAGAGGCCGCAAAAATTACTTCACTGGTGCCGCTTGCTGCGGGAGAGAATCACTATGGGCGGTTTGAATTTGCGCAGTTGCTGGAGGCTGGCGCGGTACAAATCTGGCAACCCGATTTATCCAAGTGCGGCGGGATTACCGAGGGTCTGCGTATCGCGGCGATGGCCTCGGCCTACCGGATTCCTATGAATACACACAGCTCAGCGACGGGCATCAACCATGCTGCAACCATACATTTTGCGGCAGCTATTGAAAACGCTGGCTACTTCGAAGCCTGCGTATCCCACTTCAACCCTCTGCGCGATATGTTTGGCAAAGTCTTTGAAATCGGCAGCGATGGTTGCGTTGAGCCACTGGACAAACCAGGGATTGGCATCGAGGTGGACGAATCTCTTTTCGCACAATATCCTCTGATCGACGGACCCGGCTATGTTGTGAAATTCTAAAAAATCACAATTCGACTCAAGCGTGGAGATAACAAAATGAAAAATGACATATTCAAAACCCTGCTTATCGCTTTAAGCACAACCCTAACCATGGCATCAGGTTTGTCGGCAACCGTGCACGCCCAAACCTATCCGGATCACGCAGTAAAAATTGTTGTGCCTTACACCCCGGGCGGCTTTAACGACACACTCGGACGAATTTCAAGTGAAAAACTTTCAAAACTCTGGAATCAATCTGTCGTTGTTGAAAACAAACCAGGAGGTAATACAACAATCGGCAATAACCTGGTCGCCAAAGCGCCCGCTGATGGCTATACCATGCTTGTCTCACCCTTACCCTTCTCCGTCTTACCAGCACTGTATGGCGACAAGCTGCCCTACGATTCCATCAAGGATTTTCAGCCTGTGATTTGGGCAGGCAGCGCACAAAACGTGCTGGCCATTCGCAATAACCTGCCTATTCGTAGCATCAAAGAGCTGATCGACTACGCAAAGAAAAACCCAGGCAAACTCAATTACGGCTCAACCGGCTCAGGTTCCTCGAATCATTTATCGATGGAGTTGTTCATGGGTATGACCGGCACCAAACTGGTACATATTCCTTTCAAGGGTAGCGCACCTGCCGTTGCAGCGCTCATGGGTGGCGATACCGACATCATGTTCGACAACATTCCCAACATCATGGCCCAGCTTAAAGCGGGTAGTGTCACCCCGCTAGCGGTGACCGGACTCAAACGCTCTCCAATATTCCCCGATGTACCAACGGTCGCTGAGGCGGGGGTTCCAGGCTATGAAGTCAACGTCTGGTTTGGTTTGCAGATGCCCGCTGGCACCCCCAAAGCAATCGTCAACCAGGTCAACCAGCAGCTTGCCACCATATACAAGAGTGAAGAAGTCACCAAACGCTTTAACGACCAGGGCGTTGAAGTCGTCGCAAGCACGCCGGAAGAATTTAGCAACATGATTAAAAGTGAAATCGCCAAATGGGGCAAAGTCGTCAAAGACGCCGATATCAAAATTGAATAACGCATCATGAAAATCACAGACGTCACACTCACATTATTTAGCTGGGATGACATTCCAGCCACCAGCTATGGTGCGCATACTGGAAAATTTTCTGGTGGCAGTACTTTGGGCTTGCTCAGTATTTTGACTGATCAGGGCATCACAGGCCACGCCTTTCTGGGTTCTGCGTTTTATCCGGCAGAGATGGATGGGCCGGGGCTGATCAAATACCTCAAGCCGATATTGCTTGGGCAAAACCCACTGGACCGTGAGCGTCTCTACAAAGCCATGTGGAAACGCTCAAGAACCACAACCGTGCGCTCGATCGGTGCGGTTGACGTAGCACTTTGGGATATCGCGGGCAAAATAGCCGGACTCCCGATTCACCAGCTTCTGGGGTCGTACCGGGATAAAGTCCCTGCCTATATTAGCTCGGCTGTTCTTGCGAGTCCGGGCGCCTATGCCGACGAGGCTCAGCATTACAAAGCCCTCAATCTCGTTGCTTACAAGATCCATCCGCCACAAGTCTGGCGACAAGACATCAAGGTCTGCGAAGCCGTTCGCAAAGCCGTGGGAGATGAGTACTTGCTGATGCTGGATTCAGTCTGGAGCTACGACTACCCGGCCGCGCTGCGGGTCGGGCAAGCGATTCAGGATCTGGGGTATTACTGGTATGAAGATCCGCTTGCGGACTCCGACATTTATAACTATGTTGAATTAAAAAAACATCTGACCATCCCGCTCATGGCGACCGAGGCGCCTGCGGGAGGGCTGGATTCCTACACGCCCTGGATTAAAGAGCGCGCAACGGATTTTTTGCGTGGAGACGTAGCGATCAAGGGCGGCATCACAACATTGATGAAAACCGCACATCTCGCTGAAGCCTTTCATCTGAACTACGAGGTCCATCACGGCGGCAATTCATTGAATAATTTTGCCAATCTGCACGTCATCATGGCCTTGCAGAACACCGAATTTTTTGAGGTCCTGCTACCCTCTGAATCGCAAAAATACGGCTTGCTTCAAGATATCGAAATCGATGCCCAGGGGATGGTGCACGCACCAACCGAACCTGGCCTGGGTGCGAAGATTGATTTTGACTTAATCAAACGAAAAACCAAGGGCATACTGAGCTAATCAATTGGTTATCAAGTTTGAGCCGGCTTGAGTGGCTCATATTTACGCCATACACAATCTTTTTTTGCCGCTTTATCCAAAGCTGCCAGATATTTTTCGTGTGCCTCGAGATCTGCCGCGCTTGGCAAAATCACGGGCAAACTGAACGCATCCTTCTGCTTGCCCATCGCAGTTGTTGCTTCTGTTTCAGGCACATCGAACTGATCGATCATCAGGCTGTCCTGACCGCGTGTCATCGCAAGCCATACTTCTGCCAGTAACCGGGAGTCCAGCAGTGCGCCGTGTAATTGACGATGCGCATTCGAGATGCCGTAGCGCTCGCACAAGGCATCGAGAGAGTTTCGTTTACCTGGATGCAATGTTTTTGCGTGGACGAGCGAGTCCGTCACTTTGTCACAAAAATTTGTGACTGGTTCGCGACCAATCCTTGTGAGCTCTGCATTCAGAAACTTCAGATCGAACGGAGCATTGTGAATAATTAACTCTGCGCCCTCAATAAAGGCGAGAAACTCTTCGATTTTGTCTTCAAACAGAGGTTTGTCGGACAAGAACTCGGTTGTCAGTCCATGCACATTTAATGCGCCCGGATCGCTATCCCTGTCAGGTTTGAGATAGGTATGAAAATCGCGCCCCGTAATGTTGCGGTTGACGACCTCGACCGCACCGATTTCAATCACGCGGTGACCATAAGCCGGATCGAGCCCGGTGGTTTCTGTATCTAAAATAATCCAACGCATACTTTGCCTTATGCCTGACGGGAACGGGTTTCTTCAACGCCGCGGTTAGCTAATAAATCAGCACGCTCATTACCTGGATCACCAGCATGACCTTTCACCCAGCGCCACGTGATCTGATGTCTCTGAACCTGGGCGTCGAGCTGTTGCCACAGGTCTGCATTTTTAACAGGCTTTTTATCCGCAGTACGCCAGCCTTTCATTTTCCAGCCATGTATCCACTCCGTCATGCCCTTCATGACATATTGGGAGTCAATATTGAGCTTGACCTGACAAGGGCGTTTTAATGCCGTCAAAGCCTCAATCACTGCTAGCATTTCCATGCGGTTGTTGGTCGTCAGCATCTCGCCACCATGCAGGGTCTTTTCGATCTGACCAAATTTCATCAGCACACCCCAGCCCCCTACCCCAGGGTTGCCCTTGCATGCGCCATCGGTCCAAATTTCTACCTGATCTTCTGTTTGCATAGTCTTTATTCAGTTGTTTGACTCTTGGCCGCGCTTGACGGGTAACTCTTTAGTCGAGGAAATACTCGCCACTACGGCACCACGAGCCAGAGATTTTTGTTTGCTTTTCCAGCCTGGAGTGAGCAACCTCATGCCGTGCACGCGCTTGACAGCTGAGACTACATAGACAGCCCCAAAATAAGGCCACCATCTGTCGCCTGCATGCTCCATGAAAGAAAAACGATCAATCCATTTTTTAGATGTAATTGCCGGAACATAGCAGCCAAAGCTACCACGATCAATATCAAATGAAAGAAGTTTGAGCCAATCCTTGAGTCTTGGCAACGACACCAGGTCTTTTGACAGATAAGGCAGCCACTTTTTCATATACGGCGTGCGATTACGCACTCCCCAAAAACTCCAGGGGTTAAAGCCTGAAATAACGACCCGACCTTCAGGAACCAGAACGCGCTCAACCTCTCTTAAAACCTGATGCGGATCGGCGGCGCATTCCAAACCATGAGGTAGCACCAGCAAATCAACGCTTTGATTTGCAAAAGGTAACAACTCAGCCTCGGACAACACCACGCTCTGCCATTGGGCCAGACAGCTTAAATCCGGAGACTGTGGTCCAGCGTAGGCTTTGAAGGCGATTCGATTATTACGCAGCATATCCAGGGTGGGCATCCCCACCTGAAGAGCATGAAAACCAAAGGCATCCGCAACCAGCGCATCCACTCTAGCCTGCTCCCAGGCCAGCAGGTAGCGACCAATATCGCTGCATAACCAGCTCTCCAGATCTACAATGGGATGTTCTGCAGTTGCCACGCTATTCCTGGAAAAATTAAAAGAGATGACCACACAGCCAAATCCAGCCTCAACTGAAATACCCGGGATCATCGCCATACATGCCTTTGCAGACAACTATATCTGGATGATCAGCAAGGGGAGCGAGGCCGTCGTTGTTGATCCGGGCCAGGCTCAGCCTGTACTCGAGGCCCTGGCTCTGCATCAACTGAAGCTAACCGCCATTTTACTCACTCACCACCACCAGGATCATGTTGGCGGTGTTTTAGAGCTTCTTGAGGCGACGGATGCAAGCGTCTATGGCCCTGCGGGGGAAAAGCTGCCGTTTTGCGATGTTGCACTGCAAGAGGGCGATGAAGTGCTTGATGAAACTTTAGGGCTAAAACTCTCCGTTTTAGAGGTTCCTGGCCATACCGCCGGCCATATCGCCTATTATGGACACTTCAATAGTATCCCTGTTCTTTTTTGTGGGGATACACTGTTTGCTGCTGGATGCGGCAGACTTTTTGAAGGAACAGCGGCCCAGATGACCACTTCTCTGGCAAAATTCGCTGCACTGCCCCGTGAAACGCGGGTTTTTTGTGCCCATGAGTACACGCTTTCCAACATGCGCTGGGCGACGGTGGTCGAGCCCGGTAACAAAGAGCTGCAAATTTGGCAAAAAAATGCCAACGAGCAGCGTAGTCAGGGAATACCAACTTTGCCAAGCACGATCGGGCAAGAATTGGCCTGTAACCCTTTCATGCGCGCGCAACATCCCGCTGTAGGGCAAGCCGCTGCGACCTGGTCGCAACGCGAATTGCACACACCGGTCGAGGTATTTGCTGCACTCAGAGAGTGGAAGAATAATTTTCGTTGAGTCTGATGCGTTTTTTTAGTTTTTTACGGTTTATTCCAATAATTTGCCTGCTGCTCTTAGCGGGTTGTGCCGGCTTGTCTAATGATGGTCGCTACACCGCAGAGGACACTTCGCGCACCATCGATCTGACAGTCCCACCACTGGATGCCTGGGAAAGAATCAGACGGGGCTATGCCATTCCCAATCTCAACACTCCTCTTGTCGATAAGTGGACAGCGTATTACGCCTCGCATCCAGAAGCCATGCAGCGCATGGCAACCCGTGCCGGGAAATACCTTTATTACATTGTTGATGAAATCAACCGCCGGGGTCTTCCCACAGAATTAGCGCTATTGCCTTTTGTGGAGAGCGCTTACAACCCGATCGCCTACTCTTCGGCCAAAGCCGCTGGTCTCTGGCAATTTATCCCGAGCACGGGAACACAATTCAAACTCAAACAGGACTGGTGGCATGACCAGCGTCGCGACCCGATTGCCTCAACCAATGCCGCACTTGATTATCTGGAATACCTCTTTGAGTTCCAGGGTGACTGGTATCTCGCACTTGCCTCCTACAACTGGGGCGAAGGCTCGGTAAAACGGGCGATCACCCGAAATCTGGCCGCCGGCAGGCCTACGGACTATCTGTCTCTGAATATGCCTGACGAGACGCGCAACTATGTACCTAAGCTGCAGGCGATCAAAAACATCGTGGGCGACCCAGAAAAATACGCAGTTCTCTTGCCCCAGGTGGATAACGAGCCTTATTTTGTAGCGGTAAAAAAATCCATGGATATCGACTTTACCGTGGCGGCTGAACTTGCTGAAATGCCGATCGACGATTTCAAAGCACTGAACCCCTCATTTAATCAGTCCGTGATTTCAGCGGTTCAGGAACACTCAGTCATCCTGCCCAAAGAGAAGGTCAATATCTTTAACGCCAACCTGGCTGAATACAAAGGCGAGCTGTCTGCCTGGAAAGTTTACGAAGCCAAACAAGGCGAAACGTTCAGCTCTATCGCCAGTAAATTCGGTATCTCTGAGTCACGCCTGCGCGAAGCCAACAGAATCCCATCCAATGTGCGCAGCGCCAGCGAGCAATCGCTGGTCATCCCCGGACCTGCCGGACAAGGTATACAGCTCGCCCCGCCCAGTCCGACACGCCCTCCACAACTTGCCGGCAAAGCGATCAGCGCTGAAAAAGCAGAGGCAAACAACGCCAGAGTCCGCACTCATATCGTTAAAAAAGGCGACACACTGGAATCCATCGCACGTCAATATGGCACAAACACCAGTACATTAAGGGCGCTGAACAACCTTAAAAATGATAACGTCAAGCTTGGTAGTAAATTACGCATACCTGGCACGGGCACACGCGGTTAATTTCATAGAATTACTTTACTCACAACACTTTGATTTTTACTAGGATCTGCAAATGGGCTTTCTGACTGGCAAACGCATTCTGATTACCGGTGTTATTTCCAACCGTTCAATCGCCTACGGCATTGCTCAGGCTTGTCATGAACAAGGCGCTGAATTAGCCTTCACTTATGTCGGCGAACGGTTTCAGGAGCGCGTTACAGAGTTTGCAGCAGAATTCAACAGCAAAATCGTCTTGCCCTGCGATGTCGGCAGCGATGCGGATATCGAGGCCACCTTTAGCGAACTAGCCAAGCACTGGGACGGACTGGATGGCTTGGTGCATTCGATCGGTTTTGCTCCACGCGAAGCCATCGCAGGAGACTTCCTCGAAGGTCTCTCGCGCGAGGGTTTCCGGATTGCGCACGACATCTCAGCCTACAGTTTTCCTGCCTTGTGCAAGGCAGCCAAGCCCCTGCTGGAAGGCCGCAATGGTGCAGTGTTGACACTGACCTATCTGGGTGCGGAAAAGGCGATGTCGAACTACAACACGATGGGTCTGGCCAAAGCCTCCCTCGAAGCCAGCGTCCGTTACGTTGCCTCCAGCCTTGGCCCTCTCGGCATCCGTTCAAATGGTATTTCAGCCGGGCCGATCAAAACCCTCGCCGCGAGTGGCATCAAGGACTTTTCTTCGATCCTGAAAGTTGTCGAATCCAACGCGCCCTTACGTCGAAATGTCACGATTGAGCAGGTTGGTAACGTTGCGGCATTTTTACTCTCCGAGCTGTCTGCAGGGGTGACGGGCGAAATTATTCACGTTGACTCCGGCTTCTCGAACATCATCGCAGGACTGGTGGAATAAAGGCGGCTTGAGTCGGTCAGTCTCTCAGACTGCCCAGGCGCTCAAGCATCTCGACTGCGGATAATCGATTATCCGCAGCGTCATAAAACAAGGGAGACATCAAAATGAACTCAATCAAAAAATGGTGTTTAAGTACGGGCTGGCTTGCCTTGGGACTGCTGGCTTTTTGCAGTCTCGCGACGGCGCAAAACGATCAGGCAAAGAATTACCCCGATAAACAAATCCGGATCATCGTGCCTTATTCGGCGGGTGGGTCGACGGACGCGCTTGGCAGACTGGTTGCCAGTGAACTTTCACAGGCCTGGAAACAAACCGTGATTGTTGAAAATAAACCTGGCGCAAGCGGCATGATCGGTAACGATCTGGTCGCAAAGTCCGCTCCTGATGGCTATACGGTTCTGCTTGGCATTACCGCGATTATTCAGGGGCCACATCTATTCAAAAAGATACCTTACGATGTCAATGCGGACCTGACTCCGGTTGCGCAGATCGGTTTATCGCAGGATTTTCTGGTTGTTAACGCAAACTTTCCAGCTAATACGCTCGAAGAATTCATTAAAGTCGTCCGTGCCAATCCTGGCAAATATAGCTACGGCTCCTACGGAGCGGCCACGTCTTCAAATATTCATGGCGAGATGCTCAAAGCTCAGGCGGGTCTTGATCTGACTCACATTCCTTACAAAGGTGGTGCGCCACAGATGAGCGACCTGCTTGGCGGCCAGCTCGATGCAGCCTTTATCGATGTGGGTAACCTGCGCGCTCAGATCAAGTCTGACAAAATTAAAATCCTGGCCTCGACAGGTGAAAAACGCTCGGACCTATTGCCAAACATCCGCTCTTTTACTGAACTCGGGTACAAAGACTTTGAACCCTATGGTTTTTTTGCTTTCTTTTTACCAAGTAAAACGCCAAAACCTATCGTGGACAAACTTTCTGGCGAGATTGTTCGCTTGTTGAATACGCCAGAAAACAAAGCCAAAGTCGAGGGCATGGGTTTGCAAGCAACCTTTGCCGGCGCTGATACGCTCGGCCCGATTCTGAAACGCGACAACGACATCTGGGGCAAGGTGATTAAAGACTCAAAGATTACCGTCGAGCAGTAACGCAGCAGTCCGCTTACACTCCCAGGTAAGCCTTACGGACAAAGGGGTCAGCCAACAGCTCGGCCCCTTTGCCAGTCCGAACAATCTCTCCGTGTTCCAGCGCATAGGCCTGGTGTGCAAGCTTAAGAGCTAGCCGGGCATTTTGTTCAACCAGAATAATCGACATCCCGGTTTGCTGATTCAAGCGCTCAATGGCTGCTGCAATCTCAGCCACGATTTTCGGTGCAATTCCCAGGGAGGGCTCATCAAGCATCAGTAGTTTAGGCCGCGCCATCAAGGCCCTGCCTATCGCGACCATCTGCTGTTCACCTCCAGACAAGGAGCCTGCAAGCTGATCACGACGTTCATAAACACGAGGAAACAAGGCGTAAATTTCTTTGAGGGATTCCTGAACTTCACTGCTCGCGCGAACCGTATGGGCACCTACCAGCAAATTATCCAGCACTGTCATTCTGCCAAACAAGCGACGTCCCTCGGGCGACAAGGCTAAGCCGCGTGCGACGCGATTGGCCGAGGCCTCAGTATTAAGCAGCACACCTTGCATGGTGATTGAGCCGCTTGCGAGCTCAACCAAGCCCATCAAGGCTTTAAGCGTGGTGCTTTTACCCGCCCCATTGGAGCCAATGAGCGCGACAATCTGGCCTGTCTGCACAATGAAGCTAATGCCACGCACCGCTTCGAGCGGACCATAGCGCACGACAAGAGCTTCCACCTCAAGCATGGGCATAATCTGGTGCTCCGAGGTAGGCTTCGATGACTGCGGGGTTTTCTCTGATCTGCAAGGGCGTGCCTTCGGCAATCTTTTCACCTTGCACCAGCACAACGATACGTTCGCACAAATCCATCACCAACGCCATGTGATGTTCAACCAGCAATAAAGTCAGACCATACTCCTGCTGAAGATGTTTCAGCAGGCGTCCAAGCTCGTTGCATTCCTCGTGATTCAAACCGGCTGCAGGCTCATCCAGCAACAGGATGGTGGGTCGACTAGCTAGCGCGACAGCAATGCCGAGTTTTTTCTGTAAACCATACGCCAGGGATCCTGCAGGCACCTCTCGCCAAGCCTGCATATCCACTTGCGTCAGAATCGCATCGATTTCTCTTTGCACCTGATCCACTCGCAACAACCCTGTGCGACGACCCGTAATCCTGGCAACGGTTGTACCCTCCAGGCGAGACAGCATTCCACGGTAAATATTTTCCGCAACGCTGACCTCGGGATAAGTAGACGTAGACTGGAAGGTTCTGGCTAAGCCGCCTACGACCACTTTGCTTGGAGGACCTCCCGATATATCCTGATTATCAAAGATGACCGTCCCCGAGGACGGTGGCATCGTGCCGCTGATGACATTAAAAGCTGTCGTTTTACCCGCACCATTCGGTCCAATCAGTCCGACAATCTCTCCGCGCGACACGCTGAAACTGACATCGCGTAACGCAGCAAGCCCGCCAAAATTACGAGATAACTGGTTAACCTGCAGTAACACCTCTTCTGCTGCGGCAGTGGTGGTTGATTGCAACGTCATCGCGGCGCTCCTTTAGCTCGTTTAAAACGTTCAGACAGGCTGATCAAACCACCAGGCATGAATCTTAAAATTAAAATCAATGCCGCTCCGTAAAAAATATGCTGCGTCTGAACAGCACCACGAAAGAGCTCCGGCAAAGGTGTCAGGACCAATGCGCCTACCAGTGGTCCCCAGGCAGATTTACGGCCACCAATCACCAGCATGATAATGAAGGCGACCGACAAACCAGGGTTAAAGGACTCGGGTGAAATAAAGCCGATATAGCGGGCTTGTAATACGCCTCCCAAAGCCGCCATAGCGCAGCCCATCACAAATGCGACTAACTGAATGCGATGAACGCTCAGACCCGTTGACTCGGCCAGGGCGGGATTATCCGCCACCGCATCAATCGACTGTCCGAGTGGGGAAGAAAATAATTTTTTCATCAACCAGATCGATACAATCGCTACGACTAAAGCCAAGCCGTAGAAACGCGCACGAGTATCGAAAATAAAACCAAAAATATCGGCAGGCTTGATGTTGGCGATTCCGTTTGCCCCGCCCGTCAACTCAGACCAGTCAAGCAAAGCCAGGCGCATTAATTCACCAAAAGAAAACGTGACTAAAACAAAATACACGCCTTTCAATCTAAGAATAACCCAGCCAAGAATCGCTGCAAACAAGGCAGCAATGACTATACCGGTCAATCCGGAGAGGAAAATATTCCATCCCAGTGCGGAGGACAGCAATACCGATACGTAAGCTCCAACCGCAACAAACGCTGCGTGGCCGAAGGAGAGTTGGCCTGAGCGCCCTACGATCGCCAAACCATTCACGATCAGGATATTCAGGCAGGTCAGAATAGCAAGGTGCAATACAAAAGGACCGGAAAACCAGGGCCACAGCGCAATCAGCGCGAGCAAACCGAGCCAATATCGCTGTTTTGAGTCGCCCGCCTGGGCGAAATATAGAGGCTTGGCCATCGTCAAATCTCCCCCTTGCCAAGCAAACCCTTGGGCCGCATCACGAGCATGATCATGACCACCCCAAAGATCACCATATCAGCGGTACTGCTGCTGAAAAACAGACTCGCATAACTTTCAATCAACCCTAGCACCATACCGGCAAAGGCCGCGCCCGGAATACTTCCCAGTCCACCTAGTACGACGACGATGAAAGCCTTGAGCAAAGGCGTTGCTCCAACAAACGGCGACACCGAAAAAAGCGGTGCCATCAACGCACCGGCTACCGAGGCGAGGCCAACACCAAGACCAAACCCCAGAGGATAGTAAATACGCGCACGGATACCTTGGATAGAGGCGATCTCAAAATCCTCCACCACTGCACGCAACGCCCGACCGGGGCGGGAATACTTTAAAAACACATAAAGCAAAGCAAGCACAAGCCCGGCGAAACCAACGACATACACACGCGAATTAGGAATCACGATGCTAGCAATCTGTAAGGTACCCTCAGCTACTGCAGGCATTGACAGTGGGTCGGGACCAAAAACCATCAGCGCCAGATTTTGCAAAATCATGGCCATGCCGATGGTCACGATCATCCCGTTGAGTTCGTCACGACGGAAAGGTTTGAGGATCAACCATTCAAGCAGCCCACCAAAAACAATCGACCCGGCAAAGGTCAGGCCCACGGCTGCAAGAAAAGGCAAATGAAGCGCAGTTGTAAAAAAATAAGCCCCAAAGGCACCCAGCATATAAAATTCGCCATGTGCGAAATTCACCATACGCATAATGCCAAATACCAGCGTAAAGCCAACCGCCATGAGCAAATAGAGCAAGCCCACGATCAAGCCATTAATCGTGGCTTGTGTAATTAACAAGCTCCAGTCCAAAACGTCTCCTTAATTATTATTGCGCGCCAAGCTGCAATATCTCTGCAACGCCACGGACATCGTTCATATTCAGACATTTATCGAGTAACACCTGCGCTCGTCTTGGACCCAGAACAGGTGACACAAGGCCAAGAAACTTTTCGCTCAGTTGTTGATCACTCATTGGATTGGTCACGCTGCCTATGACGTCTTCGGTTTTGTATTCGAGTTTTTTGCCATCGCGGCAATGGACAATCACTAGCGCCTGATTGCTACCCATCGAGGTGTCTGGTTGCGCCTGCGCGCGCTCCTGCAAGGCTCTGACGTCAGCGTGCATGACAGCAGCAAGCTCCCCCTCTGGCACACCTGCACGACCAAAAACCAGACTGGCTGCAACCCAGTGATACAGACTGACCTGTGCGTCCAGAACATTCTCAGGCAATTTACGCCAGCAGAGATTCAACGCGTCAGGATGTACCCGTAACTCAACGAGCGCTATGTCCTGGAAATCAAGCTGTTGCGCACGAACAAGATGCAAACAGGCATCGATTGCGGGATGAATCACAATGCCACAAGGATAAGGCTTGTAGGCATTATTCAGCATTTCATAGCGCGTACCAAGTTCTGCACGAATCTGGCTCGCGTCATGACCCGCGGTGAGCACTTGCAACAAACCATTACGCCCATCAATGGCAATCGCACTGCAACTGAAATCTGCGGCAGCCAGAAAGGCGGCGACCAGACCATCACGTGCGGCAATGCCTGGCACAAAGGTAATCGCCATACTGCCATGCGTGGCGCGTGTACCGCTCGCCTGCATCGCGGCCAAACCTAGCGCATAGGTCATTTGCTGTGCAGTCAGCTTAAGCAGTCGCCCGACCGCAGCGGCTGCACCAATACCACCGGACAAACCGGTCATGTACCAACCCTGGTGAGCACCTGCCTGTGCAATCGCGCAACTTACGCGACACTCAAGTTCAATACCAACAGCGAGTGCCGCCAGTAAATCTTCGCCAGCCACAGGCTGACCGATATCACCCAGCTGATGCGCACAGGCGAGTAAGGCGGCTGCGACAGGACCCGTCGGATGGGTAATCGTGGAAAGATGTGTGTCATCAAACGTATGCGCTGCAGCACTCAGACTACCGATTAGTGCCGCATCAGGCAAACTCAGGCGTTCAACGCGACCGAGCACAGGAACCTGACCGGCGCCCATGCTTAACAGGCCTTTAACCGCGGCATCGACAGAAGGCATGGTGGAGCCCCCGACTGTGCAGGCAACCCAATTCAACCAGGCGCGGGATGCCTCACGTTTGACCTGCTCAGGCAAAGACTGCCAGCGTGCCTGGATGGCGAAATCCGCCATCTCGTGCACAACCGGCAGTTGCTCCAAACCGGACATAGCAGACTTATTCACAGCCAGCCACGGTGCAACGCGCGCGAATCACTTCAGCGCTGTTTTTGACTTCCGCAATAAAGAAGGGCGCATTGAGTTGATGGTTGATGCCGTACATTTCCTGACCAGTCCAGCTCAAGGTACCGAGCGCACCCTTGAAGTCTTTGATTTTTTCGAGCTCAAGGCGCACCTTATCGGTATCCGTCACAGTTCCTGCACGACGCATTGCCTCAAACAGCATATTGGTTGCATCGTAAAAAGAGGGACTAAAACCGTTGAGTGGTGTTTTGTATTTAGCCGCATACAGCTCCACATACTCTTTAGTGGAGGGCTGCTCGGGATTGATCGGTGTATGGACAAACATTCCCTCTGCGGCTGCTTTGCCAGCTACGTTAATAATCTCTTGTGTTGCCGGACCACCAGTGCGAACGATTTTTCCTTTAAAGCCGAGCTCTCGAGCTTGTTTAAGAATCAGACCAGACGTGGTGGGCGAATTACCATCCAGTTCGATCGTATCAATCCCTCGAGCCAGCATACGGGTTAACAATGGGACAAAATCGACTCGCTCGCGTTCAAAAAACTCTTTGGCCACCATATCAGCACCGGCTTTTTTATAGGCGACCTCGAGATCTTTGGAGATAGATTGACCTGTTTCGTCATTAGGGAACAATGCGCCGACTTTTTTGATGCCTTGAGTTTTAACCAACCAGTCGATCTGAGGCTGTGCGACTTCGGCTGTGGTGACGGGCGGACGGAAACTGAAAGGCTTGTCTGCTCCTAGCGCTTTGGTTGTGAAGCCCAGCGTAAAAATCATTACCTTGTTTTTTTCGGTAATAGGCTGGATAGCGAGAGCAGGTGCTGAGCCGACCGGTCCGATGATGTACTGGACCTTGTCTTCGAAAATCAATCGGTTGGCAACCGTGACCGCTTCGTTGGACTGATATTTATCGTCGTAAGGGATGACTTCTACTTTATATTTTTTACCACCGACCTCAAGACCTCCGGTGGCATTGACTTTGTCTGCAGCCAGTTCGGTGGCGTTTTTCATCCCTTGACCCCAGGCTGCGCCTGAGCCGGACAGGGTCACCAACGCACCGATTTTTAAAACCTCTTGCGCTGCGGCTTGCTGCAACGCCAAAGCACCCATACATGCAACCACACCTGCCAGATATCTAAGTTTCATCTTTGTCTCCAGATTATTAAGGATTTATTTTTTAAACTATTCGCGTCGCTAACCTGCGATTTCTTTCAAGACAGGCAAAAGATATTCTCTGAACCGCTCGGGATTTTCGCTCATCGGAAAATGACCGCACTCTTTCATCACAGTGACCTTGGCACCAGGTATGGACTCTGCCGTTCGAATCGTATCCTCAGGCGTACACGAAAAATCATATTCACCCGTCAGCAGATAGAGCGGACAAAGATCGGTACGGATACCTGTCAGCTTGCCGCGCAAGTCACTGTCTACCCGATAAAAATACAAGTCGCCTTTGAATATTCCAGGACCGCCTTGCATGTATTGCCAGAGCGTTTCGTGGCGGTGCACCTCAGGCGATTGCGGCGCGACCAAACCGGATACCAGCGCCGCACAAACCTCCCCGCCATGGACATCGCCACGATGCAGCCATGACGTGTCGTACCAGGGTTCCTGATGGTCAGCCGCCTCGATACCAATCAAGGCGCGAAACTTGTCAGAGTGCAGGTGTGCGAGCTGTAAGGTTATCCGTCCACCAATCGAGCAGCCCATCACCACCGGACGCTCGAGCTCAAGCGCTCGGCAAAACGACATAATTGTCTCGACATAGAGTGCTGTGGACAACCGATATTCGGTGTCCTGGAATCCTGCGGGAGGATAGGATTTGCCATGCCAGGGCATATCAAAAGCAATCACACGAAAGCGTGAAGTGATTTCCGGGTCATTCATCAGGTGCTGATACTGCCGATTATCTGCACCAGCCGTATGCAGGCATACGAGCGCAATACCACTGCCCGCTTCTTCAAAATATACGCGGCAACGCTTACCCTCGATATCAAAAGAGGTGTAGCGCCCAATGATGGGTTCGAGTGCAACCGTCATGCCGACTCCTCCCGGGCACAAGCCAACAGGTCTTTTACGTATTGCAAATGCGCCATGAGCGGCTGCAGATTGCCCTCAATCACAAACTCTTTACGCTTATTCAGGGCAAAGATATCGTGCCAACCAGCTTCAGGCATGGCTTGCCAGAATTTAGTCCAACCTTGTGCGGTACCTTTGATGGAGAAGTCCGATGACTGCAGGGGCACTCTGTGGTCGATAATTTCCGTCACACTGCCTTGCCGTACCCGCACAATGGCGGGTACCTCGGCAAACTGTAGCAATATGTCCGCGCTAAATAAGCGTGGTTTTGAAAAGGATACCGCTCGCGCACGAAAACGCTGCAAAAGCTGCGCCCCGGCGGCAGTTTGACTGCCTGTCATGTCTCTCACCCGATTGTTATAGTTGCCCCGCCTTGCATGCAGCAGGATCTTGATTTCTCTTTATATTGCCTGGCACTCTGACTGTCAACGCCTAAACGCTTGTCAGCAACAATAGACGTGTTTTCTCGAGAGTCACAGCGCGGATCAGCACGCGTTTTTGCCGACTGGTTTGGCCTGAGAGTATTTCAATCTGTTTGCGGGGTATCGACAAGCAATCCGCCAGCCAGCAAACCAATACCTCGTTCGCTTTATTGTCGACTGCGGGTGCATTCAGGGATATTTTGAGACGTTCTCCGTGTTCGCCCACGACGCGCGAAACCTTTGCCCCGGGCTGGCAATGTAACAACAGCGTCACGCCTTCTTTGTGGGTGTCAATCCAGCTCATTTAAAGCCGAAAAAATGCATCAGCGCTGCACCGGCGACACCGGCTCCGAGGATCATGAATACAGGATTGACTCGGGTAAATAGAATCACAACCAAGGTCACCGCTGCCATGCTGAGCGTCAAAGGTCCGATCACAGCAGCCTTAGCGACAGCATACACACCCGAGCACATCAAACCAATGGATATTGGCTCAAGAGCGTTTTGTACAGACCGCCTCCAGGGGCGCTCGCCAATCCTGTCCCATAGTCGACCGACCCACAAACACAAAATACTCGAAGGCAGGAAAAATGAAAGTAATACAACAGCGGCACCCAGCATACCCGCCACCTGAAAACCAAATACCAGCACCATCATCATATTGGGGCCGGGCGCTAGCTGACCAATACTATAAATATGCACAAACGCGGTGTGATCAATATCGAACTGCTGGGCCAGCACCGTCTGCATTTCAGGTAATACAGCCGTGCCTCCGCCAACCGCTAATAAGGAAAGCATTCCGAAAGTTAACGCCAGGTTTAGCAACGCGCTCATGAGCTGGAGTCCTGTTCAAAGGGCTTTTGCTGCGGCTGTGGCCGGTATAAAAATAAAGAAATGGGCCCCATGATCACTAGCACCCAGACTAGTGAAAGTTTTAAAAAACTCATCAAAAAAAATGTAGCAACAATAATCACTAACGATTTGAAGTGCCGGAAATGGTTGTCCCCGATTTTGAACGTAATCGCAGCGAGCAATCCTGTCGCACCGGCCGCAACGCCTGAAAGCAAAATATTCACCAAGGGATGATCTTCTCCTGCGCTATAGGCAACTCCGGCCACCAGCACAAAAACCATACCTGGAATCAGCAATCCGCAACTCGCAGCAATAGCACCCATGGTTCCTCTGACATGATTGCCAGCCAAGACTGCCAGGTTGACAGAATTGAGTCCAGGCATGGTCTGGCTAATCGCAAGCGTAGCCATAAACTCATCGACCGTCAGCCATTTACGCTTTTCTATCAACAGGATTCTTTCATATGCGACGATCCCGCCACCAAAACTGACCGCACCGATTAACAGGAACTCGTAAAAAAGCTGCCATAGCGTTGCGCTCGGTGCGGACACGCTCAGGTTAGGCTCTCCAGACGAATCCTCTGGGGTTGCACTCATTCTGGTATTCCGTAAATCAACGCGGTTTTAGTCGAACCACTTGCCAGCCAGTCAGGAATAGCAAATTGCAACTGTTTGAAAAATTTGTTCGCTTTTTTATGAGCCTTGGTGTCATCGCGGTTTAATGAGTTCACACGATAAGAAAAAGCGAGCTCGCCGATAATAGGGTCGCCCACACTACGCATCCAGATCCCGATATCGCAATGCGCTTGTACATTTACTCCAAACGCGAGGTTACCAAGTGGCAAGCAAGCCTCAAGAATTTTATTAGTCTTGCCGCCAACAATCCTGACGGGCAAATCATCTTCAGCATCCAGTTTTTTTATGTCAGGGAAAAACTCCGTAATGCTTCCAAGACTACGTTCGAAGACCTTGTCAATCGGCACCGTATCCAGGATTGCATTGTTAGAATAAATATTACGTGAAGTCCCCAGGCCATCGCCTCTGAGGATCTCCTCCTTAAGTCGCAGACGTGACTTATGGGATACATTGGGGGTCGGACTATAGTTCAGTGAGTCTTTTAAAGATGATGCCCTGCATTTGAGCGTTACTTCACACCAATCATCGACCCAGACATTCTGACGCGACTCACGCACACGCAAAATCAAATTGTTGCGTCTGAAATGCTCACCAGGCGTATCGTAAAAATAGACATTGCGCAGACCTGTATTCGCATTATCGAGATGAAAAAAATCAACATCGAATTTTTTACAAAATGCTACCAGCAACGAGCTGAGTTGTTCAATACGAATGCGGCGGTCAAGCCCTTCAGGTTTGAGCAACAACTTGAATTCACGATTGGTGATGCGTTTGTCGAGCTTCATTTGCTATCCATTTTTACGCAACGGGTGTTATGAGACACTGCATATCTATTTTTGACAAAACGCTTCAAATCCCGATAGATTTGCAATGAAGAAATAATAATCAGAGAGATCGAAATCGGTACAACAGAAATATATCCTGTAGTTTTAAAACTCACGGCACCCACGATTGCTCCGGATAAAAACATACCAAAAATCAGCAAATGAGCCGTGAGCTTTTTACGATTAGCCACTACAAGATGGGTTTGATTACCTTCAATTGATTTATTCCAATACATTAAGCGTCCGAGCTCTATGCCAATATCTGTCACGATCCCTGTCATATGCGTCGTACGGATTTCCGCTTTTGAAATTTTAGTGATGATGGCGTTTTGCAAACCCATCACAAAACACAACATTAATGCAATCGTCGGTACTGTCAGGGGTTTGTATAAATGCAGGTAAGCACCCGCCAGACCAAACAAGAGTAAAACGATCGCTTCCAGTAAAAGCGGCAGCGTAAATTCACTATGAACTTTGTGGCGACGGCCCCAGTTAACAAGTATAGCGGTCGCTACTGCACCCAAGATAAAAGAGGCCAGCATGGAAAGTCCGCCCAGCACGGGCAACAAACTCGCCAAAGCAAAGTGATCACCGATGCTTGAGACGATACCCGTCATATGGGAGGTATATTGACCAATCGCCATGAAACCTCCAGCATTGACTGCGCCCGCAACGAAAGCCAGATAAGCGCCCAACTGATAGTTGGAGCGCTGACTGCGTCGGGTGCTGGTCAAACGGTGAAGAGTTTGAATAGTCATTGGATCTTAGGCAAGATTTCTATTCATTATAGGGAGGTTTATCGATTTTTCGTGAGGTTCAGGGCTGAGCTCAAGCTGCGAGTCCGCACTCTCGAGTTTGCCCTGACTCCCGGGGCTAGCCTTGGGCTATTTCAAAGCGACAGCAAAGCCACGCTGAACTGCCGGCCTGCCCATCATGTTCTCGTACCAGCGTTTAACGTGAGGATAATCCTGGAGGTCAACTTGGTGTCTTGGGTGCCTCCAGACCCAACCCAGGATTGCAAAATCCGCAATCGAAATATCACCTGCGAAAAAGTCATGCGTGGCAAGCCGCTTATCCATCACGCCATATAAGCGCCGCGTTTCATTCATAAAACGCTTCAGGCCATAACGCTTATCTTCTTCGTTATCCAATCCGATGAAGTGATGAACCTGACCTGGGATTGGGCCAAAACCAGCCATCTGAAACATCAGCCATTCAAACACTGCGATGCGCGCAGCACCCGTTTTGGGTAAAAACCGACCGGTTTTCTCAGCCAGGTAAATCAGGATCGCGCCCGACTCAAAAACACTGACTGGCCTACCCTCGGGTCCATCCGGATCGATAATCGCCGGGATTTTATTGTTAGGGCTAATAGCTAAAAACTCAGGACTAAATTGCTCGTCCTTCGTGATGTTGATCGATTTCACTACATACGGGAGCCCCATCTCTTCGAGTGCGACTGAGATTTTTCGGCCATTTGGCGTATCAAAAGCAAAGAACTCGAGCGTCATGCAAGCAACCTTATTTATCGATAAATAGAAAGAAAAGGTCCTGCCAATCACTGCACAGGACCTTTTTCAAACGAGCAGATATCAGTGAGTCAAACAGACATCAGTTGTCAACTTTAATACCAGCGGCTCTGATCAGATTACCCCAAAAAGCGTAATCTTTGGTAATGTAGTCTGCGAACTCCTGGGTCGAACCGTAAAGCGGGACGAGACCGGCATCGTTGAGCTTTTTAGCGACTTCAGGATTTTTCATCGTGTCGATAAAAGCCTTGGCAAGTGTCGTGACAACATTTTGTGGAGTTTTCGGCGGAGCGAGAATTCCAACCCAGGAAGGCGCGCTAACCTCGGCACCGATCTCGGTGAGCGTTGGGATCTCTTTGATCAGATCGATACGCTTATTAGACGCTACGCCAAAGGGAATCATCTTGGACTTAAAGCCACCAGCCATCGGCGCCGGGACCATCGCAAAATCCACCTGATCTGCCATAGCCGCTTGCGCAGCCGGTGCGGCTCCCTGGTACGGGACATGCAACATCTCGGTTTTGGTCACGAGCAAAAACTGCGACATTGCGATATGACCCGCACTACCATTACCCCAGCTTGAATAAGTGAGTTTTTGTTTTTTTGCCAGATCTACCAGCTCCGTCAGCGTTTTTGCCGGCAGGCCTGGACGCCCCATCAGCACAAAGTTCACTTCTGCCGCGGGAGCGACCGGTACAAACTGTGAGGATACAAATTTAGCGTTCGGATAGAGCGCGGGATACATGGAATAGGTGTCGGCACTAGACATCAGCAGCGTATAGCCATCAGGCTCGGCATTAAAAACGAATTCCGTCGCGATCGAACCATTCGCACCAGCCTTGTTTTCGATAATCACAGGCTGACCAAGTTTGTCACCGAGCGCTGACACCACAATCCGCGTGATGACATCCGAGCCACCTCCTGGCGGATAAGGGACAATCATTTTGATGGGTTTTGTCGGCACCCAGGCTGCTGCTGTTTGTGCTTGTGCGACAAAGGGTGCCACACCCATGGCGGCAGTCAATGTGAGACCGAGCAACAGGTTACGTCTTTTTTGTTCATGCATATTTTTTATATATTTCATGATTATCTCCTTTCCTATTGATGAACGATTGAACTACCTTCCTACAAATTTTGGTGGACGCTTTTCATTAAAAGCCTTAATGCCTTCCATACGATCCTGAGTCGCCACTAAACGACTATAGGCCTCGACTTCAAAGAACATACCTGTTCGCATATCCATCTGTAACCCAAAGGTGATGGACTTTTTAGCTTGACGCACGGCGACCGGTGCATTGGCCAGAATACGTTTAACCAGACTCATCGTTTGCTCCAGCAGCTCGGCCTGAGGATAAACATGATTGAGCAAACCAAAGCGCATTGCGTCTTCGGCGTTAAACATATCGCCTGTGAAGATAATTTCTTTGGCCCGTCGCACGCCGATCGCGCGCGGTAATTGCTGAGTGCCACCACCACCCGGCATGATGCCACGCTTGACCTCGGCAAAGCCAAAACGCGCATGGTCCGCTGCAATAATGAAATCACAAGCTAGCGCAAGCTCAAGTCCACCGGCAATCGCCGCACCATTGACGCACGCGATGGTGGGAATCGGACAATCATAAATGATGCGCGCCATACGCTCGAAGAGATAGTGTTGCGTATTGAAGTCCTCATCAGTCATTCCGTCACGCTCTTTCAAATCAGCGCCACCACAGAAAATTTTCTCGCCAGCAGCGGTCAAGACCGCGCAACGAAATTGCTCCGGCGACGACTCGAGCCTGCCAAACACGTCAATCAATTCATAGCCCATCTGGGTATTGAGTGCGTTGGCTACGTGCGGGCGATTAAGCTGTACAACCAGTAAACCCTCAAAGGGTGATGACAAGGCGAGTGTTTCATAGGATTGCTCAAGGTCGATCCGGGGGGCTGCCATTATTTCTCCACACTGGAATTTTGATCAGAGGTATTTAATAAATGATTGTGTTCGCCCAGCAATGGGGTATTGCCCGGTAAAGGTGGGCGTTGACCGCCAAAGGAAATCGGCAAGGCAACCGTGGTGGCTTTGCCATCAGGTGTGGTGCGCAAAATATCAAGTGCCTTGGTTTGCGCATTAGCAATGACGCGATCGACGGTCTGAATCGGTCCACAGGGGATAGAGACTGCCTCGAGCAAATTTAACCACTGCTCAGAATTCAAAGCTTTAAAACGTTTCTGGAGCAATTCGATCAACGCAACGCGATGCTCAACGCGACCACCATTGGTGATAAATCTAGGGTCTGTCGCCAACTCGGGCAACTCCATCGCCCGACAGAGCTTGGCATACAACACATCATTGCCTGCTGCCACAAGTATGTCGCCATCTGCACAAGTAAATACTTGATAGGGAACGATATTCGGACTGCCCGAGCCATTACGCGCGGGCAGTGCAGCCCCGGCAAGATTATCTGATAAGGGCACGGTCATCCAGGCAAGCGCGGTTTCATAAAGAGAGACATCTACAATCTGTCCCTTTTTCTCAGGGTCTGCGTCTCGTGAACGTAACGCAGAAAGCACACCAATCACGGTCCACATCCCCGTACCCATATCATTCAAGGAAACAGGCACTCTGCTCATCGCATCACCTTCATTACCAAGCACACTCATGATGCCGCTATAGGCTTGCGCCAGCGGGTCATAGCCGGGTTTTTCACGTAACGGTCCGACCGCACCAAAAGCGCCCAGATTGCAATAGATCAGTGAGGGCTTTGTCTGCGTTAAGGTATCTGCGCCCAAGCCATTGCGCTCAAGACTGCCAGGCTTGAGATTCTGAATCACCACATCAGCTTGTTCAATAATCAGCGTCCTGACGCTTTGGATACAGGCCTCATCACTAAAGTCCGCCTGAATACTTTGTTTGCCATGATTCATTGCATGAAACAAGGCGGAGGCGCCTTCAATAAAAGGCGGTCCCCAACCCCGCGCATAATCGCCGGTTTTAGAGTTTTCAATTTTGATGACGCGCGCACCCAGATGGGCAAAGATCTGCCCGGCATAGGGCGCAGCCAGACTATGGCCGATTTCTACCACGCACACTCCAGCAAGAGGCAGTGGCCGACTCATTTGACCGATCCTTTATAGCCATAGTGTTCACGCGCGGCTTGCACTGTAATGTAGCCATCCAGCAAATCCGCCTCTATCAACTCAACAGGACGCTCGGCTGGATCACCATAGCCACCACTGCCGGCAGGCTGAAGCAATACGCGATCACCACGATGCACGATTGCCGTTGCACCTTTGCTTGGCATTTTTTGTGTCGAACCATCCGGACTAATAATCTGGCACTCAAATAAGCCTCCAGCCTGCCCTCCAAAATATCCCTCTGGCGCCGCTTCGCCGCGCTCTCCAGCCACAGTAACGGTCGCTTCATCAAACCCAACCCGATAAGTGCGTCTGGCTGTCAGGCCACCACGCCACTTGCCCGCTCCGCCGCTGTCGGGAATCAACTCCCAGCCCTCGACCATGATGGGCATGGTTTGCTCGATAAATTCAATCGGCAACGCACCTGCGTTACCCACATAGACCCGGATTCCATTGACGCCATCGCGTGTGGCGCGCGCCCCCATCCCGCCGCCGTGCGGCTCAACCAGGCTAATAAATTCCTTACCCGTTCTGCGCACACGATTCTCATCCGGGTCACGACCGCCAAAAACACCCGAACAAGCCGCGCAATTACTTTGACCGATGACGCGCTCGGGGACCGCTTGCGACAAGGCTTTCAGACACAAATCGATGACCCGCGGCGAGGTCTCGGTATTACCACTCACCACCGAGGCGGGGAACGTGCAGTTCACGATAGAGCCTAAAGGTGCATCAATCGTAATCGGACGATAGCAACCCTGATTGATTGGGATCGAGACATCGGTCAAGGCCTTGACCGTAAACCAGGTGCTGTTACAAGTCACTGCGAGCGGGCAATTAATCCCTCCTCGCGCCTGCTTGCCTGTGCCGCTGTAATCAAAATGAATCTGATCATCTTTGACGGTAACCTTTACTTTAATCGTCACCCGATCGCCAGACCAGCCCGTAGCCTGCACACCTTCGACAAAATCTTCCGCCTCATACACGCCGTCCGGTATACCGCGGATTGCTTCGCGCATCAGTGTCTCGGAATGATTCAGAGATCTCTCCATTGCCTCGCGCAAGGCATCGGCGCCATATTTTTTGACCAGGGAAATAATCCGCTGGTCACCGACAAAAGTACCGGCATACTGTGCCTGTATATCGAGCAAACGCCCTTCCGGATCTCGCGTATTCTGCACAATCATATTCTGCACATCACGCACGATTTCATCATTGCGATAGAGCAATACAGGCGGAATACGAATCCCTTCGCCATAGATATCCCAGGTATTTAAAGCATAGCTTCCTGGTGCCTGACCACCGATATCATTCCAGTGGCCGCGCGTCATGACAAAAGCGACAATTTCGTTTTGATAAAACACGGGGCGTGTAATCTGGATATCAGGCTGATGATTGCCACCGCCTAGATAAGCGTCGTTACTGATGATGACGTCGCCAGGACGAAGATTTTCACGACCAATTGCCTCGACCGAAACTTTAGTCGAGATGACCGCAGAGCCAAGCATCGTCGGAATGTCATTGCCTTGTGCGACCAGTTGCATTTGAGCATCAAACACTGCAGCTGAGGCATCCGCCCCCAGATGCATGATGGGGCTCGCAGCCGTTCGCATCATGGCGATTTTCATTTCCCTCGCAATCGCGTATAACGAGTTGCGCAAAATTTCATAAACAATAGTTTTCATGATTTTCCTAAAACGCGATCCGCAGGTTACCCATCGCATCGATGCGAGCAGTCTGGCCCGCTTTGAAAATGATGCAACTACTTTGTTCTTCGATAATCGCAGGACCCGCGACCACCGAAGTCGCTGAAAGCTGCGTACGCTGATACGTTGGCAAGGCTTGCATATGTCCATCGACATAGACTTGGCGGGTACGACCCGAGGGTGTTGCGGCGATTGCGTCAGTCTCGCCAGACTGACGCACGATGCCACGCCAGCCAGACTGCACCTTGGCTTGCACACGTAAATTCACCAGCACAATCGGCTGATCTGGTTTGATGAAATTCCACATTCTTTTATGGCTGGACTCGAAACCAGCACGGATCGACTCAAGCAGTGCGGCACTATTTGCTACGCTTAACTGTGCAGCATCGATATCCACCGATATGGCAGCAGGCTGTCCGGTATAGCGACAATCGGCTCTGAACACACACGTAACATCTTGCGCTTCATGTCCGATTCCAAAACTCTTAACCGCTTGTTGTCTGAGATCCTCGCACAACGCAATCACACGCTGTATATCAATCGCCTCAAGTTCAGTTTCTACAGCCGTCTGACCATCAAACAAACGATCTGCCACGATCATTCCAAAAGCACTGAATAAACCGGGCAGAGGTGGCACGATGACTTCACTGATTTCCAGCTCCTGCGCCAGATCGATCGCATGCACCGGTCCCGCTCCGCCATAGCACATATAAGCAAGCTCTCTTGGATCAAATCCTCGCTCGACAGTCATCAGCCGCATCGCCTGGGCCATCAGGGCATTGGCCACCACTCTGACGGTCCAGGCGGCCTCTAACACTGATACGCCAAGCGGTTTGGCCAGATGCTCCTCGACGGCCGACTGTGCGGCCTGCACATCGAGCTTGAACTCTCCCCCGAGAAACGAATCGGGATCGACATAGCCAAGCAACAGGTTGCAATCCGTGACGGTTGGGCGCTTACCACCTCGCCCATAACAGGCAGGACCAGGATCAGCCCCGGCACTTTGAGGTCCGATATGCACACCACCACCATGATCGATCCAGGCGATTGAACCACCTCCCGCACCAATCGAATCGATATCAATGGTTGGTGCACGGACCGCATGGGTATGCAAAAGCCCTGACGTCCTGATCTCCGGACGGGCATCCCGGATCAAGGATACATCAAACGTTGTTCCACCCATATCGCCGAGCAACACGCCAGGCAGCCGCGCTTGTTCAGACGTACGGACCGCAGCACTCACACCACCAGCGGGGCCTGACTCAAGCAAAACAATGGGTTTTGCTGCAACCACCTCAGCCGAAGCCAATCCACCATTTGATTGCATGAACAACAGTTCTCCAGCGAATCCTGCCTCGCGCAGTTGCTGATCAAAACGATGGATATAGCGACCGCACACGGGACCGAGCATCGCATTCATCACCGTCGAGCTTGTACGCTCGTACTCCTGCATTTCGGGATTGACTTGAAACGAAGCCGTTATAAAGCGATCAGGCAATAAGCGTCTGAGTTCATCGAGCGTTTGCTGTTCATGCACGGGGTTCACATAGGAGTGCATATAACAAATCGCGACAGCTTCGACATCCGAAGCCTCAATCTTTTTTGCTAAAACCCTCAGAGTATCGAGGTTCAGTGCAGCCTCGACCGAGCCATCGGCACGCAAACGCTCATCGATCTCCAGTCGCCAACGGCGCTCAACGAGAGGCTTGGGGTTCTCGAATTGCAAGTCATACAAATCAGCTCGATCGTGACGTGACACACGACGGATTTCCAGAATGTCACGAAACCCTTTCGTCGTAATCAGCGCAGTCTTTGCACCTCGGCCTTCGACAATCATGTTGGTTGCCATCGTTGTGCCATGGCCGATAAAACCAACTTCCTGGCTTTGCTTACCGCTCAACTCGAGAATTTTATGAAATCCGTTCATTGCTCCGATGACACGATCGGCAGGCGTCGTGGGCACTTTTGCCGACCAGATTTTGCCATTCACATCATCGACCATCACAATATCTGTGAAAGTACCGCCCACATCAATACCAATGCGATTCATGTCTGCCCCGAGCCTAAAACTCTATCGCGACAGGTTTGCATACCCACACGATAGGTCTGACTAATTTTTATAATTGATTGATGAATATTTTTATCTAATTAATAGTCATATCCAGCGATAACTTTGTCAACTCAATTTTTACTAGTGAAACTGTTTTGAAAATGGGTATAGTTAGTGAAAATAATTCAACAAAACCCATCAGGAGACAAAATGAAAATCTGGCATCAATCCATGACCGAACTGCACGATCTCGGTGCATACAAAACTTCGCTGGAATCGCATGCAAAAAAAGTACTCGGTGGCGATGCTGTAGTTGAAGTACACGGCATGCCCAAAGGCGCCTATCACGGCCACTCGCCCACAGCCGCACTCTCCAATGCGTTTGCCCACCACAGGATTCTCGATCCAATCCTCGATAATGCGGTACGTGCCGAGCAACAGGGTTTCGATGCCTTTATCGTTGGCTCTTACAGCGAACCATTTATCCGAGAGTTACGCTCAGCCGTGGATATTCCGGTCGTTTCAATTACGGAGGCAACGCTACTGGTGTCGTGCTCGATTGGTCGTCTAAGCGCCCCGATCGCCAACGATCCGGGTATCGCCTGGATCGTCAGGCAGTCTGTCGAGAGTCACGGTCTGGGCCAGCGTGTCATCACACCGCGCGCAATCGAGCCAGCACTCAATGAGCCTGAAATGGCCGAAGCATTTGCCAATCCGGCAATTTTGATCGGATATTTTCAAGCCGCCGCCCGCCGGGCTATCGCAGAGGGCGCAGACGTCCTCATCCCGGCCGAAGGCGTGCTGTCTGAGTTTCTCTATAACAATGGCATCAACATGATCGAGGGCGTTCCTGTTCTGGACTCCTTCGGTGTGGTCTGGACTTATGCAGTGATGATGGTCAAACTACGCCAGAAATTAGGCCTCACAGTCAGTAGAAAAATGCACTATCAGCGCAATGACCCGGAGTTGATCGCTGCGCTGTTACGCAAATAAATACAGCCGACTCAGTTGTTTTACTGCCCACTCAGCCTTTTGCCAAAAGAACTCGCATAGGCTGGGGAGCGGAAATTAAGAACAGGATCCGCTGTTGGCGCAATGCCATCACTCATGACAAGCGGATCAAAGTTGATTTTTTCACAGTCAGCACCTTTTTGTGGTGTCGCCGAGGTGAGTGTCAAAACACCTGCCTGGATTTTCTTACGCTCAGCAGGCCAGTAGACTGTTGGATTGGTCTGCTCGTCACCGGGTTCACCAATAGTCAGCAGCATTTTCCAGCGTACCGGGCCTTTACCGGTTTTAGCAATCAGGTCATCATCCAGAAAACGAGCGGGGGCACTCGCCATCTCTGCATCAGTTAAGCGTTTCACACCTTCTTCGGGCACAAACTGCCATTTAACTAAAGTGGTCTCATTCTTTTGATTGAGGAATTTAAAAGTATGGATACTGAAAAAATCACTGTTGGCGTAACTGGAGGGAGGATTGTTCTTGGCCATGAACTCGCCTAGCGGTTTTGCGTCGGGATGCGTCTCTCTGAATGCTTTCTGCTTTTCAGGATCGGGTTTGCCAGTTGCAGGATCAGGCATATTAGACATGAGGGCATCATAGAAAGTCTGAGGTGTCGCAGCACTGAAAACCGGTACATTGAGCATCGTGAAGTGATGGATGTTGTTACCTGGCAGTGCAAACTGTAGCGCTAGCCCGCGTGGACTTTTGGTACTATCAGGGGCCTTGGGATTGCCCCCAGCCAGCGAGAAACGACCCACCACAGGAATCGTTGCCCCGGAAAACAAAGCCGAACGACTGAAAGCTTCGACCGATTTTTCACCTACAAAAGTGCCTTTGACGCAGATCCCAAGGATGTGATTGCGCCGTTCACCTGGCGTCACACCATTTAGCTTTTCAAGCGCACCAACCACCTGATCCGCTGTCGGCGCAAGTTGTGCCTGAGCTTGCCAAACGCATATCAAACCAGCAGTGAGAACACCCATTTTTTTAAATTGCTGGAGCAACGTTTTTTTCATGTTCAAAACCTTTAATGTTGGGTTGATGGACAAAACAGGCGCATCAAGGGGAGCAAAACTCATGAGCGTCAAGATAGCAGACTACGGTTGTGGATTGCTATATTATTTACGGATAAATAGAAAAATACTAGTTTTCTGGACGAGACAACCACCATGCATATCAAAGCGATTGGGTCTGATTTTGTTGCTGAAATTACCCAGATAGATCTCAGAGCACCCCTGACGGACGCACAAGTTGCAGAGATTGACCGCGCAATGGATCATTACGCGGTTGTTGTCTTTCCAGCGCAAGAGCTCAATGATGATCAGGAGTTTGCCTTTGCCCAGAGACTCGGTCCGCTTGAAGAAACACGGGCAGTCGTCGACGTACATAAACAGCGCCTGCCCTATCACCAGATGAACGACATTTCGAATCTGGATGTAGACGGCTCGATCATGGCTCTGGATGATCGACGCCGAATGTTTAATCTGGGCAATTTACTCTGGCACTCGGATAGCAGTTTTAAAGCCACACCTGCAAAATACTCAATGCTGCATGCGCGCGCCATCCCTGCCGAGGGCGGCAACACGGAGTTCGCAGACATGCGTGCAGCCTGGGACCGTTTGCCCGCAAAAATGAAAGCACAGATCGAGTCTCTGGTTTGCGATCATTCCTTGATATATTCACGTGCGCAATTAGGCTTTGAGTCCTTCACAGAACAAGAGCTGATTAATTACACACCCGTACCTCAAAGACTCGTCAGACGTCATCCTGGCTCCGATCGCAAATCAATCTATCTCGCCTCGCACATCGGTACAGTGCACGGCATGCCTCGCCCCGAAGCCATGGTCCTCATCCGCGAACTGATCGAGCACGCTACGCAACGTGAGTTTGTCTATAGCCACAAATGGAATCAATTCGATCTGGTGATGTGGGATAACCGCTGCACTATGCATCGGGCACGTCCCTACGATGATAAGAACTGCAAGCGGGATATGCGACGCATGACACTGACCGATAGTGCCCCTACACTTGCTCAGCCAGCCTGAATGCACTGGCTCAGTCTATTTGGCTCAGCCTGTTTGAAGGTCAGGCTGAGCCAGTAGAAAGGATATCTCGCGCTATTTCAGTAAACCCGCGCTTCTGGGCAAAGCAAGGGAGAGCTCAGGGATCGTGATGATCAACATCAAACCGAACAACAGCGCGCAGATATAGGGCCAGTAAAACTTACAGTGTTGCCAGACACCTACCTGAGCGAATTTAAGCGCCATCAACAAGCCCACACCCATCGGCGGTAAAAACAAACCGATCCCGACCGCTGCGGTCTGCACGATGTCGAAGTGGATTGGATGGATACCGATTTTTACAGCAATCGGATAAACGACTGGAATCAAAACAACCGCTGCAGGCAGACCCTCGAGCACCATACCAAACAGCATGGTAATCAACGCTACGCCTAGCAGAAAAGTCCAGTGATAAACCGCAAGCGGCTCCAGTACCGTAGCAAGAAGTGCAGGTACACCTGAAACACCGAGGATGTACTGAAACACCGTTGCCACAGCAAGAAGGAAAACGACGCTCGCAGTGGTCACACCACTTTGATAGGCAATCGTACAAACATCTCGCCAAGGCAGATTTTTGTAATAAAACTTGGCTGCAAGCAAAGAGTAAAGAGCAACGATTGCCCCCGCCTCAGTCGCGGTAAAGGCCCCAAGATAAAAGCCGCCTAAAATTACAACAGGGATCACCATGGGAACGGCTGCATTTTTTGCAGCAGTCACGAGTCGGTTAAAACTCGGGAGGGAGTCTTTAGGCCAACCCAGCAGATGCGCCTGAATCAGCACCAAAAGACACAAACAAACGCCGATCACCGCAGCAGGAATAAAGCCCGCCAGAAACAGTGTGACGGCAGATTGATTAGTGACTGCGGAAATCACGATCATGAAAATAGCAGGAGGCACCAGCATACCCATGGCAGTACCTGCCGCGATCAGGGAGGCCGCATCTTCCGCACGGTAGCCAGACTTTTTCAATGACGGCATAAAAGCACTGGACAGCGCGGAGACCTCGGCCATTTTCGAGCCACAGATGTCGGAGAAAAAGTACGAGACCACAATCACCGACATACCCAGGCCACCACGCAACCAGCCAACGAGCGCGCGCGCGAGCTCCACCAGCGCATGTGACATCCCGCAGCGCTCCATCACACTCCCCGCAAACACGAAACAGGGAATTGCGAGTAACACCCAGCTCTGCGAGGCAGCAACCATACTTGCGCCAAGTTGCTGCAAGGGGAAACCACCCAGTAACAAACCCACCGCAGCGGAAATTCCGAGCGCGAAAACAATGGGCAAAGAAATAAGAAGCGAGCATACAAATACGATGCCCATGACTGTTAACACCATATCAATGACCACCCGCTTGTTGAACAGACTGACCCGGAAGCTGTAGTCGCCGCGCATTATTACAAGCATGGAAAACCATCAATATGCCGCCCACGGTCGCTGAGACATAAAACAGACCGAGACTTAACTCCAGTGCAGGAGACAAGAGCGTGATATTGAGCAAAGTCAGCTTGTAGCAAATCCATGCGACAAGTCCACCAAAGCCCGCGATCAACAATTGATTGAAGGTTGCCATGATGCGTTGCGCACGCTCAGACAACTTGTGTGTAAAGACATTTAATGCAAAGTGACTGTTTTCTGCCACGCCAAGCGCTGCACCTATCATGACAAGCCAGGTCAGCGCGAGCTCACCCACCTCTTCGACCCAGAAAAAATTAATGGGGTCAACATCGATCCAGTCCGTGATCGGCAACATGACGTAGCGTAAAAAAACACCACAGAGCATGACACCGATCGCAAACAGAACCAGAAACCCAACGATGAATTTCGGGGTGATTGCGATCAGTCGTGACATGTTATTTGCTCGCTACGATTTCATCCCACAGCGCACCATACTGCTTCTGGTACTGCGGCCAGATTTTTTGCTGCGCAAGCGCTTTGAAAGGTCCGAGATCCGGAGCATTGACCTTCATGCCCAAGGGTTCAAGGATTTTCTTGGCAGAGGCAAGGTTATCGACATCTTCAGTAATTTTCCTGACCACACCTTGAGCCTCGCGCCCAGTATCCATAATCAGTTTTTGCTGATCTGGACGCAAACCATTCCAGATACCTAGATTCATGCCAACCAGCGTCGCACCGTAATTATGATAGGTCATGGAGAAGTATTTCGACACCTCATAGGCCTTGAGCGGCACCATATTCACGACAGGCAAATCTGCGCCATCGATCACGCCTTGTTGCGCCGCAGTAATCACCTCGGACCATGCTAGGGGCACGGCTACACCACCCAGACCATTTACACACTCAGCGAAAACCTTGGAGGGCTGCACACGGATCTTGATACCACGCAAATCTTTAGGCTGCTCGATCGGACGCTTATTGAGCCAGAAATGTCTGAAACCATAGTCATAAAAATAAATGACTTTTACACCATATTTTTCCTGGAAAATCTTATCAAGCCGGTCGCCCACTTTGCCATTCAGGATCGAATAGGCCTGCTCGTAACTACTGATCAGATAGGACACAATA
Organism: Burkholderiaceae bacterium; assembly: GCA_036725985.1. GTDB lineage: Bacteria > Pseudomonadota > Gammaproteobacteria > Burkholderiales > Burkholderiaceae_B > Zwartia. Next base: position 38,509 of record DAIMDD010000017.1, read on the forward strand.
AACGCACCCATCTCAGGGAACAAGCTCGCAGCGCCTCCGGCAGGAGAGCCCATCGCAATATTGCCCGACTTCACTGCGTTCATGACTTCAATTTCTTTTGTCAGCAGTGTTGCGCCCTGAAACTCCGCTGCGATTTCGCCTTTTGAGCGCTCTGAAAGCGCTTTGGCAAACCAGTCCATTGAGACAGAACCAGACTCAGGCAGGGGATTCATATGCCCCACGATCATTTTTTGTGGCTGGGCCTGTGCAAATACTGGGGCTTGACCAAAAGCAAGGATGCCGGCCAGGCCACCCGCACTGCGCAAAACATCGCGCCGGGTAATGATTAGCGAACTTTTTTCTGAGTCTGCGCTCATGAGATGTCTCCTCGGTAATAATTTTTATGAATCTTATCCGTGAACTATATATCTATATATCGGGAATTGGCTACGTATTTATCACATATAGCGTTCTTAAAGCCTGAGGCTAAGCCTCAAAACACAGCTTACTGCAATGCAAAACCAGCTTCTTTGACAATCTTAGCCAGCGCGGGTCTTGTCTCATCCAGATATTTTTGGAATCCTTCCGGGCTATCTGCAATCGTTGTATAACCATTGATAAAGACGAATTGCTTGTCAAACTCAGGATCTTTCATAATGCTCCTGACATCATCGGCGATCTTATCGACAATGAGGCGTGGCGTTCCAGCAGGTGCCGCCAGCATCATTTTGAAGGTCAGATCAGCACCAACATAGCCCTGCTCCACCATGGTCGGCACATCCGGAAACATCCAGTTACGCTGCGCACCGTTGGTCGCGATGGGGATCATGTTTTTCGCTTCTATTTGTGGTTTAGCCAGATGTGGTGGCAACCAAGCGCTATCGACTCGTCCCCCAAGCATATCTACCACGATAGGGTTCATTCCGTTATAGGGTATGTGATTCATCTTGTAGCCACCAGACAGTCCGCCAAGAATACGCATGCGAAACTCCGAAGGGCTACCAACCGCCTCAGAGCCAAAAGTCACTTGGCCTGGATTTTTTTGTGCCATGTCCAAAAATTCTTTCAAAGTACGTGCCGCAATATCGGGGCGCACGACCAGAAAACCGAATCCCTGCGCTAAACGCATGATGGGCTGAAAATCTTTTTCCGGGTTGTAGGTCAAATCCTTACGCAACAAGCCATTGGCTAAAAAAGCAGCATCACTGGCAATAAAAAGTGTGTAGCCATCCGGTTTGCTTTTAGCGACATAGGATGCGCCAACAGCCTCGGAGGCACCGGGCTTATTTTCTACGACAACAGATTTTCCCCACTTCTGCTCCAGACGACTCGCCAGGGCACGACCTAGCAGGTCCGTGATACCACCTGGTATATATGGCACTACGATTTTTACAGCCTGACCAGGAAAAGCAACCGCAGTCTCGGCCCCCTGCGCAACCGGCAATATCAAGCCTAACAAGACAACAAACAGTCGTTTGAAATATTTGATTTTCATTTTTGTCTCCTGATTTGCAAAACTGGTCTGACGCCATTTAGATTGCAAACTGATTCAAACACCTAACTATCATTCTTGCAAGTATTTATGCAATACTCGAAAAAAATGCGCTTCAAGCGCAGGGAGACAACATGAAAAGCAAATTATTTTCCCCCCTCCAGATTCGAGGTCTAACCCTCAAGAATCGCGTCGTGCTCTCACCCATGTTGACTTACGAGGCGGATCACGGTTTCCCGACAGACTGGCATCTGGCGCACTACGGCAAATTTGCTGTGGGCGGTGTAGGTCTGGTGTTTGTCGAATCAACCAAAGTAGACCCAAGGGGTTGTACAACTCCAAAAGATCTCGGGCTCTGGAAAGATGAATTCATAGCACCTCTGTCGCGCATCACCTCTTTTGTGAAATCTCGAGGCTCTGCCATCGGGATTCAACTTGGACACTCCGGACGAAAAGCCAGGAACTCTTTGCCGTGGCAAGGACGACTCCCTCTAGGTCCCGAACAAAAAGGCGTCGACCATGAAGAGGAGTGGGAGTTGATCGGACCGAGCGCGGTCGCGGCCACAGCGAAATCGAGCACACCCAAAGAAATGACGGTGAACGATATCCGGGCACAGATTGAAATGTGGGGAGCGGCAACTTTACGCGCACAGCAGGCGGGTTTTGATGTGCTCGAAATCCATTGTGCGCATGGCTATTTACTGCATCAGTTTCTCAGCGCACGTGCCAATCAAAGAACAGATCAGTATGGTGGCTCCATGGAAAACCGCATGCGTTTCACGCTTGAAACGGTCGAACACGTTCGAGCCTTGTGGCCCGCTGATAAACCGCTGTTTGTAAGAATTTCTGCAATTGATGAAGCTGGTTGGTCTATCGAGGAAAGCGTTGTACTTTGTAAACGCCTCAAAGGGCTTGGCGTCGATGTGATTGACTGTAGTTCCGGCGGTATGGCGGAATACTCCATAGCGAGCGGAGAAAATCGCCCTGATTATGGCTATCAAGTGCCCCATGCAGAAACCGTCAAGCGAGAGGCCCAGATCATGACGATGGCTGTCGGTCTGATTATCCACGCAGATCAGGCGGAAAGCATTCTGCAAAACAACCAGGCTGATCTGGTTGCTATCGGTCGAGAGATGCTACACAACCCTAACTGGATGATGGACGCTGCTGACAAACTAAACGAAGAAGGAATTTTTGATCTTGTCGCTGAAAACTACGGCTACTGGCTGGAAAAAAGAGCAAGCACAGGTTTCAAAAGAAAAACCTCGACCTGGCTGCACGGCATTGACCACTGAATACACATGACAATAGCCGGACTCAAGGAGTCGTTCCATGGGAAAACGTAGTTACGAAATTCGTGTAGCGCACCACGGGCATGACCTGGTGGGCGAGTGCCCGCTATGGCACCCAACTGAAAACAAACTTTACTGGGTTGATACGCGACGGCCCGCCATACAGAGGCTCGAGCCAGAGGGCCTGGTCACGACCTGGACGATGCCAACAAATGTTGGCTCTATTGTTTTCAGAAAAAATGGCAACCTGATTGGTGCCTTGAAAAATGGTTTTTGTGAGATTGACTTAAGCAGCGGCGCTACAAAATTAATCCTGGATCCCGAGCCCGAATATCCGGAAAACAGGCTCAATGATGGTAAATGCGATAGTCAGGGACGTTTCTGGTGCGGCTCACGTGACCCAACCGATCACAATCCTGGCGGATCCCTGTACAGACTTAATCCAGATTTCTCTGTGAAAAAAATGGATTCAGGATTTATCGTCTCAAACGCCATGGCCTTTAGTCCAGATGGAAAAACCCTCGTGTTCGGCGACAGCCGTGGCGAGACTGTTTGGAAATACGATCTTGACCCAGCTCTGGGCGAACTCAGCAACAAACGTGTGTACATTTCAACCACAGGTGTTCCGTGGCGCATCGACGGCGCAACCTTTGATGCGCAAGGCTATTACTGGTGTGCCCTTGTAGGTGGTGGCGCAGTGGGTCGCTTTGATCCCGAAGGTCGACTCGATCAGCTTATTCAAGTCCCGGTAACTCACCCGACCATGTGCAACTTTGGCGGACCCAACCTGGACATACTGTATGTGACTTCGGGCACCGTTTTTCTAAACGAAACCCAAAAGATGCAACAGCCTCTTGCCGGATCTTTATTTTCTATTCATGGCCTGGGAGTCAAAGGTGTTCCAGAACCATTTTTTGGCGCTTGAATGACATTTAATTTTTGGCGTTTGATTTGAGGCGCTCGGAATTTGATATCTTTTTGATTGAACGGAGTCACGCATGTGCAAACAAATCGTCGCTATTCTCACCAGTCTGGTACTGTGTGCTCCCATCGCCTGGTCTCAGTCTTCTGACGACTATCCAAACCGTCCCATCACAATCGTGGTTCCCTTCACTCCAGGTGGCGTGACAGACATCACCACACGACTCATCGGGCAAAAACTTGGCGAGTACCTGAATCAGACCGTCATCATTGACAACAAACCGGGTGCCGGCGGAAACATTGCAGCAGCCTACGTTGCACGTGCACCTGCGAATGGTTACACCCTCTTTTTAGCAACCATCGGTACACACGCGATTAATCAGAGCCTCTACCAGACCATGCCGTACGACAGCGAAAAGGATTTCACACCTCTTTCGCGTCTTGCTGTGTTCCCTAACTTACTGGTGGTGCCGAAGGACTCTCCATTCAAAAGTGTGCAAGAACTAATCACCTATGGAAAAGCCAATCCCGGCAAGCTCAGCTTTGGCTCACCCGGGAACGGAACATCTTCCCACCTCTCTGGCGAGCTATTCAAGCTCATGACGGGCGTTCACATGCTGCACATCCCCTACAAGGGCAGTGCGCCTGCGACGGCGGACTTAATCAGTGGGCAAACCAGCTTGATGTTTGATGCAATCCCCTCAGCCACAACCAATATCCAGGCTAACCGGCTCAGAGCCTTGGCCGTCACCTCGGGCACACGAAACGCCTCAACACCCCAAATTCCTACGCTCGATGAATCAGGAGTGCGAGGCTACGAGGTCATGGCATGGGTAGGTTTCGTTGCACCAGCAGGCACACCAAAAGAAATCGTCGACAAACTCTATAACGCGATCATCGCCGTGCTCGCGACCAAGGAGATGCAGGAAAAACTGAATGCTTTGGGTGCTGAAGCAGCACCACAAACTCCTGCAGAGTTTGCCGCCTATATGAAAGACGAGGTCTCACGCTGGCAGCGAGTCATCCGCGAAGCGAAAATTTCAATCAACTAAACAGCTCAAGCCGGCCTGGACGGATCTTCGAGTCGCGGATCTGATAAGGCAAGCAGGCATCCCACCATGACTGAGTAAAACCCGATCGTGCGCATGCCGCGAAACATCAACTCAGTCACACCAAATATTGCAAAGCCTAGACAAACGGCCAGGCCCATCGCTGCCGCAACCCGGATATTCATTGCGTATTTAAACCTCAGGCGCCTGTAGAAAATCACTGCAGGCGCAACATAAATCAGCAGTAAGGCAAATCCACCAATCAGTCCTTGAGTGGCCAGGATCATGATCATATCGCTGTGCGGTTCGGCAAAGTCTTGAGCGACGAAAGGCAGCAGCATGCCTTTATCAACACGGGCCAAAAGTCCTGGCTGAAAGTCGACACGCCGCCCGACGCCAAGCCAGGGATTTTCGTAAAACATATCCATAGAGGTGCGCCATAACTGCAAACGAATGCATACCGAGGTAAATGCGAGTGGATTCGTTGTCATGCACTCCGAGACTTCGTGGTAGGCGTCATTGACCCGCTCATTCATTTTAGGAATCAACATTAACGAGGTCGCACATACGCACACGAGCAAAACTAGCGCAGCAATCAATCGGGCGGGACGTTTTACAAAATTATTCAGAACAAGCCAAATCAATAAAAAAAACGGTAAGGCTAGCCAGCCTGTTCTCGTTTGCGTCAAGACAAAACCTATTAGCACGATACCCACGGCGAACCACTTGAACAAACGCTCGACAAGCGGCCACGATGTAAGCTTCCAGCGTGTTGAGTACATCACCAAGATGCCAAGCAATAACATCAAATTGCCATAGGTGACAGAGTTGTATTCCGGGGTAACCGGGCGACCAAAATCACGCTCGCTTGGCCAAAAAACATAGGCGCAACTCACTAACCCTGCAATCACAAAACCCCAGGAAATACGTCTGATGACCTGCGGATGCATTGCCAGCACAGCAGCCAAAACCAGCACACACCCAAGAATCATTCTCAAAGCCCGCTCAACCTCAGCTCCAGGCATCGCCTGGAAACGCAGCAGATTCAGTAACGCAGGAACAAGAGAAAACAGGAATGCGGCAATTACCCAGTGATAGGGTTGCAGCGTAGAAATGGTTTTTTTATAACCACTCTCGCGTGTGAAACAAACAATCAAACAGGTGCCAACCAATAGATACCAGGCTCCACTTGAGTGACCGATCTCAGTCAGCATCAATAAGGGCATCACCCCGATCAACAAGGCGCCAAGGAAAGAATGAATATCTTGCGTCGTTAGTTTCATACTATCAATCAAGGTACTGTTGAAACACTCGCCACGGGCGGTTTAGGCAGTTTGACACGAATACGCCACCATAAAAGCACCGCCGTAAAACAAGCAAACAACACATGAACCAGCCAAACACCTATTGCAAAAGGTAATTTACCGTGAATAATCCAGCCTTGCGAAATATTAATTAAATTCAGATAAAGCATGGCAACCAGACCGGCAATCAGCAAGTTTCCTGATCGTCCGATACGTGGGTTAACCGCTCCAAGCGGGATAGCCAGTAAAGCCAGATTCAAGGCGGCAAAGGGAATCGACAAACGCCACATCAATTGCCCCCAGGAACCATTTTCCCGATCAGTAATTAACAAGGTAGTCGGACGTGCACGTCTGTTGGAGATCGCTTTATTGCGCGCTGCCTCCATCGATTCTTCGCTGTTTTTACTTTCAATGCGTACGCCAAAAGAATCAAACTCAGCCATTTTCATCTCACCCGTTCCCGGGATCAGATCATAACGATAGCCTTTTTCGAGCACGAGAAATCTGTCTCCACTCGGAATTGTTTCTGTATGCGCCGAGCTCGCCGTGACCAGCACCAGCCACTGACGATCCAGAATACGCATAAAAACCTGGCCCAGTGAGGTATCGTCGTTTTCCGAGCCTTCAGCGAAAAATACACGCGCGCCACCCTCTGTTTCAAAAAATTGTCCGGGAGTAATTTTCGAAATATCAGAGCGCATCTCAAAACGAGCCCGGTAATCTTCGATTTGCCGGTTTGCCCAGGGCGTGGCGTAAAGAGTCAGCGTTGCTACGACCAGTAAAACAGGCAGGGCGACGCGCAACACCGGATTAATCCAGTTCAGCAGCGACACGCCGCTTGAAAACCAGACCACCATTTCAGACTCGCGAAAATTACGAGAAATAGTCGTTAGAACACCGATGAAAATTGAGACCGCAAGAATAGTAGGCATGGCTGCGATCGTCGTGAAGGCAGCCAACCCAACCACCACATCGGCACCAATGCGGCCGGCCGCAGCCTCGCCAATCAGACGCACCAGAATAACGCTTAACCAGACAACAATCAGCGTGGACAATACAACGCTAAAGTGGTTGAGAATTTCCGAAATAACCGATCGCTTGAATAAATTCATTGCGCGCAGGCGCCTTTTATTTCAGGCTCGATAATGGCCCAGTTTACGTCGTAGCTTGGCTTGGATTTAAACCGGTTCCAGGCTAACTCAAAGGAGCCTTTGCGTGTCGCGCGCGCGATAAAAGCCTGCATATTCGGATTTAATTTGGTTTCGCTCGCATCCGTGACAATTAGGGCACCACAACGCTGGACTAGTTCTGGTTTGACGGCAGCCGCCTCGGCGTAGTTACCGTAAGGTATAACCAAAGGTTGATAGCGCGAGGTCACCGACGTCACGCCTGCTATCCAGGTTTCCCCAATCACTACTTTGAGGGGACCTTTCATTTCTGCGTCCCACACCTGATCCATTTTCATGCCCAGCTGTTTAGCCGGGAAATTTTCTCTAGGTGTTTTACTCATTAAATCAGCGATCAGTCCGAAATACAGCGCAGTGCCGCAAGCAATCAGGATATTGATTAGCAATCCGACTCTCAACACCTGACTCACTGCGCGCGCGGAATCGAGCTGCGGGATCCAGCGTAAAACATACACGCCGAGAAAAATAAAATAAGAGGTCGCCCAGTTCGCATGCAGGCTAATAAAAGCAGTACCCAGCACAGAGGTCAACAACATTGGTCCAATCGTTGCAAAGCTGATGAACCTCATTTCCTCATTCGTATAAGTACCAGACGAATCCTTTGAGCGATGCGGCTCTTTTTTTAGCGTGAATTTAAGCAGCAGCAGCGCCACAATGAGCGGGGCGAGCTTACCCAGCTGACTAAAAATAAACTTACCGAGCTGCGCGAAATGGTTGATTTCACCACTCACCTGATATTGCATATAGCGAAGCGTCGGCGCATTTTCACGAACAAGCCATTCTATGTGTGGGATTAGCGCAATCAGGGCTGCGACAATGGCGACCAACACACCGCGCATTGCGCGCCAGTTATGCATTCTGGAGTCCTGTAAAACCCAGATACCCATCACGGCAAACCAGATTCCCGCACTGTATTTCGTCAGCAAGCAGACCGCGCCCGTGATCCCCACCAACACCCAGCGCCACCAGTCCTGTTTGCGAACCGCGAGCAGTAATGACCAGAGCAGCAAAGCCGTTGGCAAAAGCTGCAACAGGTTGGAGCTCACCTGAATACCGTTGATGCTGTGATAGGCCACAAGCGAGGTCAGGACAACCGCCATCAACGCACGCGCCGGGCTCATAATCAGCAGGGAAATTCGCCATACAACCAGCAACATGAGTGCGACATTGACCTGGCCTGCCACATAGGTCACCCAGATCGAACGACCCAATACAGATACCCAGGCATAAACCCACCAGGTCGAGATCGGTCCGAACTTTGGATATCCCCAGTCTAAAGACTGCATCCAGAATAGTTCTTCGATACTGTCTTTATGCGGCGCGGTCTGACTCAGAATAGCCAGTAGCGTCCAGAGCAAAAAGTTAAAACCGATAAAGCACAGCGTCACTTTGCTGAGTTGACGCGTGTTATTTGGGTCAGGGTTTAAATAATCCTGTTTAAACTTTCCAAAAACACGCAATCCCGACTGGGCTGAATTGCTCATCGTTTTCCCTAGACTGGATGATTACCATTACAGAGAATAGTTTAACTCGCAAACAAACTCCAAGTCCCCTGTGAATCAAAGTAAACAACCTGCATTGGCCATGACTGTTTTGCCGTTGCTAAAGAGGCGTTGCAATACCTGCCTCTAGCGCTTCTGAGGAATAATTATTTGGTAATGTTGTACGTTTATTATGTGTCAACAGCTTGTCATTTGCGCACAGTTAAACTCTCACTGAAATATGCAAGCAATGTGCATATAGCGTGAAAAAAATAGT
>DAIMDD010000018.1:0-46839 GCA_036725985.1 Burkholderiaceae bacterium
AGGTTTAGTACGCCATATTTGAAGGGATAGGCATAGGTGCCACTGACAACCTGATCATTGAGCCCATAGCGCGTCACATTATCAAGCTGGATATTGAAGAGCCCGTTTTGCTTGAGCGGAACAAAAAAATTCACATACTGGCTAGTCCATGTTTTGTAGTTATTTGTTAGCTGATCTGTGGTGTAACCGGTCTCGATATAAGCGGATGAGTCAAACACTGATGGACGGGCAGGAGCGAGTTCTTCCAGGCTCGAGGTGTCTTTTTGTACTGGAGAGATAAATAGCTGCGCAAAAGCCGATATTGGTAATATTGCGATAAAAATGAACGCACAGCACCATTTTTCAATATGTAACAATATGCGTGCGAGACGGAGTAGTAATTTTTTCAAGCCTACCCCAAATTTTTTATATCCCTTTCAGTCTACTCTTGTTTTCTTAGTTTTTACCAAGTAATTTTTTAGCAATGACTTAATTATTAACATTGTTATCCAAGAGGATCGCTTGTAATGCTTTCATTTCTATACTCTCTGTCTGATCCGACAATCGTTTGCATCTTTGCTTTAGCAGGCGGATTGATCATGTTATTCATTTACTTTCTTAAAAAAGCAATCCCCTTTTTTCATAAGCCACGCACGCCAGATGAAATTAAAAAGACGGATGATTTTCTGATTGCCGTACGAGCGACTGTCATCGCAATGTGCAGTTTGGTGCTCGCTTTTTCTATGGTCACGGTGATTGGTAACTTTAACCGCGTGGATGCTGCCGCGACGGCCGAAGCCTCGCTGATTAATAATATGGACCGTATGCTGGTGCGTTACGGCGATCCTAAAGTTGCTGAGCTAAGGCAAAATTTAATGGCCTATACCAAATCGATCGTCAACGACGAGTGGCCTCTGCTTGCCAAGGGTAAAGGCAGCGACAAGACCCGTGAATTATTCGTCTCCATCTCTCAAGGCATCATCGCGATCCAACCCGAAGCAGGTCGCCAGAATGTGATCTACACAGAAATGGTTAAAAAAGCCGATGATATCGCTGAGGCGAGGGATGCCCGGATCGAGAGCTCAGGCAACTCCCTTGCCCCAATATTTTGGCTAATGGTGGGTTTTACGTTTAGTGCGATGATTATTTTGACGGTTTTTGTCGAATTGACGCCCATCAGAGTGTTTGGCTTTTCGATTCAACTTGCCGTTTTCGCGGCCTTGATGTCAGTGGTCTTCATTTATGACCAGCCCTTTGATGGTGAAACCTCCGTGTCAACCAAAGCCTTAACTAAAACAATTCGCGCAATGGAAGGCCGGACAAAATAGTTTTATTTAGACCGGAATACCTCGACACCAACACCCTGACAGTCTGGATAGACATCGGGTTTCTCTGTTGAAACACGTGTCGCCTGGACTTGCGGGTGGGCGAGCATACGTTTGACGATTTCATCGCAAAGCGTTTCCTGCAGATGAATGTGGCCACCAGCAATGATGTCGGCAATCGTCTGGCGCATAAAATCATAGTCGACGACTTCACGCAAATCATCCTGGCTAGGCGTGTTGAGCTCAAGCGGGACATACAGGTCGACGTTCACGATGACGTGTTGCTCACCCTTTTTTTCGAATTCATGAACGCCAATATTCATGCTGATTTCAAAGTCCTTGAGAAATAAGCGACGGCAATTAGCAAGGGCGGCGGTGGGTATTGTCTGGAAAGTCATTGAGTGAGTCTAATTAGTCAGGAACATGACATCACGTCCCGAGGGTTGAAGGTGTTGACCGCCATCTACATACAGTGTGGTGCCGGTGACCGCGTGTGCGCTGGCAAGATATACGGCGGCCCGACCAATATCGGTCGCAGACGAAGAATACCCTAAGGGTGTCATGGTGTGTGCTTGTTTAAAACTCTCTGCAGTCTGATCGCCAGAGACCAGAGTAATGCCTGGGGCTAGCCCAACCACGCGCATCTCGGGTGCTAGTGCCTGTGCAAGCAGAATCGTGGCGTGATCGAGCGCTGCTTTTGAGAGCGTGTAAGTCAGGAAATCGGGGTTTGGATTGGAAAGTTTTTGATCCAGCAAATTAATCACAACCGCGGGATACTCATAGGTTTCTGACGAGGCAACGCGTGCCCGGTGCAAGTCCCGTGCGAGGGCAGCAGGGGCGCCCACATTGATACGCATGTGCAAATCGAGTTGATGCTGCGTAAAGGTTTGTGCGGTGTCGTAGTCAAAGAGCGAGGCGCTATTGACCAGGCAGTCGGGCAGACCGATTGCCTCAATGCAGCGCGTGATGAGTGTGGCGGTTTGAGCCTCGATCGCGAGATCGGCCTGCACAGCGACGGCACGTCTTCCGAGTTGCTCGATCAAGCTGACCGTCTCAAGTGCCTCATCGCGGGAGTTGCCATAGTGCACGATCAAATCCCAGCCCGCGCGCGCCAGCTCCAGCGCGATCTCGCGTCCCAGGCGTTTGGCGGCACCCGTGACGAGGGCGATATTGGTTTGCGTAGTCATGGGATTGATTTTAACGCGCCAGACGACTACAGGATTGATAATTTTGTTTGATGCACTGAGTCGCCATGTTTTTCGCGCTCAGCAACTCATTGGCTGAGAGTGATTTTGAGGCTTGGAGTGCGGCCTGGATCATGGTGTTGTCGCCCATCCCTTGCGCAATCTCTATCCACATATAGCCCAGAACACGGTCTGGTGAAGCTGCGCGGCCCTGCATCAGAAGCAGACCATACTGAAACTGGGCTTGAGGATCTCCCTGCGCAGCAGCCAAGCCAAACCAGTAACTGGCTTTGGGCGCATCAGGTGCTGACCCATTCACGCCGGTCAGCTCAAGTTGGCCCATCCGGTACTGGGCGCCTGGTTGCCCGCGCGTGGCGGCAAGCCGATACCATTTGATGGCTTCACTCTGAGTATTAGCCAGACCTGAGTTTCTCTCGAGCATAGTGGCCAGGAGATACTGAGCGCTCTCATTATTTTGAGATGCCGCCTGGCGATACAAACTCAGCGCCAGATTTTCATCTTTTTTGACACCCTGTCCGTTTTCATACATCACGCCAAGCGCTTGTTGCGCTTGCGCATTACCTTGTCGCCCAAGTGCGTCAAGCATCTCAAAGGCTTTCGTATAGTCCCCACTCTCAAACAGCTCCAAGCCTTGCGCAACAGTAGGTGGTTTGGATGCACAAGCACACAGCACTGCGAATAGCAGGGCAAGCAGAACGCCTCGAAGCACTCGGTTCATACGATTTTGATAGATAGATCGGGTAATTGATCCAGCTTGCACAGGATGACATCACCTTTGACCACAGGCCCAACATTTTCAGGTGTTCCAGAGTAAATGATATCGCCCGCAAAGAGCTCGTTTGCTTCAGATAATTTGGCAATTTGTTCAGCAACCGACCAGATCATCTGATCGAGTGTCGCTTGTTGTTTGATGACACCATTCACACTCAGGGAAATGGTTTCCTTTGAAAAATTCTTGAGCGCCTGAACACGATAAATGGGACCAATCGGCGCCGAGTGATCGAAAGATTTACCGATTTCCCAGGGTTTTTTCTGATCGCCCAGTGCGCGTTGTAAGTCTCTGCGTGTCATATCCAGACCTAAGGCATAGCCATACACATGATCCAGCGCTGTCTCGATGCTGATGTTTTTGCCACCAGATTTCAGGGCCGCAACCAGTTCAACTTCATAGTGATAGTTTTTTGTCAGCGAGGGATACGGGTGGTCCACCACTTTGTCTGGCGCTACATATTGAATCGCATCGGTTGGTTTTTGAAAGAAAAAAGGAGGTTCGCGGGTCGGATCAGAACCCATTTCACGCGCATGCGCTGCGTAGTTGCGACCAATGCAATAAATACGTCGAACGGGAAACATGTCCTGACTGCCTGCGATCGGGATGAAAACCTGCTCAACTTTGAAAGGCGTTTTAGTTGCTGTGGTGTGAGTTTGAGCACTCGCTGAGGTGGTTGTGCCTGCAGTCGCTGCAGTTGTCAGAGCAGCCAATCCGATCTTTAGGCTGTTGCGTCTTGAAAGGGGAGTCATGGGTAACCTTTTTAATTGTTTGTCGAGTGAAGTGTTTCGCTCCTGGCTGCGTTGAGCACTCAGGTCTTCAATAAAGGACTCAGTGTTTGGCTGTACTGGCTAGCCAGATCGTAGGCGTGTCCTAATTGCAAAACAGAAAAGTCAGCTTGCTGTGGACCGATCAGCTGAATACCAACCGGCAGGCCTTCATGATTAAAACCTGCTGGTGCGGCGAGTGTTGGCAGACCCGCCATGGTCGCCGCAACCACCGACTCCATCCAGCGGTGATAGGTGTCCATAGGCTTGCCTGCAATTTCTTTTGGCCAATGCGTCTCGGCGATAAATGGGAATACTTGTGTGCTTGGCATCACCAGAAAATCATATTGTTTAAATAACCTGTTGAGTTCCATATACCAGGCGGTGCGGACCTTGGCCGCATTGAATACTTCGGGGCCAGTGAGTTTGAGGCCGCGCTCTATTTCCCAGACGGCTTCGGGTTTGAGTAACGCGCGCTTCTCGGCTGAGTGGTAGTGTTGAGCATTGCCACCAGAAAAGGTAAAACTGCGCAGAGTGATCCAGGCTTGAAAGAGCTGTTCGAAATCGAAGTTTGTGACCACAGACTCAACCTCACAGCCTAGCGTTTTGAAATGCGAGAGGGCGTGTTCGCATATCTCAAGCATCCCGGCCTCCATCGGCAGATGATTGCCAAGGCTACCAAGCCAGCCGATTCGTTTGCCTTTGAGTTCGCATTCTAATGGAGCGTTGAATCTGCGTGGATCGTCGTGACGTCGCGTCAGCGGCAGACGTGAGTCAAAGCCTGACTGGACAGACAACAACATTGCGAGATCAGGGACATTACGCGCCATCGGTCCAGTGACGCTGAATTGCTGAAAAAACACTTCTTCACCGGGACCGTGCGGGACGCAGCCCGGTGAGGTTCTGAAGCCAAAGACATTATTGAAAGCGGCTGGTGTGCGCAGAGAACCCATCATGTCCGAGCCATCCGCTACGGGCAGCATGCGCAATGCCAGTGAGACGCCTGCACCGCCGCTGCTGCCACCTGCTGAGCGTGCAGGATTAAAGGCGTTACGGGTGATACCGTAGACAGGGTTAAAGGTATGACCACCAAGACCGAATTCAGGGGAGTTGCTGCGGCCAATGAAAATTGCACCACCTGCGCGTACGTTGGCATTTGCGGCAGAATCAATTTTGGTGATTTGACCTTTAAAGATGGGTGAGCCGTTGGTGGTCACCATGTCCGCGACGGGCGCAATATCCTTTGGGGCTTGAGGAAAACCGTGCAGAGGTCCAAGGCTCTGTCCGCGGGAAAGCTGAGCATCGCGCTCACGGGCAAGCTCTCGTAAAGACTCTCGCTCTGGTCTTGCCACAATCGCATTGACTACCGGATTGAATCTATCGATCTGTTCGTGAAAAGCATCCAGTACTTCCAGACAGGAAATCTCACGCGCATGAATGCGCCGGGAGAGCTGGCAGGCATCCATTGAAACGATGGAATTATTTTCAGACAAGTTATTTTCAGGTTTTTGGGGCAACATGTATGAGTGACCTTACAGAAACAAAATCAGGAGCTTTTTCGTGTGCGCCCGCGGCTGACACGATCGGCGGCCCAGAAAGTCACCGCTAATAACAGCGAGGACCAGACAATTGATTCGATCACGATATGGTAGGACTGATCGATCGCCCACAGCCAGGCTGCGATGACGGGTCCTACCGCGCGTGCGATCGTAACCGGGATGGTGAGTAGTCCATTGAGTGCGCCATAGGCATGCTGGCTGAGCATTTCAGGTACAACCTGGCTGCGCACGATGGTGAAAATGCCGTTGGTCAGTCCGTAGATACCGAAGACGCTCGCCAGCAACCAGAAGGACTCGAAGTCGCTGAGCAATAACCAGAAGACAAAAGGAAAAATACCAACAAGCACTGAACCGAGGACCCGCATGGACAAGCTTGGAGCAAAGCGACTGACCAGCAAGCGTCCCAGCACCTGAGCCGGACCAATGACGGCAATGATTTGTACGACTTCAGTGGTGCCGATGTCCTTTTCCTGAAGGAGTGGATACATGTGGAAAGTAAAGGTCGACATCATTGCAGCATAGATGGTCAAGGCGATCAGCAGCAACCAGAAAACCGGGCCGTGCAAAGCCTCGCGTACGATGTTTTTGTCGCGTGTGTTGTTGGCTGCCCGGGCACCCGCATGAGAGGTGTGTACGACATCAAGTTCAGGACGTACAAAATACAAATACCCCGCGGCACAAATCATATTGACCGCGGCGAGCGTCCACAGTGAGGTACGCCAGCCCCAAGCATCAAGCAAAAACTGTTCAAAGGGAATAAAAACAGTACTTGCAAAACCACCCCACAAGGTAATGCTTGTAATTCCGGCACGTGAGTTCAGCGGCCCAACACGCCTGGCAAGTATTGCAAAGGCAGGCTCGTAAAGAATAGCCGCTTGTAAAGCACCAATACCCCCGGCCAGGATATAAAAGTTAGTCAGTGAGTGTGTGAAGGACCAGAGCACCATCAGGATCGCAGTAGCGGCCGAGGCGGCCGCCATCACAGTGCGACCATAGCCACGATCAATGGCCACACCCACAGGAAAAGTCAGCGCTGCAGAGATCAGCAAGCCGAGCGTTAAAGCGCCGTAGAGATCTGATTTGGACCATCCCAGATCGCTTTGCATCGCCAGTGCGATCATGGGGAAGGCGTAGTAAAAAGCGCCCCACGAGCAGATCTGTCCTATACCCAGAAAGTGGGTGAGCGCCCTTGGAGTGTGCTCTGCTTGCATCCTTAGTCTGCCAGACGTACCAGACCATCAACGGCCACCACACCGTTTTCCTGGACGAATAAAGGATTGATTTCCGCCTCGAGGACTTCGACGTCCTGGATCGCGGCGAGGCTTGAAAAATTGACGATAGCTTGCGCGAGTGCCTCACAGTCACCTTTGGGTAGGCCTCTGAAACCTTTGATCAGTTTAGTGATGCGAACTTCCTCGATCATTTCATGGGCCTGCGCAAGGGTCACGGGTGCGACGCGGATTGCAAAATCGGGGGAAATTTCTGCCGTGATCCCGCCTGCGCCAAGTATGACCGTCGGACCGACCAGCGCATCATTGCGATAACCCAGGATCAGTTCGAGTAAACGCCCTTGCATTTGTTGCACCAGCAAGCCGTCAAGTCGTGCTTGCGGCGCGTAGCGTTTTACGTTGTGTCGAATTTCCGACGCTGCAAGAATAAATGAGGCCTCGTCTTGAACGCCCACTTTGACACCGCCCGCTTCAGTTTTATGGGGTACATCACGCGAAGAGATTTTCACCACGACCGGGTAGGGAACCTGATGAGAAAGCGCCTCAACCGCGATCAGTTGCGAGTGAGAGGTTGCGACACCAAGTGTTGCAAAAGCGGTGCTGGCTTCGTGTTCGGTGAGCAGTCCATTGCGAGGGAGTTCTTTGGGCCAGGCAATAGCTTTAAGGGGGGCGGGCGCTGTGCCGCGATTTTCAAAAAATACGGCCAAGGCGTCTGCACAAGACTCAGGTGTTCTGAAAGCTGCAATACCTGCTTTTTTCAGTAATCCCAGTGAGGTTGTAGCCTCGGGTGCCAGGAACACAGCGAGGGGTTTGGTATCAAGCCTGTTTGATTCGACCAGCGGTTTAACCGCAAGCTCCGGATGAAACTGGGCAGAGGAGCCGACCACGCTCAGAATCGCATCACACCAGTCAACATGCATGAGCTGCTCGAGCAGATCTTTATATTGAGCGCTTGTCGCCGCAAGTGTCAGATCGATGATCGAGGTGGCGCGGATATTCATGCCGCGCCCAGCCATGTGCGCGATAAACTCAGGTGGTGGGGCAACAGCCACCATACCAAGCAAACCGAGGTTATCTACGACGGTCGCAGCGCCACCGCCTGTTGTTGTG
Source organism: Burkholderiaceae bacterium (assembly GCA_036725985.1). Taxonomy (GTDB): domain Bacteria; phylum Pseudomonadota; class Gammaproteobacteria; order Burkholderiales; family Burkholderiaceae_B; genus Zwartia. The sequence goes on from DAIMDD010000018.1 coordinate 7,944, forward strand.
ATGACCGCCACGCGAGCGGGAGTCGGATGCGCTGGTGTTTTACCAAGATATTTCTGTGCAAGGGGGGCGAGTTCGAAAAGCGTTTCCAGATTGCGTACACGCATCACGCCATGTGCGCGAAGAAACGCATCAACGGCCACGTCATTACCGGCCAAAGCGCCTGTATGCGATTGCGCCAGAGAATCGCCTTGCTCTGAGCGCCCGATTTTGTAGGCGATGACGGGTTTGTTTTTTGCCCGCGCGCGCTCGAGCGCCTGCCCCAGTTGGGCGGAGTTGCGGATGGTTTCCAGAAACAGCAAAATGACTTTGGTCTGGGGATCAGCGACCAGCGCATCGATGACCTCGCCCACGGTCACATCAGCTTCATTACCGACTGAGACCGATTTTGCAAAACCAAAGCCTCGAGCGTTGGCGCGCGCGATTAAAGACCCCATCATTGAGCCGCTTTGAGAGACTAGACTGAGCTCACCGGAGATCAGAGTCTCGGCTTCAAAGGCTGCATTGACCGAAATAATCATGCCGCTATGCAGGTCAGCCACACCGATGCTATTGGGGCCGATAATGCGCAGTCCCAGTTCCTTGGCACGAGCGATCAGTTGGTTTTGTACCGCCATCCCTTCGGGACCCGTCTCGCCAAAGCCATCCGAATAGATTGTCACGACCTTGGCGCCTGCTTTAGCCATGGGTTCAAGCAAAGGCATCACTAGTTCGCTTGCGACCATGACAAACGCATGGTCGATCGGACCTGGAAGAGCAGCCAGATCTGCGTAGGCGGGCTCGCCCATGATTTCAGTTTGAGTGCGATTAATGGGGTAGATCTTGCCAGCGAAGCCGTGCTTGCGCATGAACCGCAGCGGGCGGGCCGTGTTTTTTTGTAAATTACCTGAAGCACCTACCAGCGCAATGGCGCGAGGTGAAAACAGAGCTTGTGCGAATTCTTCTGGGGTTAAGGCCACGTCTAGGGATCTCCGAAAGCATTTTTTATCTTAATCCGACAGAATAATGGCATTTTGAACACGATCTGTCTGGAATCTTGGACAATTACTGTTAATTATTGGTGCAACGATACTTGTGTTTCGCTTAACATCGGCAGATATAGACTTTGGGAATGATTTGATGCGCTCAAGGTCTGTGAGGGGGGCGCTAACAAAGTATGTAATTGATTTATATATATAAAATTTTAAAAACCCGTCAACGGGTATCCTTTTCGGAGACAAAAAATGTTCAAACTGACAGCTATTTCAGTGCTGGTGAGTGCGGCGATGGTTTCAGCCCCTTGCATTAGCGTCGCCCAAGAAAAAATTTCAGGCGGTGTTGTCAAAATCGGTGTTCTGACTGATATGTCTGGCGCTTATTCGGGCAATGTCGGACCCGGTTCCGTGCTCGCTACAAAACTCGCGATCGAAGACTTTGGCGGCAAAGTTGCAGGCGTGCCGATTGAAATGGTCTCTGCGGATCACCTCAATAAGGCTGATGTTGGTGCAAGTCGCGCACGCGAATGGATGGATCGTGATGGCGTCGACGTGGTCACTGAGCTAGGTAATAGTGCAGTAGCGCTTGCGGTGATGAATATCGCGGCAGAAAAAAACCGCATTACGATGGTGACAGGTGCGGGTGCGAGCCGCATTACCGGTGAGGACTGTAAGCCTAACAATGTGATGTGGGTCTACGATACCTATGCGCTGGCCAAAGTCGGCACCTTGCCTCTGGTTCAGGAGGGCGCTAAAAAATGGTATTTCGTCACGGCTGATTATGCCTTTGGCCATTCGCTAGAGAGCGATGGTATGCGTTTTGTCAAAGAGGGGGGCGGTACAGTTGCAGGGTCCTCCCGTTATCCTTTCCCCGGCAATGATTTTTCTTCATTCCTGATTTCAGCTCAAGCCAGTGGAGCAGATGCAGTCGCCTTTGCAAGTGCGGGTGCTGATTTACAGAATGAAATCAAGCAAGCCAATGAGTTTGGTTTAGCTAAAAAACAAAAACTCGTCGCGATGTTGATGAGTATTACCGATGTCCACGGAGTTGGACTCGAAGCGGCTAAAGGCATGAACTTTGCCGAAACATTCTATTGGGATATGGATGACGAGACGCGTAAATTTTCCCAGCGTTTTTTCAAAGAGTTTGGCAAGATGCCGACCGCTTTACAGGCAGGGCAATATTCAGCTGTCTTGAATTATCTGAAAGCAGTTGAGAAATCCGGTTCTGATCAGACCGACGCTGTCATGAAAACCGTGCGCGAGATGCCGATCCAGGATGCGTTTGCCCGAAATGCGACCTTACGTCCTGACGGCAAACTGATCCATGACACCTATCTTGTTTCCGTTAAATCGCCACAAGAGTCCAAAGCACCCTGGGACTATTACAAGATCGTTAAAACCATCCCGGGTAGTCAGGCCTTTAATCCTTTGTCTGACAGTCAGTGCCCACTGGTTAAAAAATAGCAAGGCAGCGAGCCAAACATGATGCATGATGAGCGGATACTGAAAACACTGGTTGAAAAAGTTAATCAGGATGAAAGGCTTTGCTGGAGAGGCAGGCACGTAGAGACTGCTTTTTTGCTTGAGGTCGATCACGAGCAATACCTGATTCGTATTCAACAAGGTCGTATCGACTCAGTGCGTAAAGGAGAGTTTGAGGCTTGCGAGTGGAGTTTTGCTTTGCGCGCCTCGTCTCAAACCTGGGGTGCTTACTGGCAAGCCAAGCCTCGGCCCGGTTATCACGATCTGATGGCGATGCTGAAATTCAAATATCTCCGGATGGAGGGTGATTTGTACCCACTCATGTCACATTTGCTGTATTTCAAAGATCTGCTTGTCTCAGCACGTGCCACCGGGGCGCAGTCATGAGTGGCGTACTTCGGACAAACCCCTCTGTTTCAGTCGAACCCATAATCGGTCGGTATCTTCATTTGCAACTCAAGGGTGAAGACCACCGGATTTATGTCGAAGAGTCTGGCGCTGGCGTCCCTCTGCTTTGTTTGCACACAGCAGGTTCGGACACACGGCAGTATCGCGCTATTCAAAATGACGCAGAGCTTTTGAAAGAATTTCGTGTCATTGCTTTTGATCTGCCCTGGCATGGCAAATCTTCGCCACCCGCTGGTTGGGAAAACAATACCTATAAACTCTCCTCAAAAGACTATACCGAAGCCATTCTCGCGGTGGCCGATGCGCTGGCGCTCGATCAGCCGATCGTCCTGGGGTGCTCGATTGGTGGGCGAATTGTGTTGCATCTCGCACTCGAACACCCTGAAAGGTTTGGCGCTGCCATCGGTCTACAGTCTGGCGCGCACGTTGATCCCTATTACGATCTCGAATGGTTGCACCGCTCGGACGTGCATGGTGGCGAGGTCTGTGCGGGTATCGTGTCTGGTTTGATCGGTCCTTCCAGTCCGTCAGTGCATCGCTGGGAGACCTTATGGCATTACATGCAAGGTGGTCCCGGCGTTTTTAAAGGCGATTTGTTTTTTTACACAGCGGATGGCGATATCCGGCAGCGTGTCAAAAACATTGATACGCTGCAGTGCCCTTTATGGCTGCTGACAGGCGAGTATGACTATTCCTGTACGCCTCAGGATACTGAGTTTCTAGGGAACAATATCCCAGGTGCAAAATGGCAAATCATGCAGGGCATGGGACATTTTCCGATGAGTGAGGATCCAGAGACGTTTATGACTTATCTCAAACCCGTATTGCAAGAGGCCATGCTTGCCCGTGCAAAAGCAACTAACCAAAAGCAACTAACGCCTGACTCAGACTTGTGATCAGGGAGGGGTTTAGGCCAGTAGCCGCCTGAACACCCTACAATCCGGATAGCGCAGTCTGACATATCCTTATTTATTCATGAAAAAATTACTTTCTCGCCTGTGGACTTTCTCGCAGGAGCCCCGTGCCTTGCCCTGGCTCATTCTTGGGACGGGCGTCTGGCTCGCATGCCTGGCCTGGATAAGGAATTTGCATTTGCCCGATGAAGGGCGGTATGTGGGTGTTGCCTGGGATATGGCACGGGCTGATAGTTTTTGGGTGCCCTTACTCAACGGCTTGCCTTATTTTCATAAGCCTCCACTTTTTTACTGGTTTAATGAGCTTTCATTCATGATTTTTGGTGTGCATGAGTGGTCTGCTCGCATACCCTCGCTTTTGTCCGCCTGGGCATGCGCGATTGCTTTGTATTTATTTGTGCGTAAGCACCGTGACGTAGTGGTGGCGACCGTGACACTGGCTGTGCTGGTCACCATGCCTTATTTTTATGGCGGCTCCCAATACGCAAATCTCGACATGCTCGTGGCCGGTATGATCTCCCTCACTGTACTGGCGGGTGCAGAGGCGGTGTTGCGTAGCGAGTCGGGACAGCCCTGGCGCTTGATGTCTATCGCCGCAGCTGTTTTTGCCGCGCTCGCGATACTGTCCAAGGGCCTGATAGGGCTTGTTCTCCCTGGTGGTGTGCTGTTTTTTTGGTTACTCCTGAGCAAACGCTGGCGTGGTCTGGGTGTGCTGCTTTGGCCGCCTGCAATCCTCGCTTTTTTACTCGTCGCCGTGCCGTGGTTCTGGTTGATGCAGCAAAAATTCCCCGGATTTTTTGATTATTACTTCATACACCAGCAGTTTGAGCGTTTTATCGGTGAGTCTTTTAACAATGCTCAACCGGTTCTGTTCTATGTTCCTGTTGTGTTTGGTTTGACCCTGCCCTGGTCGCTGGGGCTATTGGGCTTGTTCAATAAGTCCTTCTGGAAAAGTGCTTCGGCTTCCTTGGCGCCCCTGTTACTGGTCTGGTTTGCCGTGATCGGGATTTTCTTTTCCATCCCCGCCTCTAAATTAATCGGTTACGCACTCCCGACATTGCCACCGCTTGCCGTGCTGATTGCCGAGGTTCTGGTTCGTGCGACGCAAGGCAAATGGTCTGAGCAAGTTACACGCGCCATAGGAGGGTGTTTTGTTGGCGCAAGTATTGGCTGTCTGATCGCGATAGGGGGGTTTCATCTCACGCAAAAAGATAGTGGCTCAGAGATGGGACGGCAAATCGCCCTGGAAATCAAACCAGCCGATACGATGGTTTTTTTAATGAATTTCCCTTTTGATCTAGCTTTTTACGTTGGTGCTAAACAGCCTGCCTGGGTTGTTGAAAACTGGCCAAAGCTGGTCAAACGTGACAACTGGCGTAATGAACTCGCCGACGCGGCACTTTTTGATCCGCGTGTGGGTGCCCAGACGCTGGTGAATATCGAGGACTTTATCCCTGGATTGTGCGCAACGGATAATAAAGTTTTCTGGATCCGTGGGGATTCGGATATGCCGTTGTACTGGCCTATTTTGCGCGATCGCACACCGTTTTTTGTCCAGGGCAATGGAGGCACTGTCTGGAGACTCGTCACAGACCAGAGGTTTAAAACGGCTTTTTGCCAGCCTTAAGACCAGTATCTGGTGATTTTGCAGCTAAGATCTGCAAGCGTTGATTAGTAAAGGGGGGGGTGATAAGTTTTTGTTTTTACAACAGTAGTTGAAACTATAGATAAAACTGTCATTGAAACTGAGATGAGTGGTTTCAGATGAGTGGTTTCAGATGAGTGGTTACGTAAGGGAAATGAAAAGAGACTTATTTCAGGAAGAGGGGTGCTGGGGTGACTGATGGGGCTCGAACCCACGACAACCAGAATCACAATCTGGGACTCTACCAACTGAGCTACAGCCACCGCAGAACCAGAATTCTAGCATGATTAAAATACTTTTTGATTTGGATTCCATGCCTTCGCATCAGGACTTAATTTCTCAATATTGGCCCCACATCATTTTCGTCATCTCCGGCCTTGCCAGCACGTTTGCTGCGATACACGCTGCGATGACGAAAAAAGACGTCCGAGCCGCGACCGGTTGGGTTGCAGTCATTTTGTTTTCTCCGCTTTTTGGGGCGTTGCTCTATGCGATCGCAGGTATCAACCGGATTCATAAAGCGCGCGTCACGCAGCAGCGAACTGGGACCGCATATTCAGAGGATGTGATTGAGCATGTTCTTGTCAGAGATGTCACGCCTTACAGCGGGCCGCAATTTACCGGGCTGAAAAAACTCGGTGATCACATCAGTGACTTTAATTTGCTCGGGTGTAATGAAATCAAATTACTTTCAGGTGGTGATGAAACTTATCCCGCCATGCTGGCTGAAATCGAGCAGGCGAAGCACTCAATTGCCATGCAAAGTTATATATTCGATAGCGATACGATTGGTACCAAGATCGCACAGGCGTTGATTGATGCTAAAAATCGCGGCGTTGAAGTCCGGGTATTAATTGATGCGGTTGGCTCCCGTTACTCGCATCCACCGATCGCCAAAATGTTGCTCAAGGCCGGTGTAACAACTGCCTTGTTTTTGCCTCCAGCATTTGGTCTAAAACTGGTTTATGCAAATTTACGCAGTCATCGAAAACTACTCGTTGTTGATGGCTTCCGTGGGTTGACCGGGGGCATGAATATTCGGGAAAGCTTTCTCACCGAGTTTGCAAAGGAGCACGTCACGCACGATACGCACTTCCAAGTCAGCGGCCCGATCGCGCATCAGCTCATGATCAGTTTTGCAATGGATTGGCAATTCACTACGCAGGAGAAACTGCTGGGAGAGCTCTGGTTTCCAAAAAAGAAAGTGACAGATTTGCTCGAGCATGGCGTGCCCTTGCGTTGCGTAGTCTCTGGTCCGGATCATTCTTTGGAAAACAATCAGAAAATGATCCTGGGGGCTTTGTCACTGGCACAAAAGCATGTGCGGATTCAATCTCCTTACTTTTTGCCTGATCAGTCCTTGATTGCGGTGCTTGCAACCACTGCACGGCGCGGTGTTGTTGTCGATATCGTGATTCCCGGAGCGAATAACCTCAAACTTGTCGACGCTGCGATGTCCGCACAGCTTGACCAGTTGTTGAATACGGGTTGCCGTATCTGGCGCTCAAAGGGTAGTTTTGATCATTCGAAATTATTCACAGTAGATGGCAGGTGGTCCTTTGTCGGATCGTCCAATCTGGACCCGCGCAGTTTGCGATTGAATTTTGAACTGGATCTTGAAGTCTATGACCAAACCTTGGCAGAACAGCTGGATCAGAGGATTGATGGAGTGATTGCAAAGTCCGAGCGGGTGACGCTGCACGCACTGGCCAAGGCGCCCTATCTGATTCGTTTGCGCAACAAAATCGTCTGGCTAGCCTCGCCTTATTTATAAATAAAATGCGCAGGTTAAGTCAGTCGAAGGAACGCAGGTCTTGACTAGCGCTTTCCCGCACACTTAACGATAACTAGCGCATCAGCCCATGCTTAACAATAAAGTGCTTATTCAGCGCTAAAGATCAGGCAAACCGGGCTTGCACAGGAGACCGGTTTACCTGTCAACAGAAATGGATCGCTTGGGTGTTCTGGATCAAGCTCCAGAGGCACGAGGGTATCGGTTGCTTCGTTCAGCATCCACAATACTTTCTGGTTCGGCGCGAGCGTACAGAACCTCGGTGTTTGGCCTGCTGTAGCCTGAGCGCGCACAAATCGAAGCCTTCCGCTCAGCTGATCGATTTCAAAAACAGCCACGCTATCAAAGCCACGATTGGACGAAAAAAGCCATCGCCCATTAGGATGAACAAAAATAGCCGAGGCTCGACTGTCGCCCGTGTACGTATCGGGCAAGGCACTCAGGATCTGGAGCGGCTGTAATGCGCCGCTCGAGCGGTCAAACTCATACACACAGACCGTAGAATCCAGCTCATTGACAACATAGGCGCGTGCCTGGCTGGGATGAAATGCAATATGACGTGGCCCTGCTGTCTCGCGTGTTACGACAGCTTGTTGCTCGGTTGGGATTAATGTTCCCTCTTCAAATTTGAAACTGAAAATCCGGTTTAAACCTTTGTCTGGCACCACAACAAAACGACCAGAAGGATCAAAAGGATTGAAGTGTGGTTTGCCATAAGCTTGCTCAACGCGATGTGGGCCGGGCGAGCCTGGCAGGCTTTCCAGTTGTTTGACTGGTGCGAGAGTGCCGTCCTGGTTGACGGGCAAGACAGCCAACGCACTTGTCCAGTGATTCGAAACTATCAGAAATTTTTCACTGGGATCAAGAGCCAGATGGACGGGATTTTTCCCCTGGCAGTCCTGACGCTGCATGAAGGACAGGTGACCCGTTTTTTTATCAACGCTAAAAGTACTCACATAGTCCAGATCTCCGTGCACGCTATACAGCCGATCGCCAGCACGATTGAGTAACAGATAGGAGGGGTTGTCCAAACCCCCCACCAGTTGAATTCGCTCAAGCCTTTGCTGGTCTGGTGAAACAGCAAACACACTAATGCCTTCGCCCCGCGCGCGACGCTCTTTTGAGGTGCGTGAACCTACATAAGCAAACATGTTTATTGAACGCTGAGCGGATCAATCGAAGGATCTGCGGCAGGCGCTACACCTGCACCCTGGATCCCGTGTCTTGTCATCGAGTCATTTACCAGGCCGCGCGCTTTCATGTCCTCTACAAAGGTGCGCAGAAATAGTGCCGCTTGCGGACCGCGATCTTTTGGTACGCCCATTGCCTGTCGGATCACCATAAAACGCTCCTTGAGCATGCGCACACCTTTGACATCGCGGGTGTCAGCCTCAAGTTGTTGTTTGACACCCGCTGCCACTTCAAAACCGTCTTGCAGAAAGGTCGATACTACGGCTTGGGAGGAGGGCGCGCGTTCGAGCTGAGCCTGCTTGATCGTGCGGGTTAGAAACAAGTCGTAGGCGCTGCCCTTGCCAACAACGATGCGATTGGTCGGTATATCGACTTGAGCGTTACTGGTAATCGGAGAGTCGTCGCGAACGAGGTAATAGCCTTCAATCAAAACGTAAGCTTCAGTGAAGGAGATTTCTTTGCCGCGCTCGGGGTCGACTGCGAAAAAGCCAATATCAGCGCGTCCTGATTCAACGGTTGCGACTGATTTGCCGGCGGTTTCATTCACAAGCAACTCAACGGGTACGCCCAGGCGTTTACCTAGCTCTGTTGCGAGGTCAATCGAGATGCCAAAGGGCTTTCCCTCGGCATTGAGGTTTGCTAATACGGGGTTGCCGATATTCAATGAGGCGCGCAGAACGCCGGTTGGCGCAAAGGCCTTCAAGATTTCTGTTGGCATGGCTTGAGTCTCCTGACTATTGTTTTGGGTATTTTGTGCGGTAACCTGACCCCCACAGAAAGTCGTGGCAATCAATAGGTATAAAAGGGCGAGGCGTTGCATAAGAATTGGATATTCCCTGAGTTTGTAGCTGGTGGCAAGAGCGCTGACGATTTTGCTTACTGTAAGCCCGTGAGAGTAAAGTGCAACACCTAGTCGCAACAAGTTTTAAAACTATGATTTACTGTGTTGAATAGTGATGTTGACTTATAATGGGTTATCGTCTAGGAGGATGCTTTTTAAAATGATCAATTATCGCTTTATTAATCACGCATTAGCTGCGGCTCTGCTCATGGGCAGTTGTACGTTTTCACTTGCGCAGTCCAAGCCAGGCAATTCGATGGTGAGCGTCAACGGTGTCGCGATCCCTGAGAGCTTGCTGACCCAGAATATCAATGCAAATATTGCGCAAGGCCAGAAAGACTCTCCAGAGTTACGCCAAGTGATCATGGATGAGTTGATAAACCGCGAAGTTCTGGCACAAGAGTCCAACCGCCTGGGTCTGGATAAATCACCCGAGGCACAATCCCAGTGGGCACAGGTACGCCAGACTTTTATGGTTGAATTGCTGTTAAATGACCTCATGAAGCGTAATCCTATTACTGATGCTGAGGTTAAAACTGAATTTGATCGCAAGATGGATGCGATGGCAGGTGCAGAGCAATACAAAATTAACTTGATAATGTTGCCAACAGAAGATGAGGCCAAAGCCGTGCTCGCGCGACTGCGTAAGGGAGAGAACTTTGCCAAGCTCGCTACCGATGTTTCAATCGACGCGAGTAAAAAAGACGGGGGCAGTGTTGGCTGGGTGCTTCCTGGGCAGATTTTGCCCGTGATCTCCAACGTGATGGTTAATCTGTCGAAAGGCAGTCTGGTTGCCGCACCGATTCAGACACCTGGGGGCTGGAGCATTATCAAGCTCGAGGACAAACGTACTTTCAAAGCCCCTACTTTTGATGAAGCAAAGAATGAAATTCGTCAGATGCTCGTGCAGAAACAACGCATTGAGTATGTGAAAAAACTGCGCGAAGCAGCGAAGATCAGTCAGTAACAGCCAATCGTCAGCCATAACTCTGCGGGTTGACGATTTGCATTGATCACTGCGCCTCAATCATGAGACCTCGCTGTGATAGTGTTATTGGTGCCTCCGGCGAGAATCGAACTCACAACCGCCCGCTTAGAAGGCGGGTGCTCTATCCAATTGAGCTACGGAGACATCAACCGCTATTCTAACATTCCGTTGTATCGTGTCGGTATGTCACAATTATTCGTCGTTCATCCTGCCAATCCCCAGCCTCGCTTAATCAAACAGGCGGCCGAGCTTCTACAGTCTGGCAAGCTCGTGGCGGTGCCTACTGATTCGAGTTATGCCGTGGTGGCGCGTCTGGACGACAAAGCCGCCGCGGATGGTTTGCGCCGGTTGCGTGGGCTCGATGAGCGTCATCACTTGACCGTCCTGTGTCGTGATCTGGCTGCCATCAGTCATTTTGCCAAGGTGGATAACGCCCAGTACCGTTTACTCAAACACGCGACACCCGGTCCCTGGACTTTTATTCTGGAGGCTTCACGCGAGGTGCCCCGACGGGTTTCTCACCCTTCGCGTAAAACCATCGGCATCCGCGTGCCTGATCATCCCGTCACGCTCGCTTTGCTCGAGGCTGCTGATACACCCTTACTCTCGACCACCTTGATTCCCGAGAGCGAAGAAGAACCCCTTAACGAACCCGAACTGATTCGTGAGCGCTATCAGCACGTGCTCGGCGCTGTGATTGACGCGGGTGCATGCCTGCTCGAGCCCACCACGGTGATTGATTTGACGGGGGCGGTGCCTGAGGTCTTGCGGCGCGGCCGTGGTGACCCTGCTTTGCTGGGCCTGGATTAATGGAATACTTGGTTAATGCAATACTTAGTCAATGCAATACTTAGTTAATGTGATACTTAGTCAATGCAATACTTAGTCAATGCAATACTTAGTTAACGTGATACTCCGGACCCTATGATCGATATTCTCAACACTCTTGCGCTCTACGCTTTTCCAGTGGTTATGGCGATCACCTTGCATGAGGCAGCGCACGGCTACGTTGCGCGGATGTTTGGGGATACTACAGCTACGCTCGCGGGGCGTGTCAGCCTCAATCCCCTGCGACACATCGATCCGGTTGGAACGATAGCCGTACCGGTTGGCATTCTGATTGCCTCCTCTGTTCTAGGCGGCGCGCCGATGCTGTTTGGTTGGGCTAAACCCGTTCCTGTGAATTTCGGCCGCCTGCGTCAGCCCAAAAAAGATATGTTGTGGGTCGCTCTCGCAGGACCAGCCTCTAACTTACTTATGGCAATCGCCTGGGCTTTGTGCTTCAGACTATTGATTCAGGACTCTGATCCTGAAGACTTCTGGGTTCATATGTGCAGAGCAGGGGTTAATATAAACTTAGTTTTAATGTTTTTGAATTTACTCCCCATTCTGCCACTTGATGGCGGGCGTGTGCTGTTTAGTCTGCTACCTAACCGCCTGGCGTTGCAGTACGGTCAGCTCGAACCCTATGGAATGCTTATAGTCATCGGTTTGCTGGCTACTGGCGTATTGTCTGTCATTCTGGACCAGCTCATCGAGCTGGGATATTCTTTCTTACGACTTTTTCTATAGTAGAAAGTCCGACTTTGCGTGTAAAAGTATCAACTCGTTTCAAACTGCGTTATTTCATCCGTAATCCGGTAAACTTGCGGCTTATTTAATCTTGGTGCAATTGCGCCTTTACAAGCGTTCTGGATCCTCAATATGGCATCTTCCACAGCCTCTACCCAAGGACCCCGTTTTCAGGGGAGTATGGTTGCACTCATTACGCCGATGCACCCGGATGGCAGTCTTGATCTCGAGAGCTATCGCTCATTGATCGACTGGCACGCTGCCGAGGGCACTGATGCGCTAGTGGTCGTCGGTACCTCAGGCGAGTCCCCCACTGTGGATGTTGATGAGCACGCAGAGTTGATCCGTATCGCTGTCACGCACGCTGCCGGCAGGATGCCCGTGATTGCCGGCGTTGGCGCTAACTCCACCAGCGAGGCGATCCATCTCGCTGAGCATGCCAAAAGCGTTGGCGCCCAGGCAGGCCTGTCGGTTGTGCCTTACTACAACAAGCCCTCCCAGGAAGGCATGTACCAGCACTTTAAAAAGATCCAGGAGTCCGTGGATCTGCCAACTATTCTCTATAACGTACCTGGCCGCACGGTTGCCGATCTGGCGCACGATACAGTGCTGCGTCTGGCAGAGGTGCCTGGTATTGTCGGGATCAAGGATGCCACAGGTGACATCGGTCGTGGCGCTTTGCTGATTCGTGATCTGCCAAAACATTTCCATGTATTGAGTGGCGATGATGCGACTGCCGCCGCACTGATTCTTTTGGGTGGTGCAGGTAATATTTCCGTGACTGCCAATATCGCACCCCGTGCGATGCACGAGCTCTGCGCTGCAGCTTTAGCTGGCGATGTCGCAGTCGTGCGCAAACTTAATAATTTGCTGGGACCTCTGAATAAACTTCTGTTTGTTGAAGGTAATCCGGTTCCTGTTAAATGGGCTCTGGCCCAGATGGGACGTGCCAAATCCGGTATCCGTCTGCCTCTGGCCGAGCTAAGTGCTCAGTTTCACGCACCCTTGCGTGCAGCAATGGTTCAGGCGGGGTTGCTCTGATATGAATAAAAGTATGAGTCGAAAGACTGTTTTGGCAAATACTCTGTTAGCAGCTGTTTTGCTGCTGCAAGGCTGCTCGGGATTCCGCAGTATGCTCAACGGCGATGATTCTGTTGACTACAAGAGTGTTACTAAAACGGATCCGCTAAGCATTCCTCCTGATCTGACGCAGGCTGCAAGCGATCCGCGTTATCGCGCCCCGGCTTCTGGCACAACGACCTATTCGCAATTTCAGCAGGCAGGTCAGGCCAGTGCAAAAGGTGTTCCTTCTTCACAGGCGGCCGTGCTCCCAACACGCTCAGATATGCGTGTGATGCGAGACGGCGATCTTCGCTGGCTGGTTGTCGACATGCCACCTGACAAAGTATTTTCGCTTACTGCGGATTTCTGGGTTGAATCAGGCTTTTCGCTTGATGTGACAGATCCCAAGGCTGGTCTGATGGTGACCAACTGGGCTGAGAACCGAGCCAAGATTCCAGAGAGTTTTATCCGGGATATGCTGGGTAAAGTTCTCGAAGGCTTATGGGACAGCGGAACCCGGGATAAATTCAGCACACGCATAGAGCGCGTCGGCAATAACCGGAGCGAAGTTTATATCTCCCATAAACACATGGAAGAAAAAAACTACAGTACACAAGGTCAGGTTGACGTTCGCTGGATGAATGGCAAAGAGGATCCTGGTCTGAATGCTGCAATGATTGCTCGTCTGATGGTTTTCCTGGGTGAGGATGTGGACGGCGCCCGTAAGAAAATGGCTCAGGCGCAAGCACCAAAGCAAGATGCCCCCATTACTTCACCTGATGGCGATAAGAGTGCTTTGCTGATCCCCGAGTCGTTTGACCGAGCCTGGCGTAGAGTAGGTGTAGCGCTTGATTCAGGTAATTTCGCTGTGGATGATCGCGATCGCGCTGCGGGTGATTTCTATGTCCGCTATGTTGATACCGATACAGGTATGAAACGCGAGGATCCAGGTTTCTTTAGCAGGCTGTTCGGCGCGAAAGATCCTGCCAAAGCGCCAACTTATCGTCTGCACTTGACTGATCAGGGTACTAAGACAGAGGTCACCGTATTTGATGCAGATGGCAAGCGCGATACAAGTCCGACCGCACAGCGTATTCTGAGTGTGTTGTCTGGCAAGATGTAATATCTAAAAGCTACCGCATTGCCTGAGGTAGCTTCAATAAGTCAAAAGCCTCGCATAATTTTTTTGCGAGGCTTTTGTTTTTCAATCTATTTTGGTGCATGAAAAATAGCTTTTAACAATTTGAACTGTATAACCAGTAAATATGCACAATATCGGTGCTTAATGCTTTTGCTGTAAAAGTTTTACGTTGTAAGAGACGTGCACTTTGTGGCACAGTTATTGCTGTAATTAAAGATCGCAAGACTCACTCTTAACCGACAGCTGTTGAAAACAAATTAATGCTAGTGACACAGGATGCCCTTGAGCTCCCCAATATCATTGCTGCTGAGGAAATAGAACCATCTGGAAGATGGAGAGCTAGACTCGATCTTGACTTTAATGTTGCGCCCAGCGTCCTCGCTGCGGCTGTGACGGGGTTGACTGAATACAAAACCCGCTTAGGCTTTCAACATCTGGGGCCCTTGCGAATTCAAAAGGCGCTTTATCCAGAGGGCTCCTCACCTTGCCATGCCATTATCGTTCACCCACCTGGCGGGATTGCTGGCGGTGATCGACTCGAGGTCATCGTGAAAAGCAGGGTGCATAGCCACGGTTTGGTTACCAATCCTTCCGCGACAAAATGGTACGGTACGGACTCTATTCTCCCTGCCTCTCAATTGATCGATATTGAACTGAAGGGAAAATTTGAGTGGCTACCCCAGGAGACCATCGTCTTTAATCAGGCCCGTGTTCGTTCCGATATTAATATCAGAGCTTCTGAGCACGGAGCAATGATTGGCTGGGATCATTTGATTTTTGGCCGGCATGCCGCAGGAGAGACATTTGAGGCAGGGGACTTTAACCAGACCCTGCGCATCGAACTTGAGGGTCAGGAAATCTGGCGTGACAAACTTGTACTGCAAGGATCTGATCCACTGTTCGCATCCCCTATCGGTTTGAGAGGTCATCACGCCCTTGCCACGATCTGGGCAGTATTGCCCCAAGCAAAGTCCTGGGATGAGCAGACCATTCAGAGTCTTCGTGAAAGTCATGGACTAGCTGGCGAACAAGGTATTGCCTGGACAGTGTTACATCCCCGTTTACTTGTCGGTCGCCTATTGGCCCATCCCCTGAATTTGAAGTCGTTGTTGCAAGAGGCCTGGAAATTTTTACGTCCCCATGTTTTAGAACGTATAGCGGTTGCCCCGCGGTTATGGGCAACTTGATGCGGGGCAACTTAATGAGTCGCGTACAGGAGTAATTATGGATCTGACCCCAAGAGAAAAAGACAAGCTGCTGATTTTCACAGCTGCCTTATTAGCCGAACGCCGTCAGGCGCGAGGTTTGAAACTGAATGTGCCTGAAGCGATCGCGATGATCTCGGCCGCCATTATGGAAGGTGCGCGCGATGGCAAAACAGTCGCCGAACTCATGAGCGCAGGACGTAACATCCTGAGTCGCGCGGATGTCATGGAGGGCGTCGCTGAAATGATCCCGGATATCCAGGTCGAAGCGACTTTTCCTGACGGCACCAAGCTCGTCACCGTGCATCAACCCATTCAGTAAGGATCAATCATGAACACTACACCCATGATCCCGGGCGAGATGCTTGTCACGCCAGGTGAGATAGAAATTAATGTCGGTCGCAAACTGATTAACGTGCTGGTGGCCAACACCGGGGATCGCCCCGTGCAGATTGGCTCGCACTATCATTTTGCCGAGACCAATGGCGCCTTGCGTTTTGATCGCAAAGCCGCAACTGGTTTTCGTCTGAATATTCCGGCTGGCACGGCTGTCCGTTTTGAGCCAGGTCAGGAGCGAGAAGTCGAATTGGTTGAGCTTGCCGGTGACCGCGTGGTCTATGGCTTTACGGGTGCTGTCATGGGGAGCCTGGACAAATGAAGATTTCAAGACAAGCCTATGCAGAGTTGTTTGGTCCTACAACGGGTGATCGCATCAGACTCGCGGATACCGCCTTGTTCGCGATGGTGGAAAAAGATTTCACCATTTACGGCGAAGAGGTGAAATTCGGTGGCGGTAAAGTGATCCGTGACGGGATGGGACAGTCCCAGCGTATGAGCAAAGACTGCGTCGATACTGTGATTACCAACGCTCTGATCATCGACTGGTGGGGTATCGTCAAAGCTGATATTGGTATTAAAAATGGTCGTATCAGTGGTATTGGTAAAGCGGGTAACCCAGATATCCAGCCAGGCGTGACGATTGTTGTGGGACCTGCCACCGAAGTCATCGCTGCAGAGGGCATGATCGTCACCGCTGGCGGTATTGACAGTCATATCCATCTGATCTGCCCACAGCAGATCGAGGAGGCCTTGAGTTCGGGTGTCACCACTATGATCGGCGGTGGCACAGGACCGGCCACAGGTACTTTTGCAACTACCGTGACACCAGGCCCCTGGCATATCGCTCGTATGCTGCAGGCCATGGAGTCTTATCCCATCAATATCGGTTTACTGGGTAAGGGTAATGTCTCTTTGCCCGGTCCCTTGCATGAGCAAATCGATGCTGGTGCTGTAGGCCTGAAACTACACGAAGACTGGGGCTCGACACCTGCTGCCATCGATAATTGCTTAAGCGTTGCCGACGATACCGATACCCAGGTCGCTATCCACACAGATACGCTCAATGAGTCCGGTTTTGTTGAAGCCACGCTCGATGCGATTAAAGGTCGCGTGATTCATACCTATCACACCGAGGGTGCAGGCGGTGGTCATGCCCCAGACATCATCCGTGTGTGCGGTGAGTCAAACGTCTTGCCGTCTTCGACCAATCCAACACGTCCTTTTACGATCAATACGCTGGATGAACATCTGGATATGCTGATGGTTTGCCATCATCTGGATGCCTCGATTGCCGAGGATATCGCTTTCGCCGAGAGTCGTATCCGCCGTGAGACGATCGCAGCCGAAGACATCCTGCATGATATCGGGGCGTTCTCGATGATCTCTTCCGATAGCCAGGCGATGGGGCGTGTCGGTGAAGTGATTATGCGTACCTGGCAGACTGCGCACAAAATGCGCGAGCAGCGTGGCTCGCTCAGTGAGACGGGGTTCTCCGACCCTTCTACCAGTGACAATGCACGTATCAAACGCTACATCGCTAAATACACCATCAATCCTGCGATTACCCACGGTATGGCCAAAGAGATTGGTTCGGTAGAGGTGGGTAAATTCGCTGATCTGGTGCTTTGGCGTCCGGCTTTTTTTGGTGTCAAGCCTTCTACGGTGATCAAGGGTGGCATGATTGCGATGGCCGCAATGGGTGATCCCAATGCTTCGATTCCTACACCCCAACCAGTGCATTTCCGTCCACAGTTTGGCGCGGCACAGAGCGCGATTGCTTCGAGCTGTATTACCTTTTTGTCTGGCTCAGCAATTCATAAAGGCGTGCCTCAGGAATTAGGCCTCAAACGTCATATCGCGCCAGTCCAAGGCATGCGCAGCTTGACTAAAGCGGATATGAAACTTAACGCCGCCACACCCAAAATTACTGTCAGTCCTGAAAATTACAAGGTCTATGCAGATGGTGTGTTGCTTGATTGCCCGCCTGCTAAAACCTTGCCGATGGCACAACGTTATTTCCTGTTTTAAATATGGCGATTACTCTGACACAGCAGTTAGCAGCAAACGATTCGCAGTTGCGCGAACCAACTCCTGGCGGGGCACAGGTCTGGCCAGAGCCCTGGCCTGTGCTGGAGCTCTCTTATGGTGATCGGCAACGTTCGCGTCTGGCTGCGATGTTGCCCAATGGCAAAGCGGTCGCCGTGATCCTCGCGCGTGGTGAAAACATGCAGCACGGTGGCGTTCTGTGCGGCGAGCAGGGCGAGCGTGTGGTGGTACAAGCTGCGGTTGAAGAGCTGATGCGTATCCGCGCCAGCAACAGCTTTGAACTCATGCGTATCGTTTATCACCTGGCCAATCGTCACGTACGTGCCATGCTCACCTCTGAGGCTGCTTTTATTGAACCTGACAGTGTCTTGGCCGATCTGGTGCGCAGACAGGGCGGCTTGGTAGATCTGGTCCAGGAAGCTTTTGTACCAGAGGGTGGGGCGTATTCGGCGGGTCATGGCTCGGCCGGTCATCATCACCATCACCATGCCGATGAGTGCGGTGACGTTGCGCGCGACGAAGCGATGGGCAAGCTCGGTGAAGAGCTCTCTATCGCTGCGCACGCTAAAAAATAATGAACCATAGCCATCCCCTTCTGGCAGCGTTACATCTGGCGAGTCCTGCTCTGCCCGTTGGAGGCTTTGCTTATTCGCAAGGCCTTGAACAGGCTGTCGAGGACCGCTGGGTGAGCTCAATGGAGCAGGCTTATGTCTGGATCCGAGATGTCATGGTGCTGAGTCTGGCCAGGCAGGAGTTACCCCTGTGGTTGACTTGCCATCGCGCGGCCAGAACACAAGATTGGCCGGCATTGCGTGGAGCCAATGATGTCTTGTATGCCTTGCGTGAGAGCGCAGAGTTTCGGCTCGAATCAATCCAGATGGGGCACTCCATGGCAAAGTTATTCAAGCAATGGCAGGGCGGGACTGCATTACTGGAATTAACGGAGCTGAACTGGGTTTACCCTGCGGCGCATGCAGCATTGTCAGCGGTATCAGGTATTGAGGAGCAGATGGCTTTAACGGCCTATCTGTGGAGCTGGGTAGAAAATCAAACCCTTGCCGCAGTCAAGATTATTCCTTTGGGACAGATCGAGGGACAGATTCTGTTGCACCGTTTGAAAGCTGATATCGAGTCGGCCATTCATACTGCGATGACGATTGCACCAGAGGATGTCGGTTCGGCGGCTGTAGGACTATCTATCGCAAGTGCACGGCACGAATCACAGTACAGTCGCCTGTTCAGAAGTTGAATATTTTTTACATAAATCGTTTAGAGAATTAACAAAATCATGCAAACATCCAATCCTTTGCGCGTCGGTATCGGTGGCCCAGTCGGCTCAGGCAAGACCACCCTCGTCGAGGTGCTCTGCAAACGCATGCGCGATCAATATCGTCTGGCTGTCGTGACCAATGATATCTATACCAAGGAAGATGAGCGTTTGCTCGTCGCTGCTGAGGCCTTGTCAGCGGATCGGATCATGGGTGTTGAGACAGGTGGCTGCCCCCATACCGCTATCAGGGAAGACGCCTCGATTAATCTCGAGGCGATTGATCGTATGCAGAAACGTTTTCCTGATCTGGAACTTATTTTTATCGAATCAGGCGGCGATAATCTGGCCGCGACCTTCAGTCCTGATTTGTCTGATTTGACGATCTACGTGATCGACGTTGCCGGTGGTGAAAAAATTCCACGCAAAGGCGGGCCTGGCATCACGCGCAGTGATTTGCTGGTGATTAATAAAACAGATCTCGCACCCTACGTTGGTGCCAATCTGGAGGTGATGCGTCACGATACCGCACGTATGCGAGGAGAGCGTCCCTGGGTGATGACAAACTTGAAGAGCGGCGAGGGGCTTGCTGAGGTAATCAAGTTTATTGAGAAAGCAGGTTGTCTGAAAACGGATTGACGATTCGTTGAAGAGCTAAAAGCGCCTGTGATCACGCAGATTTTGTTCGCAAGACGATTCATCTTTATTTCCTGACCAAATGGATCCAGCCGGCATCGAGCCAGTCGGCGAGCGCCTCTACAGCTTCTTGTGTAAATTTCTTGGCAGCAGTATGACTGCCAGCGAGCTCTCGTTGATCGGCGAGGATTTTTAAACCTGGCTCGGCATCGACAGCAGCAACCTCACCATTAATAAATAATTGCCTGCCACGATAAAGCATACGAGTGCGACGATCCAGCACCCAGTGCGTATAGGGCCTGTCCTCATTGTCCTCAGCGTCATGGTAGTGAGCGCTCTCAAAGACCGCAGCCTGGTTGAGCTCTGTCAGCCAACACCCCAGGAATCGCTCTGCGAGCGCTTCGTTAAACTGGATTTTTGAGGCAGCTTTGACAGCGGTTTGAATCAGGCCATCTGGAATTTGCGCTGGGCGTGCGGTCGCGACTTGTTTTGGATCACGATAGAGGGCATCCAGTTTAGGGCCAGGCAGAGGGGGTTCGCCATAGGGACCGCTCGCGAGTCCTGCGCGCGCGACGATCTGGTCTGCAGCGGCCTCGAGCATGCCACGCGCCAGAGCCGCCTCATCCGGAGCGCGAAAACCGATTGAGATGGTCATGCACTCGTCGAGTGCCACACCATCATGCGCGGTCTGAGGGGGCAGGTAGAGCATGTCACCGGGCTCAAGGATGAATTCTTGCTCGGGAGCAAAGTCGGACAGAATTTTCAGCGGCAGCCCCTCTACGAGTGAGAGGTCGTGTTGCTGGCCAAACTGCCAGCGACGGCGTCCGTGGGCTTGTAATAAAAACACATCGTAACTGTCAAAGTGCGGACCTACACCACCACCAACTGCGGCCAGACTGATCATCAGATCTTCGAGTCGTGCGTCAGGGACAAACCGGAACTGATTCATCAGTGCGCAGGCTGCATCGTCATGGATGTCAACGCTTTGTACCAGTAAAGTCCAGTCGGGAGTCGAGGCTTTAGGTAGACGGCTAAACGGCCCGCAATCCATTTGCCACTGATCTTTTTCGCGTTGAATCAGACGGGACTCAACCTCCTCGTTCTTGCTCAATTTTTTTAGGGACGCAACAGAAAGTGGCGCTTTGAAATCTGGAATAGCTTGCCTGATGAGCAGAGGTTTTTTCTGCCAGTAGGTTCTCATGAATTGTGCCGGCGTCAGGCCCCCGAGCAAGGTGAGTGGTAGATCAGGATTCATGAATTTTTAACCATCATTTTTAACCATCATTTTTAACCATTAAGGTAAGAGATTTTTCAGTTGATAGAGCGCGTCAAGTGCTTCGCGTGGACTGAGCGTATCTGGATCGAGCGCAGTGATAGCCTGGCTCAGTGCTGCCATCGCCTCTGTCGCTTGCGCAGCTTCCTGGGCCGCAGCGTCGTGATCGACAACTTCGCCAAAAAGACCGAGCTGTGGCGTGGGGGCGCCTTGAGATTCCAGACGCTCTAATTCTCGAGAGGCATGCCTGATCACTACAGCCGGAATGCCCGCGCGTTGAGCGACCTGGATACCGTAGCTGCGGCTCGCTGGTCCGTCCTTGACCTCGTGTAAAAATACAATTCCGGCCGGTGACTCAGCAGCAGCCAGGTGCACGTTGGCCGTGTTCGCTTGCTCATTTGGCATGCGAGTCAGTTCGAAATAGTGTGTGGCAAACAAGGTCAAGGCACGATTGTGTGTCACCAAGCGGTGAGCAATCGACCAGGCCAGCGCTAAGCCATCATAGGTCGAGGTACCGCGGCCGATTTCATCCATCAGCACCAGGCTTTGCGATGTGCTTGAGGCGAGGATCGCAGCTGCCTCGATCATCTCCATCATGAAGGTCGAGCGCCCGCCCGCTAAATCATCGGCCGCGCCAATCCGTGTAAAGATCCGGTCAATCGGTCCGATTGAGGCGGATTTTGCAGGGACAAAACTACCGATGCGCGCGAGCAGGGTGATGAGCGCCACCTGACGCATATAGGTTGATTTACCGCCCATGTTCGGGCCAGTAATGACGAGCAGGGCGCGATGTGCGTTGAGCACGCAGGAGTTCGGTGTGAATCGTTCAATGGACCGTTCGACGACAGGGTGACGGCCCAGTTCGATTTCAATCGCAGTGTGAGCGGTCAGGGCTGGCGCTACCCAGTCGTTTTTCTGGGCGTGGTGCGCGAGCGCAACCAGGGCGTCGAGCTCAGCGCAGGCTGTTGCGCACACGGCAAGAGCATTGACCATCGGTGCAAGCAACTCCAGCACCTGATCAAACAGCCATTTTTCACGTGCTAGCGAGCGATCCTGCGCCGAGAGGACTTTATCCTCCCAGAGTTTGAGCTCCGGTGTGATGTAGCGCTCGGCGTTTTTCAGCGTCTGGCGACGACGGTAATCTTCGGGCACTTTGTCAGCCTGTGCACGACTGACTTCGATAAAAAATCCATGTACCCGATTAAATTCGACGCGCAGAGTGGTGATACCGGTTCGTTCGCGTTCCCGCGCTTCGAGTTCGAGTAAGTAGGCACCGTTATCTGTTGAGATGGAACGTAACTCATCCAGATCCTCATCGAAACCTGTAGCAATCACTCCGCCATCACGCACCATCGAGGCGGGTTCCTCAGCGATCGCACGATGGAGTAACTCCTGCATACCCTCTGGGGGGCTGAGTTTATGGGCGATATCAATGAGGCGTTGACCGAGACTCGGATCAACCTCTGAGTCTGAATGCTCGATCGCTGAGAGCACGTTTTGCTGCAGAGTGGGCAGTGCCGCGATTGCATCGCGCAGACTAGCGAGTTCTCTGGGGCGTACCGAGAGCAGCGCGATGCGCGTAGCGATCCGCTCGAGATCGGGGAGTTTGTCTAAATCAGTGCGTAAAGACTGGAGCAATGCTGTCGCATGAAGCAAGGCGCTGCTTTGCGTGCTTGCACCCATCAGGCAGGTAATCGCAGCCTGCCGCGCTTGCACTGGGGCATTATCGCGTAAGGGGTGATGCAGCCAGTGCCGCAGCAGCCGGCTACCCATCGGTGTGCAGCAGGTGTCGAGGATGGAAAAAAGTGTCGGGGATTCTTCACCCGCCAGTGTGCGCGTCAGCTCAAGATTGCGACGCGTTGCTGGATCCATCAGTACATATTGACTTGCGCGGTCAGCCACAAGACTTTGTATATGCGATAAGGCTTGTGTTTGTGTCCGGCCGGCGTAGCGCAACAAGGCACCCGCTGCGCAAATCGCGGTAGGCAGGTCATCGACATCAAAACCGGAAAGCGACTGTGTTTTGAAATGAGCGAGCAGATGTGCATTGGCCTGCTCAGTTTCAAAATGCCAGGGTGGGATGCGCGTTGCAGCTACCTGTAGCGTGAAATCAAACTGCGCATCATCCGCAATGATGATCTCTGCCGGATCGATACGGTGCAGTTCCGAGTCGAGCGCCTCGGGTGCGCACTCAGTGATTTTGAAGGCTCCATTGGCCAGGTTGAGCCAGGCGATCCCGGCTCTGGGGGATTTACTGCCTTTTTTGGGAATAAAAACAGCGGCTACGCAACGATCGGCTTTAGAGGGCAAAAGCGCCTCGTCAGTCAGTGTTCCGGGCGTCACAATCCTGACGATCTTACGCTCGACAGGTCCTTTGCTTGTCGCTGGGTCGCCGATTTGTTCACAAATCGCGACTGAAACGCCTTGGGCAACCAGTTTCGCGAGGTACTGTTCAGCGGCATGATAGGGCAGGCCCGCCATCGGGATCGGCACACCGTTCGATGAACCGCGCCGAGTGAGCGTCAGGTTAAGCAGGCGCGCGCCACGCTCCGCGTCTTCATAAAACATTTCATAAAAATCGCCCATACGGTAGAGCAGCAATAGTGGTCCCGCCTCAGCTTTGAGACGGTGATATTGCTGCATCATGGGTGTGTGGTTACTGAGATCTGTCTCAGTACTTTCGCTAAGGCCTTGATTTTTCAAGGTTTATGTTCTCTTTTAAGTGCTGGTCAATAACAGGTAATCATATGCTTTTTCGCGTTACTTTATCTGCAAATCATTTTTCAATTGTTTGGCATGTTTTCTAAGAGCTATCGCATGGTTGAGAATAATTAGATTGGGTTAGTCGAACCCCAGGATACGAATTCCTTATAATCATTTTTTTATTAGGGATTTCCCGATGTGTTCGACTTGGCACAGCAGGGGAGTTCCTGTTTTTTTCTAGGCTTAATCATGCAATTTCAGCTGTTTTCTTTCTCGCGACGTGTGGCAGTTTCAATTTTGGGCGGTCTGGCCTGTTTGCTGAGCTGTTCAGTGTTCGCCCAGGGTAATTATCCCGACAAGGCGGTGCGCGTTGTTGTTGGTTTTTCCGCAGGCGGAAGCACCGATGTAGTTGCGCGCGTGTTGTCAAAAGAACTCTCCGAGGAGCTCGGCCAGAGTTTTATCGTGGAAAACAAGCCAGGTGCCGGCAGTAACATCGCGACCGAATACGTCGTGCGTGCGCCAGCAGACGGTTATACGCTCTTGATGATGGCCGTTACGAGCACGATCAACCAGACGCTTTATCCAAATCTGAAATTTGACGTGACCAAAGATCTGGTGGCTGTGGGTCTGGGTGCAAAGGTCCCAAATTTGCTGGTTGTGAATCCAAAACTTCCTGTCAACAGCGTCAAGGAATTAGTTGAATACGCGAACAAAAACCCAGGTAAATTAAATTTTGCTTCTTCGGGCTCGGGTACCTCGATCCACATGACCGGCGAACTGTTCAAGCTCAATACCAAGATTAATGTCTCCCACATCCCCTACAAAGGCAGTTCGCCTGCTTTGACTGATTTGGTCGGCGGTCAGGTCCAGATGATGTTTGACAATATGCCTTCGGCTTGGCCCCTGGTTCAGGCTGGCAAGTTGCGCGCCCTGGCAGTGACTGCTCCCGCACGCTCGCCAGCTGCGCCTGAAGTACCGACTATGGCTGAGGCGGGATTCGAAGGCTTTGACGTGTCCTCCTGGTTTGGCTTCATGGCACCTGCCAACACACCTGAGGCGATTGTGCAAAAACTTAATGCCGCCATTACTAAAGCCTTGTTAAAACCCGAAGTTCAAAAACGTTTGATGGATCTGGGCGCGGTTACACAGCCTATGACAACGGCTGAGTTCAGTGGTTTTGTTAAAAAAGAAGTCGCAACCTGGGGCGCTGTGGTCAAAGCCGCTGGTGTGACGGCTGATTAACTGGAGTGCAGCTCGACCTTGAGGTATCCTCGCCTCTTTGTTGGATTCACCCGGGGTCTTGGCCCCGTTCCGAAGTGACTTAACCTAGCGACTGAATATGATTTCAAAAATCGTACCTGATCTTGCTGCAGCAACAGCTGGCATTCAAGATGGCTCTATCGTGTTGATTGGTGGTTTTGGGGGGGCGGGTCAGCCTCACGAACTGATTGATGCGCTGATCGAACACAAAGCACGCGAACTCACGATTGTGAGTAACAACGCTGGCTCAGGTCATACCGGTATTGCCGCACTGCTTGAGGCTGGTCTGGTTCGTAAAGTCATCTGCTCATTTCCCCGTCAGGCGGACTCACACGTGTTTGATGGCCTGTACCGAGCCGGTAAATTAGAGCTGGAACTCGTCCCGCAGGGCACGCTTGCTGAGCGAATTCGCGCAGGTGGCGCCGGTATTGGGGGATTTTTCACACGCACGGCCGTGGGCACCCAGCTCGCTGAAGGTAAAGAAATCCGTCATCTGGATGGTGAGGACTATGTGTTTGAATTACCAATCAAGGCCGATGTGGCAGTCATCAAAGCGCTGAAAGCTGATCGCTGGGGCAATCTGGTTTACAACAAAACTGCAAGAAACTTTTGTCCCGTGATGGCTACAGCTGCAAAAATGACGATCGCCCAGGTTGATGAAATCGTTGAGTTGGGTGATCTCGATCCCGAAGCGATCGTCACGCCTGGCTTGTTTGTCAAACGAGTCGTCCGTATTCCTACAAAGGCAAAAGCATGAAACGAGTCACTAGAGACGAAATCGCAGCGCGCGTCGCTCAAGACATCCCCGAGGGGGCGGTTGTGAACCTGGGGATCGGTTTGCCGACCCGTGTGGCTAACTACCTCCCGACGGATAAAGATATTTTCCTGCAAAGCGAAAATGGTGTGTTGGGCATGGGTCCAGCCCCTGCGCCCGGCGAAGAAGACTACGACCTGATCAATGCAGGCAAACAACCTGTGACCTTGCTCAAAGGCGGCAGCTATTTTCATCATGCGGATTCTTTCGCCATGATGCGTGGCGGTCACCTTGATATCTGCGTGCTGGGTGCTTTTCAGGTTTCACGTTTCGGCGATCTGGCTAACTGGTCGACCGGTGAGCCAGGTGCGATCCCTGCCGTCGGCGGTGCGATGGATCTGGCCGCTGGTGCGCGTGATGTGTTTGTCATGATGGATTTGCAGACCAAAGAAGGTGTGAGCAAACTCGTTGAGCAGTGTACTTATCCGCTGACTGGCTTGAAGTGCGTATCCCGCATCTACACAGACGTGGCCGTATTTCAGATCGAACCGGGTGGGGTCGTGCGCGTGGTTGACGATATGTCAGGCGCAGGTCAAGAAGAGTTGCGCCGCATGACTGGAATCGATCTTGTGTTCTGACGCGGGTCTTTCACTTGCTGACTGAAACAAATATTTGTTGAATGAAACAAATATTTACCGATTGAAATAATAAAAATGGTCGACGAATTACTCGTCGACCATTTTGTTTAAGCGCTGCGCATCAAGCGCTGTAGGAACCCCCTGGACTTTGGAGCCCATCGATTCCAGTGTTTTGCAAAGTTCTGCGATCCTGGCGTCTTGTTCAGCGGTATGGGTGATGAGTTCGTGCAACACCTTGACCAGTGGGTCGCTTGCACCAGGGTCAACTGCGTAGGCAGTAAAAGCGCCATGACTGTCTTGTTGGGCCTGCTGTTGTACGGTGCCTTTGTTGAGTATGGCCTGCAAGGGGGCTGCATCCCAGTCTGAATCGCAAGGCGTCCGCGATTTGGTCGCGGCAAGCTCAGTGGCAGGGGGGGGAACAGAAGACCCGCCGCATGGTGTGTCAGCCGACCTGCTTGACTCTTCTGTTTGTTCGATCACGCGTGCAGGGTTACCAACCGCAGTGGCGCCTGCAGGAACAGGTTTGACAACCACGGCATTCGAGCCAATGCGTGCGCCATCACCTACAGTAAAGCCTCCCAGTACCTGAGCCCCTGCGCCGACCACCACTCCGCGGCCAAGCGTCGGATGGCGTTTGGCACCCTTGTAGAGTTTTGTGCCGCCCAGGGTGACACCTTGATAAATCGTGCAGTCATCCCCCACGACCGCTGTCTCGCCGATCACCACGCCAAAGCCGTGATCGATGAACACCCGCCGGCCTATTTGCGCGCCCGGGTGTATTTCAATACCTGTCAACATCCGGCCCAGATGGGAGATAAAGCGACCGAGCCAGAAAAAATCAGCCTGCCATAAGCGATGTGCCAGACGATGCGCCATAAGGGCATGCAGTCCGGGATAGCAGGTGATCACCTCCAGCTTGCTGCGGGCAGCCGGATCACGTTCGAGGATACAGGCGATGTCTTCGCGAAGATTGTTCAGCATAGGAATTAATGTTAGCGCAGGTACTTAGCCAGAGTTGCATTAACCTTGGGATTTATATGGTCCGAACCGAGCTGTCTGGATCATGGCCGTACACACCCCCCGCATCATATCGACCTCATCCCGGGTCAGGTTATTGCGACTAAACAGGTGTCGCATGCGTGGCATCAGCTTTTTAGGGTAAGCAGGATTTAGGAATTCGACAGCCTCCAGGGCCTCCTGCCAGTGGACAAGCAGCGCGAGCACCGATTCGGTACTGGCAGGGCGACGTCCGGGAGGGGGAAGTCCCTCAGCCGTAGCTGGTTGTGACTGCATTAGGGCATAGCGCATCTCCCAGGCAGCGAGTTGCATGGCCTGAGAAACGTTTAGTGAACTGTATTCAGGATTGGCTGGGATATGGCATACGCGGTGGCACAGACCGATTTGCTCATTAGTGAGACCTGACCTTTCCGTGCCTACGACAAGGGCTATACGGGCCTCCTGATGGCCTCCCAGGTGCTCCTGGGCGATCTGGGCTGCCTCTCTGATGTCGCAAACCGAGGGTCCGAGGTCGCGCGAGCGGGCGGTCAGGGCAAAAGCCAGCGTGACAGGGGCGAGCGCCTGGTCGAGCGTGTCAACGATTGGCGCACTGTTTAAGACGTCAATCGCGCCACTTGCCAGGGCGATTGCCTCTGGCTGGGTGGTGATTTCAGGTGTTTTCGGGGCGACCAGGACCAGATCATGGAACCCCATGGTCTTGATTGCACGGGACGCAGAACCGACGTTTCCGGGGTGGCTGGGTTCGGTCATAATGAACCGAACACGTGAAAATTGCGTTGTCATTTAAAATCTCGGTTTAGCCTAACAAAAAATACCCACGCTTATGCACCCAATGCTTAATACCGCCATCAAGGCGGCCCGGCGCGCCGGAACCATCATTAACCGCGCGAGCATTGATCTTGATCGCATTCAGGTCTCCCGAAAAGGGCCAAGCGATTATGTCACGGAAGTCGATCGCGCTGCCGAAGACGCCATTATCGATGTGCTGCGCACGGCCTATCCCGATCACTCTTTCCTCGCAGAAGAATCAGGCCAGCATGGCCATGACGGCAGCGATGCGCTGGCGGCCAACGAATGGGTGATTGACCCGCTTGATGGCACGACAAACTTTATTCATGGTTTTCCGACCTACGCGATCTCAATCGCACTGCGCCAGCGCGGTCAGGTGATGCATTCTGTGATCTTTGATCCATCGCGTAATGAGATGTTTACTGCCAGCCGTGGCGGTGGCGCTTTCCTGAATGATCGCCGCATGCGCGTATCGACGCAAACCAGATTCCATGACGCGCTGCTTGGCGCACGCTGGCCCAGCTCAAAACTACCCGACGAGTTGGCGGCCCCGCGTTTTGCCGAACTCGTGCGTGGCAGTGCTGGCATACGTCGCACAGGTTCTGCGGTACTGGATCTGGCGTATGTCGCGGTAGGCCGTCTGGACGGTTACTGTGGACTGGGACTTAAACCCTGGGATCTAGCCGCGGCGAGCCTGATGGTGCTCGAGGCGGGCGGCCTGATCGCGGATCTCGAGGGTGAGCAAACCTGGATGGAGAGTGGCAATGTTTTGGCGGCAACACCAAAAATTTTCACTCAAATGCTGGCGCATTTGAATGTTGCCGGTGCAAAGTAACAGATGAGGTCTTAAATGGAATGGCTGCTTGATCCCACGATCTGGGTCGGCCTTCTTACCCTGGTCGTTCTTGAGATCGTCCTGGGTATTGATAACCTGATATTTATCGCAATCCTCGCGGACAAATTGCCGCCTGCGCAGCGCGACCGTGCGCGCGTCATCGGTTTGTTGCTTGCACTCGTGATGCGTCTGGGCTTACTCGCAGGCATGTCCTGGCTTGTTCAACTCAAAGAGCCCTGGATTTCCATCGCGGGCTTTGATTTTTCCGGCCGCGATCTGATTTTGATGGTGGGCGGTTTTTTCCTGCTGTTCAAAGGCACCATAGAGTTGCACGAGCGCATCGAGGGCACTCGACAGCAAGCCTCAGGCGCACGTGTCTATGCGGATTTCTGGGTCATCGTCACCCAGATCGTCGTACTCGATGCAGTTTTCTCACTTGATGCAGTCATCACCGCAGTGGGTATGGTTGACAGGCTTGCCGTGATGATGTCGGCAGTTGTGATCGCTGTGGGTGTCATGCTGGTTGCGTCCAAACCACTCACACGATTTATCAATGCCCATCCGACTGTCGTGGTGCTCTGCCTGGGCTTTTTGTTGATGATTGGTTTTTCGCTTGTAGCCGAGAGTTTCGGTTTCAAGGTGCCAAAAGATTATCTCTACGCTGCGATTGGTTTCTCGGTCGTGATTGAGTTACTGAATCAGATTGCACAGTACAACGGTCTGAAAATGCAGACAGTGCGGCCCATGCGTGAGCGGACTGCCGAGGCTGTGCTGAAAATGTTGGGTAAACAACTGCCCGAAGAAGTTGCAGCCCAGGCTGCCGAAATGCCAGGCAAGCTTGCAGAGGTCACCTTCGGCGTTGAAGAGCGCAACATGGTCAGCGGGGTGCTGACGCTTGCCGAGCGTTCTATCCATTCCGTGATGACGCCACGCACAGAAGTCTCCTGGGTCAATCTGGACGACGATCCGCAAGTCATCCAGAAACAAATCGCCTTGGCTCCGCACAGCTTTTTTCCTGTGTGTCGCGAGTCGCTTGATAATGTTCAAGGGATTGGACGAGCAAAAGACATGATTGCTGATTTGATCACCCACGGTCACATCACGCGCGCAAGCTTGCGTGAACCGATCATCGTGCACGATACGATCAGCATTATTCGTCTGATGGATACCCTGAAACGCTCACGCGGACAGCTTGTGCTGGTTGCGGATGAATTCGGGACGATTCAAGGCCTGGTCACACCCATCGATGTATTTGAAGCGATCGCAGGCGAGTTTCCTGATGAGGACGAGACACCCGATATCATCAGTGACGGACCAAAGCAGTGGAAAGTTGACGGTGCCGCCGACCTGCATCATCTCGAACAAGTACTTGAGACCGAAGGGCTGGTTGACGAGGACCAGGACTACACCACACTGGCGGGTTATCTGTTAGCCCGTTTTGGTCATTTGCCTGCACCGGGAGACAGTTGCGTGTTTGCCTCGCCCCATGCGCGCTTTAACTTTGAAGTCCTTCAGATTGATGGACGCCGCATTGCGCAGGTCAAAATAAACAAGCAGACTGACGCGAGCGATCAGTCTGAGGGGCCGGATTTCGGATAAAAAACCAGGCTGTTGTGCCTGGTTTGGATACTCCGACTGTTGCACTGAATAATGCGTCAGTCAGGCTTGCTCAAGGTCAAACAGCGTTGGGCCTTCGTCGTCAATCACCATCCAGCCGCCACGTGGCTGCTGATTGGCCTCAAGATGATCGCAATCCCAGTCAGGCAATACCCAGCGTTCACAAACATTGCCGTCAACATTCAGGACGTTACGGCCTGGACGATGCGTATGGCCATGGACAATAAGAGACACCCCGGCTTTACGAATCGCCTGAGCCACGGCATCGGCGTTGACATCCATTATTTCGCTGGTTTTAGTCTGATTGGCAGCCATACTCTCTCCGCGCGCCTGCGCCGCAAGTGTTAAGCGCTCGGGGATGCTGCGCGACAGAAATCCCGACTGCCAGGCTGGATTACGCACCATGGCGCGAAACTGCTGATACGCCAAATCATCGGTGCAATACTCATCACCATGACTCAGTAAAAAGGTACGAGCACCAACGGAAACGAGGACTTCTTCGGGTAAAAGTCTCGCACCAAGGCCAACGGCCAGGGCCTCGCCCATCAGGAAGTCGCGATTGCCGCGCCCCAGCCATACCGGGATTTTTGCTGCGCAAGCCTTGATTGCCATCAGATCCTGAGCCAGCCAGGGCGGAGCAACCACTGCAACATCGTCACCGATCCAGGCATCAAAAATATCGCCTGGCAAAAGCAAGGCCTGCGCCTCACTTGCTGCGAGTTTCAGAAAATCACGAAAAGCTTCTGAGGTGCCTTCAGTATGCTGCCCCAGATGAACATCCGAGGCCAGCCATACAGGACCTGCAAGAGAGATCTTATTCAACGACGACAGCCTTGGTGATCACGATGTCTTCGACAGGAACGTTCTGGTGAAAGCCGCTGTTGCCGGTTTTGACTGCTTTCATTTTATCGATGACATCCTGGCCTTCGACGACTTGACCAAACACAGCATAGCCCCAGCCGTTTGCGGTCGGTGCAGTGTGGTTCAGGAACTCGTTATTGGCTACGTTAATGAAAAACTGTGACGAGGCGGAGTGTGGCGCGCTGGTGCGTGCCATCGCGAGGGTGTATTTGTTGTTTTTCAGGCCGTTGTTAGCTTCGTTTTCGATCTCTGGCTTGGTCGCTTTCTGTTTCAGGCCTGGCTCAAATCCACCGCCCTGAACCATGAAACCATCAATGACACGGTGAAATACGGTGCCGTTATAAAAACCGTCATTGACGTAAGCCAGAAAATTGGCAACGGTCTTGGGGGCTTTTGCAGCATCAAGAGAAATAACAAAGTCGCCTAGGTTTGTGGACATTTTGACGCGGGGATTCGTGCTCATCGATTTAACGCCTTGTTTGGAGGTCGAGTTGGAGGATTGCGCAGCGACTGCGCCAGAAAACACTAGCGCAATCATACTGGCCAGTGTGAGATTGCGCATTGCGCGCAAACATAAAAACATGAAATTCATTGCGAGTCTGCCTTGGAATTAGAACTGGATATGGAAGGCGCTTTGGGTTTTGGTTTGGCTGCTTCTTCGGCTTTTTCTGCTGCCTCGGCGTTAGCCCGGATCAGTGCCTCAAGACTACGGATTTTTGCACGGAGGCCAGGAGCACCCGCAGCTGCAGCAGTCTGGTAAGACCGTAAAGCGATACTTAATTCTACGTCACCCAGATTTGAGAGCGCAAAAGCATATTTCGGGCTGATCATAATAGCCATTTCGAGCGCTCGGCGCGCCTGCTCAAGCTCGCCCCGTTTGACGTAGATCACCGCAAGGTTATTCCAGGGCTCTGGCAGTTCAGGAAAGCGCATCGTCATTTTTTGATAAATGGCTTCCGCTTCGTTTGAACGATCGACCTCGGTCAGTACGCGTGCGTGCATGAACATCAGTTGTACATCCGCGCCAGGTGAAGTGCGACTGGATTCTTCGGCAATGCGTTGTTCAACCTCCCGCAAGGCCTCCTGAGTACGTCCGCGCTGTAATAAAGCCTCAATACGGCGGGTGGTCTGAGAGGGTGTGAGCGGTACGCGTGTATCCACGGTAGGCGCGATGGCTTGGAGCAGCTTGGCCAGGCCATCCCAGCCGGTTTCGGGCTCTTTGTCACCAATAATGGTGTCAGGTTTGCTGCCGGGCATATTGGCGGGCAGTATGTTTTTCAGATCATTGGTTTTTGGGCTGCTCGCCAGAGGATTGGCAACACCATTGATCGGATCGTATTGAGGATTGCCGCCAAAGGCTTGGGCGCGCACTATCCCGGGTAACAACGTTACCGTACAGAATAAGAGCAGTACAGAGCAAATGCGTTTGTGCAGATTCAAGGCGTGAAATCCTCAATTGCTATACTTGACGATCCGCATTTTAGCCTTGCTTTGAGCCTCCCGTATCGCATGCTACAGATTTACGACTCTCTTTCGCGTTCCAAACGCGCATTTACCCCTGTACAACCCGGCAAAGTCGGGCTCTATGTCTGTGGAATGACCGTTTACGATTGGTGCCATCTCGGGCATGCACGGATGCTGGTCAGCTTCGATGTAGTTCAGCGCTGGCTGCGTTGCGAGGGCTATCAAGTCACCTATGTGCGCAATATTACTGATATCGATGACAAGATCATTAAACGCGCCGTTGAATCAAAACGCCGGATCGGCGAGGTCACCGAGTTTTTCATCGATGCCATGCATGCCGACGAGCGTGCCCTGGGCGTGCAAGCTCCTGACCATCAGCCGCGAGCCACCGAATATGTTGGCGATATGCTCGATATTATTGGCAGGCTTGAAAAAAATGGTTTGGCCTATCATGCAGAAGACGGCGATGTGAATTTCGCTGTCCGGGGCTTTGCCGGGTATGGCAAGCTGTCGGGCAAGTCACTCGATGACCTGCGTGCGGGTGAGCGCGTTGCAGTCACCTCGTCCAAACGCGACCCGATGGATTTCGTGCTCTGGAAATCCGCCAAAGAACATGAACCCGCCGATACCCGTTGGGATTCACCTTATGGCTGGGGGCGGCCAGGCTGGCACATTGAGTGCTCTGCGATGAGCAAGGCTCTGCTTGGCTTACCTCTTGATATCCATGGCGGTGGTCCGGATCTTAAGTTTCCCCATCACGAAAACGAAATCGCCCAAACCGAAGGTGCTTATGGCGGGACGCTCGCTAACAACTGGATGCACTGTGGTCCGTTGATGGTCGATGCTGACAAAATGTCGAAATCGCTGGGTAATTTCCGTACGATCAGACAGACGATTGGCATGCCAAACCAGCCTGACGATTCGCCCACGTATGAAGTCAATCCGCGCGAAGCAGAAATGTTGCGTTTTTTTATTGTGCGTAACCAATATCGCAGTCCGCAGAATTACGCACCGGATAACCTGGTCGATGCACAGGTTTCGCTGGATCGTCTATATCAAACTTTACAAAATGTACCTCCGGCATCGCTTGCGCAGCCAGACTGGTCAACACCCGAGGCGCAGGCTTTTCGTGAGGCCATGAATGATGATTTCAACAGTGCGGGTGCCGTTGCTGCCTTGTTCGAGCTCGCGACTCAGGCTAATCGTACCCAGGATGGCGCAATCAGTGGGCAAATGAAAGCCCTGGCGAGCGTTCTTGGTTTGTTGCAACAGGAGCCAGGCAGTTATTTCCAACGTCCCACACGCTACACCCGTCGCGCGATCGAGGAGGCCAGCAGTGGACAGGTTGCAGGCCACTCACTCGCAGAGTCTGAGATAGAGAGCCTGATTCAGGCGCGTGCCGAGGCTAAAAAAGCGAAAAATTTTGCGGGTGCAGATGAAATCCGTGCCAAACTGAAGGCCGCAGGGATCGAACTTGATGACAAGCCTGGTGGCTTGACTCAGTGGCGGCGTGCTTGAAGCGAGCGACATGAATAGTTCAGAATCTATAGCGATTAAGCCCGATTATTGGGACTCTGCGCTCACGCATCTCATGAAGCGTGACCGCATCATGAAAAAACTGATCCCCAAGCATCCGGGTATCTGGTTAACTTCTCGCGGCAATCCTTTTATTACCCTGGCGCGTTCGATTGTTGGACAACAAATCTCGGTCAAAGCGGCTGAGTCTGTCTGGCAGCGATTGTTGCTGGAATGCGGTAAGCGCCCGACACCCGCTTCGGTTCAAAAAGCCGGGCTTGATAATCTCCACGCAGCCGGTCTGTCAGCCCGTAAAGCCGAATATATCCTTGATTTATCAACACATTTCAGCGAAAAACGTGTGCGCCCACAGAAATGGGCGACCATGGAGGACGAGGCTGTGATTGCTGAGTTAACCGCCATCCGAGGCATCGGTCGCTGGACCGCTGAAATGTTTCTGATTTTTAATTTGCAGCGCCCAGATGTCCTACCACTTGATGATGTGGGACTATTGAACGCAATCTCGTTACACTATTTCAGTGGTGAGCCAGTATCACGGTTCGAGGCGCGAGAGGTTTCTGCTGCGTGGCAACCCTGGCGTACGGTGGCAACCTGGTATTTGTGGCGTAGTCTCGATCCTGTTCCTGTGGAATATTGATCCGGTAAACCCCAACTTGCCTTAATGAACGACGACGGAATTCGAAAGTTATGCGTAATATTTTTCTGGAATTTGAACAGCCTCTAGGCGAACTCGAAGGCAAGATCGAACAGCTGCGCTATGTACAGGCTGATTCGGCTGTCGATATTTCGGACGAGATCAGTCGCTTGCAGCAAAAAAGTCAAACTCTGGCTAAGGATATTTATTCCAAGCTTACGCCCTGGCAAACTGCGCTGGTAGCGCGTCATCCCCAACGCCCCTATACGCTGGATTACGTTCGTGAAATCTTTACCGATTTTCACGAACTGCATGGTGACAGGATGTATGCGGATGACTTGTCCATCGTCGGCGGCATGGCGCGTTTTAATGGTACGCCCTGCATGGTGATTGGGCATCAGAAAGGTCGCGATACGAAAGAGCGTGCTGCGCGAAATTTCGGTATGCCGCGCCCCGAGGGCTATCGCAAAGCCCTGCGCCTGATGCGCCTGGCCGAAAAATTCAATATGCCTGTTTTCACCTTTGTGGATACTCCGGGCGCTTATCCAGGTATCGGTGCCGAGGAGCGTGGCCAGTCTGAAGCGATTGGACATAATCTCTACGCGATGGCTGAACTCAAGGTGCCAATCATCTCCACCATCATTGGTGAGGGTGGTTCAGGTGGTGCGTTGGCCATTGCAGTGGGTAATGTCGTACTGATGCTGCAGTATTCGACCTATGCCGTGATCTCTCCAGAGGGTTGCGCGTCAATCTTGTGGCGAAGCGCGGACAAGGTCTCCGAAGCCGCCGCTGCACTGGCAATCACCGCGCCGAGCTTGAAAGAGTTTGGTTTGATTGATCGCGTGGTCAATGAGCCGATTGGTGGTGCGCACCGCGATCCGCGCGTGATGGCGCGTCTACTGCGTCGCTCGCTTGGCGATGCATTGCGTCAATTACAAGGTATGACACCTAAAGAACTGATCGATCATCGTGTTGAACGTCTGTTGGCTTATGGTCGGTTTCAGGAAGTCAAAGCTTAACTGACGCAACCACTGATGCCATCGCAGAACCAGGCGCTTACACAAGCACTGCAGAGTGCGCTCAAGGATTTACCAGCCAGCGCGCCAGTTGCGGTTGCACTCAGTGGAGGGACGGATTCGGCCGCCATGGCCATTGCTGCTGCGCGCGTTTGTCAGACTTCGGGTAGGCCTCTTTATTTTTTTCATATCCACCACGGCTTGTTTGTGCAGGCTGATGCTTGGCTCGAGCAAGTAGGTGCGCTCGCGGAGCTGCTCAAAACCCAGTTGTTTGTTGAATATGTCGAGGTGGCTCTGGACTCAGGGCTGGGCATTGAGGCGGCTGCACGTGATTCACGCTATAGCGCTCTAAGGGCCATGGCAGCTCAACATCAAGTCAAAGCCGTATTACTGGCGCATCATCGCCAGGATCAGGCTGAAACCGTACTGTTGCGTTTGTTGCGCGGTGCAGGCGTTCAAGGACTGGCCGCAATGCAGGCCGATACCGTGCGAGAGGGCTTGAGGCTGTTGCGCCCATTTCTCGCGATCGACCGTGCAGAGTTGCTTGCCTGTGTTGCTGCCTGGACGCAGCAAACCGGTTGGCTACCTGTGCAGGATCCCAGTAATACCGACCTCCAATACGCGCGCGGTGCTTTTCGCGCTGAGTTGATACCTGTTCTGCAGGCGCACTGGCCCGCCTGGCAGCAAACGCTCACGCGCCATGCGAGACAGGCTGGCGAAACAGTGGAAATACTTGATGAAGTCGCGGCTGCCGATCTGGCTAGTTTGGCACCAGATCCTGTTAATAAAAGTTTTAGCCTAAAGCTCTGGCGCGAGTTGAGTCACCCGAGACAGGCACTCGTGCTCAGGTTCTGGCTGCAACAGCAAGGTATTGCCATGCCAGGGGATCGCAGGCTTGCTGAATTGTTGCGTCAGCTCAGGCAGTTACATGCCCTGGGACATGACCGGGATCTGCTCTGGCAGCACGGCCAGATTGAGCTTAGATGCCGTCAGGGCAGGGTAGTGCTTGCTGCGCCGCAGTAAAATCCCCGCTTCGCGCTAGAATATGGGGCTTTGTACTGATTTGATGAGGTCCAAAATACTTTAGTGGGCATCATTTTTAACTGGTCAGGCTTCAAACCGATTTACAAAACTTATCTGAAATCATGTCAATCATCGTTCATAAATATGGCGGCACCTCGATGGGCTCAGTTGAGCGCATCAAAAATGTCGCTCGCCGTGTCGCCAAATGGCACGCAGCCGGTCATCAGGTTGTAGTCGTACCCTCGGCCATGTCGGGCGAAACTAATCGCCTGCTTGGACTTGCCCGCGAAATTTCCTCCATGGCCGATGGCCGTGAACTTGACATGATCGCTGCAACGGGCGAACAAGCCTCCAGCGGCTTGCTCGCGATAGCCTTGCAAGGTGAGGGACTCAAAGCTCGCAGCTACGCTGGTTGGCAAGTGCCGGTTCGAACAGACGCCTCCTACACCAAGGCGCGTATCACCTCCATCGATGATGCACGTATCAGTGCTGATCTGGATGCAGGCTATGTTGTCGTTGTGACGGGTTTTCAGGGTGTCGATGAGACGGGCAACATCACCACGCTCGGTCGTGGCGGTTCCGATACGTCTGCTGTTGCCGTTGCGGCGGCACTTAAAGCCGACGAGTGCCTGATTTATACGGATGTGGACGGTGTCTACACGACCGACCCACGCGTGGAGCCTGATGCGCGTCGACTGAACGTGATTTCTTTCGAAGAAATGCTTGAAATGGCATCGCTGGGCTCTAAAGTTTTGCAGATCCGCTCGGTTGAGTTCGCTGGTAAATACCGCGTGCCTACCCGAGTGCTGTCCTCGCTGACAGACCCTGATATGGACCTTGCCGAGGAAATGAAATCCGGCACCCTGATTACTTTTGAGGAAGACGAAAAAATGGAAGCAGCTGTTGTTTCAGGCATCGCCTTTAGTCGCGACGAAGCCAAAATCACACTCCTGGCTGTGCCAGACAAACCAGGTATCGCTTATGCAATCCTCGGTAAAGTCGCTGACGCCAATATCGACGTCGATATGATTGTGCAAAACCAGTCGGTCGCCGGAACAACAGATTTTTCGTTTACCGTGCCCCGCAATGAGTTTGCCCGTACTCAAGCCTTGCTCGACAAGACCATCGGTCCTGACGTCGGTGCACGCGAAATTTCCTATGACGAAAAAGTCGCTAAAGTCTCAATCGTCGGTATCGGCATGCGCTCACACGCAGGTGTGGCTAGCCTGATGTTCAAGACACTCGCCGAAGAAGGCATCAATATCCAGATGATCAGCACGAGTGAGATTAAAACCTCGGTATTGATCAGCGATAAGTACATGGAACTGGCCGTGCGCGCGCTCCATAAGGCTTTTGGTCTTGAGACAGCGCCGGCGACCAAGGTTTGATGTTTCTGGAGCTATAACTTTCTATTCTGGGACACAGAAATCAGCCAGCAACAAGTTTCAAGACTGCTGTGTCATGCTAGAATAACGGCTTGGTTTGGAGGCGTGCCCGAGAGGCTGAAGGGGCTCCCCTGCTAAGGGAGTATGTGAGCTAAAACTTGCATCCAGGGTTCGAATCCCTGCGCCTCCGCCAGAAAAGTAATCTAAGTCACTGTTTTCAGTGGCTTTTTTTACGTCCGTATGTTTTTGACATACATCTAGACATACATGTTGAAATTAGAAAATAATCCGAAATTAAGTTCACTTAATCCAGTTGGCTGCTAACTTTCTAACAAACGATTTGGTGGGTTTGATTGCCCAATAATAACCAAACTTAAACCATCCATCGAATAACTTGAAAAGAGTAGTTAATCCCTGGAAGCTTTGTCGCAATAGACGCCCGGCTTCAAAGGCACGGCCTGAGTCGCCTGTTCCCGGTTACTTAAAGCTCTCTTGGATAGAAAATAAAGCAATATCAATTTTAAATATAAGAGTGCGTTTCCCAGACCAAACTGGACACTCAGTCCACGGCAAACTGATCACCTGGTC
>DAIMDD010000019.1:0-46819 GCA_036725985.1 Burkholderiaceae bacterium
ATCGCCTCGCTCTTCGCCGAGCTGACAGGTGCCAAGCGCGTAGGTCTGGACGATAAGTTCTTTAATCTAGGTGGCGACAGTATCAGTGCGATCCGCCTGGTCTCGCTCGCTCGGGTGCGTGGCGCGCATCTGACAGTCCGTACAATTTTTGAATACTCCAGCGTTCAGGAACTTGCGGCGCAGGTTCGTAGCCGCGATGTACAAGTGACGCTTACAAAGCCTGCCGCAGGCTGGGTGTCACTCACGCCCTTACAAACAAGGTTCCTCCAGTTATCAGGCTCGGTCAAGCAATTTAATCAGGCAACATTGCTGGTCGTGCCCGAAGAGCTCTCGTTTGCTCAGGTCAGCGGTATGCTGGCCAGACTGATCGAGCACCACGATGCCTTGCGCTTAAAACTTGTAGATGCCGAAGCAGGGCGCAAACTCTGGTTGCAAGATCAGGCGCCTGCGTTAGAAATCGAAATGGTTGATCTGAGTACTCAGGACGCTGACGCGCAAGCACAGTCGCTCAGCAGCTTAAGCAGGAGTATCTCAAGGCGTCTCGATCCTTATGCGGGACAAATGCTGGCTGCAACGTGGGTGACGCTGAGTCGCGAGACTGGTGCGCGTGCGCGACTATTGCTTGCGATTCATCATCTGGCGGTCGATGGCGTGTCCTGGCGGATCTTGTTTGAGGACCTTGAGCATCTGCGTCTCAACGATAGTCTGCCCAGCCGTACAAACTCTGTGAGGGACTGGTCACAAGCACTCATTGAGCAAAGCACTACACGTGAAAGCGAATTCCAGGCCTGGCGCGATACCTTGAGGGGAGTGCAAGCTCTGGGCATGGACGCGATTATTGATGATGCCTCAAACACAAGTGGTTCGGCCGAGCAATATGTTTACATTGTTAACCCTGAGGTTTCTTCAGGTCTGAATGACGTTACCCGCACATACCATACTGGGATGGATGAAGTCCTGTTGACCGCTTTAGGGTTGGCTCTGACTGACTGGCAGCAAGAGCGTTTCGCAATGAGTCCTGGTCCACTTTTGATTGACCTTGAAAGTCACGGACGTCAGAGCGACTCAACGGAGCTGGACATTACCCATACGGTGGGTTGGTTTACAAGCGTTTATCCGGTTCGAATTGATGCCTCTGGGTATGATTTGAGCGAAGCTTTCCTGGGCGCTAGCTGCGCAGGTTTGATGCTGCGTGCCACAAAAGAAAGCATTGCCTCTATGCCTGATAAGGGGTTGGGTTTCGGTATCTTGCGTGAGCTCAATGCTAAGACACAAGCGGTCTTGGGTGCACAGCCAACGGCTCAAGTTTTATTCAACTATCTTGGTCGTTTTGAGCAAAGCCAGTCAAAGCCAGGCTGGTATCCGAGTCAAATGATGAGCGCTGAAGACGACTCGGATCGTCAACGTATGCATGCGCTTGAGGTGAATGCAGCGTTCAATGACAGTGGAGCATTACAGGTTGTCTGGTCGCATAACCCTAAGATGCATTTGCGACAGGGGATTGAACAGTTATCCCGGCGTTTTGAGCAGGCGCTGCGCGCCTTGGTTAAACATGCAACGCATGCGCCACTTGCCCAGCGCCGTACACCATCAGATTTCGCTTTGGCGCGTGCGCGAGGGCTTGACCAGGCCATGCTGGATCGCTGGCCCGAGGCAATAGAGGTCTGGCCATTGACTGCCTTACAACAAGGTCTGGGTTTTGAGAGTGTTGCACTCGCAGATTCAGCCCGCGATCCCTATCGTGTTCAGCTGATTTTGACTTTGAAAGGGTCGCTCGCTGTTGATCGTTTGGAACGCGCGTTTAGTGCCTTGGTATCACGTCATGCGGTGTTAAATCTTATATTGCCTGCCGAGTTGCTGGAGAAAGGTTTGGGTATTCAGTCAGCCCTGGCTGTTGACTGGAAAGTGATTTCGGCAACTGCAGAGGAACTCGACGGACTGATTCAAAAGGATGCGCAGACCCCGTTTGATCTTGAGCACGGACCACTCATTCGCGCTCGCCTGATTCAAACCTCTCCTCAGATGCATCATTTGGTGATGACCAATCATCATGCCTTGCTAGATGGCTGGTCAATGCCTATAGTGATGAGTGATCTTGCTGCGCTCTACCGAGACGAGGCACTGGCACCAACGCTTGCCTGGGCAGAGCATTTGAAATGGCTCGCCTCACAAGATACAGACGCTGCGCGAGACTATTGGCTGAAACATCTGAAAGATCAGTCACCGTCGAAAATCTGGTCTCGCAATAAAGCGATTAGTCAGGCTCACGACCAGCAAAACGATACTGGCGAATATCTGGAGCGCTTGCCTGAGGAGCTGTCTAATCAGCTGGCCAATTTTGCGCGTAACCATAACCTGACAATCGCCAGTGTCCTGCAAGCACTTTATCTCTTATTGCTTGGCCGTTTGAGTAATCAAGCTGAGGTCACAATCGGAGTCACAAGGAGCGGTCGAAGCGCACAGAGGGTGGGTCTTGACCGAGCAGTGGGTCTTTTTATCAGTACGATGCCTCTCAGAGCCCATATCGATCTATCTGAACCACTTATTCAATGGATGCGCAATCTGCAAAGTGAATTCGCTCAGCAAGACGAGCATTTGCATTATGGACTGCAACGGATTCAGCAATCGCTAGGACAGCAGCAGCTGTTTGACTCCCTCTTTGTCTTTGAAAATTATCCGGTCGACTCAAACGTTAAGGAGTTCGCACCAGGCATTGAAATCGCAGGCCTCAAAGGTCAGGACGCAACGCACTATGGACTTGCGCTGTCGGCGATGCAATCGCCTCATGGTTTGCTGTTGCGAGCGAATTACGATCCAACGTTGCTTGAGACTAAACAAATCCGCAGCATTTTCGGTTATCTGACTCAGATGGTGCAGATGCTTGCTTACGAAAAAGTCGCTGAGCTTTGCCTGGGTGATGTGCGCTGGGTCAGCGAGCTTGAGACGAAGCAGGTGATTGATTTGTTTAATCGTAATGCTGTGTCAGCTGAAGCGTTCCCTGAGGTTGCGGCGCAGTCAGCATCACAAACGCTTGCTGGACTTTTTTCCCAGCAAGTCGCGCGTACGCCGCTTGCAACGGCCTTGATCTGTGAAACATCGCAACTTAGCTATGCCGAACTGGATTTACGTGCGAATCAATTGGCGCGTCATCTCATCAGTCTGGGCATTGGCTCAGAAAATATCGTTGCGATAGGAC
This sequence comes from Burkholderiaceae bacterium, assembly GCA_036725985.1. GTDB lineage: Bacteria > Pseudomonadota > Gammaproteobacteria > Burkholderiales > Burkholderiaceae_B > Zwartia. The sequence continues at coordinate 3,197 of DAIMDD010000019.1, forward strand.
TTGAGCGCTCCGTGCAGATGGTGATCGCTTTACTCGCGGTGTTAAAGACAGGCGCGGCTTATTTACCACTTGATCCTGCCTATCCAGGTTCGCGTCTATCCTTTATACTTACGGACAGTCGTGCGAGCTTACTCATCACGCGTCAAGGTCTGTTAGAGGAAACTCTGGAGTCTTTGCGTGTCCAGGGTCTGGAAGTCCCTCAGCTTGATTTGAGTGACCAGACCTTGGCCGTGACGATCAATAGTTTTGCAGCCTCTTCACTCAACCAAACCGAGCGTATCCGAGCGCTTTTGCCTGACAATCTTGCTTATCTGATCTACACATCGGGCTCGACAGGGACACCTAAAGCGGTTGCTGTGACGCATCGTAATGCTGCGCGTTTCCTCGAGGCATATTCTGTTGTGAATCCTGACAGGGTTCAGCTCAAAGGTGCCTTGTCAGCACCGCAAGGTTTTGACGTATCAGTATGGGATTTATTTAAGCGCCTGACAACAGGGGCGAGTCTGGTCGTTGATTTGCCCGCGATGTCTGACCTGGATCTCTTTGCCCAGAAAATTGTTGAGTACAAAGTCGATTCGATCTATTTGCCAGCTGCGGTAATACCTTTGCTCGCCAAAATTTGGCAAGATAGTCCTGACAAACCAAAATTGAGAGAGATACTGACAGGCGTCGAGGCTGTTGAGCACAAGCACTTATCCGATCTCGCAGCCTGCACACAGGAACCTGTCATTGTGAATGGCTATGGGCCAAGCGAATGTACTGTATGCGCTTCCTGGATGGTCGTTGATAACTCGAACGACTCGCATCATTCAGTATCGATAGGCAGGCCTATTGAAAACACGCAAATATACATTCTTGATCAAGCGCTGAATCCCGTGCCTGTGGGCGTGACGGGAGAGTTGTATATTGCCGGTGACGGGCTGGCGCGGGGATATTTAGGTCGACCGGGCCTGAGCGCAGAGCGCTTTATTGCATGTCCGTTTGGAGGGGCGGGGCGTCGCATGTACCGCAGCGGTGACCTCGCTCGTTGGTCGGAGCAGGGCACACTTGAGTATTTGGGCCGCTCAGATACCCAGGTCAAAATCAGAGGCTTTCGGATTGAGCTCGGTGAGATTGAGCAAACCATCACGACTTTACCTCATATCGCACAGTGCACCGTGCAGGTCAGAACTGATGAGCACGCAACGCAGCTTGTCGCTTACGTTGTTGGCGATACGGGATCGGCAGCAGTCGACGTCAATGGTTTAAGGGCCTCACTGACAGCTAGCTTGCCCGATTACATGGTTCCCTCTGCCTTTGTCGTGCTCGATCGTTTGCCGTTATCGCTTAACGGCAAACTCGATATCCGAGCCTTACCTGCTCCGGAAATATCGACAGGCCAGATTTATCGGGCTCCTGTAACAGAGCAGGAAAAATTGATTGCTGAGCTTTTTGTTGAATTGACCGGCGCGACGCGTGTTGGCTTGGACGATAGTTTCTTTGCGTTAGGTGGTCATTCACTACTAGCAATGCGGCTGGTTTCACGTATCCGCGAGACCTGCGGAGCAAATGTTTCACTGCGTGCCATTTTTGAATCTCCAACTCCTGCGGGCTTAGCGCTTGAAATCCAGGTTATTCAAGTAAAACGTAGCTACCGCCCCTTATTGGCACTGAATAAGTCGGGAACGCGTCCACCCTTGTTCTGCCTGCCCCCTGCGGGTGGTATTGCGACGGTGTATAAAAATCTCTCCGATGCCTTAGGATCCGAGCAGCCCGTCTGGGGCTTACAGGCCAGAGGTGTCGATGACGATGAGAATATTTACGATAAAACAATCGTCCAAGCCGCATATACCTATGTGAAAGCAATCAAACAGGTGCAGCCGTGCGGCCCTTATTATTTACTTGGCATGTCCCTGGGGGGAAGCCTTGCGCAAGAGGTCGCGGTTCAACTGGAAAAAAATGGCGACTTAGTTGCACAGGTTTTTTTACTCGATACCGTGGTGCAATACGAGGAACTAGATATTGATTCAAAGTCAGAGAATGAAAATATCTCTGAACTTTTGAGAACACTCGTTCAAACCGATCAAACGACTGAGCAAGACTTACCCACGAGTTTTGATGAGCTCCTGGCGCTCTTTCAAAAAAATTGGGAAGAAGTGGGAATGGTGCCAGTCGGTACGCCGAAAGACTATTTTGTGAGCGCTTTGAGAAACGGTGTGTTGTCATGGAATATGACTAAAAACTATCGACCTGAGCGCTGCGAGGCTCCGATTGTGTTGTTCAAAGCGGTGAGCGAAGCAGCACAACAGGTTCAGTTAGAGGCGTTGAGTGATTGGCAGCCATATACTTCGGCACCACTTGCTGTGTTCAACGTTCCAGTTAAACACGCTGAGATGCTCTGGAATCCGTTGTCCTACAGTTTTGTAGCGAAAATTGTGACTCAGCTTATTACAGACAAAATATCCGCCGGCATGGATAATCCTCCCTGAGGGAAAGCTTACCCTGACTCAATGTTCAGCCCGGATATCAACGTATGAAAGGGGATTTTGAATGACTCCAGCTGTGACACGTGTTTATTTCATTGGAGTGGGGGCCATGGGTGCGCCGATGGCCGCTTGTCTGGTAAGAGCCGGGTTTGATGTCACAGTGTTTGATACCTCTGAAAAGCGCAAAAATGATTTTGTTGCTTTACATGGCGGGCGAGCGGCCAAAGCGCTAAGTGATGATGCTCAGGCGTTTGATGTGGTTGTCATGATTCTGCCCAACAGTGCAGTCGTCCAAGAGGTTTTATTCGGTGCTGAGGGTATCGGGCATCTATTAAAGCCAGGCTGCGTTTTACTGGATATGACTTCTGGTGTGCCAGCAAAATCGATTGAATTCAACAAGTCGCTTTCTGCAAGACAGGTTGTCTTTATTGACGCTCCCGTATCTGGCGCCGTCCCTAGAGCGATAAGTGGTGATTTAACGATTATGGTGGGTGCTCAGGATGATGAAATCGCTGGTGTTATGCCGCTACTTAAGGCGATGGGGACAGTGACTCGCTGCGGTCCCATAGGGGCTGGCGATGCGATGAAGGCGTTGAATAATCTGGTGTCCTGTGGAGGTTACCTGATTGGCATCGAAGCCCTGCTAATCGGTTCGCGGTTTGGTTTGGAACCTGAAAAAATGCTTGAAGTGCTCAATAGCTCAACGGGCATGAACAACAGCACACAGAAAAAATTCGGACAATATGTCTTGTCTCGCAAATTTGATTCTGGTTTTCCTATTCATATGATGCTTAAGGATTTGAATAACGCGACCGACTTAGGGCATCAGCTAGGTGTTACAACGCCCTTTTCGCAGCTTTGTCGCGATCTTTGGGACTGCGCTTCTAAGCTCCTGGGGCCTGAGGTAGATCATACGGCGGTGGCATGGATGAGCGAGGCGATGGCGGGTAGTCGCATTAACGAAAAAAACTGAATGAAAAGCGTATAACTGAGTAAAATTCACGCCAGTCATACGATTTAAATCAAAAATAAAATTACCGGGACAAAATGAATACCTCACTTAACAACCCCCTTAAGACCACACTTAAATCAGTCTTTCATATAGCCCTTAAAACGGGCCTGGCTCTCTCACTCCTCACAGCATTCGCCGTCCGAGCAGAGGTGAGCGAAGTCAAAGTTCCTCTGGGCGCGGGGGGCTTTGGCTTTCTGCCTTTGCATATCATGCAAGCTAATAATCTGATTGAAAAGCAGGCAGAGAAGGCTGGCATCAAAGTCAAAGTCAACTGGTCCAATATCGGTGGACCTGCAGGCATGATTGATGCGTTGCTGTCTGGTTCCGCGGATTTTATCTCTGCCGGACCTCCGTCATTCTTAATTCTCTGGGACAAAACTAAAGGCAACGCCAACGTGAAAGGCGTCGCTTCGATGAGTTCTATCCCGATGCGCTTAAATACACGTGCAGAGCATCTCAAAACGATTGATGACCTGAAAGCGGGTGACAAGATCGCAGTGACTTCTGTCAAGTCGTCGATTCCGTCGATTGTGATGCAGATGTATGCGTTTCAAAAATATGGTCGTGACCAGGCTTTCAGGTTTGACCCTTTTACAGTCACCATGAATCATGCCGATGCCGCGGCCGCCTTGTTGTCGGGCAAGACGATCACCGGGCACTATGCTTCTGCTCCATTTGATCAGCGCGAGTTGAAATCTCCGGGCGTGCGCACCATTATGAATACCGATGAGGTCATGGGTGGCTCAACTACGTTCACGATGATCTCAACGACTCAAAAATTCCACGATCAAAATCCGAAAGTTTATGCTGCCTTTGTTGCAGCGCTTAAAGAAGCGCAGGATATGATCGCTAACGATAAAGCTGGCGCTGTGAAAGTCTTGCTGGAGTCGATGGGCGGTGCGAGTGCAGGTTCCGCAGAGGATATGCTGGCGATCCTGAATGATCCGACAACCAAGTACACGCTCAAACCCGAAAACGTCATGAAATACGCAACCTTCATGAACAGTATTGGTTCGATGAAAAACAAACCCGCCACAATTGATGAGTTGTTTTTCAAGGGCTCCGATATTTCGGGTGGTAACTGATTTGCCTAAGAAGACCTGGTTGTAATGCGATCAGGTCTGCATGCCCCATTTGCGAATCGTCATGCGTTCAATCACTTTAAAAATAAAGTTTTCAACAATCAGGCCGATAAAAATAACCATGAATAAACCAGCAAAGACGCTGGGAATTTCAAGCTGATTTTTGTTCTGGTAAATAAACCAGCCTAAGCCACCAGAACCCGAGCTCACACCAAATACAAGTTCGGCCGCGATCAGTGTGCGCCAGGCGAAGGCCCAGCCGATTTTTAAACCAGCCAGGATGCTTGGAAACGCGGCAGGGATGAGAATGCTCCATACATAGGAAAAACCGGTCAAGCCATAGTTGCGGCCCACCATGCGCATGGTCATGGAGACCGACATGAAACCTGAGTGAGTATTCAGCGCAACAGCCCAGAGTACCGAGTGGATCAGAACGAACACCAGACTGCCCTCGCCAAGTCCAAACCAGATCAAGGCCAAGGGTAGCAGCGCAATAGCAGGCAAGGGATTGAACATCGAGGTGAGGGTCTCGAGGATATCGTTGCCGATACGCGTTGTAATGGCGAATACGGTGAGCAGCGTTGCCAATATGATTCCACAGGCATAGCCAACAAGCAGAACGCTTATAGAGGTCCAAGCTTTTTCGAGCAGGCCGCCCGAGACGATGCCTGAGTATAACGCGCTCATCGTGTCGGAAAACGTAGGGAACAGCAAACCATTATCCAGCGTGACTGCATACAGTTGCCATATGCACGCCAGCGCGATTAATAAAAAGATGCGTCTGAGAGCCGTGTTGTTGCTCAGTCGCTCCCACAGGGATAAGCGCTTTTCTACGATGCCAACGGCGGCATAAGGTTCAGGATCGAGATATATTTCCGTGCGCGCTGGTAAGTCATGCAGCGACTTATCCATGAAACACCTCGGCTTGTTTTTGGTGTTCTTCGATGAAAAGCATATTGTTTATTTTTTCTTCCAGTTCTGTCTGCGCCTGCGTATTCTGTAAATGACGCGGCAAACTGTTGAGCTCAGCCTTTACTTGTCCCGGGTGTGGCGTGAGCAATAATATTCTGCTGCCGATCTTGATCGCCTCGGGTATTGAATGGGTCACAAATAAAACAGTAAAGTGCGTGTCATCCCAGAGTTGTAGCAATTCATCTTGCATTTTTCGACGTGTCAGTGCATCGAGCGCTGCGAAGGGTTCGTCCATCAACAGAATCGCGGGCTCCATCGCCATCCCGCGAGCGATTGAGACACGCTGTTTCATCCCGCCAGACAGTGTGTGAGGATAGTTATCAGCGAATTTGGATAAGTTGACTTTATCAATGTAGTGCAGTGCCTGTGCGCGGGCCTTGACTGCGGTCATCTTGCCACTCGCGATCAAGGGGAACATGACGTTTTCTACTACTGTTTTCCAGGGGAGCAACTGATCAAACTCCTGAAACACCATCATCCGGTCCGGACCAGGTTTGCTCACAAGCGACTCGTTTAATTTGATGCTTCCTTCTACGGGGGACATGTAGCCGCCGACAGCCTTCAAAAGTGAAGATTTGCCACACCCTGATGGTCCGAGCAGAACAAACCTTTCGGAGTCATAGACCTTGAAATCAACCCGATAGGTTGCTGTCACCAGGTGTTCACTGGTTTTGTACTGTAAGGTCAAGCCTTGGACTTCAAGTAAAGGCGTCGGGCTTTTAGCCTCCTGAACCATGCTGTTTCTCCAAATCGCGTAATACTTTGCGCATGACTTTGCCTGAGGGGTTTTTCGGCAGACTCGCTACAAACTCTATTTTTCTCGGATATTTGTAGGCTGCCGTCAGTGTTTTGACATGTTCTTGCAGTGCTGTCACGAGTGCCTCAGAAGCCTCGCCCGGATTGCGTAAGACGATAAATGCTTTGACGACTTCGCCGCGTTGCGCATCTGGGCTAGCCACGACAGCGCTCTCGAGTACCGCTGGGTGCTCAATCAGAACATTTTCTACTTCTGTAGGGCCGATCCGGTAACCCGCTGAGCTGATGATATCGTCGTTGCGTCCAGCGTAAAAAACATAGCCATCTGCATCGATAGACGCCAGATCGCCCGTTATCCAGTAGTCGATACCGTTGACCTGATGAATGTTCTCAGCGGTGCGCTGCGGATTATTCCAGTAGCCCAGCATGAATTGTGGATTGGGTAGCTCCATGGCGAGGTGTCCTACCTCATTTGTGTTGAGGATTTCATCTGCATCGCCAAGTATCTTGAAACGGGTACCCGGTATGGGTTTGCCCATGGAGCCCGGTTTGACAGGCATGCAGGGATAATTCAAAACAGTCATCAGCGTTTCAGTCTGGCCATAACCATCAAGCAGTTGGGCGCCAGTCATTTCTTTCCAGCGTTTGACGATTTCAGGATTGACTGATTCACCAGCCGAGACGTTTAGTCTGAGCGCTGACAGATCGACTGCATCAACAGAAAGATTCACCAGATGTCTGAACTCAGTAGCAGGTGCGCAAAAGACCGTGACCTTATAGCGGGCTAAAAGTCGCAAACGTTCAGCCGCATCGAATTTTCCGTCATAAAACAGCACACAGCTTCCACGGCTCCAGGGGCCGAAAAGAATGCCTGTTCCTGCTTTTGCCCAGCCAGTATCGGAGGTGCACCATTTGATATCCGACTCTTGCAAGGTTTGCCACCAGGCCGCAGAGAGCCTCCAGGAATAAATGCCCCGGCTCGAGTGCAATACACCCTTGGGATTGCCTGAGGAGCCAGAGGTGTAATAGAGCAGGGCTGGGTCCTCAGCGTTCATCTGAGCGCAGGTAAATTGTTCCGGGTGCTTTTGACTGTCGTCCAGCGAGATCCAGCGTCCTGTTGCGGCACCGACGACAAGGCATGCTTGTAAATTTTCGATGGCTGAAAATTTTTCGATATTAGCTGTCGTGGTAATGACAGCTTTCGCTCCCGAGTCCTCGATCCGGAACGCAACATCTTTTGCTGTCAGCATCTCAACGCAGGGTATTGGGATGATGCCAGCTTTCAGGCAGGCGATCATTGAGATTTGCCACTCCGGAATACGGGGTAGCAAAATCAGAACCCGGTCGCCTTTAGTCAGGCCTTCAGAAGCCAGTAGATTCGCCAACTGATTACTGAGGCGCGAAATATCAGAGAAATTAAAAAATCTCTCACGCCCCGCGGCATCACACCAGATCAAGGCAGGCTTGTCGTGGCGACGAGCCTGCTCATCAATGACATCATGACCAAAATTGAAATGAGCAGGTACCTCGAGCTTGAATTCGCTCGCGCACTGCTCATAATCAATCATCGGTGTAAGTGCCATGCTGACGGGACGCGTTAGACGATTGTCAGGATCTCTTTGACTGGCAGGCGAGGTTTCTGAGGCCAGTTGCCTGCGGCAGGGTAACCGACTGCGACTAGCATCGCTGGTACATCATTGGCCGAAAGATTAAATTCTTTTGCAACTCCTGCAGGGTCAAAACCAATCATTGGGCCACTGACCAAACCCATGCCTTGCGCAGCGAGCATCAGGGCCATCGAGCCCAGCGAGGCGGAGCGAATGGCTTCGTCGCGTTGACGCTGATGGTTGCCTTCGTGTCCGCCGGTAGCCATCGCTACCCAGCTATCAGCCATTTCCTGTGGGACGATGCCTGCATCGACCGAAGGCTTGATTGCTTTGGCTAAACCTTTGTGCGCTTCGAGCGTGCCGCAAATGATGAAGGTGACAGCCGCATCAGCGATTTTCTGCTGACCAAAAGCAACAGCTTTGAGTCGCGCTTTAGCCTCAGGGGTGTGTACAGCGATAAATTTCCAGTTTTGAAAATTGAACGCAGTCGGTGCGAGAGTAGCCAGGCGGGTGAGCTCTTCAATCTCCGTGGTACTGAGTGATTTCGTCGTATCAAACTGGTTTGCCGAAATGCGTTGTTCGAGCAACGTAGTGATAGCTGTTTTCATGGTGTTAATTTACCTGCTAAGTAAGGATGAATCTAATAATGGTTTCAACAGAATTTCTGTTGTCGCATTTTGGTTGCCTGGAGGCTCCCACGGTCTTCTGTATGTCCAGTGAATGAGTTGTTCATGCACACACGGAAAGCTTTTGTCTATTTTAATTGACCATTTTTGAAAAGTTGGCGCACCGACCCGTTTTATTTGTGTGTCGGTCCCGGTGCCCGCTGTATAGGGAAGCTCCTGGAAAATATAACAACGTCGTTCCCGCGTAAGCGCAACGAGCTCCCAGCGATAACCCGTTGTGGGGTTGGAGGGTATCTCAACGAGCAAAGTCTGCTCGAGGCCAAGCTGTATGGTTTGACTTTGATCTGGACTCAGGGTGAGATGAAGTGTGTTGAATTCACGTGCAGTCCCAGTACAGCCAGCAAGCATGAGTAAGCCAAGCAAATAGAGGCTCGTGTTGCGGCGGGGTCGCACGTTTTCAGAGCGCCATGACAAGTAATTTGGCACAGTGGATTGCTTCGGTTTGTGCGCCATCTTTGATCTGGTGCCTGCAACTCGTACCATCTGCTACCACGACTGCCTCTGCGGGACGCTTACGTACTGCAGGCAACAGGTTGAGTTCGGCCATCGCTAAAGAGGTGTTGTAATGTTCCGCTTCGTATCCGAAACTGCCAGCCATGCCGCAGCAGGAGGACTCGATCAGGGAAACTTTGAGCTCTGGTATCCAGCCAAGCACTGTTTGCACAGGTGTTAGCGCATCAAAGGCCTTTTGATGGCAATGACCATGCAGCATGGCGACTTTGTTTGCGATAGGTTTGAGCGTCAGCGACAAGCGGTTAGCCTGTTTTTCTTTCACAAGAAACTCTTCGAACAAGAAGGCGTGTTCCGCTAATTGTTTCGCCTCATCGCCATAACCATATTGTAGAAATTCATCGCGCAGCGTCAGCAGGCAGGAGGGTTCGAGTCCAACGATGTCGATTCCGCGTTGTACAAAAGGCATCAGCGCATCGAGGGTGCGACGCGCTTCATTTTTAGCCTCGTCAACAAGACCCGCGGACAGGAAAGTACGACCACAGCATAAGGGGCGTTCACCCGCACGGGTATTGAGATGAACCTGATAGCCCGCCGCTTCGAGCACGCGTTGTGCTGCGGTGGCATTGTCAACATCGATATAGTTGTTAAAGGTATCGACAAACAGCAGGACTTCTTTGTTGTTGGTTTGAGTCCTGGGCAGATGGGCTTTTAAAAAAGGAGTCCGGAACGCAGGTAAGGAGCGCTGACTGGCGAAACCGATAGCACTTTTGACCCAGGTTCCAAGTATTGGGGTTTTTTCAGCCAGGCTGAGCAGAGAGCCGATTTTGCCAGCCCAAGGTGCGTAGCGCGGCATATAGGCGATCAAACGCTCACGAATAGAAATGCCATGGATCTTGGTGCGCGCGAAGCGTGCCTCGATTTTCATCTTGGCCATATCCACGCCCGTGGGACAGTCGCGTTTGCAACCCTTACAGGAAACGCACAGATCGAGCACCTCTTTCACTTCATCACTAGCAAGACCTGTCGAACCCAGCTGGCCCGACAGTGCCAGGCGCAAGGTGTTGGCGCGACCACGGGTGACATGCTGCTCGTCTTTCGTCACACGATAGCTTGGGCACATCGTGCCTGCATCGAATTTCCTGCAGTGGCCGTTGTTGTTGCACATTTCAACAGCTGAAGCCAGGCCATTGCTTGTGTCATACCCGCTTCCTGGTTTTGTTTCGACACCCGTGAGCGGGTCCCTTAGTACATTCCAGGCTGACCAGTCGAGTGCAGTTTTAATTTCCGCGACCTGATAGCCTGGGCCAAAACGGAAATTGCTGCGATCATCCATTTTTGGAGGATTGATCATCTTGTCCGGATTGAATCGATTCTGCGGATCAAACAATTGTTTGATCTCAGTAAAGGCTTGATGAATTTTAGGGCCGTATTGCCATTGCACCCATTCACCGCGGCACAGACCGTCGCCATGTTCACCGGAAAAAGCACCTTTGTATTCACGCACGAGTGCACTGGTTTTTTCAGCAATTTCGCGCATTTTCACAGCCCCATCCCGGCGCATGTCCAGTATGGGGCGTACGTGTAAGGTGCCCACGCTCGCATGCGCGTACCAGGTGCCCTCGGTGCCATAGGAATGGAACACCTCTGTCAAACGGCTGGTGTATTCGGCCAGATGCTCAAGTGGCACCGCACAGTCCTCGACAAAGGAGACGGGTTTGCCGTCACCTTTCATGCTCATCATGATGTTCAGACCCGCTTTACGAACATCCCATAAGGCTTTTTGTGCAGCCGCTTGAGGCATTTTGACTACGCATCCAGGCAGGCCAAGGTCACCGAGCAGGGTGTCAAGTTCGTCTAGTTTCTGGACGAGAGCCGCATGATCTTCACCGGCAAACTCTACGAGCAGAATCGCCGCTGGACTACCCACGAGTGCTTTTTCAATAACAGGTCTGAACGCAGGATTTTCCATCGCCAGATCTATCATCGTGCGATCAACTAACTCGACAGCAGTGGGTTTGAGCGTGACCAGATGCTGCGTGGTCGCCATCGCTTTATAAAAGCTCTCAAAATTTACTACGCCAAGTGTTTTATGCACTGGCAGGGGGCTGAGTTTGAGGGTGATCTGTCGGCTATAGGCGAGAGTGCCTTCCGAACCAACTAGCAGATGGGCGAGGTTGGCAACACCATCATCGGTATAGGCGCGAGGATTTTGACAATCAAAGATATCGAGGTTGTAACCCGCGACACGTCGCAGCACTTTAGGGATGCGCTCAGCGAGCTCACCGCGCTCCCGGGTCGCAATGGTTTTAAGTTGTTCGAGGATGTCTTGCAGGCGAGTTCCGCTGACTGGCTGATTCAAAGAACCAAAACGGGCTTGTGTCCCGTCGGCCAGAACGGCGTCAATCGACACGACGTTGTGGACCATATTGCCGTATTCGATCGAGCGCGATCCGCAGGAGTTGTTACCTGTCATCCCACCAATCGTGCACTGCGCACTGGTCGATACATCAACCGCAAACCATAAGCCGTGAGGTTTTAGCCATGCATTCAGATGATCCAGCACAATACCTGGTTCGACAGTGACTGTTTGGGCAACTGGATCAAAGTCGATCACATTGCACAGCCATTTGCTGTTGTCGATGATCAGTGCTTCACCCACAGTCTGGCCACACTGACTGGTCCCCGCGCCTCGAGCGAGTATCGGGACTTGTTGATCGCGAGCGATATCCAGTGCGCGCAGCACATCAGCTTGATCACGGGGGACCACTACACCTGTGGGTGTGATTTGATAGATGGACGCATCGGTTGAGTAACGACCGCGACTCGCCGCATCAAACAACACGTCACCACGCAGCTCCTTGCGCAAGAGTCTTGCCAGGGGCGACTGTGCAGAGGAGGTTTGAGGCGTGAAGTGCAGGGGCTTGATGCCAGGTGCCAGGCGCGAGATGCTCATAGTTATGCTGAAAAATAATCCATGCCAGCCTGCACGCCACTGCCAGAGAGTTTGACGCCTGAAAGTTTCAACCCCATCTCCACACCTGACAGCGTTGCCATGAGGGTCAGGTCATTACTGTCACCCAGATGGCCGATACGGAACATCCGTCCTTTTACTTTGCCTAGTCCTGTTCCCAGCGATAAATCGAAACGCTTTTGAATGAGTTTGCGGATTTCATCTGCATCCACGCCCTCTGGGGTAATCACTCCAGTCAGGATCGGTGAATAGAGCGAGGCGTCAGCACACTGGATCGGCAAACCCCAGGCTGTTACGGCCGAGCGCACGCCCTCAGCCCAGCGTTTATGACGGGCAAATACCTTTGTCAGACCTTCTTCTTCGAACATGTCGAGTGCCTCAGACAGACCATACAAAAGGTTTGTGCTCGAGGTCGACGGCCAGTAACCGCCTTTATTCATGTCGATGATTTCATCCCAGGCCCAGAAAGCGCGCGGCATTTTTGCTGTTTTCGCTGCGGCAAGCGCTTTAGCTGAAACAGCATTAAAGGAAAGGCCCGGAGGTAGCATCAAGCCTTTTTGGGAGCCGCTGATCGATACGTCCACGCCCCATTCGTCATGGCGGTAGTCTGCGCTGCCCAAGCCCGATATCGTATCAACCAGCAAAAGTGCAGGGTGTTTGGCCGCATCGATGGCTTTGCGCACCGCAGCAATATTGGAGGTCACTCCGGTAGAGGTTTCGTTATGCACGACGCAGACGGCTTTGATATTGTGACTGGTGTCTTGCTTCAGACGTTCGAGAATCAAATCCGCCTGAACGCCCTGGCGCCAGCCTGGGGCGCCAGGTAAAACCGAATCCGCGCCTTGGTAGCTGATGATTTCAGTTTTCAGGCCCATGCGTGTTGCGAGTTTGTTCCAGAGCGCAGCAAAATGGCCTGTTTCAAACATTAAAACTTGATCGCCAGGGCTCAGCGTGTTGACCAGGGCGGCTTCCCAGGCACCCGTTCCAGAGGCAGGGTAAATCACCACTGGGTCTTTGGTCTGGAAAATCTTTTGCATGCCAGCGATTACTTTCAGACCCAGAGCACCGAACTCCGGGCCGCGATGGTCGATTGTGGGGTAGCTGATGGCACGCAAAATACGATCCGGCACGGGACTTGGACCAGGGATTTGCAGAAAGTGGCGTCCGGTTGGGTGAAAGTCGAGCTTGATCATTTGATTTCCAGTCTAAGTTATCACCGCAAATTACCACAAGAGCACACTACAATCCACCAAGTACGTATGGGAATTGAAAAGAATGAACCTCCAAGGAGCGATTCATCAATTGGCGAGTGCTTAATGCCTCGCTGCACAGGAGACAGGTGCATGGGTATCGGCTTCAAAAGACTTGCGTTCATACTGCTGATTGCGCTGGGTTTGTGCTCGCTGCAGGCCTTTGCACAAAACTATCCAAATCGACCAGTAAAAATCGTCGTACCCTTTTCTGCGGGGGGACCGGCAGATAATTTCGGCCGATTTATTGCCCAACGCTTACAGGAGACTTTTAAACAGCCTTTTGTGATTGAAAATAAACCGGGCGCAGGTTCGGTGATTGGGACAGACTTTGTCGCCAAATCTGTCCCGGACGGCTATACGCTTTTAATGATGTCCAATGCTCAGACGGTCAACGAGTCCTTAATCACCAATAAGCCGTATGGTTTGTTAAAAGATTTTGTTGGCATCGCACCGATCAATTATTCGGATCTCATTCTGGTGGTCAATCCTGCTGTTAAAGCACGGTCAGTGGCCGAATTAATTGCTTTTGCACGTGCAAATCCTGGCAAACTGAATTACGCCTCCTCTGGTTCGGGCACGCCTTACCATATGGCGGGTGAGTTGTTTAAACACATGGCGCAGATCGATATGATTCATGTCCCGTACAAGACGAGTTCGGCTGCTCGCACAGACATACTTGGTGGTCAGGTTGATTTAATGTTTGATGCAGTCACCACCATGACTGATCTGGTTCGGGAAGAAAAGGTTGCCGGTTTGGCAACGACTGGCCTGACGCGTTCAGCGATTTTTCCGCAGGTGGCAACGATAGACGAATCGGGTGTCAAAGGTTTTGAGGCGACCGTTTGGGTTGGACTCATGGCTCCTAAAGGTGTGCCTCAACCTATCATTGAGCAGCTCAATGAGGCAATCGGGAAAATAGTCTCTGACCCAGCTGTCAGACTCCTGTGGTCTCAGCGAGGTGCGCAGCCACTCGTGATGTCTTCGGACGAGTTCGATCGCTATGTTCAGATGGATGTGGCGAAGTGGGCAAACATTGTCCGGCTCTCAGGTGCAAAACCGGACTGATTTCAAGCGAGCGTGATTATGAATCTTTTTATCTTGAGTGGTGGTGCAGCTGCAGGGATTGTCAAAGGCTTGCAAGCAGATTTTGAGCACGCCTCTGGGTGTCAGCTCAAGGCAACTTTCAGTGCCGTAGGTGTCATGAAAGACCGCTTGCTCGCCGGGGAGTCCTGCGACCTGGTGATCCTCACGCAGGCCTTGATTGACCAGTTAATAGACTCAGGGCATGTCTTGAGCGGCTCAGCGCAATCCCTGGGCGTCATTAAAACCGGTATTGCAGTGCGGGCTGGTCAACTTCAGCCTGACGTCAGTTCAGACCAGGCCTTGATCGCTGCGTTCAGAAACGCATCGGCAATTTTCAGTCCCGACACGGAGAAATCCACAGCCGGTATTCATTTTATGAATGTGCTCAGAAAACTTGGCATCGCGGCTGAGCTGAGGGATAAATTCCACACTTTTCCCAACGGTGCTGAAGCGATGCAGGCGATGGCAAAGTCGTCTTCGCCCAATCCTATTGCTTGCACTCAGGTGACTGAAATTTTATATACGCCAGGAGTTGCTCTGGTCGATCTCTTGCCTAAAGAGTTTGAATTGGCGACCCACTACGTGCTGGGTATCTGTGCCGCGGCCGCGCAGCCGGAATTGGCCAGCCAGTTTGCTCAACTGCTAGCAGGCGAGGCCTCGACAGTACTTAGAAAACAAGGCGGTTTTGAAATCCCTGCTTCTCAGTGAGTGCTGGACTTAGCTTGAAAATTGATTAACCATACCCATATAGGCCGTGCAAACCCCCACAAATTTGTTGTGGCTGGTTGTCGCGGTGTTTAAGGAAAGCTGAATATGAATAGCCAGGAACGTGACGCTTTAAGTATTTTTTTACAGCAGTTGACACAAGCTCCAGTGCCTCAAAAAGAGCCTGAGGCTGAAGCGATGATTACCAAAGCGATGGCTGCACAGCCCAATGCTGGCTATCTGTTGGTGCAGCGTGCGATGCAACTGGATTACGTATTGCAACAGTCACAGGCCAAGGTTGCTGAACTTCAGGCTGAAATTGAACGCTCCAAAGCAGGGGCGCAAACTAGCTTTCTGGGTGATGCCCACGCCTGGGGACGAGGACCGACTCAGACCAATACGGGCATTAGCCCAGCACCTGCCTCAGGTGTAAGACCCGCTGCCCCTCAAATGCAAGCCGCACCGGTAAATACCGCGCCTGCTGCTGCGCCTGCAGCGCCTGCGCCCTGGGGTTCGAGTGTGATGGGCACCGTTGCGACAACAGCTGCGGGTGTGGTCGCAGGTTCCTTTCTTTTCCAAGGTATTCAGAATTTGATGGGTCATCACAATCCGGGTGGAGGTTTCGGTAATAGCGCCGGATTTAATCCTGGCGCACCTGTGACAGTTAATGAGACCACTGTTAACAATTACTATTCGAATGATCCCGCAGTTGACCAGGGATATGCTGCAGGCGGTACCTCCTATGCCGATGCAAGCGATAGTTTTGACAGCGGCGATTTTGGTTCGGATGACAGTGACCTTGCATGATGCCTAAGCATACTCAGCGATTCGGATTATTGGCACCATCCTCAAACTCTACGCAGGAGCCCGAGTTTGTGCGGGTCTTGCCGCCACAGGTTTCTCTGCACTGCGCCAGACTCTCCCTGCGCACCATTGACCCCGAGTCGACGGTCCGTATCGTCGCTGAGCTCGACTGTGAAGTCGGCAAACTTGCCGATGTAGCAGTCGATGCGATCGTGTTGTCGGCCACGGCACCCTCTACGCGTATGGGCAAAGGCTACGATCAGGAGTTGTGCCGGCGTATTGAGCAGGTGAGTGGCAAACCTGCTACGACGGCGGCTACCGCAATGATGCAAGCCTTTGAGGTGCTAGGGATCAAAAAAGTTGCGCTTGCGGCGCCGTGGGCTGCGCAGACAAATCAGACCGTGGCGGCCTTCATCGAAGCAAGTGGCGTTCAAGTCGTGAGTCAGCACGCAATGGGTATTGTCAGCAATCTTGAGGTGGGTTTGCTGGATTCTCAGACTGCTTACGATCTAGGACGACAAGCGGACCGCGACGATGCCGAAGCTATTTTTCTGGCGTGTGGCAACTGGCTGACGATGGATATCGTCGAGCAGCTTGAACGTGACACGGGTAAGCCTGTGTTGACGACTAATGGCTGCGCGATATGGGCGATGCTCAAGATCCTGGGCGGCCATGAAAAAGTTTCAGGTTTTGGTACCTTGCTAGAGAGCCACTTGACATGATGGTGCGACAAGTCGCCTTTAAGGCTATGGCTGCATGCTTCATCGCCTGCCTTGCTGTTTTGACGACTCTTGATGCTCAAGCGCGAACAATTCGTTTTTATGTTGTGGTCGCTGCGGGCGGAAGCGTGGATGCCATGGCCAGAATCGTAGGCGATAAATTTGGCCCCTTGGTCAATGCGACGGTTGTTGTGGAAAATAAGCCGGGTGGCGGCGGTAACGTTGCGAGTCAGACTGTTGCAAAATCAATCCCGGACGGTAATTCACTGCTTGTTTCTGCGAATAACCACACCTTGAATCCCTCTCTTTTCAAGGATCCTGGCTATCAGATGGACGAGTTAATACCCATCGCAGAACTCATGCGAGGTCCTTCTGTGATTGTGGTGCCTGCCAATTCCCCTTATCAGTCTCTGGATCAACTCATCGCGGATGCAAAGTCCAGGCCTGGAGCCATTGCCTTTGGCGCAGCCGGTATCGGTACGCCGAGTCATATTGCTGCGGAGTTATTCATTCTTTCAGCGGGTATCAAAATGGAGGCGATCCAGTATCGTGGCTCAGGCCCCTCGCTGGGAGATTTAGTGGGTGGTCAGATTCCGGTCGCGTCCTCCTCTCTGGTCGCCGCGATGCCGATGATTAAAGCGGGCAAACTGCGCGCGCTGGCGGTGACTTCGGCTAAACGCTGGCCAGGTGCTGAGCAAATACCCGCTGCCGCTGAATTTGGCATGCCTGATTACGAGCATGTCACCTGGATAGGTTTGTTTGCGCCAAGAGGTACTCCAGAAGAAATACTCGCTCAGTATGGCCGAGCAGCCAGAGCGGCACTCTCTCATCCTGACGTACAGCGCCGTGTTGCCGGCTTGGGCGGTGAAGTCGGTACTCTGGAAGGCGAGGCGTTCAAAAAATTTATCCTGGATGATTATGCGGAAGCCTCAAAAATCGTCAAGCAGTCGGGGATGAAAGCCGACTGATGCCTATCAGATGTGAAAACGGGCTAAGTTTCAGAGCGTGATATCCAAGCCAGTTTTCTTGCGAACCGCTGCCAGGTCTTCTTCTGTATCGAGATCGGTAATGAAATGATCATTGGAAGTGAGGTATCGATACACAGAGGATGCCTGCTGATCGATGAACTGGCGACAGGTGAGGTGTGAGTGTTCTGTCAAAAAATTACGTACACAGGCACCTGACATCAGTACCGGATTGCCGCGCTGCCCGCCAACAACAGGGTAGAGGATTTCAGTGTGTAGTGGTCGTGCCTCGAATGCATCCAGCAGCTCGCCTATATCTTTTGCATCAATCAGCGGTTGATCCGCCAAGGCAATCAGCACCAATTCTGGGTCAGCCTGCAGATGTTTAAGTCCTAAATCAACGGAACCCTGTTGACCGAGTTCGGGTGCCGGGTTACGGATCAAGTGCAGCGCAGTGTCTTGGGCAAGCGCTGCCTCGAGCACTGCCTCGATTTGTTCCCGGTAAAAACCCGTGACTATGGTGATTTGCTCAATACCCGCAGCCCTTAAAGTCCGCAACTGTCCGAGTATGAGCGGCTCACGGTCAATCTTGATCAGACATTTTGCCCGACCTCCCATACGAGAGCCTTCTCCGGCAGCAAGGATCAGTGCAGCCGTTTTTCTATTAATATTCTTTTCATGCTTAATCATGTTGACCATGTTATCTTTATCTTGATTTTTTAGTGTGGTTTTTTAACGCTAAGCCCTTTATTCAGCGCATCATCGCTGGTATTCGCTAGTATTCATTCTTACTCCTCCACAGTCTGTATTTAATCGCTGCCCCACATGAAAATTTTAGAAATCCGCGAATCCACCCGGCCGATCAAATCGAATATCCGTAATGCCTATATCGATTTTTCCAAAATGACCTTGAGTCTGGTCGCGGTGGTGACTGACGTGATCCGCGACGGTAAACCGGTGATTGGTTACGGATTTAATTCCAATGGTCGTTACGGGCAGGGGGCTTTGATGCGCGAGCGGTTTATACCTCGTGTACTTGAGGCGGCGCCAGACTCCTTGCTGGACGAGCGCGGTATCCTCTGTCCACACAAAATCTGGTCCACCATGATGAATAATGAAAAACCAGGTGGCCATGGTGAACGCTCAGTCGCAGTAGGTACCATAGACATGGCGATCTGGGATGCTGTTGCGAAAATCGAAGGTGTTCCACTGTATCAATTGCTCGCCGATCGCTACGGTGATGGCAAAGCCAACCGCGAGGTCTTTGTGTATGCCGCGGGTGGGTATTACTGGCCGGGGCAGGGGCTGGAAGGTCTGACGAAAGAAATGCAAAGCTATCTGGATCGTGGCTATAGCGTAGTAAAAAAGAAAATTGGTGGGGCCTCGCTTGCAGAGGACTGCAAACGCATCGAGGCCGTCCTTAAATTACTCGGTCCAGGTCAACGTTTATGCGTCGATGCGAATGGTCGTTTCGATACAAGGACAGCGATTGCTTATGCCAAAGCGCTATCGCAGTACGATCTCTTTTGGTATGAAGAAGCGGGTGATCCACTGGATTTTGAATTGCAGGCAGAGCTTGCCCATTATTATGAAAATCCGATGGCGACCGGCGAAAACCTTTTTTCCATGCAGGATGCCCGTAATTTGATTCGCTATGCAGGCATGCGTCGCGATCGCGACTGGCTGCAGTTTGATTGCGCTTTAAGCTATGGCCTGGTCGAGTACCTGCGGACGCTTGAGATGCTGAAAGAAAATGACTGGTCGCCCAGTCGCTGTGTTCCGCACGGTGGACATCAGATGTCGCTCGCCATAGCGGCTGGTCTGGGTCTTGGAGGAAATGAAAGCTATCCCGATTTATTTCAGCCCTATGGTGGCTTTCCAGATGGTGTGAAAGTCGAAAACAGTATTGTGAAATTACCCGAGCTAGTGGGGATCGGTTTTGAAGGAAAAGCTGATTTGTACGCGGAAATGAGAGCGCTTGCTATGTAAAGCGCTCCCTCCAGGTTGGTTTATTTCACGCGATCAAACTTCTGAATGCGCTTCGCGTTATCCACTTCAGAGGTATAGATATTGCCTTGGGAGTCGATTGCTATATTGTGAACCCAGTGGAAATCCCCGGCTTGCCGCCCGGGACGGCCGAATGAGCCGATTTTTTCACCTGTTTCACGCAACAGGATTCTCACCTCATTATTACCACCATCTGCGACGAGAATATATTTTTGCGCATTATCTTCGCTAACTACGAGGTCCCAGATCGAACCTGAGCCACGAGTATTAGGTTCTGACACAATCTGTCTCAGGAACTTACCGTCCTTGGTGAAAATTTGGATACGGTTATTGGAGCGATCGCAAACCAGTACGGTCTGATCTTTCATGAGGCGAACGCAATGAACCGGATTCGCAAACTGTGGCGATTCAGCGTTGTAGTCTGGAGTTTTAGTGTCGTCAGGTTTGTTGCCATAGGCACCCCAGTGGCGTTTGTAGGCGCCGCTGCTGGCATCGAACACAATGACGCGCTTGTTTAGGTAACCATCTGCAACGAACAATTCATTTGTGGCGGTATCAAGCTCCATATGAGCTGGCCGACCTAACTGATTCGTCGCATTACTACCGAGACTTTTGCCAGGCGTGCCGATTTGCAGTAAGAATTTTCCGTCTGCCGTGAATTTGAGCAGCATATGATCGGCGTTGTCATTGCCTGCGACCCAGACATCACCTTTTGGATCGACATATATGCCGTGCTCATTTTTAGGCCAGTCATAACCAGCCCCAGTCCCACCCCAGCCTCGTAAAAAATTGCCTTCACGGTCGAACTCCATAACGGGAGGTGCTGCGACACAGCATTTAGAGCGGGGAGGTGTGGTGCTTGCTCCACGTTCGTCCTCAGTCAAAGTCCTGGGGCGTTGAATAATCCAGATATGGTCGTTTTTATCAGTCGCTATGCCTGCGACCTGTCCGAGTATCCAATTATTTGGCAAAGGCTTAGGCCACGAAGCATCGACAGCATAGGAGGGGCCCGTTGGTACGCCCTCGACCCGTTTCGAACTCGTCGTGCAGCCGAGCGTTAAGGCGATTAAGAACAAAATAGACGAGATTTTGATTAATGCTGTGAACCTTTTCATACGATCTCCGTTAATAATTTTTCTTGCTTTTGATGCTAACACTCAGCGCATGGGTTGTTTCATTGGTATAGTGGTTTATTGATAATCTGCTAAAAATTATTTGTTCTGCTGGCAAGGGCTTATCCTGGCAAAAACCTCTACATGACTCTGTCAACTTTGAATACTGATTCACGTCGTTTCGATGCTAAAGCCCACCGCAAAGCGGTTGCGAGAGAATTAAATGCCTATCGCCCCGCAACAATTCTGGATATTTGCTGTGGCGATGGCTGGGTACCTGACAGTCTGACTTACCCGGCGTCTGTTCATGGTCTTGATTTGTATGCGCACGGACCTGCTGGCTATGATTTTTTTCAGACCTGTGATTTCAATTATGGTGTGCCTGAGAAGTTAAGCATTTATGACGCGGCCATTTGCTGTGAGGCAATGGGTTATTTGCAAAACCCCGGTCTGTTTTTGCAATCTGTTCGTGAGCACCTCAAACCCGGCGGTAAATTTATTTTGACGGTGCCAAATCCGAATTATGCTGGCGCCCGACTCAATCACTTAATCCAGGGTTTTCCTCGTTCCTACTCCTGGTTTTCTCAAAATGAGACTCCAGAGCCGCATATGCCCTGGCTGACCTTGGGTCTATTCCAGCTTTGGTTGCTGCTTGGTCTGAATGGTTTTAAAGACATTACGGTTCTCGAGGTGGACGAAAAAAAGCCTCGCAGAGTATGGGAAAAACCAATCGGCTGGTTGATCAAAGCCTACGCAAATAAGCGTTTTAAGAAGGCACAAAGCGATAGCGTCGCTCAATTATGGCAACAAGCGATGTCAGATCAAATCGTTTATGGTCGCCAGTTAGTGGTATCTGCGACAGCAGCCTGAGTGTCCCTTTGTATAGATGCATATCTTTTTGAGCACGGCGCTCTGGCGTAGGGCGTTTATGCCTGCTACTCTTGATTCATCAAAAATTAATCAGTAGTGTGTATCCATGTCAACTCAGTCTGTTTCTGCCGAACTCGCAAAATTTATTGCATCCTATCAATGGTCAGAGGTTCCTGAACAAGTCAGGCACGAGTCTAAACGGACTTTATTGAATTTTTTTTCGACAGCACTGTCTGCTTGTTTTGACCCGACGATTGAAAAGGCCGCCAAAGTCTATGGTCAGTTTTCTTGTGGACCACAGGCGACTCTGATTGGTCGCGGCCAGCGTATGGATATCCTGAATGCTGCTGCGATCAATACGATGGGTGCGAATGTTTTTGATTTTGACGATACGCATTTTCCAACCATTATTCACCCCACCTCACCCGTCGCGCCCCCGTTACTCGCCTGGTCTGAAACACAAAAAGTTTCAGGTCAGGATTTTCTGCTCTGTCTGATACTTGGCATGGAAGCCGAATGCCGCATCGGTAACGCTGTCTCGCCCTATCATTACGCCCGTGGCTGGCATATCACCTCCACGTGTGGCGTATTTGGAGCCGCCATGGCGCTCGGTCGCTTGCTCGGACTGACTGAGCAGCAACTTGTCTGGGCGCTAGGACATGCAAGCGCCCAAGCGTCAGGCTTGGTTGAGACTCTTGGTACGATGTCCAAAAGTATCAGCATGGGTAATGCCGCGCGAAACGGCATCGTGTCAGCTTTGCTCGCCCAGCAAAATTTTGATGGTCCTGCCAAACCCCTGGAGGGGGTGAGGGGCTTTTTAAATGTGACGGCCGATCATGCGGATGCACAGAGTATCGTGACCGGGCTTGGAACGCGCTGGGAAGTCCTCAATAATGCCTATAAACCCTATCCCTGTGGCGTTGTGCTCAATCCGGTGCTCGAGGCGTGCCTCAGGCTTTCTACTGATGCCGAATTGCTGCAACACGGCCTCGATAAAATTGAGCGTATCGAATTGACTGGCCACTCCTTGTTGAGGCAGCGCACTGATCGTCCCCAGATCAAGACTGGTCGGGAATCCCAGGTCAGTGCACAACATGCTGTTGCTGTAGCGCTTAAAAGAGGTCGCGCCGGGCTGGCAGAATTCAGTGATGAAGCGGTTGCTGACGCCACGCTCAAACCGCTTGGCGCAAAAGTATGCTTTGTTGACGATGACAGCTATTCGGTTGATTCGGCAAAAGTCGTTGTTAAGTTGACGGGCGCCAAGCCAATTGAAGTCATGGTTGAGGTGGCACGGGGTGCGGTGGCACGTCCCTTAAGTGACCGCGATATCGAAGACAAAGTACGGACGCTGTGCAACTATGGAAAATCGAGTGTCGATCCTGAACCGTTGATCAAAGCTGTCTGGGGACTTGAGGAGAGTGCTGATGTTGGGCAACTGATGAAACTTGCTCTTGGAGTAGCTGTTCATACCTAACATTAAGCATGCTCACGGTATGATGTGCAAACATTAAAACAAAATGATGCGAGACAAATTTCCATGATTCACTGGCTTCGTTTGATTGCTGCAACCTTGCTGTGTACCGCCTTTCTCAATGGCAACGTGTTAGCACAGCCCCAGTTCAAACCCACTGGACCGGTCAAAATTATCGTAGCCTTTCCCCCTGGAGGTGGAACGGATGCCGTATCGCGTATCGTTGCCGAGCGGCTCACGGACATGTGGCGCCAGCAAGTCATCGTTGAAAACCGGGCTGGTGCCCAGGGGAATATCGGCACAGCTTACGCCACTAAAATGCCAGCTGATGGCTACACCCTGCTGATTGCGCATCAGGGCGTGTTAACGGTGAACCCGCACTTGTACAAGGATATGGGTTTTGATCCGTTCAAAGACCTTGCTCCTGTAGCGCGCGTCACGCAACAGCCCTTTGTGCTTGTCGCTCACCCGTCTGTTCCAGCAAACAATTTAAAAGAGCTTGAGGCGCTTGCTAAAAGTAAGCCCGGTAAACTGAACTACGGTTCGAGCGCGACGGGTCCGCAATTAGCCGTTGAGTTATTCAAGTACAACACGGGTTCGGATCTGATGCACGTCGCCTATAAAGGTGCGGGCCCAGCTGTAATTGATTTGCTTGGCGGTAATATTGACCTGCTGGTGGCGAACCCAACTTCTGTTGCCCAGCACGTTAAATCCGGCAAACTTAAAGCGATTGTGTTGTTTGGCAAGGATCCGGTTGGAGTGTTGCCAGGTGTACCAACAGCGATTGACGCGGGGTATCCGGCGCTTGCTGATATTCCTGAGTGGTATGGACTTGCGGTACCAGCCGCAACACCTGCTGCGGTGATCGCACAATTGAATCACGATATTAATGCTGTCCTCAACGATCCAGCCGTCAAGCAACGCATCAGTGACTTAGGCTTGAATGCGTCACCAACAACCCCTGCGGATTTTGCGCAACAAATACGCAGAGATTACGATCGCTGGGGTGCTTTGATTCAAAAAGCGGGGATCAAAGGTGAGTAGACCCCGCTAGATGGGGCACTGGAGTTTTAAAACGTTGAACTTGGATTAATTAAAAATACCAAGTCAAAAAAATAGCCCTATTCATCTGAAACAGGGCTATTTTTTCTGACTCACAACAAAAGTTGGAGTTTATCCAGCCTGTGTTGCGTTGACTGATTTTGAAGACTTGCTTGATTTAGTCTTTGTGGTTGATTTTTTTGAAGATTTTTTCTTGGTAGACTTTCCATTTTTCGCTGAGCTTTTCTTAGCGCTCGACTGTGAGGTCGAAGGGGAAGCCGTCTGGGCAGCCACTGGAGCAGCCTGAGCAAAACCAAAGAAGGCAACAAAAACCAGTACTGCTAGCTTCTTAATCATAAGAATTCCTTAATTTGAGTCGATGCAGCTATCTAATCCGCAATTATCCTATTTTAGCCCTCAAATGCAAAAAAATAATTTTGAAAGCACTGAATCTGATCAGGAAAAAGATTCTGTTTGTAAAGATGAGACACCATCCGACTGGGAATTTAGTGGTGTGACGTTTTTTAGGGCCATGGGGTTTGTGATTGGCTTGCTGTCTTTCATGGTGGGAACGGCAATCTTTATGCTTGGTTTTTCACTCGCCCGTCCGACGCTCGTGCAGGTTGCCTCATTTCTCTATAGTTTGGCCTTGATTTCACTGCTTGGGCGAATAGTGATCCAACGACTCAAGCCTGAAAACGAAATCCAGGCGGTTTGGATTGCCATGGTGATGATGGGGGCGGGCGGGGTGTTTTTTGTCGGCCTAGCGTTTCTGGCTGAGATGTTTCTCTAAGCGAGTTACCAAAGTAGCAATTTTTGCTTCGTATATACCCCGACCTAGGAGATACCCTAGGTCGGATAATTAGTAAGCGTGGTGCAATCTTTATACTCTAGTCTAGACGTGTATGTTTGTTTTTGTCTGTTGGCATTTTCAGCAAAAAATAATCCAAAGGAGTAGACATGAAACTTGATGTGAATGGTAAGTCTGTAGATTTCGAGGGTGATGACAGCACACCTCTACTGTGGGTGTTGCGTGATCACTTGAACATCACAACGCCTAAATTCGGCTGCGGCGCCGGACTATGTGGCGCCTGTACCGTGCATATCGATGGGCAAGCTATTCGCTCCTGTGTCACGCCTGCGAGTGCTGCGACCGGTAAAAAAGTAACAACTCTAGAAGGTTTGCCAGCGGCAATTGCAAAACCTATTCAGGATGCCTGGATTGCTGAATCAGTCCCCCAGTGTGGCTATTGCCAGTGCGGACAGATGATGTCGGCTGCGGCTTTATTGTCCACCAATAAGAATCCGACCGACGAGCAAATCACGCAGGCCATGGATGGCAATATTTGCCGTTGTGGCACTTATTCGCGTATCCGTCGCGCTATTGTGCAAGCCGCTAAAAACATTGCCTGATCAGGGTTAAGGAGATAAATATGGATCGTCGTTCATTTATCAAATCCACCTCAATTCTGGGCTCAGGATTGCTGGTTGGTTTTTCTATCAAAGACAATATCGCAGTCGCTGCGGGTGAAGGTTTATCCAACCCTTGGCTACAGATTAATAGTGATAACAGCGTGCGAATTTATGTTGCACGTTCCGAGATGGGGCAGGACGTCTATACCTCGATGACGGTGTTGATCGCCGACGAGCTGGACTATCCGCTTGAAAAAATTAAAATCGAAATGGCTCCCGCCAATGCCAAGTTATATGGCAATGATGCTCTGGGTGGCGCTCAGATTACTGGTGGCTCAACCTCGATGCGCGACGCCTGGATCAAGCTGCGTACCGTTGGTGCGACCGCTCGCGAAATGCTGGTTGCAGCGGCTGCGCAAAAGTGGAATGTTGCCGCTTCAACCTGTGTTGCGAGTGGTGGCGTGGTGAAGTCTGGTAACAATCAGGCAACCTATGGGGAATTAGCTGCGGATGCCGCACGTCAAAAGCATTCCGGTAAACCAACGCTAAAAACCAAAGACCAATTCAAGTACATCGGCAAAAGTGTCGGTCGTCTCGATACACCCGCCAAAGTCAACGGTACTGCGCAGTATGGCGTGGATGTGCGTCAGCCCAATATGCTGGCAGCTTCACTGGCGATGAGTCCCGTGATTGGTGGCAAGGTCAGGAGTTTTGACTCAACCGCTGCAAAGGCTGTTAAAGGTGTTGAGGCGATCGTTGAGGTACCTGATGGCGTGGCGGTTCTTGCACGTGACTACTACACGGCAAAAAAAGCGCGCGATTTGCTGAATATCCTCTGGGATAACGGCAATACCGCAGCTGTTGCGGACATGGCTGCGATCGAAAAGGGGCTGCGCGAAGCCAGCAAGAAAAAAGGTGCGGTGATTGGCAAAGCGGGTAATGTAGAAGCTCCGATGACAGGGGCCACCAAGAAAATCACGGCTGAATACCAACTGCCTTTTGCAGCGCACGCCACACTTGAACCTGTCAACTGTTCGGTCAGTATTCAAAATGGCGAGTGTCATGTCTGGGGGCCGATCCAGTTCCAGCAGGGTGCGCAAGGTGCTGCGATGGCTGCTTCGGGTCTGCCGGAAGAAAAAGTGTTCATCCACACAACCTTCATTGGTGGTGGTTATGGACGTAAGCTTGAAAACGATTTTGTTGCGCAAGCTACATCGATCGCCAAAGCCTCTGGTAAACCGGTGAGGATGATCTGGAGTCGTGAAGACGACATGACTCACGACTATTATCGTCCGATCAGCCTGAGCCAGATGACCGGTGGTTTTGATGCCGCGGGCAAGCTGACAGGTTTTGCATCAAAACTGACTTCGCCCTCAGTGACTGCCAGAGCATTTCCCGGCTTTGTTGTCGATGGCAGCGATCCCTTCATGAACGAAGGCTCCGCTAACCTGACTTACAACATCGCAAACTATCGCGCTGAAAACGTGATCCACGATACGGGCATTCGCGTGGGCTACTGGCGGGCAGTGAGTAACAACCTGAACGCTTTTGCCGTCGAATCCTTCATGGATGAACTTGCACGTTCTGCAGGTAAAGACCCGGTTGCTTTCCGTATGGGGCTGCTGGACAAGCACCCTCGTGCGCAAAAAGTGTTGTCAACCGCAGCTGAAAAAGCTGGCTGGGGTAAAAAAATGCCAGCCGGTCGTGGTTTGGGGGTCGCGCAAATGGAATGCTATGACGCCTATATTGCGGTAGTTGCAGAGGTCTCGCTTAAAAATGGCAAACCAACAGTGCACAAAATCACGTGCGCTGTGGATCCAGGCGTGGCGGTTCGTCCAGACCAGGTCAGGGCTCAAATCGAAAGTGGCTTGCTGTTGGGCTTTTCAACCGCAATGAAAAACAAGATCACTTTCAAGGACGGCGCGGCGCAGCAGACCAATTTTGACAGCTATCCGATGCTCAGAATGTCTGAAACGCCAATCGTTGACATCACCGTGCTCGAGGGGGGAGAAAAACCCGCTGGTATGGGTGAAGTTGGCACGCCTCTTGCTGCACCAGCCATTGCGAATGCAATAGTTGCAGCGGGGGGTAAGCGGATTCGTTCGCTGCCTTTTTTGAGTTGAGCCAATAGGAGTTACCATGCGTTTCAGGATGTGGAGTGTGTTAGTTGCAGTATTGATTTCCACTACCGTGCTTGCACAATCTGAAACGCAGTGGCCTAGCCAACCGATACGCTTTATTGTGCCGTTTCCGGGGGGCGCAAGTACCCTCGATACGGTTGTCAGGCTCGTGACGCCTGAGGTTTCAAAATTAGCCGCTCAGCCTGTATTTGTTGAAAACAAACCCGGCGCAGGAACCGTGATCGGTACCGATGCGGTTGCGAAAGCTTCGGATAAACACACCTTTGGTGGTGTTGCCAATAGCTTTACCGTTAACCAGACACTTGTTAAAAACCTGCCTTACAACACCAGTAAGGATCTGATCCCTGTTGTTCTCATGGCACGAACGGCAAATGTGCTGGCTGTCAGGGCAGACTTGCCTGTGAGTAATCTGCAGGAGTTGATCGCTTATGCGAAACAGCATCCGGGCAAGTTGTCCTATGGCTCTTTTGGTAATGGAACAACTCCTCACTTTGCAGGCGAAATGCTTAAATCCATGGCGGGCATCGATATGGTGCATGTGCCCTACAAAGCCCAGGGTCCTGCACTGAACGATCTCCTGGGCGGTAATATTGATCTGATGTTTGGCAATTTGCCAGACTTTATTTCCCACATACGGTCAGGAAAACTCAAAGCGATCGGTACGACCTACCTCACGCGTGCGCCTCTCGCACCCGAGATTCCCACTATCGCTGAGCAAGGATTGCCTCGTTTTGAAACCGATTCTTGGTATGGCATTGTTGCTCCCGCAAACACCCCCAAGGCCTCGGTTGAGTTGATGAATACCTGGATCAATCAGGCGTTAAGCGAGCCACAGCTTAAAAAAAATCTGTCTGAACGCGGTATTGAGGTTCTCGGCGGCAGTACCGGCGCCTTCGGCCAGCATCTCGAAAGCGAAATCTCGAAATATGCTGAAATAGTGAAATCTTCCAATATGAAAATCGATTAATCCTCATGTCTGACGCAAAACAATCCAAACCTTTACGAATCGCAATTGCTGGCCTCGGTGCAATTGGCAAAGCGCTTGCCAGCTCACTTGCACAAGGCAGTGTGCCGGGTGTCGAGCTGACTGCTGTCTCAGCCAAAAATCAAGAACGCGCTCAAGTGTTTGCCAATACCCTGGCACATCCGGTCAAGGTTTTATCGATTTCCGAACTGGAGTCAGAAGCCGACCTGGTGATCGAATGCGCGCCTGCCGCGTTGTTACCTGAAATCGTTGGTCCGTTTTTAAAAGCACAAAAACAAGTCATTGTGTTGTCTGTGGGAGCTTTGCTGTTTCATCCTGAGCTCATAGAGATGGCCAAGAAAGAGGGCGGTATCATCCACGTCCCAACAGGTGCACTGATTGGTCTGGATGCAATGATCGCTGCAGCCGAAGGCAAGATTCATACCGTGCGCATGATTACGCGCAAACCCCCTAATGGCCTGGCAGGCGCACCACATCTGGTTGAAAACAATATCAGTATTGAAGGGCTTACTGAACCCAAAATGGTATTTAGCGGCAATGCACGCGATGCAGCTAAAGGTTTTCCTGCCAATTTGAATGTCGTCGTGGCGCTCGCACTCTCAGGTATCGGACCTGAAAATACCTTGCTCGAAATCTGGGCCGATCCGACTGTTGTGCGTAATACGCACTCGATCGTAGTCGACTCCGATTCAGCGAAATTTACGATGACGATGGAAAATATCCCATCGGAAAATCCGAAAACCGGCCGCATTGTTGCGCAGAGCGTGATCGCGCTGTTGCGCAAAATGCAGTCGAATTTCCGCGTCGGGACTTGAGCGAAAGACCTGACTACGCAGCTTGCTTATGCGGTAAATCCAGCGTAGTGACGCGGGTGAGTTCGCGTTTGTATTTGACATCATCAAAAGGACGCGCGCGATGCATGGTTGTGCGGTTATCCCATATGACCAGATCATTAAGCGCCCACTCGTGGGCCCAGGTGAATTGGGCTTGGGTAGCGTGTTCGATCAGATCTCTCAATAACAGACGACCTTCAGGGATCGGCCACTCCATTACGCGCGAGGCGTGCGAAGCCAGATATAAAGCTGGTAATGGGTTATCTGCACAGATTCGTACCAGCGGATGCACAGCGCCTTTCAGTCTCGCTTGTTCTTCTTCCGAAAAATCAAAACCCATCGTATGACGCGAGTAGACAATTGAATGGTGTACATGCAGGTTTGCAATGGTTTTTTTAGTCTCCTCATCCAGCGCCTGATAGGCCGCACGCATATTGGCGAATTGCGTATCGGCGCGCACCGGGGGGATGTTACGCGCATAGAGCATAGAGTAGCGACCAGCCGGATCTTCAAACGACGCATCGGTATGCCAGATCCGGTTACTGATGCCGTTCATGCGACGCCTGTCTTCAGCGCCTAAGATCGAGCCGTCCTGGTTAACGTTAGAGATGTCCGTTAAGGCTTCGTTACCAAATCTGTTTTTAGCCAACACCGAAGACGAGGTTTTTGCGTGCAGTTCACCATCCATGCGTTGCGCAAAATCGAGTTGCTCTTGATTCGAAAAATGCTGATTTTTAAATATCAATACGCCATATTTAGCCATGCCCGCGCGCAGTTCTGCAAGGGTCTGTGCATCCGTGACAGTACGCAAATCAATGTCAGCAACTTCAGCAACGAAGCTAGGATGCAGGGGTTTAAATGTGACGCTCACTTGTGTCTCCTCACTTGTGTTTATTGCTAGTGTTTGATAGTTATGGTTATTGCTTATGATGCTCAATGCTGTCTCATACATTTCATTTGCGATCAGCGATTTCGTTTAATTTGCGATCAGCGATTTCGTTTAAATATACACCTTTCACTCACAGTGTAAAACCGTAGACGGCGACAGTAATATTGCGTACATTGGAAGCGTCTGAATGACAGACTGAAACAGATAAAGATAAAAATAGTTGGAGACTGCGGTGCGATCAGGATTATTTCTCAGAGTTCACTTTGTTAAAGCATTGTATTTGTCGCTGGTACTTGCTTGTCTGTGCTTTGCTGGAACGCTCAAGGCCGCCTATCCAGATCGTCCGATCAAAATGGTTGTTCCCTATCCCCCTGGGGGTTCGACCGATATCGTCGCGCGCGCTGTCGGTCAGAAACTGAGTGAGCTGCTGTCCACACAAGTCGTGATTGAAAACAAAGGCGGTGCCTCCGGGATGATCGGCACCGTTCAGGTGGCCAAAAGTCCGCCAGATGGCTATACCATCATGATGACTGCCAGTGGGCCCCATGCGATCAACGTAAGTTTATTCAAAGATATCACCTACGATCCCGTCAAGGATTTCGCACCGATTATTCTGACCGCCGTTTATCCACTCCTCATGGTTGTCAACGCCGAGCATCCTGCCAAAAATGTTAAAGAATTCATCACCTGGGCGCGTGCCAATAAAGGCAAAGTTAATTTTTGCTCCATCGGACCAGGAACACCCTCGCATCTGGCGGGCGAGTTATTTCAGGCCATGGCGGGTGTCGAGATGACCCATATTCCCTACAAAGGCAGTTCACAAGCTATTACAGATATGCTGGCCGGGCAGTGTTCGGTATTGTTTGACAGCGCCTTGTCGTCTGGTCCACAAGTGAAAGGCGGAAAGTTACGCGCTATCGCGATCGGCTCCAGACAGCGAGTCGATTCGTGGGCGGAGGTCCCAACTGTCATTGAGTCTGGCTTGACGGATTACGAGGCCTACACCTGGTCAGCGCTTGTTGCACCCGCCGCGACGCCTAAAAGCATCATTGATCTGCTGAACGCTGAGAGCGCTAAAGTTCTGGAAACTCCAGCTTTCAGGGAAATGATCAAAGGACAAGGTGCGGTCGTGGGTGGAGGCTCCCCCGAGGATCTGGCGAAATTTACGCAATCCGAAATAGCAAAATGGTCGAAAGTCATTCGTGAGGGAAATATTAGTGCTCAGCAGTAGTGCGCACCAAAATGTGCATAATTTGATGGCTATGCACAACAATGGTTAAAAATTACTTTGCTCTTTGGCTAACCCTTCCTTTAGCTTGGGGGGTTGGGGTTTCTACTCGGTCATTCAGGTGCTAATATTTCGGGCTACCTTAATTGAATTTTGTCTTCATTCTGAAACATTTACATGAATATTTCATTGAACGCGCCCGCATATGTCCGCCACGAGGGTTTAAAAAAGTGGGTAGCTGAAATAGCAGCGAAGGCTAAGCCTGCCAGCATTGTCTGGTGCGATGGTTCCGAAGAAGAGTACAACCGCCTGTGCGCTGAGATGGTGCAGTCAGGCATGTTGCACAAACTTAATGCCGAAAAGCGCCCTAACTCCTATCTCGCCCGGTCGTCGCCAGATGATGTCGCGCGTGTGGAAGACCGTACCTTCATCTGCAGCGAAAACAAGGCAGACGCTGGCCCGACCAATAACTGGATCGCCCCGGCTGAAATGCGTACCAAGCTCGCCGAGCTGTTTGAAGGCGCGATGGCTGGCCGCACCATGTACGTTATTCCTTTCTCAATGGGTCCTCTTGGATCACCCATCGCGCAAATTGGTATCGAGTTGTCAGACTCTCCCTATGTAGTCGTCAACATGAAAATGATGACGCGCATGGGTAAAAAAGTCTATGACGTACTGGGTGACAAAGGTGAATTCGTTCCGTGTGTGCATACCGTTGGTGCGCCACTTGCCGCGGGTCAGAAAGATGTGGTCTGGCCCTGCAATGAGACCAAATACATTGTTCATTTCCCTGAAACCCGCGAAATCTGGTCCTATGGCTCGGGTTACGGTGGCAATGCCTTGCTCGGTAAAAAATGTTTCGCCTTGCGAATCGCCTCCAACATGGGGCGTAGCGAGTCGAGCGAAACCTCACCAGGCTGGCTGGCTGAGCACATGCTTATCCTGGGCGTCGAAGCACCCTGGGGTAAAAAATATCACGTCGCTGCTGCATTCCCTTCAGCCTGCGGCAAGACTAATTTCGCGATGCTGATCCCGCCTGCAGGCATGGCGCAGCAGGGCTGGAAAATCACTACCATTGGTGACGATATCGCCTGGATCAAGCCAGATGCAAAAGGTAATCTGCGCGCGATTAATCCTGAGGCAGGATACTTCGGTGTTGCACCCGGTACCAATAAGTCGTCAAACTTTAATTGCATGGCCACCCTCAGCCAGGACACGATCTTTACCAACGTAGCGCTGACTGACGAGGGCGACGTATGGTGGGAGGGCATGACCAAGACTCCTCCTGCCCACGCAATTGACTGGCAGGGACGCGACTGGACACCTGAGCTCGCAAAAGAAAAGGGCGTCAAGGCAGCCCATCCAAATGCGCGCTTTACTGTTGCTGCGACTCAGAACCCCGTGCTGGATCCCGAGTGGGACAATCCCGAAGGCGTAGTGATCGATGCGTTCATCTTTGGCGGTCGTCGCTCCACCACAGTGCCTCTTGTGACCGAAGCTCGCGACTGGGCCGAAGGCGTATACATGGCTGCGACGATGGGCTCAGAGACCACCGCAGCGGCCGCAGGTCAGTTAGGTGTCGTGCGTCGCGATCCTTTCGCGATGTTGCCTTTCTGTGGCTACAACATGGCTGAGTATTTCTCGCACTGGCTTGAGCTAGGCGAGCACCTGACTGACTCAGGTGCCAAGCTGCCCAAGATTTTCTGCGTGAACTGGTTCCGCACCGACGAAGACGGCAAATTTGTCTGGCCTGGTTTTTCTGAGAATACGCGTGTCCTGAAATGGATGCTTGAGCGCATCGAAGGCGAAGCTAAAGGCAGCGAACATGTCTTTGGTATCACCCCTGGCTACGAAGACCTCGACTGGAACGGTATGGATTTTTCAATAGAGAAATTCAACACCATCACCTCGATCGATACGCAAGCCTGGCGCAAAGAGTTTGAACTCCATGCCGAGTTGTTTGAGCGCCTTGCACATGGTTTACCTGAAACGCTGATCAAGATCAAAGCGAGTTTTGAGACACGTCTGGGTTAATGCCGTGTGAAAACCAGTTGATTTATTTAAGTTTGCAGTCAGCCCAAAGTTTACCGGTATGGCTTGAGCTGAGCGCCATGATGATCACAGGACTGTTTGTGCATTGGTTGGTCTTCGCAGGGAGTGCTTATACAACGGTAGGTTTTGGTACAAACCCGTTACCGATTGGTTGGGATTTGGTGATGGTCGTCATTGCCTTGAGTGGCATGATTGCTTTTGGCTGGTCGATTTCGGTTTTATTCGGAATGACGCAGGCTGTGAATATCGCCAGCCAAAAACGCAAAGAATTGAAGTCGGATTAACCCGCTTGTTTGAGCATCGCATGCAACAGCACGTTGCATCCTGCCTCGATATGATCCGGACTGGCATCCTCGATTTCGTTATGGCTGATGCCGTCTTTGCAGGGAATGAAAATCATCGCCGTCGGTGCAACGCGTGCCAGGTACACAGCGTCATGTCCCGCGCCGCTCACTGCATCCATCGCTGACATGCCCATTTCTGTTGCGCTATCGCGTACTGCTTCGACCAGAGGTTTCGCAAAAGCAGCAGGAGGGAAATAGACTGTCTGATTCAGCTCAATAGCAACTTGTCCCTTTTTAGCGATCACCTCAATCTCGGAATGGAGTGTCGCAACCATCTTGGCAAGAGTTTCGTCAGTATCGGCACGCAAATCAATTGAAAATTTAACGGTACCTGGGATTACGTTGCGCGAATTTGGATAGACATCCAGCATACCCACTGTACCGCGTGCGTTAGGGGCGTGGTCCAGTGCCAGACGATTGACTAACTGCACCAAGTGCGAAGCGGCGAGCAGGGCGTCTTTACGCAATGACATGGGAGTCGGACCCGCATGCGCCTCGGAACCTGTGACCACCACATCAAACCAGCGCTGTCCTAGCGCACCAGTCACCACACCAATCGTTTTATTATTGGCTTCAAGCACCGGACCTTGTTCGATATGCGCTTCGAAATAAGCGGCGATTCCCTGTGGACTGACCTGGTCCTTACCGGCATAGCCAATCTCGGTGAGTGCTGCGCCAACTGTCACGCCATCACGATCTTTTTGAGCCAGAATCTCAGCGATCTTGAATTCACCGATAAAAGTGCCAGATCCCATCATGACCGGTACAAAACGCGATCCCTCTTCATTAGTCCAGACTACGACCTCGAGTGGCGCCTCGGTCACGATACCCGCGTCGTTCAATGTTTTGAAAACCTCAAGACCAGCCAATACACCGTAATTACCATCGAACTTACCGCCTGTTGGTTGCGTATCGATATGACTGCCTGTCATCACGACTGGAAGTGCCGGGTTGCTACCTTCACGACGTGCGAAAATATTTCCAATGCTGTCAATCCGAATACTACAACCGGCAGCACGCGCCTGACTGACGAAAAAATCGCGTCCCTGACGATCCAGAGGTGTCAGCGCCAGACGGCAGACACCGCCTTTTTGCGTTGCACCAATTGCCGCCAGCTCCATCAGGTTATCCCACAGGCGCTTACCATTGACGCGCAGCGAGGAGATTTTGGGATTGGCAATAGCGTTCATAACAGCTCCGGTCGACAATAGGGTAGGGGTGATTGGGGTAAACAAGTATGAGTGGGTAAGTGATCGGGTACTAATTCTGCAACTAAATAAAGCTATGATCAGTAGTAATCAGATCTTGTTTAGATCGTATAGAGAGGAAATGTGTCTGTCAAACTGTCTGACAGCCTTTTCAAAATTAAGGTTAAAAGATGAAACTAGACGCAATTTCACATCGTAATCGCAATACAAAAATTGTTGCAACGCTTGGTCCCGCCAGTAGCGAGCCAGCGATGATCCGTCGCCTCTTTGACGCGGGCGTCGATGTGTTCAGACTCAATTTCAGCCACGGCACGCACGCGGACCACAAAGCACGTTACGACGCAATTCGCCAGATCGAGGCCGATGTAGGACGCCCGGTTGGCATCCTGATGGATCTGCAAGGACCAAAACTGCGTCTGGGTAAGCTCGTCGGCGGCAAGCAGATGCTGGCAATTGGTCAAAAATTAACCCTTGATCTTAATCCGGAGCCAGGTGAGAACGGCCGTGTTCCCCTGTTGCATCCAGAGATTTTTGCCGCTATCCGTCCGGGCGATGATTTATTGATAGACGATGGCAAGGTGCGCTTACGTGTTTTAAATTGCAACACACAACAGGCAGAAGTCCAGGCGCTTAACGCTGGCATGATTTCCGACCGAAAGGGTGTAAACGTTCCTGGCGCGATTTTGCCTTTGTCAGCGTTAACAGCGAAAGATCGTGAAGATCTTGATTTTGGCCTCAGTATCGGTATCGACTGGATCGCCTTGTCGTTTGTCCAGAGACCGGAAGACATCCATGAACTCAAAGCGATCGTGGGTAACCGTGCGTGGGTGATGGCAAAACTCGAAAAACCTTCTGCGATTGACTCGCTTGAGGCGATCGTCGCTGGTTCCGACGGCGTGATGGTCGCGCGTGGCGACTTGGGCGTGGAGCTGCCGCCAGAGGATGTGCCTGTTCTGCAGAAACGCATTGTGCGCGCCTGCCGCGAGGCTGGAAAACCTGTGATTGTCGCCACCCAGATGATGGAGTCGATGATTACCTCTCCCGTGCCGACACGTGCCGAGGTCAGTGATGTAGCGACCGCGGTCTATGACGGTGTTGATGCAGTGATGCTGTCAGCCGAGTCAGCTTCTGGCGCATATCCCATCGAAGCAGTTGAAATGATGGACAGGATTTTACAAAGCACTGAACGAGATCCTTTACAGCGTGTGACTATGGATGCGGTGGCGTCGCGCCGTCATAGCGATGCACGTGATGCGATTTCTGCTGCGATCCGTACCGTTGCCGAAACGTTGCCAGTCGCTGCGACTGTCGCCTACACATCCTCGGGTGCAACAACCTTGCGCGTAGCGCATGAGCGTCCGCGTGCCCCTATCCTGAGTATGACGCCAATCCCAGCTGCGGCGCGCAGATTGTCGCTGGTCTGGGGCGTACATTCGATTCAGGCTGCTGATGTGGACAGCACGGAGGAAATCGTCATGCATTCCACACAGGCCGCAAAAAAACACGGCTTTGGCGAGCCAGGTCAGGCTTTGCTGATTATTGCAGGGACGCCGTTTGGCGTCTCGGGATCCACCAATCTTTTACGTATTGCGTGGATTGGTGATCAGCCTGATGTGAGTTGAGAGCTTGCACAATGTGTTTAACCGGTTAAACACAACCTGCTGAACTTCACCGACCAAACACCCGCAGCGCAGTCGGAATCAGTTTGACTGACATGCCTTCTTTTAAAGCGGCATCCTCGACGCGATTACGTGGCCATTGCACCTCGTATTCGCTCGCTTTTCCCGTGTCAGTCAACGCAACAGAAGATGTCAATTCGATTTTCGAGGTCTGGCCGAAAGACAGAATCCGGTCAATCGTGGCAGGAATTCCCTCCTGCCTACTTTGTGCCGTCACGATATCGAGATCGGCTGGACGGGCGAATGCGACAACAGACGCCTGATCCCGACTGAGCTCGGGTGTTGAGTGCTCAAGCAAAATATCGCCAATCCTGAATTTCCCTGCAGTCAGTGCACCTTCAAATCGATTGACATTACCCAGAAATCCATAGGCGAAAGGCGTTGCAGGATGATCGTAGACTTGTTCCGGTGTACCGACTTGTTCGAGTTTGCCGCGGTTCATCAGTACCACCGTGTCCGAGACCTCGAGCGCTTCTTCCTGGTCGTGGGTCACGAACACCGAGGTCACATGTAACTCGTCATGCAGTTTGCGTAGCCACTTGCGTAGTTCTTTACGAACCTTTGCATCCAGCGCACCAAAAGGCTCATCGAGCAACAGTACACGGGGCTCAATCGCCAGTGCACGTGCCAGAGCGATCCGCTGTCGCTGGCCACCCGAGAGTTGCGAGGGGAATCGGTCTTTGAGGAATTTGAGTTGCACCATATCAAGCAGCTCATGCGCCTTGTCACGGATTTTTTCTTCGCTCGGACGTTCGTTCCTGGGTTTGACACGCAGACCGAAAGCAACGTTTTCAAAAACGCTCATATGACGGAACAACGCATAGTGCTGAAATACAAAACCAACCTGTCGCTCGCGCGCCCCAGAAAGCGTTGCATCATCGTCCTCCAGATACACGCTGCCATGGTCGGCAGTCTCAAGCCCGGCAATAATGCGTAGTAAAGTTGTCTTGCCACAACCAGAGGGGCCCAGCAACGCGACCAGTTCACCCGAATCGATCCGCAGGTTGATATCGTCGAGGACACGGATCTGGCCGAAATTTTTTGTGATGTTTTTGACTTCGATACTCATGACACACCTTGGGCAAGCTGTTGTTCGGCTTTGTGCTGACGCCACTCGACAAATGTTTTAATCACCAGCGTTAGCAACGCCAGCAAAGCTAAAAGTGACGCGATCGCAAAGGCGGCAACCGACTGGTATTCGTTATATAAAATCTCGACCTGCAAGGGCATTGTGTTGGTCTGTCCTCTGATGTGTCCGGAGACCACAGCGACCGCACCGAATTCACCCATTGAGCGCGCATTACACAAAATCACGCCATAGATCAGTCCCCATTTGATATTAGGGAGCGTCACTTTGGTGAAGACTTGCCAACCACTCGCACCCAGCACGATGGCGGCTTGTTCTTCGTCGGTGCCTTGAGACTGCATGAGAGGAATGAGCTCTCGAGCGATAAAGGGCAGTGTGACGAATACGGTCGCGATAATCATCCCGGGGACAGCAAATATGATTTTGATATCGTGCGCAAGCAACCAGCCACCAAACCAGCCGTTAGCGCCAAACACCAGCACATAGACCAGACCCGCTACGACCGGTGAAACGGAGAAGGGCAGATCGATCAGTGTGATTAAAAAGGATTTACCTTTGAAATCGTGTTTGGCCACCGCCCAGGCGGCACAGACACCGAAGGCCAGATTCATGGGCACAACGATGGCGGTTATGAATAAGGTCAGTCGCACGGCAGCCCAGGAGTCAGGATCCTCCATGCTGGCGAAATAAGCTCCCAGACCTTTGCGCAGGGCCTCGGTAAAAACTGCTGCTAAAGGCAACACCAGGAACAGGAACACGAACAACAAGGCGAGCGTGATGAGCAGACGGCGAACGAACTTCGCTTCAGTACCTGAGGGTTTTGCGTGCGCGACGATTAGTTGTTGACTCAT
The DNA here is from genome assembly GCA_036725985.1 of Burkholderiaceae bacterium. Taxonomy (GTDB): domain Bacteria; phylum Pseudomonadota; class Gammaproteobacteria; order Burkholderiales; family Burkholderiaceae_B; genus Zwartia. Next base: position 41,941 of record DAIMDD010000019.1, read on the forward strand.
GATTTCATCCCGGCACGCCTGCGTTGCCAGGCCTGCAGCAGATTGATGATCATCAGCAGGATAAATGAGCCGACAAGCATTACAACGGCTACAGCGGTTGCACCTGCAAAATCGTATTGCTCCAGCTTGCCGATAATGATGAGTGAAGTAATCTCAGACACCATGGGCATATTGCCTGCAATAAAAATAACCGAACCATATTCACCGATTGCTCTGGCAAAAGCCATGGCAAAACCAGTGAGCAGTGCAGGGGTGATGGTAGGTAAGATCACTTTGCTAAAGGTTTGAAACGGACTCGCACCCAGGCAGGTGGCAGCTTCTTCGAGTTCTTTTTCTGCATCTTCCAATACCGGTTGTACAGTGCGCACGACAAAGGGAATACCGATAAAAATAAGGGCAACCACAACACCCGCAGGCGTAAAGGCTATCTGGATTCCCCACTTCTCCAGAGTGCCACCCAGCCAGCCATTCGGTGCGAGCAGCGCGGTCAAGGCAATGCCCGCAACTGCAGTGGGTAAAGCGAAGGGTAAGTCGACCAGTGCATCGACAATTTTTTTACCTGGAAATTCATACCTGACTAGGACCCAGGCCAGTAAGAGCCCTGTGAACAGGTTAAATGACGCAGCCAGAAACGCGGCGCCAAACGTCAAGCGATAAGAGGCGATTACGCGCGGGGAGGCGACCGCAGCCCAGAACTCGTCGAGGCTGAGTGTGAAGGTTTTGAGAAACAAGGCGGATAAGGGGATCAGCACAATCAAGCTCAAATAGAGCACGGTGAGTCCGAGCGTCAGACCAAACCCCGGCATGACGCGTTGTTGCTTGAGTCGTTTGAAAGGCAATGCCCCTTTGTGCGACACCTCGCCTGCGCCCGACGAGGTCAGAATTTGTTGCGTCATTTATTTGCCAGTGGTGTAGATCTTGTCGAATAAGCCACCGTCGTTGAAGTGAACTTTCTGTGCTTCTGAAAAACTGCCGAAATAATCAGCAACTGTAAAAAACTGGATGGGTTTGAAAATATCTTTATATTTATCCAGGATGACTTGCGAACGTGGCCGGATAGCGTGTTTGGCAGCTATTTCCTGACCTGCCTCGGAATATAAATACTCCAGATAGGCTTTTGCTTGTTCATGTGTTCCTTTTTTATCGACAGTACGGTTCACAATCGCGACTGGATTTTCAGCAATGATGCTCGAGGAGGGGTGCACCACATCAACCTTGCCTTCGCCGAATTCGCGGTTGACCGAGACGACCTCTGACTCGAACGTAATCAGTACATCGCCAATATTACGCTGCAGGAAAATCGAGGTTGCATCGCGTCCGCCCTTGGCCAGGATCGGAACGTTTTTATACATTTTTGTAATGAACTCCTGAGCCTGCGCGTCCGTTCCACCATTTTTACGGACCTGTCCCCAGGCCGCAAGATAAGCCATACGGCCATTGCCACCTGTTTTCGGATTGACTACAACGATTTTTACGTCAGATTTCAGAAGATCGTTCCAGTCTTTGATGCCCTTGGGATTACCGCGGCGCACCAGGAAAAGCATAGTGGAGGAGGTAGGCGAAGCATCGAAAGCGAACTGCTTGTTCCAGTCTTTTGAGACGACCCCGGTACTCGCCAGAAACTCCACATCAGTTGTGGTGTTCATGGTGACGACGTCTGCAGCCAGTCCATCATTGACGGCCCGCGCCTGTGCGCTCGATCCGCCATGTGACTGATCAATTTTGAGGTCTTTGCCTGTTGTCTTTTTGTAATCCGCGACAAATGCGGTATTGAAATCTTTATAAAACTCACGCGCCACATCGTAGGAGACGTTTAATAAAGTCGTTTGCGCAAGGGCGAGGTGACTCCCAAGTATGAGGAGAGCACTACTAGCAGTGAGTAAAAGTTTTTTCATTTGAATCAGGCAGTCGGGCGAATTAAGCACCCAATTCTGCCTGATTTATATAAAACTAAAAAGTACTAATTTGTTTTTTATATATTACTTTTAGTTATATTGATATTAAGCGGCAGGATTAAGAATTTTCTGCAGGGCAGGGCTTAAACCCTTGTTTGGTTTCACCGGTGGCGGTGCAAAGCTGCCAAGTTTTGGGGCATTTGCCCCAAGAGCAACCAAAGACTCTGCGTGACGCACAGCACTCGATACGCCATCAACCAGAGGTACAGGTATCTCGGTTGAAATCAATCTGGCGAGTCCCGCAAGGGGTGCGCCCGCAATAATCAGCACATCGGCACCGTCTTGCTCAATCGCTTGCATACACAAGCTTTTTAATTCGTCAGCATGATCGTTTTGAATCGAGCCGATATTTTGCACCCGCTGATCCAGCGTGCGAATACTGGCGAGTCGGTCCAGTAAACCATTTGCTTGAACGGTTTCCCGATACCAGGCCGAGATCCTGCGGGAAATCGCGATGATCGAAAAACGTTGCCCAAGCATGCAGGCACTCATCAGGGCCGACTCGGTTAGTCCAAGCACCGGGATGTCGAGCACTTCACGCATGGCAGCCAGCCCCGGATCGCCAAACGCTGCAACGATGACAGCATCGTGTTCGCTGGCGTGACGGGCAGCGAGTTCGGCCGTTGCATAGGCACCAAGCATGGCCTCAAATCTTGTCTCAATATAGGCAACCCCGAGTTCGGCCGTCATCAGGGTGAGTGAGGTCGAGGGGTTTGCCACACGTTGCGCCTCCTCGCCAATTAACTGCGTGACGCTCTCCGAGATATTGGGATTAATGATGAGTAATTTCATTTTTTAGGCAATAGCGAGGGTGCTTCACAATGCAAGAAACGTCCGGCACCTGCACGCGGATGAAACGCTTTGCCATCCCAGACAATCTCGCCTGCAGACAATGTCATGCCGGGCCAGGCCTGAACCGAAATACCCTCATAAGGCGTGTAGTCGGTCGCGTGATGCAGCATGGTGTTTTGGATCGTCACTTCGCGTTCATCCCAGATCACCAGGTCAGCATCGGCACCAATTGCCACGGTGCCTTTGCGAGGATGCAAACCGTAAGCCTTTGCGGCATTGGTCGAGGTCAGCTCAACAAACTTGTTAACGGTGATGCGGCCTTTAAGCACACCCTCTGAATACAAAAGCGGCATGCGTGTTTCAAGTCCGGGGATACCATTAGGTATATAGCGAAAGCCGACTTCTTTGCCTTCGGGGTGTTTGCCGTCTGTCCCGCCATAATTAAAGGCCGCATGGTCGGAGGAGAACACGGTAAATAAACCCTCTGCCAGTGCTTTCCAGATGACCTCCTGATTACCCTTGTCGCGTGGCGGCGGACTGCAGACGCATTTCGCACCCTCGTAATCGTGATCGCCACCGAGATCTTCGGCCGACAGGAATAAATACTGCGGGCAAGTCTCTGCAAAGATATTCAGTCCGTGTCCGCGTGCCCAGCGGATTTGCTCAACCGCTTCGCGCCCCGACACGTGGACGATCAGGATCGGCACATCAATCAGTTCAGACAGTGCGATGGCGCGGTGGGTCGCCTCGCGTTCAACCAGCATCGGCCGTGAATGACTATGAAAGCGTGGCGCATTGTGACCTGCTGCCTCAAGCCGTTTGGTCAGCCATTCGATGCAGTCGGCGTTTTCGGCATGCACCATGACCAGTGCGTTATTTTTTTTCGCTGTGTCGAGGACATCAAGGATTTCCCCATCGTTGAGTTTCAAATCGTCATACGTCATATAGATCTTGAACGACGAATAGCCCTCGGCAATCAGCTTGGGTAATTCACGTGTCAACACCTCAGGCGTCGGATCGCTCACAATCAGATGGAAAGCGTAATCAACGTGGGCGCGGCCGGTCGCGCGCTGATGATAGTCATCGACCGCACTTTGCAGTGAATGGCCTTTTTCCTGCACAGCAAAGGGGATCACAGTGGTGGTGCCACCACACGCGGCTGAGCGTGTGCCTGTATCGAAATTATCTGACATGCGAGCAGGAGGAGGCATTGGTTGGTCAAGATGGCAGTGACCGTCCACACCGCCTGGTGTGACTGTGCGACCGGCTGCGTCAATTTCTTTTTTACCCTGACCAATATTGCGTCCGAGTTGCTCAATCACGCCCTTGCGAATACCGATATCGGCCATGAACGTATCTGCGGCTGTGGCTACTCGGGCATTGCGTATCACCACATCAAATTGCATCTCTGACATTTCAAACTACCTCTCTGAAAAGACTACCCCAGCCTTTGATGCGGCGCGTATCGACACCACACTGTTTCAAGGCTTTCCATGTGACTGTTGCAATCGTGTCATAAATCGGGATGCCAAGTTCGGCCTCCATCTCCTCAACCAACAGCGCACCGGCGAGGTTAGTGCAGTACACCGCAATCGCCTGTGGCTTTGCTTTGGCGACTTCGCGACACATCGTGCGCAATTGTTCTGCTGAGACTTCGGAAAAACTGAAATTATCCCTGATACCCAGGTGCGCGTCACCCGCTGGCTCGATCCCGATCCCGCTGTAGTTATTAATGATTTTCTGCTGCACATCGTCGGTGTAAGGCGAGACTATGCCTAGTTTGCGCACCTGTGTGAGTGCGAGGATTTCATTGAGCGCGAGCACCGAAGTACAGGCTGCAATCCCCGTATGCGCGGTGATCCTGGCACACAGATCTTCATCTGCTGCAAATCCTCGCCAGCCTGCTGCGGTTCCGCTCCAGCCGATACTTTGAACTTTTGCGTGCGACAGCAACTCTGCACCCACCAGAATTTCGGTGGGATCGAACTGCGCGAGCGCTTGTTCAGACAACGCGATCTCTGTGACCTTGAAACGACCGAAATGCACACTGGCCTCGGATATATCCGTGATCAGTTTAGTGGTGACCGGTTCAAGAATCGTATTGGAGGATGGGGTGAGCATCCCTAGCAGCA
>DAIMDD010000020.1:0-46493 GCA_036725985.1 Burkholderiaceae bacterium
AGCTAAAGCGCTCACATTAGCTCCTTTGGTTCAATAATTCCTTTTTCTATCAGAATTGAACACATTGACCTTAACCAGCGCTCGTAATACTGCAAATGAAAATATTCATCTCGCGGTATCGCTTCTACTCCCCTACGTAACTCGTCGGTCAGCATTATTTTTTTTGCTCCGAGAATCAGACGTAAAGCATCGACTCTCGCGCCAAATTCACCGTGATCTAATTCATCATCATCCTTGCATACCTTTTGATCAAGATATTCCTCTCGCCCTCCAAGGTCATGATGATTGGCATCTTTAAAATGCTCTTTGCTATTTCCCATACTTGTGCTCCTCGTGCTGTCCGTGACTTATTTTTTAAAAGTGTTTACTGTATGCTGCCACCCTGATATTTATTCAGATCGCTGCAGATACTCAATAACCTCTTTGATTGAGACAACATCTCCATACTTGCTATCAATATCAAATAAATTTGCTTCATGTGGAGAAGAGTGTCGATCACCCACGCACTCGCGAGGAACAATCACATGAAAACCGTTCTGAGCCCCATCAACTGAGGTCGCACGAATACATCCGCTTGTTGAGCATCCGGTAACAATCACTGTATCGATATTTGCTGCCGTTAAAGTTGAGGAAAGACTTGTACCAAAAAATGCACTTGCGTATTGTTTGGTCACGACGAGTTCATTTTCCAGTGGTTCTACGCCCTCGCAAAACTCACCATAAGGTTTTTCTGCAAGTATTTTCAGAACAGGTGCTTTTTTAATCCAAACACCACCATTTATAAATGTGGAAGTTTGATAGCTCGAAGTTGTGTGAATAATCGGTATATCTCGCTTTCGAGCTATCGCTAATAACTCGATTGTTTTTTCTACTGCAGGTCTAACTCCAGAGGCATAGAGCGGTGAATTTTTAATCGTATACGCTTTGACAAAATCAACAACAATCAAGGCTGGACGCTTGCCAAAACCCACGCGATTTCCCCAAACGCCTCGATAGTTCTCGGTCGGTGACGCGATAGATTCAGTATTGTTGCTCATTGATCCAACTCCACTGCCAGCTCGCCGCGCTCTAAGTTCATCATTGTGCAGTCGATGCGATCTAGTAGTGATCCGTTTGACTCTGTGATGACAATACACAGTTCGGGGCGCATTTGAAAAATCTTACTGAGTGCTTCTGCAAATTCTCTTGCTAACGCTGGAGCAAGCCCCTGAAAAGGTTCATCTACAAGTATTAAATGTGTACCAACCATTAACGAACGTGCAAGAGCAGCCATTTTCCCTTGTCCGCCCGAGAGCGCAGCTGCAGAACGAGGCAGTAATTCTTTAACCTTTGGCATAACCTCAATCACTTCATCAACGCGTCGCGCGATTTCAGAACGCGGCAAGTTCAATGATTCGCATGGCAACCGCAAATTTTCTAGTGTTGTCAATGTTGGAAATAGTACGCGCTCCTCCGGTGCGTACCCGATGCCGAGTGCGGCGCGAGTGTGTGAGGGCGATGTGATCAAGTTTTGATCATCTAAAAAAACTTCACCACTTCGAATAGGAAGTAATCCCATTACAGTTCGTAAAAGTGTGGTTTTACCGGCACCATTGCGACCAACGATTGCATAGATTGAGGACTGATGGAACTCGGCACTCACTTGACGCAAAACCGGTATCCCAGCAATGTCTACATTTACATTTTTTAAAGACAGCATCTTGACCTCATCAGTGTCCGAGGATTACTGTGCGGACTTCCTCATTACTGAGGACATCGCTTGGTAATCCATCCGCGGTAATGCGACCCGATATCCATGCCGTTACGCGCGTCGCATACTCTTTAACAATGTCGACATCATGCTCAACAAACATTGCTGTCACCTTTCGCTCATCCAATGCTTTCATGATGGTTGCCATCAAATGATGTTTTTCGTTCGATGCAACCCCACTGGTTGGCTCATCCATGATTAATAGCTTGGGATGCAATGCAAGTGCCATCGCAATATCCAATAGCTTGCGATGCCCCTCTGGCAAGCTTGAACATAAATCATGCGCGCGTGCAGATAGCCCCACCATTTCAAGCATCTCTTCTATTTCCTCTGATGAGACGCACTCTGCTAACGGTTTAAATAACTTCATCTTATTGGCTCTTGCAGCGACTGCCAGTTCCAAGCTTTGTTTGACTGTTTGCTCAAGAAAAAGCTGAGGCAGTTGAAATGCGCGTCCAATACCGTGCTGGACAATTTGTCTTGGGGATAGTCCTGTCACGTCTTTGCCGTCAAACATAATTTGACCTGCTGCAGGTTTGATATAACCCGTCACCATGTTGATGAAGGTGGTTTTCCCTGCTCCATTCGCGCCAATGACGGCTAGACGCTCACCTTGTTTCAGTTCAAAATCAATTCCGTCCGCAGCAACAACTCCTCCAAAACTGATTGAAAGGCCTCGAGTTTGAAGCAATACAGACATATCATTTTTGAGCATGAGATGTTTTCCGATCAAATTTTCTTAACCATGCTACCAAGCCGTTCGGTGCAACAAAGATTAGAACGAGAAGTACAGAGCCGATCACGAGTTGCCAAGCTCCGGTCATTGCCGCCGCTGCAAAAAGTTTTAAAAATGTAAAACCAATTGCTCCTATAAAAGCTCCAACAGCATGATATGTCCCGCCAAGTACTGCGATGAATACATACTCTCCGGAAGACACCCAATAGCCCATTTCAGGAGTTACTAATCCTTGAACTAAAGCAAAAATACCCCCAGCAAAGCCGCATAATGTTGCTGAGGCAACATAGCCCTTATAAAAAACTTTTTTTGCTGAAATTCCAATGTATTCCAGACGTACTTCATTTGATTTCAACGCTATTAAGGCTTGGCCTGTTGGCGATGCGTAAAATCTTTGCACGAGTGAACAAGTGATGACAACAAAAAATGCACACAGCACAAGTAATGCAGTTTCATAGTTTGATCTGTCCAGTAATTGGCCTAATAGTTTTGGTCGATCAAAACTGATGCCATCTGTCCCGCCTGTAACGTGATAAAACTTTCCTAATAACGAGAAAAGCACCATCGACATTGCGAGATTCAACATGCCGAAGAAAATACCTCGATAACGCATCATGAAGAGTCCGACGATCCCACCAGCAATGAGTCCAGCTAGACCACTGATCAGAATTAAAATCAAACCATCTATCTCTGGCCATATTTTTAGTGCGGCAACCATTGCATAGCCAGACATGCAAGTGAATCCAGCATGGCCGAAGGATACTTGGCCAGCGCGTATGAGTATTGATACACCTAGCGCTGCGAAGCCATAAGATAGACCAATAATCAGCGGTGTTTTCATCCAGGAGAAATACAGGCCGAGAAAAATTGCAAGGGCACCGATGAACCACGGGAAAATGCGTAACATGTTTAGACCCTCCTGCTTTGCGTAACCGCGAACAATCCCTGCGGACGCCACAGAAGTATCAACAACATAATGAGGTAAGGGACAACCACGTCAAGCTCAGGAAATAGATGAACAGATAGTGCTTTTGCAACGCCGATTAATAATGCTGCGACTATTGTTCCTGTTATTTGACCTAGCCCCGCCACAGCGACCACGGCAAAAGATAAAACCATCATGTCGCCACCCGTCCCTGGCACTAGCGTCGTAGTGGGTGAGGCTAATGCTCCACCCAGCGTCCCCAACACGGTGCCAAGACAAAACGTTAGTAAACCGATGCGCTTAGCATTGATGCCCATTGCACTCGCAACTTCACGGTTGTGAGCAACAGCTACAAGTTGTCGACCAAATCGAGTGTGACCCAATGTCCATCTCAAAGCTAGATAAATGATTAGTGCTGAAATTGGAAGAAAAATGACTTGGTAAGACATATAGGTGATGTTGGCAATCGTTACAGAGCCCATCGCATCAACCGCTCCGCCCACCGAAACTGGAGCGGTTCCCCAAATGAATCTTTGTAAGTCCTCCATGATCAAAAATACTGCAAATGTAGCGAGTAATTGCATCACTTCATCCATGGCTAGAATGCGACGTATCACACCGATTTCGATGATCGCACCTAAGAGCAATCCCATGGATATGCCCCCGATCAATATTGGGAGTAGTGATAGTCCAATAGAATCGCCTGTTACCAATGCGGTGCCTACAGAGGCTGCGGCGTAGCCTCCGAATGCATATACAGCACCATGTGCAACGTTGATGATTCTCAAAACGCCAAAGATAAGTGTCAAACCAAGAGCGACAAGGAATAGCAAGGCAGCTTGTGTCAAACCGTCAAACAGTACAAGCAATAGTAGAGAGGAGGTCATTAGTTTTACTCGCTATTCCTTTGTATTAAGTCGCAATTACTGTTTTTTAATTTCTGGGCTTTGAACTAACTCAGGTTTGATCGTCTTTGCCCATTCAACAGCCTTCAAGCCAACGGGAGCTTGTGTGATTGTTGCTGGAAAAAGAGTCAAATTATCGATCACTGGGAAGGGGAAGTTAGGGGTCATTTTTGTAATGCCCACCAAATTATCTTGAAGTCCTTGCCCATCTTCACGCATAACAATTTTTCTACCTAAGTGGTCCAGTTTGAGTTTGTGCATCGCATCTGCAACTTGTGCAGAATCAGGCCACTTGCCGCCATTTGCTTTAATTGCTGCGTTATAAGCGTCGGCAATGGCAAACATTGAAACAGCTCCTTGGTAGGCAGGAAATGTTGGATAGCCTCCCGTTTTCGCTTTGAATTTCTCAACGAACGTTTTGACTTTTGGATCTTTTGAAAGATTAGGGTCAAGGAAGTAATAATCACCGCGCATGCCAACAATTACACCGTCCGGCATACCTTTGCCCAAGCGTTCAAGTGAGTTTTCAGCAAGTGGTAAAACCCATATCGTTTTCTTCATCAAACCGCGTTGATTAGCTTGACGAACCAATGTATCGAGTTCTCCTCCCCACGTTCCAGACATAATAACGTCGGGATTTAACGCTTGGAGGCGACTGATTTCTGAACTGAAGTCAGTTGAACCAAATTTAGGAAATAACTCTGCAACGACCTTTACATCTGGCTTGATTGCGCGCAGAGCGGTAATAAAGATTTCCCAGCTATCTCTGCCGTAGGCATAGTCTTGGTTAATGACTGCGATTGTTTTGAAATCTGGTTTATTCTTAACAAGGAACAGGGCTGCTGACGTAAAGTCTGTCGTCATATTTGATGCAGGGCGAACGACGTACTTATAGCGCCGATCTTCAAGGGTTTTTTCAGAGCCGCAACCCCAGAGAACGTTAACAACTTTTAAATCTTCAGCGACAGGTGCCAAGACATTACAACTACCGCTTGATATCGCTGCGCTCGATACAGTTACACCCTCATCCTGAACGAGTCGTCGATACTCTGACAGCAGTTTATCTGCACCAACCCCCTCATCGATTACCAACATTTTTAGTTTTACGCCGTCAATACCTCCCGCAGCATTGATCTCATCTACAGCAATTTCAGCCCCAGCTTTTCCAGCAATACCGAAAACGGCAGCTGGACCTGATAAAAATGTAGCGAATGGAATCTTCAGTTCCGCGGGCTTGGTTTGTGCTTGAGCAGTGGCTAATCCAAATGTCAACACCGCACCGAAGACACTGCTGGCAATTATCTTTTTCATCAGGACAACTCCTATCTGAGAACGTCAAAGTTATTTAGAACATCGCGTAAAAAAAAACTAGCGCGTTAGGATGCTTTAAGTTTGACAAAAGCTTTGTGCGGCAAAAGCCAGCATTCGACTTAATCAAATAATGCATTTGATATTGCGATATGAATATATCTATGCGATATCGTTCTGTCAATGAAAATAGTCCAGTCGTTCAAGTTAACTAAGAACATTGCTTGGAGGACGATCCAGCGCTCAGATCGCAAATTAGCGAACTAGACCGCCGACAAACAGGCATATTTCATTTCTATAACGAACTGCTAACGTAGTAATTGATCATTTGTTAAATTTATCTAAGATCAATTGCCGTATTCATTCACTCAGTAAGAGTTTCAATTATTTTTCTAAGGCAGCCATGCCTTGCCAACCTGCTGCTTTTGAAATTTGAGCTGTATATTCCTTAAGCAAGCCTATGGTTTTTTCAGTCGAACCTTCCTGTATCGCTAAGTTGGGACCCATTATGGTCAAGCCAGCAATTATTCCGCCAAATTGATCATAGATTGGTGCGGACATTGCTGTGTAGCCAGGAATCAGAGAGTCAACACAACGACTAACCCCATTTTTACGAACTTTAGCGATTAGTGAGTGCACCTGATCCATTGACCTAGGTGCATCGGCTCCAAGTATTAACTCAGGATTAGTTTTTTGTCTGGCCAGCTCTTCTTTTGTCATGGGTAAAGTCATCTGTTCAGGCAAGTGCGAGAGAAAATTTCGACCTAGAGCAGAATTTAGCAGTGGTAATACGCTTCCAACGCGCATTTCCATCAGTGGCGGATTTTTTGCGCACTCAACGCGATAAACAATTGTTGGTCCTTTATTCCCCCAAACCCCTAAAAATACAGAATATCCAGTTATCGCGCCTAACTCTGCCATGATAGGTCGCGCAACTTTTTGAACATCAAATTGTTGCAGAGCAGCTATGCCAAGCGATATTGCATAGTTCCCCAATCCATAAAACCCTGTATCGGGCTCTTGCATCACTAAACCGACGTTTTGAAAACTCACCAAATAATTATGCACATTTGCCACTGCCATATTGCACTTTTGAGCAATGCTACGAAGGGGCAGTGGTCCGTTCGCTTTGCATAAAACATCAAGAATTGAAAAACCAATTTCAATTGATTGAATTCCACGTCTTGATGGTTTTTTTAACAAAACCAAATCTGCTTTTTTTTTGTCTGAGCCTATTTTTTTTTGTCGACTTTTAGCAATTGTTAATTTTGAGTCGGAAATAGGGGTATCAGATTTAAATGCCATAGCGTGTTTTTAGCGTGAATGCGTTTGAGAAATGGATAGCCCAGGGAATACGCAAACTTTATAAATAACTCTTATGGCTTAGTGATCATCTCTTTGATGATCTTGTCACCTTTCATATAGATAAGAGGTGTGCCAGTTTTTTGTGAGACTTTTCGAGCTAATTTTCGTGCGGGTTTTAATGCTCGAATAACAATCTGCACGTGCTCTGGATATTCAGGTGCAACTTTGGGCATTATTTTTTACCTTTCAAGTCAATAGGCGTTGGCTCAGAATCTGTTTTGTCCAAGGCTTGCCATTCTTCGACTACATCTTTATAGATTGTATTGTATTGAAACTTTACTAGCACCAATGGAAATAAGATGGTTTAAATAGGTAAATAGTATTAACTAAGAAAATTTTATCTTTCCTTCAAATCCAAATTTTGTGCCACAACTGACGCCACGTCAAAAACCGCTCAAAATTTGAGCGATGTGAAATTATTTTTTGGATTTATCTGAAAGAATCAATATTTTAAAGATGGTGCCAGGGGCCGGAATCGAACCGGCACGCCCGGCGAGCGGGAGATTTTGAGAAAGCTGCTAGTTTCGCAGAGGGCTTTGTACATGAAGACGTTTGTAATGTCGCCATTACAAATGTCAAAACTCAGATTCAGCCTTATGGCTTGGTGATCATCTCTTTGATAATCTTGTCACCTTTCATATAGATGAAGGGTGTGCCAGTTTGTTGTGAGACTTTTCGAGCTAATTTTCGTGCGCGTTTTAATGCTCGAATAAGAATCTGAATGTGCTCTGGAAATTCAGGGATCTTTTTAGCCATCTTTGTCCAGTATTACCTTTTTAGATAACTGGTCTGCTCAGCTGATTTAATTAATTCAGGTATTTGTAACAGGAGTGATGGCAATGCTGTATGTACTGTATGCCAAACGACTTCTAAGTTGATGTCGAAGTATCCATGTGCGATTCGATTCCGCATGCCCCTCATACCTCTCCATGAGATTTCATCGTGGTTGGCGGCAAACTCTGGAAATTGATCCATCACTTTAGTAGCCGCTTCTCCTATAACGATAAGACTCATCACTACAGCACTTTGAGTCCGTTTGTCGTCGTTAAAATCAGATTGATTGAGCCCCTCAACAAAGCTGCATGCATCTGACGCTGCAACTTGCATATGGCCGAGATAGTCGGTGAGCCATTGGCCCTTCATACTGGGATAGCTTCTTGTAAAACGTGTTGTCGAAATTTGATTGGCAAATCTTGTGGAGTCAGTAAATCAACAGGGACACCGAGCAATTCTTCTAACTCAACCTGAAGACCACCAAGGTCGAAAAGTGTTGCGCCTGGTAATGCGTCAACAAGAATGTCAATGTCGCTTCCGTCGTGATCAAGGCCATGCAGTACAGAACCAAATATGCGTGGGTTGGTCGCGCGATAACGGCCAGTCGCTTCACGAACAGCGATGCGCTTCAACTCTAGTGCGACAGAAGGTTTCATGTTGATCAATGAGAGGCGTTAACAATTCAATTATAAATTGAGCAGAATTAAAGCTCTATGAAATTTACAAGTTATTGCATTCACTTATTCGAGTCAGGTTACGAAAAAGTCGATAAAAAAAATATTGAGCTAAATAAGAATTTCAAAGGCAAATGAATGTTGGGCTGTCAAATCTAACTTTTGTGCCACAACTGTGACATGCAAACACAGCGCAATGTTTGAGCTAAGCTGCAATTTTTTGAATTTACCCTTAAAAATCAGTGATTTAAGCTGGTGCCCGGGGCCGGAATCGAACCGGCACGCCTTGCGGCGGGGGATTTTGAGTCCCCTGCGTCTACCAATTTCACCACCCGGGCGGGGAGGATTTGAGTAAGACAACTCAATCAGGAAGAACATCATTATAGAACGTCTTGAAAATTTTGTTTTGAGCCCCACATAGAAGATACTTGAATTGACCTAAACGCCTCCGCTCCAGGTCATTTCATCCTTGTGGATAACTTTTTCAGTGACAAACATGACCCAAAATACTTCTTCTGCTGCTGATGCATCACAAACCTTAGGCTTTCAGGCCGAGGTCAAACAGCTGATGCATTTGATGATCCACTCGCTCTACAGCAATAAAGAGATTTTTTTGCGAGAGTTAGTGTCTAACGCTTCTGACGCCTGCGACAAACTTCGTTTCGAGGCGATCGATCAACCCGCCTTGCTCGAGGGAGAGGGCGAGTTGCGTGTCCGAGTCGATTACGACAAAGAAGCACGTACCATCACGATTGCTGACAATGGCGTTGGCCTGTCACGCGACGAGGCCGTAGCGAACCTCGGCACGATCGCGCGCTCAGGTACCCGCGAGTTTTTCTCAAAACTCACTGGCGACAAGCAAAAAGACGCTCAATTGATTGGTCAGTTTGGCGTGGGTTTTTACTCCTCATTCATTGTCGCTGACAAAGTGACCGTGCGTAGCCGTCGTGCCGGATTGCCTGCTGAGCAGGGCGTGCTCTGGGAATCAAATGGCGAGGGCGAGTTCACCGTTGCGACGATCGAGAAAGCCAGTCGCGGCAGTGAGGTGATTTTGCATCTGCGCCCTGACGAAGACGAATTCCTCAGCGGCTACAAATTACGCGAAGTGCTGCGTCGCTATTCTGATCACATCTCCTTGCCAGTTGAAATGCGCAAGGAGGGATGGGACAAGGATGCCTCCGAGCAGAAAAAGACCGACGAATGGGAAGCCGTCAATCAGGCCAACGCGCTGTGGACGCGTAATAAATCTGACATTACCGAGGAGCAGTACAAAGAGTTCTACAAACACGTCTCGCACGATTTTGATGATCCGCTTGCCTGGACACACAATCGCGTCGAAGGCCGCAGCGAGTACACACAATTGCTGTTCATCCCAAAGCATGCGCCTTTTGACATGTGGGATCGCGACGCGCGTCGCGGCGTAAAGCTTTACGTTAAACGTGTGTTCATCATGGATGACGCAGAGCAACTGCTGCCTTCATACCTGCGGTTTGTGCGCGGCGTGATTGATTCCGCAGATTTGCCATTGAATGTATCGCGTGAAATTCTGCAGGAAAGCCGCGACGTTAAAGTGATACGCGATGGTTCAGCCAAACGTATCCTGAGCTTGCTCGAAGATCTCGCAGAAAACCGTAAAGAAGATTACACGACCTTCTGGGCGGAGTTTGGTCAGGTTCTCAAAGAAGGCACAGGTGAGGATTCAACCAATCTGGAGCGTATCGCCAAGTTGTTGCGTTTCGCGTCCACCAAGGATGACTCCGATGCCCAGATTGTCGCACTCGCCGATTACGTCAGCCGCATGAAAGAAGGCCAGGACAAAATTTATTACGTCACGGCTGATAGTTATATGGGTGGTAAAAACAGCCCGCATCTCGAAATTTTCCGCAAAAAGGGCATCGAAGTCCTGATCATGTGGGATCGTGTCGATGAGTGGATGCTGTCACACCTGCGTGAGTTCGATGGCAAACAACTGGTCTCTGTTGCAAAAGGCGGCCTCGATCTCGAAGCGCTTGGCGACGAAGAGGAAAAGAAACACCAGACCGAAGTGGCAGAAAAGTTCAAGCCACTGGTTGAGCGTTTGCAGGAAACACTCAAAGATCGCGTCAAGGAAGTGCGCGTCACTGCGCGTCTGGTTGATTCGCCTTCATGCGTCGTGGTGGGTCAGAATGATTTAAGTCCCCACCTTATGCGCATGCTGAAAGCTGCAGGCCAGGAAGCGCCTAACGTGTTGCCCGCGCTCGAGATTAATCCCGAGCATCCGTTGGTTGCACGCGTGCAAGCGGCTTCGGATGAGACTTTTGCTGACTGGGCTGCACTGCTGTTTGAGCAGGCGATGCTTGCTGACGGCTCGCAACTACCTGATCCAAGTGCATTTGTGAAGCGTGTGAATCAGTTGTTACTGGGCTGATCTTGCCCTGAGAGACCCAACTTCGGCCAGCTTAGTTCTGGCTGGTTGGTGATTTGGTTAAAACGGACCCAGTCGAACGATGCGCCTGGGTCCGTTTTTCTGACGGGTGCGATGTGTTCATGTCCACGCACTGCGCGTAAACGATAGTGCTGTGTAAGCGTGCGTGTCAGCGTTTGAAGCGAGGCATATTGGGCATCGGTATAGGGCAGGCTGTCGGTTCCCTCAAGCTCAATGCCGATCGAAAAATCATTGCACTGCTCACGACCCTCAAAAGATGACACCCCTGCATGCCAGGCACGTGCAGCGCAGGAGACAAATTGTGTAATGTGTCCGCTGCGATCAATCAGGAAATGCGCAGAAACTTTCAGGCCTTCGAGACATACAAACCAGGGGTCTGCTTTGAGATCAAGCTTGTTGAGAAACAGGTCGCATATATAAGGCGTACCAAACTGGCCAGGTGGCAAGCTGATGTTGTGGATCACCAGCAGGCTGATGTCCTGCGGCAAAGGGCGCTCGTTGAAATTTGGTGATGGTTTGAACGTGATCCCTGGCCCAGCCTGTAGCCAACCTGTCTCGTCCAGTCTGGTTTGAACAAGCATAAAAAAACTCAGGCGCGTTGCTTGGCGCCAAGGCTGGCGTGCTCTTTGCTGCACCACATTTTATTTTCAATCATGGTGGCTTCTGAGCGGGGAAGATGTAAGCCGCAGTGTTCGCAACGAACCATTTTTTCGGTGCTTTTGAGTACCTCATTGGGTTGCTGTTGCTGCGCTTGTGCCCGCTGGTGAGCATCCATTGCATGTTGCAAGGCTTTACGCGCAAGGATGCGTGTGGTGACCAGCCCACCAATAAAAACAACCACCCAGAATATTAATTTACCCATCTCAGGCTCTCTGCAAAATGACTTCGATAACGAAGCGGCTGCCTGTGTAGGACAGTACGATGAAGGCGAATCCCGCAAGGGTATATCGCAGCGCGATCCGACCGCGCCAGCCGCGCGCGTGGCGACCGATCAGCAATACCCCGAAGGTTATCCAGGAAAGTAGCGTGAATACCGTTTTATGATCAAAAGGGAGCCATTTCCCACTCGCAGCGACAGAGATCAGTGAACCTGAGATCACCGCAAGTGTTAGCGCACCAAAAGCGACCCAGATCACGCGAAATAGCAATTGCTCTTGTGCAAGCAGTGGAGGCTGAGCATCAAGCAGGCGCCCGGCGACCGCCCAAACTCCCTGGTTCAGAGACTGAGCTGACTCGCGCGGAAAATGTAGCCGGCGATCCAGGGCTGACATGAGCAGGGCCTGGAGCGCGGCAACGGTAATCAGTCCATAAGCAGACATGGCGATCAGCAGATGGATGCGCAGCGCCGTATCGCCCGCGTGAGCAATCAACTGTGATTGAGCAAAGAGTGCGGCGAGCACGCAGGTCAGGGCACCCGCCGGTAAAAGCAGGAGCTGCAAACCATCAATACGGATAATCAGGCTTTCCAGCCAGAACACAATCATTCCTAGCCAGACGGCAGCTGAAAGCGCAAGCGACCAGCTCAAATGGAGTTGCTGGCCTCGCAGAATCGCTTCTTTCAAGGCGAAACCGTGCAAAATCAGGGCGATCAAAACACCCAGGCGGACTAAGCGGCCAGCCTGGATGACCGATTGGCCAGACGAGAGCGCACGCCAGAGGATCAGGGCTAAGCCGGAATATGCCAGCGCAGCGAGGGAGTGAAATACAATAGCTGTAGACATCCGTCTAGTGTAAAGCGAAAAAACTGTCACCATGCTTGAAAATCTAACCCAACGTCTCTCGCGCGTCGTCAAGACCATGCGCGGTGAGGCACGTCTGACCGAATCCAATACCCAGGATATGTTGCGTGAGGTGCGTTTAGCGCTACTTGAGGCTGACGTGTCCCTGCCTGTGGTGCGCGACTTTATTGCGCGTGTCAAAGAAAAAGCCCTCGGTGAGGAGGTCGTAGGTAGTCTATCGCCCGGACAGGCACTGGTAGGTGTGGTCCACAAAGAGTTGTCGGCCCTGATGGGAGGCGATCTGGGGCCTGAGGCGAGCGAGCTCTCGCTGGCTATGCAGCCGCCTGCAATTATCCTGATGGCGGGTTTACAGGGTGCTGGTAAGACCACCACGACCGGTAAGCTTGCCAAGTGGTTATCAGAGGGTAGTCACGTTCAGTATGGACGTAAAACCGGTAAGAAAAAAGTCGCTGTGGTGAGTGCAGACGTTTATCGTCCTGCAGCGATTGAGCAGCTCAAGACTGTTGCAGCGCAAGTCGGGGTCGAGTGGATCGCCTCTGACCCAAGCCAAAAACCAGAAGACATCGCTCGTCATGCGGTGGATTACGCCAAACGTCATCATTTTGATGTGCTGATTGTCGATACCGCGGGTCGTCTGGGTGTTGACGAAGCGATGATGCGCGAGATCCGTGCGTTGCATGACCTGCTCAAGCCGATCGAGACCCTGTTTGTGGTCGATGCCATGCAAGGGCAGGATGCCGTCAATACAGCCAAAGCCTTTGGTGAGGCCTTGCCCTTGACTGGTGTGGTCCTCACCAAGCTCGATGGTGATGCACGAGGTGGTGCTGCGTTATCGGTCCGTCACGTGACGGGTAAACCTCTTAAATTCGTCGGCGTTTCAGAAAAACTTGATGGATTGGAGCCTTTTTACCCCGAACGTATGGCGCAGCGCGTGCTGGGCATGGGCGATATCGTCTCCCTGGTCGAGCAGGCACAAAAAAATATCGATATGGCCGAGGCGCAAAAACTTGCGACCAAGATCAAATCGGGCGATAAATTTGATCTCAATGATTTCCGGGATCAGATTGTGCAGGTCAAAAAAATGGGTGATATGAGTTCGATGCTTGAAAAACTACCTGCCCAGTTTGCCCAGGCCGCTGGGCAGCTCCAGAGTGGTCAGGCAGAAAAACAAATGCGCCGTACCGAAGGTATTTTGAATTCAATGACGCCGCTTGAGCGCGCCAAACCTGAGTTATTGAAAGCCTCCCGTAAGCGTCGTATCGCCATGGGGGCGGGTGTGCCGGTGCAAGAGGTCAACCGCATGCTCAATCAGTTCGAGCAGATGCAGGGAATGATGAAGCAAATGAAAAAAGGCGGCATGGCTAAAATGATGCGCGCCATGGGCGGCATGAAAGGTCTGGGCAAACTAGGTGGTTTTGGTCGCTAAGCCAGCCTTGCGCTGTTTTTGAGCAGACGCGCACCCACGCCAAGCAGGTGCGCTGTCATGGTGCTGATTATTTCTTTTTGAAAATCAGGTCCCAGACGCCGTGTCCAAGACGCAGGCCGCGGTTTTCAAATTTGGTGAGTGGTCTGAAATCCGGACGGGGAGCAAAACCCTCGCAAGTATTCGCAAGCGTTGGCTCACCCTTTAAGACCTCAAGCATTTGCATCGCGTAATGCTCCCAGTCCGTAGCGCAATGAATGTAGCTGCCTGGCGCCATACGGCTGGCGAGAAGCGCAATCAGAGGCGGCTGAATCAGACGGCGTTTATGGTGGCGTTTTTTAGGCCAGGGGTCTGGAAAATAAATATGCACACCGGCGAGAGACTCCGCTGCGATCATGTCTCGCAAGACCTCGACGGCGTCGTGCTGGATGATGCGAATATTGTTCAGGCCCGAGCTTTCGATGCGTTTGAGTAACGCTCCGACCCCTGCATTAAACACCTCAACGCCGAGAAAATTATCGTCTGGTCGGGCGAGTGCGATTTGCTCGGTCGTCTCGCCCATACCAAAGCCAATCTCGAGGATAGTAGGAGCGACACGACCAAAGGCTGCCGGCAAATCCAGCAACCGGGGTCCGTACTCAATCGACCATTTTTTGAGCCAGTTATCGAGCGCCTCTTGTTGCCCCTGGGTAATGTGGCTGCGGCGATTGACGAAACTTTTAATATGCTGCGTATGCATTTAGCCACCACCGACTGCGACGACGATTTCAAGCCTGTCCTGAGCATTCAGCATGCATGAAGCGTGCTGGCTCTTGGGCACGATTTCGCCGTTGCGTTCAACAGCGATGCGCTTGCCAGTAAACCCCAGTTGTTCAACCAACTGGGCCAGTGAGAGGGATGCTGCCAGCGTCATGGGCTGACCATTCAATACTATTTCCATAGCCAATATTGTAGTGGTTCGGCTCGATAATGTTTAACAACCTGAAAATCTCCATTGGCACTTCTCGTATAATGGTTATTGCGGTTAAGTTCGCGGGTGTAGTTCAATGGCAGAACGGCGGCTTCCCAAGCCTCAAGCGTGGGTTCGATTCCCATCACCCGCTCCAGTTTTTTCGTCAGAGCATATGACACAAATCATCAATATCGCAGCCTACAAGTTCGTCTCCCTTGATCAACTCGAGGAGCGTCGCGAGGTCATGCTGGCGCGTGCCGAGGCGTGTGCGCTCAAAGGCAAAATCATCCTGAC
The DNA here is from genome assembly GCA_036725985.1 of Burkholderiaceae bacterium. Lineage (GTDB taxonomy): Bacteria > Pseudomonadota > Gammaproteobacteria > Burkholderiales > Burkholderiaceae_B > Zwartia. The sequence goes on from DAIMDD010000020.1 coordinate 15,271, forward strand.
TGCCGAGGGGATCAATATTTTCCTGGCCGGTACACAGGTGTGCATCGATGCTTTTTTAAATTGGCTGCGCGAGGATCCTGCTTTCACCGGTATTGAGGTCAAATTCAGCGTTTCCGAGGGCGTGCCTTTCAAGCGCATGCTTGTGAAAATCAAAAATGAAATTATCCGGATGAATCATCCGACGATTCGACCCGAGGCGGGTCGTGCGCCGGCCGTGGACGCCAAAACCTGCGCGCGCTGGCTGGCGCAGGGGACTGACGATGCTGGCCGCCCAGTAGTGATGCTTGATACCCGCAATGAATTCGAAGTTCAGGCTGGCACTTTTCGTAATGCGATCAACTGGCACATCACAAAATTCACAGAATTCCCTCAGGCTGTACTTGAGCACAAAGCCGAACTCGAAGGCAAAACTGTCATCAGTTTTTGTACTGGCGGGATTCGCTGCGAAAAAGCCGCCATCTATATGGAACAAGTCGGCATCGAGCACATCTATCAACTCGATGGCGGGATCCTGAAATATTTTGAGGAAACCGACGCAGCAGACTTTGTCGGAAACTGTTTCGTATTTGATGAACGCGAAACTCTGGACTCGCAATTAAATCCCCGCCCGGTTGGCGCCTGAGCACCAACCGTAGCAGTCCTGTAAACCAGACTTAGTGAATGCGCATGCCCGGTTGCGCGCCACTGGATGGCTCGAGCAGATAGATACCTGTATCCACTTTATCGTCTGCATGGCTTGCCGCAAGAACCATGCCCTCGGAGATGCCGAATTTCATCTTGCGCGGAGCCAGATTAGCGACCATGACCGTCAGGCGCCCGATTAGTTGCTCAGGCTGGTAGGCGGCTTTAATTCCTGAAAAGACGTTGCGCTGACGTCCTTCACCGACATCTAGCGTCAGGCGTAGTAATTTGGTTGAGCCTTCGACGTGCTCGCAATTGACGATGCGCGCGACACGTAAATCCACTTTGACAAAATCATCAATCGAGATGGTGTCTGCAAGAGGCTCACCACCTGGAATCAAAGCCGGCTCAGCTGGCGCTGCGGGCGGCTCAAACAACGCATCCAGCATTGCGGGTTCGACGCGTTGCATCAGATGTTTAAAAGCATTGATACGGATTGGCAGCTGACCGGCATCGCCCCAGATAAATCCTCTATCCAGACCGAAAAGCTCGGTCGCGACACGTTGCGAGAGTTCAGGCAGGATCGGGGCCAGCATCACGGATAAAGCTTTAAAACCACCGAGCGCCTTCGAGCAGATATCCTGCAGCAGGGCACGTTTTTCAGTGTCCGTATCCTGTAAACCTTTCGCAACCAGCCAGGGCTGTGCTGCGTCAAAGGCCTGGTTGATGAGGTCTGCCTGGGCCATGATGTCTCGAATCGCACGACCAAATTCGCGTGCTTCGAGGTCTGCACGTACGCGTTCGGCAGCTTGCGTCCAGTCCGCGGATAGCGCTGCGTGGTCGCCTGCGAATTTCAGCTCACCAGCAAAATATTTGCTGATGAAATTCGCCGCACGACTGGCGATATTGATGTATTTGCCCACCAGATCACTGTTGACGCGGGCGATGAAGTCTTCTGCGTTGAAATCGATATCCTCGACGCGCGCGTTAAGCTTGGCCGCGATGTAATAGCGCAACCATTCGGCGTTCATGCCGAGCTCAAGATAGCGCAGCGGTGAAATGCCCGTGCCACGACTCTTGGACATTTTTTCGCCGCTCACGGTAATAAAGCCGTGCACGTTGAGCTGATCAGGTGTTTTGCGTCCGGCAAATTTCAGCATGGCCGGCCAGAAAAGTGCGTGGAAATAAACGATATCCTTGCCAATAAAATGAACTTGTTCTGTGTTGCTCTCTGGATCGAGCAGCGCTTCGAAATCCAGACCAATCTTGGCGCAATAGGCTTTCAGTGAAGCCAGATAGCCTACTGGCGCATCAAGCCAGACATAGAAATATTTACCCGGCGCATCAGGGATTTCAATACCGAAATACGGCGCATCGCGCGAGATATCCCAGTCGCCGAGGTTGACTTCGTCGCCTTCTTTGCCGTGCCCTAGCCATTCGCGGGTTTTAGCGAGCACTTCTGCCTGCAGGCGTTTGTTGCCCTGCAGGTTTTCACCGGTCGTCCAGGACTGCAGAAATTCTACGCAACGCGGGTCGGAGAGCTTGAAGAAAAAATGCTCTGAGGATTTCAGGACTGGCTTTGCTTTGGTCAGTGCCGAATACGGTTCGATCAGTTCGGTAGGGGCATAGACCGCGCCGCAGACTTCACACGAATCGCCATATTGATCTTTGGCGTGGCATTTGGGACACTCGCCCTTGATGTATCGATCCGCGAGGAACATGCCTTTTACAGGGTCAAAAAACTGTTCGATCGAGCGTGTTTCGATCAGGTTCGCAGCGCGTAAGTGGCGATAGATATCCTGGGACAACTGGACGTTTTCTGCGGAGTCAGTCGAATGCCAGTGATCGAATTTGATATGAAAGCCATTGAGGTACTGGGGGCGCTCGGCAGCATAGCGTGCCACCAGCGCCTGAGGCGTGATGCCCTCAGCTTCGGCCTTGAGCATGATTGGTGCGCCATGGGTGTCATCAGCGCCCACGAAGTGAACCGTATGGCCTGCCATACGCATCGAGCGCACCCATATATCAGCCTGGATGTACTCCATGATGTGGCCAATGTGAAAGGAACCATTGGCATAGGGCAGGGCAGTGGTAACAAAGAGGGTTCTGGACATGAGCAAGGCCGCACGAGATCATCAAGCCAAGCATTTTAAAGCAGTGCAGCCTCGAGCGTGCAGACGCAGCCTTTTGCTGGTCAATCTTGCTTACAGGAGCGGGAAAATTCCGGAATAATGTGCACCCAGAGCAATCAGCGCACTGGCCATCAGTGCCCAGACCGGGTTGTACTTTGTAAATAGGATGAAGGCCACGTTGGCACCGACCAGCAGCGGGGTCATCCAGCCGCGATAGGCGGCTTGCGCCAGATCCAGGCCGCCAGCCAGAATCAGACCCACGGCGACAGGAACCAGGGCGTCTTGGGCCAGCCGAAAACCGGAGGTGCCAGCGACCTGGTTGGCAATCCTGCCGACCATGAAAGCCAGCAGGCAGGCCGGCAGCAGCATAGAGAGCGTGGCGACCAGCAACCCCGCCAGCCCGGCGACTTCCCAGCCAACCAGGCTCACTATCACAACATTGGGGCCAGGGGTAATTTGCGTGACGGCAAATAACTGCATGAATTTTTCGTTATCCATCCAGCGCAAGACATCCACAACCTCATGGCGTAGCGCTGGCAACACGGCATTCATGCCGCCGATAGCGATCAGAGAAATCATCGAAAACGTGCGTACCAACTGGCCGAGGATGCTGGTGTCCATTATTTTTTTCTCAGCAAAACGGTCAGCACCAGCGCAGTCGGAATCAAAGCCAGCACGACATACACAAGCGGCCAGCGCAAGAGCAGAATGGAGAGAATTGCCAGACCAATAATCAGCCAACCCGCGACACCTGGTTTGAGTTTGAGTGCCATTTTCAGACCGGTCGCAATCACCATGCCTGCTGCGGCCGCACCTGCTCCATTGAGCGCAATACTGACTGCTGGCAAGGAGGAAAACCGGCTGTAGAGCGCAGCCAGCACAATCAGGATCAGGATAGGCAGGATCATGATGCCAAAGACGCTGACGAGCGAGCCTTTTACACCCTGAAATCGGTCCCCGATGACAACAGAAGCGTTGACTACGTTGGCTCCAGGCAGAACTTGACCCATCCCGAGTACTGTTGCGTATTCTTTTTCAGTCAGCCATTGTTTTTTTTCAACAATGACGTGACGTGCCATGACAGCGACACCACCAAAACCAAGTACACCGATGGTGGCGAATCCTCGAAACAGCTCGGAAAGACTAATGGTTCTGGGCTGGGTATTCACAATAGAAGCCTGTTTACTTAATGTCCCGCGCATCCACGTCAGTGACGTCTTGGCTGCGTAAAGAACCCTTGTTGAGTATGGATTTGCGCCGCGCCTGGCGGTTCATCCAGTATTCTTTGACTTCGAAGCGTTTGCCACGTAGGGCAGAGGCAATGACCAGTACTGTCATGGCCAGAATTGTCGAGACAGTAAAAATAATCGCCATGATCACACCGATCAGGGCAAGCACGGTAAAAATAACTGCGCGTAAGAGGCGTTGTATCAAGTCGGTCATCTCTGGGTGATTGGCAGATCGTCGCCAAAATTGTATTTCACAACAGGAATTAAAAATGAGTGTAACGCTAGCCGAGGTCAGAGCAGTACTGGAATCTCTGATTGATCCCGTGACGGGCCTGACATTGAGTTCTATCGTGAAAGACGGTCAGATTGGACTGGCGGGGTCGGGGGTGCGTGTGCAGATTGTTCTGGGGTATCCAGCACCCGCGCAAGCCGAGGCGTTAAAAAATAGGGTTAAAGAGGCGTTCATGGCAGCCGGCCTGGCCAACGCTGAGGTAGAGCTGAGTACCAAGGTGATTGCCCACGCTGTGCAGCCCGGACTTCAGCTTATCCCGGGTGTGCGAAATGTGATCGCAGTCGCCTCTGGCAAGGGTGGCGTGGGCAAAAGCACGACCGCCGTCAATCTCGCGCTTGCGCTGCAGGCGTCCGGAGCGCGTGTCGGGCTCCTGGATGCCGATATCTATGGCCCCAGCCTGCCCATGATGCTCGGAGTGATGCAGCGACCTGACAGCTCGGACGGTAAAACCATGTCCCCTGTGCTCGGGCACGGGATACAAACAAATTCGATCGGCTTTCTGATCAAGGAAGACTCCCCGGCCATCTGGCGCGGTCCGATGGTGACTCAGGCGCTTGAGCAACTGCTGCGTCAGACCAACTGGGACGATCTGGATTATCTGATTGTTGATATGCCACCGGGGACAGGGGATGTGGCGCTGACTCTGGCGCAGAAAGTACCCGTCGTTGGGGCTGTGATTGTCACGACTCCTCAGGATATTGCCTTGCTTGACGCACGTAAGGGATTGAAAATGTTCGAGAAAGTCGGTGTGCCGATTCTCGGGATTGTTGAAAATATGGCCATCCATGTCTGCTCGAACTGTGGTCATGCCGAGCATATTTTCGGTCAGGGCGGTGGACAGAAAATGTCTGAGGACTACAACGTCGAGTGCCTGGGTAGTTTGCCACTGGCAATGTCAATTCGCGAGCAGGCTGATTCAGGCAGGCCAACGGTTCTGGCCGCGCCAGACAGTGAGGCGGCTCGGATTTATGGCCAAATCGCGCTCAAGCTCGCCGCCAGGGTTGCCCGGTTGCCAAAGGACCTGAGCGATAAATTTGGGGTCATTTCGGTAAAACGGACCTGATTGGGCCGCGGGCGCCTCAGAGAGGGGTAAAATTCGCGCTCTTGACATATGGATTTAGAGGCGCCTCGCCATGAGCATTAAAAGCGATAACTGGATTCGCCGTATGGCCGAATCAGATGCAATGATCGAACCCTTCGAGCCGGGCCAGGTCCGCGCGAACGCCTCTGGCAAGATCGTCAGTTATGGCACGAGTAGCTACGGCTATGACGTGCGTTGCGCCAATGAATTCAAAATTTTTACCAATATCAATTCAACGATTGTTGACCCAAAGAATTTCGATGAAAAATCTTTCGTCGATTACAAGGGTGATATCTGCATTATTCCTCCCAACTCTTTCGCCCTGGCGCGCACGGTTGAGTATTTCCGTATACCCCGCAGCGTACTGACCGTATGTCTGGGTAAAAGCACCTATGCGCGTTGCGGCATCATCGTCAACGTCACGCCTCTGGAGCCTGAGTGGGAGGGGCATGTGACGCTTGAGTTTTCAAATACAACGCCACTGCCGGCAAAGATCTACGCGGGCGAAGGTTGCGCGCAGATGTTGTTTTTTGAAAGCGATGAAGTTTGCTCAACCTCCTATAAAGATCGTGGCGGTAAATATCAGGGCCAGCTAGGCGTCACGCTGCCGCGTACCTGAGTGTTCCGCTTTTGATTTTTTATCGCCTGCTGTCATCAAAATTGCGTAATCGGGCCCTATACTCGCCCGATTTTCCTCATTAGTTTTTTTGCGGAGTTTTTCGCATGAAATTTCGTTTTCCTATTTTCATCATCGATGAAGACTACCGCTCCGAAAACGCTTCGGGTCTGGGTGTTCGCGCACTTGCGTCCGCCATCGAGGCCGAGGGCATGGAGGTCATCGGCGTCACCAGCTACGGCGATTTGAGCTCCTTCGCGCAACAGCAAAGCCGCGCGAGCGCTTTCATTTTGTCGATCGATGACGAGGAATTCGACGTCGACTCGCCCGAGGATGTCGCCGGTGCGATTAAAAATCTTCGCACTTTTATTGGTGAACTGCGCTTCCGAAACGCGGACATACCGATTTATCTTTATGGCGAAACGCGGACTTCCGAACACATTCCGAATGACATCCTGCGCGAACTGCACGGTTTCATTCATATGTTCGAGGACACGCCTGAGTTTGTCGCGCGTCACATCATTCGTGAGGCACGCAGTTATGTAGACAGCCTGCCCCCACCGTTTTTCCGCGAGCTGGTGAAATACGCTCAGGATGGCTCCTACTCCTGGCATTGCCCCGGTCACTCAGGTGGTGTGGCGTTTCTCAAAAGTCCAGTCGGTCAGATGTTTCACCAGTTCTTTGGTGAAAACATGTTGCGCGCTGACGTTTGCAATGCGGTGGACGAACTTGGACAGTTACTCGACCATACCGGACCGATTGCTGAGTCTGAGCTCAATGCCGCGCGAATTTTCCATGCCGACCATTGTTATTTTGTGACTAACGGCACCTCGACCTCCAACAAAGTCGTCTGGCATGCCAACGTAGCCGCTGACGATATTGTGGTGGTCGATCGCAATTGCCATAAATCGATTTTGCATGCGATCACCATGACTGGTGCGATCCCTGTGTTTTTGCGACCAACGCGTAACCATATGGGCATCATTGGACCGATTCCGCTGGCTGAATTTGAACTCGAAAGCATCCAGAAAAAAATCGATGCAAATCCCTTTGCCAACAAAATCAAAGATAAAAAGCCACGCATCCTGACGCTCACCCAGAGCACCTATGATGGTGTGATCTACAACGTCGAGATGATCAAGGACAAACTGGGCGATACCATCGACACGCTGCATTTCGATGAGGCCTGGTTGCCACACGCGGCATTTCATGAGTTTTATCAGGACATGCACGCGATTGGCCCCAACCGTCCGCGCAGTCCGAAATCCATGGTGTTTGCAACGCACTCGACACACAAACTGCTGGCCGGTATCTCACAGGCCTCGCAGATTATTGTGCAAGAACCTGAGACGCGTAAGCTCGATCGCAATATTTTCAATGAAGCGTATCTGATGCATACGTCGACCTCACCGCAGTACGCCATTATTGCTTCGTGCGATGTCGCGGCAGCGATGATGGAAGCTCCGGGCGGCACGGCCCTGGTCGAGGAAAGTATTCGCGAAGCACTGGATTTCCGTCGCGCGATGCGCAAGGTCGATCTCGAGTACGGTGACGATGACTGGTGGTTTACGGTCTGGGGGCCTGATCATCTGGTGAATCAGGGCGTGGGTCAGCAATCTGACTGGGTGCTCAAGTCCAACGATCACTGGCATGGTTTCGGTGATCTGGCCGAAGGCTTCAACATGCTTGACCCGATCAAGGCCACCATTGTGACGCCTGGTCTGGATATGTCTGGCAGTTTTGATGCGACGGGAATTCCTGCCGCGCTAGTGTCGAAATTTTTGACCGAGCATGGTGTGGTGGTTGAAAAGACCGGCCTGTACTCGTTTTTCATCATGTTTACCATTGGCATTACCAAGGGTCGCTGGAACACCTTGTTAACCGCCTTGCAACAGTTCAAGGACGATTACGATCGCAATCAGCCGATGTGGCGCATCCTGCCTGATTTCTGCAAGGGCCACCGGATGTACGAGAAAATGGGTTTGAAAGATCTTTGCCAGTCGATCCATGCCGAATATCGTAAACATGATGTTGCTCGGTTAACCACTGAAATGTATCTCAGCGATATGGTCCCAGCACTCAAGCCCTCGGATGCGTTTGCCAAAATGGCCCATCGTGAAGTCGAGCGTGTGTCGATTGACCAGCTTGAGGGCCGCGTGACAGGGGTTTTGCTGACGCCTTATCCTCCTGGCATTCCTTTGCTGATCCCAGGTGAGCGTTTCAATAAAACCATCGTGCAGTATTTGCAGTTTGCACGTGAGTTCAACGAAAAGTTCCCCGGATTTGAAACCTATATTCACGGTTTAGCCGATGAGCTAACCGAGGATGGTGAAAAGCGTTATTACGTTGACTGCCTGATCGAAGAGTAAGCAAGGCATGCAGCAATTTGATGTGGCGGTGATCGGTGCAGGAGCCGCTGGCATGATGTGCGCGGCGGTCGCCGCCCAGCGCGGGCGCACGGTTGTGCTGATCGATCATGCAGCAAAATTAGCTGAAAAAATCAGGATCTCTGGAGGCGGGCGCTGTAATTTCACCAACCGTCGCGTAGGTCCTGAAAACTTTATTTCTGCTAATCCTCATTTCGCCAGGTCTGCGCTGGCAGGCTACACGCCTGAGGATTTTCTGGCGCTGATTAAACGCTACGGCATTGCCTGGCACGAAAAGCATCGCGGGCAACTTTTTTGCGATGAAAGCGCCGAAGACATTATCAAAATGTTGCGCGCAGAGTGTGATCAAGGCGGGGTGCAGTGGCGCATGCCTTGCAACGTGGATGAAATCACGCAGGTTGACTCGGCTGAAACCCGGGGCTTTAAGCTCTCCCTGAGCGAAGGTGAGCGCCGCAGCACTCTGACGGTGTCTAGTCTGGTGATTGCGACCGGCGGTCTGGCGATTCCTCAGTTGGGTGCGACGGATTATGGTCTGAAAATCGCGCGCCAGTTTGGTCTCAAAATTATTGAGCCTCGTCCTGCCCTGGTACCGCTGACTTTTGATGGTCATACCTGGGCAGATTTTGTTGCGCTTGCGGGGGTCGCTATTGAAACCGGCGTTGCGACAGGCGAAGGTCGCGGCAAGCAAACCTTTCTCGAGGATGTGTTGTTTACGCATCGCGGGCTCTCAGGTCCAGGTATTTTGCAAATCTCCAGTTACTGGCAACCAGGCCAGCCCATTTCCCTCGACCTTGCGCCCGGGCAAAACATGTCTCAGGCGCTGCTGGAGTCAAAATCAGGCTCCAAACAGCAGGTAGGTACGCTTTTAGGTTCGTTATGGCCAAAAAGACTCGCTGAGCGCTGGCTGGGCGATGAAGCAACTAAACGTCTGGCTGATCTGCCTGATCGTTATCTTGTGGATCTAGGCAAACGCATCCATAACTGGTCGCTCATCCCCAATGGTACTGAGGGCTACAAAAAAGCAGAGGTGATGCGTGGCGGAGTCGATACCCGTGGTCTCGATCAGCGCAGCATGGCGGCGAAAACCGTGCCCGGTCTGCATTTTATTGGCGAAACCGTTGATGTGACTGGCTGGCTAGGGGGATATAACTTCCAGTGGGCCTGGGCTTCTGGTTTTGCCTGTGGCAACAGCCTCTAGGTTTTCTGTCCTGGGTTGAACAGTCAGGACTGAGATGCTACAGGGCTGTGTTAACAATTTAAGAATAAGTTGTGCGACTGCAGTTGTAACAATCCGTACTTTCGCGGTATGCTCATATTGCTGTGACCGCATATTGCGGGAGAGTGCACCTTGTAAAAGATGCCGCCGAAGGCGCAATTCGCCCAGAATCGCTCAGGCTCCCCATACCGCAATGCGCACCGGTTAGGTCTCCCAGAACTAACCGGCACAACACTCTGGAGAGACCCGGGGCTATTACAGCCAACACGGGCGCCGAAGGTGCACACCCGAGCAAGTTTCGGGGCAACTCTCAGGCAAAAGGACAGAGGGGCGGATAGATTGATGACGTCAATGCTGATCAGGCACCTGCGTTATTAAAACCGCCTTTCCTATTGTCTTATCGGAGTGCCTTCATGTCTGCTGCCTTACAACACACCCCTCTTGCTGCGGTCCACGTTGCGGCAGGTGCCCGCATGGTTGATTTTGGCGGCTGGGAGATGCCTGTGAATTACGGTTCACAGATTGAGGAGCACCACGCTGTGCGTCGTGATGCGGGTATTTTTGACGTCTCGCACATGCTCAACGTCGATGTCTCCGGTCCTGATTCCAAAGCTTTTTTACTCAAGCTTGTCGCCAACGATGTGACCAAGCTCAATCAGGCTGGTCGCGCGCTCTACTCCTGCATGCTGAATCCGCAAGGTGGCGTGATTGATGATCTGATTATTTATTTTTTTACCGATACGCAATGGCGACTGGTCGTCAATGCCGGTACTGCGGAAAAAGATATTGCCTGGATGCGGCGTGTCGTCGCAACAGGAAAATTTGACGTGACGATTGCACCCCGTCGCGACCTCGCCATGGTGGCTGTGCAAGGTCCCCAGGCGCGCGCCAGAGTCTGGGCCGCTCGTCCTGCCTGGCGTGCTGCGACCGAGTCACTCATCCCGTTTTCAGCCGCCAATCTGCCTGACGCCATGGTGGCACGTACAGGCTATACAGGCGAAGATGGTTTTGAAATCGTCGTGCCAGCCGAGCAGGTGACTACTCTTTGGAACGATCTCGTCGCGCAGCAGGTCCAGCCCTGTGGTCTGGGCGCGCGTGACACCTTGCGCCTTGAGGCGGGTATGAATCTTTATGGCCAGGATATGGATGAGTTGATTCATCCGAATCAGGCTGGTTTGACCTGGACTGTTTCTCTCAAAGATCCAGCACGTCAATTCATTGGACGTCAGGCGCTTGAGCAATTTGCAGATCCAAAAGTGTTTGTTGGCGTCAAATTGCTCGATCGCGGTGTGATGCGTGCGCACATGGCTGTTCGCACGGCAAACGGGCTTGGCGAGGTTACAAGCGGTACGATGTCACCAACACTTGGTTACTCAATCGGTTTTGCGCGTTTGCCTGTTGGCATCAAGCCGGGCGATGCGGTTGAGATCGATATTCGTGGCAAGTGGGTCCCAGCTGAAGTGTGCAAACTACCCTTTGTGCGCAATGGTCAGCCAGTCCAGCATAGTTAATTTTTATCTAAGCGAATCCAACTGGATTGATTTTATTTACTCTAAGCATTTAAACGAATTATTCAAACGAATTATTAAATCGAATTATTCAAACGAATTATTCAAACGAATCAAATTTTCAGGAGACTGTTCATGAGCATTCCTAACGATCGTAAGTACGCCAGCACCCACGAGTGGATCAAAGCCGACGGTGACGTGATGCAGGTGGGTATTACAGGCCCCGCCCAGGACCAACTGGGTGACCTGGTATTTGTAGGTGACGTACACGTAGGTGCCAAACTGGCTGCTGCGCAAAACGCGGGTGTTGTCGAGTCGGTCAAGGCCGCCTCGGATATTTACGCACCTGTGGCTGGCGAAATTGTTGCTTTCAATGATGCACTGACCGACTCACCCGATCTGATCAATGGCGACCCCTACGGTACCTGGATTTTCAAGATCAAACCAAACAATGCTGCGGATGTGGATGGCTTGCTCGATGCTGCTGGCTATCAGGCTGTCGCTGACGCGAGCTAAGGCGCACTCATTATGTCTAATTCTCAGGATGCACGTACGTTGAATATCCCCGCACTGGATACCTCCCGCGAATTTATCCCTCGCCATATCGGCCCAGGCGCCGCTGATCAAGCCAAAATGCTTGCGGCTGTCGGTGCAAGCAGCCTTGAGGGGTTGATGCAGGAGGTTGTACCTGCCAATATCCGGATGAAACGTGAACTGGATTTACCCGGCCCACGTTCTGAGGCGGACGTACTGTCTGAGATGAAGTCCTTAGCGAGTGCCAACCAGATCTATCGCAACTATATCGGTCAAGGTTATTACGGCACTCACACCCCCAACGTGATCCTGCGCAATATTCTTGAAAATCCTGCCTGGTATACGGCTTACACGCCTTATCAGCCTGAAATCTCTCAGGGGCGTCTTGAGGCAATTCTGAATTATCAGACCATGGTTGCTGACCTGACAGGGCTTGATATTGCCAATGCCTCTTTGCTTGACGAAGGCACAGCGGCCGCTGAGTCGATGACGCTGGCACGTCGTGCTTCGCGTGCAGAGAGCAAAGTGTTTTTCGTATCTGAGCACTGCCATCCGCAGACCATCGAGGTGATTCGTACGCGCGCAGATGGTCTCGATATCGAGGTCATCGTTGGTGACGAAGCAAAAGGCGTTCCTGCTTGTTTTGGTTTGCTGGTGCAGTATCCGCAGTCGCTGGGTCGCGTCAGTGACTATCGCGCACTCACCGAGCAGGTTCACGCGCAAGGTGGTGTGGTGGCATGTGCCACAGACCTGTTGGCACTCGCCTTGCTTGAGCCGCCAGGACACTGGGGAGCGGATATCGCGATTGGTTCAGCGCAACGCTTTGGTGTGCCCTTTGGCTTTGGCGGACCGCATGCTGGCTTTATGGCGACCAAAGACGCCTTCAAACGCAATATGCCAGGCCGCTTGGTCGGCATATCAAAAGACGCGCATGGTAATCCTGCCCTGAGACTGGCGCTGCAGACCCGCGAGCAGCATATCCGTCGTGAGAAAGCGACCTCCAACATTTGTACCGCTCAGGTTTTACTCGCAGTCATGGCCAGTATGTATGCGTTGTGGCATGGGCCGAGCGGTATTGCCGGGATCGCAAAGCGTGTCCATCTCGCCACCGCGGGCCTGCGCCAAGCGTTGACGACACTTGGTTTCAAAGTCGTGAACGATACATATTTTGATACCTTGCTGATTGAAACCGGAGCGTTGACTAACCAGGTATTGCAGGCAGCTCGTCACGCGCGTATCAATTTACGGCATGTCGATGCCACGCATCTTGGCGTCTCTCTCGATGAGACCGTGACCGCGCAGGACTTGACGCAACTGACTGGCTTGTTTGCCGATGCAGCGGCTAAACCTGCCCCCGCTTTTGATGCGCAGCCTGCTGCTGAATTTGATGCCGCAGGCGCGTTGCCAGGTATCCCCGCAGCCGTTCATCGTAAACAGGCGATCCTGAGTCATCCAGTTTTCTCAAGCATTCAGTCCGAGACCGATATGTTGCGTTATTTGCGCAAACTTGCTGACAAGGATCTCGCACTTGATCGCACCATGATTCCCCTGGGTTCATGCACCATGAAACTCAATGCGACGATTGAGATGATCCCAGTGACGTGGCCTGAATTCGCCAGTATTCATCCTTTTGCTCCAGCCGACCAAACCAAAGGTTATGCGGTGATGATTGATCGACTGTCCAAAGCCTTGTGCGAAATCACGGGTTATGACGCAGTCAGTCTTCAGCCAAACTCTGGCGCGCAGGGTGAATATGCCGGTCTGCTTGCAATCCGAGCCTATCATCGCTCCAATGGTCAGCATCAACGCAATGTCTGTCTGATCCCTTCGTCTGCTCATGGCACTAATCCTGCCTCGGCGAATATGGTGGGTATGGACGTCGTGGTGGTGGCCTCCGATGCGCAAGGTAACGTTGATCTGGCAGATCTGCAGTCAAAAATCACACAAGTCGGTGACCGGCTCGCAGCGCTAATGATTACCTATCCCTCGACCCATGGAGTGTTCGAGGAGTCCGTCACAACGATCTGCGCCATGATTCATGACGCTGGTGGCCAGGTCTATATGGATGGCGCCAATATGAATGCCATGGTGGGAGTGGCTCAGCCCGGTAAATTCGGCTCTGATGTCTCACACCTGAATTTGCACAAGACTTTCTGCATCCCGCACGGTGGTGGCGGACCCGGTGTTGGTCCGGTCGCTGTGCGTTCGCATCTCGCACCGTTTTTACCTGGTGTCGTGGGTGAGCAAGGTACGCTTGAGGGCGGTGTGCCGGTCGGTCCGGTTTCAGCCGCGCCTTTTGGTTCGGCCAGTATTTTGCCGATACCTTTTATCTATATTTCTTTGATGGGTGCAGAAGGTTTGCGCCATGCAACAGAAATCGCCATCCTTAATGCAAACTATGTTGCACGCCGTCTGGCACCTTATTACCCGGTGCTCTACACCGGACGTAACGATCGGGTCGCACATGAATGCATTCTCGATATGCACGCTATCAAAGACAGCTCAGGTATTTCTGCTGAGGATATTGCCAAACGTTTGATGGATTATGGTTTTCATGCACCGACCATGAGTTTTCCAGTCGCAGGTACTTTGATGGTTGAGCCAACAGAATCAGAGAGCCTGCAGGAACTCGACCGGTTTATTGATGCCATGATTGCGATACGCGCCGAGATCGCGCAGATCGAACGTGGTGAGCGTGACCGTGAGGACAATGTCCTCAAAAATGCTCCCCATACTGCGCAGATGTTGTTAGCAGAGCAATGGCACCACGATTATCCGCGTCAGCAAGCCGCCTATCCGGTGGCAAGCTTGCGCGACAACAAATACTGGCCACCTGTTGGGCGTGTGGATAATGCGTGGGGTGATCGCAATCTTGTATGCGCATGTTTGCCGATCGAGGCGTATGCCTGAGGTCGTTATCCCCGCCCTATGCGCAGGAGGCTTATCCCACTAAGCCCATCAAAATAGTACTGGGCGTCGCTGCAGGTTCCTGGGCGTCGTCGAGTTGATCAAGCTCATCACGCAATTTCTCATGCCAGATCAGGACGGCTGAGGAGTCACTGCTTGAGCAGGCTAGATTCAGGGCAAGCCAGTTCTCAAGCAGTAAGCAAGCTTTAATCCAGTTTTACACCGGAATTTTTTGCGAGCTTGCCCCAGTTGGCATAATCCTGTTTAACGAACTCGGCGAACTCTTGCGAGCTGCCACCAGCAGGTGTGACGCCACCAGCCTCCATTTTGCTGATGACATCCGGATTTTTTAATACCTTATTCATTTCCGTATTGATGCGCTCAACGATAGCGGGTGAAGTACCTGCGGGCGCAAACAGTCCCATCCAGATACTGAAATCCGTACCCTTCGCGACAGTTTGGTCCAGTGTCGGTGCGTTCGGGAATTGTGCCGAACGCTTGCCTGAAGCCACCGCGACCAAGTGTAGTTTGCCACCCTTGACCAGACCGCTTTGTGAGGCGAGTGTGCCGATATACACATCGACCTGACCGCCCATCACATCTGCGATCGCAGGCGCAGCACCTTTGTATGGAACTTGCAGCAAATTGATGTTGGTACGGTTTTTAAAATCTTCACCCACCAGATGACCGAGTGTCCCTGCCCCAGCAGTCGACCAGCGCAGACCCTCTGCTGTTTTGCCTTTTGCGATTAAATCCTCTGGCGTTTTGATCGGACCGTTTGCAGCGCTGCTGATGGCCTCTGGCGTAACCGATACATTGATAATTGGTGCAAAGCTTTTAACGCTGTCGTAGGTCAGACTCGAATAGAGCCAAGGACCAATCATCATATTATCTGTCTGACCCATGACAAGTGTATAGCCATCAGCTGGGGCTCTGGCTGCGACTTCGATCGCAAGGTTGCCGCCTGCGCCAGGGCGGTTTTCAATCACAATTTGCCATCCTGTCATTTCAGCAAGTTTGGCCCCCACGATTCGTGAAACGAAATCTGTTCCGCCACCAGGAGGAAAAGGCACGAGGATTTTGATGGGTTGCTCTGGGAAATTTTGGGCCAGTGCAGTGAAAGGTAAACACGCCGCAGCAAACAATACGATTAAGGCACGACGCACAACATTTTGAAATAAACCCACTTTTGTCTCCGGTATTCTTTTAATGTGACGGATCTTGCGTGGGGTCAACCTTAGGTGAGCGATGCATGTCTGTCAAGCCATGCATCGCCTCGGCATACTAAGGCTCACGAGTGGTTGAATTTCGCGAGGAAGTTACGAATAGCCGCAATGCCTTGTGGAATCAGAGATTTCGGCTCTTTCCATGGATAGAGACTGACCTCGGCCTTGGGGGCGAGCTTTACGACCTCCATGGCGACAACTAAAGGATGTGGTGGGGAATCGTCAGGCAAAACCAGAATAGGTGTCTGACAATTGCGTACAAAATCCCTATCCACCGTAAAGACGAAATCAGCTCGTTTTTTGTACATGTTGGTCAGGAACTGATCAATCATGTCCATAGTGATGTCTGGACGACGGGCGACGAGATCCGGACCCCATTTAGCCATATTGTTGTCATAACCCAGCAGAGGTAACTCAGGTCTGCAGCCGCTAGGTTGTGCCATCACGGCAGCAATAATGCGGTCGGGCGCGCGTTTAAGGAGGTTCCAGATAAATGGTCCGCCTATACAAAAGCCCAGTACCAGAAATTTATCGATACCTAGATGATCCATGAGTGCAAGTTGATCGTCTGTGAAGGCATCCCAGGGGCGATCTATCTCGAGTGGGCCCGAAGACTGTCCATCATTAGAGTTACGTAAATCCATACAAATACAACGATAGCTGTCCTTGAAAGTCTCAACGGCATCGAAAGGCCCGAGAGTTGAGAAAAATTTGAAGGACGAATTTAATCCGCCACCAGGAATGATGAGCAGTGGCATGCCGCTACCAACATCTTCGTAATGGATACGAACGGTGCCATTGTCAAAAAAAGCCATGAGCTGTCTCCTCTCTAATATGCAAAAAATCGCTAAGCTTGTTAGTTAGATCATTATTTATGATTGTTAGAGCATTACTTATTTTCTGAGGTGGGCATGACGTGCCGCATCCTGGGACATACCTTCACCTTTGGGTTTAGCCTCAAGTGATTCTTTCTCGGCAGTGATTTCTTTGCGGCGCTCTTTGCAGGAGTTAGCGATGTCCTGAAGCGCTTTGCGTGCTCGGGCAGCGGAGGCTTTGATACCTTTGCCCTGGAATTTTTCGTTTTCAGCTTTATAGGCTTCAAAGGCTTCGATTAGCTTATCGTGATGAGACATGACTTTCCTTGATTTAAATGAACTAGCAGTAAACTTTAACTCGCCCTGACTGCGCTGTCGCGCGCTGACCGGCTAATTGATTGTACGAAAAATGGAAAATCTATGAAACGCTGCCCCTGGTGTGAGGGTTTTGAGCTTTACCGTGCTTATCACGATACCGAGTGGGGCGTTCCTGTGCGTGAGGACCGGGAATTATTTGAGCTGCTCATGCTAGAAGGCGCTCAGGCAGGATTGTCATGGTCGACTGTGCTTAAAAAGCGTGAGAGCTATCGCCAGGCCTTTGACGGTTTTATGCCAGAGAAAATTGCGGCCTATGGTGACAAAAAAGTCGCTGAGTTATTAGCTAATCCAGGCATTATCCGAAACAAACTAAAAGTCGCAGCAACAATCACGAATGCAAAGTCTTATCTGGCACTGAAAAATGAAGGTCAGTCATTCAGTGAATTTGTATGGCAATTCGTTGGTCACACACCAATTCAGAACAAAAGACGGTCAATGGCAGAGGTTCCATCAAAAACCGCAGAGTCTGATGCGATGAGTCGCGCTTTACTCAAAGCCGGTTTTAAATTTGTTGGATCGACGATTTGCTACGCCTTCATGCAAGCCTCAGGCATGGTCAATGACCACCTGCTTGACTGCCATCGTTACACGACAGTAAAACGCCTGCCAGCTGTCTAAAGAAACAACTGGCAGGTGGATTTATTTTTGAAGATGCTGATCGAAAAATAAGCCGATCTCGTCGAACGCCTCTTTAGTCTCAGGAGCATTGATATCCCTGTAGTACTGAGCATGCGACTGCCCCTCGAATACTTGCAAGGTCGCAGCCACGCCTGCATTACGCAGTTTTCTATGAACCCGGACCGTATTACTCAATAATAAATCTCGCGTGCCTGTGGTGAGGATTGTGGGAGGAAATCCAGATAAATCCCCATATACGGGAGATAACAGCGGATCTTTTGGATCATGGCCTTTTGTGTAGAGTGCTGCGCGCTGATCGCAATTCGCCCCAAAAGCGACGAGTACATTATCAACCATACTGTTTGTCTGGAACGAGTC
Source organism: Burkholderiaceae bacterium (assembly GCA_036725985.1). Taxonomy (GTDB): domain Bacteria; phylum Pseudomonadota; class Gammaproteobacteria; order Burkholderiales; family Burkholderiaceae_B; genus Zwartia. The sequence continues at coordinate 33,209 of DAIMDD010000020.1, forward strand.
TCCTGCACCTGTCAAATCAGACATGGGTGTGCCTGGAGCGATAGCTGCTGGTAGTGGCAAGTTGTCCCGTTTAGCTCTGAGAACCATTGCAAGCGTTAAATTACCACCTGCAGAGGAACCAAAAATTGCCATTTTTTTAGGGTCATGGGTTTTAGAGGTAGCGCTCCAGACCTTCATTGCATCATCGAGTGCCGCTGGATACGGATGATCAGGCGGCATGCGGTAGTCAACAGAGATGACTTTGACATGCTCCAGACCCGCCATGTAGATCGCTTCTACCGTGCCGGATAAACCGGGTGAACTGACAAAACACCCACCATGGACATGTATAAGCAATCTGTTTTTATTTTGCTCAGAGACGACTGCAGGCGTAATAACAAAAGCTTTAACGCCATCAATCAAGGTTGGTTCGACTTGAACTTTGAGTTTATCCAGCAGCGCAGGGATGGTTTTTTCTGTGGCCAAGGCACCCGCGGTCACCTGTTCGCGCCAGCCCTCCGCCGTTGTGGGGATGACATTCCAAGTCGCAGTGAGGGGCGCAGCAATCTGCTTTTGAATTTCCGGACTGACTGTTGCAGGAACAGGAATTGATTTTGCAGGAACTTCTCTTGTTGCACTTGCCTGAGCAAACGCTATCTGTAGGGGAATCACTGCAACAAGAGCCATTGCAGCGCAATATTTGAATTTCATTTTTATCCTATTTTGTCTCGTCTAATTATTTTGGTGAATGCTCAGTGATTGTTCAGGCACTATCACTATTTTGCTCACAGGCTAAAGAATGAGCGAGCAGGGTGCCTTGATAGCCCTCATCGGGGAGGCAGCGAGTGACTTGCAAGGACAGAGAGATACTCATTACTTTCCTTTCAGATCCAGTTTCTGAATCAGATTGGCAAAAAACGCGTTATCTCTCGCCATGACGGCACCAAACTCGTCACCATCCGCATAGGCATAACCCATGTTTTGCTTATCCAGTGTTTCTCTAATGCTGGGTTCTTGCATCGTCTTTGCGGTGGCTGCGCGCAGCACGTCAACGGTTTCCTTCGGTGTGCCCTTGGGAACTCCGAGTCCCCGCCAGGTGCCTACCTGGATATCCAGGCCACGTTCCTTCAAGGTCGGAACGTCTTCGAAGCCCTTGATACGCGAATCCGACATCACAGCCAGTACGCGGAGCTTATCTGCAGAGACGTAATTTGATACCTCTGCGGCGCTTACAGTGATCGCCTCGATATGCCCACCGAGTAAGGAAAGCGCAGCAGGGTTAGCCCCTGCAAACGGAATGTGATTGAACTTCGCACCAGTTTTTTCTTCTACCGCGGCTGCGGCCAAGTGCCAAGTCGAGCCGTTTCCACCATTACCGATTCTGAATTCCCCCTTCTTGGCCTCAGCGAGAAATTCTTCAACTGTTTTCCATGGAGAGTCTGCGCGTACAGTAATCGCAGCAGGGTCATAGTTCAGCCGAGCGATCGGTGTGAAATCCTGATAAGTAATTTTTGTATAGCCCATGTTTGGCTGGGCCATGAGGTCCGTAGCAAGTACCGCTATTTTGTAGCCTGGATCTTTGCCATTGAGTACTTCCGCCCAGCCGATCGCACCCGCAGCGCCCGGTTTGTTGACCACGATGAGGGGTTGAGGCAAATGCTTGGCTGCAGCAACGGAGAACGCACGCGCAAGAACATCTGTACCGCCACCCGCCGGATAAGGCACGACGAGTTCGACAGGCTTAGTCGGAAAAGTTTGTGCGTATACAGACACAGACGTTGTCAAAGTGAAGCAAATAATGCCTAGAACCGCAGCACGAGTGAGTGTTTGCATGCCGTCTCCAAATTTTTGTTCCCAGACCATTAGCGATGCTGAGATTTATTAAGTTAGAAATTTATTATCAGGTTAGAAATTTATTAAGTTAGAAATTTCAGGCTGCCACTAATCAGGCAACCACTAATCAGGCAACCAATTTATAAAGCGACCAGCCCAGGTTTAAAACAACCAGTGCAATCAGCGTCAGGAATGTCAACTGCATGCCCAGAATGCGCTTGCTGAAATCAGGTGGCGCGACCCTGATGCCCACTGCATGGATCAGTCGCCCTGCGATAAGAGAGATACCAGGTATAGCGACTAACCACCAGGGTGCACCGTTTAACTCCAGGCATGCCAGCAAAATGAGCCCGAAAGGAACGTATTCGGCAAAATTACCGTGAGCACGAATCGCTCTTTCAAGATCATCGTGACCAGCGCTGCCCAGGCCGACTTTATTTTTTCTTCTTAAACCAATGACGGCAAAAGAAAGTCTGATGAAGATGCCCGTTAAGACTGCGGCGATGATCGAGGTGATTAGCAACATTTGATCACTCCTGAAAGGTTTACAAAAACATGGATCGGATCATTAAAACAATTGCCAGGGAATCACTTCAAATACATACGCCTCGCCATTCTTGCGCAATTTTCCAATACCTGGGAAAGGCAAATGCGCACCTGCAATCGGGATATCTTCAGTGACCGCCATGTCAAAAATAGATTTACGCTTTGCACGCGCCATATTTTGGTCGCCATCCATGATGACTGTGATTTCTGCCCTGGGGAACTGTACTGGCGCGACATGAATCGTGTCGCCAATAATCATCAGGCGAGCAGAGCCCGACTGAATCATGAAACAGCTATGTCCAGGCGAATGTCCCGAGGCTTCGATGGCACGCACGCCTGGAGTTAATTCCTCACCATAATTAAAAGCCTTGATCCGATCACCATAAGCGGCTGTGGCTCGCTTAGCGGGTAGAAAACGGGGTGCCATACTTTCCGGCGCCTTGGCATGGACCTCAGGATTGGCCCAATAGTCCAGATCGTTCTTATTGATCCGGATGATTGCGTTTGGAAACAGGCTGGTTCCATCGGGTTTGACCACGCCATGCATATGGTCGGGATGCATGTGTGTGATGTAGACCTCATCAATCTGTCCAGGTTCTACGCCAGCCGCCGCGAGACATTGTGGTAGACGTCCAGCGGCAGGTCCCAGTAAATTAGCGCCACCAGAATCAAATAGCACCATCTTTTCACCTGTATTGAGGAGAAAAGCTATGACAGGCAGTCGCATCAAATCAGTCGGCCAGCCTCCCGCCGTGAGCAAGTTTTTGACGAGTTCCTGATCTGCAGCGATGATCGTTGGTGCTCTTTCTACGTATCCGTCAAGAAGTGCCGTGACTTCGAATTTCCCTAGCTGCATACGATGTACGCTGATGACCTGATTGCCAGATAGTGGTGCTTTGCCATAGGCGACGGGCATTGTTGCGGGCAGGGTGGTGAGAGAGGCTACGGCAGCGCTTGCGAAAACAAGCTTGCGACGCGACAGGTTGGGTATTTTTTTCATTTGAGTCTCCTTATTGTATTTTTTTGATACTCACGTTTTTAGCATACCCCTCAGCTGATAGCTACAAGCTTCAAAAACTCATCCTGAATCGGACAGAGGCCATCTGATTCAGAAATCCAGTGGGACTCGCCTGCAGATCATATCTGACACCTAGCTCAACTCCGTTTTTCTCATGACTCACCAAACCCAGTCCTGCTGAATATAACCAGGACGAAACATCCACACCGTAGGTTACAAAACTGTTTCCACCTCCCGCAAATGACGCTGTAATTTGAGTCTGATTGTTAAGAGTGTTGTAGCCTACTCCAGCGTTAGCAGTGAGTTTTAGACTGTCGCTCAGTTTATAGTCTCCCTTGAGGCGAGCAGTAAGCATCAGTTCCTGATAGGTCTGCGAATTAACATTCAGACTCAAAGCCCCAGCGCCTGACTCCTAATAGGATTGCGCGCTGATGCTGGCGTAATCCAGTCTGAGTGAGGGAATGAAGTTAAATGACGCACTCACAGGAAGAATTTGTTGAATACCTAAACCAACATGCCCTGTATAACTGCTGTAATTCGCCGAGGCACTGGTATTCAGAAAATCAATCTAGCGGTATTCGTTATTTTGATTTAATCCCACATCCGCTTGGAAATCGATAGTCGTATTTTTTGCCAGCGCATAGTTGCCGTACAGACCGAGTTAGTAACTATTAATGCCAAGGTTATTGGTCGTAGCGTCTGAACTGCCACGCACTGAGTTGTAAGAGTAAGCAAAAACACCACCCAGTATGAAATCTGGCGTTAATGTGCGATCGATGCCCACTGCCAGTCCCCCACCACTGGCTCTGTATCCAGTCACGTCATTCAGTCCGCTCTGGCTCGATACGCTACCGAAGGGTTTGATCCAGGCCTGTCTATCGCTGTCAAAATAATTACCTGATTCTGAGCCGCGCAAGTTATCAATCCGCGTCATCAAGGTCTGCTGAAAAGCGCGCTGGGTATTGTAGGTGGCCTGTGAGGCCGCACCGACCAATACAGGCAAGGTCTGGCTGATCGCACTGGATTGGGCCTGTCCAGTTAAATTGTTAAGCGTACCGATCGCGGGTGACATCACGCCATACAGACCGTTGGCTGTCCCAGCGATGGCATAAAGCGAATTCGCTGCGCCGAGTGCTGCGCGATTGTTTGCTGCTGCGACCGACTCAGCATAAGGGCGCACGAGCTCGGCGACGGCAGAGACTTGATCTCCAGCTCCCGACACACTGTAGCTTGTCATCATCATCTGCGAACTCAGTGCATTACCGCGCGATTTTGCATCTGACCGAGCCCAAGCGTGGAAGAGCCACCTCCAGTATTACTGAAATAGATTGTGATTTTGCCGCTGGTGGTGACATTACCCTGCATATTTAGAGTGGACTGCGAAATCCCTGAGCCAATCGCCAATGTCCCGACACTGGTACCAGTAAACACCCCGTTCGTGGAGGTGCCGGTCGTCTAAAGTGTCTGGTCACCAATCGGGACCGGATTGTTAAATCCTGCACGCGTCGACAAATAAGCCAGCAACTGTGGCATAGGCACATACCAGTTTGAATTTGAGATGGTTGAATCCCAGATTGAGGATTGCGCCGTAACGGTATCAGGCAGACTTGTGAGAGCGATACAAGTGAAGAAACTTAAAAAGACTTTTGATAATAGATTGACACGCTGCATGCGTAATTCTCTCAATATTGCACGAAGCCCATACGACCCATGGTTTTGACGAAAGCCGCTGCATCAAAATGCGCTGGGTTATACGAACTCTCGCTATCAATAATTGCTAGTGTTCCAGGGGCTTGTTGCGAGAAAACCAAGCAACCCCAATTATAGAAAAGACCTGCGCTTCATTTTGCTTTATTCCAGTTTCTTAACAGAAGCCAGCTGAGAACAAGACAGCAGATAAAAACAATACCCCCACCAGCAGTGAGCAGAATTTCAAGGAAAGCCAGGTCATGTGACTCTAGAGTCAGCGCTGGATTGGATTGGATATCCAAAAGGTAAATGGATACGATAAAAAGACAAGAAAAGATCGCGAAAAACAAGCTTAGCACCCCCATCAGAATCCGCAGACGTCGACCGAACTTCAAAAATGCAGAGTGATGGTCTTTTTTGAACTGCCAAAGATAGATCGGGTAGATGATTGGTAAAAAGACGAAGATGACAAAACTAAGCAGTGCAATCAGCCAGTGTCCTGCAGACAGAGTGCTCATGTTGTAGATCCATTTAATATTCGCTCATTAAGAATAGTATAGGTCTATGTTGATTTGTTAAAGCACCAACTTTATTTTGACTTTGCAGTATTTGAGATTTGTGAGTGATAAGGCTCAGAACTCGCCTTTCGCGATCATCTTTTGATATTGTTTCCAAACAGCAGAAACATAATTTGTCTGGTGGTACGGGTTTGAAGAATGGTAGTGGGCGATACTACACCAGATATCAGGATTACCTTTGGCAATGCAACCATTCAAGGCAATTCTAAGGATATAGGCTTGCACTATGACCGCCTGGCACATATCCGTAAAAACAAATATTATTATCTCCGCAAATAGACCAAGCAAGGCAGAAGCGACTCAACAAATTGAATCCTTCATACCTACTCGTCCCGGTGTCCCTATGCAGTACCTTGGCCCCCCCATAACGAGAGAGGCAAACTTTCAAATCAAAAACGAAGACGAAACACTTTTTCTAGCATTACGCCGCTGGGCAGAAGAGGGCGACTATCAGATCGTCTGGGATGCGGGTAAGGATTTTCCCGCTAGAAAAACCACCTACCAGGCAAGTAATTTCGAAGAAGCCATTGCCATGGTGATGCGCGATACGGCTCGTTCAAGTTACCCATTGCACGCCTGTGACTATAGCAACAGAGTGGTCAGGGTTCTTCACATCTCTCAATCGTGTGAAAGAAAAGGTTCATGAAATTATTTAAACCTGGCTGATCTTGGCTTTTAAAATCCCAGGTATTTTTACTAGGCCTGGTTGTCAGCTTGACGCTCTCTGGTTGCGCCGTATCGCCGCAAGAGGTGACTGATTTGCGGGACCGGACCACACAAAGACGGGTTTGGAAAAAAATTGAGGAGGGTACAAAAGCGCTTCGCCAGGAATCTAGCCTCACCAGGATTGAAGGTAATTTTCTTGGTGACCAGCCAATAGACTTACCGTATGCTGCAACGCTATCGAAAATATTTTTTGAAAGAATTTTTCTCCATTTCCAAGGGCCGAGTTATGGTACGGTCACGCAGGCCGCACGCAATATCATTCTGGCAACAGGACTCGCCGTCAACGTCACGCCAGATGTTGAGTCTACGGGATCCGCCGGAGCAGGGGGGGCACCACCTGTAGCTGGGGGTGGCCAGAGTCCTCAAATGCCTCCTGTTGCTCAAGCCCTGTCCAATCCGCTTTCTCTCATTACCGGAGCATTGCCTCGGCTACACTCGGCGCAGATCAGCAGCCAGTCACGGCTCCACCCTCAGATAACGTATCATTTTCCAGTGCCTTTGCCTCAGGCGCGTCGGCTACGCCCTAGTGCTCACACGCCCGATGGTTAAGCTTGATTATCAGGGACCACCTCTGGCTTACGTCAAGCTCGTGGCTAATTCTACAGGTGTCGCTGGGAATATCGTGAAGGCGGGATTACGTTTCGGCGTTTAGTGCCAAAGGTTTTTACTGTATTTAATATCTCCCCAGGAAATGTAGATACACAGGACGATATGAGTAAAGGCGGTTCTGCTGTTGATTTGCATCGAAAACCGACCTGGTCAGGATTCAGCGCAAATTAACAAACTCTCACTTGCTAGTTAGAAAATACAACTAATCTAACTGGATCTTTGCAGTTTCAATGACCTTAGACCATTTGATACTTTCTGCTTCGATAAACTTTACAAAATCTTCAGAACTACCAAAGTCTGGAACTAAGCCAAGTTCTGTAAACTTTGTTTGAACGGCAGGGTCTTGAACAAGTTGTGTGAAAATCTTCTTTAATTTGACTAACACCGCCTCTGGTGTTCCTTTCGTTGCAAGAATACCGAACCAGGTATCAGAGTAATAGTTGTTGAGTCCTGCCTCAGAAAAGGTTGGAACCTCAGGCAGGCTAACTGAACGCGCATTTCCCGCAATGGCTAGTGCCTTGATTTTTTTACCTTGTACCAGTGGTGCTGAGCTTGGGACGCTATCAAAAATCAAATCAATCTGCCCCCCCATTAAATCGTTCAGAGCTGGCGCGCCTCCCTTATAGGGGACATGCTGCATAGGAACTCCTGTCACCATTTTGAACAACTCGCCTGCCATATGTCCTGAAGCACCTTGACCAGCAGAACCATAATTGAGTGTTTTAGTTTTCGAGAGTGCGAGCAGATCACTTAAATTTTGAACATTCAGTGAGGGTGAAGTTACTAACAATACGGGTGCATTCGCCAGCATTTTTACAGGTATCAGATCTTTTAACGGATCATAGGACAACTTTTTATAAAGGCTAGGATTACTGGCTAGACCAGGAAAACCCATTAGCAAGGTGTAACCATCTGCCTTGGCTTTGGCAACATAGCTCGCAGCAATATTGCCATTCGCGCCAGGTTTGTTCTCAACAATAATGCTTGTGCCGAGTAATTCAGAAATTTTTGGCGCTAAATTACGCGCGATCACGTCAGCCGCTCCGCCCGCACTAAATGCGACCACGAGAGTGATAGGCTGGCTTGGATAAGTTTCAGTTGCTTGTTGAGCAACGGCAATTCGTGGCAAAGTAGTTAAACACGCGACAGTTATTAAACAAGTGATTGCTGATAAGAATTTTGAGAGTCTTGAGTGCATGATTGAGCACGTGATTGAGTGCATTAGCTTTTCTCTTTTTCAATCGCTGAAAACGCTTTGCGTGCGGCTTCAAAACTTGCATGGGCATGATGTGCACCGCCATATAAATAGGCGAGTAAAAATATGTCAGCGATGCGTTTTTGACTGACGCCATTATTGACCGCGCTCCTGACGTGACGTTCTACCGCGCCAATCTGTCCAGTGGCCGAAGCGATAGCCAGACAGAGTTGGCTTCGCATCGGAAAGTCAAAAGTAGATCTTGCCCAGATATTGCCGAAACAGAAGTCATGTGTCAGATCATTAAAAAGATTTTGAAACGCATCGGAATCGGCTAGTGCCTGTTCGATATTTTCATTTCCGAAAATATCTCTTCTGATTTGTAAACCGTGGGCAATCCTAGCCTCGGCCGTCTCTGTCGGTGGTGGCGCATTACGAATTTCAGCTTGTTCAGAGCTGAGTATTCCTGTGGCTTCAAGTGCCTGAAGCGTTGCTGCGGCAATCTTAAAACTAGCGATAGAGGGATATACCCCAACGTAACAATAGACATGCATTAGGGTTTCACCAATCTCGGTGCGACCTAACCCCGCATCGACGCATTGCGTGACGTGCTCAGGTACCCAGTCGGTTTGGAGTTTGCCGGCTACCATCGAGAGACTCAGAATAGCTAGCGTTTTTGGATCGATTTCTAATTTTTGGTGCACTGCAGCTCGAATCTCTCGATCCGTATGTGTAAAAAAATTGTCAAATTCGTGATGCGCGAGCATGAAGGCATTCCTTGGACGATCTAATTTAATAACCCTAGCATAAATGTGTTGTGGGTAACTAGGAAAATTAGTACTCTGTTTGGCAACTAAATGGGGACACTATGAGTGCCAACCTTATCCGCAGCACTTTTTATACATTGGTTACCTTGCTGATCACCAGTTCGGTGATAGCGGCTACGGGTGATTATGACGGCAAATGGAATGGCCTCATTAGTTGTTCTGTCCACGCTAACAATCCAAAAGCGGGACCCTTCACCAGAACCAATGTTTATACAATTAGTGGTGGACGCATCAGCGCCAGTTACACGACTACCGGAGGTAAAAATACATTAACCTCTGAAGGCACGGTGAATAACGGTAGTGCCAAACTCACCATTAATGGAGTCAATGCTACGGCAAAATGGACTTTTAACTTTAATGGAAATGCTGTATCGGCCGAGAAAATAACATTCAGCGGAAATATGGTAGAGGAGGGGGCAAAACAGCGTGATTGCACCATGGAGTTCACAGCGACCGAACCTGCGTTAACTAGTCTTGCATATAAGAAAGCACAACCTGCGCCTGTAGTTGAGAAAAAAAATTCACAAGTACCGGTTGCGCCTGCCTCCACCGTGCAGAAACAAGTAGACCCCAAGGCAGATAAAGCTAAAGAGCTTGAGGTTGCAAAAGCAAAAGAAGCTGAGGTTGTTAAAGCTAAGGCGCAAAAAGAGCAGGCAGACGCGGAGCTATTAAAAGCTAAAGACGCAGAGATTGCTCAGGCTAAAGCCCAAGCACAAGCAGCTCAGGCTGAATTAGAAAAACTTAAGGCAGAGAAAGAGTTAGCGCAAGCAAATGCTGAAAAAATAAAAACAGCTCCGGCACCTGAGCCCGCTCCTGTTCCTGTTCCGGCGCCAGCTCCTGTGCCTTCACTCGCACCCACTCCCGCTCCCACTCCCGCTCCCGCACCCACTCCCGCACCAGCACCAGCACCAGCACCCGCACCAGCTGTCTCTGCAGCACCCACTGCCGCTCCCGCGGTGGCAACACCCAAAATCCCGGAGTCCGCAGCAGCTCCAGCGACTGCTGCAGCGGGACCCAGTCCTACCAACGCCGCTTTAACCACTAAAGCCTCGCAGAAAGCTGTCACAGTAATAAAAAATGGCGCTTGGGAAGCGAACGTCGCGTGCGGACCACGAAGCGATGTCAATCCAGTACGACCAGCTTTTTCCTACAAGCTTCCACTATTGACGCTGAAGGAAGGTAACTTTCAAGTCGAGAATCATTTTAAAGAACCGAAAAATGAAGTTGTAGAAGTTTGGCAGGGTAAGCAAACAGACAACCAATTGGCCGTATCAGCTAAAGGTCAACGTGATAATGGTGACACCTGGAATTTCGAGCTAAAAGGCAATGTCAGCGATCCAGAAGGTGCGTTGAATTTGTCAGGCAATATGTTTTTAGCAGGAAAAAAAATACGCGACTGTAAATTGAGCCTTGTGTATCAAGAAGATGCGCCTGTTCCTGATGAGAAAGACAGTATCAATTTGATGAAAACAGGTACCAAGAATGCAAAACTGATTGAAAATTATTATCGATTTCTATGGGAGCTTGATACAAAGCCAGGTCAAGACTTTGATAAGAAAAATGCCCAGACGTTCAACATTACTAACATTCTCCTCAACTCAGGTGATTATTTAAGTATCGAAGTTTTTATCAATCAGAAGAGTAGCTATGTGCAAAAAGACTTGTCAGGCAAGTTCTCTTTGGTACCGCAAGTAGTGAAAAATAGAAATGCCGAGGAAACCGTACTACCAATCACAATGTTGGATGCTACAACGCGGCTGGATAATCCTAACAATTTAAGAGAGCGCTTCAAGCTTACAGAGTTATCGGCCTACAACGCGAGTCTCGCCATGGGGTCTGAAAAAATATCCACAGACCTTAATCCTTATCTGCCTTTGATTAAAAATAAAATATCGGAAATATTAAAAGCTCAAGACTATTCCATTGCAGTTGCCAACAACAAAACTAACGCGGTTGAATTGAAACTTAATATTGTCGATATAAAAAACTTTCGGCCTGACGATGTACCCATTTATCTCATTTACAAAATCTTAAATAAACCACAGGCACATTACGAATTATTACTATTCCGAGCATCCAGAGCGGTAGGAAACGTTGAGCCTAGATTGGAAAATTACAATAAGGAGATCGACGCAATCAATAAATATATAAGTGCAAACTCTTTAGAAAAAATAGCTGAAATCAAAAGCTCCGACTTAGCGCAAGTAATGACTAGTAACCTCACAGCAAAAAAGGATGCCGCTGAGAAAGCACTCAACGCAGAAAAGGCGGCTCTCGAAAAGCTGAATCAGGATAGTCAAAGTGCTGCTGATGTAGCCACCATATTCTATGTCTACCCTAAAGGCCAAAAGTCTGTTGAGCTGGAAGGCAACGTATGCACCTCTGCGCCAGAGACTGTCTATACTGTTCATGGTTTGATCGTTTCAGGATTGATCGATAAATGGCTGTCAGGCAATAGCCAAATCCTTCCGAGTGTTCTGTATAAAACACCTGACGAACTCTATAGAGCGATTCTGAATAAAAAATGCGATCTCATCGCTGACCGCGCTGCTGAGGTTCAAAAATATATTACAGCGCTCAAAGAGGATGTGAAGTTCGATTTCAAGCTTGGCCCTTCGTTAGCAAAGCCTGAAGCCATTGAAATTTATGCGAAATATAAGGGCTATCTTAATTCGCAGGACTTGGTGTGGGCAGCCAATTTTGGAAAAGCACCTGCAAAGCCACAAGAACTCGAGGCCTTGAAGAAACTCGAGATTCGTAACGCCGAGCAGCATAAAGAAGTTCTGAAAAGAATAGCTAGCTCAGGATATTTCCAATCCGCCTCAACTGATTATCTCCCGACCGCGATGGAGACGCTTAACTATCTTTATGACGAAGCGGATGGCAAAACTGTTGGAATGACCGCGTTAGATTTTCACAATACTGACCTGAAGGCAAAAGCCGAGGGCTACGACAATGTGTGGGACTTTTTATGGTCTAAAAAATTCGGTAAAACGCCCGCAACTCAAGCTGAAATTTTTACCTTAGTAAAATTAGGCGTAGTGGATGCAAGCAAACAGCAGGAAACGAACCAGAGAATATTAGCCTCAGGATATTTCCCTTCAGCAAAGTCAAAGGATGTGCTAAGTGCCTCTGAAATGATTACTTACCTGAATGATGAAATTGCAGGCAAAGCCGTTGGCAAGTCGGCCATCCAATTCCGAAAGGATGAGATCAAGCGTGAGGAGGAAGAGAAAAAGGCCGCTGAAAAAGCTGAAAAAGAAAGGCTTGAGAGAATTAGAAAAGCACCGATTAATCCTGCAACCGGACAAAGTACTTTGTTCGAAGATCCGAATTTCATCGCACGTGTTGCGAATCGTTTAGGTCCAGACGGTTATGCACGCTGTGCCGTTGGACAAATTGGAGTTTCGGTCCTCGCCATCAGGGATGGCAGTATTTCAAAAGATAATGAAAGACTGAATGAAAGCCTTGGTTTTATCTTGGCTAAGGTGAGATTTGTTCTTTTGAAAAACTATCCTCAATCTTATCTCGACGCATTATTCAAAGCTAAAGGTAATCAGATTAATACGGGGGACAAGGCGTTTGAAGTTGTCGCGGATTGCTTAAGAATCACTGATAGCGAATTGCGATGAAATAAGGGTGATTTTGCAAGCTGGTGCTCCGTGAACGTACCGCAAACTGGGGGACTGTCAGATCAAGTCGCGATCACTACACATAATGTGCACGAGTTAGTTTGTGCACACTATCGCGTAATTTTCACACTAGCTCAACATGTGTTCGCTAGACGCTTACGTTTTAAACGGCAAAATAAAACCACTCTTCGAAGTGGTTTTATTTTCAATTGAAATTAGATTACCCAACCCGCATAGGCAATAGGATCATTTGACGTCCACTAAAGTGCAATCTTTCCTGAATCTCCAATGGGGTTTGATTATGTAAGAACTTGGTAAAGAAGTTTGATTTAGCCAAAAGTAGCTTGCTTGAGAAACAAACGCTTTCATTTGGAAACTCAATATAAGCCTCATCCGTTAACTTCATAAACTCTTTGATTGGATCGGTGCCAAAACCAATTTTTGAAGTTGCGGATAATCCATGCTGATGACAAAAATCAACATAGTACGCCATCGATTTTTCCATCTTCTCTTTAAGTTCTTCCATTTTTTGATGGCCTTCAAAGCTCGTTGCATCTACTTCACCCACTGCTACGAAAACATAATTCTTGTAGTGTGGGAAAAGTCTCATCGCCCACATCAGGGCATGCATACTGGCACCACGATGGCGACTA
>DAIMDD010000021.1:0-44103 GCA_036725985.1 Burkholderiaceae bacterium
TACCCGGCTCTACCCGGCTCTACCCGGCTCTACCCGGCTCTACCCGGCTCTACCCGGCTCTACCCCATTATCGGGGGATGAGCAGTATTTATTAAACAGATTTCAAGCTCCTCAACTCTCGGTATGCCCTCAAGCTCCCCGGGATCCCTGATCGGGCGCAGGAAGATGTCAGGAGCCAACCCCTTACGGCGATAGCTAACCTTGCCGTTTGGCAGGTCGTACCGTAAGCGTCGGTTTCCTATGCTTTCAATCTCCCAGAGGAAAAGGGGTTTATCAAAGTCTGACCAATCGTCCAGACCATGCTCGCCGATTATCCGAACCATTTTTCCCAGATTCGCTTTAACCTCGCATTTCACGGTAATAGCGATATCCCCGACCTGGCAGTTTAATGACCGCATCATTTTCTCCCGTTTCTGAAAATAAGGTTGTTCGTCGTGTTGTTGCTGTGCGTCCATGATGATTTTTCCTATTTAGCCATTTTGACGAATGTCAGGCATGGCAATTGGGATTAACTCCGCCCACAAAAAAGCCCTCTCGGGGAGGGCTGGCGTCCGTTGGGTTGTCTCGATGAGACCGCATTCGTTTTCACGAACCACCTTGCCCGGAGAGGTAGGTTGGCATGGACACCAGTCCAATTCTTAATGCACTTTAATTATACCAATCCCCTGTCTTTTTAGGTTAACAATTTGGTGTCTCATCAGATGATACAAACAGGTGTTTAAGTGCGGAGAATTACTTAACACTGACCCAAAATGGGTCAGTGTTAAGTAATCACCAAAAACTGCAAAAGAAACAACGCTTGCTTAAGCAGCTTTCTTCAGACAACCAGCCTGCGGTAACTTGTCAATGAGGTCACCGGGTAATTCATCAATCAACCGCACACGGTGATTGGGCAGAACCGGATAATCCCGACCGTCTGCACCATAGAGGGCTACATACTCCTCCCAGTTGTCAAATGCAAAGTGATCACCCTTGATGTTACCCTTGGTTTCAACGGGCATTCCTTCCGCCTGGATAATGAAATGACCTTCGGTTTCGATCGCATAATAGGTGTAGCTCAAACCTAACTCAGCAGGAGCGAGTTGTCTGATAGTTGTTCCGTTTACGAGCTTTCCTGCAACCACCAACACATCAGCTATCAAAATAGCGTGAGATGGCATAACTCTGCAGTTACGTTCCGGTACACCATTTGCTAATGCACCAGCAGAGATTTCGATTGGCAATTGATCTTTAGGTGTAAAGGCCGAGGTCATCGTCTTGATGCCAATCCAATAAACTTTATGCTGGAGGCCGTCTAGACCTAAAACGTAATCACCAATCTTTATATTCTCAACAGGAACAGAGCCAGCTTTAGTGGCAATGAGTGTGCCAGCGAGAAAGCAGAATGCATTGTTCTGGGCTGTAACCGCCGGAGTCGAAGTACCTGCTAAAACACTATTTAACGATGCAGGTGCACTGGACTGATGGTAAAAGAGCGTCGCCTGATCCGTCCCGGGAATAGAGGGATCGTTCGTGATCATGTATTGAGCACCTGACACTGTTACATAACCAACGTAAACAGCATGAGATCCCGCATTGTCATATCCACTCGAGTCTGTGACGGGTCCATTCACTACGAATGTTGAGTTAGGTTGCGTGAGAGTACCTGCATAAGCTGGAATGCTAGCACTGGCTGAATCGCCAATTCCTGAATCAGCAGTGAAAACTCCGTTGGCATAGGTCCCGACAAGATAACCACCATAATTGTATGCAACCGTTGACATAGACTAGACTTTACCTTTAACAGTCATTAAAAGACTGAGCTGAACGGACGACTCACTTTGCTAAATAAAACTTATACATTCGATTCTAGCACAATCGAATTTTTTCATGCATGAGGCTATAACGACTGGAACCTGGATTCGACATTGGCTGATCTGTCTTTAAATGCATCACCTGAATTTTACAAAAGATAGCACCCAAAGATTTATATTTACCAAAAGCTCGATTTAATTGTAAAAGTTGGAATCTATTTGTTTGGTTTAAAAAATACAAGTTTAAGTATAAAAAATTTTCTCAACTATCGTACTCGAGTTATTCGCATGACTCTTCAATTCCTGCATTAACGTGACTCTTCAATTCTTAAGAAGATTCCTAGTGTTTAGAATAGTTGACAAGAAAATATATACCTTGGACCGCACTCTATTGGTGCAAAAGCGCCACGACGGTGCATTAATGGCTAATGAGATTTTAGAGCCCACCGGTATTCAATGAATTTCAGCCCATACATAGTGGCATGGTTTTTGCTTAATTTGATTTACAAATGAATCCACGAAACCTAACCGCTTAAAGATAAGCCATGAAATTACTTAGGAACACCGTACTTTCACTGTCAGTCCTGACTGTAGCTATTTCTGGTACCTTGTTAGCAGAATCCGCCCAGGCTGCCGACGATGTTCAGGCCCCTGCAGCAGCCCCAGATCCAGGCCCATTGACAGCAAACGTCACACTCGTTAACGATTACCGTTACCGCGGTATTTCACAATCGAACTTCCAGCCAGCCATTCAGGGTGGTTTTGACTACGCACACTCCAGTGGTTTTTACATCGGTAACTGGAACTCCTCGATCAGCTGGATTTCAGATGTGGCTTCTACGCTGCCAGGTAACAAAAGTGTTTCAGCACCGATTGAAATGGACTTTTATGCTGGTTACAAACATGAATGGACTAAAGGATTTGCAGCTGACATAGGTGTGTTGCAGTACTACTACCCTACTTCAGGTTCCACCGGTTTTTCTCAAAATCCAAATACGACAGAACTCTACGTCGCACAAAACTTTACTTTTGATGCGCTGACTGGATTTCTGAAATTCTCCTACGCAGTCACACCAATTTTCGGCACACCGAACAGTACGGGGTCTAACTACACCGATCTGACTGTCAATTACGATACCGGCATCTGGGGCTTGTCACTCAATGCTCACGCTGGCTATCAGTATGTGGCGGGTAACTTGATGGACTCCAGCTCTTCAAACAGCTCGCTTTATTCCTACACTGACTGGAAACTCGGCGTCACAAAAGATTTCGGTAGCGGCTTGTCTGGCAATATGTCCTACGTTGGTACCAATGCCAAGAACTTCGCTTACGTCAATCCTAACGGATCGAATCTTGGCCGTGGCGGATTTCTGATATCAGTCACCAAGACTTTTTAATTTCAACTCCGGGAGAAACGCGTGAAACTCATCACCGCTATTATCAAGCACTTCAAGCTTGACGAAGTTCGTGCAGCGCTTTCAGAGATAGGTGTCTCTGGCATTACCGTTACAGAAGTCAAAGGTTTCGGTCGCCAGAAAGGTCACACCGAGCTCTATCGCGGTGCTGAATACGTGGTCGATTTTCTGCCAAAACTGAAAATCGAAACCGCTGTTAGCAACGAAATTCTAGACCAGGCAATCGAAGCGATTCAAAAAGCTGCCCACACCGGCAAGATTGGTGATGGCAAGATTTTTGTCACGCAACTCGAACACGTCATCCGAATCCGTACCGGTGATACCGGCACGTCAGCCCTTTAAGGAAAGGTAAATCATGTTGACTCTTATGAAACGTCTCATTGCGGGCTGCGCAATGGCCCTTGCTGTCGGTGGCGCAAGCTTATCGATTTCCTCCCCCGCTTTTGCGGCTGATGACGCTAAAGCGGCTGTGTCAGCACCAGCAGCAACAGCCGCAGCAGCAGAAGCTCCTGCCGCTGCACCAGCCGCGATCGTCCCTAACAAAGGTGATACCGTCTGGATGTTGCTCTCGACTGCCTTGGTACTGCTGATGACCTTGCCAGGCCTGTCATTGTTTTACGGTGGTCTGACACGCAGTAAAAACATCCTGTCCACCATGATGCAATGTCTGGTGATCTTTTCAGTCATTACTGTCTTATGGGCAGTCTATGGCTACAGCCTCGCCTTCACGGAGGGCAGTGCTTTCATCGGAAAATTCGACAGGTTATTCCTGGCCGGCATGACGCCTGATAGTGTTGCAGCAACCTTCAGCAAAGGAGTTGCGATTCCTGAATTCGCCTTTATGGCTTTCCAGGCAGTTTTTGCAACGATCACTTGCTGTCTGATCATTGGTGCCTTTGCAGAGCGAGCGAAATTTTCAGCAGTTCTGTGCTTTATGGTTCTCTGGTTCACTTTCAGCTACCTGCCGATCGCTCACATGGTCTGGTTTTGGCCTGGCCCAGACGATATTAAAGACGCGGCATCACTTGATGCAATGAATGCAAAAGCTGGCTGGCTGTTCCAGAAAGGCGTGCTGGATTTTGCAGGCGGTACCGTGGTGCATATCAACGCTGCCGTTGCAGGTCTGATCGGTTCTTTTGTCATCGGCAAGCGAATCGGTTATGGCAAAGAGTCCATGAAGCCACACAACATGGTGTTTGTTATGACAGGCGCAGCCTTGCTGTGGTTTGGCTGGTTCGGCTTTAACGCTGGTTCAGCGCTCGAAGCAAACGGCACAGCCGCTTTAGCTTTCGTCAATACCTACCTGGCAACTGCAGCTGCTGTTTTAGGCTGGGTCTTTGCTGAGTGGCTGACACGCGGTAAGCCTTCCATGCTTGGCGGAGCCTCAGGCTGCGTAGCAGGTCTGGTTGCCATTACTCCTGCAGCTGGTTTTGTTGGCCCAATGGGTGCACTCGCGATCGGCGTGATCGCTGGTGTAGTCTGCCTCTGGGGTGTGACAGGTCTGAAGAAAATGTTTGGTTCTGACGACTCGCTCGACGTATTCGGTATCCACGGCGTGGGCGGTATCGTTGGCGCAATCCTGACTGGTGTGTTTGCGGCACCATCGCTGGGTGGTACGGGCGTATTTGACTACGTAACCGACAAAGTCACACCTGACTACTCCATCGCTAGCCAGCTCTGGATTCAGGCTCAAGGCGTGATTACAACCGTGATCTGGTCTGCGATCGTATCCTTCATCGCTTTCAAACTGGTTGACATCATCATCGGTCTGCGTGTCCCTGAAGATCAGGAACGCGAAGGTCTGGATGTCACTTCACACGGCGAGTCTGCCTACGAGGGCTAAACAAGCCTAGTGAAAGGCAGGTAATGTTTCAAACATATCTGCCTTGGAAATAAGCTGAAAAAACCGCGAGGATTCATCTCTCGCGGTTTTTTTTTCGCTTAATGTTTAACAGCCTGGCGCGAAGTACGCAGGAATAAAAATAAAATCAAAGCGCAGGTAGTGCTAAACACATAGAGCATACCTGCCCCCGCGAAGCGCATCAAAGCGCCTGCGAAGATCGGGCCTAGACACGCTCCAACACCGTAGGTCATCAAAAAAATAGCTGTTAATCCAACCCTACGGTCTGAATCAATACTTTCATTGGCAAGACCCGAGGCAAGGCCATACAAGGTGAACTGGAACACTCCAAAACCTGCGGCCATCAACAACATAAACCAGTATGGCCACGCGCTCCAACCCCACATCAGCGCTGTCAGCGTAGCAATCCCAAGCGCATTGATTTGCACAAGTGTCTTTCTGCTCGACCTGTCTGCCAGCCAACCCATCGGCCATTGGGACACCAGCCCTGCAATCACTGTGGTAGCGGTATAGAGGGCAACCTGCGTTGTAGTAAGTCCTTGCTTAACAGCGTAAACCGCTGCGAGTCCGTAAAAAGCACCACAAATATTACCCGCCAAAAAAGCGGTCAGTAAGGCTTGGGGGATGAGTCGACCGAAATATTTGAAATCAATAGGCGCAGGGACTGGAGCTTTAGGATGCGAACGCACCGACAACAAAATTGGGAACAGGCTCAAGGCCTGACAAATCGCCACAAAAATCAAAGGCCGCACATCAAGCGTCGGATACATCGTAATCGCTAACTGGCCCAGTGCGGTCCCTGTACCCGACATCACAAGATAGACCGAAAAAACCCGCCCACGCCTAAGATTATCGGTCTGCTCATTGAGCCAACTTTCGATCACAATGTATTGCGTGACCAGAGAAACACCCGCTATCACACGCAATGCCAACCAGAACCAGAGTGAATCGATCAGCATTTGAGCAAGCACCATGCAAATCGCCAGAACAGCCGCGGCTGCAAACGCCCGTATATGCCCCACGCGCACGATCAAACGATGGCCTAGTCTCGCACCGCATACCAACCCAAGGTAGTAGGCCGCCATTAACGTACCAATCCAGACCTCGCTTACAGAATCAGCGGAGAGTCTTAACCCCATATAGGTATTGAACAAACCCGTACTGACCAGGATCAACAAGGTTGTCAAATACAGCGCGGGGAATGTCGTTATGGTTGAAATCATGCGTTATAAATAATCATCCCGCTTGCAGCAAATTTAAGCCGTAAGCGGGATTGAGTTTTTACCTGTCAAACGTGCGCCCAAAGCGTCACGCTTGAAAGCGATTAAATCGCTTTGATCATCGAGGCAGCATCACTGACTTCGAAAGCACCGGGTGCTTCGATGTGCAGAACTTTAACTACGCCGTCAACGAGGTAAGCAGCGTAGCGTTGCGAACGCACACCCATGCCACGTGCTGTAAGGTCGAGTTCAAGGCCGAGTGCCTTGGTCCAGAGTGCTGAGCCATCGCCCATCATACGGACTTTACCGCCGACTTTTTGATCACGCCCCCAGGCGCCCATCACAAAAGCGTCATTGACTGCAACACACCAAACCTCATCCACGCCTTTTGCTTTGATTGCATCAAAATGCTCAACATAGCCAGGGACGTGTTTGGCTGAGCAGGTGGGTGTGAAAGCACCGGGCAGTGCAAACATCAGAATTTTTTTGCCTTTAACCAGATCTGCAACCTGAAACGCATTGGGACCCAAAGTGCAACCCGCTGTTTCTGTTTCGATGAATTCGGTCAAGGTGCCTTCGGGCACGCGATCGCCGACTTTAATGGTCATGTTTGTTCTCCGTGGGTATCACGGGCAACGACTGTTGCCACACCTGAACCCCAAGCATTAAGTATCATAAGCTAGTAAGCCCCGATAAAAACCACTCATTGAATAAGGTTTTATCGGGACCAACGCTGAAAAGCAAATCAGGTTTTGTCTGACTCAGGCTTCGTCTTTTACGCGATATACCAGCGTAGAAGTATGAGTCAGCGACAAAACTTTTGTCGTGACACTACCAAGCAACATGCGTGAGAGGCCACTGCGACCGTGACTGCCGATAAAAATCATGTCGCAGTGATTGTCCTTGGCCGCTTGCACAATCCCGTCAGCAACATTGAAATTCGACACGGCATGAGAGCTGACCTTGACACCAGCAGTCTCTGCACGGTCTATCACATGCTGCAGGTAAATCTTGGCCTGATCGGCACTTACCTTGTCATAATCTTCGTCGCTAATAGCGTAGGCGGCAGCCATACCGTCAAAACCTATCGTCGAGGCAAAGGGTTGCGTCACATAGAGCGCAACGACCTCAGCGCCATTTGTTCTGGCAAACGAGATGCCAGCATTGGCGGATTGGGCTGAGAGGGGCGAGCCGTCTGTAGGAATAAGGATTTTATTAAACATGATCTGAGCTCCTGAAAGGCTTGTGTCAATTAATACTAATCCTAAATAGAGGATAAATCTTGCTTATCACTGCTAAGTCGCGGAAATTCTTGATCCAGATCAAGCCCCGGTTGCTGCGCGATACAGAACCGTACAACGCGTACCCGATCTGCAGTAGGCAAGCACTGGCGCAGGCATGGTTTGCAGCAATTCCTTGAACCGCACAACATCCTCGGCCGTCATGCCACCGCTGACAACAGGTTGATACTCAACATTCAAGCCGGCAGCACGAGCAGCCTCCATGACGGCAGCAGCTGTTGGCTGCTCGGCTCCGCCCTCAAAATCGGGGCGATTGATGATCACGCTCTTGAAACCCGCAGCCGCAACTGCAGCCATATCTGAAGCAGCTAATTGGGGGGCGACAGCAAAATCCTCTGTCAAAGAATTAATAGGGGTTGACATGCAGACTCCTAATGAAATTTAAGCCAAGGATCAATTTAATAATAACTGTCAGTATACGCAGCGAAATCCGACGTACACCACATATAAGTCGGCAGCCTTGTATTGCATCGCTTCGCGACGCATTTTTGAAGGCCCATACCACCAGGATCCGCCAGCTGTCAGTCTGGTATCTCCCTGGGCGTCGGCCAGCCACTCCCAGACGTTGGCACCCATGTCATACAAACCATTAACACCTTGTTTGGTTGAGCCCACCGGTGCGTGACGCGCCCAGCCATCCTCGGCACCCTCTACGTTCGCACCTTGAGCAAGATCGCCCGTTGGATAAGGATAGGTCTTGCCGTGAACGAAAGGTTGCGGGGGATGACTACGCTGCTCTGTGTACGCCGCACGTGACCACTGCTCCTGTGTCGGCAAGCGACCTCCCGCATCCTCACAAAACGCCCGAGCCTCAAACCAGTTGAGATGCACCGCGGGTTCGTCGGGCTGAGCAGGTTGGCCAAAAGGTGTTTTCCAGGTCCAGCCGGGACGTCGCTGCCATCCCATGACATACTCAAAACCTCCGCCCTCTTTTTCTGCGGCAGTTTTAATTTGTTTACGTTGGGCGTATTGCGCAAAACGCTCAACCGTCACCTCTGTCTGGTCAATTTTGAAATCCCCCATATCAATACGTATCGTTTCAGCACTAGAGACGCTGACGACGAGGGACTGTAGCAAAACAAGCAGCAAATAATTTGAAAATTTCATCGGCTCTATACCGGCAAGGTAGTATGCAGGTTAAATTGTAATAAAAAACCTCTGGAGATAACATGATTCTCGTTGGCCGTTATGCCTCACCGTTCGTTCGCCGTGTTGCTGTCACCCTGCAATGGGTTGGCATGCCATACGAACATAAAGTCCTCTCCACCGCAAAAGATGGCGAAGCTATCAAGCAGTTCAACCCGATGGTCAAAGTACCTGTGATGATTTTGGACAATGGCGAACACCTGATTGAGAGCACTGCCATCATTGAGACCGTACTTGAAATGACACCTGGTCAACATTTACTTCCCTCAAGCGGAGCGTCACGTCGCCATATCCTGCAACACTGCGCCATCATGACTAATAGCCTGGATAAGGCCGTTCAAGCTGTCTACGAACCCGTGAAACGTCCGCCAGAGAAAGTACATGAACCCTTTCTCGAAGGCCTCAGAAGCCAGATCCATGCGGGACTCATCATGCTCGAAGCGGTTGCTGCCCGCGGTGATTTGCCTGGTAACACCCAGTCAACCCTCGCAGATCTGACCGTCGCAGTTGGCTGGCGTTTTATCAATAAAATAGCTCCCATGGTGGCCAAGCCAGAGGAGTTTCCTCTCCTTGCAGCGCACAGTGCGCGCTGCGAAGCCATGCCAGCATTTCAAGCCTGTCAACCCGAAGCCTGATCGTGCAGCCCGCCCGCCCCGGATCAAAAGTCTTCCACGGCTGGTGGATGGTGTGGGGGTGTATGGCTGTAGCGATCGTCGCTTGGTCTTTTGCACTCTACGGGCCAAGCGTTTACCTGCACACTCTGAGTACTGAACATCAATGGCCGATCGGCGTGATTTCTTCTGCGCTGACCTTATCTTTTCTGGTCAACGCCACAGTGCTTGGCTTTGTCGGAGGCGCGATCGGTCGTTTTGGTCCCAGTCGTATGATGGGGGCTGGAGCCTGTGTCATGGCCACTGGCTTGATATTAATCGGTAGGGTCACCGAGGTCTGGCAGGTTTTTGCAGCATTTTCCTTGATGGGACTTGGCTGGTCCTGCCTGTCCACCACAGCGATCACCTCCTCACTCGCACCTTGGTTCGAACGGTTTCAGGGTCGCGCGTTCTCCACTGCAATGCTCGGGGCTAGCATCGGAGGGATGGTGGGAGTTCCTTTTTTACTGATGCTGATCCGCTCGTTTGGGTTTAGCACTGCAATGCAGTGTGTTGGTTTGATTTTGGTGGCAACAGTGTTGCCCATTAGTCTATTCGTCCTGAAACGCCGTCCGCAGGATTTTGGACTTACCCCGGATGGTCTGCCTGCAGACAAGTCGCAGCAAAGTGTCGCAACAAAAAACTGGACTCGTCGTGAAGCCTTGCAATCCTTCAAATTGCAAACCATCATGCTTGCTTTTGGACTCGCGCTGCTCGTACAGATTGGTTTTTTGACGCATCAAGTCTCACTACTTCTAACTATCGTTGACGATTACACAACAGCGCTTTGCGTGACCGGGGCAGCGATGCTGGCTTTTGTTGGCAGGTTAGCTTTGGCACGTTTTGCCGATCGGCTTGATGTCAGAGTGATTGCGTGTGTCGTTCTGATTCAGGCTGGTGTTGCGACCTGCCTCGCAGCCCTATTTCCAGAGTCACCCTGGGCTATCATCACAGCAGTTCTGATGTACGGCATGACAGCTGGCAACACCACAACACTACCACCCATTATTGTCAGGAGAGAGTTTGGTGCAGTCTCGTTTGGCGTAGTGTTCGGGATTTGCGCCACCCTGATGCAAATTATGTCTGCCATGGGCCCCGCTTTCTTTGGCCTCATGCGCGACGCCAGTGGTAGCTATCAGCTGCCGCTGGCGCTCGCAGGTGCGATGAACTTTTTCGCCGCCGTAGTCGTGCTCTCAGGACGTCAGAAAAAAGTCTGACTGCGACAGACCCGCCCCGGATTACCAGGGCATTTTAGGCAGGATAGGATTCATCCCTGTCTGTTTAATAACAGGTGCAGCCTCTGGCGAGGCGAGAAACTGAATCAAGTCACGCGCAGCCTGCTGCTGTTTTACGTTACTCGTAATGCCTGCTGAGAAAGGGATAGTCTGCTGAACCTCCGCGGGGATCTCACCGATGAAATCAAGTCCCTCGATGGAAATCAGTTCACTGACCTGTTGAAATCCTAACTCCGCCTCGCCACGGGCCACAACTGATCCCACCCGTTCGCTATAAATCTTTTTAGCAGTGAGTTTCATCTGCTCAGCAACCCCGAGCTTTTCGAACAATTCGGTCGACAGATACGTACCACTTGCACTGGCTGAGTAAGCAACAGACTTGGCATCGAGCAACGCTTTTTTAAGCGCTGGAACAGTGCTGATATCGGGCTTAGGCGCACCCTTTTTGACTGAAGCGCCAATGGTTGAGTTTGCAAGATCAACCCGTGTTCCTGGTGAGACATCACCCTTTTTAATAAAGCCATCCAGCGCTGAGCCTGCGAGGATCAGCACATCAAAAGTCTCACCCTTAGCAAGACGAGCCGGGATCGAATCAGGCGCTCCTCCCATCGAGGACCCAAAAGAGGTTTTGACGGTATTACCCGATTTTTTTTCGTATAAGGGCGCCAACTCCTTGAAGGCCGTCGCAAACGCACCCGAGGTAATCACATGTATTTCGGCCGCACCGGCAGCACCGTACGCGCCCAACGCACCAAGCAGCAGGGCAGCGCTGAGCAGCGAGCGGCGAAGGATTGAGAATTTTTTCATGTCATTGTCTCCACATAGGCATACTGATTTTTCATTGCCCTAGACAATAACCAATAAGTCGGACTGTGACAATGTGTTGACGCAAGGCCGCTCGCCGTTGCAATATCGCAGGTGAACGCTTGATCCTACTAGACTCAAAATAACCGGAGACACTATGGCCTGGGCCACAACATCAGACAATATCCGCCTGCACTACGAAGAAGCGGGCACAGGGACACCTATCGTTTTTGTCCATGAATTCGCCGGCGACTGGCGTGCCTGGGAACCACAAATGCGCCATTTTTCGCGCCGCCATCGCTGCATTACTTATTCTGCACGCGGCTATCCCCCCTCAGACATCCCTCAAGATGTCAGCATGTATTCGCAAGCCCGCGCAGTACAGGACATCCTGAACGTCATGGATGCGGCCAAGATCGAACGCGCCCATATCGTAGGTCTATCGATGGGTGGTTTTGCCACGATTCATTTTGGCCTCACTGCGCCCGAACGCGCGCTCTCCCTGACTGTAGCGGGTGCTGGCTACGCTGCGGCCAAAGACACCCAAGAGCATTACCGCGCACTTTCACGCGCAACGGCGGATCAGTTCGAAGCCCTTGGCGCCAAAGAGCTTTCCAAAACTTACGCTCTGGGCGCTACACGCGTACAGCTTCAAAATAAAGATCCGCGCGGCTGGCAAGAGTTTGCGACACACCTGGGAGAGCACGACACTCTGGGCTCAGCCTTGACTATGCGTGGCGTGCAAGCCTCACGTCCATCGATCTATGATTTTGAAGAGCAACTCAAAGTCATGAAAGTCCCAACGCTTGTGATTAACGGCGACGAAGACGACCAGTGCATCCAGCCTGGTATTTTTCTGAAAAAGACCCTACCTGCCTGCGGTCTGCTGATGCTGCCAAAAACAGGACATACCATCAACCTCGAAGAACCCGATTACTTCAATCTGTTTGTCTCTGACTTCATCGCGACGGTGGAAGCAGGACGCTGGGTTGAGCGTGATCCGCGTTCATTGCCTAAACACTAAACCCTGAGAGCTGATCTGATGGATCTAACAGACGCGACTAATAAACGCCTCAATGACCTGGAAATAAATGTCAGTCTGGCAGAAGATCTGCTGGATCAGCTCAATCAGACTATTTTTCGTCAACAGCAACAAATTGAATTTTTGCTGCGTGAAATCAGCGAA
The DNA here is from genome assembly GCA_036725985.1 of Burkholderiaceae bacterium. Taxonomy (GTDB): domain Bacteria; phylum Pseudomonadota; class Gammaproteobacteria; order Burkholderiales; family Burkholderiaceae_B; genus Zwartia. The sequence continues at coordinate 12,612 of DAIMDD010000021.1, forward strand.
CTCCGCAATCAATTGCCTGCGGAGCGAACCACGCAATTACCCAGCTTGCGGGATGAGTTACCGCCGCATTACTGAGGTAACTGTCGCTGGACGAGACGTTAGCTCTTGGCCATTACTCTGGTAAATAGAGGACTTTCGAGCCAAATATTCAACCAGGAGCACGTCGCTTGCCATGAACTCTGTGCAAACCAGATCGTGTCAACAGCCGCAAATTGCCTGACAAAGGGGAAGATAGCCACATCGGTCATGCAGGGATATTGCCCACCCAAATAAGGCATGTCACGCAGTCTGTTTTCAAGCCTGCGAAGCAGACACTCCTCAGCCTTTAAACGATAGAACTGTTGAGGATGGTCCGGATAGCGCTCAAAATATTTGTAACGATCCAGCCAATACTTGAAGTCACCGTCATTGACTGCCAGCAGCTGCTGGTTATCAGGTTGATCACACCCAGGTAACCAGTTGTCAGGATCGTTTTGCGCCAATGCCCATTGCATAATCTCGAGACTTTGTTCAAGCACACGACCATCGGCACAGTGCAAAACAGGGACAGTCGCTTTCGGCGAGAGCTCAAGCAGCGCCTGTGGCTTGTTGCGCAGACTCACTTCGTGAGTCTGGCAAGCGATTCCTGACTTGAGAAGCGCCATACGAGCTCGTATGGCGTAGGGGCAGCGCCTGAATGAATACAAGGTATTCATTTAAAAAAACACATTAAAACTTGAAAGTAACACCTACGGCAGCACCATAGAAATTAAGGTTAGCCGTCGAACCACCATTTTTGGTCTGGTAATACACGTCATTAAACACCAGCATCAAATCACCCCAGTCAAAGGCCTTACCAACACCGAGAATTCCCTGAGTTGTGATTTGTGTACCATCAACACCACCACCTACATCTGCGTAAAAGGGCACAAAATAATCAGACTCACCTATGCGGTAACGCCCTTTAATACCGACAATGGGATTGGTAATTGTGCTGTTGGATTTAAACGTTGTGCCAAGCGGCGTGCCTTGGGCATTAACGTCTATTTTCGTATCCATTGAAAGAATCCTGACACCTGCCATCGCATCCACATAGGCTTGCTTGGAATTAAAGATCGTATAAGTCGCTGCAAGGTTATAAATCCCTAGCTGCGCAGTAGTAGTCGACCCCAAATCAACCGCATCCCGAATGCGTGAGCTAGCGTTCTGGACATTTGAATACAGCAGATTGGCTGCGAAACCCCAATTGCCTTTGTGAACTTCGCCTTCGAGCATTCCGCCATATTGAAAGCTGGATAACAACTGACTGGTTGAGAATTTCTGATCGACCAGGGTCCGATCCTTATAGTTGAGATCGCCTCCTACATTGACTAGCCAGAGATAGGGAGTCAATGAGTAACGCACCTGCTCTGAAACCTGCGGAATAGGGATTGGCGCTGATTGATCAGCAGAAAACGAGGCTTGGCTTATCAACCCGAGACATAGAACAGACGCGAGCTTAATGAATTGTTTTTTCATTTGAGGCTTTTTTGGATGATAAAAAATTATTTATTGATCTTAGTAATCTTATTACCCTGTATCCCGATACCCGCCATCAAACCTTTCTGACCAAACACAAAGGCGTAAATATCATCTTGCATTGTCGTCGTCGTATGTGAAACGCCCATTCCTTGATCAATCACCACGACGCTTGGACCAACACCGACCTCAAAACCATCTGCGTTATCAAGCGACTTGAGCGCAGACTCTTTCATGAAAAACATCGCGTAACCGTAGGTCTGAGCACCCATCTGCAAACCAAACGACGCACCCGAGGTGTTGTAGTAGGCAGCAGGCTTATCGTTTTTCCACATTACGCCATCTCCGAACTGCCCACCCACCATAAAACCCGCCTTGGTGATGCTAGGAAATACCAGGATGGCAATGGCTTTTTCACTCAGAGCTTTGGCCGCTGGCACAGTGGCGATGAGGTGATTGAGCGCTTCTTTTGAGGCGATATCCAGCGCAGCCTTGGTTTCAGCCTGAACTCCTGGTGTCACGAGCAAAATGACCGCCGACGTAGTTGTGAGCAAAATATTACGTAACACTGATAAGAGGGACATGAGTTTTCCAAATAAGATTGAGTTACGCTTTAAAAACAATACGTTTGAACTTAGCCAAGATTATATGCAGATCCTGCAAATATGGTTAAGATAGTCGCCATTAAAAATTTAGAAAAAACGTGCAAGTGCCCTTGCGCTTGGCATCACCACCATTACGATCGTCGTGGCACTTGGGTTAATCGCATTGGCCGATAGCTCGCACTCGATTAAAGAATCCGTCTCGATCGAGCCCATTCGGGCAATACTAAACTAAGAACTCTAGTTTTTTGCTTTTCTTAATGCGCCAAGCACTCGTTGACCTGCGCGGCCATCCGCGATGAGCCCATTTTGCGTTTGAAAATCGCTGATGGCGCGACGCGTGTTGTTGCCAATCAAGCCATCCGCTTCACCAATATCGTAACCACGCGCCAGCAAAAGCTTCTGTATTTCCCGGCGCTCGGCACGACTCGTACCGGGATCATCTGTTGGCCAAGGGGTTTGGATCATTGCCCCGCCCCTCATTCGATCAGCTAAATGAGCAATCGACAGCGCATAGGTCTGCGCAGCGTTGTAACTGTAGAGGGCATCAAAATTACGGAATACCAAAAAGGCAGGGCCTTCAGCTCCTGCAGGCAGGATAAGTGCTGCCTGAGTCGTATCCGGCATGTTACTAGCCAGGCCAGCCTGAGTCGCCTTGTTATTCTGAATCTTGACTGGCTTGATACCCAGGCTCGACCATTTAGCAAGACTCTGCTTGGTTTTCCTGCCTGAGGGTCCGGAATAATTGGCTGGTAACTTAACTTCGTACCCCCAAGGCTCGCCAGCAATCCAGCCTGCCTTTTTTAGAAAATTAGCTGTTGATCCGATCGCATCCGGAATCGAATTCACAATGTCGCGACGCCCGTCACCATCGAAATCAATCGCCAGACGCTGGTACGTCGTTGGCATGAATTGCGTCTGCCCAAAGGCGCCAGCCCAGGACCCCACCAGAAACTCTGCTGCGATGTCTCCAGATTGAAGAATCCGTAAGGTCGCCATTAACTCGCCGCGAAAAAAAGCCTCTCTCTTGTTGGCGCAGACAAGCGTTGTCAGTGAACGCACCAGCTCTCGCTTGCCCTTGATCGTCCCGAAATTAGACTCTACGCCCCAGACCGCGACAATCGCATAACGATCCACTCCAAACTCGCGCTCCGCACGCGTCAGGACTTGCTCCCATTTCGCGAGCTGCGCGCGCCCGTCCACGATACGCTCCTCATCCACCAGGCCTGAAATGTAATCCCAGACAGGTGTCCTGAACTCTGGCTGATAGCCATAGGACTTAAGAACCTCCGGATCAGGCTCCACGCCTTTCATCGCCAGATCGAATGTATTGGCACTGATACCCTGAGCCAGCGCAGTCTGCCGCAAACCAGCCACGCAAGAGTCAAGAGTCTGGGCAAAGGCAGGGGCGGCGCTCAGGCAGCATGATGTTAAAAAAAATGTATAAACAGCCCTCAGCAGAGCTGTGCCAGCTTTGTTGCCAATATTCATGTTTGCATTCATAGAATTAAAAATTAATTTCATATTGCTGGATTAGTCACGCTAGTGTTTGCCCTGATCTTTCAGATGAATATTACTCACAATTGAGCGCTAAACTCCAAACCAGAGGGCACAGCAAAAATAAACGAGCCCACTCATGAGGAGAAGACATGAATTTAAAAAGTATCATTCTTGCCAGACAGGCTTATAAAAAACTTGCCGTCACAGGCGTGACGCTGTTTTGCGCGCTCGCGGCACTTCAGGTCGCTGCCCAAGATTACCCTACTAAACAAATCAAATTCATCGTACCGTTTTCAGCAGGAACAACGACCGACGTCATCGGACGGCTATACGCCCAGAAACTAGGCGAAGTGCTTGGCCAAACAGTCGTCGTCGATAACAAAGCTGGCGCGGGTGGCAACATCGCAGCCGAGTATGTCGCGCGCGCTGCACCCGACGGTTACACCTTGACCTTTTCCACCAGTGCCACGCATGCGACCAACCCAGCGCTTTACTCGCACGTTTCGTTTGATCCGGTCAAAGACTTTACCCACATCGCCCTGATGGTGTCCGCACCAAATATGCTGGTCGTTAACCAAAAGATACCGGTCAGCAATATGGCCGAGTTGATTGCTTATGCAAAAGCCAATCCGGGCAAACTCACCTATATCTCAGCGGGTTCAGGCACCTCCCCACACATGGCGGGCGAGCTACTTAAAACCATGACCGGGATTGATATACAGCATATTCCTTATAAAAATATCACTCAGGGATTAACGGACTTGTTCGCCGGCGAAGTCTCGATGACGTTCTACCATGTCCCAGTGATCTACCCCCACGTTAAATCAGGACAACTCAAAGCTCTTGGCGTGGCTACTGCAGAACGAAGCCCCATCGCACCAGAAGTCCCACCGATTGGCGATACGGTCATCGGTTACGAACTTCGTCCCTGGTGGGGACTCTCAGGACCTGCCGGAATGCCAAAAGACGTTGTAGATAAACTCTATCAGGCAACGACTAAAGTCTTAAGCGACCCCGCTGTACAAAAAAGATTTGTTGAACTCGGCATGATCATTACCCCAATGTCCTATCAGGAGTTCAATGACTTTACAGTGACCGAACTGGCCAAGTGGAGCAAAATTGTGCGCGACTCCGGTGCAAAAGCTAACTAGCCCTTGAGCTGACGACGCAACTGACAACATTAATCATGACAAAAAAAATAAACCACCAACATTTATTACCAACGACGGTTGTAGGCAGTTACCCTCAACCCGACTGGCTGGTTGACCGCGAAATGCTTTCAAAAGGCGTGCCTCGCACGCGCTTGCACGAACTGTGGCGCGTATCAGAGCCATATCTGGAACAGGCGCAAAACGATGCAACGATCCTGGCGATACGAGATATGGAACAGGCAGGTATCGACATCATTACCGATGGCGAAATCCGCCGGGAAAGCTACTCCAACCGCTTTGCCAATGCTCTGGACGGTATCGATGACAAACAACCTGCAATGGTCATCTCCAAAGCAGGTATCGAGACGCCTATTCCGCGTGTAGTCGGAAAAATAACCCGCACACACGCGGTCGAGGTCAAGGATCTGGAGTTCCTGAAAGCGAACACGAACAGACAATGCAAAATAACATTGCCAGGCCCCTTTACCCTCGGTAAGCAAGCGAAAGATGAGTATTACCATGACGATGAAGCCATGGTGATGGATTTTGCAGCGGCGGTCAACGCAGAAGCACTGGCTTTGCAGGAGGCGGGCGCTGACATCATCCAGTTCGACGAACCATGGCTCAGACAAGATCCGGACGCAGCCAATCGCTACGCCGTTAAAGCCATCAACCGAGCATTACAGGGACTCACCATTCCAACCGTCGTGCATTTATGTTTCGGTTATGCCGCGGTCGTTAAAGGCCAGAAACCAACCGGCTATTCCTTTTTACCTGGGTTGAGCGATTCAATCGCACAACAAATCTCTATCGAAGCAGCGCAACCTAAATTGGATCTGGGGGTCTTGAGTGACTTGGCCGGCAAAAAAATTATGCTCGGCGTGCTCGATTTAGGCACGAACAGCATTGAAACAGCAGAGCAAGTCGCTGCACGTATCCGCGTGGGCTTGAAATTCGTTCGCGCAGAAAATTTAATCCCTGCGCCCGATTGTGGAATGAAATATATGCCGCGCGAGGTTGCCTTTGGCAAACTGCAGGCGCTCGTCCAAGGTGCGAAAATCGTTCGCGATGAACTGGGTCAATAACTAAAGACGGACGGCTAGACCCGGCAAACTGGCGTTACTGGCGTTACTGGCGCAGCCGTTTGGAGAGGCCAACCACCCTCTCCATGACGATCTTGATTTCACAGGTGATACCCGCGACAGCTGGCTGGTAGGTTCCTGCATAACGCTGCACGATGGCGTCGAGCGTTAGATCAAAAGCCGAAGGATTCAGTTTTTGACTGTCTGAAATCTGGGGAGCGTCAGTTGTCTCTGGGGCTAACGTCATTTAAAACCTCGAATAAGCTGATCAGACCCAGACCAGCAGAATTTATATTCACAAAAGGGTTTTGATCATTTTTTCTTAGAGAATGCTCGCAATTTACATGCCAAAAGCCTAAAGTTCCCAGTAGAAGGGATTAAAAATATTTGAAAAGGCCTATGATGCAAAAACTTTGGCAGACGGATGCTTGTGAGATCGCCGCAGGCGTGAACAGTAAAAAACTCTCGGCGCTTGAGGTCACTCAGAGCGTACTCGAACGACTGCATCAAGTAAATAGTCAACTGAACGCTGTCATACAACACAATGATGACTGGTCCCTCGAACAGGCCCGTGCCGTCGAGCAACGTATCGCTCAAGGTGAGCATTTGCCATTAGCAGGTGTGCCGATCACCATCAAAGACAATATCTGGGTCAAGGGTCAAACCATTACACAAGGGTCTTTGCTGTTTAAAGAATTTGTCGCACCGACCGATGCCTGGACAGTACAACGCTTAAAAAAACTGGGCGCGATTATTCTTGGAATTACCAATTGCTCTGAATTCGCCTGCAAAGGCGTTTCAAATAATCTCGTCTATGGCAAAACACGCTCACCGTGGAATACCAGCCTGACCCCGGGAGGTTCCTCTGGCGGAGCCGTCAGCGCAGTCGCAGCAGGGATAGGCGCGCTCGCCTTGGGCACTGACGCTGGGGGCTCGACCCGACGTCCTGCCGCGCACTGCGGACTCGTTGGAATGAAACCAACGTTTGGCTTGATCCCCTGTGGCCCTGGTTTTAACGAGCCGAATTTTGGGCTTTCGGTGATGGGTCAGATCGCTCGTAACGTGAAAGATGCAGCACTGATGTGGCAGCATTTGCTTGACTACGATGCTCTGGACTGGGGCTCACAAAAAAATCACTCTGAACTTTCACATTTGAACCTGGCTGACGAACCAAATAAAAAATTACGTATTGCCTATAGTCCCGACCTGGGTTGCGATTTTGCTATCGATGCAGACGTGCAAGCCCTCATTGAGGAAACAATCAAAAGACTGGAGCAAGATGGCTATAGCGTCGAACTCGCTTCACCGAAGTGGCCTGACGGTGTTAAAGAATACCCTTTACTTAAACTCCAGCAAGCCGGCCTCGCAGCGCTACATGGCGATGCCTATGATGCTGCGCCCGACACCATAGACCCCGATATCGCTGCACAAATTGTTTTAGGAAGAAAACATACTGCCGTTGATATCACCAAGGTCTTGATACTGCGTGAACACATCTACGCAGCCTATGCGAAATTTTTTGAACGCTATGATTTATTACTTTGTCCGACTACCCCCACTGTCTCATGGGATGTCAACGCTTTGGGACCCAGGATAATCGGCGGCAAAGAGGCTGGTCCAAGAGGACACGCGGGATTCACGCCGTTATTTAACTACAGTCAGGCACCCGCCTGCTCAGTACCTGTGGGGCTTGCGCGTGGACTACCAGTAGGCTTACAGATAGTCGGTGCCAGATACGCTGACAGTTTAATTTTACAAATGGCCGCGCATATTGAGCGCCTCCAAGGTGCGATACTGCATCCGCCCCTATGGGAGAGGTGAGAGCTATTGGCCGCGGTAGGTTGAGTGCGCCCAAGGCGTCACAGTCAAGGGAACATGATAATTACCCTCAGGATCATCGACGCTGAAAACAACCGGCGCGATATCAAGAAAAGACCAGTCTGAGTCGATCAATCCTTAGCTTATCAGGCCAGGCAGGAATGCTCGATTGCAATGCTATCAGTAAATGTAAGATATTTAGGTTAAAAATAATACTTGATCTCAGTTGTAATCATTGGATAAAACTAAATGCCCCACCTGCCACTATGCTTGATTGCGTCTGCTTTGCTCTTGACGTTGAATGCCTCAGCTAAAACTCCGCACGACTGGATCAAACTAGGCATGGCGCCAAGTGTTGCGCCTGGTGGTGCGCCTTATCCCGTTTTCTACTCCCCAATCATGGAAAAAAAAGGGGATGTAGTCACCGCCCAGGTATTTAGCAACAACGAGGGAGGACAAGGCTCTGAAGTGGATGTCTTCAGTATTGATTGCCGGAAAAATGTGTGGAGCTGGATCAAACAAACCAGTTATAGCGATCGAGAAGCAAAGGGTAAAGTATTAAGTGTGTATGACAATACAGGACGTCTGAAAAACTACCAGAATAAACCTGTGCCAACCCATGATATCAAGCCTGCAAACGATGGTGGCTATGGGATTATGGCGTTATCCCTATTCAAAAAATTAAGGTCTATTGCCTGTCATGACAGTGTTAGTGCCCCACAGGCCAACGCGGCCGAAATGGGACGTTACGCGGGCTTAATACAAAGGGCGCTCAGAGGCATGAGCGGCGACAATCCTAATTTGGATAAGCTGATGCACACGGTTGAAACCTTAAAGACGCACTATGGTTCGAGTGCCGAGTTTCAACAAGCGTATAAGGTCTCGTATGAGTCAACAATGAAATCCATGAACGATCAGGCTGCCGCTCAAGAAGCATTGAAAATTTATCAAAGCTTAAAGTGATAGCTCCGGTAGCTCAGAGACCTGCTTTGGCAAGCTCTGAATAGGCATGGCTCAACCACATCTTGACACGCTGACGATCCATCAAACCGAGTCCTGTTTCGCTCGAACCCATATGCTGCGCAGACCAAAAGCTACTGTTGTTTCGATCGATTTTCTGGGCGGCGGCGTCATGCAGGTGTTTGATCGTGAGGACTTTGCCACCGAGTTCTTGCGCGCGCGCAAGCTCACCTGATTTTTCAAGCGTACTGAAATCATTGCCACGCAACTGATTCAGAACCAACACAAAAGGAATCCGGCCACCAAAGCGATCAAGTATCGGGGTTAATAAATCGACTGAATCACGGCCAGAATCCATAACATGCCAGTAATTGAGCGAGAAACCGCCTTCCTCGGCCATTGCAAGCACTCCCGACTCGTCCATCCACTGCATCAGTGGTTGGTGGGTCTGAGCAGCCAGATCGACGAGCACACGTCTGCCCGGCAACTCAACAGCAGCCTCGATAATATGGTCAAGTGCCTCGTAATGGTCAACCAGCACAGGCGAAGCGTAGTCAGCATAAAACCTTAACAAAGCACCGTGCGAGCGATCTGTATCAAAGCCTACGAAGGGTAGCTTGCGATCAATCAGGTACTGGGCGATGAGCCTGGACACCATGGATTTTCCGACCCCACCTTTTTCACCGCCGATAAAATGAATTCTGGATTCGCTAGCTTGATTTTGTGTCATGTTCAGTAGGGTGGCTTTGGTGTGAATCGATTGGGAATTATAAGTTTTTCGTACTCACAAGTGTAAAGTTTTATAAGGCTCAAGCGAGTCAATATCTTCAATACTTTGATTTTTCTTGTCCCAAGTAAACATTCGCAACTTTATGTGATCGGAGCTGAAGTCAAGAATAGTAAAACCATGCAACTCGATCGGCTTGACGATTTCCTGCATTTCTAAATGCTTGGAGGGTTGAGGCAGTGTTTTTCTTTTTCCAGATGGCCAACCGGTATCACGGGTACCAATCGACCCTGAAAGTACCGCGATGACAGGATTCGCGCTTAGATCAATATCAGCGGTTTTAGTGATTTTACCGAGAGCGCTTGCATGTAAATCACCGCTTACCACTAAGGGGACGCGATTGTTCATACTTGACATCGCTTTCAATAATCGATCATGCTGTTTCACCCAACCTGTTTGCCAGTAAGGCTTGGGCTTGTCGATTGTTAGTTTTCCTTCAGAAGAAAAAACGTCAGGATACCACTCCCCCCATTTACCAGCACTCCAGCCGGGTGGGTTTGAGGGAACATTCACCACATGTTTTACCGAATCTTCTTTCATCCTTTCCAGCAACCAATTCTCCACAGTATCTTGTAAGAACACTGCTGTCTGTCCTGCCATCGTCATCGTTCTGCGAACGTTATACATCAACACTTCAACCAAATTTCCATATCTCAAAGTACCAAAGCTCTCAGAAATAGGTAAAGCTTTACCGTTAGCAGATGACCCAGGTAAGCCCGCAGGTCTTGTTGCATCCGGTAAAAATTCTGGGTAATAAAGTAGTTGAGTAGTTCTCGCCATTTCTGTCATGAAATGATCGGGAGGAAAAGTGACGATATTGTCTTCAGCATCATCGTTTTCGTAATAGTCGTGATCATCTTGTATAAAAAAGGTAGGCGTTGACCGAAAGTCTGTGCCATACACAGGAACAATTTGTGGACCAGCTGTTTTCTTCAAAAACTCCTCGTTACTTGAACCTAAAATTGGTAAGGAGCGCTCTGGCAGCCCGACTAAATTTATAGCGCTCTCAGACTGACCAAGGCTCATCGCGGTCAATGGGGACCGTAAGTCCCAATACACATGATCTCCATTTGCAATGGCTGCGTCTGGTTTGAATGAAAGCGCACGCTTGAGCAAACGGTTACGAATTGCGGTCGGCAAATAGCCATGCATTTCATGTCCACCGGTGCATGTGAACATCAATAAACGCATGTTGGAAATATTTGTACTTGGAGCCGGAAATGTCTGTAAAGCCCAAGGGTCACATAGAAGCTTTGTATCTGTGGCGGATGGATCCACCAGACTCAATTGATATTCGGTTTGCGCAAGTAAACCCTTTGCATGGAACTGCCAGAACTTTCCTTCACTATCGGTCTGGATACCCCTTAGCTTTTGCACACCAACATGTAACTCAGGAGGGCTAGATAAAGCATTTTTAACTGAAATTTTTACTAACAACTCAGTATCGCTGACAGAAGGAAGAATGTGTAAAACATTACCCGCGCGCCAGGATTTTGCATCACTTTTGGGTATTTCCGCTTTAGATGAAAACCCGAAAAAAGAACTAAAAAAAACAGAAATTGACAAAAAGATTCTGCGATTCATAATTCCTCAGGTATTGTGGAGTGAAGTATCCAAACACGACGTTGTGCGAACTGAGTCTACTTCAATTGGCATCAAAAATGAATAAATTCAAATTGTCATTTGTACTCCTGAATCTTGTCTTCTTTGTAACTACTGCTCTCGCTAGCGATCCATGGACAATTATTGTTCCTACTGCTGCCCAGGGCTCTACAGACGTATTGACTCGCGGTTTAGGGGAGAAAATAGCTGGCTATTTAGGCGAATCTGTTCGCATCGAAAACATCCCAGGCAACTCAGGAACTATCGCGGCCAATAAAATTTTTACTGCGGATCCAACCGCAAAAGTGCTGATGATGGCCACAGTTTCAAGCCATGCAATCGCTTTCGGCATTACTCCAAGTCCAAGCTATAAAGCAGATGATTTTTCACCTATTGCGCTGATTGGAATTGCGCCATATTTACTCATGGTCTCTAACTCATCCCCTTTTAGTACCGCGAGAGAATTATTTGACGCAGCAAAGCGTACCTCTTTGACTTACAGCTCTACGGGCACCAAGGGTCCGCATCATTTGGTTGCTGAGTTAATTGCAAAGCAAGCACACATGGAAATGATTCACAAACCTTTTAGTGCAGGTGCGGATGCCTTGAAGGCTGTATCAAGTGGCACTGTCGATTTAATGCTACCTGCATCCATCTTGGCATTACCTAAAATTAAAGACGGTAGCCTTCGTGTGTTGGCAACAACTGGCAGTCAACGTTCAAAAGCGTTGCCTCTGGTTCCTACGATTAGCGAGAGTGGTTTAACTGGCTTTGCAGCAGAATCCTGGTATGTTTTACTGGGACCGCCCAAAATGACTGCTGAAAGCATAGAAAGAATTGAAAAAGCCGTCACGCATGCGTTACAGGACACTGAATACCTCAAGTTACTCGCAAACAATGGCGTTGATCCAGGATTCATGAAACGTGAAGACATCAATCCCTTTCTTTTTGCAGAGTCAAAGAAATGGGGAGAACTTGTTCTCCAACTTGATACGCCAGCCAAGGTTGTTACTAGTCAATGCCAAAGCGAGTTATCCAAATTAAAGTCTGCTGAACAATTTGCCATAACTGCCAGGGATGGACTCATTACCACCAGAAGACAAGCACAGGATTTTAAAAACGTTCTGCTCAGATTTTGGAGTGAACAGGCGCAAACAATGCAGTCACGACTCGCAGAAAGAAACAACGAACTCAATTCGATTACTCAGAGCCTCGAAATTTTAACGAACAGTACAGGTGAGCATGCTGAAATTATTGAAACGATCAGATCTGAGGGTATTAAAATTTCCAAAACTTACGCGTCTGCCATCACAAAATTAGAGCCTACCAATCCATTAAGTATTTTTGTTGCAGACGAACACGCCAAAGGTATCGACATCACCATTTTTCGGTCATTCGAAACACTCGTTTCGTTGACAACAACGAATATGAATGCCCAAAGAAACAAAGTATTTTCAAATTGTCATTAACAAACGTTATTCATTGCCTCTCGGAAAACATCTGCACTGGCTTCACAAGATAGCCAACACTCAGGACTTTTGCATACTCAGCGCTCCTATTACCGATAAAAAAATTCTACGTGTTATTAGCTGAGATTGTGTGTCGTGAGAATCCCTGATATTCGGGATTGAGTGATTCCTCCGTAAACGGATACTGGAGGAGAACAACACTTGTGCGGTACTCAAAGCTGCTTTGCAAAATTATTCACTGCTGACTCGAACATATTCCTTAATAAGTTTGGACACGCAACTGTTAACTAGCTATGGAAACTACACCGTCTGTTGGTATAAAAATTTAACGAGACCAATATGCGAATATTTTTTTTGGCGATGGTATTTTTTGCAAATAATGTTCTTGCAGAAATTCCAAGTGAATATCAAGCTATTACCATACGTCCACCTTTTAGTTTTTCTGAACGTGTGTTTGACATCACGCCAGTGATTTTGCTAAGGTCGTATTTTTAGAACTTGATACCTGGCTGAAAGGGGCACAAATTGTTATCCGTATCGATGGCAAAGATAAAAAAATTAAAGAGTTTTTTATGCAAGCCGGTGACGACAAATCTGATTTCAATCACCAAGCCAGTTTTGATCTTAAGTTTTTCAGCATCAGCCAGGCCAAGGTCAACAAATACATTGCCAGAACCACGATGCACCTCAACGCCGTCAACAAGTCGAGTTTTCATTTTCGCAACTCCTTTACATACGCTTCGGCAATTTTCAACCTAGCGTGAATGATGTCCATGTCTTCTTTCGGCGTGGCGATACCGCGCTTGCTTTTCTTTTGAAAGCAGTGAAGGACAAACACTGCCTCAGTAAATTTAACGGTGTAAACCGCGCGATAGGTGCCGCCAACATCGTCCTCTACTACCTCAAGCACCCCTGCACCACCAAAGCCTTTAAGTATTTTGGCTGCATCTCGAGGAGTGAGTGCAACATGCTGATGGTGCTTGCGGCTAGCGCTTCATACATTGCCGTGCCGGCGGTGCTTAGGTTCGCACTGCCTGAGGCGACACCTTCTCTTTATTTCGGGCTGAGTTTGTGCCTAACGTTTCCGTTGAATATTTTGTTTGGGATCCCTGTTTACGTTAGCTTGGCAAATGTAGTACTGGGCTAACGAGGGGGTCGATCGCCTCGTCAGTTCCGTGTTGCCAGCACTCATGCATCGTGCGCTCATTCAGCGAGCACTAAAGTCAAAAAGCTGATCACCCTGTGCCGCGTGAAGCTGGGCATTGAACGAAACAATAATCCTATCGAGGTCTCCCTCGTATGGCATCGCTTTATGGGGTAAGTAAGCCGGAAACAATACTAACTTTCCGTCTGCAGGCTCAACGTCAATCGTATTTTTTTGCAAGTAGGCGTTGCCAACATCCATATGGGCACCAGCTTGCCACTGACTGTAAGGGCCATAGAAACGAGTGATGCCATTTTGCTCACCCATGGCTGGATGGCTGATGCGCTTTTCGGTGTGATCAATCTGCACGTAATAAACGCCCGACCAAGAGCAATTGCCATGCGTATGCACATCATGAAAAGCCATGCCATTCTGAATTTGAAACCAACAGCCCAGAATTTCTAGCTGAAGAGAAATTCTTTCTTTTGGCCAAGTGTCTTTGTTAGCGGCGCTGACAGTTTGTTGAAGCGAGTGCGCAAAGAACTGAATCAGCTGTTTGAATTCTGGCAAATCAATGCGTTTCAATAATTGATCATTGCTGGCATAAAACCCTTGAGTGACTGCTTGTGACTCAGGGTTTTGTAAAGCCTCAGTCGCACGCATCGCTCGAAACACTCGCGCTAGAACCGGATTGATACTAGCCGCATCAGGGCACAGATGAGTCGCCAAGGGCACGGGCCAATAAGAAGCAAGCATTTAGATCACCAGTTTTTGAAGAACAAGAAAGCTAGCACCTGTCACACCAGTTCTTGAGGAGCATGAAAGCCCATACCAGTTCCACCAGTTTTTGAAGAGCAAAAAAGCCAATACCTATAGCATCAGTTTTTGCAGAGCAAGGTAGGCTGGTTCAGGTCGCTCGTTGGTCTCATGACCTTCTTCAACAAGCTTAGGCAGCTTTAACACCCAACCAGTTTTGGCAGCAAAGGTGTTGAGATCCTCTAGGCTATCCACATCAAACACAAAGTGCTCGTTATCGGTCTCGTAAGGTGTCACGAGCTCAGGGTGCTGATCCATGAATTTTCGACAAACCATGTTGCGACCAGAGTCAATAATCTGACCCACCACAGTACCGCTCAAGACAATGGGGTTACCACGTTGTCCATTGACCACGGGCATCAGAATTTCACCACTCGGACGTTTTTTGAAGGCCGCAATTAATTTTGTAATATCGTTAGCGTTGATCAGAGGCTGATCTGACAGAGCCATAATGATGGCGTCAAAATTGCTGCCTAAGGCTTCAATACCCAGCCTGACTGACGAGGCTTGGCCATCTTCAGGATTGGGATTGCGCACGACCTTTACCGGAAACTGTTCGACAGCGGGCTCGACCAGCTCGTGGTGGTAGCCCGTCACAACAACAACTTCGTCAACACCCGCACCGCTTAGCGCGATGAGTTGCCGATTGATCAAAGGCACACCCTGCAACTCAAGCAACGATTTCGGGACACTGCCCATGCGGCTACCTTGGCCTGCTGCCAATAATATTGCCCCGATGCGCGCGCGGGTATACAGACCGCCTTGTTTTAAGATGCAACCCATGATGCCTCCAGTAGCTCGTTCGTTTGTGACGGATGCTGCTTTCGCTTTAAGCTTAAATCAACCAAGCCTTCAAGGCTAGCCAAATGACTTACCGCCATAAATCCTGAAATAACATTTTTACTCAATTGAATCGCCTCGGACTGAGGGATGGTAACCGTCGGATGCAGCCAAAAGAGTTCAGCGCCTTTGTTGCGAATCGTTTGAATCGCCGCTAACGTTTGTTGCGCCGGATCCGTATCGTAGCCGTCACTCAATACATAGACAATATCACGTCTGCCCAACCCTCGAATACGATTACCGGAGGGCCCCAACCCACTTTGCCTGACAAAGGCCAGAAAATTGGTGGCGATGCGTGTGCCACCACCAAAACCGAAAGTGACTGCGTTGATTTTTTCTTGAACACGACCGCTGTCGCGTTTCATCAAAGCAGTTACCTCGATCAGGCTTGTATGAAAGACAAACACTCTGGCATTGAGTACCTGGCAAAAAGAGCGCGCCATTCGTAAAAAAAACTGAGCGTGAGCCTCCATAGATTTGCTGACGTCAACAAGAATAAAGACCTTGGGGGCGATAGTTTTTCGCTCCTTCATCGTCAATTGGATCAACTCGCCAGCCGTGCTGGAGGCACGCCGGATCGACTTTTTCAAATCCAACTTCTGCGCATGGGCATGATTTTGATAGTGCTGCACTAATTTACGTTTGAGTCTGGCTTGCAAGGGTGCGATGAGTTTGTCTAATTGCTTGCTGTCTTGCGGCAACCAGTCTCCTAAGGGTTTCTCGGTGAGGGGGTCGACCCGACTGGCGCCTCCCTGACCTTTTTCTGGTCCGTCTTCTTCGCCTTGTCCGTCACTACTCAAGCCAATTGTTTTACCGGTGTCAGAGGGCTTCGTTGAACCACCCTCGCCTTGTAACTCTTGGATTAACTCTGGTAAGGATTTACCTGTTTTCTTTTGGCCTGAGGCCTTTGTGGTGCCTTTGACTTTGCCCGGAAACCAGAACGCTTCAAATAAACCCGGAAACTGATGCCACTGTTGTTGCGAAGATGAAGCCAAGCCGCGCCAGCATTTTTGAATACGTGCAGGGTCTCGGATTTGAGCGTGCAACGTAATGTCGACCATCGCTTTAAACTCTGCCAAACCAATGACAAAGCCGTTTTCCCGCAAATAGGCGACAAATCGGCGAATTTCCTCGGTGGGTGCGGGCGAGTCAAGCATGACGGATGAATTTCAACTATGACCGCGAGGCAACAACCCCAGCATCAATGCCAACACGCTGACGTGAGCCCATCAGTTTGGACAATACATGCGTGGATACTTGCCATTGATCATTGCGCGTTTTTAAGAGCGCAGAGAGCGTACTTTCAAACTCTTGAGGATCTTCAGGCAATTTTGTTAAGTTTTTTGCGCAAAGGATTCTGATCCAGTCCAGGGTTTCTGCAATACCCGGAGTCTTATCCAGATCCTCTTTACGCAATTGATGGACAAACAGGACAGCTTGTTGCAATAGCTGGATATCCGCATCGGGAATCAGCGTTTGAACAATCTTCAGCTCTCGCGGCACAGTGGGGTAATCAACGTAATGGTACAAACAGCGACGGCGCAGGGCGTCAGACAAGTCACGGGTACCGTTGCTGGTCAGTACGACGAGCGGGCGTGTGGTGGCTTTGATGGTGCCCAGCTCTGGAACCGTGATTTGAAACTCGCCCAGTACCTCTAGCAGGTAGGCTTCAAACGCCTCATCGGCCCGATCAATTTCGTCAATTAACAGTACTGAGGGCTTGGCGCTGGTGATCGCCTGCATGAGCGGGCGTTTGAGCAAAAATTTTTCGCTAAATAAGTCGTCTCGCAAACTCGTCTTATCGCCTCCTTCTGCTTCGCGTAAGCGAATCTCAAGGAGTTGACGGCTATAGTTCCACTCATAAACAGCCTGATTAAGATCAAGACTTTCATGACATTGCAGGCGATATAGATCTCGTCCCAACGCGGTTGCACACGCTTGCGCAATCGCGGTCTTTCCAACGCCCGCTTCGCCCTCAAGCAGTAGCGGACGTTCAATGGTCAACCCCATCCAGACCATTTCAGACAGGCTGTCATCGCTGATGTACGATGCCTTTGACAACAGCTCTGCGATTTGCTGAACGTTCATTTAGTCGATTTACCAAATAACCCTTTGAAGAAATTTTTAATCAGCATCCAGGCAATCGCCAAGCCATTGAGCTCGGTGTGCATGGCCGCAGGTGCAGCGGGTTTAGGGCTTGCCGTGGCTTCGCTTGTTGGTTGATCTGTCCCCGCACCTTGGCTGGTTTGACCCGTAGCAGCCTGCGCAGTTTGAAGAACGACTGCCTGAGCTTTGATAGAAAAATTATCGGCAAACTGTTGCAAGATCATGTCTGACACTGAGGTCATCATGCGTCCGCCAAACTGGGCAAACTTGCCGTTCACAATGACGGTCGCCTTACCTACCAGACTAGTACTGCCGTCTGGCTGGGACAGCAGCGAGGCTGTTAATTGCATTGAGGCTGAAGAACCACCGCGATCCGCACCTTTACCCAGCATGCGAATTTCTTTCAGTGCGGCGTCAATACCTTGAATCTCGATATCCCCCGCAAAGGCGGCATTGGCAGGGCCAACTTTGACCTTGACATTGCCTTTGTAGTGCGTCTCGTCTAGCTTCTCTGTGATGGAAGCGCCTGGCATGCAAGTGGCCAAATCGACCACATCAGACAATACCTGCCAACACTGTTCGGGGCTGGCGGGTATTGGGTACTGCTTGTCAATGACGACTTCCATCACAATTTCCTAGTTCAATCAGTTCAAATTCAAGCCATGCTTTTTCAATTCTTTCCAGATACGGTAAGAAGTGTGTGGCATGTCAATGTGTGTCACGCCTTTAAAAGAAAAGGCGTCAACGACTGCAGACGTAAAGGTTGGGATGCTACCCACGTGTGGAGACTCGGCGACGCCTTTGGCACCGATGGGGTGATGGGGCGAGGGCGTGACCGTGTGGTCAGTTTCCCAATGTGGTGTTTCAACTGCAGTGGGTAAGAAATAATCCATCAGTGAGTTGCCCTGGATATTGCCTTGGGCATCGAACGACAGCAACTGACCCATCGCAACCGCGTAACCTTCAGTTAAGCCACCATGAATTTGGCCTTCAATAATCATGGGGTTAATGCGTGTTCCGCAATCATCCAAGGCGTAGAAACGTCTGACTTTAGTTTCACCCGTTGCACGATCGATATCCACGACGGCCAAATAAATGCCAAAGGGGTAAGTGAAGTTTGGCGGGTCGTAATAATGCACCGCTTCCAAGCCGGGCTCGAGGCCCTCAGGCGGCTGATGATAGGCAGCCCAAGAGATATCTTTCATCGTCTTGAATTTGCCATCCATCCCTTTCACTTTAAAGCGATCGATCTCCCACTCTAGATCGTTTTCGCCAACTTCAAGTAAAGAGGCCGCGATTTTTTTCGCTTTGGCGTGGATCTTACGTGCCGCCATGGCAATTGCAGCACCAGCCACGGGAGTCGAGCGAGAGCCATACGTACCAAGCCCGTAGGGGGCAGTGTCGGTATCGCCTTCTTCTACCCGAATGACCTCTGAAGGAATCCCCAACTCGGTCGCAATAATTTGCGCATAAGTCGTTTGGTGACCTTGTCCTTGAGAAATGGTGCCCATCCTGGCAATCGCACTGCCAGTCGGATCGATGCGAATTTCGCAAGAATCGAACATGCCAATCCCCAGAATGTCGCAGATTTTGCTAGGGCCCGCACCCACAATCTCGGTAAAGGTGACTAAGCCAATCCCCATGAGCGTTTTGCTGTTGGGGTCAGCACGCTTAGCAGCCTGCTCAGCTCTTAAGCCTTTGTAATCGACTGCATCAAGCACCTTATCCAGAGCGGTGTGGTAATCACCTGAATCGTA
Source organism: Burkholderiaceae bacterium (assembly GCA_036725985.1). Classification (GTDB taxonomy): domain Bacteria; phylum Pseudomonadota; class Gammaproteobacteria; order Burkholderiales; family Burkholderiaceae_B; genus Zwartia. The sequence continues at coordinate 31,743 of DAIMDD010000021.1, forward strand.
CTCAAAGCCAAAGGCAGAAGTGTAAGGAAACTGCTCTTTACGAATGAAATTCTTTTTGCGTATTTCAGATTTATCCATGTTGAGCTTTTGCGCCAACACGTCGACCATACGTTCGATCAAATACACCGCTTCGGTGACACGGAACGAACACCGATAGGCCACGCCACCAGGTGCTTTATTGGTATAGACACCTCTGACCGTGCAATGCGCAGCAGGTATGTCGTAAGACCCAGAGCAAATATGAAACAGACCCGCTGGAAACTTAGTCGGATCGGCACACGCATCGAAAGCGCCATGATCTGCTAAAACATTGACGCGCAGACCTTGAATCTTGCCATCTGTTGTCGCCGCAAGCTCACCCGTCATGTGGTAGTCGCGAGCAAAGGCCGTCGAAGACAGGTTCTCGATACGGTCTTCAATCCACTTCACGGGTCGACCTAAGACGATCGACGCAACGATTGCACAGACATAGCCAGGATAGATACCGACTTTATTGCCAAAGCCTCCGCCAATATCAGGCGAGACGATTCTGACTTTAGACTCGGGGATACCAGACAGCATCGAGACGACTGTTCGTACAACGTGAGGCGCCTGACTGGTCAAGTAGGTTGTTAAGTCGCCCTTGATGGGGTCAAACGAAGCCACGCAGCCACAGGTTTCGAGAGGGCATGGGTGCACTCTTGGATAAAGCAAATCTTCTTTGACAACCACTTGCGCATTTGCAAAGGCCGCATCGGCAGCAGCTTGATCGCCCGCCTGCCAGGTAAAGATATCGTTTGGATGATGACGCGCCCCGTGAGCACCTTCGGTTTTGCCAACCAAGTCTTCACGCAAAATTGGTGCATCCGGTAAGAGTGCATCAAAGGGGTTAATGACCACTGGCAGTTCTTCATACTCAACCTGCACGGCTTCTTTGCCATCGGCGGCAGCGTAGCGGGTTTCGGCAATGACAACAGCAACCTCTTGCATCTGAAAGTGGACTTTTTCATCTGCCAGAACCGCAGCAACATCACCGGCCAGCGTGGGCATCCAGTGCAATTTTAGTGGTCGCAAATCGTCGGCGGTCAGCACTGCCAGCACGCCAGGGATCTTTAACGCATCTTCTTTGTTAATTTTCTTGATACGGGCATGCGCCAAGGGCGAACGCACGATATCCATGTAAACCATGTTGGGCAATTTAATATCGTCAACATAATTTCCCTTACCTTGGATGAAGCGCGCATCTTCTTTACGAAGGCGCGATTCACCAATACCCATTAGCGCTGCTTCACGTTCTTTCAAAGGTGAATTCATTTAAATCTCCTTTTTGCTGTGCAGATCTTTTGTTCTGTCGCGTGTGTTTGTTCAGAATTAGGCCGTTGCGGTTTCTTGTAATTTCTTGGCAGCGTACTGCACGGCTTTGACAATATTTTGGTAGCCGGTGCAACGGCACAAATTGCCCGAAATGCCCTCACGAATTTCAGCCTCGGTTGGGTTTGGGTTTTCTTGTAGTAATCGATAGGTTCTGACCAACATGCCTGGGGTACAAAACCCGCATTGCAGACCATGCTCTTGATAAAAGCCTTCTTGTACAGCGCTAAGTACGCCATTTTTTGCAAGGCCTTCGACCGTCAAGATGTCACTGCCTTCACACTGAACGGCCAGATGCGTACAGGATTTTACGGATTGCCCATCGATATCGACCGTACAGGCACCGCAATGGCTTGTTTCGCAGCCAATATGGGCACCGGTCAGATTTAGGTTTTCACGTAAAAAATGGACTAACAGGGTTCTTGGTTCGACGGCTTCTTCAACTTTTTTGCCGTTGATGCTAATGCTGACTAATTTTTTGCTCATGATGGGATAGCTCCGTGTTTGGTGGAGAATTAGCTAATTTGTGACGCAGCGTCAAACAGCGCGCGCTTGGTCATTTCGCCTGCCATGGCAGTTTTGTACTCGGCATCGCCACGCAGGTCTTCGGCGGGGTTGCAGATTTCACGTACTGCTGCGGCAACCAACTCAAGTGTTTGTTCGTTAATTTCGTGGCCAAGCAAGAGTTCTTCTGCCTTGGTGGCACGCATGGCTGTATCAGCCACATTGGTTAAACCTATACGAACAAGAGACACCTTGCCTTGCGTCATCTGCAACACGACAGCCGCCGCTGCGGTCGCCCAATCACCCGTTTTACGTTTAAGTTTGACGTAGGCGCAACCAGTATTTTTAGCCAGAGGGGCGAATTGGATTTCAGTCAGAATTTCATTTGAGGCCATGTCCGTCATGTACAAGCCATGAAAGAAATTCACGGCTTTAACTGAGCGTTCACCCTCTGGACCATGCACGACAAACGTTGCGTCAAGTGCCATGGCGATGGCGGGATGGTCGTTGGCAGGATCACCGTGAGCAATATCGCCACCGATGGTCCCACGATTACGAACCTGTGGGTCTGCGATCCAGCGAACGGCCTTTGGCAAAAGTGGAGCTTTCTCTTGCAACAGGGCAGAATTTAAAATGTCATTTTCAACCGTCATTGCGCCAATCTTGATCAAGCCGCCTTCTTCGCGAATGCCACGAAGTTGAGGGATACGATTAAGATCGACCAAATGCGCAGGTTCAGAAAAACGCAGCTTCATCATGGGAAGCAGACTATGCCCGCCCGCCAGAATTTTTGCGTCATCACCTAATTCGTTCAACAAATTAACCGCTTCGCTAATTGAGGCGGGTGCATGGTAGTCAAATTCTGGAGGAATCATTTATGTCTCCGTTGAGCATTGAGTAATGTCTTGCTTAATATTTAGTCAGATTTCTTATCAATTCTTTAATCAAGTTTCGTTTTTTATTCTGTAAAAAATTTCGTTTTTTATTCTTTAAAACAAACCGCAATCTATCAGTTGAGGTTATAAACTAAATTCGTCGGTTATGACTCATTTTTTGCGACATAACAGTATAAAAAGACAGTTTTACTATCACTTGTTAGCCACTCGTTACCTCATTTGTCCCTCCTTCATTCACAAGACAGAGATCAACTTGGATATAAGCCTGCTGCGAAAACATACCAATTTATTGGTGACGCTTGGTCTGATTCTTGTCGTCGCGCTGACCCTCACGTTGGTGTGTCTGATTGCGTCAGAAACTATTTGGTCAATCCAATGGCTTGCGCTATTGGGGATTGTCTTAGGTTGCTACGCCTTGAGCTGGCTCAGACCGCAGCGACTAGGGTTATCACCACCCCATGTCATGCTTTCGCTAGGTTTTGCGGGCATGCTACTTGGCTTGGCGCTTGACACTTTTATTACTCCGTTGGTGATAATCGCAAAAATTTGTACGAGCAGCCAAAGTTTATCTTTGCTCGACTCGTTGACCCTACATCTCAAACTCATGCCGTTTATGCACGCGGGGATGTTTCTAGGCGGGGTTTTAGCGATACCAAGCCTTCGGTACCTGCGGCCTCAGTGCCGCAAACTGTGTTCTATGGTGGCGCAAAATATGTTATGCGCCGGGTGGATGTTGCTCGGGATGACTGTGGGAGCAATCGTCTTTACGCAACTACTCCAGCAAAACGATAGCGGTTACTTTAGCCTCAGCCTGATGCTTGCGGGGATGTTTACCGGGATGGTGTGGGGAATGGTCATCAGCGTTTTTCTATATCGGCAGTACTTCCTTTTGCGCGATGCCTTTGAGGCAAACAGGTTGTCGCGTTCGCCCCATCTTTAAAATAACTTGTCGATACCAACGAGTGTCAATACGCCCATGATCGCGAAAATCGCGGCCGCGACTGAGTGAACTAATTTCATTGGAATCTTTGCTGCAAATTTGTTGCCAACGAAAGTTCATCCATGGAGACTTTTTTCAGTTTCCAGGCATCCCTAATTGCCTCAAGTGCGATTTCCAGCCCTATCTTGTTACGAAATTTGAAGCAGTCTACGATAGTCTTGGCGACCGATGTCACCGGTATATTCACCACACCGTCGATTGCTTTTTGTTCAACAGCCAAGCCAAGATCGGAAAATCTTACGATATGCAGTGGTGGATAGCTCACGCTAGGCGCTCGCGCTTTAGACGCAATCGCTACCCAGACTTCATGAGAATTCTGAGTTGTAAGCCCATGAATCTGTAACGCTGTCAGGAGACAAAAACAATGTTGGGATACTTGATTGCCAATTGCGCCAATTGGTCAAGCTCAGAAAGCGCTCTATCAGGGCTCGCGTAAAGGCCGCGACTAATTCGGACTAACGCACCGCTGCGCAACAACTGCTGCAACTTTTCTCCCGACGCTCCCACAAGCGCAGTATGCGTCCGGTCAATACCGTCTTGTAGCAATATAAAGTTTTTTTTGCAGACTACAGCTTAACGTTCCAAGGTAGCAATTCGTCGATACGATTGACCGGGTGATCAGCAATTACCGACAGTACATGCCTGAGATATGTTTCAGGATTGATGCCGTTAAGTTTCACTGTGCCGAGCAAGCTGTACATCGTAGCGGCGCGTTCGCCACCAGCATCTGAGCCGAGGAATAAATAATTTTTCCGACCCAGAGCGACCGTACGTAGCGCACGCTCGGCTGCGTAATGCCGCGTCCCGGATTATGCCGACTTGTATTGGCAAGCCTGCATTCCGGCTCTACGTCCAGGGATCGACTGGCGGCATAATTCGTATGATTTCTTCAAGCTAGCAATTCCGCTGGCAAGGAGAAATCTCATGAAACACACTCGCCGCTCAACTCGTAGTCACATGACGAGTCGGCTGACTGCAGATCAAAGCATCGTCACAGTCAACTCACCATATGGATCACACTACAAGCCTTTTGATTTTGTCGGGCTACACGATCGTTATGTTGCCTACCTTCGGGATGAACAGGGGCTGGCCAAGAACTCTATCTTGGTCTATTCACTTCATGTCCGTAACTATCTATCAGAACAGTGCGTTGAGAGCGAATTGGTCTCAACACGTGCATATGACGTAACTACAATGCGTGAGCACATACTCAAATTTAGTCAAGGAAGGTCTGGCGAGTTCATCCGACTAATGGTGGTTTCATTACGCTCGCTGTGCCATTTTTTCTTTCTGCGTAGTTACACAACCTCTGACTTGGCTAGTGCAATACCGGTGTTTCGTAAGTGGCGTCAAACAACCGTACCGAGCTATCTAACGCCTGAGCAGGTGGAAAGTGCTCTTGCGGCCACAGATAGATCGACTCGAACTGGTTGTCGAGATTACGCTATCTTGCTGCTGCTGGCTAGACTCGGATTGCGCGGCGGTGAGATCGTAACGATAACCCTCGATGACATTCGATGGCATTCTAGCGAGATTGTTATTCACGGCAAAGGTCAGCAGCTAGAACGAGTTCCTCTTCTAACAGATGTCGGTGAAGCTATCGCCAAGTACCTTTGCGACTTCAGGCAAGAGGCCACAACCAGACGACTTTTTCTAAGCACTTGGCCGTCGCATGCCGGCTTAAGCGGCCCAGCAACGGTTGGGCATATTGTCCGTCGCGCTTTTGCACGGATTAAATTCCATCCGACAAGCCGAGGGGCTTCTCATTTGTTTCGTCATGGATTGGCAACCAATATGATTCGCAAGGGGGCCTCGATGACGCAGATCGCTCAAGTCATGCGGCACCGGTCAGAAACGACTACTGCCATTTATGCAAAGGTAGCGTTCGAGGACCTTCGTGCAGTGGCAAGACCGTGGCCACTAGTGGGAGGCACATCATGACCAAATTTCGTGACTGCCTCAATCAATATATAAGTACTCGCCGAGCACTGGGCTCCTCATTTTATGAGCCCGCCAAGTCTTTGGCTCACTTTCTTGACTTTTTGGAACATGAACGCGCCGAATCCATTACGTCTGAACTGGCTTTACGTTGGGCCATGCAGTCAGGCCAGGTTCAACGTGCCACCTGGGCGCGACGCTTGGGACACGTCAGGGGCTTTGCTCGGTGGATGGTTGCTATTGACGCTCGGACAGAAGTTCCTGCGTCGAGGCTGCTGAGTTCTCGTCGCCGTCGAAATCCTCCCCATATTTACACTCAGAAGGAAATTGAAGACTTATTGCATAAGGCATCCGAGCTGCCCTCATCGACAGGTATGCGAGCGTTGACGTATTCAACACTGATTGGCCTTCTTGTGGCAACGGGGTTGCGTCCAAGCGAAGCCATCTCACTAGACAATAAAGATGTCGACCTTTCAGACGGCATATTATCTATTCGAGACTCTAAGTTTGGGAAGTCAAGGTTTGTACCGATCCATGAATCAACCCATTTAGCACTTAAGAATTATGTCTATGAGCGTGACAAGATTTGTTCTCGTCGTACAGACGACGCATTCTTGATAAGTGAGTACGGCAAGAGACTGGTTGCCTGCTCAGTACGCTCTATGTTCGCTAAATTATCTCGAGAAACTGGCTTGCGCGCCACTTGGTCTGACGGACGGCGTGGGCTTGGTCCTCGATTGCAGGACTTCAGGCATACCTTTGCAACTAGCAGAATGGTCCAGTGGTACCGTGAAGGTAAAGACGTCTCACGTGAGCTACCCAAACTCTCCACTTATTTAGGGCATGTTGAGGTGGGTCTAACCTACTGGTATGTCGAAGCCGTTCCAGAACTTCTTGAGCAAGCAGCTAAGTACCTAGACCAAACTAAAGGTGTGGGGGATCGATTGTGAACACTATACATTTGCCCGCACTCGTGCAACGGTTCTTTACTCAGCGCCTGCTCGTACAGCAAGGCGTCAGTTCGTACACTGTGGCAAGCTATCGCGATACCTTCCGATTGCTATTGGCTTTTACAGCCGAGCAAACCGGACGACCACCTTCGAAGCTAAGCGTCGAGGATCTCGATATAAACATGATCGAGAAGTTTCTACAGTATCTTGAGCGGGATCGAGGCAATTCCGTTCGGACGCGTAATACACGTCTAGCCGCCATACATGCCTTCTTTCAATCTGTTGCTATCCAAGAACCCACGTTGAGTTTGCAATGCCAGCGAGTTCTTGCCATTCCCTCCAAGCGGTATGAGCGCGCTGCGGTTGAGTTTTTGACTGAGAGAGAGGCCTCGGCACTGATTGCCGCACCCGATACCAAGACTTGGATCGGGTGTCGTGATCGTGCCTTGCTACTTGTCGCGTTCCAGACGGGTTTGCGCAATAGCGAGATTAGGTCACTCAAGAGACAGGATGTCGTGCTCGGCACGGGTGCTCATGTTCGATGCTTTGGCAAAGGCAGAAAGATGCGATGCACGCCTCTGCGTCCTGATGTTGTAGCCATACTTAAGGACTGGCTGGGCCATAATCCGGATGAACCCGTCAACCCAGTGTTCCCTAGTTCACGAGGAGGCAAGATGAGTCCCGATGCTTTGCAAAAACTCGTTGCACGCCATGTGGCCACCGCCAGCGCCAAATGCCCTTCACTAAAAGAAAAAAAGGTCACACCCCATACATTGCGGCACGCAGCAGCGATGAACTTACTGGTGCACGGGGTCGACATAAGTGTCATTGCTTTATGGCTAGGTCATGAGTCAACTGAAACTACCCAGATTTATCTGCATGCTGACATGGGACTCAAGGAGCAAGCCCTTGCTCATACCAGCCCTAGCGGTGCCGTTCCAGCCCGCTTTAAACCAACCGATTCATTGCTCAGATTCCTGGAGAACCTATGATTATGCCGCCAGTCGATCCCTGAACGTAGAGCCGGAATGCAGGCTTGCCAATACAAGTCGGCATAATCCGGGACGCGGCATTACGCAGCTCATGTTGCTAGCGGCATGAGCTGCGTTGTTATCCATCTCAATTCGACCGTCCTCCAGATAGCGGATGAGCGCCTGCCACTGATTCATGGCATAGCCGATGGCATCGGCTGTCACGGACTTGCGCGCCAAGGTTGAGAGCTGTTCTTTGAGCCACGTGTGTAACGCCTCAACAATTGGCCTTGAGTGCTCGTGTCTAACGTCTTGGCGACGTTCGGGTGGGCTGCCACGGATACCTGCTTCAATTTTGTAGAGTTCACTGATCTGGGCCAACATGTGGGCCGTAACCGGCGTTGGCTGTGCATCGTGAATATCGTAAAACTTGCGCCTAGTATGTGTCCAGCAGGCGGCCTCAATTACCCGACCAGTCTCGTAAATTTGGTTGTACCCCGCGTACGCGTCTGCTTGCAAGATACCCACGTAATCTTTCAGGTGGGTCTGAGGGTGAATGCCCTTGCGGTCGGGTGAGTATCTAAACCACACCGCAGGCGCAGCCGTGTCCCCCGCGGGTCTATCGTCTCGAGTATAGACCCAGAGCCGACCTTGTTTGGTTTTGCCATTGCCCGGCGCCAGCACATCAATAGGCGTGTCGTCGGCATGAAGCTTAGACGCTGCAAAGACGTAGCGCTGCAGTGCAGCCATTAAAGGTCTGAACAAATGGTGCACGCCGCCAATCATGTCACCAACCGTACTCTCGCTTAACTCAACGCCCTCGCGCTCAGCTTGCTGACATTGGCGATAGATCGGCAGGTGATCCATATACTTGGCCACAATGATATGGCCAATCAGGCCTGGGCCGAACGAGCTACGAGCAATCGGCCGACTCGGGGCTGGCGCTTGCGCCATACGATTGCAACACGTGCAGGCCAGGCGCGGGCGGACATGGCGAATCACGCGATAGCTGGCGGGTACGTATTCAAGGACCTCGCTGACGTCTTCGCCAACCGCTAGCCAGTCACCGCCGCAAGCAGGGCAAGCGGCTTGATCTGGCATATGGGTCTGGGTATCGCGCGGCAGATGGCCTGGCAGCTCACGACGTTTGGGCGGTGTTCGTTCGTCTGTTTTTGGGAGCGTAGCTGCTGGGATCTTGCTACCCTGGGCAATGTGCATCTCTTCAAGCTCGAGTACGAGCTGATCGATCTGCGTGCGAAGCTTCTCAGACTTTTGGCCAAACGCCATGCGCTTGAGCTTAGCAATCAGCAGGGTTAGTCGCTGGATCTCCTCTTGATCATCGAGCTTAGATTTTTTAAGCGCATCGCGCTCGACTTTAATATCGTCGCGTTCAACTTTGACCGCATTGTGCTCATTAGATAAGGCATCAAACGCTACAAGCTGCGCCGACAACAGCGCTTGTAATTCAGCGACATTGTTGGGGAGTTGGCGTCTTGTTTGCATAGGTATCATTTTATCAAGTCAGTATGATTTTATCTAGATAAAATTCAAATAAACCCAACAAATATGGGGCTCTCAAGGTAGTTGTTGCATTGATGCACAAGCTTAGACTTGCGTTGGTTTATGTGTGCGAAGAGGCCGTCTCCAGTCGATACCTTCGAGCAACATTGAGAGCTGTGCCGACGATAAATGGACGCTTCCGGTCTTGGCTTCGGGCCAAACGAAGTGACCGTTCTCAAGCCGCTTAGCAAACATGCACATACCATCGCCACTCCACCACAGCACCTTGACGCGATCGCCTCTACGGCCTCGAAACACAAAAACGTGACCACTGAACGGGTCTTCTAATATCGAACTTTTCACGAGCGCCGCCAAACCATCAAAACCGCGCCGCATGTCAGTCACGCCAGCGACCAGCCAAACCTGTGTGCCTGCGGGTAACCCAATCATGCGCCAAGTGCAGCAAAAACTGCGCGTAGTGTGGGAACGTGAACAGTGCCATGCACCCAAACACGACTCTCACCGATTTGGATCTCAACATAACCTGGCTCAGTTGAGCTATGCTGTTGAACAGAGGCTTGATGCTCTTGCTGCAAAGCCTTTGATATGCGTACGGGTAGTAAAACAGCAGTCATGTCTGACGCACCAAGTTCGCCGTTTCGATATTGCCAGCGCCACTTGTGCAATTGATTCGCATTGATGCGATGCGTCAAAGCCACAGAGGCGATCGACACGCCCGGCGCTAGAGATTCTTGAACGATCTGCAACTTCTCGGCAATGGTGCGACGCCGGCGTGAACGGGCAGAGGGAAGAACGGGAAGATCTGACATGATAGGCGTCCGCTTATTTTTAGGTGGACACTTATTCTGAAGCGAACTTTAGGTAATAGCGAGTACGGTAGTGACCGGAGCCTTACCAAGCGCAAGCGCGCGCGCACTAACCCATTGGCGTGAACCAGTTCCAATGCGAGATCTGAAATTTTTGATGAGATATTGATATCTTATGAATTTGTCGGTAAATGTCAATATTTACCGACAATATAGTATTTTTGGAATAACATTTCATACGCTCGCGAGCCCTGGGGTAGAGCCGCCCTGTAACTTTTTTAGAGCCGTAGAGCCGAGTATTTTGGTGGGCGGTACAAGTTTCGAACTTGTGACCCCTGCCGTGTGAAGGAAACACGTCGCGCAAACGGGACTTTATGTTAGCTCAAATCAGACACTCACGACATCCCTTTCGGGGCCAATTTTAGTAGTGGCTTGATAACAAAGAGTACTTATCAAATCGCCAATTTAACGCCTTAAGCACCAGCCAATATTAAGTGTCCAACGTCCGCTTTGGTCGGGCGAAGCTTGATTTCAATGTCGTAGCCCAATCGTGTGAGACAGTCCATCAGTTTGCGCTCAGACAGATTAGTGAAGTCGCCACGCATCATGTCTGAGACCTTTGGCTGGGAAATGCCCATCCGTTTGGCCGCCTCTTGTTGTGTCAGGTTACGGCTTTTCATGGCTTTTCTGATTTCAATCACCAAGCCAGTTTTGATCTTGAGTTTTTCAGCATCAGCCAGGCCAAGATCAGCAAATACATTGCCAGAACCACGATGCACTTCAACGCCGTCAACAAGTCGAGTTTTCATTTTCGCAACTCCTTTACATACGCTTCGGCAATTTTCAACCTAGCGTGAATGATGTCCATGTCTTCTTTCGGCGTGGCGATACCGCGCTTGCTTTTCTTTTGAAAGCAGTGAAGGACAAACACTGCCTCAGTAAATTTAACGGTGTAAACCGCGCGATAGGTGCCGCCAACATCGTTCTCTACTACCTCAAGCACCCCTGCACCACCAAAGCCTTGAAGTACTTTGGCTGCATCATGCTTGTCGCCCGCTTGCGCTAGCGACAAGGCAAAGCCGAAAAGACGCCGAACGTCAGCAGGTAAATCCATTAAGTCTTTATGGCTGCTGCCAATCCATTCAAGCGGTTTTTCGTTTAAAGACGTCATTTAATATATATGAAGTGGTATAAAAAGTCAATGAATAAGATTGCCCTCTCGAGGAGGGAGTGCAACATAAGTAACCTTCAAATTATCCCATTGTTACTGCCTAAGATACTGTAAGTTTATTTTCATACGCACTTCTACGATATTGATTTAATTGATAAAAATTATTAAAGGCACTGGACTTTTATGCTGACAGGTGAATTGCGAAGCCAAGTTGATCGCGTTTGGGATAGTTTCTAGTCTGGTGGCATCGCAAACCCATTAGATGTACTTGAACAAATCACCTATCTGCTGTTTTTACGCAGACTGGATTAATTGCAGACGCTTGAAAAGAATAAGAGTACTAGACTAGGCCAGCCAATTGAGCGTCAAATATTTCCAGTAGGCACTGATAAGCGTGAATGCTCATACGAAAGTATGAGCTGGAGCAGACTAAAGAACGCTGCACCACAAGAAATGTTCAATACAGTTAACGATCATGTTTTCCCATTCCTACGTGAGAGTGGTCGTGATGGCAGCATTTACAGCAAACTGATGAAAGGTGCACGTTTCAACATACCTACACCTGCGCCATTGGCAAAAGTTTTAGACCTGCTTGACCAGATACCAATGCTGGACAGAGACACGAAAGGCGACTTGTATGTTGAGAATCACTTAAAACTGACCAACAGATGAACTGAGATTTTGTCTGCTCAATTCGCTCAAATATGTTTCTAACGTGTAGTAATCAACGCTTGGAAGGTCTTTATATGGAAAGAATGGAAGGATGCTTTTGTTGTAGCGATAGTTGAGATTGTCGTACGTGATCTTGGTCAGCTCGCCACGATCTAACTTGGCCTTTTCTGCCAACATCATTGCCTTTGTCACAATTTCAAAATTGGCAGGCGACGATGTAATCATGCCTTGCCTGACATTGCGTGTCACTGTGTCGTAAAAGTCTTTTGCAAACGCAATCGCTTCACGCTTGCCTTCGTGCCTTGTTGTTTTCGCAAGACCTTGCCATTTGCGTAATAACGCACCCACCAAAAAGGACTTGCCTGTAGCTTGTAAATGAATAGCTTGTCAGGGTATCCTCTCAAGAAGTGTTTCTCTGTTGGCAACGTGCGATCACGTGTTTGCGTAGCAGAGATTTTACGAGTTGTTGCTGTTTGCTGTTTAATAGATACTGCTATCCCCCGTTAATGGGGTACAGCCGGTACAGCCAGATATTTTTGGTGGGCGGTACAAGTTTCGAACTTGTGACCCCTGCCGTGTGAA
>DAIMDD010000022.1:0-33619 GCA_036725985.1 Burkholderiaceae bacterium
CATTCGGTCCAGTTTCGTTCCAGGATTGCATCTTCAAGCGTGTCATCTCGATTGCTTCGCGTCAGTGTTCGATGGGTAACTGGCTCGTGACGAGGGTGGATATTCGACCATGGCTGTCCTTTAGAATTACCAACAGATCGTGACGAGCCTCTGTAGTCATCGGCGTCAACCCCACGGTTATCCAAGAGCAACACATCAGCCTTTGCAAGCTGCCTAAGCATTCTGGAAAACGCATCGACAAGACAAACGATTTGTTTCGCATTGATTTCACATGGCGGTTTCATTGAGTTTATTAAAATTTTCATCTTCGATTCTGTACGTAAACCGAGCATTGCTTAGGATGCGCTTTGAAAATAACTTGGGTACTTATCGTTGTAATTCCACACCCTAATAGACATCAAAATTTATTTATGTAAAAATTCAGATAACAACACCCCCCAAGCCTCTTAACAAAGCTCACCCCGGGGGTTTTTTTATTTGCTATGAAATATCAAAAACCATCCACTACTGTTGAAGAGCAAATTGCGATTATGCGTAATCGTGGTTTGGTCATTAATGACGAACTCGATGCAAAAGAGCATTTGCTGTTCATTGGATATTTCAGGTTGGCAGGCTATCTGCTCTGCAACCTCAGCAGCTGCGGATGCAACGATTCGCGACCTCTCTGTAAGTGTTAATTACAGTGTGGATATATAGACGCCGAGCATAATAATGCCGGCGCCTGCAAATGACGTCCAACGTAAGGACTCGCCCAGGAAAACAAAAGAAAGTAAGGGAACGATAAAAAAACCTAGGGCCGTAAATGGATAGGCTACGTTCAAAGGCATGTATTTCAAAATAAACAACCAAAACACGGTTGCTACTGTGTAAATTGCAACTGCAAGAATCAAGGTTGGGTTGAACAAAAGACCTGTTATCAGACCTTTGTAGGAAAGATCCAGTTTGACTGAGGCTATTTTGAATAATATTTGCCCAGCCGCCAGAATGAATATTGTGAATAAAACAAACAGCAATTGTTTGAGACCAGTCATCTTCGCCTTTTAAAAAATAAAACTTAAAATTTTTTGACTGGAAGAGCTTACCTCTTGTGTGTTACAGAAATTATGCAGCCTGAGCCCTTGCTTCAGAGTGATGCAGAAAAGAGAGACAAACTAAAAAATTAAGCAGCAGCACTATGACGGCGTAATTGCTGAACAGCCTGGAAAATATCGCCTATTAAAATAATAGTCGGACTTGCCAGCTGCTCAGCCTGAATCGTATCGCATAGCGATGACAAGCGAGTGCGAATTAACTGTTCGTCTGGGTACGAAACCGATCTTATCAGCCCAACAGGCGTGAAACTAGACATGCCAGCATTTAAAAGACTCTGCTCAATGAGTGCCGCACGCGCCAGTCCCATGTAGATAACTAACGTCATTCCGCTTTCGGCCAAAGCGCGCCAGTTAGGCTGAGCGCCATCGTCCTTCAGGTGGCCCGTGACGAAGATCACGCCGGGCGAATGATGTCGGTGTGTAAGTGACACACCAAAGGCGGCTGCACCCGCAAGACCTGCCGAGATACCGTTTATCACCGTGACCTTAATCTGCTGCGCGTGTAAGGCTTCAATCTCTTCACCGGCACGACCAAAAATCAAGGGGTCACCGCCCTTCAGTCGGGCAACTTTTGAGCCAGACAGTGCGGCACGCACCATGATTTTTTCAATAAAAGACTGTGGCGTTGAATGACAACCACCACGTTTGCCAACATGAATAATGCGCGCTTGTGGGTGGCAGTACTCGAGAATCATTGGATTGACCAGATCGTCAACTAACACGACGTCAGCAAGCCTTAAATATTTGACGGCCTTCAAAGTCAATAACTCGGGATCGCCTGGACCTGCGCCGATCAATGCGACTTCTCCAGGAGCAAAAAGAAACGGATCTACTAGGTTATTCATGGCATCGGCCGCGTAAGCGTATGAGTAATGGTTGCGTAACCCTCAACTAACGCATTGACTTGGGCAACAAGGCTAGAGGGAAGGGTGCTGGGGTTGGCTAAAATCGTTCGATAAAAAGCAGCCGTATCGGCTGGCAGAATACTTTCTGAGCCTTCGGCTTCTTCAGAAAAATACTGTGGTTCAATGACCCGAACGGCCTCAAGGCCCTTAAAGCGTAAATGCAATTCTGGCAACCGGCGTGGGCTAGCAACTGGCTCGCCTTCATGGCCGCGCATGGTGACAACGTTTTCTGAAAAATTCTTGTAAAACTCTTCAAGTACCGCAGGGTAGGCGGGATGCGTGTAATTGTTTAGCTGCAACGATTGGCTTTGAATCGGATTTAGAACTTTTGCCAAAACATGACCTGTATTGCGTACCCCAATGACTTGTCGCACCATCAGCAGTTTGTGCAGAGCTGGGCACAGCACACTCAGCGGGCAATACGCTAAAGACTGATGCTCAAGCAGCAAAGGTAATTCGGTCAAAGTCTTGGCAATCGGCCAATCCATTTCGTTAAAGAGTTGTTCAGAGCTAGTACGTTGCGGTTCTTCGTGGTTACCGTGCACCAATACAAAATACCCCTTGTCGGTCAATAGTTTCGCGAGCAAGGGTGTCAGTAGACTAGTCTTACGAGCGCCGTTGTACGACGGCAAAAGCCAAACAGGTTTGCTGAGCGTGATGTTTGGCAAGAAAGGACGCAAAGCGTCATAAAAACCAGAGAGCTCTTCTGACGTTTCGCCTTTAATACGCATTGCCATACAAAATGCACCAAGCTCAAGTGACGACGTTGCGCTAGACAGTATCAGTGTAAATAAATCTCGTGCCTCTGCGCGCGATAAATCGTTCGCGCCTTTGCTCCCACGTCCGATTTGTTTGAGATAGGCTTTAATCGACATAAATGGCCACCATATTTTTAAGCTCAGGTAAACAAGAGCCGCAATTGGTGCCGCAGTTAAGCTTGGTTTGTAAAACTGCCAACAAGTCATCAGAATCAGACGAGGCCGTTCTCTGTAAACATTGCGTGATCGATAGCTCTGACACATTAAAACAATTACAGATGATTTTTCCACGAGGCACGAGCGGCTGCGGTGCAATCTTGCCAGGTGCTAGTAGTTTACGGCCGAGCGAAGAGACATCGGTGTAAGTTTCTAGATATTGTTTGAGCCAAACGTGTGCTTCGACATCAACGGCCGCCCCCGTCAGCATGACACCCGATAAGATTTTTGTATCAGCCTTATGCTCAACGGCGAGCAGTCTCTCGACAGACTTACGCTGATCCCGATAGGTCATGATTGATTTCGAATCGGTCGTTTGGGTAAAGCGAAATAATTCGCGCACGCTGTCAAGTAAAGTAGGCTCGAATGGCTCAAGATTGGCCAGCCTGAGGCTCACGCCGGTTTGGTGTCGCGCGTCATCGCGTCCAAATAACGTGGCTGTGGCAAACGTGGCTTGCGCGAACAGAGCGCGTAGTTGAATTTGCAAGCTCAAGGCAGCGGTATCTTCAAACCAGCCAAACGCAGTTAAATGCCAAGGCAGGTTGGCTTTAGTCACTTTAACCGCGGCGAATTTAAGTTCGGGCTGTTCAGACACGGGATCACAAGCTGCGATGGTGAGGCTGTTGACACCCTGCGCAAGTGCTTTGCCGGCTTGCCCAGAAACAAATTCGCCACCCCAGTGCATGGCGATGAATGCTTGAGAACTGCGTAGAGCTTTTGAGATTTGCACGGGCAATACTTGAACGCCTCGGCGTGAGGTGACATACACCAACTCGCCTTCGCTTAAGTCCAGTCTTTGAGCGTCGCTAGTTGAAATATCAATGCACGCCTCTGGCGCATGTGAAAATAAACGTGCCAGTGTACCGGTGCGGCTCATGCCGTGCCATTGGTCTCTTAGCCGGCCCGTGAGCAATCCGATTGGATAGCGTGCATCGGTACGCTCAGTGGTTGTTCGATAGGGCGAGGCGATAAATTTCGCTTTACCACTCTCGGTCGGAAATACCCCGTTTTCGTAAAGACGAATGCTCCCTCTAAAAGCTCCGGTCGGGTACGGCCATTGTGCGGGACCATGCGCGTCAAGGCTGGCATAGCTCAGACCCGAAATGTCGAGGTCGCGACCGCGTGTCAGGGCGCGGTGATCTTCCCAAATTGCTTGCGGGTCTCGATAATCAAAAAGAGATGCCTCGCAAGTACGTCGACTCCTATCAAGTTTGCGTTCAAGCCGTTTGGCGATATCGACAGCAATTGCCCAGTCTTGTCGTGCTTGTCCAAATGGCGCCAGCGCGGGTCGTACCCGAGAAATACAGCGCTCAGAGTTTGTAACGGTACCGTCTTTTTCAGCCCAGGTTGTGGCGGGTAACAGTACATCGGCGTAAACGGTCGTGGCAGTGTGTGCGTAGGCGTCTTGCACGACGACAAAATCCGCTTGTTGCAATGCTTCGTGCACCAGAGTTTGGTCGGGTAGTGATTGCGCGGGGTTCGTGCAAACAATCCAGATCGCCTTTAACTGACCTGTACGTAAAGCCTCAAACATCGGGATGGCGGTTAGCCCGGGCTTGGCAGGCACGTCGATCAGCTGCCAAAAATCTGCAACTTCTTGGCGATGCTCTGGATTTTTCAGATCGCGGTGACCTGATAATAAATTTGCCAGACCTCCCACTTCGCGCCCACCCATCGCATTGGGTTGGCCCGTTAACGAAAAGGGCCCGGCACCCGCTTTGCCTAGTTGTCCTGTTGCCAAGTGAAGATTAATGAGTGCGGTATTTTTATCGGTGCCGGCAGTCGACTGATTCAATCCCTGACAGTAAAGCGAAAGGGTAGCCGTCGACGTGGCAAACAACTTCGCGGCAGTATGTAAATCTTGCTCTGAAATCCCGCAAATTTCGGCAACTGCTTTAGGTGTGTAGTCGCGTACCAATGTCTTTAACGCGCTAAATCCTTCAGTGTGCGCATCGATATAGAGCTGGTCTAGCCAGTTCTCCCAAAGTATCAAATGCAGCATGCCGTGATACAGCGCAACATCGGTACCCGGTAAAATCTGAAGGAATAAGTCAGCCATTTGCGCTGTCTCGGTGCGTCTAGGATCTACAACAATCAGCTTAAGCTCAGGATTAAGTGCTCGGGCAGCCTCGATGCGTCTAAATACAATCGGATGGGCAAAAGCGGTATTTGATCCGGTGATAAAGATGACTTCGGCGTGTTCGATGTCTGTGTAGCTGCACGGTGGCGCGTCGGCACCAAAGCTTTGTTTATAGCCCGCAACCGCGCTAGACATACACAGACGCGAATTGGTGTCGATGTTATTAGTACCAATCAAACCTTTAACGAGCTTGTTGAAGACGTAATAGTCCTCGGTGAGAAGCTGTCCTGAAACGTAGACCCCCACTGATTCGGGGCCATGCTCGGCGATAATCTCGGCAAACCTCTGCGCGACGTGTTCACTCGCCTCATCCCATGAGACCGTTTCGCGCAGCGCGCCTTTCGTCAGACGCCGTTCAGGCGCTAGCGCGCGCGTTTGTGCATAGAGATGTGCTTGCGCTGTCAGACCAAGGGCTGAACCCTTGCTGCACAGTCGTCCAAAATTGGCTGGATGTTCAGGGTCTCCCTCAACGTTTTTGATTTCAATGCGCCCAGCGACCGACTCCGTGTGCACGAGCATGCCGCAACCCACGCCGCAGTAGCAGCAGGTGGTCTTGATCGTCTGGGGTTGGTGCAATACTTGCATTACATAGTAGCCAGTTGATCGCGCCTAAGAAATACCTCACCCGCTACGCACTTGACCTCAAAGCGTCGCGCACATCCTTCGTCAGGCTCAAGCGCGCAGCCGCTTGCCAAGTTGATATTCCAGGCATGAATCGGGCAGGTGACCGTGTGGCCGAACACAATTCCTTGCGAGAGCGGGCCACCCTTGTGGGGGCATCGGTCAAGAACGGCAAAGATCGTGTTGTCTGACGCTTTAAAAATAGCGATTGGGCCTGCAACGGCACCCTTTACGACACGCGCGCCTAGTAAAGGAATGTCGGCCTGCTTGCCAACTAAGATCCATTGTTCTGTAGTTATCATGCCGAGTCTCTTTAGTTCATCTGCGGGAGTGAAATGGCTTCAAACTGCTTGAGGTCGACTCCTGCCGCTTCGAAATCTTTCCAGGGATCGGGCGCATCTTTCAGTGCAAACAGTAGTCTTTCAAAGAGCGCTAGCCGACCGGCAGCATCTTGCAAAATACGTGCCTTGACATAATCCATGCCCACACGCTGCACAAAGTGCACAGTACGTTCGAGGTACCAACCCTCTTCACGGTACAGTTGGATAAATGCGCCAGAATATTCTTTGACCTCATCATCTGTTTTCAGCTTGCACAAAAACTCTGCGACCTCGGTTTTAATACCGCCATTGCCTGCAATATAGATCTCCCAGCCTGAATCGACTCCAATGACACCCACGTCTTTGATACCAGCTTCGGCGCAATTTCGCGGGCATCCTGAAACCGCGAGTTTGACCTTATGGGGTGCGTACATGCCAAAGAGCATTTTCTCAAGCCGTACACCCATGTCCATTGAAAGCTGCGTACCAAAGCGGCAGTGTTCAGAGCCTACACAAGTTTTGACAGTGCGAATCGACTTGCCATAGGCGTGACCTGAGGGCATGCCAAGGTCTTTCCAGACTGCGGGTAAATCCTCTTTCTTGATACCCAGCAAGTCGATGCGTTGCCCGCCAGTCACTTTAACGGTAGGTACCTTGAATTTATCAGCAACATCGGCAATGCGTCGCAGTTCTGACGCGTTGGTCAGCCCTCCCCACATTCTTGGAATGACAGAATAGGTGCCATCTTTTTGAATATTGGCGTGCGCGCGTTCGTTGATGAAGCGTGATTGTGGATCGTCTTTGGCTTCATGCGGCCAGGTTGAGATCAGATAATAGTTCAGGGCGGGTCGGCAACTTGCGCACCCACTTGGTGTACGCCAGCCCATTTCGCTACGGATCTGCGCTTGTTCCAGATACTTGTTCTCACGGATGGCAGTGCGTACCGCATCATGCGAGTGGTCAGTGCATGCACACATCGCTTTTTTCTTTGGTGTTTCTGAATAACTGGTGCCCAGACAATTCATTAATATTTGTTCGACCAAACCCGTGCATGAACCACAGGACGCGCTGGCTTTGGTGCACTTGCGTACGTCCTCAAGGGTAAAGAGCCCCTGATCCTTAATAGCGCGCACAATCTTGCCCTTGTTGACGCCGTTACACCCACAAACTTCGTCAGTATCGAGCATTGCGGCCGCTTTGTTGTGCCCCTCGTGTCCGATGTCACCGATATTGCTTTCACCAAAAATTAGCGTATCTCGCATACTCGCGATGTTTTTTTCTTCACGTAGTAGTTTGAAGTACCAAGAACCGTCAGCGGTATCCCCATACATACAGACACCCACCAACAGGTCATTCTTGACGACGAGCTTCTTGTAAACACCCGCCAAGGGGTCAGAGAGCGTGATTTCTTCGTAGCCCTCGCCGCCCATAAACTCGCCTGCTGAAAATAGATCAATTCCGGTTACCTTGAGCTTGGTAGAGGTGACTGAACCGCTATAGCGGGCAATGCCATATTCAGCCAGATGATTAGCGCAAACTTTAGCCTGTTCGAATAAGGGCGCGACCAAGCCATAGACTGATCCGCGATGGTTCACGCACTCACCTACAGCGTAAACCAAGGGGTCAAAGGTTTGCATCGTGTCGTTTACGATAATGCCGCGTGAGCAATGAATATTTGCGGCCTCGGCCAGCGCAGTGTTGGGTCTAATGCCAGCTGCCATGACGACCAGGTCAGCAGCGATCGTGTCGCCGTCTTTAAAGCGGATCGAAGCGACTCGGGTGCCGTCTGCGTTGGGTAATAGCGCCTCTGTTTGGGTCTTGAGTTTGAACTGAATCCCACGGTCCTCAAGGTTTTTTTGTAAAAGCTTAGAGGCAACGGGATCCAACTGACGCTCCATCAACCAGTCCATCAAGTGCACGACTGTGACCTTCATGCCGCGTACGCGTAAACCATTGGCAGCCTCTAAACCGAGCAAGCCGCCACCGATCACCACCGCGTGCTGGTGCGAAGCAGCCGACGCAATCATTTCGTTGGTGTCTTTGATGTCACGATAAGCGATTACGCCTGGCAAGTCTTTGCCAGGTACTGGCAGCATAAACGGCAGTGACCCTGTTGCAAGTAGCAGGCGATCGTAGGGCTCTACGGTGCCGTCTGCGGCTTTAACCACGCGTGCGACGCGATCGATTTCGACAACGGTCTTATCCAGATGAAGGCGAATGTTATGGTCGGCATACCATTGCAAATCATTCAAAATGATTTGTTCAACATTCTGTTCACCCGAAAGCACAGGTGAAAGTAAGATACGGTTGTAGTTAGGATAGGGCTCGCTACCAAACACCGCGATGTCGTATAAATCTGGTGCGAGCTTGAGCAGCTCTTCAAGCGTGCGCACGCCCGCCATACCGTTACCTACTAATACTAGTTTCATTTTTTTCATGATGATCCTCAATACTTCGTAGGTGTTGGGTGGCCTTGCTTGCGATATAAAAAGTCGATCACCGCAGTACGGTAATCAAGGTATTGATTGCTATGCGCCAAAGCAACTCGATCACGCGGGCGCTCGAGTTCGACTGACAAGATCTCGCCGATGCGCGCAGCTGGCCCGTTAGTCATCATCACAATTCGATCTGATAGCAACACAGCCTCATCGACATCGTGTGTCACCATGACAGCAGTGCTATTTTTAGACGCCATGATTTTGATCAATTCGTCTTGCAGATTTGCACGTGTCAACGCATCGAGCGCACCAAACGGTTCGTCAAGCAACAATACTTGCGGCTCCATCGCCAAGGCGCGTGCAATACCAACTCGCTGCTTCATACCACCAGATACCTCATGCGGCATCTTGTGTTGCGATTCGGTTAAGCCGACTAAAGCCATTACATCTTCAGTACGTTCTTTGAGTTGCGCTTTGTTTTCGGTGTGTGCAAACACCCGTTCGACGCCAAGGTAGACGTTTTCAAAACAAGATAACCAAGGAAGAAGCGAATGATTTTGAAACACGACTGCCCGACTTGGGCCGGGTCCGGCAATTTCTCGGCCCGCACAGATCAGGTGGCCCTCGGTTGGCAGCGTGAGCCCTGCGATCAGATTGAGTAGAGTTGATTTGCCGCAGCCAGAGTGTCCAATCAAAGTAATAAATTCGCCCTGTTTCACGCTTAGGTTGATATCTTTGAGTGCAACAAAAGGCCCTTTCTTTGTTTTGAAAGTTTGTTGAACCTCTTCAATCAGCAGATATCGTTGGTGCAAGCTTGAATTAAAGATCGTTCTGCTATCCGTAAGGGGGGGCGTTCTAGAATTCATGGCCGACCTACTGTGTGCAACAGAAATATTCTTGGATGCATGGCTACCCTGCTATTCATAAGAGAAACGTTTTGCGATTGCGATCAAGCAATGCTCAAGCAAGAGCCCCACAATACCGATTACAAATATCGCAATAATGATGTTTTCAACTTTCAGGTTGTTCCATTCATCCCATAGCCAAAACCCGATACCTACACCCCCAGTTAGCATTTCGGCCGCCACGATGACTAGCCAAGCCGTGCCAATGGATAGGCGTACCCCGGTCAACATATAAGGCAGCGTGGCCGGAAACAAAATTTTGGTGAAGACTTTCCACTCTGAAAGATTTAAGACGCGTGCGATATTGATATAGTCTTGTGGAATTTTGCTCACGCCTACGGCGGTATTGATGACCATGGGCCAAATCGAGCAGATGAAGATGCACCAGATTGCTGCGGGGTTCGCAGCTTTAAAAAGCAATAAACCAATAGGCAACCACGCTAACGGTGAGACTGGGCGCAGCAAATTGATGATGGGTGCAGTCATGGCCTGAAACAAGCGAAAGCGCCCGATTAAGAAGCCGACCGGGATGCCGACGACCGCCGCGAGGCCAAAGCCTAAGGCAACTCTGCGTAACGATGAGAAGATATTCCAACCGATTCCTTGATCATTGGGGCCGTTTGAATAAAATGGATCTGTAAAAAGTTTGACCGCAGCTGCAAAGGTAAAGCCGGGCGAGGGGATTTGCGCGTTGTTGAGGTGAATCGCCTCCCAAAAGATTAGAAACATTCCAAAGCCCAGTGCTCCTAAGAGCGCTGGCATGAAGGGGGTGCACAGACGGACGATCAGGTCTCTGAGTGCAAGGCGCTTTTGTTCGCGCAGACGCAGTGCCTCGCTTTCGAGGTGTTGATCGAGCGCGAGTTCAGCCTTGCTTTTGGTTTGACCTTTGTCCATGAGACTAGCCCTTGATGGCGAAGCTATCGGCGTAGGCCGCCGGCTCCGTTCCATCCCAGACTTTACCGTCCAAAAACGTAGACTTACGCATTTCTGAGGGAGGCAGCGGCGTACCTGTCTGAGTGGCCGCTTGCTTATAGATATCGATACGGTTGACTTTCTTGGCAACGGCCAGATAGTCAGGGTGTTCTTTGAGCAGACCCCAACGTTTGTGTTGCGTCAAAAACCACATACCGTCTGATAGGTAAGGAAAGGGAGCTAAACCGCTGTTGTAAAACTTCATATAGTCGGGGTCATCCCACTTTTTGCCGATGCCGTTATCGTATTGGCCTAGCATGCGTCCTAAAATCACATCAACTTCAGTATTGACGTACGATTTTGCTGCGATTGTTTCTGCGGTTTTGATACGGTTCTCTTTTGATGCGTCGATAAACTTCGAGGCCTCGAGCACCGCGGCTGTCATTGCTCGTGCAGTGTTTGGGTAGCGCTCAACAAACTCGGCGGTTGTACCCAAGACTTTTTCTGGATGGTCTTTCCAGATGGCTTGGCTTGTGATGGTAGTAAAGCCGATTTGATCGGCGATAGCGCGTGCGTGCCAAGGTTCGCCGACGCAATACCCGTCCATATTGCCGACGCGCATATTCGCTACCATCTGCGGGGGTGGCACAGTGATCACTTTGGTGTCTTTCATAGGGTTGATACCATTTGAGGCCAACCAGTAATACAGCCACATCGCATGGGTGCCTGTAGGAAAAGTTTGGGCGAAGGTGTATTCGCGTTTTTCTTTATCCATTAAAGCTTTTAACGAAGCACCGTCGGTGACTCCTTTTTCAAATAGTTTGCGCGATAAGGTAATGCCTTGACCGTTATTGTTTATGGTCATTAAGATCGACATGTCCTTCTTGGGACCACCGATGCCTAATTGCACGCCATAGATTAAGCCATACAGCACGTGGGCGGCATCGAGTTCACCGTTAATTAATTTATCGCGCACGCTTGGCCAAGAGGCTTCTTTTGAGGGCGTAATTTTTAGGCCGTATTTTTTGTCAAAGCCCATCTCCGAGGCCATGACTACCGAGGCGCAGTCGGTCAAAGGGATAAAACCAATTTTGATTGCGGCTTTTTCAGGCGCGTCGCTGCCGGCTGCCCAAGCGCCGGCTTTCACCAGCGGGTCAACTAAGGCCATTAAGCTCGCACCTGCTAAGACTTTGCGACGACCTGAATTGATGCCAACATGCTCGATGACTCTACTACCCATGATTGACTCCTTGGCTTGTTTTTAAGCTTCAGATCATCAAAAGCAAGTATTGTGCCAAGGGCTTGGGGTGTGAGGCAGTGCTCAGTCGCACGCAGCGCTTGTGGTTTGCGTCAGACTTTACGCACTGATTGTGTGCACGAGGAGTGCCTGGTTCATCTCAGCACTATCGTGGTGCCAGGAGAAACAGCCCCAAAACCTGGAGTTACAACTTACAGCTTTGCACGAAGCTCAGCCAAAAATCATTGAGCTGATTTCATTAAGCCAATCCGCTGGGGTTTTTTCTCCAGCGATATAGACATCGAGACCAGCCTTAAGAGATTCCTCAGTCTTACGCACAGTGGTTCGATGGGGTTCGAGGGATTGGCAATTTCCGTTGAAAAGCCGGCAAAAAGCATTCATCGGATGCTGTCCGCATCAGGCAATCCGACCATGACAAACTTGGCTGCAATTTTTTCCGCTCTAAAATCAGCGTTGAAAGTAGATATACAAGCTCACTGCGTCAGTGTTGCCTGAGTGGTTAGTATCACTCACGCTGTTAATGGCCAATTAAAAGCGAAAAGCTCCTACTTATTATTAACGGGCGCCAGGCATGCTGCTAACAAGGCTAAGGGTCCGAAAATGACAGCAGTTAAAAACCATCGGATCACGCTGAGACCTTTCATCGCGGTCAAGATAAAAGTGAAAATAACGCTAGCCATCCAGATAGGTATCAATTCCATGTTGAGCACCTTTTACATAGGTGCTTCAACGTTAATCTATTGATATATTGGCGCCTATCCCTTAAAAATGGGATAGCTAGCAATCCAAAAAAAGATCTACCTTCAAACTGTTCAAAACGATTTCGTCAGATCAGTTTGCTGTGATTCAGGTGTCCAGTTTGAGTGGAATACCCACGAGGTTACCTAAATTTTTTGTGTCCTGAGACTCCAACATCCCAGGCCGTTTGTGCGGTTGTTCCAGAGCTTCAGTGCATTCGCGTGCTGAAATGCTTACAAGACTTCGAAAACCTCGTACTCTGGGCCTGTCGAGGTCCGGTTGCCTGACGCCACGCAAATTATGCGATTAAGCCAACTGTATTTTTCAGACGCAGTTTCGAAAACGGGTGTCGAACGAAAGTAGTATTCGGAAGGATCAACAGGTTCGCCTTTGTTCAGACGATCCATCACTTCCTTGGGACCATGACGCAGTCCGCGGTAGCTCATGTAAACAAGTTGCTGATCATCGGTTTCAAGGATCAAACGCACGTCCAAGGTTAGAACGCCATCAGGACGCATCAGCAACCAGTCACCGCCAGTAATTGATTTAACTGTTCCGCGGATGCGATCGCCCTCAAACGTGCCGCCGCTCACGTAAGCGATCTTGCGACCACCTACCGGAGTCTGACCAAGGTCAACAATGCTTGGTACGGTCAGGACAATTTTAAAAATATGACGAGTTTGAATCATTTTGAGTCTCCAGGTTTTTGGTTATTTGTTCTTTAAGGTTGAGCTGTATCTAAATAAGCGACGCCTTCTTTCATGCCGGTGTTGATGAGACCGGGTCCAAGCGCTTGAGCGTAGTTCACCTTACCTCTGAAGCAACCAACTGAATATGGATATTCCCTATTCAACACATAGTGATATGTAGTTTTTACGGTGCCATCAGGCATGGTAATTGGAGAGATTGTGCCATGACATTCATCCAACTCAGCATTGGTCAACATATGAGAGTCTGCTGCGCGAGGGCCAGTGATTGGAAAACCATCCAACGCAAAGCCAAAAACAGGTGATTGGCCTGTGGTACCTTGGTTGGGGAAACACTTCCATGAATAAGCATGGTAATGATACTGCTGATAGTATGGATGACCAAAACATTGATCTGTTGGTAATGCATTAATGGGATTGTATAAATTACCGCTACTGTCAGGCGCTTTTTCGAGATGCCATACCGCACCCGTTAGAGTAATACCTACAATCAGAGAGTTAAGTGGGTAGGTTCCGCTTATAACGGGATTTAAAGGAATCTTACTTTCCAAGGTGTACGGACCAATCCCGATGGCAGCAGCACTGGAATAGGTAACCCCAGTTGCTGGGTTAGTTCCACCCGGCAAAGCCGTATAGTAAGAATAGGCAGCTGTGCCACTTTGTACGGGATATGTTCCCATTGGGGTGCTGGGTATACCATTACCCTTGAAAATTCGGGCGCCAGGTAGAACAAATCCGTTAATTACATAAGTCGGATCCTCGGTCATCGCAAAAACACTCCCCTCTGGAGCATAGGTTGTTGCGCTATTTGAGCCCTCTACAAAAGCGATTTTGGAGATATCAATGATGTTTGTAGTTGTATTCGTCCATGGAGTCGCGACTTGAGCCATTTTGAGAGTTGAATAACCTGCCAAAAAAGCAATTATGGTCGGAAGACACTGAGCATTGCGAGTACAGGGCTCAATATTACTTAAACCATTAACACTGGTAACTAATGTAGTTATTACATTAGGATCAGTTGTAGTAGAGTTTGAAGAGTTTGATGAGCCTGAGGCGCCGTCACCGCAAGCTGATAAAACTACAGCGACTGAGGTGAATAGCGCTACTAGCGCTGCATGTTTTTTGATGAAGTTGATATGCACGCTAAACTCCTGTGTAAAAATAATAAACAGATTATGCGTGCAATACCTATAAATTTAGAGTGATTAGGCGCCCACTTTTTGCGCATAGCCAATCATGCCGAAAGGCTCATGCTGCCTAGATTAAGCATCCAATTAAATCGCTTTTTACATAACGACCACCTTTTATAATGTCAAATAACCTCAACATCGATTTTGCAGATGTAAAACAAGAAAGATCCAAAAAAACCTTAGATGATCTTCTTCAGGCTGCTTACGAACTTGTTGAGGCAGCAGACACCTCCTCCTTTACTAGCCGCAGCTTAGCCAAAAAAGCTGGTTACGCTAAAGGCACCTTAACCAAAAGATTAGGGCCGATAGAAAATGTGTTTCTCTGGGCCATTGCAAAAGGAAGGGAAATCAAATCCCATCAATCTGCGAATGAGATTACTCAATTTGACCGAAACTTAACTGTTCATGATTTTGTCGAGACTTTCGTCGACAGATGTTTTGGCTTTATCAATGCGACCACTTCAAAAGTAATTAAATTTTATGACCAAAGATATACTAGGCTGTATGGTCTTACGACAGATTACTTTGATTGGATAAACGTATTTGTTGAGCCTTACACTGAACTATGTCAAAGTAATGTTAGCGGTACATTTAGAGTTATCTCAAAAAATGAGGCAAGATTTATGTTCAAGGCCATTCATGCCTTGGTGGAAAGGCCTTTCGCAACCGATGATCCCATAGCAGGAACCGCAGAGCATCGACGCATCGCAATTGAGGCGATAACAAAGTTGCTTGCAAAGTGATGTAGCGAACATCTAAAGACAAATACGGGTGGCACGTTAAAAGATTGAACTGGAGCCCACGACTCGGCGCATACCGGAGAGCGCTTTTTCAGGAGTCGCAGCAAGCCAGGAGAGAGAGGGAAACTCTGTGCATAAACCAACATGCTCGTTGTCTTCGGCAGACCAGGTAACTCGATAGGTGTAGTGATTGATGTTCATGGCTTAACTCCTAAAATAAATGACTCGATAATTGATAGAACTGCCTGCAGTTCGTTTTGGCATCTCCTTGAATGTGCTGCTAAATACTCTAAGCCTCAAAAATTAAATTAATGTTATGTTAACAAGACGTTACACAACAACGCGTTGCATCCAGAGGCTACTTTGAAATCTACATCCATCAGCGCTCACACCAGATATTTAAGTCATGCTTTGTTTGCTCTACTGGCAATGAGCCTGACCCTATCCGCTCCTGAGGTCTATGCGCAGGATGTTGACAGCACGGTCAAAACGCTACTGGCCTCACCAGCTATCAAACAGGTATTGGATGATTTGGAAAAAGATGATGCGAGAGCACTAAAAGAACTCAAGCGTTTTACCTCTGAACTACCTGCCCCACCTTTCAAAGAGCGCAAGCGTGCTGAAGCGTTTTTGGCAAGAATGAAAGAGTTAGGCGCACAAGACGCCTATATGGATGCAGATAACAACGTCATTGCGATTCGCAAAGGAGTAGGGCAGGGACCCAAGCTACTGATCTCTGCGCATCTTGATACGGTTTTTCCTGAGGGCACCGATGTCACGATCAAAGAAAAAGATGGCAAGCTGTATGCACCGGGGATTTCAGACGATACCCGCGGCTTGATTGTGTTGATACAGTGGTTAAAGGCCTTAAACGAAAGAGGCATTCAAACCACTGGAGATTTAGTGTTTGTCGCCAATGTGGGTGAAGAGGGCCTGGGTGATTTGCGTGGCATGAAAGCCATTTTCAAAAATATAGCAGGCATAGATGGCATGGTCGGGTTAGAGCCTGGCCAGTTAGACAAAATCACTATCGGTGGCACAGGTAGCCACCGCTATGAGGTTATCTTTACCGGACCAGGTGGTCATAGTTTTGGGGCCTTTGGTCAAGTGCCAAGCGCTATTCATGCGATGGGAAGAGCGATCAGCAAGGTGGGTGACGTCAGACCACCGAAGGATCCGAAAACGACTTTCACCGTCGGTACGGTCGAAGGGGGAACCTCAGTTAATTCAATCGCTGGTCATGCTAGTTTCGCGCTTGATATCAGATCAAACGGCAGTGAAAGTCTCGCTCAAACAGAAAAGCAAATCATGGAGGCCATTGCAGCGGGTGTTGCAGAGGAAAACCAGCGCTGGGATACAGACAAAAAAATTACAGTCGAAATGAAGCTAATCGGAGATCGGCCAGCCGGCTCGACACCCGAGGACTCTGTGATTGTTAAAACCGCCGTGGCAAGTAGTCAAGCATTTGGTGGGAAGGCTTATTTCAACAGCTCGAGCACCGACGCCAATGTACCCATGTCGCTGAAAGTCCCTGCCATCATTATAGGTAGCGGTGGCAAAAATGGTGGTACCCATTCGCTGAATGAATGGCTGGACCCCACTCAGGAGTGGATCGATGTCCAGGCTGCACTGGTCACGGTACTGAGCCTGGTTGGCGTTGAAGGTATCGTTCAACCCTTGTTGAAAAAGTGAAAACTCTGCAAATTATTCGCTCAACTATTGACTCTCTGGTTCAAGCCAGCGCTTGCTGAGAGCAATGCGTAAGCGCTGCTGATTCTAGAAAAAATAAGGTTGATGGCGAAAGTTTTGCAAAAGTCACGACTATTGCTGGTGATTTTTCGTCACCAGCCGGGCTCATCGTTTTAATCATACGGAGCCCGGGAGTCGTCAAGCAGGACTTTAGAGTTGCCGAGTCTTAAAGCCAGGGCTGAACAACTACTTTGAATAGTAAACGGCCTGGCATAAAGGTGAAGGCGCCAGCGATCACTAGCCCACCGATGTAGGTGTAGAGCATACAGTTGCGATGTTTTTTTATATCTTTCTTTTTCGCGAAGTAAATACCTCTGGCTAGCATCACCAAAACAAATATACTCAAAAGATGGATAGGCGAATATCCACCAAACATTCCCTCAGGCATGACTTCTTTGATCTTGAATGACGTCAGGCAAATCACGACCATCATGGCGACCCAGAGATAACCCAGTATCCGATGGGAGGTTGTGCCTTTTTTACTGGCGAGTTGGATACCGCCCAGAACAAAAGCCGCTAAGGCAAAGATTAGGTGGATGATAATCGCAGGGGTCGAGTTCGCGAATAGAGAAAAATTCATTCACGGCACCTTTGGAAAGGACTATTTTCCTTGATATTTTGTTCTATGCTGAATTTTTGACTATTCAGGTAAGTATTGTGGATATAAGACCTTAACAGGTAAACCAAGCTGTTTCATGAATTTTTCTAAATAAGGTTCCCAAATCTGCCTGCCTGCTTTGCTACTAAATAAACTGTGCGAGTCATTTCCAAAGTTACCGTAAGCAACCAATTGTGCGGAGGGATTTGATTGGCTGTAACGGTCAAACATTTCGGTATAGAGTTCCTTAGAAAAAAAACTATCATTATCCCCATAAAACCAGATT
This sequence comes from Burkholderiaceae bacterium, assembly GCA_036725985.1. GTDB lineage: Bacteria > Pseudomonadota > Gammaproteobacteria > Burkholderiales > Burkholderiaceae_B > Zwartia. The sequence continues at coordinate 17,573 of DAIMDD010000022.1, forward strand.
GAAGGAGTTTTAGTATTCTGTGAATACTTTGCTGCGCCGTTTACCAGGGACGAGCGCCAGCCAGAGCAACTAGTTTGTCTGAGACCCCCTGCAAAATTCACTAATCCTTTGACTGAACTGTCAGGATTGGATGCTCCATAGGCCAAAGTAGTCCAACCGCCGTGAGATTGACCGACGATCAAAGTATTTTTCTTGTCTACATAATCAAGCGTATGTGCAAAAGAAACTGTGGCTGCAACATCCTCAGCCTGAGCCAGACCGTTGGACTCAACATTACATTCACCACCGATGTAACTTCCTGTCGAGTTTGCGAAGCCTGAGCGCATCGGAACAAATATTACATAGCCGCGTTCCATGAAAAATCTTGCGGCCCAACCAGGCCTATAGCGTGGTTGCAATCCAGGAGGGCCTTCTGCTTTGCCGTGATTGATGATAACCAGTGGAAACGGGCCTTCGCCAGGGGGTTTGTAAACAGTCGTTTCAAGCTTGACCGTGCCTAGCAATATTTTCTTAGGAATGAATATCACTTCGGATGGCAAAGCAATTTGCTCTGCGTGAGTGACATTCAGAGGTATACATGCTGCGAACGATAAAACTAAAAATAAAAGTTTTATAGGAAACACTGTGATCCTCTTCTTGTTCGTGTTGAACGAACCCAATAGTCCGCGCTGTCATCTTAATCATCAGGTGATTATTTTTCAAATTATGTAATCCAATCCCTTATCTGCGGGATAGGCTTGCGCGCGGTTCATGGGTTTAATGAGATGAAATTTGACCGATTTTTAATTTTTTCTGGCCTGCCACCTTAGCTTAAAGTGACGGAGGTTTTAAATGAGCTTTTTCATCCAACTTACCCTGGAAAGTTTACCGATCGCACTGATCTTCTGGTTCATTACCTATAAAGTTTTAAGCCAGCCGTTGAAGATTTCAAAATTATCTAAAAATACCCATCTGGGAATAGTTTTATTGATTGCATTGGCGATGGCTGGGATCAGACTCTTTATGAATGTGCCTAAAGATATAGACGCAATTATTTATGCCAATATCGCGACTTTGATGGCTATTATCCTGTGCCTGGTGTTGCCCCACAAAAATCATGCTTGATGTTTCGTGTTGACGGATTTACTCAGCTTTCATTCCCATTTCATCTATTAGTTTTGATAAAAACTGATACTGAGTCTGTACTTTTTTTGTGATCGTTTGTCGATCCTGATAATCCGGTGTAAATCCCGCGGCGATTAATTGTTTTTGCACTTCAGGATCGGCGAGTGCTGTTTTGAATGACTCAGAGAGTTTATCCAGCACTGCGGGTGGGGTACCACGAGGCGCCGCTGCAGCGAACCAGACGTCGACATCGACTTCCGGATAGCCGAGCTCGATCAACGTCGGCGTGTCTTTAAGTGGTTCAATGCGTTGTTTGGTTGTTACAGCCAGAGGCCGTAGTTTGCCAGACTGGACGTTAGCGGTGATTTCGTTCCAGTTAGTCAAAACCATCGTGACATGGCCGCCCGCGACAGCGTTACCAGCTAATGCGCCACCTGCAAAGGGGACATACACTGCGGCCAGTCCCGTCCGCGATTTCAGCAACTCGCCTGCAATGTTTTGTGAGGTGTTGGGGCCGACTGTCGAGTAGCTCAGCCCGCTGCCTGATTCTTTGGATTTATTTAACAACTCCGCAAAAGACTGGTAGGGACTGGTTCCATTGACCGCAATCACTTGAGGTGAGTTGACTAAATTAGCGATAGGTGCGAGGGCATTGAGCCCATCGTAGGGCAATTCTTTTTGAAGCTTAGCGTTAATCAGAAAGCTGTTAGCGAAAATAAGCAGGGAGTATCCGTCAGGAGCTGACTTTGCAACGTTGGAGGTGCCAATGATAGTTCCGGCGCCAGGCATGTTTTGAACCACCACTGACTGCCCCAGGATGCTTGAAAGTTTCACGCCTATGACACGGGTTAAAGTGTCCGCGGCTCCGCCAGCGGGAAAGGGCACAACAATTCGGATGCTTTTGTCAGGAAACTCTGCTGCACTGGCAAAACTGGTTTGCAGGCAAGTTAATACTGCAATAAAGAGGTAGGAAAGGAGTTTTGACATTTTTTCAAATCATGCGAATGATGTATGGTGCTCCAAGTAAACCGTATCGGGGCTCAGTCCGTCAAGCTATCTCGGTATTTGAGTCTGTGGGCTTTGCTTCACTGAATCTCATCGCCTCTTGGGTTGACTATGCAATGAGTGGTATAAAACAGTACAGTAATTCCAAATAAAGTATAGCGACCCAAAAGAATAAATCTTGGGCTAAAAAAGATTGACGGAGACAGTCAGAAATGAGCATTAAAGGCAAGGCGTATATCGCTGGGATCTTTGAGCATCCCGCACGCAAGATAGAGAACAAGTCCCTCGCGCAACTCCATGCTGAGTGCGCCAAGGGAGCCCTTGAGGATGCAGGGCTGACCATCCATGATGTTGATGGTTATTTCTGTTCGACCGATGCTCCTGGCGGGCTCGGCGGCATCAATATGATCGACTATATGGGGTTAACCGTTAAACATTCGGACTCGACCAATACAGGCGGCTCGTCTTACCTGTATCTCGTCGCCCATGCTGCCGAGGCGATCGCCGCCGGTAAATGCAGCGTTGCTCTCATTACTTGTGCGGGTTTTGGCCGACCCGGTACGATTGTGCGGGAGCTGGATTCAGCGATTCCCGATACGCCCTTTGAAATGCCGTATGGCCCTGTCACCGTCAACCTCTATGCGCTAGCCGCGATGCGCCACATGTATGAGTTCGGTACAACGAATGAACAAATGGCCTGGGTTAAGGTTGCTGCATCGCAGCACGCCCAACATAATCCAAATGCCTATCTGAAAAAAGTGGTGACGGTTCAGGATGTGCTGAATTCCCCCATGATTGCAGATCCTTTGCATCGCATGGATTGCTGTGTCGTAACCGATGGTGGCGGCGCTGTAATTGTCGTGAGTCCGGAAATCGCTAAAACGCTCAAACGTCCACTGGTCAAATTGATTGGTGCAGGCGAGTCGCCAAAGGGGCAGATGGGCGGCAAAGTAGACATTACCTATACAGGCGCAGTGCGCTCGGGTCCGATTGCTTTTGCAGAGGCAGGCGTAAAACCGAGTGATATCAAATATGCGTCGATTTACGATAGCTTTACCATCACGGTCATTATGACTCTTGAAGATCTTGGCTTTTGTAAAAAGGGTGAGGGTGGAAAATTTGTCATGGACGGCAACCTGATTTCTGGTGTGGGTAAATTACCCTTCAATACCGATGGCGGTGGATTATGCAATAACCATCCGGTGAACCGCGGTGGTATCACCAAGATCATTGAGGCCGTTCGTCAATTGCGCGGTGAAGCGCATCCGATGGTTCAGGTTAAAAATTGCGATATTGCACTCGCGCATGGAACGGGCGGCTCCTTGAGTACTCGTCATGGCAGTGCAACACTCATCATGGAAAGGGAGTAATTTAGATGAGCACACCTTATCAAGACAGAAAAATCCCTGCACCAAAATTAAATTACGGCGATGAGACCTATTTCGATGCGGCGACACAGGGCAAGTTGCTGGTGAAATATTGCAAGGACTGCGGTCAGTACCATCATTATCCACGGGCCTTATGTCCTTTTTGTTTCAGCGATAAAACCGAGTGGAAAGAATCAAAAGGTACGGGCACTGTTTATAGCTATAGCGTGACACGCGCCTCGGGGCCTAAACCTTATGCGATTGCCTATGTCACACTCGATGAAGGTGTGACGATGCTCACCAATATCGTTGATTGCGATCTGGATACCATTCGCGTTGGTCAGAAAGTCGTGGTGACTTTCAAACCGAGCGAAGACGGCCCTGCGATACCGATGTTCAAGTTGGCGTAACAGGATAAGGATCAGAGAATGAGTGACGCCCTGTATACCTACTGGGTTGGTATGGATATACCGGCCGATACCAGCGCTAAAGACGTAGCGGATTTCAATCATTTTTACAGTAATACGCACCGCCCGGAAGTACTTGCGAGTAACCCTGGTTTTTTGCGTGGCCGTCGCTATGAGTTGGTGCAGGATGATCCTCGCGGCCCTCGCGGTCCCAGGTTTATTGCAGCCTACGATATTGCCAGTCAAGAAGATGCCCTGCACTACATCGCACGTAATGATGGGCCAGCTAGTGGCCGGCCTGTCTACAGCGATGGGCCCAGCGCCTGGCAGAAACGGCAAACCAAGTGGCGTTTGCTGTGGGAACACTTAATGAACGCCCCTGGTGGACTGCAGGTTTCAGACGCACCCTTTATGTATCTGGTGGGGATGAGTGCAGCCGCGGGAGCGGATGAGACTGAACTCGGAAAATTTAACGCTTTCTATAATGAAATTCATGTTGGTGAGGTGATGAAGGGTTATGGCTTTATCAGTGGCGCACGCTATAAGTGCCTGCGAGAATTCCTGCATCCCGCGCCTGGCGTTCCTGACTTTCTGGCGATGTATGGTTTAAAAGACGAGGCGGCAGCAAAAGTATTCATGCAAGGCAGGCTGACGGCCGATCCTAGCGGTAATTCGTTTTCCGCTGGCCCGCCTGTCTGGATGAATCGTGATACGCGCTGGCGACTGACCTATCGCTTGGTTGAGTGAGGGGGGAGGTAGTGTCTTTTCGGGAAAAGGCCACTAATGCATTACTGACAAAAACACAAAAAATATATAACGGGACAGCAACATGATTTACTCACGGCATGTCGGCAAAGCCAAGATATACAACGTCATTGAATACAGCGGCCCAACGCATGCGGCTGATTTTGTATTTCCGCAATTGGATGTTCGCGAGATTCCACAGCATTTATCGTGGCTGGCTCCGCACCACTACAACATAAAGCTTGAGCGATTTATCGTTGCGATGCAGTTATGGGTCATGCATATCGACGACAAAGTCATCGTGATTGATCTAGGTGTCGGTAATCATAAAAAACGCGCTTCAGAACGCATGAATATGCTCAACACACTGACGCCATTATGGTTGTCTGCCGCAGGTGCTGCCGCTGACCAGGTGACACATGTCGTGGTGACGCACTTTCATCCCGATCACGTGGGCTGGGGAACGAAAATGGTGGATGGTACATGGCAGCCCATGTTTCCGAAGGCCCGCCATTTAATGCCGCGGGTCGATTTTGATGCGGCCTACGCTGCGTACAAAAATGGCGACAAAGGCGTGATTAGCGGCTCCTTTGAAGACAGTGTTTTACCACTCTATGAAGCAGGCCTGATTGATTTTATTGATGATGGTGATTTGGTCGCTGGTTGCCTGGAGGCTGAGGCTATGCCAGGTCACACGGCTGGTTCGATTCATTTTCGACTGCGCTCCGAAGGCAAAGAGGCCATCTTTGCTGGTGACGTGATGCATAGTCCTCTGCAGATTGCGATGCCGCATGTCAATACCTGGATTGATGCCGATGCAGAGCAAGCCCGCAGCTCACGCGCCTTATTCCTCAAGCGCGCGGCTGAACGTAACGCGCTGATTATGCCTGTACATTTTGGCTGGCCACACTGTGGCTATGTGCGTGGAGACAGTCAACAGGGTTATCGGTTTGAACCCGCAGAGCCCGAGTCTCGGGGCGAGTAAACAAATTTACGCTTTGTATAACGGAGATGGCGTTGAAAAAATTACTCCAAGCTTTGCTTCTTATGCTTACGCTTGCACCTGCGCTGACGACGGCTCAAACTTATCCAGATAAGCCAGTCAAAGTGATCAATCCCTACCCGGCGGGAGGGCCTGCAGATCAGATCGGTCGCGAACTGGCTGCTGGTTTATCGCAAGCACTTGGACAGAGTTTTATCGTCGAAGCAAAACCCGGTGGCAGCGGTGCAATTGGTACTTCGTTTGTAGCAAAGTCGCCTCCTAACGGTTATACCTTGCTGTTAGCCAGTGGCGGTCCAAACACAGCTGTGCCTGTTTTTAGCGTTACTCCACCCTACGATGGGATTAAAGAGTTTTCACCGATCCTGAAAATTATCGATGTGCCCAATATGCTGGTGATCGCGCCTCACATCAAGGCTAATAATCTGAAAGAATTTATTGAATTAGCGCAAGCTAAAACCTTAACGTATGGCTCAAGTGGTACTGCCGGCCCGACACACATTACGGGTGAAATATTTCAACTTGAAGCGCATGTGAAAATGACACATGTGCCTTATAAAGGCGCAGCACCGGTTGTCAATGACATGCTTGGCGGCCATGTTGACGCGACGTTTTTAAATCTGTCCGCAATGCTGCCATACATACAGTCAGGCAAGTTGCGCGCTTTAGGTGTAGCGTCTCAAACCCGCTCCAAAGCTTTGCCTGAGGTGCCGACCTTTACTGAGCAAGGCATCAAAAACGTCAGTGGTTCCTGGTACGGGTTGCTTGCGCCGGCCGGTACACCTGAGAGTATCGTTCAGACTTTATATACAGAGAGTGTCAAATATTTGAATCTGCCTGAGGTTCGTGCTCGCATTGAAGCTTCAGGTTCACAACTTACGCTGTTGGATCCGAAACAATTTCTCGCTGCGATGACGCAAGAAAAGCGCGAGTTAACCGATCTCAACAAAATTCTGAACATTAGACTTGAATAAAAAAGGATTGCTATGGACAAGGTTGTTAGTTCTGCCGAGAAAGCGATTGCGGATATACCAGATGGTGCGAGTGTCGCGATTGCAGGTTTCGGCTTAGCGCATCGTTTTCCCAATACTCTGATCTTTGCGCTAAAAGACAAAGGTACAAAAGATTTAACACTTGTATGTAACTCCCTGGGCGCTCCTGCAGAAAAAGGGCAGTTACTGGTTGAAAATAATCAAGTGAAAAAACTCATTGCTGCGTTTTCAATCAGAGCAGGCATGCAGACTGAGGGCGAGAGGAGGATTGCGGCCGGCACACTTGAGGTCGAGTTAGTACCTCAGGGTATTCTGGTCGAGCGGTGTCGAGCAGGTGGGGCGGGCATACCTGCTTTTTATTCTCCTACAGGCGTGGATACTGATCTTGCTGAGGGGAAAGACCTCCGTTACTTCAATGGCAAGCCCCATGTGCTTGAGCATGCCATTAATGTCGACTTTGCTTTTTTGAGTGCATATCGCGCTGATCGCGCGGGTAATGTGCAATTTCGCGGAGGGAGTGCTAATTTCAATAGCGCTTTCGCCAAAGCCGCACGCATCGCGATTGTTGAGGTTGAAGAAATCGTCGAGGTTGGTGAGCTGCCGCCTGAGTTGATCGATTTGCCTGGTATTTTTGTTTCTCGCGTATTAAAGATCACCGATCCAATTGACGTGAAAACTTTAACGCGCGCAGAAAAACGTCCCGCAGACAGCGCACGTACCTATAACGGCAAACAGGCTTTGACAAGAAACGGTATCGCTAAAAACGCAGCGAAGATTGTTCGTAACGATACCTATGTCAATCTGGGTGTCGGCATCCCGACTCAGGTTTCAAATTTCCTGGGTGGTCGCGGTGTCTGGTTGCACGCTGAAAACGGTGTACTCGGTTATGGCGGTATTGTCTCTGGCGACGCCGTTGATCCGGATGTCTTTAATGCGGGCGGTCAGTTTGTCGAGGCGATTCCTGGTACGTCGTTCTTTGAAAGCGTGACCTCCTTTGAAATGGCACGAGGCGGTCATATCGATACGGTCATCCTCGGCGCTTATGAGGTCGATCGCGAAGGTAATGTCGCCAACTGGAGTATTACAGACGCTAAGCGCGGCGGTATTGGTGGCGCCATGGATCTGATCTCCGGCGAAGTGGAGTTGATCATTGTGATGGAGCATGCCGACAGCAAAGGCAGAACTAAATTACCCCGTCAGTGCAAATATCCATTAACAGGTCGCAACTGTGTTGACTGGCTGGTCACTGATCTCGCAGTATTGCACTGGGTCGATGGCCGTTTTGTACTGGAGGCGGTGGCGCCTGGCTTCACACCCGAGGAAGTCAAAGCCTTGGGCGAAATAGATTTCGATATAGCGGCTGATTACAAGGTAATGGAATAGTTGTCATCGTGCTAACTAAAGTTTATTATGGATTGAAAGAATGATTTCCTAGCGCGGTAGTAACCATAGCGCGGTAGTTATCAAATATAAAAACTAGTCAATTAAGACTAAATTTTGGAGACAGAAATCATGGTGCATCGCAACCGTTTTACTTCGCTCGTCTTGAAAAGCTCCCTGGCTGTTTTGGTTCTCGCTGCTGCGACTGTGGCCAGCGCTGAAACAGGCATAACCGACACAGAAATAGTTTGGGGAAACTCCTCCCCCCTCTCCGGCCCGAATGCTGGCTATGGACCGATCGGACGTGCCCAGCGTGCCTGTTTTCAATACATCAATGATGAGCTGGGCGGCATCAAAATGGGTGATGGAAAAACGCGCAAGGTTAAATACGTGATGTATGACGATGCGATGGAACCTGCCCGTGCTCTACAAAATGCGCGACGCCTGATTAGTCAGGATGGTGTGTTTGGCGTTTCTGGTAATGCCGGGACTGGCGCAAACCTGGGCGCGAGGACCTTTTACAACTCAGAAAAAGTTCCTCAAGTCTTTATTTTTTCTGGTGGACCGATGTTCGGTGTGAAGGAGGAGGTTGAAAAGTTCCCCTATACCATCCCCGCACTATTAGCCTACAACACAGAGGCAGCGCTTTATGCCGCCTTTATCAAAGAAAAATTTCCTAACGCTAAAGTCGCTTTGCTCAATGACGACAGCGGTGGACCTTTTTTCTCTAAAGGCTTTATCAAGGCTGCAAAAGAGCTGGGTTTGAATATCGTTTTGCATGAAGAACATTCCTATAGTGAACCGACGATTGATGCGAAAATTGATCGTCTGGCTGCCTCGGGCGCAGATGTATTTGTTGATGTCACGACACCGAAATTCGTTGTTCAGGCACTTAAGCGGATGAACACGATCGGCTGGAAACCCGCTCATATGATTTGGGGTGTTGGCTCCAGTATCGGTGGTGCGTTGGTCCCAGCGGGTGCGGATATCTCGAAAGGCGTTTATTCAGGACTCTGGCTCAAGGATCAGGCTGATCCCGCCTATGCAAATGATGCTGACATGAAGCTCTATGTCGAGAAGCTTAAAAAATATGAGAGTGGCTTGAACCCCGCGGATCAGAACGCTGCCGCAGGCTGGTTTATTTGTAATGCGGTGAAGTCTGTACTGGAGAGAACTAAAGAGCCAACACGCCAGTCCTTTATCGATGCTGCGCGCAGCATGAAACAGCAAAAAGCTCCCTTGCTGCTTGAGGGGATCACCCTGAATACAAACGGTATTGAAGATGGCTACCCGATTGAAGCGATCCAGATGGGGCAGTTTGATGGCGTGAAGTATGTCCCGGTTGGCAGCATTATCAACTACGAGGGTAAAACACCTGCGCCTTAACCTGGCTATAGCGTGCGAGCCCTGTGCGTCTGTGAAGGACGCACAAGGCTTTGCAAAGTGAATCTTTCAGATTGGAGTCGCGATGAGCCAGCAACAATACAGAGCGCACAGAACGGTAGGTTTTATTGGGCTCGGCATGATGGGCAGCCGAATGATTCGTAACCTCAAAGGTTACGCCGATTTACTGGTTTTTGATGTGGATGCGTCTCGAGCACAGCAAGCAGCAAGCGATGCAAACGGCAAAGCTGTAGCCTCGATCAGCGAGCTGAGTGGCGCGGATATCGTGATCTTGATGCTGCCAAACAGCAAAATTGTTGATGCGGTTGTTCTTGGTGAAAATAGCCAGGCAGGACTGATCAATATTCTCAGCTCGGGTGCGACGATTATTGATATGAGTTCCTCAACACCCGCCAATACCCTTGAGAATGCGCGACAGACCTCAGCCCGGGGTCTGATTTACATGGATGCTCCGGTATCAGGTGGGCCTGGTGGTGCTGAGTCGGCAAAACTCGCCATTATGGTGGGAGCATCGACTGATGATTTCAAGCATGTGAAGCCCTTGCTTGAGAGAATGGGCACGAACGTCATTCGCGCTGGAGATATTGGCTCTGGACATGCGGTGAAAGCGCTCAACAATTTGTTGTCCGCAACGATTCTGGCTGCCACATCTGAAGTTTTTGCTGTCGGTGAAAAATTTGGACTTGATCCACAGATCATGCAGCAGATCGTTAATGCCTCCAGTGGTTCAAGTTATGCCACAAGTCATACCTGGCCAAAAGCTGTATTACCTAAAACCTATGACTTTGGCTTCGCGCTGGCACTGATGCACAAAGACGTTGGTATCGCCATGTCTTTGATTGAGTCGACTGGCATCGAAACGGTTTTAGCAAAGGCCAGCGCGCAACTGTGGGAGCAAGCACTAAAAGCGTCCAGTCCTGGCGCAGACATGACTGAGATCACTCGTCAAATTCAAAAGGCGGCAGGGCTGTGATTCAGGCTGTGCCAGTTGATTCCACTGCAGCAATGAGCTCGTCTCAAAATATTAAACTCGCGGTCAATGATTTATCGCTTCGTTTTGGTGGAATTGTTGCACTCGACGGGCTGTCTTTCTCCGTCGCGCAGGGAAGTATCTGTGGTTTGATCGGCCCAAATGGCGCGGGTAAAACGAGTTGTTTCAACTGCATCAGCAGACTGTATATGCCCTCGTCTGGTAGTGTACATTTTGATGGAAAGGATATCACTGAGCTTAAAGCCAAAGATGTCGCAACACTCGGTATCGCGAGGACTTTTCAAAATTTGGCGCTGTTGCCTTCTTTAACGGTGCATGAAAATGTAATGCTTGGCGGACATCATTACGGTAGAACGAGTTTGTTCAAAGCTCCATTCATACCAAAAGCTAAACGGGTTGAGGAAAAACAGTTAAATAGCTTTGCGCACGAGCTGCTTGAGCGTTTGGGTCTGGCACATTTACATAATCGTCGAGTCGACGACTTACCCTATCCGACGTTGAAAAAGGTTGAGTTAGCCAGAGCGCTTGCGGCTAAACCAAGTTTTTTGATGCTTGATGAGCCTGCGGGTGGACTGTCTCATTCAGAGGTCGATGACTTGTCTGAGACCTTAGTCAGAATTCGCGAGGAGTTTGCGCTCACACTCTTGCTCGTCGAACATCACATGGGTATGGTGATGAAGATTTCAGACAATATTGTTGTGCTTGATTTCGGTCATAAGATTGCTGATGGTTTACCTGCGCAGATCAAAGCCGACCCGCGTGTGATTGAAGCGTATTTGGGTAAACCAAAATGAAAAATGTACTGGAAATTAAAGCCCTGACAGCAGGCTATGGCCGCATCAGTGTTTTGCATGAGGTTTCCATTTCTGTCAGGGAAGGCTCCATCGCTGTATTGCTCGGTGCGAACGGCGCAGGAAAAACCACGACACTACGGGCAGTCAGTGGTTTGCTTAAAAGTAGTGGCCAGATTTTGCTCGATGGTCAGGATATCAGCGGTCAGTCTGCAGATAGCATCGCCCGACGCGGCGTTGCCCACGCAGCAGAAGGACGCGGAACGTTTACTGATCTGACCGTTGAGGAAAATTTAAGGGTAGGGGCTTATCGCAGAAATGACAAAGCTGAAATCGCAAACGATCTTGAAAAAATGTATGGACTATTTCCGAGACTCAAAGAGCGTCGTGCTCAAAAAGCAGGTAGTTTGAGTGGCGGAGAGCAGCAGATGCTAGCGGTTGGTCGTGCGCTCATGTTGCGACCGCGTGTCATGTTGCTCGACGAGCCCTCGCTAGGACTAGCGCCAGTCATCATAAACAGTTTGTTTGAGACCTTCTCCCGAGTAAATCAGGAACTAGGTGTCAGTATGCTGATCGTTGAACAAAATGCCAATCTGGCTTTGCAAATCGCACACGATGCTTATGTGCTTGAATCGGGTGCCATCACGCTCAGTGGCCCAGCCAGTGAAATAGCCTCACTCGATGGCATACGCGCAGCCTATCTGGGAGCCTAAGCGATGCAATATTTCCTGCAGCAATTATTAAATGGCGTGACCTCTGGCGCGGTCTACGCCTCTCTGGGCTTAGCTCTGGTCCTGATTTACAGGACCACTAATATCGCAAACTTTGCTCAAGGTGAGATGGCTACTTTTTCAGCTTTTCTGACCTGGCAAATCACACAGTGGGGTGTGCCGATTCTCTGGTCGATTCTGATCGTTATGGCTTTGTCTATCGTGATCGGTGCGATTGTTTATGCAGTAGTTGTCAGACCCGTCCAGCATAAGGATGAGATGACGATCATCATCGTCACGCTTGGATTATTTCTTGCGTTCAATAGTGCGACAGGGGCGATCTGGGGATTTATGCAGAAATCTTCTCCAAGCCCATTTCCCGCCTACGCATGGACGCTCGGGCCTTTAAGGATTTCGGCAGAATTACTCAGTTTTGTGCTGGTGTTACTCGCTGTATCCGGTGGTTTATATCTATTGTTTCAAAAAACGCGACTAGGCATGGCGCTTCGTGCTGCGGCCTCCAATGCACAGTCAGCCCAACTGGTTGGGATACCTTATACAAAAATGATGATTCTGGGCTGGGGGATGGCTGCTGCGCTGGGAGCCGTCTCTGGTGCGCTGGTAGCGTCTCGTTTAACACTAGACCCGAATATGATGGCTGATGTGATTATTTATGCTTTTGCCTCTGCTGTGGTCGGCGGCATGAGTAGCTATGTCGGTGCTGTCGTGGGTGGGATCGTAGTGGGGGTCTCTCAGGCTTTCTCGACTGCTTATCTGCCAGGCTTAGGGGCTGATTTACAAATTATCGTGCCTTTGCTTTTAATCGTCGCGGTACTGATCGTCAAGCCAGAGGGCTTGTTTGGTAAAACTGTCGCAGCGAGAGTCTGATGAACATCAAGCATATTCTCGCTGGTTTGCTCGTTGCTGCACTACTGATTGCAATACCACTCGTTGTACCGGGCTATCTGACTTTTCAACTCAGTGGTGTGATGGCCTATGCTGTTGCAGCGATTGGTTTGAACCTGATTACAGGTTATGCGGGACAGATTTCCCTGGGGCATAACGCATTTTTCGCCTTGGGTGCGTATTCTGCAGCGATGAGCATGACTTATTTTCATGTGCACTACATGACCTCTGTGCTGATCGCGGCTGTCGTCACTTTTGTGGTCGGGTACTTGTCAGGTTTTCCTGCGCAAAGACTACGCGGCCTTTACCTCGCACTCATTACACTGGTACTGGCTGTTTCCGTATCACCGGTGATCAAGCATTTTAAAGCTGTGACGGGGGGGATGGCAGGCTTAGCCATTGAGCGGCCTGCACCGCCCGCATGGACTGGTCTGAGTAAGGATGCCTGGATTTATTACACGGTTTTATCCATAACAGTCCTCTGTTTTTATCTGGCCAGGAATTTTGTTGCGGGCAGTACAGGGCGTGCCTTGACTGCCGTTCGCGTCTCGCCTCTTGCTGCGTCTTCGATGGGGGTCAATGTCAATGGCTATAAAGTCCTGATCTTCGGGCTTGGCTCTATGCTTGGGGGCATAGGTGGTGCACTTTTTAATTTCTCGATTGGATTTATTGCACCAGACTCTTTCAATTTATTGCTTTCGGTTAGCTTTCTTGCTGCGATTGTTGTGGGTGGACTGGGCACAATTTGGGGGGCGCTGATCGCAGGGCTGTTTTTACAATTTGTGCCCTCGTATGCCTCGGATCTGAGTGAAGCGCTCTCAGGTGCGGTGTATGGCGCGATTTTGATTATCTGCATGTTTTTTATGCCTAAAGGTATTGTCGGCAGCTTGCTCGAGTGGATGCGTGCACGCAATATGAAGTAGGATCTTGTTTGGTTATAAAAAAATCATCGAGATACGAATGAAATTACCCCTCGAAGGACTCAAGGTTCTGGATCTGAGTCATGCTTTAGCTGGTCCTTACTGTTCAACTATGTTGGCCGATTATGGCGCTGAGGTGATCAAGATCGAGCCGCCCGGCAAGGGGGACATCGCACGCGCCTGGGGGACTCCTCTGCCTGGTGGTGAAACAGACTACTTCATAGGTTTACATCGCAATAAAAAGGGCATCGTGCTGGATCTGAAAAATCCAGCTGGCAAAGAAACGTTTCTGCGCATGGTGGAACGCTGCGATGTGGTGCTGGAGAATTTTCGACCCGGCACGCTGGAGCGTCTGGGACTGGATTACGAGACCGCTCGCAAGCGCAACCCCGGGATCATTTATTGCTCGATCTCTGGTTTTGGTCAGGATGGACCGTATCGCGATCGTCCTGCGCTTGATCTGATCGTTCAGGCTGAGAGCGGTATGATCAGCGCGACAGGCGAGGCGGGTGGCAGTGGTGTTCGGGCTGGTGTCTCGATCGCTGATTTAACCGCTGGGATGAACGCTGCCTTTGGGATTATGGTTGCATTGCGTGCCAAAGACGCTACAGGACTTGGACAGTCTATCGACATCTCTATGCTGGAAGGCCAGCTCTCCTTGCTTGGCGTGATGATCGGTAACTATTTCACCACGGGTGAGATCCCTGTGCCGATGGGTACCGCCTACAAAGCCTTATTGCCCTACCAAACGTTTCACACCAAAACCCGTGACCTGGCGCTCGCCGTGGGCAGCGATAAGCTTTGGCGTGAATTTTGCCCTGTGATTGGTTGTCCTGAGTTGACCGATGATCCGCGCTTTCGCACCAATAGTGACCGCAATAAAAATCGCGCTGAACTGATCGATCAGCTGCAGCAAATTTTTATGACACGTAGTTTTGAAGAGTGGGAAACAATGCTTGTTGCTGCAGGTATCCCAATTGGCGCAATCAATAATATTTCCCAGGTGATTGATCATCCTCAGGTCGCTGCACGTAGCGCTATCGTGAGTATGGAGCATCCTCGGGCAGGTGCTGTGCGTGTGGTGGGTGTGCCGATTCGTTTGTCCCAAACTCCGGGAGCAGTGCGCACGCCTTCGCCCTCGCTCGGTGAGCATACCGAGTCTGTCCTGAATGAAATTCTTGGAATGACAGCCGAGGATATTGATGCGCTCCGTGCTACGGGGGGTTTAGGCAAATGATAAAACCCCAGGCTTCTAAAACAGTTGGCATTATCGGCGGAATAGCTCCTGAATCAACCATTCAATACTACCGTCAAATCGTAAGCTCCTATCAGGCCTTGACGAGCGAGAGTGAATTCCCCTCTGTCATCATCAATAGCATCCATATGACTAAGATGCTTGACTTGATTGGCGCGAAAAAACTGACTGAGGTCGCGGATTATCTGTTGCTGGAGATTCAAAGGCTGCAGCGTGCGGGTGCGGATTTTGCCGTGCTTGCCTCCAATACGCCGCATATTGTTTTTGCTGAACTGCAGCAACGCTCCTCCATACCGCTCATCAGTATTGTTCAGACAGCGTGCCTGGCAGCCCAAGACTTGAGGCTCAAGCGCCTAGCCATACTTGGTACTCGGTTCACGATGCAAGGAACGGTTTATCCGTCAGTCTTTGCTGACGCGGGGATTGAGATCGTGGCGCCGAATATGGACGAACAAGACCTTGTGCATAATATTTATATGGGTGAACTGGTCAAAGGCATCCTGTTGCCAGCGTCACGCGAACAGCTATTGAAAATCATAGAGTCTTTGCATAGACGTGAAGCTGTTGAAGGCGTGATTCTTGGCGGCACAGAGTTACCGCTGATTCTGACGGAGTCTTCGCATAAAGGTATTCCTTTACTGGATACGACTAAGTTGCACGTAGCGCGAATTGTGCAGGAGCTGATTTAATGTTGGGTAAATTTGAAGGTAACAGAAAAAATGATTCGTTCGCTATCTAAAATATTAGCCAGCTTTGCTTTACTGTGGTTATGTTCGGCAAGTGCGATCGAGGCGCCCGAAGGTATCGTTTACTGCGATGGTAAGACGCGTGTCGAATTTATTTTTGATCGTTCAAATAAAAATAACGATGTGCTGTTTACCGTCAATGGTAAAACTCAGACTTTGATGACTGCATTTTCCTGGTTTGGATCAGTCCAGGCACCTCCCAAGGGATTCAAGTTTGCGATACTCGGTGAAGGGAAGTTTGACCCTTTGCTAGTATTTGAAGATCATTTGCTTGATGCAGAAAAGCATCGGTATGAGAAATGTAATTGAGTGCTTGGATTTTTAA
>DAIMDD010000023.1:0-28650 GCA_036725985.1 Burkholderiaceae bacterium
AGACAGAAATGCGTGTTGCCGTACTCGATGATTATTTGCAAGTAGCTCCTGGCATGGCTGATTGGCAGTCTTTAAATGCTGACGTCAGTTTTTTTTCGGATTTTATTGAGCCTCATACTAGCGCCGAAGTGTTGGCGCCTTTTGAGGTGATCGTTGCAATGCGCGAACGATCGGCTTTCCCGGCAAGCCTGATTAAGGCGCTGCCTAATTTGCGTCTGCTCGTGACAACGGGTTTGCGCAACAACTCGATCGACCTTGAAGCTTGCCGCGAGCAGGGGGTTGTTGTCTGTGGCGCGCCGGGCGATCCGAGCAGCCGTGGCGCAACGGCAGAGATCGCTTGGGCACTCCTGTTGGCGTTGTTTAAAAAGATTCCCCAGGAAGCGGAAAATATGAAACAGGGGCTTTGGCAGACCTCCATGCCGCCGACTCTCGAAGGCAAGCGTCTGGGCTTGCTGGGTGCTGGACATCTCGGACAATGCGTGGCGAGGGTGGGCCTGGCCTTTGGTATGGATGTTGTGGCCTGGAGTCCCAACCTGACTGAGGAGAGGGCGGCCCAGGCGGGTGTAAAACTCGTCTCCAAATACGATCTTTTCACTACCTCGGATGTTGTGAGCATACATCTTGTGCTGAGCGAACGCTCGCGTGGCATAGTGGACTCTGCGAGTCTTGAGTCGATGAAGCCAACGGCTTATCTGATTAATACTTCACGCGCAGGGCTGGTTGATCAGGGGGCATTGAAGTCGGTTCTGGAGCAGGGCAAAATTGCGGGCGCAGGGCTGGATGTATTTGAGTCCGAGCCTCTAGCGCCTGATAATGAATGGCGCTATGTGCCACGCACGATTCTGACACCACATCTTGGTTATTCGACCCCGGAAAACTTTACCGTGTTCTATGCCAATGTTGTCGAGGACATCCAGGCTTGGCTTGCTGGCAAACCCATCCGGATTCTGACCTGATGCAACCTATCCTGCCCGTCCATCTTGTTGTCAGATTTTTGCTTGTTTTGCTTCTGGCCGCAGGCGTATATTTTTTCAGTGACTTTCTTGTGCCGGTTCTTGCCGCACTGATTATCGGTTTTGCCAGTTGGCCGCTGTATTCGCGCTGGGTTGCTGTTTGTCGGGGGCGTACAACATTGGCCGCCAGTCTCGCACTGGTAGCGATTATTCTTGTGCTGGTGGTGCCGCTGTCCTTCGCGCTTTATTACTCGGTTAACGAAGCGAGCAACCTTGTCGCCTGGTTGCTTAAGGCGAATCGACAGGGTGTTGAGCCTCCCGCCTGGATTGTGGCACTGCCCTTCGTAGGGGACAGACTTGGTACTTACTGGACCGATTATTTAGGACAGCCGCACGCGCTAGGTACCTGGATTGAAATGATCAGTGGGCAGAATATCGGCAATATTTATCGTGTTGTGCTTTCAGCGACCGGTAATGCCTTTCATATTATGTTGACTGTTTTGTTCATGTTGATCACTTTGCTGTTTGTCTACAAAGATGGTCACCGTATGGCGGGCCAGCTCGATACGTTGGGAGAAAGAATCCTGCCTTTGCGCTGGAACAGGTTTTCACGCGTTGTGCCTGCCACAATTAGTGCGACGGTCACTGGCATGGGTCTCATTGCGATTGGCGAAGGCGTTGTGCTTGGCGTAGCCTACTGGATCGCAGGTGTACCTTCTCACGTTTTACTCGGAGTCATCACCGCTTTCATGGCGATGATTCCTGGTGGGGCGCCTCTGTCCTTCACTTTGGTTTCCTTGTATCTGGTTGGCTCTGGTCAGCATATAGCCGGTTTGGGTCTCTTTGCCTGGGGCGCTATTGAGCTGTTTATTGTCGATAAAACACTCAGGCCCCGCCTGGTAGGCGGACCAGTCAAACTCCCCTTTTTACCAACATTTTTTGGCTTGGTAGGCGGTGTTAAAACCATGGGATTTGTCGGGCTTTTTATCGGCCCGGTTTTGATGGCACTGATCGTCGCGATCTGGCGTGAATGGCTGATTGATGTAAAAAATACTAACTAATCATGGCTAACATCCCAAAGATCAATATCTTTGAGCCTTGCGATCAAGTCACCAAGCGAGTCGACCTGCATTTTTTTTAAAACGCGGGCCCGATGCAGTTTTACAGTCGAGGCTGCCGAGTCGCTAGCTTGTGCAATTTCCTTGTTTGATCGACCAGAAATCATTTCAGCGCAAACGACTTTTTCGCGCGGGGTGAGTGATTGCAAGAGCTGTTTGACTGACAGTTTGCGTGAGAGCAGATCTTGCTGGGCATGGTCTAGCTCCATCGCAGTAGTGATCGCACGCAGCAAATCATCCATTGAGAAGGGCTTGACCAGAAAATCCGCCGCTCCATGTTTCATTGCTTGAAGGATCTGGGCTGGCTGACTTTGACCGCTGATGAATACGATAGGTGTGCGCCATTCCATTTTTAATAGTTCAGCTTGTACCTCAACACCTGATTTTCCGGGCATTCTCATGTCCAGCAGAATCACTGCGGGCGAGGTCGGCGTGGCTGTTTCAAGAAAAGAGGCTGCATCCTCAAAAGCACTGACTGTATAGCCAAGCTTATCGAGTGTGCCACTCAGCGCACGCCTGATTGAGGGGTCGTCATCAATCAGATAGATGTGTCCAGTAATTTGTTGACTCAACGCTTTACGCCTATTTGGAATAAATATAAAAACAGCAAAAAGCGGCTAGATCCCGAGATAATTTACAACTCCAGCATAGATGCTCAAACCACTATCCCACTCTCTTAATCAACGGTTTATCGGACTCAACCGCAAACTCTGCAAGAGTGTGAATGGCCGAATTTGGATTGGTCGCATCATCGACTGCCCGCAGTGTTGTACGCATCCCGCTGGGTGTGAACTCAGCCACTCCATAGCCCCGGTATTGCGAGTTCGCGAAAATGAAATGCGGATTGACGCGAAGCATTTGTTTGAGTTTTTCCTCGGAGAGATGTGCGAGCGAGGTAATAGAGGTGCCGCAAAACTCAACACCTACTTTTGGACTGGTGGGTACATTGAAATCAGACAAAATATGGCCAACCCAGTTTTCGTGGACATCTCCGCCGATCATGACCGGGTTGCGCAGCTTGGTCTGGATCATTGCGTCAATCAGTCGCTGGCGCGCTTGTGGGTAGCCATCCCAGCCATTATTGGAAAAAAGGACGCCGCCTTTGGTATCAAAATTGCGTTGACTCAGCAAGGTTTGCTGGCCGATCACATTCCATTGCGTCGCAGAGGTTTCAAACCCGTGCTTGAGCCAGCTCTCTTGCTGTGGTCCTAGCAGAGTACGTTGCGGATCGTTCCAGATCGCACAGGAACTTGGGTCAAGCTTGCTGGCTCCAGGCTTGTTGTTTGGATTACAAGCCTGCGGGTCTCTAAATTGGCGGGTGTCGAGCAGATAAAGCGTTGCAAGCTGTCCGAATTTACTACTGCCAAACACCCTGGCATTGTTATCGCCTGAGCTGAGCAGGGCATCAAAATTTTCACGTCTAACTGGCATGTGCTCATAAAAAGCCTGATAGGCAGCCCGCCTTCTTGCCAGGAAATCTTCGACAGGACGACCCGAGTCTCCGGGATGCGTCCCTGCATAGTCATTTTGAACTTCATGATCGTCCCAACTGACCAGCCAGGGGGCCGCTGCATGCATGGCCTGCAGATCGAGGTCTGACTTGTGCAGGGCATAGCGCTGTCTGTAACCTGCGAGCGTGTTAACCCAGCCGCCCGTCGTAGGCCGGATGTCCTTGGGCCTTGAAGAGGGATACTCATACATGTAGTCGCCCAGGAACATCACCAGATCGAGATTTTCATCGCGCATGTGACGATAGGCACTGTAATAGCCATTACCCCATTGCTGACACGAGGCATAGGCTAGACGCAGACTTTTTGGTGTGGCCTGAGAGGCAGGAAAGGTACGGGTTTTTCCTGTGGTGCTTGAGGCTGAGCCAGCCAGAAATCTGTAGTAATAGTGACGATCAGGCAAAAGTCCGTTGACTTCTGCATGGACAGAGTGGGCCAGTGCTGGCATAGCCTGAATCACGCCCTGAGTCACGATACGTGAAAACAGTTCATCGTGAGCGACTTGCCAGGTGACGGGGACAGGTTGATTACTCAACCCTGCTGTCTCGATTGCAATGGGATCTAGCCTGGTCCACAGCACAACCCCTTGTTGAGTGGGCGAGCCGCTGGCCACGCCCATGCTGAAAGGATTGCTGGCCCAATTTTGTTTACCCCAGGATGTGCCCGGCAAACCAATCAGAGCAATCGTTGATACAGCCCCCTGGATAATGCGTCGCCGTTTGATTGAGGCTCTGTCCAAAGTCATACTAGTCCGGAGTAGCTGAAAGAAAAGTGTTAATTAAAAAACATCGCAAAGACAGAGAAGCCTACTGCGATCAGACCCAGACTGCCTGAAAGCATCCCCAACAACCCCACTGCGGTGATGATACTGGCTGAAGCCAGTACGATTGCGACTTGGAGCATGCCGGAAGCAATCTCAAAATTATGATATTTGTGATTGGCAATCTGCCCAAGCTGCTCAGCTTTTTTGGCCCGCGCGGCTAATTCCTTACGCCCTTCGCCCGTCTCGGGTTCTGTTTCGTAGCGCTTAATCGCAGCAGACCATTTATTCATGATTTCTTCAGACTTTGCATCGTTGGCAGGCGCTGTTGACTTCAGTGTTTCCAGAGCGAGTTCGGTACTAGTCTTGCGGATCGATTTAGCCTGAAAGAACGCCCACAGATTAGAAGACTCGACTTGCTTGGTGATGACTTCAGTTTGGTAGGCTTTACTCAGCGTTTCTGTAATCGCCAGACAGAGCGCAAGAATGGCGATCAGCAGAGCGATTTTTTTATTTGATGGATCAATATGTGCGTGCTCAGACATGGTGTACTGATTTCCTTATGCTGTTTTAAACAGGTGAAAGAGGTTGGCTCTCTGTTGAAATATGGTCGGATCAGGTTGGGTATGTGCCGGGCAGCAGCAGGCTCTTATCGACGGTTTCAACATCGGTGTGTCCGCAAAAAGCCATTGTGAGGTCGAGCTCTTTGTGCAGCATTTCGAGTACTTTTGTAACACCAGGGCCACCCATCGCGCCCAGGCCATAGAGAAAGGCACGCCCGATATAACAACCCTGTGCGCCTAAAGCACGTGCTTTGAGGACGTCTTGTCCGCTGCGCACACCACCATCCATATGAATTTCAATTTGTTTGCCGACCGCATCGACAATGGCTGGCAAGGACTGGATGCTTGAGTTCGCACCATCGAGTTGCCTGCCTCCGTGGTTGCTGACGATCAGCGCATCGGCACCGCTATTGACAGCCATCCGCGCATCCTCGACATCCTGAATACCTTTGAGGATGAGTTTGCCGCCCCAGCGTTTTTTGATCCACTCCACATCACCCCAGTTCAGTGCCGGATCAAATTGCGAGCTCGTCCATTCGCTGAGTTTGCTCATGTCGGAAACACCTTTTACGTGTCCGACAATATTGCCAAACTGTCTGCGTGGTGTGCCAAGCATGCCCATTGCCCAGCGGGGCTTGGTGGCAATGTCGATCAGATTGGCGAGTGTCATTTTCGGGGGGGCGCTCAGTCCGTTTTTCAGGTCTTTGTGGCGCTGCCCCAGAATTTGCAGGTCAAGCGTCAGAACCAGCGCTGAACAATTCGCTGCTTTGGCACGTTCGATGAGGCGCTCGATGAAGTCCCGGTCTTTCATTACATAGAGCTGGAACCAGAAAGGATGGCCATCCGTACCTTTTGCGACATCCTCGATGGAGCAGATACTCATCGTCGAGAGAGTAAAAGGGATGCCAAAGTCTCGGGCCGCACGGGCCGCCAGGATTTCCCCGTCAGCGTGCTGCATACCGGTCAGCCCTGTCGGTGCAATCGCAACGGGCATTGCAACCCGTTGACCAATCATTGTTGATACGGTCGAACGATGCTCCATATTGACAAGAATACGCTGGCGTAGTTTGATTTTTTGAAAATCACTTTCGTTAGCCCGGTAAGTGCTTTCAGTCCAGGAACCGGAGTCCGCATAGTCATAAAACATGCGCGGAACGCGTTTTTTTGCCAGAATGCGCAGGTCTTCCACATTGGTAATGACGGCCATATTCCGTGATCTCCGAAATCAATCTTGATTTTTAAGTCGCTGGCTAGTGTGAACAAGCGAGCATTTATGGATGACAGTTTAACGGTCACAAGGTATTTTTGCAGGGACTTTTCTCGGCAATACCCCAAGCCACGGGGTATGCTCGTAAATAATGCGTAATTTGAACTAAACGTGCCTACTATTAAAAAAAGGAATATTGCCATGTTGCGATGGTTCATCACTGGTTTGTTATCTGTCTTTATTTCAAGCGTTTGGGCGCAAGAGAGCAGTCGTGCTGCCATTGAAAAGCTGGCGGCCGAGCAAACCCCGTTGCTGTTACAGACGCTAGACAAACTTGTCTCGATTGAGTCTGGCAGCAGGGATGCAGAGGGCTTGGAGAAAATTCGTCAGTTAATCGAGGCCGAACTTATAGCCATTGGGCTCTCGCCGCAGGTCATCGCCCCGCGCGCCCTGGCTAAAACTGGTGCGATGGTGCAGGCAAAACTGCTGGGTAAAGGTACTGCCAACATCGCGCTGATCGCGCATATGGATACGGTTTATCAGCGCGGCGATTTGTCCAGGCAGCCATTCCGTGTCGAGGGGAATCAGGCCTTTGGTTTAGGGATTTCCGATGATAAATCAGGGGTTGCAGTCATCTTGCATACCCTGAGGATGATCAAGGCGCTCAATATTGATAGCTTTGCCAGCTTGACTGTACTCATTAACGGCGACGAGGAGATCGGCTCCCCCGGATCAAGGGATCGCATTATGCAACTGGGTGAGGAAAGTGATCTGGTGATCTCCTTTGAGGGGAGTAGTGTTAAGAGCGATTATGTTCGACTTGCCACCTCAAGCATTGCGCGTGCGACGCTGACCGTGAAAGGCCGCGCTTCGCACTCGGGAGCAAATCCGGATTTTGGAAGAAATGCCTTGTATGAAATGTCGCATCAAATTCTGCAGATGCGGGATTTGTCTGATCCTAAAACTGGATTGAAACTGAACTGGACACTAGCCCGGGCTGGAACCGTTGTGAACATGATTCCTTCAGAGGCGCAGGCGACCGCAGATGTGCGTGCACAGAGCCTGAGTGATTTTGATGCAGTTGAAAAAACTTTGACCGAGCGCATTAAAAATAAACTCATCCCGGAGACTGAAGTAAAAATTGAACTGGTAAGAGGACGTCCCCCCTTGAGTCCGACTGAAAAGAGTCGTCAGACAGCCAAGCTTACACAGACGCTCGCAGCTGAAATCAATTGGAAATTAGATGTGCTTGAAAAAGCGACCGGCGGCGGTACCGATGCAGCTTATGCATCCCAGCGTTCAAAGGGAGCCGTCATAGAGAGTTTTGGTTTGCAAGGTTTCGGCGGGCATACTGATGACGCGGAATACATCCTGATTTCCTCTATCGCACCGCGTCTCTACATTACGACCAGATTAATCCAGTCTTTTAAACCTTGAGTTTGAAGGGTGAGAAATTTGTATCGCGGTCGTAATAGTCTTCGTTTTCTTTGCGTTTGAGAAAATTGACTACGCGGTAGGTCAGGGGAGTGGCCAGCACTTCCCAGCCTGTTTTCAAGAAATATTGTGCGATTGCTACTGAGATCACTTGTTCCAGTGGCCAGATTCCGTAGAAAGCCAGCATGTAAAACAAAGACGAGTCGACTAGTTCGCCGCAGGCCGTCGACCCTATCGTACGGGCCCACAGGTGCTTGCCGTTTGTCATGATTTTCATCTTGGCCAGCACGAAGCTGTTGGTAAAGCTGCCACAGCAGAACGCAATGATCGAGCCCGCCACAATGCGCCAGGTGTTGCCAAAGACCGATACCAGACCTTCCTGTAACTGTGTGTTGTATTCGCCAGGAGCTGGTGGCAGATGAATCACGACTTGTGACATGAACGCCGCAAACAGCAGGGCAGCAAAACCACACCATACGGCCCGCCGGTCATGGGCGTAACCATAAACCTCGGTCATGATATCGCCAAAAAAATACGAGATTGGAAAAAACAGGATGCCAGCACCAAAGACAACTGTGCCAAGGATAGGTAACTCTACTTGGGCTGCCTTACCGGCGCCTATCAAATTCGAGCAAAGCAGGATGCAGACAAAGGCCGCAACGATTAAATCGTAGTAACGATAAGTGCGGCCGACTGGCGGATTGGGCGTATTTGTTTGCATGTTGTAAATAATGTAACAAGCAAACAAGGGCTCAACAAGGGCTGAGCGTTGCGTTTATTGTTTTACAGGTATTTTTTTAACCATTTTGGCATTGTGGTCTGGTTGACAATCAGCACCCCTAGCATGGTGATCAGGGTCCCAAGCAAAACAGGGATGCTCAGAGGTTCGTCAAACAAAACCCAGGCCATTAACGCTGTCGTCGGAGGTGTCAGGTACATCATGCTGCTGACTTTGGTCGCATCACCGCGCCTTAACAGGAGGAACCAGAGGCTCATCGCACCAATAGAGATTGGTAATATCCCCCAGAGCAAGGCACCTAGCATTGGGACGGTCCACTGGATTTCTCGCGTTTCAAACAGCAGCATCATTATCAGACAGAGTAGGGCGCTGGTGCTGAACTGAATGACCGAACCGGTCCGTAGATCAAAACTTGGGCAAAATCTTTTCTGATACAGCGTGCCAAGCGTAATGCAGACCATTCCAGCGAAGGCAAGGGCGACGCAAATCCAGGTCAAGCCGTCAATGCGAATTTTGGCAAATAACACCATGGCTACACCCGCTAAACCCAGAACCAGGCCTAGCCACTGCCTGGTTGTGACTCTCTCAGAAACAAATGAGGCAAGCACCGCTGTCAGAATAGGTTGCAGTCCTACGATGAGCGCAGCCAGTCCTGCAGGCATGCCTTGTCGGACTGCCGCCCATACGCCGCCCAGATAGCAAAACTGAAACAGCGCACCTGCGATGGCGATGTGCAGGATTTGTTTGCTGTTCGGCCATGGGGGTTTAAGCCATAGCACCACAGGAATCATGCAGAGCACGACGCCTGAAAAGCGCAAAAATAAAAAAGTCATCGGTTCGGAATAGGGCATGCCGTAGCGGGCAATGATGAACCCTGTGCTCCAGATGAGAATAAAGATGGGTGCGAACCAGAATGTTGATTTCATAGCCTTAGTTTAAATCGAGTTAAGATTTGAGTATGACTCACGCTTCCCACGCCCCTGCAGACTTGATTGACTCTCGCCACGCTTTGCGTCGCTTACTGATCGCGCTGATCATCATGACGATGGGCAGCAGCTGTATGTATGTCGTGGCCGTCGTGTTGCCCGATGTGCAGGCGGAATTCGGGGTGTCACGCTCCGTGGCATCTCTGCCCTATACCTTGATGATGATTGGTTTTGGCGTGGGGGGACTCTTCATGGGTCGCCTCACGGACAGGTTTGGTATTACTTTTACTTTGTTGGTGGGTTCAGTGGGAGTGCTGGGCGGCTTTGTCTGGGCTGGCTTAGCTGGCAGTATTCTGAGCTTTACCCTTGCTCACGGCATCATGCTTGGACTGCTGGGAGCCTCAACGACTTTTGCACCCTTGGTGGCTGATACTTCCCTCTGGTGGAATAAACGTCGTGGTATTGCCGTCGCAATCTGTGCGAGTGGCAATTATCTTGCCGGTTCTATCTGGCCCACGCTGACCCAGTATGGGGTCGAGACGATCGGCTGGCGCCACGCGTATATCGCCCTGGGAGTTGTGTGTGGCGTCAGCATGGCACTTTTGGCGCTATTGATGCGCCAGCGACCTCCGGCTGTCCAGTTGGCTGCGGCAGGCAGTGCCCAGGAAATGCAAACGAAACAATCTTTTGAACTGCGCCTGGGGCAAGCCCAGCTGTTGCTCTGCGTGGCAGCGGTGGCTTGTTGTGTGGCCATGTCCATGCCCCAGGTCCATATCGTGGCTCACTGTGTTGATTTGGGCTTTGGTCCAGCGCGTGGCGCTGAAATGCTGTCCCTGATGTTATTTTGCGGGATTGCCAGCCGACTGATTTCCGGCTCAATTTGTGACCGTATCGGTGGCGTGCGTACCTTGCTGTTGGGCTCCATTCTGCAGGGCGTGGCATTACTGATGTATTTGCCATTTAACAGTCTGGTTTCTCTCTATGTGGTATCCGCGATGTTTGGGTTGTT
The DNA here is from genome assembly GCA_036725985.1 of Burkholderiaceae bacterium. Classification (GTDB taxonomy): domain Bacteria; phylum Pseudomonadota; class Gammaproteobacteria; order Burkholderiales; family Burkholderiaceae_B; genus Zwartia. The sequence goes on from DAIMDD010000023.1 coordinate 10,218, forward strand.
TCAGGGCGGTCTTGTACCCTCGTATGCGATTATCGTGCGCGAACACTTTCCTGCAAAAGAGGCGGGCGCGCGCGTCGGCTCGGTGATGATGGCGTCTTTACTTGGTATGGCGTTAGGTGGCTGGATGTCAGGGAAAATCTTCGATCTGACCGGTTCCTATCACGCTGCGATGATCAATGGAGTGATCTGGAATTTTTTCAATATAGCGATTGCCTGGTGGTTATTCCTGCGTGTGCGCAAGCAAGAATCATTTCATTCTTTACATCATAAAACCCTATAATTCGAGAAACTTTTCGCTTAAAGGGTTGAGCCATGCTCCTTGGCTTTGTCATCGTTTACTGGGTTATTTCGGTCGGCATTGGCTTATGGGCTGCGCTGAGGGTTAAAAATACAGCGGACTTCGCTGCGGCCGGACATAGTCTGCCCTTGCCGATCGTCACAGCCACCGTGTTTGCAACCTGGTTTGGTTCAGAGACCGTACTGGGTATTCCGGCTACCTTTATGAAAGAGGGGCTCGGTGGGATCGTGGCCGATCCGTTTGGCTCCTCGATGTGTCTGATTCTGGTGGGTGTTTTTTTTGCCAGACATCTCTACAACCGACGCATGCTGACTATTGGTGATTTTTTTCGCGAGAAATACGGTCGTACGGTAGAAGTGCTCATCACCCTGTGCATCGTTGTTTCCTATCTTGGCTGGGTTGCCGCCCAGATCAAAGCGCTGGGCCTGGTTTTTAATGTGGTGTCTGAAGGCAGCATCTCTCAGACGACTGGCATGATCATCGGCGCATCGAGTGTGCTTATTTACACCTTGTTTGGCGGCATGTGGTCGGTTGCGATCACTGATTTTATTCAGATGATCATTATCGTGATCGGCATGCTTTATATTGGTGGTGAGATGACCGCACAAACAGGCGGCATTGGTGTGGTGCTGGAGCATGCCGCGCAGGCTGGCAAGTTCAATTTCTGGCCAGAGGCTAATTTAGCGGCTATTCTCGGTTTTATCGCAGCCTTGTTCACCATGATGCTGGGTTCAATCCCTCAACAGGATGTATTTCAGCGCATCACATCCTCAAAAAACGTCAATATCGCTGTGCAGGCCTCCATACTCGGCGGTGTGTTGTATTTTGTCTTCGCTTTTGTGCCGCTCTATCTTGCTTATTCTGCAACGCTAATCAGCCCCGGGTTGGTTGAGCAGTATCTTGCAAACGATGCACAGATGATCCTGCCTAAGCTTGTCATGGGCTATGCGCCGATGTTTGCGCAAATCATGTTTTTTGGTGCACTCCTCTCCGCTATTAAAAGCTGCGCAAGTGCAACACTGCTGGCACCGTCGGTGACCTTTGCAGAAAACATTGTGCGCGGCATGTTTAAACATCTGTCGGACAAAGATTTACTTCGCGTGATGCGCATCACTGTGCTGTGCTTCACGGTACTGGTGACGGCGTTCGCTATCAACTCTGAGTTGTCGATTTTTAAAATGGTCGAGAGCGCCTATAAAGTAACGCTGGTTGCAGCGTTCGTGCCCCTTGCTTTCGGCGTCTATTGGTCAAAAGCTAACCCCTTGGCGGGCTTGCTTGCAGCGCTGTTTGGTCTGGCTACCTGGATTAGCTGTGAAATTCTTGCACCGGGCGGTCTGGTACCCCCGCAACTGGCAGGTTTGTGTGCAAGTGTCCTGGGGATGCTGATTGGCGGTTTGGTGCCTCGCAATTTGCTGCGAAGCGTTTGAGCGTCCGATCCTGTGACTCGCAATCAGTACTCCTGGCAAGTACTGATTGCAGACTTTGTGATGAATTTAATTTGAGGGTGCAAAGCGTTTGTTGATTACGCTTTTGTAACGGTCGGTGAGCTCTCCCGGATTGGCCACTGAGACGCCCATGTCGCGTGCCAGTCCATCCTCGACCCCATAAACCCAGCCGTGCACGGTGATGGGTTGACCGCGTGCCCAGGCATCTTGCACACTCGTCGTCTGACAGACGTTCACCACCTGCTCGATGACATTGAGCTCGCACAATCTATCGACGCGTTCGGTGTTGTTCAGTACCCGGCCAAGATAACTGCCATGTCGTTCATTGACATCTTTGACGTGGCGGATCCAGTTGTCGGCCAAGCCAACACGGATGTTTTCCATGGCAGCGCGAACACCCGCGCAGCCGTAGTGACCGACGACGATGATGTGTTTAACCTTGAGTTGATCGATAGCGAACTGGATGACCGATAGGGCATTCATATCGGTATGAACGACGACGTTGGCGATATTGCGATGCACAAAGACTTCGCCCGGTGCGAGTCCGGTAATCTGGTTTGCCGGGACGCGTGAATCTGAACAGCCGATCCACAGGTATTCGGGAGTCTGCTGGTTAGCGAGTCTCTTGAAAAAATCAGGGTCTGTATCTGTGACGGATTTGACCCATTGCAGATTGTTTTCAAATAAAACGTCAAGCGAATGTGGGTTGTTTTCTTTTTGCATAGGTCAATCTTTTCTCTTGAGACGTGTTAGTTTCGCATCGTGTGCGAGAGCTCGTGTCATGTTGTAGCGGGTGTGCTAGATTTCTATCATTTTAGTGGTAAGTTATTCAAGTATATAAAAATGAAGCTTTGCGCAGTACAGAAAAATCAAGCTAAACCAAGGAGATAAAAAATGAGTGATGATAAGGATGCAAAGACTGATTTACAGCGCCGTCGGTTATTGCAAGGTAGTCTCGGACTCGCAGCGTCATTAACCGGGTTTTCAGGCGGCGTCTTGGCGCAGCAGGGGCTGGCTAACCCTGGCGGCTATGATTTGCTGATCGTTGGGGCACGCGTGATTGATCCGTCTCAGGATCTCGACAAGATCGTCGACATAGCGATCAGTCGCGGCAAGGTGATGGAGATTGGTGCGAATTTGCCAGCAGATAAAGCGGCACAAAAGATTGACGCAACAGGACGCCTGATTACCCCGGGTCTGGTCGATCTGCATGCGCATACTTATCCTCAGGGTTCGGCGATCGGTCTGCCCGCAGATGAGTTGGCGCAATTTACAGCGACGACGACCTTTGTAAGTGCCGGTGATGCGGGCGCAAATAATTTCTCTGCTTTCAAGCATTACATACAGGCTCAGGCGCGCAGTCGCATGTACGCTTTTATCCATATTTCCTCGATTGGTCTGGCCGGCTTTCCTGTTGGTGAGATGAAAAATATCGATTACGCCAATATAGAGCTGGCGGCGCGCACGCTGGATCAAAATCAGGATATCGCTCTGGGAATCAAGGTGCGTGAGTCGCTCGATGTGGTGGGGGACAATGGCATCGAGCCCTTGCGACGTGCCCGCCTTGCCGCAGAGCGCTCGGGTGTCAAGGGTGCGCGTGTGATGTGTCACATTGGCAATGCTCCTGGGGATTTAGGCGAGTTACTTAATTTACTGCGGCCAGGAGATATTCTGACCCACGTCTATAGCGGTGCCGGAAACAATACGGTGCAGAACGGCAAGGTCATCGCCGCAGCACTCGAGGCTAAAAAACGAGGTGTCCTGATTGACGTGGGGCATGGCGGAGGCAGTTTTGACTTTACTGTTGCAGAGCCTGCCTTGCAGCAAGGACTGACGCCAGACACCATCTCAAGCGATTTGCACGCCTATAGTGGCAACTCGCCTAGCATCCCTTTTCTGCCACAGGTTGTCAGTAAATTCCTGACACTTGGTTTTTCGCTCAAAGAGGCGATCGCGATGGCAACGGTGCGTCCGGCAGAAATTATTAATCGCGGTGCGCTGATCGGGACTTTAAAAGTGGGTGCACCTGCCGATGTGGCGATTTTTGACTTGGTAGAAAAACCTGTCGAGTGGCTGGATACAAAAGGTAACAAGCGTCCTGGTACAGTCTCGCTCGTGCCAGTCCAGACGATTCGTGCCGGGGTGCCCTTTGGTCGCCCCTTTCCTTCACCCTTTGCGTATCCTTGAAAAGGCCTAATCCGGGCTGAAAGACAAATCGGCGACAATGTAAGCAGTTATGAAAAACATTGTCGCCCCCCAAACCTACAGACCCGAAATCGACGGTCTGCGAGCAATAGCCGTTTTGCTTGTTGTTAGTTACCACTATTTCGGAGTGCGTGGTGGCTTTGTTGGTGTCGATATTTTTTTTGTGATTTCGGGTTATTTGATCTCCCAGCAGATTTTCACTGATCTGGATCTCGGCAAATTTAGCCTGCTCGAGTTTTACGCAAAGCGAATTCGCCGAATTTTTCCTCCGCTTTTATTGATGATCCTGGCCACGCTGATCGCAGGTTGGCTATTGCTGCTTCCTACAGACTTTCAGTCGCTCGGTAAGCACGCCGCAGCAGGGATTGCTTATATCTCCAATCTTCTGCTTTGGACCGAATCCGGATATTTTGATGCGCCCTCTGGCTTTAAGCCTTTTTTGCACCTTTGGTCGCTTGGTATAGAGGAGCAGTTTTATCTGACATGGCCGCTGGCGATAGTTTTGCTCTATCGTTATGTGCGCAGCAAATTAACTGTCTTGCTGGTGTTGACTGCTGTGTCCTTTGCGCTGAGTCTGCTCTCAACGGTAAAAAATCAGGATATGGCTTTCTATATGCCTGTCACCCGTTTTTGGGAGCTGGCAGCGGGTGGGGTATTGGCTTATGGTGCACAGCATAGATCAACAATGCTGAGTCAGTATTTAGGGCAACGATTAAGCAACTTGCTGACAAACTTTTCGTTTGAAATCGGACTGGCTGTTCTGCTCGTCGTTGTGCTGCTTGTGGATAAAAATTCTGCCTACCCGGGATTTTGGGCGCTGATGCCTGTGCTTGGTACCTGCTTGATACTAACGGGCAGATCTGCGTCAAGATTTAAGGAAAAAATACTGACCCAACCCCTTATGATTTCGATTGGGAAAATCAGCTACGGGATTTATCTTTGGCACTGGCCATTACTGGTGTTGATGCATCTGTCCGATAAAACCTCAGGTCTTGCAAAACTTGTCGCTTTAAGCTTGAGTTTTATTCTGGCCTATTGCACATACCTGTTTGTGGAAATCCCCGTACGCTCAATTACCGTGACGCGCGCCAGCGCAATCAGGTTCATAGCGTTCGGAGTGATGTCGACTCTGGTTGTAGGCTTGGCAGGTATTTTGTTTGCCACAGGTCTGGTGCACAGGAGTTGGGATGAAAAATTGATTCACACGCAATACTCTGAGGCAGCGATAGGCTGTGCCGCGGACGCCAGACCTGATAAAACAATAGACTACGCGGCGTTAGTGTTATGCGAAAAAATTAAATTTCCCAATCGCCCATCTGTTTTTTTACTTGGAGACTCTCATGCTTTGGGGCTGTATCAGGGCCTCTCGCCTTATCTTGAACAGGAAAAAATTAACCTGATCGGTTTGCCCGCGCTGTACTGTACACCGCTCTCTTTAAGGGATGCCCGGCAGAGCTGTGCGCACTACAACCAATGGCTGGAAACTGAAGTGACACGTTTGCGACCTGAGCTGGTGGTGATTTTCGCTCATTATGCTTTGTGGGGCGAGGACGAGCACTACGGCGAACCTCAGGCGTACTCCACCTATATCTGGAAAGCTGCACAGCATCTCAAGTCGCTTGGAGCGGGACAGGTTTTGATCATTGGGCAAATACCGACCTGGATTAATTCTTTGCCACACAACCTCAATCTTAATTTTTTAAGAAAAGGTTTGTCTGTACCTGAACGTACAACGACCGGAGTCGCTCCGGAGTCTTTAAAAATCGATGCGGCAATAGCCGCTGCCCGCTCTCCTGGTATTGAATATTTTTCATTACAGCAAGCATTGTGTCAGCCCGAGGGTTGTTTGACCTCGGTTGGTCCTGACTATCCAAACGATCTGATTGTTCATGATTATGGTCATCTGACAAAAAACGGGGCCAGCTATATCGTGCAGAACTTGCTTGGTCGCAAGATTATCGATTTACTTGAATGATTTGCCGCCCTGAGTAGCCTGCTCAAGCAAGGCTGACATCTCATTAAAAGAAACATCATCAATTAAATTACGCGTTCTGGTTTGTGGGCCAGACGTCACGCTCATTGGCGCGAGGTACTGGACATAGATATTTGCTGCAACGTCTATATTTCCGCCCTGTTCGCTTAGGTTGAATTTCGTCACGATCTGAATGTTCGTCGCAAATTCATCGTTGACCAACCTTTCTATTTCGCGTTTTCGAGAGCCTGAAAAATTATTGAGTGAGCAAATCACCTCGTCTTTGGTGGTTTGTATTTGCAAGCGTTTAGCCGAGCAGGCTGACATGATGTTATTTTTCGCCTGGGAAATATTGGTTCCCACAACGACGACCTGCGCAGGACGCGAGGGCTCCACTTTAGTTGTTTTGAGCTCGCCTTTGGAACTACAGCCTGCGATCAACAACAAGGTCATCAGCATACTTGCAAGGCTTCGCAACGATTGATTCATGTCTTGGCTCGTTAAATGTGGGTTTGGATAAGTCAATTGTATGCACTCTGCCAGTATTTTTTTCAAGCCCGTCGCAAACTGATTTTTTTTAACCGGAGAGCAGGCTTTTCAACCAAACGCCAGGAGAGTAGGGCAACAATTGTGGACAAGAACAACGCCACTAGCAGATATACGTAGGACTGTGTCAGTTGTTTATAGATCAGGGAATTCACAATCGGCATGTGATAGATGTAGATGCCGTAGGAAATATCGTTTTTATGCAGAATCGATTCTGAAAGAGTCGGCATTGTGAAGGCTGCTTTGAAGACCAGCCAGCCGAGAAGGATGAAGGAAAGGAAGTTAATAGAATTATCTGTACCCAGGTTTGCGTCAAGGGCGAAGCTGTATGACGCGGCATACAGCCCCAGTGGAATCAGGATATTGATTTTCAACAGGCGTGCCTGGAGTACTTTGTTGGTAGAAATATAAGCGCCGAGCGCAAACATCGCGATCCAGGGCAAAAAAGATACATTAAATAATTTTTCCAGCGTTGATTCCCGGGGGTTTAGAAACGAGTTGGCGGTATTGAGCGCCACGAGTATCGCAAACAATCCGAGGGAAATTTTTTTGTAATGTCTGAACAGGAAAAAAACAATCGGCGTCAGAAAATAAAACTGTAGCTCAACTGTGATTGTCCAGAGACTTGCGTTGAGTTTGCCCACACCATAGGCACGCATGAAATCCGGATTAAAAAACTGCAGGAACGTAAACTGCGTGCCCAGCCAGATCAGCCATTGTTTGGTACTGATCTGCACGGTAGAAAAATAGCCGCTGTAATAGGTCAGTAGCACTGAGAAAATGATGCAGACGTAGAGGGCTGGAAATAATCTCAGAATACGGTTTGCAGTAAAAATACGCAGATGATTTGGGGTGTTGATGTTTGCGTAGGACTGGTAAATCAGATAGCCACTGATAAAGAAAAAAATGGGTACTCCGGGAAAGTACCTCAGAAAACTTAACCAGGGGATGGGCACGTGCATCCAGTCGGCTGCATGCGTAATCGCGACCTGAGCCGCAGCAAACAGGCGGATCAGGTCGAAATTATTTTTTGTTTGAACCGCAAGGGCCTCATTCTGGCGCATGTGTAAATCCACTTTACAGGCGCAACAGTAAGCCTGGCTCTGACAATTCGCTACTCACAGGCTTGGATAGTCGGTGTAGCCTTTTTCAGCACCACCGTAGAACGTCCCGCGATCATAGGGATTGAGCGCTGCGCCAACGGCAAAGCGTTCAGCCAGATCTGGATTTGAAATATACAGTCTGCCATAGGCAATTGCATCAGCCGCATCGTTGAGCAGGGCTTGTTCGCCTGAGTCGCGGGTATAACCCCCTGCACTGATAAACGCGCCTTTAAAGGCTTTGCGAAAAAGTGCTGCCGTGTCTGGTGCGTTTTCATCGATCTTGTCATTGCCACCCGCAGTGGTTGAGCGGGGCTCGATCATGTGCAGATAGGACAGGCCGTAGCTGTTGAGTTTTTGAATCACAGCATTGAATAAGGCGGAAGTATCGCTATCGCCCATGTCGTTAAATGTCCCATAGGGCGAAAGGCGAACGCCGATTCGGTTATGCGGGAATTCTGCCGAGACGGCTTCAATCACCTCACCCAGCAAGCGAATCCGATTTTCTATCGAACCACCATAGTTATCGGTTCGCGTGTTGGTTTTATCCTGTAAAAACTGATCCAGCAGATAACCGTTGGCCGCATGGATTTCTACGCCATCAAAGCCCGCAGCTTTGGCGTTGCGCGCAGCGAGTCGGTAGTCGTTTTTGAGCTGGACGATGTCTTCGGTTGTCATGGCCTTTGGCGTTTCGTATGGCTCCATTTGCCAAGTCGCTGTCAGGGTTTTACCCGCTGGCGTAATTGCCGAGGGGGCCTGGGGCAATCCTTGTTCAGGATGCAGCGACGAGTGCGAAATACGCCCGACATGCCAGAGCTGTGCCACGATTTTGCCGTCCTTTGCATGGACGGCTTCGACTATTTCTTTCCAGGCCTGTGTTTGCTCCGCTGAGTAAATCCCGGGTGTCGCGGGGTAGCCTTTGGCAATAGGTGAAATTTGCGTAGCCTCGGAAATAATCAGGCCTGCGCCAGCGCGCTGAGCGTAGTAGGTTTTAGCTAAGGGATTGGAGACATCTCCTGCGATGGCCCGCATGCGTGTAAGCGGCGCCATGATTACACGGTTTTTTAATTCAATAGCGCCGAGTTTGACGGGACTTGATAGTTTTGCCGCAGTTGACATGGTAAATCCTTTGCCTGAGTGAAACGATTAGGGCATTTTAAGCCCTAATACGTTTTCACCAGACAACCCGAAACGAAGCTTAGCTGCGGGGTGTTCCGTGAGGCCTTTGTGCGTGATGCTCCTGACGGACTTTCATGTCAGTCGTAAAAGTTTTACGTTGTTCCGGGGTCAATCCATCCCAAAACGCAAGCCATTTTTGGTCAGCAATGACACGTTTGGCATCCAGGGCCGAGCGTGATTGTTGATCTGCCTCGATCACAACACGTGGATCCATTTGTTCTTTGGCTACTTGTTCGGACAAGGTTTTTTGATGCGCAACCATACTGGCTTGTTTTTGCTTGCGCAAGTCCTGTCGGGCGGCTTGCACGGCATCGTATTGGATTTTTTGGGCTGGGGACAGATTTAATTTTCCCAATAACGCCTGCTGTTGCTTTGCCATCTCTGCCTGTTTCGTCTGGCGTGAGGAGGCTGTGGCTGAGGCAGACGCTGGAGCGTTCGTCGGCGCTGTTGGGGCGGCAACGGAGGGCGCGGGAGCGCTGATGGCTGGCATGGTCGCCGACGGAGCGGTTGCGGGTGCAACTGCTGTGGGCGGCGGTGTGTTTATTGCTGTTTGTGCCCAGGCACCCTGAGTCAGCAAGCTAAGTCCCAGAGTGGCTACAAGTGAGCGGGTATTGATCAGTTTCATGGCGTATCTCCTGTGTTGGAACGCGAGACCATGATGACGCTAGAGCCGTTTCAAATGCATTACGAAAATAGCCTGAGTTGTTTCAGACTATTTCAGTTTGCGGACCGTAACCCGCATGAAGAAAACTTTCCCTTCCTATTGCTGGGCTTTTGACGCGTTGTGGGCAGGTGCGACGACCAAGCCATTGACTCGATGCTTGGCAATCAGTTCGGCGACGCGGCCACTGGCTTTGGCTTGTTCAACGAACTTGATTAAAAATTCCAGACCGACTGTATTGGCGTTACGTGTGCTGATGGCTTGCTCGATCGTTGCAAAATTTTCAGTCAGTAGCCGAGAGCCAGGAATTTTTTTCGTGTCCTCTGTCAGCGCCACCCGCAGGCCGGCCAGGGCTTCGAGGCGCTGCTGGACAAAAACATTGATCGTTGCCTCAAAACCCTCGGCCATAACGAGCGAGGCGTGTTTAAGGTTGCGAGACAGCCATAATTCGTAGGCGCTGCGCGAGGGGACGGCGATACGCATGCCGGGCTGGTCGATCTGGGCAACCGTTTGGATATCAGAGCCTGAGGGCACCAGATAGGTCGCCTCGATCTCAACGTAGGCTGGGGTGAAAGTAATTTTCTTCGCTCTCGCCGGGTCAGAACCCACCAGGCCGATGTCGCAAGCGCCGTTTGCAACGGATTCGACCAGCTCGTCCTGACTTTTGAAAGGACGCAGCTCAAGCTTGACGCCTAACTGGTCGGCAATGTCCTGACACATGTCGGGTGAAACGCCTTGGGGTGTTCCAGCAGGACTGGTGCCGGTAATCAGCAGAATGTTGCCGGTGAACACCCCTGCACGCAAGGTACCGGTAGGCGCTAAATTCTGAATGATGTTTGAGATCATTATCTTCCTATGCTAAAACGAAAAGAAAAAGCAGATATTTGGGAGACAAAATTTTGATAAAAAGACTGTACCTGGTCGTTGCGATGATTTTAACTTGTGCAGCGCCGGTCTTTGCGGCCTGGCCAGACAAGCCGATTCAAATGATTGTTCCCTATCCGCCCGGTGGTTTTACAGATGCACTGGCTCGGGCGGTGGCAAAACCTCTGGGAGAACGCTTAGGGCAGCAAGTGATCGTCCAAAATGTTTCTGGGGGTGGGGGAAATATCGGTGCAGCCAAAGCAGCTAAATCCGCAGCGGATGGTTATACGATTTTTGTTGGCAACAATGCAACGATTACGATCAACACCTTGATTTACAGATCGCTGCCGTTTGACCCCTTGAAAGATTTAATGCCGGTTTCCTTGATTGGCGGAAGTCGTGCGGCACTGGTTGTATCTCCCTCACTGGGCGTCAGCACGATTGCTGAGCTGGTTGCGTTGGCAAAAGCCCGGCCAGGTGAGTTGAACTTCGGTTCAAGCGGCACCGGCGGGGTCAGCCATCTCGCGGGAGAACTTTTTAATGTGGATAACAACATTCGCATGACCCATGTGCCTTACAAGGGTACAGCCCCTGCCACAGCAGATTTGTTGGGCGGACAGCTTCAGGTTATGTTTAACGATGTAGCGATTTCAAATATAGTCGCCGGAAAATTACGTGCGCTTGCCATTTCAGGTACGAGCCGCTCAAAACAAGTGCCAGATGTCCCAACATTTTCAGAACTGGGAATCAAGGGGTTTGAGACTTACGCTTGGTTTGCTGTGTTTGTCCCTGCGGGAACCCCCGGGGAAATAGTGAGACGATTAAATAGTGAGTTGACCGGGATTACCACTGATCCAGCCCTGCAATTATGGGCAGAATCCCAGAATGGTGACATGATGAACAGCACGCCAGAAGGCTTGACACAGTTCATTCAAAACGATTTGAAAAAATGGAAAATGGTCGTTGATCAGACGGGTGTGACAGCAGAGTGAGTTCGATGCTGTGAGCGGTTGGGATAAAAATTAATTAAAAAATTGCGGAGCAAAATATGGCGGTTACGATATTTCCTGTCACCTCTGACTTCATGGCTGAGATTGGCGATGTTGATTTAAGCAAGCCCTTATCCGAGGAGGATCGCGTTGCGATTAAAGCGGCATTTATCCGCTACAGTGTGCTGGTCTTTCCCGATCAGACACTCACTTCGGAACAGCATATTGCGTTCGCTCAGGTTTTTGGCCCAATGGAGCAAAATATCAATACCTATGCAGACGAAGTAAAAAAATACCGGATCGATGCACGGATTGCCGATGTGTCGAACCTTGGTGATGAAAATGAAATCCTGTCCAAGGATAGTCGTAAAAGAATGTCGGGGCTTGCGAACAGGCTCTGGCATACGGACAGCATTTTCCGACACGTACCTGCTTTAACGTCTTTGCTTTACGGGCGTGCGATTGCGCCTGTAGGAGGCAGAACAGAGTTTGCCGATATGCGTGCTGCCTACGATGCTTTGCCCGAAGCAACAAAAACGCGTATTGATCAGTTGGTCGTGGAACATAACATTTTCCATTCTCGTGCCAAGATTGGTTTCAAAGACTTTACCGAGCGTGAGCGCGCCTCATTGCCTGCTGCAAATCAACTGATGGTCAGAACTATTCCTGAGACAGGGCGTAAAAATTTATATATAGCCTCTCATGCGGTCAGGGTATTAGGGATGTCGCAGGACGAGAGCGAAGCGTTGTTTCAAGAATTGACCGAACACGCGACGCAGCCCCAGTTCGTGCTCTCACACCGTTGGCGCCAAGGAGATTTAGTGATGTGGGATAACCGCTGCACCATGCACCGCGGTACCGAATTTGATGATCTGCGTTACAAGCGCGATATGGCGCGCGCAACGGTATCCGATATCGGCAATACCGTTGAGTTATCTCTTAAATAAATCCTGCTGCGATATTGATCGTGAGTGCAATCAAGGTTGTATTGAAAAAATATGCCATTACGCAATGCAACAGGCAGACGCGTCGCATGGACCTTGTTGTCAGGCTGATATCAGAGGTTTGAGCTGAGGTGCCTAGCATGCAGGAAAAATAAAGAAAATCAAGATAGTCAGGTTTTTCATGGCCTGGGAATAAGAGCCCGGGGGCTTTCTGAAAAGAGAGCGCGAGATGAAATTCGTGGGCGTAATGCACGGCGAACATGACCTGCGTAAAGGCCCAGGAGGTGATGATCGTCAGCGCAGCGAGCAGGATATGAAAAAGCTTATCGTTGCCCTCCATGCTTTTGGAAATACCCAGCACCATCACATTGGCAACCAGACAAACAACGGCTGACAAAACAACCAGTGCGAGGATGGCGTAGTTGCCAGTATCCTGACGCAGTGCATGGGCGCGAACATCATCGGGGTCGGCCTGGAACATCATTCTAAAAGTTAGAAAAAGATAGAGGCACGAACCGATATTCCAGCTCAATACGAGTGTCACCCAGTTATTGGTCGAACTCAGTTGTGAAATGAGGAGGGCAGACACAAGACTAACTGCGATACTGGAGGTGAGGATAGGGCGGGCGCGAACGACACGAATCATTATTTACTTACTCCACATGCGCTGAAAGATGTTGTCCCGATCAATCAGTAAATGTTTAAACGCGGCAGCAATATGGGCCAGAGCGAGTAAGCCAAGTGTCATAGCAAGTACACCGTGGAGAGCAAATAACTGTTTGGCGAGTGTTTCATTTTTTGGGATGAAAGGAAATGCTGGAAGGTTCAGGCCAGCTACCGTGTCAAGGGCCGGGTACGCTGTGATTCCAGCCCAGCCTAAAAGCGGTACAGTTATTAAAAGCACGTATAAAAGACGGTGAACAATTTTTATCGCTAGCAGTGTGTGCCGGGAGAGCGGTTTGTCGTAGGCTGGTGTTTTATGACGCAGTTTTATCAATAGTCTTGCGAAGATCAGCCAAAGGGTGATGAAACCGATCGCCTTGTGCCAGGCATAGAGCGAGTTAGTCAGCGCATCCCATATATTCGCGGTGCCACGTTTCACCATCCACAGACCGATAGGAATCAGGAGCAGTACAGCAGTCGCGCTCACCCAGTGCATGAATCTCTGGGTTAGTGAATATCTAACTAAAGATCCCATTGGGGCACCCCTGAAATTAAGTGAATATTTTTACTGTGCGGTTTTTAATTCTTTCGAAAAGTCGCTGACGATTTTAAAGAACGTGTTCACCATGCCTTCGAGCGCATCGTGTCCGATCCCGCCGTAGGCGTTGATATCCATTTCTATGACAGCTTCGTTTTTATCGTTGACATAGGCACGTGCCCAGCGGTTACGGATATTCCAGTCATTGGCGACTTTGAGTGCGACAGGTTTATCGGGAGAGTAGGTCGCGCGCAACAAGACATCCTCGCAGGTTGGATCAGTTCCACAGCCTATGAAGCTGATGTCGATTTTGGCAGCACCAGAATTGCCAGGGTTGACTTTGAGCAGAGGGTCTCCCTGTTCGTCTCGGGTTTCTTCAAAATTAAAGTCTGCCGCAGTCAAAATGGTAGCGAGCGTAGAGGGATCCAGATGTCTGATTTCTGCCGTTTCATCAGGTTTTTGCTGAGTCGATGTTGTTTCTTCGACTAGCCAGGCTGCGGGAATCGATGAGGCAATATAGGTTTTGAGCGTATCTGTAGGGATTGCGTGCCCACCGACCTTGAAAACTTCCTGATCAAATGTGAGGTTGCTGATGAAAGTATCACCTTGCATTTTACCGAGCTTGAGATTGCTGGCGACATCAAGCAAGGTCTTAAGTTCTTTATCTGTTTGTGTCTTCGCCTGTGTCGCGCTTAGACCAGAATTTTGCAGTGACTGTGACAGCAGTGCGGTCAGCATCGGTTTTGAAACCTCCAGCTGCGCAGATAGTTTTGTGAGAGGATTTTTTGCGAGTCCCATGCCGTTGGGAGGTGCGCTAACTGGTTCGAACTCAGCATTAAGCTTAAAGCAACTCGTACCCTCAGGGGTAGTCCATACAAGCGGATCAAGCTCAAAGCGCGGGTTGCTCTTGAGCAACGACTGAAGCCCAAGCCAGAATTGTTTCAAATCAGCCGTGGTGACGAGGTCTGCTTCAGGTGAAATATTGAGTGAACGCGTCAGTAAGCTATTGTTCAGTTCGAGCAAAGATATGAGTGCCGTTCCGTCAAGCTGGTCGTAACGCGCAGCGAGGGAAATTTTCCCCCAGTCTTTCTGATTGAGTTTGATGGATCCCAATTCATAACTGACCTGACCGTCGAGCACTGTGGCTTTCTCGTTGAGCTCGAGCTGACTTTTGAATTGTTCTATCACGAGAGTGGGCTTGTCGAGTCTTGCGATACTTAAACGGTCAAAACTCGCGCTGCTTGTGCCAAGATTTAAATCAAAGGCACCCAAGCGCGTATTGGTTTTGATCGTTACGCCTTTTATTTCCAGACTTGCTTTTCCATCGCTGACATTGAGTGATTCGATATTCAATGTGCCCAGTGTAGAGGCGAAGTTCGCACCGATCGTAGCCACAAGCGTGGCGCCACCAAACTTGGATCGTGTGGCCTCCTGCGTGTAGTCAAGTGCGCGGGCAGTCCAGTTCAAGGTCGAAACGCCTTGCATATCGATGGTGGTCTGTCCCACGATGAAGGACTGTCCTCCTGAGGCACCGAAGGCTGCTTGCGTATAGGGATTTGGCTGGAGTATGGTTCGTATCGAAGCCATCAGCGCAGTAAAGTTGCCGTGTAACAGGCGATTCAAAGGCAGTGGACCGTGTTCAATTTGATTGGTAAAAATAATCTCAGGACGGATGTTTGGATCTTTTGAAGAGGGAAAGCTAAGGATGTAGGTCCCCTCGCTACTAAAAATACCTCGAACATAGCTGCTTTGGCTTATTTGGACTTGGTCGGACCATTTTCTTGAGAGGTGTGTATTGAGCATTTCAACTGCGCGTTCAGTTTCGGTCTGTAGCCGTGCCCCCACGTAAAAGCTGCTCCCCGCATAGACGGCAACTAGTAATACTAGTATTGCCAGCAGGCCACCTACACTAATCAGTTTGCGCTTCATGTTTTGTTCATCCGTTCTTGCTAGAGGCATCTGGTCAGTTGATCAGAGGATTCGTTGATATTCAACCAGGTCGTAAGCGAGACCGTTTTCGGCAGGCTTGGGCTCTCTGGAGGATTCGGTCCACTGCGAAGGGTCCAGGGGAGCAAAAAAAGCATCACCCTCGATATCTGCCTGGACTTCGGTAGCAATCACGCTGTCGGCGAGGGGCAGGGCTTGCTGGTAAATTTGCGCGCCACCGATTACAAAAACTTGCTCGTGATCGCGCACCAGGTCAAGCGCGTTCGACAAACTGTCTACAAAGTCTGCACCTGCACTGGCTTTTGACACATCTCGCGTAATAACTATATTTTTACGGCCGGGCAGTGGGCGGCCGAGCGAGTCCCAGGTTTTGCGCCCCATGATGATCGGGCAGCCCAGTGTGGTGCGTTTGAAATGCGCCAGATCCCCCGGCAGTTTCCAGGGCAGTGCGTTGTCGCGACCAATTGTGCGATTCTTTGCGTAAGCAACAATCAGTTTGAGTCGCATGAAAGCTGACCTTTTAAGATGTAACTGGAATGCAGCGAATCAGACCGCTACAGGTGCTTTGATGTGTGGGTGATGCTCGTAATTTTCAATCACGAAATCCTCGTATTTGTAATCAAACAGCGTGTCTGGTTTGCGTTGAATCACGAGTTTTGGATAAGGGTGCGGTGTGCGTGACAACTGTAGCTCCACCTGATCGAAGTGATTGCTGTAGATATGACAGTCGCCACCAGTCCAGACAAAATCACCAACCTCGAGCCCGCACTGCTGCGCGACCATATGGGTCAGGAGCGCATAGCTTGCGATGTTGAAAGGGACTCCGAGGAAAATATCCGCACTGCGTTGATAGAGTTGGCAGGAAAGTTTGCCATCAGCTACATAAAACTGAAAAAAAGCATGGCATGGGGGAAGCGCCATATTTTTGATTTCAGCGACGTTCCAGGCCGAGACAATCAGTCTGCGCGAGTCTGGCGTATTGCGAATCTGCTCGATCACCTGGCTGATCTGATCAATGTGACCGCCATCCGGTGTCGGCCATGAGCGCCATTGCACGCCATAGACCGGGCCCAGATCACCTGAAGGGCTGGCCCACTCATCCCAAATCGTGCAACCGTTTTCCTGTAACCATTTGACGTTGGAGTCTCCACGCAAAAACCACAGCAATTCCACAAAAATGCTGCGTGTATGCAGTTTTTTTGTTGTGACCATTGGGAATCCTTTGGCCAGATCAAAACGCATTTGATAACCGAATACTGAGCGCGTGCCGGTACCTGTGCGATCGGTTTTGTTTATGCCGTGCGTGTAGACATGGCGCATAAAGGTTTCGTACTGGTTCATCTGCAGGGTCTCGTGGTGACTATTCTGGTTTTGCAGTTGTAGTGTCGATAATGTCCGCCGACCAGGTGATGGCCGCGCTGTGGGCAAGCATTGCCGAGGCAGAGCAATATTTTTCGTGGGATAAGGTGATGGCGCGTTCGACCGCTGCACGTGACAAGTTACTGCCAGTGACCGTAAAGACAAAGTGAATCTTTGTGAATACTTTTGGGTCGACTTCAGCGCGCTCGGCGATGAGTTTGACAGAGCAGCCACTGACCGCATGACGGCCGCGTTTGAGGATCAACACTACATCAAAGGCTGTGCAGCCGCCAGTGCCGACCAGGACCATTTCCATTGGACGAGGTGCCAGATTATGACCGCCACCTTCTGGAGCGCCATCCATCGCTGTGATGTGCCCCGTGCCTGTTTGCGCTACGAAGAGCATGCCATCAGGACCGCCCCAATCTATTTTGACTTCCATTCCGATTCCCCAACCATAAAGCAAGAATGATAATCCTTATTAAACCCTGAAATTGCCGCAGGGACTAAAATTCAGAAAGTGCTATTTTGGTTTCCTTTTTACACGTTCAGGCACTCCGGGTTAGCTGTCAGCGCTCCAAGCTGCTCTCTCCGTGTGTCGTGTTGGTTTTCAATGCTTTGGAATTTCCATGTCAGATTCTTCCTCCCGCGCGGTTCCTCACGCCAGTTTTGTTCGCCGTCGGCATTGGTTCGATGGCCTGATAGAGGAGTTTGATGCCTCGCTGCAGGTTTTGTCGGGCGCCTCTCAAGCGTCACGCAGCAATCCTGCCGCAAGCCTGAAGGCTCAGGAAAGCGAAACCCTTTCTGCGCAGGAGCTCCAGCATGCAGCGGGTTTGATGCGTATTAATCAAGTAGGCGAGGTTTGCGCGCAAGCGTTATACCGCGGGCAGGCCGCGGCCTGCAGCGATCCCGAGACGGTGGCGCTTTTCAAAAAAGCTGCGGCTGAGGAGGTCGATCACCTCGCCTGGTGTAATCAGCGACTCAAAGAGCTCCGCAGCCGCCCGAGTCTGCTCAATCCAGCCTGGTATGCCGCCTCGTTTGCGCTTGGTGTGTTGGCCGGGCGCGCGGGTGTCGCTCGCAGTCTGGGGTTTATGGCGGAAACTGAGCGCCAGGTTGAGGCGCACCTGGAGGATCACCTGAAACAACTGCCCGAGCAGGATGAGCGTTCGCGGTTAATTGTTGAGCAAATGAAGGCCGACGAGATTCATCACCGGGTAACGGCCCAGAGACACGGCGCGCAAGAATTACCCGCCCCGATTAAAAGCGTGATGACCTTCATGTCGAAAATAATGACCACTACGGCTTACAGGATATAAAGTCGGGTTGAAAGTGAGGCCTTTCAGGTATTCAAGAAGCAATACAGGCTTTAGGGGAGGCAGATTGATTTCATATAGTGTTGTTGCGGTGCACAAAAACAACACTTTTCTCTCTTTTATCTAGTAAAAACAAGCAAAATAACTGCGTGAAAGAAAGTTCTTGCAATGCACCAATAAATCATCTATGATTCGTTTATGGAAGTTAAGTTAATAGTGTTTTAACTTTGAGTGCTTAATCAGATGTTCCAAGCCTCAGTTAACTCACCTTGAGATTCTCCTTAACTTGCCACGATTGTCTCCTCCACCCTCCTCTTTTGGTGGATTTAGCCCAAGACTGCAAAGTCTTGGGCTTTTTTTTTGGTGCGCCCAGCATGGGCGCACTCTCGCGGGTGCAAGTCCCGCCGTAA
>DAIMDD010000024.1:0-23773 GCA_036725985.1 Burkholderiaceae bacterium
GTGTGGATGCGCATTTGTTTGATACGGGTACCAGAACGATTGCTGAACTGGCGGCTGAGAAATTTGCCCGCGTGTTCATTGCTTTGCATGGTCGCTATGGCGAGGATGGCACCCTGCAAGGGGCGCTGGAGTTGTTAGGTATTCCATATACCGGCAGCGGCACGATGGCATCGAGTCTGGCGATGGATAAGATCATGACTAAACGCGTGCTCATCGAGGCTGGTTTGCCCACACCTGGTTTCGTCGTAGTGAACAGCGAAGCAGGACTCGAGGGTTGTGTCGCTAAGCTGGGTGTGCCGCTCATTATGAAGGCTCCGCAGGAAGGTTCAACGCTTGGTATCGTCAAGGCTTCAACCGTGGAGGAAGTAGCCGGTGCCTACCGCGAGTCCGCCAAGTTTGATGAGGTGGTACTTGCAGAGCAATTTATCACTGGACGAGAGTTGACGGTCGCCATTCTGGGTAAGGGCGAAACCGCCCACGCCTTACCTTTGATTGAAATCGTCGCGCCTCAGGGAAATTACGATTACGAGCATAAATACTTTTCGGATGACACAAAGTATCTATGTCCTGCACCCGTCTCTGACGAGATGGCGAAAAAAATCTCCGATATTTGTGTTCAGGCTTATCGTGCCCTGGGCTGTGAAGGCTGGGGACGTGCGGACGTGATGCTTGACGCCGCCGGACAGCCCTGGCTGCTTGAGATCAATACGTCACCTGGTATGACAGGTCATTCCCTTGTACCTATGGCGGCGAAAGCGGTTGGTATGAGTTATCCCGAACTGTGCCTGTACATCCTGAAGGATGCGCGTTGCAAAGTCGGCCAGCAACCTTTGAATCGAAGTTAATCGGAGCCTTTTGTGTGGAACGAAGCCCGTACGATCAACCGCTTAGCCAATACACTTGCTGTATTGGCTGTGCTGGCTATGCTGGCGGGCGGGGTCTATTGGTTCATACAACGGCCGATGTTCATGCTCAAAGTCGTCGAGATCGAACCCGCACCCAATTCGACTCTGCATTATGTTTCTCCCGAAACCGTTCGTCTCGCGATCGCGGACAAACTGACGGGAAATTTCTTTACGATGAGGCTCTCCCAGGCGCAGGAAGTCTTTACGCAAACACCGTGGGTCCGAACCGCGATGGTCCGCCGGATCTGGCCCAACACCATTCGCGTGACAATCGAAGAGCAGCAGCCTTTGGCTGTCTGGAACGAAAATCAGATGATCAATACTTGGGGTCAGGTTTTTACCGCCAACCAGGGGGAGCTCGACGACGATGTGGATCTGCCTCAGTTCGAGGGGCCCGAAGGAACAGAAAATCTTGTGCTCAGCAGATATGCCGAACTCGAGAGATGGTTTGCGCCTCTGGACGTGACGGTACGCAGTCTGTCACTGAGCGAGCGCTACGCTTTGAAGGTCAGGTTGTCCAACGGCATGTCACTCGAACTTGGTCGAGATCCGGGTGCGGATGCACCGGATTTACAACAAGGTATTCAGGGCACATTGCCATTCGCGGCGCGTATCCAGCGATTCGTCCAGGCCTGGCCTCAAGTCAGTCAACGAATTGGGGGACGCAAAGTGCTCGATGCGGACCTGCGCTATCCCACCGGTTTTGCTTTGACGCTAGCCGCTTTACCCGAAACTACTCAACTGAAAAAGAAACGATAACGCCATGACACGTGACATCAAGGATCTGATCGTCGCCCTCGATATAGGCACCAGCAAAGTTGTTGCTGTGGTGGCCGAAATATTACCTGAGGGACGTTTTGAAGTGCTTGGTTTAGGCCAGCATGAATCGCGCGGTATGCGCAAAGGCGTCGTGGTCAATATCGAGACCACCGTTAATTCGATTCAGCGCGCACTGGAAGAGGCCGAACTGATGGCGGATTGCAAAATCCGTGACGTCTACACAGGCATCGCTGGCAATCACATCCGAAGTTTTAACTCCAGTGGCATGGTTGCTGTTAAGGACAAGGAAGTAACAGCTGCCGACGTGGCGCGGGTGATTGAAACTGCCAAAGCCGTCAATATTCCGACTGATCAGCAGGTGTTACATGTGCTGACACAGGAGTTCATTGTCGATGGCCAGGAGGATATCCGCGAGCCGATTGGTATGAGTGGTTTGCGTCTGGAGGTCAAGGTCCATATCGTGACCGGCGCCGTAAGCGCCGCTCAAAATATCGTGAAATGTGTTCGCCGTTGCGGTCTTGAAGTCCAGGACCTGATTCTGCAGCCTCTGGCTTCAAGTCTGGCGTGTCTGACTCCCGATGAGAAAGAGCTCGGGGTTGTCCTGGTCGATATTGGTGGCGGAACAACAGATGTGGCCATCTATACCGGTGGTGCGATTCGCCACACGGCGGTGTTGCCGATCGCTGGAGATCAGATTACCAGCGATATTGCCGCCATGTTGAGAACCCCAACCCCGGATGCTGAAGACATCAAATTACGTTTCGGTGTGGCCAAACAAGTCCTTGCCAGCCCTGATGACAGTGTTGAGGTGCCTGGTCTTGGTGACCGTGGACCCCGCCAGGTTAAGCGTCAGGCGCTAGGTGCTGTGATCGAACCGCGTGTCGAAGAGTTATTCGGTTTGGTCCAGCAGGTCATTCGGGATTCAGGTTATGAGGATTTACTGTCTTCCGGGGTGGTGCTGACTGGGGGTACATCCCTATTACCAGGTATGGTGGAATTAGCGGAAGATGTGTTTTTAAAGCCAGTACGCGTTGCGGTCCCTGATTACGATGGCAGTTTGTCGGATGTGATGAGAAATCCACGTTTTTCGACTGTCATGGGACTGCTGGGTGAGGCGCGGATGCAACGCTTGCGCGGCCGTAAAGTGTCGCAGCAATCGGGTAGTTTTAAAGGCATTATGGCAAAAATGAAAGAGTGGTTTATGCATTGATGTAGTATTGAGAATTAGCGCTTTTTTGCGCTATACAGATGGGCGAGTTCAATCCGAACGGACCGGTCTGTCAGAGAGACGTTTCAAACCCGATGCGGACACGGTCGGCGCCGAGTTTGAAACGATTTCTAAAAGTAGTTGGGGCTTTTTAGAATCGTTAATAAGTTAAGACTTGAGGGAGTCAATCATGATGTTTGAAATGTTGGATACCGTTAATAAAGGTACCGTCATCAAAGTAGTCGGTGTCGGTGGCGCTGGCGGCAACGCCGTGTCACACATGATCCGTTCGGGCGTGCAGGGCGTTGATTTCATTTGCTGCAATACTGATGCTCAGGCATTGGCTGCAACGAATGCGCCTGTGCAGATTCGTTTGGGACGCACCGGCTTGGGCGCAGGCGCAAAACCTGATCAGGGTCGTGCTTGTGCTGAGCTCGCTCGCGAAGAGATTCGTGCCGCTCTCAATGGCGCCAATATGGTGTTTATTACTGCTGGAATGGGTGGTGGTACTGGCACAGGTGCTGGTCCCGTTGTCGCTGAGGTCGCAAAAGAGCTGGGCATTCTGACTGTTGGTGTAGTCACCAAGCCTTTCACTTTCGAAGGCAATAAACGCATGAAAATGTCAGAAGATGGCATTAACGAGTTGTCCAAGCACGTGCACTCACTAATCGTGGTGCTCAACGAAAATCTTTACGATTTGATGGACGAGGATGCGACTCAGGCCGATTGCTTCAAAGCCGCTGACGATGTTTTGCATAACGCATGCGCTGGAATTGCCGAGATCATCAACGTCGAAGGTAATGTGAACGTTGACTTTGAAGACGTCAAAACGATCATGGGTGAGCAAGGTCAGGCAATGATGGGTACCGCGGTTGCGAGCGGGCCTGATCGCGCTAAAGTAGCTGCCGAGCAGGCCGTTGCCTGCCCGCTGCTCGAAGGTGTGGATCTCAACGGCGCCCGTGGCGTGCTGGTTAACATTACTGCAACCAGCTCGCTGAAAATGAAAGAAACGCGTGCGATCATGGATCACATTCGTAGCTTTGCTTCTGATGATGCGACGGTGATTTTCGGCACGGCCTATGATGATGCGATGGGTGACAATCTGCGCGTGACTGTTGTGGCGACTGGCCTTGGCCGCGCTCAAAGTCGTCCTCAGCTTGTGCCTGACGCTACGCCTGTCGAGTTGCTGCGTACTGGTACAGACAATATGACCGTGGCGAACGGCAATGCTCCGGACTATGGTGTGCCGTCAGTGATCCGCAACCCTCGCGCTAATGCTTCTCAGCAGGTTCGTGCGTTGGAAACTGCCGGGATGGAGCACTATGACATTCCAGCTTTTCTGCGCCGCCAGGCTGACTAAGGTTGAGTATTAAGCTAGGTATTTTTTAATAAATACTTAGTTTTTTGTGATATCTCCCTCATCCGGGATTTTCCAGGAAATTCCGGAGATGCACTCGGGTTCCCCAGCCCGAGTGCGTTGCTGTCTGTGTAAAGTGCGGTGCAACAATTCATAGCAAAAGCGGTACAATAGCCTTATGTTTCAGCAACGTACAATCAAAAATCTCGTCAAGACTACTGGAGTCGGCCTGCATTCTGGCCGACGGGTAGAGCTTACGCTGCGACCTGCTGCACCAGATACTGGCATCGTTTTTCATCGGGTGGACTTACCTGAGGTTGTTGATCTCCCAGCTCAGGCCGCCATGGTGTCCGATACCCGTATGGCCTCAGTGCTGCAGGTTGGCCATGCGCGCGTCTCGACTGTAGAGCACTTGATGTCTGCATTGGCTGGCCTTGGGATTGATAATCTGCACGTTGATCTGACTGCGGAAGAAGTCCCCATCATGGATGGCAGCGCCGCCACCTTCGTTTATCTGTTGCGCTCCGCCGGTATTCAGGAGCAGGGGCGTGCGAAACAGTTTCTGCGCGTTCTCAAAACTGTCGAAGTCCGTGAAGGTGAGGGCGATCAGGCCAAATGGGCACGTCTGGAACCGCACGATGGTTTTTCCCTCGCTTTTTCTATTGATTTCAAGCATCCGGCGATCGATTCGACTGCCAGTTTTGCTGAAATAGATTTTGCAGCGAACTCTTATGTCAAAGAAATCGCCCGCGCGAGGACTTTTGGCTTCGTCAACGAGGTCGAGGCTTTGCGCTCAATGGGGCTGGCCCGTGGTGGTAGCCTGGATAACGCGATTGTGATGGACGAGTACCGCGTGCTGAACTCGGATGGTTTGCGCTATGACGACGAGTTTGTAAAACACAAAATCCTCGACGCTGTAGGTGATCTGTACCTGATCGGCAAACCGCTGGTAGCGCGTTATGTCGCCTGCAAATCAGGACATGCGCTCAACAATCAGCTGGCCCGTGAGTTGCTTGCCCAGCCCGAGGCCTGGGAGTTGGTTACTTATTCGTCCCAGGCTGAGGCTCCACCAGCGTTTCAACATGAGTGGAAGCTAGCTTGAGCTCTTGCGCGATAACTGGTGACTGCGGTGCGAGGTGATGTCGCAGCAGTTTAGAAACTGCGTCAGCCAGGGGGCCGGGTCTGAGTTGCTGATTCAAGTTTTCAAACGCTTTTAAATCTTGCTGATCAAGCAATCTCGCCTCACGTGGTGGTTTCACCACAGGAGCAAGCCCTATTCCCCCTTGGACCCGTAATTTGATTTCCGTCATATTCCAGCCAAGCGACTGAATATGAGCTGTCACACGGGGGGAGATCTGGCGGAACTTTGCAGCAAACGCAGCACTCGAAACGGTGAGTGTCAGCGCGTTATTTTCAATTTTCACAACATCAAATGCCCCACGCATCGCTACGGGTAGTGCTGCTGACACCGCAGCACGAATTTTTAGATGTAATTGAGCAGTAGCCAGAACACTAGCTGCTTGCGCGTCGTTTCCCAGCCACCCAATCAAATGGGAGCTGCCTGATTTTGCACGAGTACGCGAAGAACGGGGAGGGAAGTTGACCATTTAAGGAATAGTACGTTATGAAGTTGATTATTATGCCGTCCAAGGTCGGCCAACAGGAAATACTTTCGATCAATGCTGGCTGGTTGATCGTTGCTTTAGTGTTGATGCTTGCTTTTGGGATGCTTGCGGGTGCAGGGATGCAGCGCATAATTTGGGCGGTCCAGCCAGAAACTCAGCCTCACGCAATGCTTTGGTCCCCAAACATTGCAAGTACTGCTGGTGATAATCAGGCTATGCATGCCCTTGCTGCGCGTGTTGGCGAGCTACAGGCCAGTGTTGTTAAGCTGGATGGTCTGGGGCGTCGGGTCGCTCAGGTGGCCGGTCTGCCTGACAGCAATGTAGCGACGACTAGTGAATTGCCGGAGGCTACGCTCGTACTGGATGATATGGTTGCTGCCAGTGAAGTCTCTGCGAACACAGCTCAGACAACCGAGCTTGAGCGCCAGATCAATCTTATTCAGGCTAATCTGGCTCGCCAGAGTGATCATTTGTCTTTGCTTGACCTCGCTTTGACTCAACAAGCGGCTACCATTGCCAAACTGCCCACAGCGATGCCGATCGACGCCTATCCGTATTTAAGTTCTTCTTACGGCTGGAGGCGCAACCCGTTTAATGGTCAGATGAGTCGGCACGAGGGACTAGATTTCAGCGCACCGCCAGGAACACCGATCCGGGCAGCCGCGGGTGGAGTGGTTCGTACAGTTACTGTTCATAGCGGCTATGGCAATATGGTTGAAATCGATCACGGTGATAGTTTACTGACGCGTTACGCGCATGCCAAAGTTATTCTTGTGAAAGAAGGGGAGCTCGTGACGCGTGGCCAGTTGATTGCCCGGGTTGGTTCAACAGGCTTATCTACTGGGCCACACTTGCATTTTGAGGTCAGGCGCGATGATAAAGCGCTGGACCCGAGGGTTTTTCTGGCTGGACAGCCCTTGATTACACCCACCCCGAACATTCAGAGTGTCGCAACCTCGCCTTCCGTGACGTGGCGCCCTCGGCTGCGTTAAACTCTATGGCTTATCGGCAGCCTTTTGCCTTAACCCTTTTAGATGCGGGTTCGTGAGTATTCATACGAACTTGCTTGGGTCTGATCCGCATGTTTTCTCTGCTTAAAAAAATATTTGGTACTCGTAACGATCGGTTGCTAAAACAATTGCGCCGTCAAGTTCAGCAAATCAATGCGCTTGAGCCTCAGATGCAAGCTTTGTCTGATGAGGATTTACGTGGCCAGACCATTGCCTTTCGTGAAAGACTAAAGTC
Organism: Burkholderiaceae bacterium; assembly: GCA_036725985.1. Taxonomy (GTDB): domain Bacteria; phylum Pseudomonadota; class Gammaproteobacteria; order Burkholderiales; family Burkholderiaceae_B; genus Zwartia. The sequence goes on from DAIMDD010000024.1 coordinate 7,120, forward strand.
CGGCGCGACTCTGGATCAGCTGTTGCCAGAGGCTTTTGCTGTTGTGCGTGAGGCAGGTAAGCGTGTATTTGGCATGCGCCACTTTGATATGCAGTTAGTCGGTGGCATGGTGTTGCACAGCGGGAAAATCGCCGAGATGCGTACTGGTGAGGGTAAAACCCTGATGGCCACGCTGCCTGTTTACTTGAACGCTCTTTCTGGGCGTGGCGTGCACGTTGTGACCGTTAACGATTATCTGGCGCGTCGCGATGCCGAATGGATGGGCCGTCTCTATAATTTTCTGGGACTTAGCGTTGGTGTGGTTGTCCCGCAGCAAGCGAACGATGAAAAAATAGCAGCGTATCGTGCCGATATTACGTACGGTACAAACAACGAATTTGGTTTCGACTACCTGCGCGACAATATGGAGTACCGGGTTGAGGATCGGCGTCAGCGCTCTTTGGTTTATGCAATCGTCGATGAAGTGGATTCAATCCTGATTGACGAGGCTAGAACTCCGTTAATTATCTCTGGGCAAGCCGAAGACCACACCGAGCTCTACATTCGAATGAACGCCGTGCCAGCGCTGCTGACACGGATGGCAAGTGAGCCTAAACCCCAGGAGCCTGAACCAGAAGGTCACTACTGGGTGGATGAAAAAAATCATCAGGTACATCTGTCGGAGTCTGGCCATGAGCAAGCTGAAGCGATTCTGACAAGACTTGGTTTGCTACCCGAGGGGCAGTCCCTGTATGAGCCCCGTAATATTTCATTGATGCACCATTTGATGGCTGCTTTGCGCGGCCATAACTTGTTTCATCGTGATCAGCACTATGTCGTTCAGGATAACGAGGTCGTCATCGTTGATGAATTTACCGGCCGCTTGATGGTTGGGCGTCGCTGGTCTGATGGTTTGCATCAGGCGGTCGAAGCGAAAGAAGGTGTCAAGATCCAGCTTGAAAATCAGACACTGGCTTCGATCACGTTCCAGAATTTTTTTCGTATGTACGAAAAGCTTTCCGGTATGACCGGAACAGCGGATACCGAGGCTTACGAATTCCAGGAAATTTACGGACTCGAAACCGTGATTGTTCCAACGAATCGTCCAATGATTCGTGCCGATCAGAATGATCAGATCTTTAAATCTGCACCTGAAAAATTTAACGCTATTCTTGCTGATATCCGCGATTGTCAGGAACGGGGCCAGCCGGTGCTGGTTGGAACCACAAGTATTGAAAACTCTGAGTTACTCTCCGACATGCTGGTCAAGGCAGGTTTGCGTCATGAGGTCCTCAACGCGAAGCAGCATGCGCGTGAGGCTGAAATCGTTGCGCAGGCTGGTAAACCAGGCAACATCACGATCGCTACCAATATGGCTGGTCGGGGTACCGATATTGTGCTTGGCGGAAGTGTTGAAAAACAGATCGAACACATCCGTGCGAATGACTCGCTGAGCGAGGCCGATAAGCTTATTCATATTGAAAAAATCCGCGAGGAGTGGCAGCCGCTGAATGAGCGTGTCAAAGCCGCGGGTGGTTTGCGTATTATCGGCACCGAGCGTCACGAGTCGCGCCGTATTGACAATCAGTTGCGCGGTCGAGCAGGTCGTCAGGGCGATCCTGGTTCGTCAAGATTCTATCTCTCACTCGAAGATCCCTTGATGCGTATTTTTGCTGGCGATCGTGTGCGCGGCATCATGGAGCGTTTGAAGTTACCCGAAGGTGAGCCTATCGAGGCGGGTATGGTTTCACGCTCGATTGAAACAGCTCAGCGTAAGGTCGAAGGCCGTAATTTCGATGTCCGCAAACAACTGCTCGAATACGACGATGTTGCGAATGATCAGCGTAAAGTTTTGTATTCGCAGCGCAACGAGGTGCTCGAGGCGCCGGAAATCAACGATATCGTCAATAGTATGCGTGATGCGACGATGGCTGATCTAGTCGAAAAATTCGTGCCACAGGGCTCTGTAGAAGAACAGTGGGATTTGTCTGCCCTGCAACTATCACTCGAAGGCGAGTGGCAGGTTGAAGTACCTCTGGCGGAACTGGTTAAATCCTCCAAGGATATGACCCAGGAAGACGTCCTCGAGCAGGTTTTGCTTGCTGCCCAGCGTGCTTATGCTCAAAAAGCTGAAATGGTCGGAGCAGAGTCCTGGTCGCAGTTTGAGCGCTCGATCATGCTGCAAGTGATGGACTCGCAGTGGAGAGAGCATCTCTCGGCACTGGATCATTTGCGTCAGGGTATTCATTTGCGTGGTTATGCGCAGAAAAACCCCAAGCAGGAGTACAAGCGCGAAGCGTTTGAATTGTTCACAGATATGCTGGATCGGGTGCGTGATGATGTGATTCGTGTGCTGATGACTGTTCGTATTCAGTCGCCTGAGGAAGTGGAGCAGGCGGAGCAGCAAGCAGCGCAAGCGAATATGCAGAACGTGACATATCAGCATTCGGATTACGACGAGGAGCAGACAAGCCAAAATACACCTGCTGAGGTCACTGAGGGTGGTGTGACTATTCGCAACATACTTCCCAAGGTTGGTCGTAATGAACCTTGTCCATGCGGCAGCGGTAAAAAATACAAAGCTTGCCACGGCAAGATTACCTGATTACATTTTTTTGCTGGTCGGGTATTAAAGTGAAAAAGACCGTAAATTTTTTTACGGTCTTTTTTTATCTGGTTTGAAGACTGTCCGACTCGGAACTCGGAATTTATACGCTGGCTTGCTCTTTTGCCTCAAGGAGCGCTTGCTCAAACGCGGCAATAATTTCGGTTTCGCATTTAAATTTTCTGGCTTGCGTCTCGCCAGTTAATACTAAGTACAGGGAGCCAGAAAACCATCCCTTTTCCAGTTTGATTGTTTCAATCTGGCCCAGTGCTATTTCTTCGTCTTCAGCAAATTCGTTATGCCATACGATCACTCTGCGGTTGGTGCAGATTAAGGCTTCAACTGTTTGTTTTTTGGAGTTCGGCAGCAAGATAAAGCTGTAGAATTTTTCGTCGGGGGCGAGTTTTGCCAGGACGTTTTCAGCATGGCGTTCAGGAGCGGTGACATGAAAGAAGCGTTTGGCAACAAAACCTTTAACAGGCGTGGCCAGCATAGTCTGAATAATCTGTTGTTGTTGATTCATCGTGCCAAGGCTTTGTTTTAGTGGAAATTAGTTTCAATACGCCTGCATTGTTACAGATTCAATGGTTTTTTAGTTTGCTCGGGGTGAATAAAATTGAATTCAGTCAGGATTTGAATAACTGAAGACATTCGGACACAAGTACACTGCGGTTAAGAGATATTCTTTTTAGCGGACTTCACTATGCACCACGACCTGACTCGCAACACACTGGCAATATTTTTTATTGTTGGTCTGATTGGCTTATCGCTCTGGGTGTTACGCCCATTTCTGGCGGCAACCGTCTGGGCAACGATGATTGTTGTAGCGACGTGGCCCATGCTTAAAAAACTTCAGTCATTTTTTCGTGGTCGCCGAACCCCTGCTGTCGCGGTGATGACTATTGGTATGCTGCTTTTGCTGGTTTTACCGCTGTGGTGGGCGATTCGCACCATTGCCGAGCGTTCTGATCAGTTGGTGACATTTGGTAAGCATCTCGCAGCAAATGGCTTGCCTCTACCCCCTGAATGGGTAAAAACCTTACCCTATATTGGTGAGAAAAGTCATGAGGCCTGGACTGAGTTTGTGGCTGGTGGTGCGGCGGGTTTAGTAGAGCATATTTCACCTTACGCCGCTGATACTGGCCGTTGGTTGCTGGCTCAGTTTGGTGGACTAGGCGGCATGCTGATTCAATTTTTCCTTGTCGTTCTGATTGCTGCTGTGTTGTATTCGACCGGTGAGCAGGCTGCGCAAATGGTGCGTGTTTTTGGTAGAAGGTTGGCGGGTGAACGAGGGGAGTCTTCCATGATTCTCGCTGGACAAGCTATTCGCGGTGTAGCGCTTGGCGTCGGAGTCACTGCGATTGTGCAGACTTTTCTTGGCGGCTTAGGGCTGGCGGTTGCGGGAGTCCCTTATGCTGCCGTGCTGTCCGCTCTGATGCTGATGCTTTGCATCGCCCAAGCAGGGCCTAGTCTTGTGCTGTTTCCAGCCGTCGCCTGGATGTACTGGTCAGGCGAACACAATATGGCAATAGGACTCTTTGTCTGGAGCTTGTTGGTCGTCAGTCTTGATAATGTGGTGCGACCGATGTTGATCAAACGCGGGGCTGACCTGCCTATTCTGCTGATTTTTGTCGGTGTGATTGGTGGCTTGCTAAGCTTTGGTTTGATAGGGATTTTTGTCGGTCCTGTTGCTCTGGCCGTGACCTATACCCTGATGCAGTCCTGGACCGCTGAGACTCACCAGAGAGAATTCAAGGACTGAACGACTCATAAGGTGTATTCCAGAGGCAGTGCTGTCGTGCATTTGATCGTCTCCATAGCAAAGGCGGAGCTTACGTCCAGAAGCTCTACTGAGCGGATCAGTCTTTTGTAGACGCTGTCATAGCTGCCAATGTCGGGTACGACAATTTTGAGTAAATAATCTGCATCTCCGCTCAGTCTGTAGATTTCTACAATCTCCGGGATACTCGTTGCCCCATCTACAAATTTTTTCATCCAGACTTCGCTGTGCTGGCTGGTACGAATTGTGACAAAGGTCGTGAGTCCCAGATTCAGCTTGTTGGCATCGCATAAGACGACTTGCTTTTTAATCACACCATCCGTTTGGAGTTTTTGGACTCTTCGCCAGCAAGGCGTGGGCGTCAGATTAACAGCCGCCGCTAGATCGTTGATCGAGATGCTGGCATCGGACTGCAGTAACCGCAGAATTTCACGGTCTTTTTTGTCAATTGGCATAATTTTCTATTTTTTTTAATAAAAAAGGTGAATTATTTTAAATATATAGATTTTATAGATAAAAAAGCAAATTATTTCTCAAAGGGCTTGCATAGAATATTCATTATGCAAAACATTCTGAATGCCCAACCTGCCGCCTCCCTTGCACCGTTTTCCGTTGCACCATTTGGGCGCGTACCCGCTCCGGTGACATTGCAAACGCTAACGCCTGTTGCAGGGGAGCAGTCCGCTTCTTTGTTGCAAAAATTGCTGCCCGAAACGGCCTCGCAGATTTCTCAGGCGTGTGCTGGACCGGCCGAGTTAATCGCCTATCGGGTCAGGCAGGCGCTCAACGAGGGTTTGTCACCTCTGGTCACGCAGCAACTCCTGTCTGCCCTCAATGCCCGGCCTGTGTCTGACCAAAGCTACACCCGGCATATTCTGCATGCCGATCCTGAGGGTCTTTTTACGGTCGTCGCGTTGGTTTGGGAGCCACAGCAAAGCAGTCCTGTGCATGCGCACCATACCTGGTGCGCATATCGAGTGGTGATGGGCGTGCTCACCGAGTCGCACTATGAATGGGATGCAACGCAACAAAAAGCTTATTTGTTCAATAAGGTTAAGCGCCAGGCTGGCCAGAGTGTCAGTGGTAATGCAGGACTGGAGTTGATACACAGACTGGGTAATGAGAGTGCTGGGCGTGCTATCTCTATCCATGTCTATGGTGTCGAGGCAGAGTCAATCTCGACCCATGTCAATCATCTCGTTCCCTGGTCAGAAAAAATTTAATATTTAAAGTACTGAATTTTCAAAGCAAGAAAATCGTTGCCAGACCCAGGAAAATAAAAAATCCCAGCGAATCGGTCGCAAAGGTCAGGAGAACGGAAGAGCCCATTGCAGGATCTTTGCCAAATCTATTGCGTACGACGGGTACCAGCACGCCGATCATGGCTCCAATCATCATGTTGCAGATCATCGCAGCCATCATGACTAAAGCAATCGGAATCGATTTCGAAATCGCCCAGGCGAAAACTGCAGCCACGGTGCTGCCGACCAGTCCAACAAGAAATGTGACAAGCAGTTCACGTTTAATCAATTGCCACACGTTTTTATCGGTAATTCGGCCGACTGCCAGTGCTCTGATAATAAGAGTCATCGTCTGATTACCGGAATTACCACCAATGCCGGCAACGATGGACATCAGAAAAGCCAGCATGACGATCGTGCTGACGGTGTCTTCGAAACGCGAAGCCACAAAAGACGCGATCGAGGCTGTGCATAGATTGAGTAACAACCAGGGCGCGCGGTTTTTAAGCGCCATGACGACGGGAGCAAAGATATCTTCTTCTTGCATACCCGCGCGCGACAATGCTTGCTCATCAGAATCCTCGCGGATCACGTCCACGACTTCGGAGATCGTCACGCGTCCGATTAACCGGCCCAGGTCGTCCACAACAGGCGCGGAGACAAGGTCGTAGCGCTCAAACGCGCCAGCTGCGTCAGAGTCAGAGTCCTGGGGGCTCAGAGACAGGTAGTCCGTCCCCATTACAGCACTAACCTCGGTTTCAGGCTCATTCACCAGCAAGGAGGACAAGGTGAGCGTACCCAGCAATTTGTCGTTACGGTCCACTACAAAAATTTGATCCGTGTGGTCGGGCAGCTCTGGCAAATGTCTGAGATAGCGCAGGACGACTTCAAGCGACACGTCATCGCGCACCCGAACCATTTCGAAGTCCATGATGCCACCAACGCTATCGTCAGGGTATCCCATGGCCTCGATCAGGCGGGCGCGTTCCTCAATGGTGAGACCTTTCTGGACCTCGGCGACGACGTCAGGCGGCAGATCGGGCGCCAGATCGGCGAGCTCATCAGCATCCATGCCTTCGGTGGCTGCAACCAGGTCCTGACGGTCCATCGCTTCAATGAGCGACTCTCGAACCCAGTCATCGACTTCGAGCAAAACATCTGCATCGTACTCTGCACTGACCAGCCGCCAGATTAGCTGACGCTCTGCGTTAGGCAAAGACTCGAGAATAAACGCGATATCAGCGGGGTGCAGGTCATTGACCAGCGCTTTGAGCTCGGCTTCGTGTTGGCGCTGCAGCAATCCTTCAACAAGAACCGCTCGCTCATCACCTTGCTCCTGTCGATGCACCAGATTTTCGACGAGTTCGTGACGATGCAGCAGCTCTTGCACTTGGGCAAGAGCTTGCTGGGCATCTTCAGGGTCGAGCCTGCGAATCGATGCAGGCGTATCGGGTGTGATTTGCGTCATGACTTACCAAATCGGACAAACGTAGGGCTTTGCCCGATTATGCAGGAAAAACGCTTAGCCCGTGTTCATGCGGCCAACTAAATTGCAAACTTAACCAGTGCGTAGCCACCAAAGGCAAGCAAGACAAATAATATAAAGGCCAATAAAAGTACTTTTGGGCCGGCCTGGCGCATTTTCGAAAAATGCGTTTCGATCCCCAGAGCGGTCATGGCCATTGTCAGCGCAAAAATATCAAGTGAGCGAATGGTCTGCAAAAGAGTGGCCGGAATAATGTTTGCAGAGTTAATTAAGGCGAAGATAAGAAAGAATATTGCAAACCAAGGGATCGGCAGCTTGGGTTTTGCTTCTCCAGGCGCGCGAGCCATACTCGCGGATCTCTGAAGCCATACACCCAGAATGATCAGTAATGGCACCAGGAACGCTACCCGGGTCATTTTTACAATTGTTGCTACTTCGGTGGTCTCAGGACCGATGTTGCTCGCAGAGCCAACAACTTGCGCGACCTCGTGAACGGTACCCCCGAGAAAAATGCCAAATGCGCGAGGGTCGAGGTCAATCCAGCACAACTGATAGGCAAGAGGGTACAAAAACATTGAAATCGTACCGAACAACACGACAGTTGCGACAGCAACGGCGCTTTTGTGGGGTGCAGCCTTGAGTGTCGACTCAAAAGCGAGCACCGCAGCGGCTCCGCAGATTGCGCTACCGGCAGCCGTCAGGATAGAGGTATCTCGGTCCAGCTTGAGTACGCGTGTACCGATAAATGTACCGACAATCAGTACTGAAATCACTACGCCGAAAGAAACAATCAGACCAGGCAGTCCAACCTCGGCAATTTGCTGGATGCTGATATTCAGGCCGTAGAAACCAACCGCAATACGTAATAAACGACGTGCGGTCCAGTTAACGCCTACACCCCAGTCCGCTGGCATGGTGCCACGCAGAAAGTTACCGTAGAGCATGCCACAGACAATACCGACGACAAGTGGGCTTAAGCCCAGGGATTTGACCGCTGGGATGGCTGCGAGTTGCACGACCGCTGCCGCAAGCAGGCCGACAAATAACATGCCGTTTACTTTGTCTCGCCAGGCGGTTGCACTGGAGGCGGTCGGAGTGGTCATAAGTAAATAACCGTCGGTAATTAAAGAATGACCGAGATACTACCTTTTAAACCAGTCTTGCGCCAATTTTGCCCAATATGTCGCCCCAAGTGGCAAAAGTTCATCGTTAAAGTCATAGGAACCGTTGTGCAGCATGCAGGGTCCCAGTCCATGCCCTGCATCCCGATGAGAGCCCATGCCATTACCTATCCACACATAGCAGCCAGGTACTTCCTGAAGCATGTAGGCGAAGTCTTCTGCCCCCATTGTCGGTACAACATGTTCATCGACATGCGCTGCGCCAACGATTTCTTTCATAACCTGGGCGCAAAACGCTGCCTCTTTGGCATCATTAATGGTGGGCGGATAGCTGCGGTTAAAGGAAAAGTCTGCTGTGGCCCCCATGGCAGCGGTGGTGTGCTCAATGATTTCTCCCATACGCTTTTCAATCAGGTCAAGCGTCTCCAGCGTAAAGGTGCGAACGGTGCCACGCATAATCGCTTCGGTGGGGATGACGTTGTCTGCGCTGCCAGCATGGATTTGAGTGATGCTCAGAACCGCAGCCTCAAGAGGATGGCGGTTGCGGCTAATCACTGTTTGCAGGGATTGAGCGATCTGCACCGCGGTCATGACCGGATCGACTCCCAGGTGTGGCATCCCGCCATGGGCACCTTTACCGCGTATCGTGATGCAGAACTCATTGCTCGAGGCCATGATCGGTCCTGCGGTCAGGCCGAATTGCCCAACCGGCATACCCGGCCAGTTATGCATTCCAAAAACGGCTTGCATTGGGAATTTTTTAAACAGGCCCTCATCGATCATTTTCTTGGCGCCTGCACCACCTTCTTCTGCGGGTTGAAAAATCACATAGACCGTACCGTCGAAATCCCTGTGACCGGACAGATAATGGGCCGCATTGAGCAGCATGGCCGTATGTCCATCATGACCGCAGGCGTGCATTTTGCCTTCGTGCTGACTGGCGTGTTCAAAGGTATTGAGCTCTTGCATCGGCAGGGCGTCCAGATCTGCACGTAGACCAATTGCCCGGGTGCTGAGTGGATGACCCGCGCTGGGGGTTCCTTTGATTTCGCCAACGACACCCGTGCCTGCCAGGCCGCGATGAACGGTGATGCCCCATTTTTCGAGCGCTTGCGCAACGAGCTTAGAGGTGCGTTGCTCCTGATAAGACAGTTCCGGGTGAGCGTGAATATCGCGGCGAACAGCTTGGATTTCAGCTTGCCAATTCAGAAAGGGTTCAAGGATCTTCATTTTTAAATTTGGTCCATAAAAAGATTGCTGTGAAGGTATTATCAATTAAAAATTTTTTTTAACGGAAATAACCCTAAAACTGATCAGATGATGCGAAAGCCTTGGCTCCAGAGCTATCCTGAAGGGATGCCTGCTCAAATTAATCCCCATCAATATGGCTCGCTGGTCGATCTGCTGGATCAAGCATGCAAAAAGCATGCCCAGCGCGTTGCGAGTGTTGGCTTTGATGTGCCCATGACTTACGCCGAGCTTGATCGCCATGCTCTGGATTTTGCCAAATGGCTACAGTCCTTGGGCTTGCCCAAAGGTTTTCGGGTTGCCCTGATGATGCCCAATGTCCTTGCATACCAGGTCGCTTTACTTGGCACGCTTCGCGCAGGGGGCGTTGTAGTCAACGTTAATCCAATGTATACGTCGCGTGAGTTGCAATTGCAGCTCAAAGACAGTGAAGCTAGCGTGATGGTGGTGTTTGAGAGTTTTGCCCACGTTTTGCAAAAAACAGGTAATAGCGAAGCGTTGAAACATCTTGTTATCGTTGCGCCTGGAGATCTGCTGGGTGCGGTTAAAGCAAGTCTGGTTAATTTTGTTGCTAAATATATAAAAAAAATCGTTCCCTCCTGGCACTTGCCTGGTGCATTGCGCTGGAGCGAGGTGCTGAATTGTGCACAGAAACTAGCCTGGAATCCTCCAGAGCTCACCCTGGAGGATTTGGCTGTGTTGCAATATACCGGCGGCACTACAGGGGTCCCCAAAGGTGCCATGCTGACGCACGGTAATTTGGTTGCAAACGTCTTGCAAATCCACCAGGTCGCGCTGCCGGCCTTGAAAAATTTTATTGAAAGCCCGCTCACAATGCTGGCAGCACTCCCGCTCTACCACGTCTTTGCCATGACTGTATGCGTACTCTATGGCATTCACACAGGTATGAAAAATCTTTTGGTGATTAATCCGAAAGATCGCAAAGCGATTGTTCAGATCTGGCAAAAGCATCCGGTTCATATATTTCCTGGTGTCAACACCTTATTTAATGCTTTAACGCTTGAGCCTGCATTCACTAAACTAGATTTTTCTTCGCTCAAACTTGTATTTGGCGGCGGAATGGCCTTGCAAGCCGTCGTCGCTCGGCAGTGGCTCGCTGTAACGGGCATGCCGCTCATTGAAGGCTATGGGCTATCCGAATGCTCCCCTGTGGTCGCGGCTAACCCAACCGATGCAAAAATTTTTTCCGGCAGTGTTGGCCTGCCCCTGCCGTCAACAGACATTGCAATATTTGATGCACAGGGTCATGAGGTTGCCCATGGCATACATGGAGAAATTGCGGTTCGCGGCCCCCAGGTTATGTCTGGATACTGGAGTGCTCCGGAAGAAACTTCACAAGCATTGCGCCCCGATGGTTTTTTCCTGACAGGAGACATCGGCTGGATGGATGAAAAGGGATTCGTTTTTATTGCGGATCGCAAAAAAGACATGATTTTGGTGTCGGGATTTAATGTTTACCCGAGTGAAATAGAGGCCGTAGTTGTTGCGCATCAAGGCGTGCTTGAGTGTGCGGCGATAGGTGTGCCTGATGAGCATTCTGGAGAGTGCGTCAAATTGTTTGTTGTCAAAAAATCTCCAGAGCTAGCCGAGGCCGAACTGAAACAGTGGTGTGAGTCGCAACTTGCACGCTACAAATGTCCACGAACGATTGTTTTTTGTGAGGATCTACCCAAAACTAATGTGGGTAAAGTCCTCAGACGCGCGTTAAGACATCATGAGTGAGGTGCAGGTTGTACAGGCGCTGAGTCAAGTATGGTCCAGTCAGACACGCCAAACCGTTCTGATGGATGACTTTGGACAGGGTGTATTGTTTTTAATGCTATGGGATGCCTGGCGTAAAAACACGTGCAGGCCAAAGCGTTTGCATGTCATCGGGCTGTTGCCCTGCTTGCCTGAGCGTGACAATTTGCGAAAGGTCGCGCAAACCAAACTGGAAAGCCTTGGGGATCAACAACTTTTGCAACACATGCAGAGCCTGCTTGCTGTCTGGCCATTGAATTTACCGGGTTTGCACCGTTTAGAGTTTGAGTCAGGCAATGTCACGCTGACACTGGCTGTTGGACCGGTCGCTGTTGTTTTTGGACGGTTGCGCGCCTGTGTCGATTACTTTATTTTTACTGACCCATCGCTTCTACCGCAAGCAAGTGCGCTAGCCTCAGTCGCAGCCCTGGCGTTTGTTCCGTCTCAGGTTGACGGCCTTGCGAACCAGAAAGCCGGTTCATTAACACTTGTCCCTGTTTCGTCCGCGCTGTGCACACATGCGAAGCTGTCTGATCCCTGGTTGCAATCCCCTATAGCCTCAAACGCTCGGCATGTCGTGGTGGTGGGGGCAGGCTTTGCCGGAATGGGTGTAGCTCAGTCCTTTGCGCTGCGTGGCTGGCGTGTCACGGTCATTGATGCCCAATGGGGACAACCTCAGTCAACGCATCAGCGACATGCCGCAGCAGCGTTAACGCCAATGGTGACCAAGGATGACGATCTACGCGCCAGACTTTCGCGCGCGGGTAGTTTGCGGGCGCAAGCGCGCTGGAGTGGATTGCCCGAGTCGGTCTTGCTCAGATGCGGTGCAATTCAGTTGCAGCGGGATAAGGGTAGAGTCGTTGATCTTTCGGCTGTAATGGATTGTCTGCAGCTCCCTGAGCAATGGGCCGAGTTTGTGTCGGCAGACAAGGCCAGTGAATTGGCCGGCATGGCTTTGACCCGGGGCGGCATTTATTTTCCAACGGCGCTCAGAGTGACCCCCTCGGGCTTATTGCACGCATTGTCTCGCATAGAATCGATCGACATGCTTTCAGCGCAGGTTGCTCGCCTAGCAAACCGCTCCGGTATCTGGCAGGTACTAGACAGCTGTGGTCACGAAATTGCTAGTGCCTCCTTCGTAGTATTGGCTGGGGGCGTTCAGACGCAGACTGTGTTGAAGCAAAGCGGATTGCTTAAAGAAAACGCACGACTCGCCGCAATGCACGCTCTGGGTGGAGAGGTTTCTTTTATTCCTTCGGCAGATATAGGAGGAGGCCCTAAATGTATTGTGGCGGGGGATGGTTATGTTCTGCCCAGTCAGGATGGCTACTGTGTAATTGGTAGCACCTATGCGCATGCGGCCAAAGAGGTGGCCGTGACTCAGGAAGGTGGGGCGGGAAATCTTAAACGAGCAGCAGGATTGCTAAATATTCCTAAGTTAACTGAACTATATTCTGGTAAAAAATTAGACGGTTGGGCCGGCTGGAGGGCTGTTTTACCCGGTAGACTGCCTGCAATCGGGCCCGTCCTGCAGGCTCCTGGTGTGTGGGTGGCTTGTGGCTTCGCGTCTCGAGGTCTGACCTGGGCCACTTTAGCGGGAGATTTAATCGCTGGAGCCCTAAATGGTGAGCCCCTTGTCGTGGAAAACGATATAATTGAGGCAATTAGTGATAATTAGCCGGGATTAGTGAAAAGTAACCTGTACCAAGCCAATCAGTGTTGCTTGTTGCTAGTAGTGAAATTTTTTTGCAGCAATTGGTTTTTGTAATTCGTCCCGGTCCGTCAAAATAGCGCCTTTGGTCGCTTTTACCTACGCGCTGATTATGCAACTCGAAACGCTCAAGCTTGTCGACACTCTGCCTACCAAGGCTGTATTCGACGTGGGCGCTGGAATGGCGCTGGTTATAGAGCCTCATGCTCCTGGTGTGTTTCGCATTCGTTGTGGTCGTCCCGAAACTGTTTCCGCAGATATTTTGCCTGGAGCGCGAGCGCGTGCCCACGCTGAGGTCTTGCTCGCGCGTCCTGAGGCCATAGGTGAGGGAACTGTTGAGCCTTTGTCAGGCCCACTAAAAGGCTGGCAAATGATCCAGGGTGATGTGACGCTGGACGTTACGACCCAACCCTTTCATCTCAACCTTAAACGTCACGGCAAAACTGTCCTTGAGCTTTCCGCTACCGGGATTCAGGGGCATGGTGACGCATGGTCAGTCGGTTTCAGACTTGCTGATCAGGAAAAGATTTTTGGGCTCGGTGAAACGCATGGTGATTTAGATCGTCGCTCAGAAGTCATCCTGTCTGATAGCCCTGAGCATCGGGCCTTACCGCTCGCCTGGGGACCCTCTGGATGGGGTGTTTATACCAATACGCTTGCGCGCGTCGAGCATGATCTTGGTTCTGAAACACCTGACGAATATCTGCTGACCATCGAAGATTCGGTGCTGGATTTATTTCTTTTTGCTGGAGAGCCGGCAGAAATCCTTAACCAATATACTCAACTGACGGGACGTGCTGGCCAACCTGTGCTGTGGTCAATGGGTGTCTGGATAGAACAGCATCAGGGTCATACTGCTACTCAGACCGCAGAGCTTATTGCCGAATTCCGTACGCAAAATATCGCGTTAGATGGCGTGCTGATGCTGCCCCCTACCTCCTGGACTTACCAGGATTCAAAATTATTACCCGAATGGGATCAGGAGCGGTTTCCGGATCCCAAGCAGGTGATGGATTTGTTTGCCAGACATGCTGCCCATTTATGCATGCATACTCTGCCAGGGGCGCTTGCCGAGTCTTCAACTTTTGCTGAGCTAGAGGATCGGGGCTGGCTACTGGCAAATGAGGATGGCGATGCACACGTTTTTTCAGGTGTCGCTGCAACAGGCGGCAAAGATTTTGGTCTGCTTGATCTGACCCATCGTGATGTGCTGAATGCCTGGTCCGAGCGTCACCGTCATCTGATTGAAGACGGTGTGGGCGCGACCTTTTGCGACGTTCAGTTTGATATTCCCGATTCGATCGTAGCGCGTGGTGGTGAAAGCGGACCTGTACTGCGCTCTCTTTATCCTGCGCTTGCGCGTCGTGCTTTGTTTGACGCCGCCGCGGGCCAGAAAGTACCACCGGAAGGCGTGGTATTCAGTTCGGATTTGTTTGTAGGCGCTCAACGCCTTCTATGGCAGTCTGCGCCTCGAGTCACCAATAATTGGGCTGGTTTACAGCACACTTTGCGTACGGCTCTGTCTGTTGGTTCGAGCGGTGTGCCTGTGCAGATGCATGCGATCGGTAACGCACTGGCTCCCACAGATGAAATGACGCCAGAGCTATACCTGCGCTGGTTGGGGATGGCCGTATTTTCATCAAATTTTAATTTTCAGGCGCATCCGGCTCTCATTCCGACAGCTTTTGACGAAGAGACCCGCGCACATATTCAGTCCTGGTTGCAGTGGCGCTATCGCCTGATCCCCTACGTCCTGGGTGCGATTGAGGATGCGGCCCGAACGGGCCTGCCTGTTCAGCGTTCGATGGCCTTGTCTTTCCCTGCAGATGCCGAAGCGCAACGCTGGGATACACAGTATCTTCTTGGTCCCGCAGTATTGGTCGCGCCAGCGATGAAACCCGGTCGTGAGATTCAGGTTTATTTGCCGGCAGGCGAGGCCTGGTGGGACTTGAATACTGGCTGGCGCTACGAAGGAGGCACTGTATTGACGGTCACCTGTAGTCTGGAGGCGATACCTGCTTTTGGGCGCGAAGGCCACATGCTTTGCCTTGGGCCGACAGCGAACCATACGGGCGAGTTCAATTCTGCGCGTATCCTCGATGAGGTCTGGATGTTTGGTATGCCTGTTCATAATCCAGTTGTCATGCGAAATAAAATTCGTGTCATGCAGATGCAAGGCTCGAGCTATATCAAGGGTCTCGAAGGCCTGAAAATTTCCCCCTCCGAAGGACTTGAGGTCAAGCGTCGGGGTGCGGAAGTTCGTATTTCCCGGGCGCGTTAAGGGCGGGTTAAGTCGTGACCGACCTATCTCATTTATATCGTTATACAGTCACCGAACTGGCGGATTCAGTCGCCAGCGGGTCACTCACAGCCGCCCAGATTCTTGAGGCACAGCTTGCCCGGATTGCTCAAAGAGAGTCCGAGGTACGGGCCTGGGCCTGGCACGATCCCAGGCAGGTCCGTGATCAGCTCAATAGTTTGTCCGAGGTACAGCTTCGCCAACCCTTAGCAGGGGTGGCGATCGGAATTAAAGACATTATCGACACGGCAGATATGCCTACAGCGTATGGCTCCGAGGCCTATCATGGCTGGTGTCCAACTACTGATGCAGCGGTCATTGCAAGACTCAAAGCCGCAGGCGCTCTGCTGATGGGTAAAACAGTGACGACTGAATTCGCCCATGTCCATGCTGGCCCGACTGTTAATCCACATAACGTTGCTCACACGCCTGGTGGGTCCTCCAGTGGGTCCGCAGCAGCGGTGGCCGATGGCATGGTTGCGCTGGCGCTTGGCTCCCAGACGGGAGGCTCGACGATACGTCCTGCTGCATTCTGTGGTGTAGTGGGTTTTAAACCAACCTATGGCCGGATCAGCCTTGAGGGGGTCATGCCCCTGTCTGCTGAAATGGACACTATGGGCCTGATGGCGCGCTCGGTTGATGACATCACGTTGTTAGCGAAAGTGTTGTTTGAGCTGTTTGTGACGCCCGTTGCTTCTGCTACCTCCCCCATATTGGCCTGGTATCCCGGGCCTAATGCAAAGGAGGCTGAGGCGCAGTCAACCCGACTCCTTGAACGTGCTCGTGCAAAGCTTAGCGATCACGGCGCGCGGTTTGTAGAGATAGACTTGCCAAGTGATGTGTTCGCTCAGGTCGGACTTGCCAACCGTTTGATCATGGCTTATCAGGCGGGTCATCACCACGAGTCCCTATACCGCAGTCGTCCTGAAAAGCTCGGTGCCACGACCCGCAAACTGATCGAATCTGGTCTGGCGATGCATCCAGAGCAGTACGAAAACCAGTTAGCTATTGCAGCAAAAGGTCGTGCGCTTTTCCAGCAAGCGATGCAAGGGGTTGATGCGTTACTGACCTATAGTGCTCCAGGTACGGCACCTCTTGTTCAAGAGGGCACAGGGGCTTCAACCTTCAATCGTATCTGGACGACGATCGGCGCACCATGCCTGACCTTGCCGGCAGGAAAAGGCGAGAACGGCTTGCCGTTAGGCGTACAGTTTGTTGCGAGTCATGGTCGTGATGAAAATTTATTGCAGTTGGGTAAGCAGTTCGAGGCCCTCCTCAAAGCCTGAGGGGTCTAGTTTGACAGCGTCGCTCTAAATAAGTAATAATAGCGGGCTTGGGGCTGGTAGCTCAGTTGGTTAGAGCAGCGGACTTTTAATCCGTTGGTCGCGAGTTCGAGTCTCGCCCAGCCCACCAAGTTTGTTTT
>DAIMDD010000025.1:0-22075 GCA_036725985.1 Burkholderiaceae bacterium
ATGAACTGTTCTACCTCGACAAAACCATGATGGTGTTTGGTGACGCGAAAAAAGTCATTGAGGATATGGGCAAGGCTATCGAATAAGGGCTTGGTCCGCTATCGAATAAGGGCTTGGTCCACAACCTCGATCCAGTGCCTCACAGGTGTATCGGTTCCGCTTTGCAAGTGACCGATACAGCCAATATTGGACGACATCATCACATCTGGCTCTGCGTGATTCAAATTTGCCAGCTTTCGGTCACGCAGAGATTTCGAAATCTCTGGCTGCATGACTGAATACGCTCCGGCAGAACCGCAGCACAGATGACTTTCACTAAAGGGCTGTAGTGTCATCCCAAGCTTGGTCATCACCTGCTCGCTCAGAGGGCGCAGACCCTGCCAGTGCTGTAAGGTGCATGGCGGATGGAAAACCGGACGTTTAGGCAAACGCTGCGCATCAATTTTTGTAACTAACACCTCAACACTTGGTGCGACAATTTGCGCAACATCTTTCACAACGGCGACAATCTTTTTAGCTTTTGGCAAATAAACAGGATCATTTCGTAAGTGATGTGCGTATTCCGCCACCATTGCACCGCAACCAGAAGCGTTCATCACAATCGCCTCAACAGCGCCTGATTCAACCAGCGACAACCAGGCGTCAATGTTTGCACGCATCTGCGAGAGCGCCACCTCCTGCGCATCGAGATGAAAATTCAAGGCGCCACAGCAGCCTGCACCCGCGGCAACTTGCGTGCCGATACCAATGGCATTGAGAACGCGAATCGTTGCCGCATCGATGGTTGGCATCATGGTCGGTTGCACGCAACCAGACAAAATCAAGACCTGCCGGACTTGCTTGGCGGTATCGGGGATATGACCCACTTCGCGTTTAGCCAGCATCTTGCGTTGCAGTGACTCCGGCAAGAGGCTGCGCATGGTTTGTCCGAGTTTATATGCGGGCGCAAACAAGCTCGAAGTCAATCCTTTGCGTAAAGCCAAGCGCTGAAGTTGTTGCAGGGGTGGACGTTTAACTTTTTCTTCAACAATCTGGCGGCCAATATCAACCAGATGCCCGTACTGCACACCGGACGGACAAGTTGTTTCACAGTTACGACAAGTCAGACAGCGATCCAGATGCTGTTGGGTCGCGCGGGTTGGCTCCTTGCCCTCAAGGACTTCTTTGATGAGATAGATGCGACCACGAGGACTATCGAGCTCGTCACCCAGGACCTGATAAGTCGGGCACGTTGCAGTACAAAAACCACAATGCACACAGCGACGCAGGATCTCGTCAGCTTCCTGGCCCAGCTTGGAGTCACGCGCCCACTCGGCGAGATTTGTTTGCATACTTAATCCGTCAGATGCCAGCGACCAGACGACCGGGGTTGAAAACCCCCTTCGGGTCAAATTCTTGTTTTAAACGTTTCACAATCGTTGTGACTGCAGGAGTGAGCGGGTGAAAAACTCCTTGCTCTGGTGCCTGTTTTCCCGCACCCATGCGAAACAGGGTTGCATGGCCGTGAGCTTGCTGTGCAGCGTTACGTACCATTCCTGGCTCCAGGTCTGCAGCAATCCAGCGTTGTCCACCACCCCACTCAATCAGCGTCGGGCCCAGATTGAGTGCAGGTGTGCCAGGTGCGACCGCCACACGCCACAAATGAGGCGCCATAAAAAATGACAAACGTTGTTCCCGCAAATCTTGCCAGTACTGAGAAGACTCCGGCTCATTGACCACTTCACCGCCAATCTTTCTTCGAGCCGATTCGATCGCGGCGGGTGCACCTGCCAGACGAATACGTAATCGGCCCCTGTGACCCACTAATTCCCAGGCACTCGCCGAAACAGGCAAAGGATGCGCACGCATGCCATGGCACATTGCCAGAGACGCCGCTTCTGTACACTCCCACTCAAGCGTAAGAGTCTGAAGCGGTTTGGGAGCGACCTTTACAGAGATTTGTAATAACGCGCCAAACATCCCCATCGAACCAGCCAACAGGCGTGAGACATCGTAGCCGGCTACGTTTTTCATCACCTCGCCGCCGAATTTCAACACCCTGCCCTGGGCATCGAGCAGATGTGTACCCAGAACATAATCTTTTAAAGGGCCTGCGCCCAAGCGGCCAGGTCCAGAAAGGCCGCTGGCGATACAACCACCAAGTGTGGCTTGCGCACCGAAGGCAGGCGGATCAAAGGCAAGCATCTGGCCAGAGGCCTCCAGGGTATCGGTGATCTCTTGCAAAGGCGTACCAGCCAACGCTGTCAATACAAGTTCTGTTGGCTCATAATTGACGATGCCGCGCAGACTACGCATATCAAGCGATATGGGTTCATCACTTGAGCGGAGATATTGGTTGCCGTAAAAGGATTTGGTGTGACCACCGTGAATCAGCACGGGACGATAATTGGCACGCGCCTCCAGGACTTGCTCGCTTAGCTGAGCGATTTCGTATTTCATGCGCGACTCAGAATCTGGGGATTTCAGGAAATTCAAGCGCACCTCCATGCACATGCATCTTGCCGTACTCGGCACAGCGTGCAAGTGTCGGGATCACTTTCTCGGGATTTAAAAGACAATCCGGATCAAACGCACGTTTCACCGCGAGAAACTGATCGAGCTCGTCGCGGGAAAACTGCACACACATCTGATTGATTTTCTCCATCCCGACGCCATGCTCACCAGTAATGGTGCCGCCCACCTCGACACAAAGCTCAAGAATTGCAGCACCAAAATCCTCGGCGCGACGCACTTCGTCAGGGATATTTGAATCAAACAGGATCAAGGGATGTAAATTTCCATCTCCAGCATGAAAAACGTTAGCACAGCGCATGGAAAAGGTCGTCTCCATCTGCTGAATTGCTTTCAATACGTCACCTAAGCGGCGCCGAGGAATCGTGCCATCCATGCAGTAATAATCTGGCGATACACGGCCAGCTGCGGGGAAAGCGTTTTTACGCCCAGCCCAGAACAACAGGCGTTCGGCTTCAGATTTTGAGACCTGCAGACGTGTGGCGCCTGCGCGTTCAAACACTTGCTCCATTCGGCGAATTTCGTCTGCAACCTCTTCGAGCGTACCGTCTGATTCACAAAGCAGAATCGCCTCTGCATTGGTGTCGTAGCCAGCCTTGACAAAAGGCTCAACCATCAGGGTTGCTTGTTTGTCCATCATCTCCAGACCTGCCGGAATGATGCCTGCTGCGATGATCATTGCGACAGCGTTACTCGCTTTTTCGACATCATCAAAACTCGCCATGATGACCTGCGCAAGAGCAGGTTTTGGCGTCAGACGCAGTGTCACCTCGGTCACGACACCCAGCATGCCCTCAGAGCCCACGAAAACCGATAATAAATCGGGTCCAGGCGAATCAGGAGCAAGAGAACCTAGTTCAATGAGCTCGCCATCCATGGTGATCATGCGAACTTTCAGAACGTTGTGCACCGTCAGGCCGTATTTAAGGCAATGCACTCCACCGGAGTTTTCGGCGACATTGCCACCGATCGTGCAGGCAATCTGACTCGAAGGATCCGGAGCATAGTACAAACCATACTGGCTGACGGCTTCGGAAACGGCAAGGTTACGCACACCCGGCTCTACAACGGCAATCGCTGCCTCTGCATCGATCGACTTGATACGATTGAATTTGGCCAAGCCAAGCAATACGCCCTGAGCATGCGGCATTGCACCACCAGAAAGCCCTGTGCCTGCGCCGCGCGCTACAACAGGAACGTTGAGCCGTTTACAGGTTTTCAGCACTGCCTGAACCTGCGCTTCGGTTTCTGGCAGCACGACAGCCATCGGGACCGAACGATACAAGGACAGACCGTCGCACTCGTAGGGGCGCGTATCTTCTGTGCGGCTCAGTACACAGTGCGCTGGCAATCTGGCCAACAACGCCTGAACGACCAAGTCAGCCGAGGGGGTATTTAATTGGGCAAGCCCTGTTTCTGTGATTGCATTCATAGGTTAAGACAATAGCCTGCCCAGCATATTTACACAGGACAGGTTTACCCCTATTTCAGGGAAATTTAGGCAGTCAACTCGATGATCTTGCCGGGGTTCAAGATGTTGTTTGGGTCAAAAGCAATTTTGAGTGCACGCATCAAATCCAGTGCATCCTCACCATGCTCCTGGGCCATGAACTGCATCTTATGCAGACCAATGCCGTGTTCACCTGTGCAGGTGCCATTCGCTTGAATCGCCTGATGCACCAGATTGTGATTGATACGCTCGGACTCCTCCCACTCAGACTCACTATTGGGATCGACCAGCATCAGTACGTGAAAATTACCGTCGCCGACATGACCAACAATGGTTGAAGGGAAACTCGCGGCAGCGAGCTCTTTGGTCGCTGCATCAATACACTCAGCCAGACGCGACATTGGAACACAGACATCAGTCGTACTGGCTTTGCACCCTGGACGCAATTGCAAACCTGCAAAATAAGCATTGTGACGCGCTGTCCACAGACGGTTGCGATCCTCGGGACGCTCGGCCCATTCAAAATCCATACCCCCGCAGTCCTTGGCGATTTCCTGCACGGTTTCGGCTTGCTCTTTAACACCTGTCACGCTGCCGTGAAATTCAAAAAGCAAAAGCGGAGTTTCGCGCAAAGTCAGTTTGCTGTAGCGATTACTCGCCATCACCGCATTACGATCGAGCAACTCGACACGGGCCACCGGCACGCCTAGCTGAATCGTCTGAATCACGCATTGAACAGCATCGTGCATAGTCGGAAAATTACATACCGCGGCGGAAATTGCTTCTGGTTGGGGATAGAGTTTGACTGTGACCTCGGTAATGATGCCAAGCGTACCCTCGCTTCCAACAAATATTCGCGTTAAGTCATAACCCGCCGAAGACTTGCGTGCGCGTCCTGCGGTACGAACGACCTTGCCAAGTGCGGTCACAACGGTGAGTGAGACAACGTTTTCACGCATGGTGCCGTAGCGCACCGCATTCGTGCCTGAAGCACGTGTAGCAGACATGCCACCAAGCGATGCATCCGCGCCTGGATCAATCGGAAAAAACAGGCCCGAATCACGAATCTGTTCATTAAGTTGCTTGCGCGTCAAACCAGGTTGCACGGTCACGGTCAGATCTTCCGCATTCAAGGAAACGATCTTATTCATCGCGGTCATATCAAGGGAGATCCCGCCCTGGATCGCCAGAATATGCCCTTCCAGCGAAGACCCCGCACCATAGGGAATCAGCGGAATCAGATACTGGTTGCACAGTTGGACAACCGACACGACCTCTTCGGTGTTTTCAACAAAAATAACCGCGTCGGGCAACATCACCGGATAAGGCGACTCGTCTTTGCCATGGTGCTCACGCACAGCATTGGACATACTGAAACGGTCACCAAACTGCGCACGCAACGCAGAGATCATCTCTTCGGGCAAAGGCTTGCGCAAAGTCTGGACAGCATGAGGTGCATTCATAACAAACTCTTTTATTTACCTGAGGTGTGCAAGCTCAGGCGACGCTCTTTCACGGACTGCGCCAAGCGCTCGAGAACTGCGACCGAGCTATCCCAGTCGATACAACCGTCAGTCACGCTCTGGCCATAGACCAGGGCCTGACCTGGAATCAGATCCTGACGTCCTGCGACCAGATTGCTTTCAACCATCAAACCAAAAATACGTGTGTCACCCGCCGCAACTTGTGCAGCCACATCGTCACAAACTGCAGGCTGATTCTCGGGTTTTTTATTGCTATTAGCGTGGCTCGCATCGATCATGATGCGCTGTGCCAAACCAGCCTTGGCCATATCGGCACAAGCTGCCTCAACGCTTTTCGCATCATAGTTCGGCTCTTTACCACCACGTAAAATCACATGACAGTCTTCATTGCCTGCAGTTGAAACAATCGCAGAATGGCCACCTTTGGTCACTGATAAAAAGTGGTGGGGCTGAGAAGAGGCTTTCATTGCATCAACCGCGATCCTGACGTTACCGTCGGTGCCATTTTTGAAGCCGACCGGGCACGACAAGCCTGAAGCGAGCTCCCGATGTACCTGACTCTCGGTGGTACGAGCACCAATCGCGCCCCAGGAGACCAGATCTGCAATGTATTGTGGCGTGATCATGTCAAGAAACTCACACCCCGCAGGCAAGCCCATCGCGTTAATTTCAAGCAATAGGCCACGTGCGGTTCGCAGTCCCTGATTAATGTTAAAGCTGCCATCCATATCCGGATCATTGATCAAGCCTTTCCAGCCAACTGTCGTGCGCGGCTTTTCAAAATAGACACGCATCACGATCTCGAGCTCACCCTTGAACCGTTCACGCTGCACTTTGAGGCGCTTGGCATAATCAAGGGCGGCCTTGGTGTCATGGATCGAACAGGGTCCTATGACAACCACCAGACGATCGTCCATACCATGCAAGACACGATGAATAGATTGTCGCGCATCATGCACAAGTGTCGAAACCTCAGGGGTGCACTGGTACTCGCGCATTGCATGCGATGGAGGTGCAAGTTCTTTGATTTCGCGGATACGCAGATCATCAGTATTGTGTGACACAAAAACTCCTGAATACAAATTCAAAAAATATTAAAAACAATTTTTACTCTGTTACGGACTTCCTCAAGCCGTACCACCTACAGTCAGGCCTTCCATCTTGATTGTTGGCATGCCAACACCGACGGGTACGCTCTGGCCATCCTTGCCACAGGTTCCGACGCCATTATCAAGTTTCATATCGTTCCCAATCATGCTGACGCGATTCATCGCCTCGATGCCGCTACCAATCAAGGTTGCGCCTTTGACTGGATAGGTGACCTTACCATTTTCGATCATATAAGCCTCGGAAGCTGAAAAGACAAACTTGCCGCTTGTGATATCAACCTGGCCGCCACCAAAATTCGCCGCGTAAATACCCTTTTTAACCGAGGCGATAATTTCCTCTGGCGGTGTTGAGCCACCCAGCATGAAGGTATTTGTCATGCGCGGCATCGGCAAATGAGCAAAAGACTCTCGACGGGCATTACCCGTCGCAGCCGTCTTCATCAGACGCGCATTCAAGGTGTCTTGCATATACCCACGCAAAACACCGTCCTCGATCAACACATTACGCTGACTAGGATTACCCTCGTCATCGATATTGAGCGAACCGCGACGGCCCTCAAGCGTGCCGTCATCAATCACGGTCACACCTTTGGAGGCGACCCGCTCACCGATGCGGTCAGTAAATACGCTCGAGCCCTTGCGATTGAAATCACCCTCGAGTCCATGACCCACTGCTTCATGTAACAAAATACCGGGCCAGCCAGAACCCAGCACCACCGTCATCTCGCCAGCCGGAGCCGGGCGCGCGTCCAGATTAACCATTGCTTCATGGACTGCGTTTTCTACGTAGCCACTCAGAATTTCATCAGTAAAGTATTGCAGTCCTGAACGACCGCCACCGCCACCATGGCCCGACTCGCGACGTCCGTTACGCTCGGCAATCACGGTCAATGACAAACGCACCAGCGGACGCACGTCAGCAGCCAGGCGGCCATCAGAGCCGGCAACCATGATCACGTCATATTCCATACCCAGGCTGGCCATCACCTGAATCACATGGGGATCTTTGGCGCGTGCCATTTTTTCCACACGCTCCAGTAAACCAACCTTCTCTGGCGCAGTCATGGTTCCTAACGGGTCGACAGGCGCATACAGGTTAGAGCCGGGACGTCCATCATCTGGTCGCACATAGATGCGACCCGCACCTTGTCGGGCGATCGTGCGCACCGCGTGTGCCGAAGACAGAAGCGCCTCTGGAGATAACGCATCTGAATAAGCGAAAGCGGTTTTCTCCCCAGCAACAGCGCGCACACCCACACCCTGTGAAATCGAGAAGCTTCCGGTTTTAACGATGCCTTCTTCGAGACTCCAGCCTTCGCTGCGGGTGTATTGAAAATATAAATCTGCGTAATCAACTTTGTGCGTGAATATTTCGCCAAGCGAACGCGCCATATCCGATTCTGTTAAGCCCCAAGGGTCAAGCAAAAGTGATTTAGCGGTATTGAGCGATGCATTGCCAGGATCAATCAGATTCATGAAAACCGTTTCTAGTTAGAAATTCAACACTTAAATTTTGCGTTTCAGAGCGTACGATGTCTGAGAGCTGGTAGCGCTTGCCTGACCTCGGCTAATCGTACAGGGTCTATCGTACCTGTTACTACTCCTGCATGCTCGGAAAGTACACCGAGCACTTCACCCCAGGGATCAATCAACATGCTATGACCCCAGGTTCGGCGGCCATTTTCATGCGTGCCACCCTGCGCCGGGGCCAACACGTAGCACTGATTCTCAATCGCTCGGGCACGCAACAACAATTCCCAGTGCGCCTGGCCTGTCGTATAGGTGAAGGCCGAAGGGACCAAAATCAAGTCAACTTCACCTAGGGCGCGATAAAGTTCAGGAAATCTTAAGTCATAGCAAATCGATAACCCAAGCTTAACAACTGGAATATCCAGCCGTTGCACAGTATCTCCTGCCAAAATACCCCTTGATTCGTCATAACTCTCTGCGCCGCGTGCAAAACTGAATAAATGAATTTTGTCGTAACGCGCGATTTGCTGACCGTCAGGATTAAATATCAATTGAGTATTAAATACCTTGCCTTGCGCGGGCGAGATAATCGGAATACTGCCACTCGATAGCCAGATTTTATGCTGCCTCGCAGATTCAGCCAGAAATGTCTGAATCGGTCCGGCCCCCGGCGTTTCAGCGATGTCGAGCTTGTCCGTTTCCTTCTTGCCCAGCATACAAAAATACTCAGGCAGCGCGACCAGTTGTGCGCCCTCTGAAGCGGCTTGAGCGATTAACTTTTCCGCCATGTGAAGATTATTATCAAGCGAAGCACTAGAAACCATCTGTACAGCAGAAACGATTAATTTATTATCCACTTAGTTTCCAATTCGAATAGAATCCGTCAAATTGCGCGAGTATGAATCAACACAAGTAATTAAACTTTCAGACTTCAAGGTATGACAAATATATCAATGCGTATTATTATTAGTCGAACATTTCAGTAAAAAATAATCCTGAAAATTAGGTTAATATTATTACAGTGAATATTTGATATATCCCAGAAAAAATAAAAATACTCGCAAATCATTATTTTAAAAATAAAAAACCCTTAAAACTCAACAGACTTCATAATAAAACTAATTTCAAGGAACGCATATATGGCACGCCAAAACTACGCAACGCTACAGGCTAAAATTAATAAAGAAATTGAAAAATTACAAAAACAGGCCCAGGCGCTGCAAAGCAAAAGCCGTAAACCCGTCATCAGCACGATCATTCGTCAGATGAAAGAGTACAGTATCACTCCTGAAGAAATCACAGCCGCCTTTGGCAAACCGGTTCGGACAGAAAAACCCGCTGTTAAAACAAAAACAATCAAAGCTGCTGGACCGAAAAAAACTGTTCCACCAAAATACCGTCACCCAGAGTCAGGCGCTAGCTGGACAGGGCGCGGCAAGCCTCCTGTATGGATTATCGAGGCTGAAAAAAATGGTCAGCTACGCCAGCAATTTTTGATTTAAACATTTAAATACAGGAAAACCTCAATTTCACGGATAGTGGTTATCCGGGAACTTGAGGTTTTTTTTCATACTTGATAAAAAAAATATAAATATCAGCACTTAATACCAGCACTTAATATCAGCACTTAATATCAGCACTTAATATCAGCACTTAATACCAGCATAGACTTAGATTCAAACCAAGCCTGAAAAAGTAGACTTTTTTAATCTGATTAATAATAATTAATCAATTTTAGCGCCCGAGTCGCGAACCGCCTGCCCCCACTGCAACATATCCTTATCGACGATTTTTTGAAACTCGTCCAGACCTGTCACCAATGGTGCAGCACCCTTTGATTCGAACTGAGCAATCACCGCTGGATCCTGCAAGACTTTGTTTAATTCATCATGAATTGCATTTCTGATTGCTGCAGGGGTTGCAGAGGAAACAAAAAAAGCAAACCAGGAGTCGATCGACAAGCCAGGATAACCAGCTTCAGCAAAGGTAGGCAGTTCCGGCAAGGCTGCGCTGCGTTTAGTCGCAGAGGCCGCAATCGCTTTAACCTGACCGCTCTTGATCTGTCCCATCACAGAAGGCGCACTGGCAAAAGTGCCCTGTACCTGCCCACTCATCACATCGGTCAGAGAACCCGCCACGCCCTTATAGGGTACGTGAGTGGTCTTAATACCGGCAGCAGAGTCCATCATATTGTCCAGCAAATGCGCGACCGAACCATTGCCCGAAGACGCAATATTCACTTTGCCAGGATTGGCTTTGGCATAAGCTACAAACTCGGCAAAATTATTAATCGGCAGGCTGGGCGATATCACCATCACAAAAGGCAGCGTCGCCAGCGAACCGATTGGAGCCAAATCGCGTGCTGTATCAAAGGGCATATTTTTATATAAAGATGGGTTAATCGAGTGTGTACCCGAATAACTCATGAGCCAGGTTGTGCCATCTGGTGTGGCTTTTGCAACCGCGTCGCTGCCGATATTGCCGCCTGCACCAGGACGATTTTCAACAATCACTGGAATCCCCCAGCGCTTGGTTAGCTCCTGAGCCATCACACGGGCCAGCGAGTCTGAGGCGCCAGCCGCAGTTTGTGGCACGATTACTTTAACCTGCTTGCCTGCCAGCGCCTGAGGCACCTCGGCTCGGACGATGCTCGAACCAAACAAACAGGCAAGAGTCATGGCAGCGATCTGGCTGAGTTGTTTGATTTTCATTTAGGAATATCTCCCTTTAAAGTGATGCGATGCAGCAGCCGTTTGTGGCCGTGGTAATCGTTAATTGGATTGTGAAGCACACAACGGTTATCCCAGAGCGCTATTGCACCAGGTGTCCAGTTAAAACGACAGGTGAACTCGGGCCTGACTTGATGGGCAAACAAATAGTTCAGCAAAGGCTCACTTTCCTCCTCTGTCCACCCGACAAAACGAACGGTATGGCCCGGATTGACATAGAGTGCTTTACGTCCGGTCTCTGGATGGGTTCTGACAACCGGGTGCTGGGAATTAAGCTCTTCGCGCCCCTTGCTGGTAGCCGAGTCGCCAAGCCGATCTTCGCGTGAATGAGTCACCGCAGCTTTGGCAGAGGAGTTCACCGCCAGAAGTTGATCAACAGTCTTTTTCAAGCCGTCAGAAAGCGCCTCATAGGCTGCGTAGTTACTGGCGAACATTGTGTCACCGCCGACCGGTGGTAACTCGCGCGCGATCAACATGGTGGCTGAGGGAGGCTCGGCCAGATAAGTGGTATCGGTATGCCATACCCCGCCAAAATTATGTTTCTCATGCGGTAATTTCAAAACCGGAATGATGAGGGGGAAATCAGGCAAGCCTTTAACGAAAGGATACTCAACCACCTCGCCAAAGCGTTTAGCGAATTCCAGATAGGCGGCCGGCTCAAGCGGCTGATCCCGAAAAAAAATCACTCCATGAGCAAGCCAGATTTTGCGAATCTCTGCAATCAGCGCATCGCTGACCGGCTCAAGCAGGTTGACGCCATGAATCTCAGCTCCAACGGAGCGTGTCAGGGGTTTAACAATCAATTTTGTGCTCATGTCTCGAATCTTTGGTTTAGTTCCGACTGGATGGGTTACAAGCAATTATCATAGGACAATATTGGCAATTAAGCTTTGCCTAATCTCTTTGCAATCCAAGACATCACCTGCGGACAACTGAAATGCCCACCGAAACTGGTAAGACCATTCACCGTCAAGACTATCTGCCCTACCCCTTTTCGATACCCCAGGTCAGCCTGGAATTTGACCTGGATCCTGACCAAACCTGGGTGCGCAGCACGTTGCGTGTTTTGCGCAAAACACCTGAGTCCAGCGATCTTGTGCTCAATGGCGAGGAGCTCGGACTGATTTCTGTCTATATGAACGGACGCGAACTAAGCTCGAGCGACTACACATTGACAGAAGCAACTCTCACCCTTCATCACATGCCCGAGCAGTCTGATGTCGAGATTGTCAGTACCTGCCGCCCAAACAAGAACACGAGTCTGATGGGACTTTACGTCTCCGGTCAAAGCCTTTTTACACAATGCGAAGCAGAGGGTTTCCGCAAAATCTGCTGGTTTGCAGACCGTCCTGACGTGATGTCTATCTATAACGTCACGCTGCGCGCCGATCGCAAAGCCTTCCCTATTTTGCTGTCCAACGGTAATTTAATCCGGCAAAACGAGCTCGCAGACGGCCGTCACGAGGCGCAATGGCATGACCCCTTTGCCAAGCCCTGTTATCTGTTCGCGTTGGTCGCCGGCAATTTTGCCTGTCGCGAGCACACCACCCAAACAGCGAGTGGGCGTAGTGTGTTGTTGCAAGTCTATAGCGATCCGGGCACCGAAAGCCAGACGGCCTGGGCCATGGAGTCGCTTGAGCGCTCCCTCAAATGGGACGAGGAGCGTTTCGGTTTAGAGCTGGATCTGGACCGGTTCATGATCGTCGCAGCCCGAGATTTCAATATGGGAGCGATGGAAAACAAAGGGCTCAATGTTTTCAATGCGGCCTATGTTCTGGCTGACCCCAATACTGCGACGGATGCGAATTACGATGCCATCGAATCCGTCATCGGGCACGAGTATTTCCATAACTGGACCGGTAATCGTGTCACGTGCCGAGACTGGTTCCAGCTTAGCCTCAAAGAAGGCTTAACAGTATTTCGTGATCAGGAATTCAGTGCCGATATGATGGCTCGAGACCTGAGCTCAGAGGCTGCACAAAGTGCCCGCGCCGTCAAAAGGATCGAGGATGTCATCGGACTGCGTGCTGTACAGTTCCCGGAAGACAGGGGTCCCATGGCCCATCCGATTCGTCCCGAGAGCTACCAGGAAATCGGTAATTTTTATACGGCAACCGTTTATGAAAAAGGTGCAGAAGTCATTCGCATGCTACATACCTTGCTTGGCGAAACAGTCTTTCGCGCAGGGATGGACGAGTATTTCAGACGCCATGACGGCCAGGCTGTTACATGTGACGACTTCGTCAGTGCTATGCAATGGGCGTATCAACAAAAAAATCCGCAGAAAAATCTTGATGCATTTCGCCGCTGGTATGTGCAGGCAGGCACACCGCGTGTCAGTGTTTCTGTCGCTTATGATGCCGGGTCAAAAAAATGTCTCGTCACGCTATCGCAGCAGTGTGACCCAGTCGGTGTTGAAAAACAAACAGGGATGGCGAAAAAAGCTTTTCACATTCCGGTTTTATTTGGAATGCTCGACCAGTCAGGCAAGGATATCCCACTGGTCATAGAAGGAAAAGTTTCAAATACTGCTTTGTTAGAACTCACCGAGCCCTCGCAGAGCTGGACATTTGAAAATATACCCACTGCACCAACACCATCAATCTTGCGTAACTTTTCTGCCCCAGTCATTATTGACTATCCCTATGCAGATCAGGAGCTCGCCTTAATTTCTGCTCATGACAGTAATGCCTTTACCCGCTGGGAAGCCGGGCAGCAGCTTGCTACACGCCAGCTCCTCAATATGGCAAAAAGCTGGCGCGACACGGGCTGGAGCGGCACGGTGGCGCCAGTCATGCTCGAGGCCTGGCGGGCCATCCTCTCAGATGCGAAGCTCGATTCTGGCTATCGGGCACACGCGCTGAGCCTGCCCTCGGAAAAAGCCATCGCTGAGCGCATGACTCCCATTGATCCCCTGGCAATCTTTCAGGCGCGCCGTGTTCTTCGACAAGTGCTCGGTCAGGACAATACAGCACAACTACTGAGTATCTATCAGGATCAAAAAACACCAGGTCCTTACTCACCTGCTCCGGGACCTGTCGGTCGACGCTCGCTCAAAAATCTCGCGCTTGCCTACCTTATGGCGGCTGGCCATCCACAAGCCACGACGTTGGCTCAACAGCAATTCAATCACGCCACCAATATGACCGACCGTATGGCTGCGCTCACCATACTGGCGCAAGAACATCCGAGTGAAGAAGCAAGCCAGGCCATCACGCTCTTTTATGAAAACTGGCAACAAGACCCCTTAGTGATTGATAAATGGTTTGCAGTTCAGGCGAGTTCTCCCAGCACGTCAGTGGCACACATGCAGGGCTTAATGGCACACCCCGCCTTTACCCTGCGCAATCCAAACCGTGCACGAGCGCTGATCTTTACGTTCTGCTCGCAAAACTCCCAAGGCTTTCATGCTGAGGATGGCAGTGGCTATGCGTTTTGGGCAGATCAAGCACTGGCCTTGGATAAGATCAACCCTGAAGTCGCCGCCAGGCTCGCACGTGCGATGGACCACTGGGCACGCATGATCCCCTCTGTCAGCGCACTCATGCGCAGTCAGCTTGAACGCGTGGCGTCTGCGCCCAACCTGTCGCGTAATACGCTGGAAATCATCACCAAGTCGCTTTCTTTATAATTAGCAAAACGCCAGTCATCCAACCGTTACGCACATTAATAGATACTCGATACTCAAACCTACCTTTTCAGAGCAACATGAAACGCAAAACACTCACGCAATACCTGGTTGAGCAACAGCGCTCAGCCCACGCACTTAGTTCAGAAGTCCGGCTGCTGATCGAAATCGTATCGCGTGCCTGTAAAACGATCAGCCATGCAGTGAGCAAAGGCGCACTGGGCGGTGTGCTGGGAAGTCTTGAAAGCGAGAACGTACAGGGCGAGGTGCAAAAAAAACTCGACGTTATTTCCAACGAGGTTCTGCTCGAAGCAAACGAATGGGGTGGTCACCTCGCTGCGATGGCCTCCGAGGAAATGGAAACTATCCATCTGATTCCTAATCGCTACCCAAAAGGCGAGTTTCTGTTGCTGTTTGATCCTCTCGATGGCTCTTCCAACATTGATGTCAACGTCTCGATTGGTACGATTTTTTCTGTACTGCGAGCCCCCGCAAGTGCCTCAGGCCGCGAAGTCACAGAAGACGACTTCATGCAACCTGGTAGCACCCAGGTTGTCGCAGGTTACGCCGTCTATGGTCCCCAGACCATGTTGGTACTGACGATTGGCAATGGCGTTATGGCGTTCACGCTTGATCGTGAGATGGGCTCCTGGATTATGACGGGTGAAAATCTCCGCATCCCCGAAGACACCAAAGAATTCGCTATCAATATGTCCAACATGCGTCATTGGGCACCTCCGGTCAAGCGTTATGTCGATGAGTGCCTGGCCGGTAAAACGGGCCCTCGCGAAAAAGATTTCAACATGCGCTGGATCGCCTCAATGGTGGCCGACGTGCATCGTCTGATCACACGGGGCGGTATATTTATGTACCCTTGGGACTCGCGCGAGCCTAACAAACCAGGCAAACTGCGCCTGATGTACGAAGCTAATCCAATGAGCATGCTGGTTGAACAAGCCGGTGGAGCCTCAACCAATGGTTTGGAGCGCATACTCGACATCCAGCCCACTTCGCTGCATCAGCGCGTTGGTGTAGTGATGGGCTCTAAAAATGAAGTGGACCGAGTCACCCGCTATCACCACGAAGCGCAGGCTTGACCATGGCCTGTCTGGTTTTAAGTTTGTCCGCCTCATAGTAGTTTTGAAGTTTGACAGCCCCAGTCCAAGCACAGAAGACTGATCGCAAGAAACTAATGACTACCTGCTGAGAGTGCAAAACTTAAAAGCCCTGCCGCAATTTGAAACGGCAGGGCTTTTAACTGTGGTGCGTGTTGTGAGGAAATATTATTCCATCGTGAACACGGTCGCGCCGGTTGTTTTGCGAGCGGCCAAAGCGGTTTGCGCCTCGGCAGCCTGTGCCAGGGGATAGCGCTGATCGATCCGAACCTTGATTTTCTTTTTCAAGACCAGTTCGAACAACTCGTCTGCCGCGGCTTGCATTTTTTCAGGTGTGTTGACGTGTGTGCCAAGAGTTGGACGTGTCACAAACAAGGAGCCCTTGCTGGCAAGTATGCCCAGGTTGACACCATCGACTGGGCCCGAAGCATTTCCATAGCTGATCATCAAACCACGGGGCTGCAAGCAATCCAGAGAGGCCAGCCAGGTGTCTTTGCCGACACCGTCATAGACCACTGGGACTTTCTTACCCTTGGTGAGTTCCATCACGCGTTCAACGACGTTTTCTTTCGAATAATCGATCACCTGCCAGGCGCCATTGGCTTTAGCCAGGGCGGCTTTTTCAGGGCTTGAAACGGTGCCGATCAATTTGACGCCAAGGGCCTTGGCCCACTGGCAAGCGATCAGTCCAACACCACCCGCAGCAGCATGAAACAGAATCGTTTCGCCGCCTTGCAGACGATAGGTCTGACGGAATAAATACTGAACCGTCAATCCTTTGAGCATAATGGCTGCGGCTTCTTCGAAACTGATGCCAGCAGGCAGATGTACAACTTGCGCTGCGGGGACGTTGCGCGCCTGAGCATAGCCACCGAGCGGGCTTTGACCATAGGCAACACGATCACCGACCTTAAAGCGTTTTTTAGCATTTTTACCGACAGCGGTAACAATACCTGCGCCTTCGGCGCCCAAACCGTGTGGCAAAGGCTGTTTATACAAGCCCTGACGGAAGTAAATATCGATGAAATTCAAACCAGCAGCGTGCTGCTGGATGGTTATTTCGTTATCAGCAGGTGCTGGCACTTCGATTTCTACGAGTTGCAGGACTTCAGGACCGCCGTTTTCTGCGATCTGGATAGCTTTTACTAAATTAGTCATATGTGCTCCTGACAAATGTGTTTGCGGCAAAGAGAATTTTTTTGTTCGTGGGGCGAGTTTATCTCAGCCAAGGTAAAATGTACGTCTATCTAAAACAAAATTGCAGGGAATTATGGCCGGACACAGTAAATGGGCCAATATCCAGCACCGTAAAGGTCGCCAGGATGCCAAACGCGGAAAACTCTGGACCAAGATCATCCGTGAAATCACCGTTGCCGCGCGAGCTGGCGGTGCAGACCCGGATGCCAACCCGAGACTGCGTCTTGCCTGGGATAAAGCCAACGCGGCCAACATGCCCAAGGACAATGTCCAGCGCGCCATCACAAAAGGCGTGGGCGGTGCAGACGGTTCAAATTTTGATGAAATCCGCTACGAAGGCTACGGCCTGGCTGGCGCAGCTGTTGTCGTTGACTGCATGACCGACAACCGCACCCGGACCGTGGCGGATGTAAGACATGCTTTCTCCAAACACGGGGGCAACCTTGGCCAGGAAGGCTCAGTCGCCTTTATGTTTACGCATTGCGGCCAGTTTATTTTTGCACCTGGCACCTCGGAAGACGCTGTCATGGAAGTCGCTCTCGATGCCGGTGCTGATGATGTCACGACCGATGCGGAAGGCGTGATCGAGGTGATATGCCCCGTCAATGCTTTTGCAGCCGTTCGCGATGCGCTGAGCGCAAAAGGCCTGACACCCGAGATGGCTGACATTGTCATGAAACCCAACAACGAAGTCGAGCTTGACGGTGATAACGCCATCAAAATGCAAAAACTTCTCGACGCGCTTGAAAGTCTCGACGACGTTCAAGAGGTCTACACCAATGCAGTCATGGACGAGCAAGGTTAATTCAGCATGAAACTCCTAGTCATCGGCTCAGGTGGCCGTGAACACGCCCTTGCCTGGCGCTTATTGCAATCTCCACGCGTCAAGCACGTTTATGTTGCGCCTGGCAATGGCGGTACTGCAGTCATGCAAGGCACCTCTAATGTTGCGCTTTCCTCACCTGAGGATCTCGCAGCCTTTGTTAAAAACGAAGGCGTTGCTTTGACTGTTGTCGGACCAGAAGCACCACTGGCAGGGGGTGTCGTGGATGTATTTCGCGCCCAAGGCTTGAAGATTTTCGGCCCGACGCAAGCGGCAGCCCAACTCGAGAGCTCGAAAGATTTCGCCAAAGCTTTCATGGTGCGTCACCGAATCCCGACAGCTGAGTATCAGACCTTTACTGATCCGCTTGCTGCTCATACCTACATTGATGCAAAAGGCGCACCGATCGTCATCAAAGCCGATGGCCTGGCTGCAGGCAAAGGCGTTGTTGTAGCGATGACTGCTCGCGAAGCGCACGAAGCCGTCGACGCCATGCTCGGCGATGGCTCGCTCGGTTCAGCAGGAGCGCGCGTCGTCATCGAAGAGTGCCTGCCTGGGGAGGAGGCCTCTTTCATCATTTTGTGCGATGGTATTAATATTCTGCCCCTCGCAACGAGCCAGGATCACAAGCGTTTAATGGATGCAGACCAGGGTCCGAATACCGGTGGCATGGGAGCTTACTCGCCCGCACCCGTTGTGACTCCAGTGATTCATCAGCGCATCATGCGCGAAGTCATTGAGCCCACGATCCAAGGCATGCGCGCCGATGGAATTCCCTTTACAGGTTTTTTGTATGCCGGCGTCATGATCGGGGAAGGCGCAGATGCAACCCGCCCGATCAAGGTACTAGAATTCAATTGCCGCATGGGAGACCCTGAAACACAACCTATAATGATGCGTATCCGCAGTGACCTGCTTGACGTATTTGAACATGGTGTAAATGGCACGCTTGATCAGGCCAGTATTGACTGGGATCCCCGGACTGCTTTGGGAGTCGTCATGGCTAGCGCGAACTACCCTGCCACACCACGTCTGGGCGACGCCATTACAGGCATACCGTTACCTCAATCTGATTGCGTAGTGTTTCACGCAGGTACAGTTCTCAAAGAAGGTGTAGTGCTGACCTCTGGTGGTCGAGTACTTTGTGTCACAGCGCTTGACGACTCTGTGCGTTCAACGCAAAAACGCGTTTACGCTGTGGTTGATACGATTAACTTTGATGGTGCACAATTCAGACGGGATATCGGCTGGCGTGCACTGGAGCCGCGCTAATTGTCTGAAGTCAATGTTCCTGCTGTTCGCAGTTATCTGCTTGGTTTGCAAAACCATATCGTTGGCGCGCTAGAGTCCGTCGAAGGCTCGAACTTTCTGACTGATCAGTGGCTACGTGACGAAGGTGGAGGCGGCATCTCTCGCCTGATTGAAGGCGGCCAAGTCTTCGAGCGTGCAGGCGTGTTATTTAGCCACGTGATGGGCACGACGCTTCCTCCCTCGGCTACAGCACATCGCCCTGAGGTCGCAGGACGACCTTGGGAAGCCATGGGCGTCTCGATGGTGCTGCATCCCTGCAACCCATACATTCCGACAACGCACATGAATGTCAGAATGTTTGTCGCAAAGGCTCAGCCAGATACCGAGCAGAAAGACGTGTTCTGGTTTGGGGGTGGCATGGACCTGACGCCTTATTACGTCTTTGAAGAAGACGCACGTCATTTTCATCAGGTCAACAAGGATGCCCTCGATCCGCACAGCCCTACTGCCTATGCGGATTACAAAAAATGGTGCGATGAATATTTTTATCTTAAACACCGCAAAGAAACACGTGGTATTGGCGGTGTGTTTTTTGATGATCTGAGCACGGGAGGATTTGACGCCTCCTTTGCGTTGATGCGCTCAGTCGGCGATGCGTTTACCCATGCCTATATGCCGATTGTTGAAAAACGCCTTAACACTGCGTTTGGCGAGCGTGAGCGCGACTTTCAGGCCTACCGCCGGGGTCGCTACGTTGAATTCAATCTGGTGTTTGACCGGGGTACCTTGTTTGGTCTGCAATCGGGTGGCAGGACGGAATCAATCCTGCTTTCCATGCCACCGGTAGCCAACTGGCGCTACAACTGGCAAGCCGAGCCTGGTACTGCCGAGGCAGCTCTGCAACAGTATCTGACCCCGAGAGACTGGGTCTGATGCGTATCGGCCTGCTCGGAGGGAGTTTTGATCCAGTACATCGCGCGCATCTGGAACTGGCGCGTACAGGGTTGAGAGCGCTCAATCTCGATCAAGTCCAATTGATACCGGCCGGACAACCATGGCAGAAACCTCCTCTGGGTGCCTCGACCGAGGACCGCCTGCAGATGATCAAACTAGCGCTCGAACAGGAGCCAGGACTCATCGTTAATCCAGTTGAAATAAACCGAACTGGCCCCACTTACACCATTGAGACGCTTGAATCGTTGCCGCCAGGCCCAGAATATTTCTGGATCCTCGGTGCCGACCAGCTTGCAAATTTTTGCACCTGGCGTCGCTGGCAGGAGATTGTGTCGCGCGTGCAACTGGTTGTGGCGCAGCGCCCGGGCTCTGATCTGATTGCTCCTCCAGAGCTAGCCTCCTGGATGCAGTTACACGATAAACGGCTGATTCACCTACCCTTTGAACCACTCGACATCTCAGCCAATGAAATCCGCAAACGGACGGCTCTGGCTGAGTCCACCTCTGACTTCTTACCCGAAGCAGTTGGTCAATACATTACCGCTCGCGGTCTTTACCGTCAGCACACAGCCTGACAGGACACTAAAAAATGGATATTACAAAACTGCAACGCGCAGTGGTTGATGCACTCGAAGACGTGAAAGCTCAAGACATACAGGTGTTTAATTCGACGCACCTGACTAGCTTGTTTGATCGCGTAATCGTCTGCTCTGCCACCTCAAATCGTCAAACCCGCTCACTGGCTAACAGCGTTTGTGAAAAAGTCAAAAGTATTGGCGAGACCGTTATCGCTACCGAAGGCGAAGATACGGGTGAATGGGTACTCGTCGATGTCGGCGATATTGTGATTCACATCATGCAACCTGCGATTCGTGCCTACTATCACCTGGAGCAGATCTGGGGTGGTAAGCCTGTTCACATGAAACTTTTACCTGAGTCGACGCGCCCGGTCGTAGCAGCAGGTGAAAAATTCGATCCAATGGCGATTTCTACCGAAGAGCCAGTCGGACGCCGTGCTCAGAGCCGTGCAGCGAATCGTGTCTCGGCACCAACAGGACGCTCATCGCGCCCTGCCCGCTCAACACGGTAATTCCACCTATCTGCAAAGAGATCAGGAATGAGTCTGGCATGAAGATCACCATTATTGCTGTCGGTGCTCGCATGCCAGACTGGGTAGAAGCCGCCTGGAGTGATTATGCCAAGCGGCTACCAGCCGAATGGGCCATTACACTTAAGGAAATCAAACCCGAGGCACGCACCAGCGGTAAGACTGCGGTGCAAATGATGGCAGCCGAGGCCAAACGCATTGAGGCGGTCATCCCTGAGGGTTGCTTGCGCGTCGCACTCGACGAGCATGGTCGAGACTACACAACTCATAAATTCGCTGAAGTGATGGGTGGATGGCATAACAACAGCCAATCACTTGCCATTATTATTGGAGGTCCCGACGGCCTGGATGCTGATTTAAAAAAATCGTGTCAAAGCATGCTTCGTTTATCATCCATGACAATGCCACACCCTATGGTCAGAGTCGTCTTAATTGAACAAATCTATCGCGCATGGTCACTTCTTAATAACCACCCCTACCATCGTGATTAATGTATTCGGATCAATTTAATTGTTGAATATTTATCTTGCGTCTGCGAGTCCTCGAAGAAGTGAATTACTAAAGCAATTAAATATTGCTCATATCGTCCTGAATGTACCAGCAACACCAGGTGAGGATGAACCACGGCACGCGAACGAATCTCCTTTGAGATACGTTCAACGTACAGCTTTTG
Organism: Burkholderiaceae bacterium; assembly: GCA_036725985.1. GTDB lineage: Bacteria > Pseudomonadota > Gammaproteobacteria > Burkholderiales > Burkholderiaceae_B > Zwartia. The sequence continues at coordinate 21,503 of DAIMDD010000025.1, forward strand.
ACAAAGCAGAACGCGCCATAGCCTGGGTTAAAGCTCAATCAAGCGTATTGGATATTAATCAGCCTATATTGACAGCCGATACAACGGTTGCGTTTGGTGATCAGGTTCTCGGTAAGCCGGGAGATCAAACAGAAGCACGTCAAATTCTCAGGGCACTCTCAGGCAACACTCATATTGTCTATACAGCGGTTGTAGTGAGTCATGCGGGTAAACAATGGCAAGCGTTATCAACCTCACGGGTGAGCTTTACACAACTTAGCGACGAAGATATTTCACGTTATATCGAAAGCAGAGAGCCATTCGGCAAAGCCGGTGCCTACGGCATACAAGGACTCGCTGCTAAATACATTTCTAATCTCGACGGTAGCTATACCGGAGTAATGGGGTTGCCTTTATTTGAAACGGCAGAACTATTAAAACAAGCAGGTTTCAAACTCTAAAGCAAAAATCTACGAATCAAGTTTATTCAAAATTCTACGATTCAAGTTTATTTACTAGCGTAAAAAACAAAACCCCGTGGCATTAAGCCACGGGGTTTTGAGGTGTAAGAGCTTGACAATGTCCTACTTTCAC
>DAIMDD010000026.1:0-20952 GCA_036725985.1 Burkholderiaceae bacterium
GGTAACCCCACCTTTTGGCAAGGCCTAACTGTCAGATCAAATCGAAACTACTACAAGTAATTCGATAAAAATTTAATGATAAATGTTTAACTTGAGCGCAGTTGCACTTCGTACTTTAAGACGTATTATTAAGTTGCCTGAGTATTTTTAATTTTTCTAAACTTCTATATCACTGTAGCTGTATTTGTTAAATTTATTTAACATGTTGTGGATTTGTTTCAATAGCCTAATGCCGAATGCGAGCCCCTGTTCTTTACCTCAATCAGAATCAACCATCAAGTTGAGCTGAGTAATCGTCCAAAAATACCTGCTATCTCCTCGGTACGTCCTGACATGGGTACCGCAACTAAAGCAACCTCAATCTGCCGCAATCCGTGGCGAACCGTAGCACGCGACATCACTCGCTCTTGATCGCGCAATAATTGCCATTGGTCATGTGCTAATGGATAGGCGAGACAAGCAACCACGCGCGGAGTATCAAACAGACTGCTATAAGCCAACACTTGGAGCAAGTCTTGTCGATGTTGGACCTGCCAATCATATCCGTCTTTACCATAACCACCATAGCCAACTAATTGGGCATGGCGTTTGTATTTGGCGTCTATCACTAGGGTTACATCGGCACGCTGCAAAACCACATCAGGTATCAAGGCGCGTTGAGTACCCAAGCGTTGTGGCTGCCAATTGAGACGCACCGACGTTTCGTTACGTCGGCCAGCAGTTAGATTGGCCTGAAAACGCTTTGCGGTAGTTTCAGCAATTGACTCGATCCACGCCTCAAAAAAAGTGGCCATGTCCATACGCCAGGGTAAACCGGCAAGATCGCTGGTGCCGCCGAGTCCTCGCTCATCGACTGTCCAGTGGATCGCTTCAAGGCCTTTGCGAAATATCTCGCTATTTGTGTTGGTGTTGGCTGGTTGCCAACCGGCTTCTGGCCGCTTAGGAGTAAAGGGCCGCAACTGTGTCAGCAGACTCTCGCATCGTTGCAAAAGGTGTAATACCGCAATATGTCTGCCGCGTTGAGTGCGTAGCGCGTCCTGGTGTCGTAAGACCGTCCAGTGCATTACGCCAAGTAATTTAGTGTCGTTCAATAAGTCAGGAAAGCGACATGGAATAGATAAGCAATGGCCTTGAGCTAAATAGTTAGTAGCGTAGCGCGTCCAATTTACTTGCCCTTTAGGTGTGCTCAAAATTGCTTCATGTATTTCAAAACGGCGAGAGGATTGCTTGATCAGAGTTTCAATTCGCATTAGTACAGTAGCGCTCAATACCCATGAGGGAATTTGTCTATCAGAGTTTGGTACCATGCGTGGCAGGGGAAGAATCTCTGGCGTGATCCGAAAACCTGTGCCAATCAGCATATCGCCAGCACTAGTCCATGAAAAGCGTGGTTCGATCATTAGGCCCAACTCAGGCTTAGCTGACGACGGTGACAACAATGGCAGTGCACCAATCCGTGTATCGGTTTCTAACCACAAACCAATTTGGCCGCGCAAACCACCTAACTGTCCTCGAACACCAAAATCGTTCAGAATGCCTCTGTTCATTTCCAGAAAGTTTTCACTTCGACGCTGCGCCAGATCGTTCGCTTTTCGTTTATCAACTCCGGGTTCTAATAACCAATCTGAAGCCGAGACAAAAATGCGTGCACTATCTTGGATGCGCCTGACTGGGTTAGAGGAAAGAGTCTGAGCCACGATTAGTCGTCTAGGCTGTCAATAAATGCATGAATCTCATCACCAAAGCCGCTGACATGTCCCTGGGCTAGGTATTCCAGTAGTAAAGGCTTAAGTTCCGTTTGCAACTTGGTTTTGACTTTAGTTTCGTCTGATTCCATGAAATAGGCATGACCTGGCAGTAAGTTAAATGCATCATCACCTGCATGTGAAACAAACAAGTCAAGCAGCTGAGCAAATTTATCTCGCATTTCTTTGCAAGACTGTTCGTCATCGTTTAGAACTTGCAAGCTTGGCCAAACCGGCGAGAAAGCAAAACGTCGACGAACCGCAACGTCTAGGACTGCAATGCTTCTGTCGGCAGTGTTCATGGTGCCTAGTATGTGTAAGTTAGGTGGTAACCGGAACGAGCGTCCCCTAATTTCTTGAAATTCGTAATCTAGTTCGACCTGACGGTTGGGATCACCCGGTTCAAATAGATGCATAGCTTCACCCAACACTTTGGCAAGATCGGCGCGGTTGATTTCGTCAATTACCATGAGATAGGGTTTAGATTCGTCGGCGCCAGCGTGTTGAACGGCACGCATTAATTGACCTCCAATAGCTGAAAAATAGAAACCCTGACTGCTTTCATCTTTGACAGGACGTAAGCCACCGATGAAGGATTCGTAAGTAGTACCTGCATGAAACTGAATCAGATGGCCATGGCCTTTGTACTGTTCTGTGAGCAAGCGCTTTGCCAAATGCGTTTTGCCGGTACCAGGTGGCCCCTCTAACACCACAAATCGACGATTAGCTAGCAACTTTGCAGTATCTTCCTGCGAAACGGAAGGAAGTAAATTTGCGAGCCATTGCTGACGCGCTACCACTGCCTCTTTCTCACTTGCTTGTTTGCGATCGATGCTGCGCTCATCCATAAAAAGGTCGAGGTAAGCAGTTAAGGATTTCAATTGGGCTGACTTATCCTCGTCGGAACCAGTTCCAGTTGCAGCATGACAGGCATATATCACGTTGCCATATTTTTTCAACGAATGATCCCATCGCGCAAGCTTCTCCTTGACCACCTTGGGTATTTCTAGATCTGTGCGCACCGGATCGCGTTTGCTCCAAGTGAAGCCGCCCTCCTCTAAAGACGCAATCCAACGGGAAATTGCGCGACAACGGCGCGCATGTCCCGGTTTACCGAGCACCATATCATCTGGCGCAATGGACTGTGTGCCTATCACCATGGCGATCAACGCTGGTCCAGTTTCATCTGCAGGAAACAGTACGAAGCTCATCCCGCCATACGGCCCTGAGGTATCTTGATCTGGGGCGATCAACGCAGCGTAAGGTACTGCTCCATCCTTTGTATCTGAGTTGACGCGCAATTGAAACCTCGTCTCCTCTGGGCCGCGTTTATTTTCAAATTCGCGAACTCTGTTATACCGATCTCTTATGTCTGCACTGAAGGCCTTCCTGATGTTTTCTTCTTTCCAGTCCTGGCGTGGCGTATTGATGATGGCGAGTATATTTTGCATCTGATTTCCTAGCGTAACTGTGATCTTGAGGATTCGACCTTATAAAAAAGTGCAGCAATCCGTGGTGAAGGTACTGGCTCAATATTCGAAAAACAGAAAACGTTGCACTGATAGTCATAGCCTTCAATGCGCAGGATTTTTTACATATGGTAGCAAATGGTAGTGCCCGATTCACTTGCAAGCGACATTGCCATTTAGCCACAAATTATTTGCTAGTTATCAAGGTATAGGAATCTTTAAACCTTTACCTCTGATCTAGACGATGAGTATCACGGTAGGTATGTCTTATTTTTATTACTTTAAGTAAATACGAGTCTCACTCCATGACATACCAGCCTGCTCATAATCAAAACGTTATTCAACGTAGTCACGTAACATGGCCTAAACAAAACCTGGTCGTCAGTAAAAGCTACTCGCAGTTCGTCATTAAATAATTCCAATAATCAGGAGATTCGCAGTGGCTATCAATTTACGTCTTGTATTCATCATGTTGGTTTCATTTGCAAGCCTGCAATTATCAGGCTGTGCTTCTATTACCGGCGGCACGCAACAAAGTATTTCCGTTGAAACCAGAAAGGATGCCGTAGCCGTCACGGGCGCAGAGTGTGAGTTAACCAATGCCAAAGGCAAATGGTTTATCGCGTCCCCAGGCTCGACTCAGATCCAGCGCTCACATGATCCTTTGTTAATCACTTGTAAAAAGCCCGACTACGAGGTCGGGCGTGCTTCGGTCGAGTCGGTGGCGAGAGCAGGGATGGCGGGCAATTTCATATTCGGTGGCCTGATCGGTGTGGCGATTGATCATTCCTCTGGTGCGGCGTATGACTATCCCAATCTGATCCAGGTCTCGATGGGGCAATCCAATGTTATTAGCTATAGCTACGAAAAAGGCGCGGCGCCGGGCTCGGTGACTGTAAAGCCAGCGCAGACGGTCAGTAATGCTCCAGGACCGGATAGTCCTGCGTTCGCAGGGAGTAATTCGCAAGACGGGGTTGTAACGGTCGCGAATAGTTTGGTGCTGAATGCGGATGGTACGACTACGCCTGTTGCTGCGGTTAAGGGTGATGTGGTGAAGTCGGAGTCTGTTAAACCGAGTCCTCCTAATACTGAGACCGCTAAATTAGGGGCCGCTAAGAAACGCTGTGTCGAATTAGGGTTTTTGCCACAGACTGAGCCTTATGGTCAGTGCATGTTGCGGGTGAGTAAGTAGTTAGGGGATCTGGGTTGGTTCGTCTGGGGTGTTGGCGGTGCACTATGACTATAGTCATAAAAAATGTTTTCATAAAGTTATGATTCTGTAACTTCTCCAAATCAGGCTGGCTCGCACCCTAGCCGCGATAAGCTCGCGCGCAATTGCAAATTCAGGTTGTTGCTTTTCACTATTGATCTCCTATTTAGTCAGTTCGCAGTCTTCTTCCTCAGATAGTTCAGCTTCTGAAACCTTTGATTCCCAGCCTTTTTTTGTTTCCGTCATAACGAAATTGATCGTTCGTTCAACATCGTTCATGGCATGAATAATATTTTTGATTTGCTCATTACCGTCTGCGTGAGCAGCATAGAAGACTCTAAGCATTTGATCGGCAAATTTTGGAACTTTGCTGTTTTTCTCCCAACCCGCTATCGCTTGATCTGTGCGACCTAATGCTTTTCCAAGCGTTGCCTGGGACATGAGTATGGCCTGGCGCAAGTAGCGGAATTCTGCGCCTGTTAATTTGCTGTTTTTACGAATCAAGGCTTTGCAGATAGCTTTCGTCAGGCCTGGTAAGTCTTGAATAGTTACAGCCTTACCATATGCAGTATCCATGCGTTCATAGCCGTTCGCCAGCCAAATGTTGCGAAGACCCCCGTCGGTGTAGTGATACATGCAAACCCCCAATTATTAATGCGGTAACAACAATCATCGTCGCAACTTTTTCAGACTCGAGCGCAACGCAGATACCTATATCTTTTCCAGCTATGTATCGCTCGATTCGACAAATGGTGTCGCCAGTTCTGATGTTCGGTTCTGGTTCAAGCCTGATACTCCCTTTAGACAATGCATCCAACGCCATTGGCATCGTGATGTGTCTGGTCTTCATTTGCTGTTTTGCGTGTTCAGTCCATATGATCTGATTGCTTTTTCCAGCAATTTCTCTGATCAGGGACTCCCACTGACGCTTACTTAAGGACACAGAATATACCCTGATTTTTATAGGTTGACCAATAATTTTTAGCTATGTGTTTAATAAATATAGGTCAATTATCAAGGATATTTTCTAATATTTTCTTTAGATTTGATTAATTCAACTTGTTTCAAATGGCCACAAGTTGTGCCTTGGCTGTTGTCGCCCATAGACAATTCAAATGGCGTGTGATGGTTCACAACGCTTAATCAAATTGGGTGTAAATGGGTGTACTAATGGGTGACGGGCAAGACAGCCCGTTTACCGAGAACAACCTCAAGAGGTTGCACCTGATGCTACTGCTATGGGAAAGGTATGCCTATGGCGGTCACCTGGACCAGCATAGCGCAGGTCCTGGCGTTTGGTACGAGCCCCGCTAAGGGGCTTATTTCACTAAAGTAAATTAATAAGAACCCATATAGTCTTTCTTACCAATCTCCACCCCGTTATGACGCAGCAAGGCGTAGGCGGTCGTGACGTGAAAGAAAAACTGCGGCATGCCATATCTCAGTGCGTAGTCCTCAACAGAAAGTGTTTTCTCTTTGGGTGTGCCGGGGCGCAGAACAACCTCTTTCACACCACTTTCACTCAATTGCTTTTCAGTCATGCCTTCGATCAAAGCTAGGGTTTTGGCAATGCGCTGCTGCAACTCATCAAAACTTTGCTCGCTATCTTCGTAAGCGGCGACTTCGATACCAGCAATGCGGGCTGGGACGCTCTTGGCAAAATCACACGCAATCTGGACTTGTCTGACAAACGGCAGCATGTCAGGAAACAATTTTGACTGTAACAATACGGCGGGGTCAGAGTGCTGTTTTTCTGCATGCTCCTTGCCTTTTTTGAGCACATCGCTCAGCGCCAAAAGCATCTGTTTGAATACGGGGACAGTTGCTGTGTAGAGGGAGACGGACATGGTTGCTTTCCTGTTTGGGCTGAGAGATGGTTAATGACTTGTGTTTGATTAAAGCATGCCCTATTGCTTAAAAGCGGTAATGTTAAGATCGATCTATGCTTTTGACTCAGAACTCTCTACTCCAAGCCGAGGGCCTCTCAAGACGGGTCTCGCCAGAGCGCTGGTTGTTTCGGCACTTGGATATTTCTGTTGCGCCAGGTGAGCAACTCGCGCTTTGTGGCGCTTCGGGTGTAGGCAAATCCTCTCTCTTAAATCTGCTGGCGGGTCTCGATCAGCCTGACGAGGGGCGTGTGCTTTTTCAGGATAGGGATTTGGCGGCGATGAGTACTAGCGAGCGCTTAGCGCTCAGACGCTCGACTTTTGGGTTTGTGTTTCAGGCGTTTCATTTGATGCCGCATCTCAATGCTTTGCAAAACGTGATGGTGCCCTGTTTGTTAGCAGGCTTGGATTTCAAGCAGGCTTGCGCGCGTGCGGAGCAGTTGCTCGACTCTCTCGCTCTGACCGAGGTTGCGCAATCTTTTCCTTCTGTTTTATCGGGTGGTGAGCAGCAACGCGTGGCGCTCGCGCGTGCGCTGGTGCATCAGCCAAAGCTCGTGTTGGCAGATGAGCCAACTGGAAATCTCGATCCTGAGACTGCGAACAAAGCGCTCACTCTGCTGTGTAATACCTGCCGTGAGCAGGGTGCCTCGCTTATCATGGTGACGCATTCGGCAGAGGCGGCCGCGAGGCTCGATCGCACCTTTGTGTTGACTGGCTAATGCTGTTCTTTTGGCTGCTCCTCTCTGCATTTCGTGCGCAACCAGGCCGCTGGTTGATTGCCGGGCTCACGGTGTCGCTGGGTATTGGTTTGGCGGTGGCGATCCATACGGTCAATCGTTCCGCTTTAAGTGAGTTTGGTCGTGCGCTGGATACGGTGAACGGTCAAGCTTCGGCGCAATTGGTCTCGTCCTCAGGCGATTTCCCGGACACCTTGTTTGACGAGGTGGTCGCCCGCCAAAAGCAGCTCGGTATTCGTGCGGTCAGCCCAGTGCTCGAGCGTGCGACGCAACCCGTGCGAGTGCTGGGGCTGGATATTTTTCAAGCGGGGCGTGTCACCTCTGCCTTGCTGCCTAGCGTTTCCGAAGAACAGCGTATGAGTATGTTTGGTCAGGATGCGATTTTCCTGTCGGCTACGGCGTTAAAAGCGCTCGACCTGGCGGTGGGTGATGAACTGCTACTTACGCTTGACGGTAAAAAGATAGCGTTTAAGGTGGCGGGTTTAGTGCCGGGCGCAGCAGGCCAGAGTCTTGCGGTGATGGATTTGGGTGTGGCGCAGTGGCGCTTGGACGGACTTGGTCAGCTCAGTCGCCTGGATATTCAACTGAGCGACGGACATAGCCTTAAGGATCTCGCCACCGCAGTAGAAAATTCCAATCTGGGTCTCAAGCTCGTCACCGCAGAGGATCGTGATCGCAGGATGTCTAATTTATCGCGTGCGTATCGGGTCAACTTAAGCGTCCTCGCACTGGTGGCTTTATTTACCGGTGCCTTTCTGGTGTTTACGACGATTAGTTTTTCTGTGTTGCGCCAGCAGTCTCAACTCGCGCTCTTAAGCGTGCTGGGTGCGGGACGTCTATGGGTGTTTGGCTTGGTGTTGACGCAGGCTTTAATCGTTGCTGCATTAGGTGGTTTGCTGGGGATTGGTTTGGGTTTGGGTCTGGCCTCTGTCTTGTTGCGTGTGATGGGGGGCGATATGGGGGCGGGTTATTTTTCAGCTACGGTACCGCCTCTGGATATCGATGCTGGAGTCTTGCTAGGCTTTTGGGCGTTGTCCTTGGTGGTGGGTGGCGTGGCGGGTTATTTCCCTGCACGTTCTGCCACGACGGGCTCGCCTGTATTACAGCTGCGAGCGGGTGCGACCGAGCGTATGCTCAAGCCCGTTTTAAACGCGCGTGTGGCAATTGGGTTGGGTGTCATCAGTGTGGTGTTGGCGTTCATACCATCCATTGATGGTTTGCCGATTGCAGCGTATTTGTCGATCGCCTTTTTACTGTTTGCTGGCTTGGCGTTGATGCCCTCGCTGGTGAATCAGTGCTTTGCCTGGCTGGCGCGCTCGTTGCTGAGCGGGCGCAGGCGTTCTTTCTCGCCGTCTTTTACGCTCGCTGTGTGGCGTTTGGCGCAAGCGCCTGCCAGCGCGGCGGGACTGATCGCTGGAGTGGTGGCGGCACTCGCCTTGACGGTTGCGATGGTGGTGATGGTGGCGAGTTTTAGAGATTCGGTGACGCAGTGGCTGGATAAGGTCTTGCCTGCAGAGTTGTATGGGAATTTGAGTCGCTCTGAGTTGAATCAGGCGCTGATCCAGGATCCTGGTTTGATCCAGACGATCGCTGGGGTGCCTGGAGTATCGCGTGTGGAATTCAGCTTGCAACAGAAAATCCTGTTTCGTCCCGAGCAGCCAGAGGTAATGCTAATCGCACGTTCGGTCCCTGCAGGGCGTGCGGCACAAGTGTTGCCTTTGACGGGTGATTTAGTTGCGCAACCTCAGTCGGCAAAGTCCGCTTTGCCAGAGGTATTTGTCTCCGAGGCGCTGCGGGATTTGTATGGTTTTAAGCCTGGTGAAATACATACTCTCCCTGTCAAAGGCCTCGCTGGTGAGTCTCTCCCAGTGTGGGTCGCGGGGGTGTTCCGTGATTACGGTCGCCAGCATGGCTCGGTCGTGATGGATATCGCGGCCTATCAGGCGTTGACGCAGGATCGACGTCGCACAGATATCGCTTTGTGGCTCACGCCTGAGGCGAGTGCTGCTGTCGTGCTGGAACGCTTACGAACGCGACTCCCATTATTCAACTCAATTGAGTTCCGCAGCTCCTCAGACTTGCGAGCGTTGTCGCTGACGATCTTTGATCGCAGTTTTGCGATGACCTATGCTCTCGAAATCGCAGCGTTACTGGTGGCACTGTTTACCGTTGCAGCAGGTTTTGCGGGGCAGGCTCTGTTAAGACAAAAGGAATTCGCTTTAGTGCAGCAGTTAGGTCAGTCCTCCACACAGCTGACGCAGTGGATGACCTATGAGTCGGGGCTGTTGCTCGCGCTTGCAGCCTCTTGGGGAACAGTGCTGGGCTTGTTAATGAGCCAGGTGCTGATTCATCGGGTCAATCCGCAATCGTTTCACTGGACCATGCAGACGAGTATCCCCGCGGTCGCAATCGTGGTGCTGATATTGTTTACGGTGCTGCTGGGGATGCTTGCCGCAGTCTGGGCCGCCCAAAGAAACTTGCATCCGGATCGACTGGTTTTATCTTTGCGTGAGGACTGGTGATGAGGCAAAGCACTCTGCGCAGGCTGTGGTTGAAACGTGTTCTGTTGTTCGCTGCGACACCTGTTTTACCCTCGTGGTCTGCTTCGCCAGAGGAGGTATATCCAGACGTTTTTCCACGGCCGTTAGTTTTTCCGCGTGATTATGGCGCGCATCCGGACTATCGCACCGAGTGGTGGTACATGACGGGCTGGCTGGGGGAGGCTACGGACAGGAGGGGATTTCAGGTGACGTTTTTCAGGAGCCGCACGCTCCATCCTGACAGTAATCCGAGTCGGTTTGCACCGCGTCAGTTGCTGTTTGCACATGCTGCGTTGGCCATGCCTGGAGAGGGGCGCCTGCGCCACGCGGAGGTGGCTGGACGCGCAGGGCCCGCGGGCGCATCGTTTAGTGGGGCGGATACGGGGCTTACGTTGTCAGGCTGGAGCTTGCAGCGCACGTCTGAGGATCATTACAAAGTACACGTTGCGGCAGATAACTTTACGCTGGAGTTAGTGGCGATCCCGGCTCAGGCACCTGTTTTGCGCGGTGAGGCAGGCTACTCCTCCAAAGGACCGGAGCCACGCTTTGCAAGCTATTACTATAGCCGCCCGCAGCTGAAAGTCTCTGCACAGGTGAGCTTGAAACAGGCTTCTGGTAGTCGTGGCGGCAGTGAAAAGCCCCTCAATCTCACCGGGTCGGCGTGGTTTGACCATGAGTGGTCTAGTAGTCTGCTGATGCCGGCCGCGGTCGGTTGGGATTGGATCGGTATCAATCTTTTGGATGGCGGCAGTCTGATGGCGTTTCGTATGCGCGATGCCAGGGGAGCGGCCTTGTTTAGCGAATGGGATTGGCGTGATGCGCAGGGCCATCGTCTTGAGAGGCGGCAGGAGGTGATCTGGAATGCGGTCGGCCAATGGCGCTCGCCGCGCTCCTTTTTTACGTATCCAGAGAGTTTTGTTTTACGCGTAGGAGATCGAACCTTGACCTTGCGGCCCTTGATGCCTGATCAGGAAGTCGATGCGCAGACCAGTACGGGTGGTTTTTATTATGAAGGCGCGGTTGAGTTATTGGAAAACGGTAAGTTACTCGGTGCAGGCTATTTGGAGCTGACGGGGTATGGTGCGCCTGTGGCGCTGTAATCTTGTCATGTTTTAGCGGTCTAATTAGATGAACACGCAATCACACCCTATTCATACCAAGCCAACATGACCGAAAAACTCAGTAGTCTTATTTTCTGGTTGCGGGAGTATCAAGTTCTCTCCCGTTACAGAACACAGTGGTTGCTCGCAGCGCTGTTTTTAGTGTTGGCTGCGGCAGCGACCCTCGCGGTGCCGCTTGCATTTCGGGGTGTAGTGGATACAGGCATCACCAGTGACTCCATTAACCTCAAGTTTATTTATTTGCTGTTGTTAGCGGTGGCCCTGGCTGTATTTACGGCTAGCCGGTTCTATATGATGTCCTGGCTTGGCGAGCGTGTCGTCGCCGATATTCGTCAACGCGTGTTTCAAAACGTGTTGCGCCAGAGTCCTGTTTATTTCGAAACACTCCAAACCGGCGAGGTGCTCTCCCGGCTCACGAGCGATACGACCCTGGTGCAAACCTTGGTGGGCTCAAGCATCTCGATGGCTTTGCGCAGTGCGCTGATGCTGCTTGGCGGGATGGCGATGATGTTGATCACCAGCGCCTGGCTCGCAGGCGTCATGATCGTATTGTTGCTTTTGATCGTGCTGCCGCTTTGGGCTATGAGTCGTCGGGTACGAAAAATGTCTCGCGCAAGTCAGGATAAAGTCGCCGATACCAGTGCTCTGGCAGGCGAGGTGTTAAACGCTGTCGCGACGGTGCAGGCTTTTGTGCGCGAGTCGTATGAGCAAAAGCGGTTTGATTCTGCAGTGGAAAACGCTTTTGCTGAGGCTAAAAAACGTATCAAGGCCCGCTCAATGCTCACGGCACTCGCGATCGTGATGACTTTTGCTGTGATTGTGTTTGTCCTGTGGGTGGGTGCGCGGCAGGTCACGGCAGGTGTGATATCTCTGGGGGAGCTGACGCAGTTTTTGCTCTATGCCGTGTTTATTGCGGGTTCTATTGGCGCTTTGTCTGAGACCTGGGGAGATTTGCAGCGTGCCGCCGGTGCGATGGAGAGGCTGGTGGAGCTGATGCAGGCCGAGCCTGCTTTGCTTGCTGAGCCTTTGGCCGAGCCGCCAGGCAAGCTAAGTTCTGAGCAATTGGCTAGACCTCAACAGGTCTTTGCGACACCTGAACAAGCCCAACAGACGATACCTTTGACTCGCACAGAGGCTTTGGTATTGAAAGACGTTACGTTCACCTATCCCTCGCGACCTGAGTTTCTGGCGATGAACCACGTCAGTTTTGTCGTCCCGCAAGGCGCACGTTATGCGGTTGTAGGCACCTCAGGTGCAGGCAAAAGCACGCTATTTTCTTTGTTGTTACGCTTTTATCAACCTGCCTCAGGACAGATCGAGGTTTTCGGTAGAGATGTGACGCAGTGGCCTGTCAGTGCCTTGCGCGATAGCATCGGTATCGTTCCGCAAGAGCCTGTGATCTTTGCTGCCAGCGCTATGCAAAACATCCGCTACGGTAGACTCGATGCAAGCGATGAGGAGGTGATTGCCGCGGCACGGACTGCCCACGCCGATGGCTTTATCTCTGCTTTGCCGCAAGGCTATGATAGTTTTCTGGGAGAGCGAGGCGTACGTTTGTCGGGCGGGCAAAAGCAGCGGATTTCCATCGCACGCGCGATCTTGAAAAATCCGCCTATTTTGCTGTTGGACGAAGCCACCAGCGCACTCGATGCGGAATCAGAGCGTGAAGTACAAATGGCGCTTGACGTGGTCTTGCCTGGCAGAACCTCACTGACGATCGCACATCGCCTGTCGACCGTGATGCGGGCCGATCACATCCTCGTGCTGGAGGAGGGGGAGGTGGTCGAGCAGGGCAGGCATGCAGAGCTGATCGCGCAGGGCGGACTCTATGCACGGCTCGCTAAACTCCAGTTTACGTAGGTTTTGGGTGTCAGTTTCACCACATTCTATTGGTATACAAGCAAAACCATAGCCTATTAGTTTTTTTAAACTTAAATACTTTGTAATCATCCGGTAGAATCCGGTGTACTTCGGCTTAACTAATCCATTGGTTACCGCTTCTGAGCAGAAGAATATGATTCTTGGCATGAGATTCTCCTGTCTGACAAATAAAGCTAGTTGCTATAAATTTACCCATCCTTATTTTGCTTGGTCACTCTTAGCGAGCAGCTTATTTATTTCGACGTCAGTCCTGGCACAGTCAGCTCCCAATGCAGGTGCTTTGCAACGCGAGCTTGATTTACAGCTCCAACGCGAACTAACGGTTCCACAGACTCAGCCTGTTAAACCTGAACGAAAACCAGACGTCGATACCTCTGGTGAAAAAGTTACGCTCGCTGGTTTTAAGTTCGAAGGCAACACCCTATTCAATAGTGCTGAGTTAAATACAGTGATCGCCCCGTGGCTGAATAAACCACTATCGTTTCAAGAGCTGACGGAAATCACAGCAGCTATTCAGGATTTTTATTCTGCAAATGGCCGTATTGCTCAGGCTAGTTTTCCACCGCAGGATATTGAAAATGGCGTCGTCCTGATCTCAATTCTCGAGGGGCGCCTCGGTAAGGTTGACGTTGAGAGTGCCGAGGGAAAGGTTAGGTTTTCTCTTGAGGAAGCTAAAAAATATATTTCAAAAGACCCGGGTAGTAATGAATTAATCGATACCAAGCCTTTGGAAAAAGGGCTGTTATTGCTTAATGAATTGCCGGGTCTGAGTGCGACAGGTGTATTTGAACCAGGGGAGGCACCTGGGACGAGTGACTTTAAGGTCCGTTTATCCGAGACGCCATTTTTTAGTGGGCAGGTGGGGCTTTCTAATTATGGCGCCTCAAGCACTGGGGTGGGTCAGGCGGTCGGTTCTCTGTCGATGAACAATATCTCTGGCATCGGTGATCAGATTAATTTAAATGTCATTGAGTCGCTGGGGTCAAACTATGCGGTGGCCAGCTATAACCGCCCGCTTGGTACTGATGGCTTGAGGTTTGGTGCGCAAGCCAGTTATTTGAATTACGAAACGCTTTCGAGTTGGTCGGATATCCAGACAAGGGGTACTGCGAACTCCTTTAGTGCTTTTTTAAATTACCCCTTGCTTAGAACCTTGCGTTCTTCAAGCAACGTTAAATTCAATATTGAACAGCGTAATTACAATAACTTGCAGGCAGGTAATACGGTCAGCAATTATCAGGTGAATGCTGGGTCGCTGGGGATTAACGGAAACACCTTTCTGAACGAACGGTCCAGCCTGACTTACGGTTTGAGCTACACCCTCGGGCAACTGAATATCAATGATTTAACTCAAGCGGGCCAGGACTTGGGTGGGCCAGGTACAGCGGGTACGTATTCTAAGATTAACTTTAATGTCGTTAACAGGCGTGACCTAGTTTCTTTACCGGGTGCAACCTGGACGAATTCTCTGTATGGTCAGTTAGCCAACAAGAATTTGAATTCTTCCGAACAAATCTATATGGGCGGTCCTTACGGAGTCAGAGCCTATCCGGTTACGCAAGGTGGGGGATCCCAGGGCGCCATCTTGAGCAGTGATTTAGTTTATAAGATCGACGAAAACTGGCAGGTAGGTGGTTTTTTTGATGTCGGTGTCGTACAGCAATTTGTAAATACTTATCCAGGATGGCAGGGGGCGACTAATGCCAACAACCTGTATTTACTGGGTGATGTGGGTTTGTCAGCAAAATTCATTTATAAAAATATGATGCTTGACCTCTCTCTGGCTTACCGGGTTGGAGATAATCCCTTATATAACTCGACTGGCCAACAGTTGAATGCGGATAACACTTATAAATCTCTACAAGTATGGGTAAGGCAGAGTTTTACTTTTTAAACGCCACCCCTCTTTTAATACCTGTCGTTTTGATCCCCTTGTAAAACATCAAATTAAATCTTTTATTTCAAAAGGTTATTGTAATTTGTCTATGTTTTTAATATAAACTGCAAATTCTCGAAATTTAGTTTTAAAAAATCAAATCTTTTATTTGTTAATCCCTCCAGACGTCGGGAGGGGCGTTATGCGATTAACTTTTTTAAAAGTTTTTGTTTTTTTCTTGATTTTTGAGTGCTTAGTTTTATCAGTGCATGGTCAGGTGATCGCTATCTGAGAAAAATGTTTTAGGGATAATAGATGGCGGGTCGAGTGCCTGTGGCGTATAAGTTCACTGGTTTTAGTTTTAGCTAAAAACTTTGAATTTCCACAAGGGTTTTTCTTCTGATATAAATCATTTGAGCGATGCACTGTGTCGCCCGAACGGGAAACTCTTGTCGTTTGAAATAAAAAAAATAACAACGGCTATTTTATTTGCCGCCGGTTGCTTGTTATCGAATGTAACAACGCAAGTCGCGCAGGCAGGTCCCGTCGCACCAGTTGCGAATGCGTTACCGACGGGCGGTCAAGTCGCCGCAGGTAATGCGAGCATTGGTCAAAACGGCAATACCTTGACTGTCACGCAAACTAGTCAGCGAGCAGTAGTGAACTGGAATAGTTTTGATGTCGGCAGCAACGCAAAGGTTGAGTTTAAACAGCCTAATGCGGGTGCGTCGACACTCAATCGCGTCAATGGGGCTAATGCCTCCATGATCAATGGTGCCGTGAACGCCAATGGTCAGGTCATCTTTGTAAATCCCAACGGTATCGTTTTTGGCTCTGGCGCGGAGGTCAATGCGGCAGGGGTCGTTGCGACCACAATGAATGTCACTGATGGCGATTACATGTCGGGTTCCGACAAGCTCAAGTTCAACGGTAATGGTCAAGGCCAGATCGTTAATCAAGGCAAAATCAAAGTAAATGACCTCAATGGCTATATTGCATTGATGGCACCCCAGGTAATTAATGAAGGGGTGATCATAGCCAGGATGAGTGGGGCCAATAGTGTGGCCTTAGTCGCTGGTAAAAGTGTGACGTTGACGTTTGATGGTAATCAACTCATTGAGGTCAGCGTCGATGCTTCAGCGATCAATGCTCTGATTAATAACAAGAGATTGATCAAGACCGAGGGTGGTCAAGTCATCATTGCG
Organism: Burkholderiaceae bacterium; assembly: GCA_036725985.1. Lineage (GTDB taxonomy): Bacteria > Pseudomonadota > Gammaproteobacteria > Burkholderiales > Burkholderiaceae_B > Zwartia. Next base: position 15,671 of record DAIMDD010000026.1, read on the forward strand.
GCGAACTCGGTCTCTGATTTAAAAGCGTCAGTCATTAACAATACTGGCAAGATCTCGGCGAGTGCGATTAGCACCTCGGGCGGCAAGATTCGTTTGACGGGCGACACGATCACGCAGGCGGGTGTCATCAGTGCTGAGGGTGGTTTAGTCGCTAAAGGCGAGACTAAACAAAGCCCGAAAGTGACTGAAAAAACAGCAAATGGTGGTCAGATCACTTTGCAGGGTAATACGGTGACAGTCAAAGCTGGGTCCAAGACCTCTGCAAAAGCTGCTGCTAACGGTGGCACGATTAATGTGGGTACGAGTGGGGTGAGTTACACCGAGGCCGCGGATGGTACACGTACAAATGTCGTGGCTAAAGATCTGGCTAAAACGACCACAGTAGAGGCCGGTGCGAAACTTGACGTATCTTCAGTTCATCAAGGCAATGGCGGACAGATTAATGTCTGGTCTAGCCAGCATACGACTGTGGCGGGTAGTTTTAATGCTCAGGGTGGCAAACTCGGTGGCAATGGCGGTTTTGTTGAAACCAGCTCAATGGGTCAGTTAACAGTTGCAAACACGACCGTCGTTGATGCGAGCGCGCCCCTGGGTAAAAAGGGTAACTGGTTGCTCGATCCTGACGGCATGGTGATCGATTCGGCTACCGCAACAGCGCTGTCCGCAGCCTTAGCTGTGGCTAACGTGACGGTTGCCGTACAGGGCGATTTGACCGTTGCGAGTGGTACCGTGATCGGTACTGCGAATAGTTCGAGCGGTAATTCGAGCTCGGCTTCCAATAACGCTGCAAACAACTCGACCACACTGACGTTGAGTGCGTCGGGTACGCTGACGAATAATGGCCTCTTAAATCTAGGTCAGAGCACTAGTTTGGTGCTTAATGCTAATGCGGTGAGTTTGGCTGCAGATAGTCTGACTAGTGCCAATCAGGTTACGGCAACGGCGCAAAGTATCAATGCTAGTGGCTCGGTTACGAGTTCGGGTGGTAGCACCGGGGGCGTGAACTTGTTGGCAAACTCGGTTCTGATTGCTGGTAATGTGTCTTCAAGCGGGTCGGGTGCGGGAAGTAGTTCTGGTAGTTCATCCGGTAGTACTTCGGGTTCTGGTTCGGGATCGGGTTCAGGTTCAGGTTCAGGATCGGGTTCTTCCTCAGGTTCGTCTAATACAGGGAGATCGGGTTCGGGATCAACGAGTTCGAGTTTAAATTCCCAGTCCAATACCTCCACGGGTAAATCTTCAACGGGTTCAAGTCCTAACGTTACTCCAGCCTCAGCTGAACAGTTGTTAGCTGCCATTACAACGGCACAGGCTTCTGCGGCCGCAAACGCAGCTATTGCAAATGCAGCCAGTACTAGTTCTGCGCTTCGCATCAATGTGGTGAATTTGACCGCTGCGAATATGTCGCTAAATCTTAGTGCTGCGCTGAGTGCCGCAAGTGCTGCGGCAGTAACTGGTACCACGACTTATATTAATGTCGCTGCGGGTGCGGGGTCGGGTGTTGGTAGTAATCAGGCTGCAATGAATATCGTGATTGCGCCTAATGCTGCGGTCGCGAATAACATCAGCAGTTCATCGAATAGTTCATCGAATAGTTCATCGAATAGTTCATCGAATAACTCGGCGACTACTCAGACTAGTGTCCCTAGTGCTGCGCAAGTGGCAAGCGGTGGGGCGGTAAATATTCAGTCGCTTCAGAGTTTGACAGCAACCTCGGCCTCGGTGATTTCGGCGAATGCTTCAACGGTATCGAGTTCGGCGTCATCCTCAGCAGGCTCAACTAATGTGCCTCTTGCTGCGGGTTCAGTTAACTTAATTGCCTATAACGGCCTGGTTAATCTGTCAGGTATCGTGTCAGCAGACAGTGCGTTTGGGCAGGGCGGCACGATTGCCGTGGCAGCGAATGATGTGAGTTTTGCCGGTGCTACGCTGCAAGCGAACGGCACAACCGGGGGTGCGGTTTATGCGACAGCAACCTCTGGTAATGCGAATCTGACGAATACTTCAGTGTCTGCGAATGGCACCACAAACTCAGGTGGTACGGTTCAAATAGCTGGTCAAAAACAGACTCAACTAGTCGCTTCGTCAGTTAGCGCGAACGGTGCAACTGTGGGTGGCGGTATACAAATCGGCATTAACAATACGACAGGTAGTGGTTCGACTTTGGCACCACCGGCTTTGGTTGCGTTCTCAGATAACACGTCCGTATCAGGTAATACTTCACTAGATAGCCATACCCTCATCACGGCGAATGCCAGTCCCTCATCTTGGATGGCTTCGACTGCATCGACTACATCGACTGGTTCGACAACCGACGCTTCCAGCGGTTCTTCCTCCTCTACCCCCTCTCTGAATATTGCCCCAAGCCAGGCGGGTCAGATTTATATAGCGGGTTACACAAGCCTCACAAGCGCTGCCACAATCCAAGCTAATGCTGATAACGGTGGCATGATTATTCTTAGCTCACCTGCTGGCGCTTATCAAAATACTGGTTATATCCAAACGAATGGCGGGGCTGGTTTAGGTGGCACGATCGCACAATCTGGTCTCAACAGCACAACCCTCCTTGGTGCCACATTACAAGCAAACGGCACAAACGGCGGCGGCAACATCATCACTGGCCGTGATTTCCAGGCCCATCCCCTACCAGGTAGTGCAAGCATTGCCGCACTGCTTCCGGTTATATCAACAGTTATCTCTGTTCCCACCTCACAGCTGACAAGTATCGATACGGCAAGTTCGCTCACGGCTAACTCGGCGAGCTTGGGTCAAGGCGGAAATATTCTCGTCTGGGGTGATACAAACACAGTTTCAGGCTCAATCTCTGCGCAAGCTTTAGGCAACAGCGGTAATGGTGGATTTGTTGAAACCTCCGGACAAACGCTTTCAATTAGTAACGCCGCAAACATTTCGACTGCCAGCGTAAACGGCAAGATCGGAACTTGGCTACTGGATCCGAATGATTTCTACATCGCCCCGTCAGGCGGAAATATCACGGGTACGGCACTGAACAGTGCGCTCAGTACCAACTCCGTCACGATTAATACCAATAATGCAACGACCTGTACGGGTGTTACGTGTACGTCCTCAACGGTCACATCTACCAGCTCTATTTATGTAGAAGACACAGTCTCTTGGTCGCTCAACACACTGACCCTGAACGCCGCCGGAAATATTTACGTAGGCACTTCGAGTTTAACGGGCTCATTAACCGTGACTGGATCGGGGTCGCTTGTGCTTGTATCAGGCAGCGCGACGACGACTTATCCGGTCTATGACGGTGTGGCCACGGGTATGGCTTACTCCGCAACGAGTGGTTTAAACACAGGGTATTTGAATAATGGGGTGTTTGTAACCGGAAACCAAACTGGCTTTAATGGCCAAGTGAACGTCAACACCACTGGTACGGTAACGATTAATAATACAAATTATGCCGTCATCAATACAGAGGCCGCATTAGTTGGAATAAGTTCGACGGGTAACTATGTACTCGGCAGCAACATAGTTCTAAATAATGAATATAAAAATGGCTATGTGGCTTTATTTGAAGGTCGTTTAAATGCTTTTGGTCATGAAATTAGCGGTATTCATATCACCAGCGGCAACGGTTTAACTAAAGGCGCTGCAGGATTATTTGTTCATAGCTCCACTGCGACGACGCTCAGTATCGAGAATCTGGGTATCTCGGGCAATAGTGGTATCTCTATTTCAACGGGTTCAGCAACAACCAATATACCCACTGGCGGGATTATTGATGCGAACTATGGCTTGATCAGTAATGTTTATGTGACAACGCCTGTCTTAAGCAACGCGCAAATTGTGGGTGGTATAGCGGGACAGAATTTTGGCGGTATTCAATTTAGCTACGGAATCGAGAAAGTCGGTGGTAGTAATTATGTCGGTGGCTTAGTCGGTTATCAGACGTATACGCAGAATCAGAGTAGCTCAAGTACGGGCTATATCACCTCGTCCTACTACAACAATCCTCAGGACGGGGTGGTTGGGTCTGGCACTATTGTCGGAGTCGGTGGTCTGGTAGGCCGTCTGGACACGTATGGTTCAAACTCGTTGTCCTGTTTCTCAAACTGCAGTGCAATTAATGGTAGTTATGCTGCGGGTAAAGTTCAAGGCTCAGCCTATATCGGTGGATTGGTCGGGCAACTCTATTCAGGTACCAGTCTTGCGACGAATACATACGCCATTACAGGTTCGTATGCATCGAATGTCCTGAATAATGTGACTGGAAATACCGCAGGTGGTGTGGTTGGCGGTATTACTTATTCTGGTGCGAATAGTCCAGCCGTTAATTTCAATGATAACTACTGGAACTCCTCGTCTTATGGTGGCGCAGGTGTTGGTGGTGGCCTGACGACTCAGCCAACTGGTAATACGTCGCTAACTAACAACCAGATGCAATCTTCAGCGAATTTTGTGAATGGATGGTTTTTGAACTATGGGTTTGGCTACGTTACTAATGTAAATAATAATTTGCCTGTTATTACGGCGATCACTTCTATCAACGGTCAGACAACAAATCCGACCCCTACACCAGTACATTTGACTTACATCGGCGCAGCCGGCGGTTCATGGTCAATCGCTTCCAATTGGAAAAATACGGCGACGGGAGTCGTCTCGACGTATGCTCCAACTAGCACTTATCAAGCATATGTCATAGACGCAACGATTAATAACGGGTACAGCGTTAATTACGACTCGGCCAATGTTTCGTCAATATATATACCCATCATTAATAGTGGCACGATTTCTTTCTCAGGTACTACGAGTGTAACTTTGTCAGGCATTATCAGTGGCGGCATTACGGGCGCGCTGGCTCAAGCTCAGACCAGTGGGACCGTCACACTGTCTGGTGCCAATACCTATACTGGAGCGACAACAGTTACCTCTGGCACTCTAGCTGCTGGCATTGCTTATACCAGCGGTGCTGGTGCCTTTGGTAATGGCAGTAGTGTCACAGTGAATGGCGGTGTTTTGGCGTTGGGCAGTTATAGCCAAACTGTTGGACCAGTGACTGTAGGTACGAATGGTGGCTCGATTACTGGTACCGGTACGCTAACAGCGACCACAAGTTTTAACTTTAACAATACGAGTTCTGCCAATATTTCAGCCCCCTTGGCTGGGACCGGTGTGACCTTAACTCAGTCGGGCTCAGGAGTTACGACGCTCTCTGGTGCGAACACCTTCTCGGGCGGCACAACGATTACAGCTGGTACGGTGATAGCTGGGTCCGCGGCAGCCAATGCGCTGGGTACCGGGACGGTGACGCT
>DAIMDD010000027.1:0-19463 GCA_036725985.1 Burkholderiaceae bacterium
GTCGTTCAAGACCAGGACGTTGATAGGTCAGGTGTGGAAGCGCAGTAATGCGTTAAGCTAACTGATACTAATTGCCCGTGCGGCTTGATCCTATAACCCTACAGGTTATCCTGTTTGTTATAGCGTTTAAGTGTCGTTCAAATAAATTAAGGCGCAGTCGATCTGTGGTGTTGTCAACACCACCCAGGGATCACTGCACAAGTAACAATCCCAACGTAGTTTAAAAGTTCGAACGCCAAGCGCGTTGACTCAAACCAAATTCGCCGTGCATGTCGCGCTCTGTCACGCACAGAGCCGCCCCATGTACTGTTGTGCTTCTTCCCAGATTGGAATTGCTGTCAAACACAGCAGTTCAACCCGTTACGCTTGACGACCATAGCGAGGTGGTCCCACCCCTTCCCATCCCGAACAGGACCGTGAAACACCTTAGCGCCGATGATAGTGGACGTACGTCTGTGAAAGTAGGACATTGTCAAGCTCTTACACCTCAAAACCCCGTGGCTTAATGCCGCGGGGTTTTGTTTTTACTTTGTGATTATTTACCGCTCATGTAAGATTGATTGTCAGTTTTTTATGGAGTAATTGAGATGACTGAGCCTGCATCCGAAACAAATACGTCAATTAACCTGCGAACTATTACTAACGTCGCGTACGGTTTATTCGCACTTGGACTGGCGACAGCTGGTTTTTTTGCTATGGCGACAATTGCCTCAATGGTGTTGATGTACGTCAAACGCGCTGATGCGGCCGGTACGCTCTATGCTGCGCATTTTGACTGGCTGTCCCATACCTTTTGGTGGGGCTTATTGTGGCTCGCCTTGAGTGGCCTGGCGACGTATATCTATATTGGCTGGCTTGGTGTTGTAGTCACCTGTGTATGGGTGATGTACCGATTAATCAAAGGATGGCTCAGCCTCTTGGAAAATCGTGCTCCAAGCGTTCTCTAGATAGTATGCTATTGATAGGTTGATTGTTTTTAAATTAAAAAAGGACACTTTTTCAAAGTGTCCTTTTTACAAAGCAGGATGCTATGCCAAAAAATAATTTTGGGAAATAGTATTTATTTCAAATGTCCGCTAACAATTTTGGTCAGTTCAAACATTGAGACCTGATCTCTTTCGAACAGTGGTTTGAGCAAGGCGTCAGCATTAATATTGCGACGGTTTTTAGGATCCTGAAGATCGTGTTTTTTGATGTATTCCCAAATCTTTTTTGTGACTTCAGTGCGTGGCACTGGTGTTGCACCAATGATGGCAGCAAGTGTGGCGCTGGGTGTCAGAGGTTTCATGAACGCGGCGTTAGGTTTGCGTTCTGCTGTTTTTTTAACAGCAACTTTTTTAGCAGCTGGTTTGGCGGTAGTGGCCATTCGGGCTCTCCTTGTGAGACGGATTATTATGCACTTCGGGCGCAGCATAGCGTGTATGTGCGTTAAAGACAAAGTAAATTGTCGTACCTATAAGAATACCCCTCAACTGTAACAATTTTGTGTGCAGAGTAAACTATTTTGTATCATCACGTTTACCCTTAAGGCGAACATGTATCCAAGATCACCAATTGAATCAATTCAAAAATTCCATCAAGAGCTTACTGCTTTGAGAAAGGATTTGCATGCAAATCCGGAAATGGGCTTCAAAGAACTTCGAACCTCTGGAATAGTCGCAGGAGCGCTTGAAGCATTGGGCTTTGAAGTGCACCGAGGGATCGGTAAAACAGGTGTGGTGGGCGTTTTGAGGGGCCAGAAGTCAGATTCAGGCCGCATGATCGGTTTGCGGGCCGACATGGACGCTTTGCCTGTCGTTGAGGAGAATGTGGCAGAACATTGCTCAACAATTCCCGGATTGATGCACGCCTGTGGCCATGATGGTCACACTGCGATATTGCTCGGAACAGCAAAATATCTAGCTGAAAATAAAAACTTCAACGGTACTGCCGTTTTGATCTTTCAGCCTGCCGAGGAGGGCTTGGGCGGTGCCAAAGCGATGCTCGATGATGGTTTGTTTGAAAAATTCCCATGTGATGCGATCTATGCCTTGCATAACTGGCCTGCATTACCAGCTGGAGTGATTGGAATCAATCCCGGACCAATGATGGCCGCTTCGGATCGCTTTGAAATCAAAATCGAAGGACGTGGTGGGCATGGCGCCCACCCTTACCAGACTATCGATCCAATCATTGTCGCGGCCCAACTCATTACCGCTTTACAGACGATTGTTTCGAGAAATATCCACCCTGTCGAGTCGGCAGTGATATCTCTGGGGCATATTCAGGCGGGTAACGCAGCGGCACCAAGTGTCATTCCTAGTCATGCAACGCTTATTGGGACAGTCAGAACATTCAGCGATGAGGTTCAAAAGCTCGTTGAAGCAAGGATGCGCAAACTGATTGCGACTATCGCTGATGCGTTTGGTGCAAAGGCTGAATTAAATTACCAACGCTCTTATCCCGCAACAATTAATTCAAATAAGGAAGCGAATTTTGTTGCTGATGTCGCAGCGGAACTATTTGGTGAGGATCGTGTTGTACGTAATTTAATACCGTCAATGGGTTCTGAGGATTTCTCATTTATGCTCCAACGCAAACCTGGTGCGTATTTCAGGCTAGGGCAGGGTGGTGCAGAAGCAGGACGGTTATTGCACAATCCAAAATTTGATTTCAACGATGCTGTGATTCCGACTGGAAGTGCAATGTTCGCGGCACTCGTTGAACGCAGCATGCCTTTAGATGCTTGAAGAAAAAAGATACGAGATGACGCTACAAACACTCACTATTATTAAGCCCGATGACTGGCATCTCCATTTGCGTGATGGCGACGCGTTGGAGGCTGTGATTGGCCATACTGCGAGGCAATTTGCTCGCGCCGTTGTGATGCCTAACCTTAAACCGCCGGTGACGACCGTGGCTTTGGCTGAGGCGTATCTCGCTCGTATTAAATTGGCGATGAGCAAGGCAGGCATTGCGCCAGGGTCGTTTACCCCGCTTATGACGCTTTACCTGACTGACAATACTTCGCCAGATGAAATTGTCCGCGCAAAAGAAACAGGTGCCGCAATAGCTGTCAAACTTTATCCTGCGGGCGCAACGACTAATTCAGATGCGGGGGCAACAGATTTGTTAGGCCGTTGTTCCAAAGTACTGGAAACTATGCAGCGCGTTGGCTTGCCCTTGCTGGTACATGGCGAAGTGACTGATCCCGCTGTTGATGTGTTTGATCGCGAAGCCTTATTTATTGATCGCGTCATGATTCCGCTGCGCAAAGCATTTCCTGAGCTACGAGTGGTGTTTGAGCATCTGACGACTAAAGAAGGTGTGGATTATGTGAAAGATGCGCAGGGTCCTGTGGCCGCTACGCTAACTCCTCAGCATATGCTCTACAACCGCAATGTAATCTTTCAGGGTGGGGTACGTCCACACTATTACTGTTTGCCGATACTCAAAAGAGAAGTGCATCGTAAGGCGCTACTTGAGGCTGCAACGAGTGAAAGCCCGCGTTTTTTTCTCGGCTCTGATAGCGCACCTCATTCTAAGGGGTTAAAAGAAAATGCCTGCGGCTGTGCTGGCTGTTATACGGCTTTGCATGCGATGGAGTTGTACGCGACCGCTTTCGATCAGGCAGGTAAATTAGATCGCCTTGAGGCTTTTGCAAGTTTCAGGGGTCCGGATTTTTATGGGTTGCCACGCAATACTGAAACAGTTAGTTTGCATCGAGGCTCCTTTGTTATACCTGAGGAGCTTGCGTTTGGTAAGGAAACAATTGTTCCTTTGGCTGCGGGCGAGACGCTTGGTTGGAAGTTTTCGGAACAATAACCTTGTTTTGTTTTTCGCAAGCGACAAAAAAGGGGCCGATATATATCGGCCTCTTTTTTTAAGTTAATACGCGAAGAGTTATTGCGCGTTGCGTGATTCGAGTAATTCCCAGCGTGTGAAATTTTTCGCTAACTCTGCGTCTATTGCTTGCAGGCGCAGCTGGATTTGGGAAAGTTTGTTTGGATCGTCTTTATAGATTGAACTGTCACCCATTTGCGCAACCAGAGCTTCTTGCTCTTGTTCAAGTTTGTTAATGTCCAGTGGCAGTTGTTCGAGTTCCTTTATTTCCCAGGGAGCAAGTTTTGATACACGAGCTTTCGAAGCGAGAGGTGGGGACGCTGCAATAGCCCCAGCCGTTTCTGTTGCAGCGGGCAAGTTGGTATCTTTTGGTGCATGGTGGGTGGGTGCCGTGCTCGATAGCACCGTATTACTTGATTTGAGCTTTGCGATCGCCGAAGGGCCCTTAGTGGTTTTGCGCTGTCGCTCCCAGTCCGCATAGCCGCCGACATAATCTTTCCAGTAGCCATTGCCTTCGCTGGCAATCGTTTGCGTCACGACATTATCCAGAAATGTTCGGTCATGGCTGACGAGCAGGACGGTCCCTGGATAGTCTTGCAGTAGTTCTTCGAGTAACTCAAGAGTCTCAATGTCGAGATCGTTGGTTGGTTCGTCAAGCACAAGAATGTTCGCAGGTCGAGCAAACAAACGTGCCAGCAATAGTCTGGCACGCTCACCTCCAGAAAGACTACTCACGGGAGAGTGGGCGCGGGCGGGTGCGAAGAGGAAGTCACCAAGATAGCTCATGACGTGTTTTTTGGCGCCACCAATCTCAATCCATTCACTACCTGGATTAATCACGTCGGCCAGCGTCGCGCTGTCATCGAGTTGACTGCGCATCTGATCAAAATAAGCCACGCTTAAGTTAGTGCCAAGTTTGACTGAGCCAGAGTCTGGCGCAAGTGTGCCGAGAATGAGTTTAAGTAAAGTGGATTTACCCGCGCCGTTAGGTCCGATGATGCCTATTCGATCGCCGCGCATGATCGTGGTTGTGTAGTCCCGCACAACACAGTGATCACCAAACGATACGGATACTTCCTCTAGCTCAGCGACTAGTTTTCCTGAGCGCTGGCCCGCATCGAGGGCAAGATTAACGTTACCTTGGCGATCGCGTCTGTCGGCTCGTTCCACGCGCAATTGTTCCAGTCGTCTGACACGACCTTCGTTGCGTGTTCGACGGGCTTCAACGCCTTTGCGAATCCATATTTCTTCTTGCGCCAGTAATTTATCGAACCTGGCGTTTTCCAGGCGCTGTGATTCAAGCCACTGCGCTTTACGTACTTGCCATTCTGAAAAATTACCCGGAAAGCTTAGTAGCTGACCACGGTCAAGTTCGACTATGCGTGTCGCTACCGCATCAAGAAAGCGGCGATCATGCGTAATGATGATGGCGCTACCCGCCCATTGACGTAAAGCACCTTCAAGCCATTGAATGCCTTCGAGATCAAGGTGGTTAGTCGGTTCGTCGAGCAACAGCAAATTAGGCTCATTGGCCATGGCACTGATTAAGGCGACACGCTTGCGCATGCCGCCCGATAGTGTTCCTACGATGGCGTCGGCTGGTAAGCCGAGTTTGTCGATCAGGGCGCGAACGCGTGAGCCGCGTTGCCAGTCCTCATCGTCCGGATCGTACTCGCCAAAAACGGCTTGTTCAATGGTGAGTGTTTCGTCAAGCTCCGGCTCTTGTTCAACGGTCGCAACGCGAACGTGGCCTGCCATGGATATTGAGCCATCGTCTGGCTGTGAGCGACCATCGAGCAGGCGCAGCAGGGAGGATTTACCAGCACCATTGCGTCCAATCAGGCCGATACGTTCGTTCGACTGTATGGCGAGATCGGCACCGTCCAGTAATGGATGGTGGCCAAAAGCCAGGTGGACATTATTCAAGGTGATTAGAGCGATATTTGACATGGATCCAGCTTTGGTGGCGCAGTGACGCGCAAAGATTCTGTAGACCTCTATTGTCGCAGGACATCGACCACTGCGTATTCGGATGGGCGTATATATTTATCAAATACACCTGACAAATGCGCCTTACAATGGATAGGCAAAGCAGATTGGGCAGTCGCGGTGTCTTCATGGCATCGAGGAAGGTCCGGACTCCACAGAGCAGGGTAACGGTTAACGACCGTCCGGCTGAGCATGCGCGCAAGTGCTGGACTCAGTTGAGGACTAGGGCCACAGAGACGAGTCTGCGGTGGGGGTATGTTTCAGGACATACTCCGTTACGGCCAAGCCGTGATGATGGGGGAGACTTGTTCAACCCCGACAGCGCAGGGTGAAACGCGGCAACCTCTACCCGGAGCAACACCAAATAGGCATGCGTGTGATCTCGTATCACGACGGGCGGCTCGCTCAAGTATGCGGGTAGGTGGCTAGAGCACAGCAGCAATGTTGTGCCCAGAGGAATGATTGCCAGCCAGAGTAATCTGGCCTACAGAATCCGGCCTATAGATCTGCTTTGCACTCTTACCCCATCGATCATGCATTCTCCTTGCCGAGAAACAAAATTAAAAGTTTTTCTTTGATTTTTTTCTAAGGGTTATCCCCACGGGTAGTCTTGATCAATGACTTTTACTAAGTAATGCAACTCTATGATTTATTTCATTTTTATTTTTTTTGTAAAAAAACTAAAAGATGCTCTAAGTCCTTGACAGCATTAAAAAAAACTAAATTCAGACTTGACCGAGCAAGCTCATTCCCTTAGAGTGGTGAAAAGTAGAGTTTTGTGCAATTAAGTGGGGTAAAAGGGGTGTTTCAAGGTAGCAGTGCGCTCACGCTAGATGCCAAGGGTCGGATCAATGTTCCGACTCGGCATCGCGATGCTCTCGTCGAGCAGGCGCAGGGCTGCCTGACGATTACGCGTCATCCGGATGGCTGTTTGCTGGTCTATCCCCGCCGGGAGTGGGAAAACAAGCGAGAGCAAATTGCTGCTTTTCCAATGCAAGCCCGTGCTTTGCAACGTTTGTTATTGGGTAATGCCCAGGACGTAGAAATTGATGGTTCAGGCCGGGTCTTGATTGCACCAGAGCTGCGTGTTGCCGCGGGATTGACGCGCGATGTGATGCTGCTTGGTATGGGTGCGCATTTTGAATTGTGGGATGCCGCAGCACTGGCGCGCCGGGAGGCTGAAGATTTGTCGCAAGGCATGCCTGAAGTGCTTACCCAGTTTTCGTTTTAAGTCGTGACGGACTTCGTACATCGGCCCGTGCTGCTTGAGCCGACGGTTGAGGCCTTGGTGGTGCCCGGATATGGCAAGCGCTCGAAGTCTGAGGACTTAGATGTGGAGCGTGCAGCCCGTCCGTCGGGTGTGTATGTGGACGGAACGTTTGGGCGTGGTGGACACTCTCGTGCGTTACTGGCCAGACTCGGACCGGATGCAAGACTGGTGGTCTTTGACAAAGATCCTCAGGCAATAGACGTGGCGCAGGAACTTGCCGTGCATGATCGGCGTGTAACTGTCGTTCATGAAGGTTTTGGAGACATGTTTGCCGCATTGTCAGCCAGAGGCATTGATGCTGTAGATGGCGTGATGCTGGATCTAGGGGTTTCATCACCTCAGATTGACGATGCGCAGCGTGGGTTTTCATTCATGCGGGATGGTCCGCTTGATATGAGGATGGACACCACTCGTGGTGAAACGGTTGCGCAGTGGTTAGCGCAGGCAAGTGTAGAAGACATGCAGGAGGTCATTGTTCGATATGGCGAAGAACGGTTTGCTTTTCAGATTGCAAAGGCGATTGCTACTCGCCGCGCAACACGGCCATTGCTTACCACCCTCGAGCTCGCCGAGCTCGTGTCAAGCACCGTCCGCACGCGCGAAAAGGGTCAGCACCCGGCTACACGCACCTTTCAGGCTCTACGGATTTACATCAATCGTGAACTTGAAGAACTCGAGAGCGCCCTCCAGGCAGCTTTAACTTTGTTGAAAACAGGCGGACGTATGGCCGTGATCAGCTTCCATTCTCTGGAAGATCGCGTCGTCAAGCAGTTCATTGCCGCAGCTTCCCGCCCGGAGGCGGCGTTCGCTCGCCTCCCGCTGCGCGAAAGCGAAATGCCTCAGCCTGTTTTGCATGCGCTGGCAAGAGTAAAGCCAGCAGATACTGAAGTGAAGGAAAACCCCCGTTCACGCTCAGCAGTGCTTCGCGTAGCTGAACGCACCGTCACCCCATTGGGCGCTGCCGGGGCGTCCGCATACTCTCCGGCCCCAGTCGTAGCAGACCGCCGTCGTAAAAAGGGAGCGCATTGATGGGGCGCCTCTGTTTTTTTGTTGCGGCTGTTTTGATGCTATCGGCAATTTCGCTAGTCACGGCACGCTATCAGGCCAGACAGTTGTATGTGGAACTAGATCGTTCACGTACTGCGGCGCGAGATTTAGGGATCACTTGGAGGCAATTGCAACTGGATCGGGCTGAGCATGCTCGCAATGCGCATGTTGACAGGGTTGCGCGCGAATCACTCAAGATGATTTCGATCGTTCCTGAAAAAACTATTTATATTAATCAGCCCGGCGCTACTGCAGCATCTGCGCCTGTTGTGATCTCTGTGCCAGCAACGGTTGCCCCGGCAGCACCCACAGCGACGTCTCCAGGCAAAAAGACTGGAGGTGTTCGATGAGACGTGTGCCCTTTTTCAACAGCCCCGTCTTGAAGGTTCAGTTTCCCTTATGGCGCGGGCGTTTGGTGCTGGTGTTGCTCGGGCTGGCTTTTCTCGCGCTGGCTGTGCGCGCACTCTATTTGCAGGGAATCACCACTGAATTTTTAGTCAAGCAAGGTGAGCAGCGTTTTGAGCGCACACTGACCTTGCCTGCAAGCAGAGGGAAAATTCTTGATCGCAACGGGGTCGTGCTCGCAGCCAGTATTCCAGCAAGAAGTATTGCTGCCAGTCCTCCTGAGGAAGTGAACGAGGCCAGTAAAGCTAAGCTGACGGCTCTGGCGCAATTGCTCGAAATTCCATTTTCTGATTTGCAAAAAAAACTTGCGAACGAGGATAAAACCTTTGTCTACCTCAAGCGACAGGTTCCTCTGGATGTTGCCCAAAAAATAGCTGATTTGCGTATTGCTGGTATCAGTCAATATCCTGATAACAGAAGGTTTTATCCTGAAAGCGAAGTGATGGCCAATATTGTTGGCTTTAATAATATTGAAGATAAAGGCCAGGAGGGCGTTGAGCTAGCTTTCAATGATCAGTTATACGGACGCCCTGGTAGTCGTCGCGTCATGCGCGACCGCTTGGGACATGTGATCGAAGATGTCCGTGCGGTTGATTTGCCTGTAGATGGCCACGATATAACGTTGTCTGTGGATACACGGATTCAATATCAGGTTTACCGTGCTTTGCAAGAAGCCATGGAAACGAATAAGGCTAAAGGCGCCGCTGCAGTGGTGATTGACGCGCAGAATGGTGAAATTTTGGCGCTTGGCAATATGCCGACATATAACCCGAATGTGCGCGATTCATTTCGCGGCGGTAATTTGAGAAATCAGGCGCTGACCGATACCTTCGAACCAGGTTCGATCATGAAACCGTTTACTGTTGCCTTGGCCTTGGAACTGAAGCGTATTACAACTAGTACGTTATTCAATACAGGTAATGGAAAATTTACGTATCAAGGTGCCACGATCAGTGATGTTAGTCGTAATGGCACGCTTGACCCTGCTGGAGTTCTTCTGAAATCAAGCAACATAGGCATGACGCTGATCTCTGAAAAGCTTGAAGCACGTGAAATGTGGGGAAGATTCTCTGAACTCGGTCTGGGGCAGGTGCCACAAACTGGATTTCCAGGCGCTGCGGCAGGCAGACTCAGGCCGTGGGAGAGGTGGCGACTGATTGAAAAAGCGACGATGTCATACGGATACGGGCTATCCGTTTCGCTTTTGCAGATGGCGCGGGCCTATACGGTGTTTGCACGCAATGGCGATATGGTTGGCTTGACGTTGTTAAAACGGGAAGGTGCCCCGACATCTTCACTGATTTACCCTCCCGATATTTCGCAAAAAATCCGTCTGATGCTTGAAGCTGCTGCAGGTCCTGAAGGCGCCAAGGCTGCACAGGTTCAGGGCTATCGCGTCGCTGGCAAGAGCGGTACAGCCAGAAAAATTGTTGACGGACGCTACAGTACGAGCCGCTATCGCGGTTCGTTCGTTGGTTTCGCGCCTGTTTCAAATCCGCGAGTCGTTGTCGCTGTGACCATTGATGAGCCACAGGCTGGTGTGTATTACGGCGGTAAAGTTGCGGCACCGGTGTTTGCCGCGATTGTTGGCAGTACTTTGCGTATTCTTGGCGTGCAGCCTGATGCGCCTTTTGAGTCTGCGGTCGTTGCCTCGATTCCTGGAGGTGCGCGATGACCTGGGCCGTTTTGATCGATGACACTGTTTCGACAGTTAATTTAGTTAATCTGTTGCGACGCAAGGCTGAATGCGGCGCAGATTTGCATCTTGATTCCCGTCTGATTCAGGCAGGAGATGTGTTTGTTGCGTGTCCCGGCATAACCGGTGACGGACGTCATTATGTGCAGCAGGCTATTAAGCGAGGCGCTAGTGCGGTCCTGATTCATGTGGGTCACACTGAGAGTTGGACGGCCATGGATTTGCGTGTCCCGGCATTTGGTGTTGTGGGTTTGCAAGCGCGGCTGGGTGAGCTTGGAGATATTTGGTATGAGTCGCCTTCAGGGAGTTTGCACGTGGTGGCGATTACGGGTACGAACGGTAAGACTAGCTGTGCTTATTGGTTAGCCGATGCGTTAGGTCGCTTAGGAAAAAAAGCAGGTGTGATCGGAACCCTGGGTATCCGTTTTCCTGATGGAAAAAATCAGGCTGGCACATTGACTACACCTGACGTGTTATCGGTGCATAGAGTCCTCGCGGCCTTGTTGCGTGCCGAAGCCCAAGTCGTTGCAATCGAGGCTTCGTCGATTGGGTTGGCACAAGGTCGTCTGAGCGGTGTACGTATACAGGACGCTGCCTTTACCAATCTTTCGAGAGATCATCTCGACTATCACGCCTCGATGGCTGAGTATGAAGCGGCAAAGGCTGCGTTGTTTGCCTGGCCTGACTTGAAGTCGAGACACCTTAATGTGGACGATGCTGCGGGTCAGCGTATCGCGGCTAGTTTGACGCAGCCTTTTAACGGATTCGGTTTGACTCAGTCAACGAATGCGGCGGATGTCGTTGCTCAAGATATTGTGCTGACGCCCTCAGGGGTTAGCTTCACTTTGGTACATGGGGCGAGTACTGTTGCGCTGAAGTCGCAATTATTTGGGCTTCACAACGTCTCGAATCTTTTGTGTGTGGCAAGCATACTGATCTCAATGGGCTTCGAGCTGGCAAAAATAGCTTCTGTGCTGTCAGTACTTGAACCAGTAGAAGGTCGCTTGCAAAAAGTCGCGGCAGTCCGCTCAGGCTCCGAACTCCCAACAATCGTCGTCGATTACGCCCATACTCCGGATGCGCTGCAACGTGCGCTCGAGGCATTGCGACCTCTGGCAACAAAACAAAATGGCAAGCTTTGGTGCGTATTTGGTTGTGGCGGTCATCGCGATGCGGGCAAGCGCCCAATGATGGGTGCTATCGCAATGCGACTCGCAGACCAGGTCGTCGTCACAAGCGATAATCCGCGCGACGAGGTGCCTGAGGCAATCATCGCGCAAATCGTTGATCCGTTGCCGCAAGGTATCACGCATGTCGCCATTGAGCCTGATCGGGCTCAGGCGATTCTTCGGGCAGTGCTAGGTGCCCAGAACAAAGATGTGGTTCTGATCGCAGGCAAGGGGCACGAAGCCTATCAGGAAATTAACGGAACTCGAACAGCCTTTGATGACAGGCAGTGGAGCCGTCTGGCCTTGCTCCTTAAAGGTGGTTTGGATCTTCAGTCTGACTCGCGCAAAATCGGTTCAGGTGCTGTTTTTATCGCACTGTCTGGTGAGACGTTTGATGGCCATGATTATCTGGCTCAAGTGCAGGAGTCGGGAGCGATCGCCGCGATCGTGAATCAGATCGATCCCGCCATTGGGTTACCTCAAATCGCAGTCGGAAATACTCGACAGGCGTTATTACAAATCGGTAAAGCCTGGCGAAGGCAGTTCGATATCCCGGTGATCGCGGTCACAGGTAGCAATGGCAAGACTACAACAAAAGAAATGATTGCTTCGATCCTGGCCGCATGGCTAGGTGAGTCAAGGCGTTTAGCGACCGCAGGCAATTTAAATAATGAATTGGGTGTGCCATTTACTCTTTTGCGTTTAAGCGCGCAGCACCGCGCCGCTGTGATTGAGCTTGGGATGAATCATCCAGGTGAAATCGCAGTGCTTGCCGATACCGCTGCACCGACTGTAGCTCTGGTCAATAACGCGCAACGTGAACACCAGGAGTTCATGGTAAGTGTTCACGCCGTTGCCCAGGAAAATGGGCAGGTATTGTTGAATTTACCCGAGGCTGGGATAGGCATCTATCCCGCAAACGATCCCTATACAGAACTGTGGGACCAGATGTCAGGTGCGCATAAGCATTTGCACTTCGGGTTTAATCAGCAGGCACAAATCTGGCCAAGCAATATCGAGGCTGACGCCTTAGGGACTTCTTTCTTGATGCATACACCGGCCGGTGAGCATCGAGTGACATTGTCGGTACCAGGTATGCATAACCTGAGTAATGCCCTGGCCGCCGCTGCATGCGGACTTGCTGCGGGTGCGCCGCTTAGTGCTGTTGCAAAGGGCTTGTCTGACTTTCACGCGGTAGCAGGACGTATGCAGCCACATAGGATGGCAGGTGGTGTTGTCATGATAGATGACACCTACAACGCAAATCCTGATTCCGTACGTGCCGCGATCGATGTTCTGGCGAGTTTGACTGGGCCGAGAGTTCTTGTGCTCGGTGATATGGGTGAGGTGGGTGATAACGGCCCTGCTATGCATTTTGAAGTGGGTGCGTATGCCCGTGAAAAAGGTATAGAAATTTTACTGACACTGGGTCAGGCCACTCAGGAAAGTGCCAGAGCCTTTGGGCAGGGTGCTGTGATTTGCGAATCGGCGGATCGCATTGCTCGAGAGTTGAAAAACCTCACAGCCAAAAGTGTATTGATTAAAGGTTCGCGATTTATGCGAATGGAAAGAATCGCTCGTGAATATCTCGAGCAGTTTTCAGTAGTGCCCGGAGATTTGGTGAATCATGCTGTATGAACTTTTTGGTTGGTTGGGCGATAACCATGTGCGAGGCTTCGCGGTGTTTGAATACATCACGTTGCGCGCGGTGCTCGCCTGCGCAACTTCGCTGATGATTGGCCTGATTGCAGGGCCCGCGGTGATCAGAAAACTCACAGCACTCAAGATTGGACAAGCGGTCCGCAGTGATGGTCCCGAAACGCATTTGATCAAAACCGGCACACCAACCATGGGTGGTGTATTGATCTTGATTTCTATCGGCGTGAGTACTTTACTCTGGGCTGATTGGCGCAATCGCTACGTGTGGGTGGTCTTGCTCGTTACGTTTGGATTTGGCTGGATCGGCTGGAAAGATGATTTTCGTAAAGTGGTTTATCGTGATCCTCAGGGTATGCCAGCCAGGCAAAAGTTTTTCTGGCAAGCACTGATCGGTTTTGTCGCAGCGCTTTATCTGACATTCGCAATATCAGCTCCGGCTAATGCCAATGTATGGTTCTTAATCAGTGAGTGGATGATCAGCGGCTTCTCCGTCGAGTTACCCACCCGCGCAGATTTGATCGTTCCGTTTTTCAAGAGCATCAGCTATCCCTTGGGCGTATTTGGTTTTGCTGCGCTGACCTGGTTTGTCATCGTCGGCACCAGTAATGCGGTAAACCTTACCGATGGCCTGGATGGTCTGGCTATTATGCCGACCGTCATGGTGGGCTCCGCGCTTGGTGTGTTTGCCTATGTCGTCGGTCGTGTCGACTACTCAAAATATTTGTTATTCCCCTATGTGCCGGGTGCTGGTGAATTGATGGTCTTATGTGCCGCGCTGGCTGGAGCGGGATTGGCTTTTCTTTGGTTTAACGCTTATCCCGCACAGGTATTCATGGGCGATGTCGGTGCCTTGGCCTTGGGCGGCATGCTGGGCACGATTGCAGTGATCGTCAGACAAGAAATCGTACTGTTCATTATGGGAGGTGTGTTTGTGGTTGAAACACTCTCGGTGATGATTCAGGTGGTGTGGTTCAAATACACCAAGCGCAGATATGGACAAGGTCGGCGAGTATTAAAAATGGCACCGTTGCATCATCACTTTGAAGTGGGCGGTTGGAAAGAGACACAGGTTGTCGTCAGGTTTTGGATCATCAGCATGATGCTGGTGCTTGTTGGTTTGGCTTCTTTGAAAATTCGATGAACGAATTCAATTCATCCTCCTCGACGCTATCCCGAACCCTGATTGTTGGGCTCGGTGAAACAGGCGCTGCGGCTGCACGTTGGTGCGCCCGCAACGGGGTGGCTTTGCGTGTTGCAGACACGCGCGCAGAGCCTGCGGGATTGACCGCGCTTAGAGAGTCGTTAGGTCATGCAAGCGTTGAATATTATCTGGGCTGTGAGGTTTTTTCTGCCGATTTGCTCGAAGGTGTGGATCAGTTAGTGTTAAGTCCCGGGCTTGCGCCTGGTCTGTCTCCTGTAAAAGAATTGCTCGAACTGGCGCGCGCCTCAGATATTGAGGTGATTGGTGAGATTGAGCTTTTTGCCCGAGCGCTTAAGCAATTGAATATTGCCCAGAATTATGCTCCGCAAGTTGTTGGTATTACCGGTACAAACGGTAAGACTACCGTTACGGCATGGGTGCGCTTAATGCTGGAGACTGCCGGGATTCGTGCGCGCTTTGCAGGAAATATTAGTCCGGCCGCGTTGCATGCCTTGATGGAGGCAATGGATCAGCATGATTTGCCAGAGGTCTGGGTGCTTGAACTATCGAGTTTCCAGCTAGAGACGACTTCGACTCTGCGGCTGCGAGCTGCGGCCGTTTTGAATGTCACGCAGGATCATCTTGATTGGCATGGGGATATGGAATCGTATGCCCGTGCAAAAGCAAGAATATTTTCGCTGTCAGAAGTATGCCTTGTTAACCGCGATGATTCGCGGGTGATGGCGATGGTCGAAAATATTAATGCGATGAATGTGCGAAGTTTTGGGCGCGACCAGCCCATGCTCTCCGGCGATGTGGGTTTGGAAACTAGTCGTGATGTGCACTGGTTTTTGAGTGCAGAATTGACCGAGTTTGAAGACGAGGTTGCTGTACCTGCGCGTCGTAAAAAAGGTGCGCCTGCTCCTGTGCGCCAGCCTGGCCGGCTAGTGCGTCTAATGCCTGTGGATGCTTTGTCTGTCCGTGGGATGCATAATGCCTTGAATTGTGAGGCGGCCATGCTGTTGGCTCGCGCTGCTGGTGCGAGCTGGTCTCCGATCTTGCGCGCAGCCCATGATTACGCGGGCGAGCCGCATCGCATGGCATTTGTGCGGAGCATCAGAGGGGTTGATGTTTTTAACGATAGCAAAGGCACTAACGTCGGCGCAACGGTCGCGGGACTTGAGGGGCTCGGGCGTCGTTCGGTACTGATTGCCGGAGGTCGGGGCAAGGGGCAGGATTTTTCACCGCTTGTACCGGTTGTGAGGCAGCACGTTAAGTCAGTCATTCTGATCGGGCAAGATGCCACACTGATTCTTGAGACGCTCTCGCAAACAGGTGTTCCCTGCCTGATCGCTGCAGATATGCGGCAGGCTGTGAACATGGCGTTTGAGCAGTCTAGCGAAGGTGATGCGCTTGTTTTGTCCCCTGCATGCGCAAGCCTGGATATGTTTCGCAACTACCCGCATCGCGGTCAGGTATTTATCGACGAGGTTGCGGACTTAGCCCTCGAGCAGGGAGAAGTCGTATGAGCCTCTTTGCAGAATTGACTAATAGCGTGAATGCGGTGCGCCCTGGTCGCACCACTATGCGTAATTATGATTTGCCGCTGGTTGTGGCCTCGACGATCCTGGTCGCCATGGGTATGCTGATGGTCTATTCAGCATCGATTGCGCTTGTTGATGGACCAAAATATACAAATTTCGGACGTTATTACTTTGTCTTGCGTCAGGGGTTGTTTGTTGCGGCGGGCATGTTTGCAGCGACTTTTGCGTTCACGATTCCTGTTGTTTCATGGCAGCGCTATGCGGTCTGGCTCTTTGCTATTGCAGCCTTTTTGTTACTCATTATTCTTATTCCCGGAGTGGGGCGTAAGGTCAATCACGCAGTCCGCTGGCTACCCCTCGGCCCGATCACTTTCCAGCCCTCAGAGCTAATGAAAGTTGCGGCATTATTGTTTGCCGCGGATTACACAGTACGCAAACAGGATCAGATGAATAGTTTTATTCGCGGATTCATGCCTATGGCTGTCGCGCTGGCTGTGGTCGGAGCACTGTTACTCAAGGAGCCAGATCTTGGCGCACTGATGGTGATCGTAGCGATCGCTTTTGGGATTCTGTTTTTGGGCGGGATTAACGCAAGAATATTTTCAACGCTCGCCGCTGGCTTGTTAGCGCTTTTTTCAATGGTGATCTGGTTCTCGCCATGGCGCAGGGGACGTTTGTTTGCCTATCTGGACCCCTGGAACCCGGATAACGCGCTGTCAACGGCCTACCAGTTGTCGCACTCGCTGATGGCGATTGGTCGTGGTTCCTGGCTAGGCGTCGGGTTGGGCTCAAGCGTTGAGAAGCTGCATTATTTACCTGAAGCCCATACTGATTTCATCATGGCGGTCATTGGAGAAGAGCTCGGCTTCGCGGGTGTCATGCTGATGATTATTATGTTTGGTGTCGTGGTGCAGCGCTGCTTTGAAATCGGTAGGCAAGCGATTGCAATGGAACGCGTGTTTGGTGGTTTAGTCGCTCAGGGTGTGGGTGTATGGTTTGGTGTTCAGGCTTTTATTAATATTGGTGTGTGTTTGGGGCTTTTGCCAACCAAGGGACTGACATTACCGCTTGTGAGTTATGGTGGTTCAGGAATTGTGATGAATCTGGTCGCTCTGGCGATTGTCATGCGTGTAGATTATGAAAGCCGCACGCTTATGCGGGGTGGTCGCGCATGACTTCATCCCCAACAATACTCATCATGGCGGGTGGTACGGGTGGACACATCATGCCGGGTCTGGCTGTGGCGGATGTTCTGCGCGCGCGCGGCTGGAACATCCAGTGGCTTGGTCACCCCGACAAAATGGAAGGAAAACTTGTACCAGCCAGGGGTTATCCACTCGTTGCGTTACGTTTTGCCGGTGTACGCGGTACAGGCCTGGTCTCGAAATTGAAATCACCTTTCTTATTACTCAAAGCAATGCTGCAGGCATGGCAACAATTTGGTCGTGTCCGCCCAAATGTTGTTCTCGGTATGGGCGGTTATGTGGCGTTTCCAGGTGGGGTTGTGGCTGCGCTTCGCGCAAAACCCTTGATATTGCATGAGCAAAATGCTGTAGCGGGTATGACGAATCGCTGGCTAGCTAAAATTGCCGGCACCGTACTTGCCGGTTTTCCAGGTGCTTTGCCAGGTGCTCAGGTTGTGGGTAATCCTGTGCGCCAGGATGTGGCCGCGCTACCTGAGCCATCCCTTCGGTTTGCGACCAGAACAGGTCCGTTACGCTTGCTAATCGTTGGTGGCAGTCTTGGCGCACAGGCTTTGAATGCTATTTTGCCTAAGGCTTTAGCCTTGATCCCGGTAGATAAACGACCACAGGTCGTGCATCAGGCGGGTACCCAACATATCGAGAGTCTCGTTCAGGCCTACAGAGAGGCAAACGTAACGGCGCAGTGCTTGCCCTTTATAGACGATATGGCTGGTGAATTAGGACAGGCTGATATGTTGATTTGCCGCGCAGGCGCAATGACGGTTGCGGAAGTTTGCGTGGCGGGTGTCGCCGCACTTTTTGTACCGTTTCCTTCAGCCGTGGATGATCATCAGACAGCCAATGCAAAGTTTTTGAGTAATGATTCTGCTGCCTGGTTGCAACAGCAACGCGACTTAACGCCGCAATGGCTCGCGCATTGGATTGAAACAAGATCACGAGACGATTTGTGTGCGGTGGCGATGCGAGCCCGCACACATGCGCAGCCAGAGTCCGCGCAGCGGATCGCTGCTATTTGTGAAGAATTGGCTGGGATAGGCGCATGAAACACCGCATAGAACATATACATTTTGTAGGTATCGGCGGCTCCGGCATGAGTGGAATCGCAGAAGTGTTGCTCAATCTTGGTTACAGGATTTCCGGTTCAGATCTGGCTGAGTCCGCAGTGACAAAACGTCTTGCATCACTTGGCGCGACGATAACGCTGGGCCACAGTGCTGAAAATGTAGCGGGTGCGCACGCAATCGTGACCTCTACCGCGGTTGCAAATAATAATTCCGAAGTGATTGCCGCGCGGCAGGCAGGAATCCCTGTCGTTCCAAGAGCGGTAATGTTGGCCGAGTTGATGCGACTCAAGCGTGGTGTTGCAGTCGCCGGCACACATGGCAAGACGACCACCACGAGCCTTGTGGCCAGTGTCCTGGCGGCGGGCGGACTGGATCCGACTTTTGTGATAGGTGGACGCCTCAACTCGGCGGGTGCAAACGCGCGTCTGGGTCAGGGCGACTTTATCGTGGTCGAGGCCGATGAGTCGGATGCATCGTTTTTGAATTTATTACCAGTGATGGCGATCATCACCAATATCGACGCTGATCACATGGATACCTATGGCCATGATGTGGCCAAACTTAAAAGTGCATTTGTTGAATTTACACAGAGGCTGCCTTTTTACGGCAGTGCCATTCTATGCTTGGATGATGCAAATGTTCGTGAAATCATGCCGTTTATTTCGAGGCCAATCACGACTTACGGTTTGAGTGACGCTGCGCAGATATCTGCTAAAAATCTGGTCGCCCGCGGTACTCGCATGCAATTCGACGTCGAGCGGAAAAGCCGTGATGAAGTCTTGCCGACTTTGCATGTCACGTTGAACTTACCTGGCAGGCACAATGTTTTGAATGCCTTGGCAGCGATTGCGGTAGCAACAGAGTTGGGCGTTGAGGATGACGCCATATGCCAGGCTCTGGCAGATTTTCGTGGCGTCGGTCGCCGGTTCACCCAGGTTGGGGATTTTGCTGCGGCAGACGGCGGCTCATTTACCGTCATTGATGATTACGGCCACCATCCTGTCGAGATGGCTGCGACTCTGGCCGCAGCAAGAGGTGCGTGGCCTGAACGGCGTATTGTGCTGGCCTTCCAGCCCCATCGGTATACGCGTACGCGTGATTGTTTTGAAGATTTTGTTCAGGTGCTTAGCCGAGCCGATGCTGTGCTGTTGACCGAGGTCTACGCAGCAGGCGAACCCGCCTTGGTTGCCGCCGATGGTCGTGCGCTGGCGCGTGGAGTGCGTGTTGCCGGAAAGGTTGAGCCCTTGTTTGTTGAGGATGTCGCCAATATGCCGCAGCAAATTTTGAGTTTTGCACGTCATGGTGATGTGGTGATTGTGATGGGTGCTGGTTCGATCAGTAAAGTACCAGGTCAGTTGGGAGAGCCCCTGTGAGCAATGCTTTTGGAAAGGTCGGCGTCTTGTACGGCGGTAAATCGGCAGAGCGTGAGGTGTCGCTGATGTCAGGTGCAGG
>DAIMDD010000028.1:0-17678 GCA_036725985.1 Burkholderiaceae bacterium
CATGCATCCATCGCTTTGATCATGTCACTGCCAGTGACCTCCTCTGGGCCGTGCAAAACGTTGGCCCAGGGACGACCTGCGTGGTTGCGTTCGTAGGCGTGTACTTGTGCATCAATGATTGTCATGGTCTGGTTTTAAGCTGGTTAGTTAAAAAGAAGAATAGAAAATTTTAAATCTTCATGCGCGAATTCAAGTGCAGACTGTTAATTATTTTTTACCAGACCGGCGCGAGGCCATCGAGGCCATCGATACGGCATCACCACTTAGGGTGTCCAGGTGTGCGGACATAAACCCGGAGGCATCGTCTTGTTTCATCTCGAGAATCGCGCGTAGTACCTTCTCATGCTCCTTGACTGAGATCGCCATGAGCCCCGCGTGAAAAGTCACATCACGTCGGTAAAGTTCTAGTCTGTTACGCAATCCCAGTGTTTGCTCCTCAAGGTGACGGTTATGGCTGGCGCGGTAGATGCATTCGTGAAAATGTGCGTTGGCCTGGTAAAAAGATTCCGGGTCATCGCGCTCTGCAGCGGCAATACACTGCTGATGCGCCTCGGTCAGCGCGATGCGATCTTCGGCATTATGACGTTTAGCAGCCAGTGAGGAACACGCAGCCTCCAGATATCCCATCACTTCGAACATCTCTACAACACGGTCTGCATCGAGCTGAATCACAAAAGCGCCTTGTCGAGGCTTAATTTCAATTAAGCCTCGCGCTGCGAGCTGGCGTAGCGCTTCTCTTACCGGCGTGCGAGATGCACTAAAACGGTGACAGAGGAATTCTTCCTCAAGATGGGCACCAGGGGCCAGAATCCCCTGACCGATTTCAATCGCAAGCGTATCGACGATTGACACGGAGCGGGGCAAGCTGCCTGCTTTGACCTCAGCCGTCACAGGACTTTCACTGGTTAATAAATCAAAAGCAGTTCTCGATGCGGGCATGCAGGTCGCCTGTAAAAGCGGCACCATAACGGTGCTGAATTAAGAGCAAAATAACAATTTAATGATCTATAAGAGCGTTATTGGTGCAAATCGTATTTTTAAATTTAATACAGAACGGCTAAATATGTGAATTTAATGCTTGACGTATACATGATTTTTGTTAGTGTACCTAGATCGCCCCTGACAACCTCAAAGGATCTCTCATGTACCAAACGCGTCGAAGCTTTATCAAACTCGCTTGCGCCGGTGGCGCTGTTGCTGGTCTTGGAGTAGCTACTCCTGGTATTGGACAGGGTTTGACCAAGGTGACGTTCAGTACCTCCTGGTTGCCGGAGGGACCCAATCTGTTTGCCTATGTTGCACGCGATAAGGGCTTCTGGAAAAAACATGGTTTAGATGTGACGGTTACCCGAGGCTCTGGGTCGGGTGCCACGGCGCAAGCCGTTGGCGCGAACACGTTCATGTTCGGAATGAGTGCGACGCCTACGGCTATGATCCAGGCTTCGAAAGGTTTGCCTATCACCTGCATCGGACAGCTCAATTATGATGCGCTGATGGGAGTAGGTGTGTTAGCTGGCTCACCCATTAAACAGCCCAAAGATCTTGAGGGCAAAAAACTGGGCGCAAGCGTTGGTTCAGGCGAATACCCCTTTTTACCGCTGTATGCAAAGAAGGCTGGCTTTGATTTCAGCAAAGTCGATCTCGTTCAGCTCGATTCAAAAGTCCGCGACCGCTCATTGATTGAAAAACTGGTCGATGGTGTGGCAGCCTTCGGATCAAGCACGATACCTTCGTTAGCCTCTAATGGGGTAGATGTGCGTTTCATGTTGTTTAAAAATGTAGGCCTGGAGTTCTACGGCCAATCATTGATTACAACCACTTCGCGGGTCAGTGCTGAACCTGCGCTATGCCAGGCTTTTGTAAACGGCGCGATGGAGGCGATCCAGTTTGTCATGACAGAGCCGGATGAGGCCTTGTCGATATTCCTCAAGGCAAACGATGAGGTCGCGATGACGGCCTCAGGAAAAGATTACGCACGCATTGGCTTGGGTCTGACGAATCTGACAAATCTTGTTCCTGAGGTGATGGGCAATGGACTTGGCTGGGCAGATCCGGCCAAGATGAAGTCGCAGGCTGAAATCGTGCTTGAGTTCGCAGCCGGCCAGGGTGCGAAATTGCCCGAGATGTCCACGCTTTTTAGCAATCAGTTCGTGGGTAAAGTTCGTCTCTCGGAGGCTCAGTTGGCGCGCGCGCAAAAACTGGTTGAACCATATCGCAAGTATGTCGCATGAGGGGATTGAAATTAATCGAATACGACGCGCAAAGGTGCCAAGGTAATGAGTAGTCCCTATATTGCCGCACAGAACGTCAGCAAAATATATCAAACGCGCAGCGGTCCAGTGCATGCGGTCGAGGGCGCGAGTTTTGCTGCCTCGGAGGGGCAATTTATTTCATTACTCGGCCCGAGCGGCTGTGGAAAAAGCACCCTGCTCATGATGTTGGCCGGGCTTGAAAAATCCACTACCGGCTCCCTGAGTTTGTCAGGCGAAGCTGTTGTAGGCCCAAGGCGTGATTCGGGTATTGTGTTTCAGGATGCCACACTATTGCCGTGGAAATCAGTATTTGAAAATGTCATGTTTCCGATTGAGATTCTGAAATTGCCGCAAAACCAGTATCAGGATCGCGCGATGGAGCTTCTGCATCGCGTAGGCTTGAGTGGATTCGAAAAAAAGCGCCCGCACGAGCTTTCTGGCGGGATGCGTCAACGCGTAGCTATCTGTCGCGCACTTGTGCATGATCCGAAAGTGTTGTTGATGGATGAGCCTTTCAGCGCGCTCGATGCAATCACGCGAGATCAAATGAATGTCGTGCTGTCTGAACTGCTTGAACGTTATCGTAAGACCGTCATATTTGTGACACACAGCATTCGCGAAGCCGTATATCTGTCGGACCGCGTATTGGTCATGGGCGGCCGCCCTTCCTCGATAGTGATGGATCTGACGATACCGTTTGAGCGCCCACGCCGTTTTGAGATTGAAGATACGGCCGAGTTTGGCGCGCTGTGTCGCACGTTACGCCAGACGATTGAGCAGGCGCACCATGTCTGAAAAAAATTCAAAACTAGGTATCGGCACAGAATCCGGAACGATGGTGGGTGGCGCGCAATCTCAAGCGCTATCCAGTGGATTGCGCGATGGTGCGCGCAGCATTTTGTTGCCAGTCATTCTTGCGCTCGGGGTCCTGGTTTTATGGGAGCTGCTGGTACGCCTGAATAATATCCCTCAAGTTATTTTGCCAGCGCCGACTGCTATTCTAAAAATTATCTCGGCGCAGCATGAAATCTTGCTCAGGCACGCTATACCTACGGTGCTAGAAGCTGCTGGCGGATTTTTAATTGCGAGCGTTCTGGGTATCGCCCTGGCAGTCTGGTTAAGTTATTCGCGTCTTGCACGCGAGGCGCTCTATCCTAATCTGGTGTTTTTTCAGTTGATTCCCAAAATTGCACTGGCACCGCTTTTCATTATCTGGCTCGGTATAGGTAGCGAGTCTCGACTAGCATTCTCTGTATTTATCAGTTTTTTTCCTATCGTGATCGCGACTAATGCTGGCTTTGCTAACGTTGAGCGCAACATGCTCAAGCTCTGTCAGTCACTCACTGCAACCGAGTGGCAGACCTTTAGCAGTGTTAAATTTCCGAGCGCATTACCTTATATTTTTAGCGGTATGAAAGTCGCCATGACACTCGCTATTATTGGGGTCATTATTGGTGAGTTCATTACCGCTCAAAAAGGCTTGGGTTATTTAATCGTCTTTGCGACGGCACGTGCTGAAACCGGCGTCGCCATGGCTGCCATTGTGGTTCTCTGCGGTGGCGGTTTGTTTCTCTACGGCGTGGTCGCACTGGCGGAGCACATTGCAAATCGACGCTATGGTGTGCCTCGCGGTTAATTGACAATCTTGTTAATCAATAAAACTTATAGAGACTCGAGACATGGATCTGCAGCTTAAAGGTAAGACGGTTTTAATCACGGGTGCTTCCAAGGGCATAGGACTGGCGACAGCAGAGTCCTTTGCCGCGGAGGGGTGTGATCTGCATTTGACGGCACGCTCGACCGAAGCACTGGAGCAGGCGAGGACGCGTCTGACAGCAGAGTACGGTGTCAAGGTTCATGTCCATCCTATGGACTTGTCAAAATCCGAAAATATTATTGCGCTCGCTAAGCGTGCTGACGATGCCGATATCGTGATTAATAATGCCGGCGAAGTACCCTCTGGTCCGATCGAGTCTTTATCGGAAGAAGACTGGCGACGCGGCTATGATTTAAAGCTGTTTGGCTATATTTTCCTGACCCGCGAAATGTATGCTCGCATGAAAGCCCGGCGATCAGGTGTGATCATTAATGATATTGGTAACTCCGGTGAAAACTGGGATGCCAACTATATCGCTGGCAGTACCGGTAATGCGGCGTTGATGGCGTTTACTAAAGCGCTTGGCGGACAAAGCCTGGATTTTGGTGTCAGAGTGATTGGCGTCAATCCCGGACCGGTTGAAACTGACCGAATGATAAAAATCAACAAGCGTCGGGCGCTCGATATGTGGGGTGACGAAAATCGTCATGTTGAATTGCGGGCAAAGTATCCGGGCGGGCGTCCTGCCTCGGCCCAGGAGGTTGCAGACCTGATGGTGTTTTTGGCCTCCCCGCGTGCAGGCTACATCACGGGTAGTATCGTGACGATCGATGGTGGCATTTCTTCACGGGGCTCAATCATTAAAGAAAGCGCGCATGGCAAAGGCTAATTTGCTGTGACAAAATCAATGAAAAGATAATAATCAGATCCGCTAGTAAAAGTTGAAAAGGAAAAGACAATGAGTTGGGCACAGACGACTGACAATATCCGTTTGCATTACGAAGAAGCCGGCAGTGGCACACCCATCGTTTTTGTGCATGAATTTGGTGGCGACTGGCGCAGCTGGGAGCCGCAAATGCGTTATTTCTCGCGCCGCCACCGCTGTGTTACTTATTCGGCGCGCGGCTTTGCACCCTCGGATATTCCTGCTGCGGTTAGTGCTTATTCGCAACGCCAGGCCGTGCACGACATTTTGTCGGTGATGGACGCAGCCAAGATAGAGCGTGCGCATATTGTCGGGTTGTCGATGGGAGGCTTCGCCACCTTGCATTTTGGACTTGTCGCGCCTGAGCGTGCGCTTTCCTTGACAGTGGCCGGAGCAGGTTATGGTGCTGAAAAGCAAAACGAAGAGTATTTCAGAGGACTATCCAGAGAGGTAGCGAAACAATTTGAAACCTTGGGCAGTGAAACTTTTGCTAAGACTTACTCTTTAGGTGCCTCGCGTGTCCAGTATCAAAATAAAGATCCGCGTGGCTGGCAGGAATTCGCTACACAACTCGGTGAGCACGATAGTTTAGGGTGTGCCAACACCATGCGTGGCGTCCAGGCTGAGCGCCCCTCCATTTATGATCTCGAAGCAGAACTTAAAAAGATGACAGTCCCGACTCTTATCATGGTTGGAGACGAAGACGATCACTGCCTGCAACCTGGCATCTTTATGAAAAAAACCATCCCGGCTAGTGGCCTGATTGTGATGCCTAAAACCGGCCATACCTTGAACCTCGAAGAGCCTGAGCGTTTTAATCGGGACGTGGCTGAGTTTATTGCCACGGTTGAGGCTGGCCGCTGGCTAGTGCGTGACCCCCGCGCACTAGGTTCTGAAATTATGAAAACCTCTTGAATTTGAATCTTTGGGCTATCTCGGATCTCCATATCGGAGTCGAAGCCAACAAAAACGCCTTGAGAGCGTTTACAGAAAAATCGGATGACTGGCTAATCCTCGCGGGTGATATCTGCGAGCGCGCCGAGGATCTGGCGTGGGCTTTCTCTTTATTCACCCAAAAATTCTCCAAGGTTTTCTGGGTACCAGGTAATCACGAGTTATGGCTTGTCTCCAAGGCTGAACAAGCTAAAGATAGTCCCGCCAAGTACGCAGCGCTCGTTGATTTAGCGAGACGCTACGGTGTTGTCACGCCTGAGGACCCGTGGCTGACTTTTCCGTCCACAGGTCACCTGATCGTGCCTTTATTCACCCTGTATGACTATTCTTTCAGACCAGCAGATATTTCACGCGATCAGGTCATCGACTGGGCTATGGCCGAGAACTGCGTCTGCACCGACGAGGTGGCTATCGGGCCAGCGCCTTTCCACACGATCGATGACTGGTCGAGACACTTGTGCGAGCAAGCGCGCTTGCGTTTTGAGCGTGAGCTGCCAGAGCACGTCCGGACAATTTTGATCAATCACTTTCCCTTACGGGAAGATTTGGTCCATATCCCTCGCGTACCGAGATTTTCCCCCTGGTGCGGCACTAAAGAAACCGAGCAGTGGCATACGCGCTATCGTGCCGATGTGGTGGTTAGCGGACACCTGCATGTCAGGGGAACGCAATTCAGAGATAACACACGTTTTGAAGAGGTTTCACTTGGTTATGCGCGGCAGTGGGATGCCAGCAAGGGATTGAAATATTACTTGAGGAAGGTGATTAGTGAGTGACGAATAAGTATCGCTTTTGCGCAGAAGACAGGCTAGATCAGGGAACGGTATTGAAAGATACCGTTCCCTGTTTACTTTATTGCATATACCAGCCGTGGCTGACCACGACGGATTGACCTGTTAAGGCGTTGCTTTCAAAACCAGCCAGGAACGCAACCGTGTTGGCCACGTCAGCGACCGTTGTGAACTCACCGTCGACGGTTTCTTTTAACATCACATTTTTAACGACATCAGCCTCACTGATCCCCAGCGCCGCTGCCTGTTCAGGGATTTGTTTGTCAACCAGAGGTGTGCGAACAAAGCCTGGGCAAACAACGTTGGCGCGTACGCCGCGTGGGCCGCCTTCTTTCGCAACCACGCGCGCCAGACCGAGCAGGCCGTGTTTGGCTGTGACGTAGGCGGACTTGAGCTTTGAGGCCTCATGCGAATGGACCGAACCCATATAGATGATCGAGCCACCTTTGCCGCTCGCATACATGTGTTTGATCGCAGCTTTGGTGGTCAGGAATGCACCATCGAGGTGAATAGCCAACATTTTTTTCCAGTCAGAAAAGGGGTAGTCTTCGATCGGATAGACGATCTGGATACCCGCATTGGAGACCAGCACATCGATGCTGCCGAGCTTGTCGACAGCTGCTTGAACTCCGGCATTGACGGCTTCTTCATTGGTGACGTCCATGACCACAGCAATCGCACGACCACCTGCATTGATGATTTCTTGAGCGACGGCCTCAGAGGCCGCCAGATTCAGGTCGGCAATTACAAGCGCCGCACCTTGCTTGGCCATGGTGAGAGCGCATTCTTTACCGATTCCACTTGCTGCACCCGTGACGAGTGCGACTTTACCTTGTAGCGACATGATGATTCCTTGATAAAGAAATAATGAAATTAGACTTTCAGATAATCAAAAGCGACCTCACCCAACGCTAGGGTTAAATCACACAGCAGATGTTTGGCACCGACGACCTCGAGCACAGGCAAGTCAGCAATCGGAGCCAGAGCGTGTTGAAACAATTCAAGTCTGGCTGGGCCAGTCCATGCACCGTGCATCTTGACGTTATGCGAGAAATAACGCACGAGCTCACAAATACGGGGCTTGCCATCTACATGAGGAATGATTTTAAGCAGATAGCAGGGGGTTTCAGCGAGCTTGCGCTGTTCCATTTCGATATCGAGTGGCTGATACTTAAAGCCCATCGTGCCTGTCGCAATACGAACAGGACCATAATCCAGTGTGCCCAGCAGGGTATCTGACTCTACCGAAAGCTTTGGACTAGCGAGTTTTTTAGGGAATCCCCAAAGCTCACGACCACCAGCGATCGGTGACTCGTCATCCAGATACATCATATGGGTGTAGCTAGCAGGTTTGCCGTCCATATCGATGACGCTGATGACCTGACCGCTTTCGGTGTAGCTACCAAAACCTGATGAATCAGGCATGCGAATGAACTCGAAGCTGACCAGTGGGCTGGCTACGGTGAGTGGTTCAGGCACGACCGCGCGCAAGGCTTCGAGATCCGTTCGGTACGTGATGATGAAAAACTCACGATTCACAAAATGATATGGACCGACAGGAAACGAGGGGCTTACAAACGGCATTGAATACGCATTGGCGCGAATATCGGAGATTTTCACTAAAAAGCCCTCAGGATTTTGATTGGGAAAATAACAACATGTCTATAGTACACAAGCCATGTTGCTACAAATCGTTAACTTTGCAAAAGATATCGCGTTGACTCAATATATACGGACAATCATTTGAGACAGGCAACCCTTTGCTACCGACAATTATTTGGTACTGGCACCTTCGGCCTTATTGAGGGCTGCGGAGGGATCACCTGTCAAATCTGCTTTTAAAAACTCAGGCGACTCAGGCAAGGCCATCACAATATTGTTGGCGTCCATGACCTGTACTTTCAAATTTTTCCCCTTGAGACCCAGCACATGTCCGCCATGTTTGTGGTCTTTCGAAAGCAGATGTAGATGATGACCCGGGATATTAAAGGTGCGTGCGTGGATTGGAGACCAGAACCCCATCAGTGTTCCGCTGATATCCTTGAGCGTAAACTCCGCCTGATGGTTTGTCGCTGTGACCAGATCTGTACCCGGTGCTGATTTGCACGCTACCCGATAATGAATCTGCTCGAAATCACCATCAATACGAACCGCTGCAAACAGATTTTCCGAGTTGCGCAGCTTATCTATTTGTTCGCATAGGTTTTCCCAGGAGGTCACTGACTCCAGTGTGACACTTCGATCAGACTCAAATGCAGTACTTACCCAAAAAGGGGCTGAGCTTGACGCGGGTGGCTCAATGACTGTGCCGTCACTTAACGCCTGATAGACATGACCATCAAGCATTAAGCCTTCACCATTGAGCGCATCGAAGGTGCCGAGGCCAAAATCTCCGTGAGTTTTTATTTTCCCCACAGTTACGCAGCCTTGGTACACCCCTTGAACCAGTGCTGTGGAGGTTGAAACCTGATAGAGCGTGTGATGCTCAACCCCTAGAGATTTAGCCAAAGCGTCTTGTACGATATGGTCGAATGTTTCGCCCGAATCCGCGCAACGCTGCTGCAAGGCGTCATAAAGGGTGTCGGAAATATTAAGCGTGACAGCATGGCTGCCAGGTATGTTTTTTTTGCTCATGATGATTAGTTAAAGTAGTCTTGAACTACGTTTTGCATCAGTCTCATATTCTTACTGTAGTCAACTGGCACATGGATCAGCACAGGTACCTCTGCTTTGAAGGCCTGCTCAAAAATCTGAGGCAATTCATCAGGTGACTTGATGGTATAGCCTTTGCAGCCAAAGGACTCGGCAAACTTAACAACGTCGTAGTTGCCCAGCTTAACGCCAGCATTTTCACCGTAATGGGCGACTTCCTGGAAATCGACCATGTCGTAGGAATGGCTATCCCAAACGACATGAACAAACTTTGCGCCTATACGTACCGCTGTTTCCAGTTCAGTTGCTGTAAACAATAGTCCACCATCACCTGAGGACGAGAGGACGCGTTCGTTTGGATAAAGCAGACTGAGCGCAATGGCCCAGGGAAGCGCGACCCCTAGAGTCTGTTGACCATTACTAACCAGCACCTGACGTGCATGGTCAGCCACGCAATAGCGATTAGCCCAGATATAGTTAGAGCCTACATCCAGAGCAACATGTGTTTCTGGCGTCATTTGTTTTTGCAACTCATAAACCAGACGCAAAGGCTGAACCGGGAATTCGTTCATGTGTTTGCCTTCGGCAATCGTTTCTTGCACTTCAGCCATGGCCTTTTTGGCCGCTTCGAGATATCCGGAATCAATATTGACATTGATTTTTGAGGTCAGTGCGTTAAGCGAGGCACCAATGTCACCCACTAGTTCAGCCACGGGAATGAGGGCGTTGTCCTGATCAGCAGCAATGGAGTCCACGCAGACGACAGGGCGTTTATTTCCTGTGTTCCAGATTGCGGGGCCGTACTCAATCGGATCGTAACCAATCGTGATGACGGCATCAGCCTGGTCAAGAAGTTTGTCGGCTGGTTGGTTGCGGAACAAACCGATACGTCCCGCGTAGGTTGAACCACCTTGGCGTTCGACCCAGGCGCCAGCGCCCTGGAAAGTCGAGATATAGGGGATTTGCGATTTTTTAAGGAAATTTACGACTGCCTGAGCCGTTTCGCTGAAAGAGGATTGCATGCCCAGAATGGCGATCGGACGTTTACTGGCATTCAAGATCGCGGCGGTTGCAGTGATCTCTGATTCGGCTCCAGCACCGCTTGCAACTTTTTTACCCCAGGCAGCGTTTGCATCACCGTGGTAGTCGGCAAGCCCAACATCTTTGGGCAAGGAAATAAAGACCGCACCGGGACGGCCGCGTTCAGCGATACGGATCGCATTACCGAATACTTCGCCAACCTGCTCTGCAGAAACAATTTCCGAGGAGTACTTGGTGGCCGCCTTCATCATGTTGGTGGCATCAAGTGACTGGTGCGCTTTTTTCAGGCGTTCATCCAGGGAGACTTCGCCACCAATCGCCAGAACAGGGTCTCCTTCGCTGGTGGCAGTGGCTAGTCCTGTGGTCAGGTTAGTGACGCCAGGCCCGGACGTTGCGACGCAAACACCGATCTTTCCCGTTACACGACCAAACGCTGCGGCCATGAAGGCTGCGTTTTGTTCATGACGGCAAAGCACGAGCTGAATCTTTGAATGCTTAAGCGCGATAAACAAACTGTCAATCTTTGCACCTGGGACGCCAAAAACATGGGTAACACCATGATTCTCAAGAATTTTAACGATCGCGTTGGCACAATTTTTGAGATTATTAGGCTCAGACATTTAGACATCCTGTAGGTGAGGATTAAGGAGGGGAATTAACCTGGAGAAGGTTGGAGAGTTGGCACTGAATAGTGGAAATCGACCCAAAAGTTACTTTAAATTAATCTTGAGTGTCAAGCAGCGGCGATTTTATGGGTGATATGTTGACGTTACCAAAATGAAACTTTTGGTTGAGCATTTGTGGGGCGTGATTAAATTTCTCCACGCTAACGCGCACGTTAGCGTGGTTACATTGCGGTGAAATGACAAAGCTTAGCTAGAACACCTCAAAATTACATTTGTGACTCAATTGCAGTTCGACACCCAGGACAGGTTTAAAACTACAGTTCATCGGTACAGAACAGCAAAATCATGAAGCGTTCGGTTAGACTATTAAAACCATTAAACGAAACTTGAAAATCATGCTGCCGCATTAAATATGATTAGAGCTTCAATCAAAATGCGTAGAGCATGAATCTTAAGTTTATTCACCATCAATTATTAATGGTTATTGCAGCCGTAACGCTTTTAGCTGGCTGCATGCTGCACGGTGACGGCAAGCCTCCAGAAGTCGCATTGCCCAGGCAGTGGTCAACCGGGCAAGACGCATTGCCAGAGCAGAGGCTTGCCCTCTATCCCTGGTGGGAACAACTCAACAGTGATGAGCTGAATCAATTAGTCGACGAAAGTCTGGCTAATAATCGGCAAATTCAACAATCTCTTAATCAGATTGAGCAAGCACAAGCCCAACTCAATACCGTTAAGCTCGGCTGGTTACCCACCCTGAATTTTCTCGGCGGAACAATCAATGGAGATACCACGCTATTCTTTCAGGGAATGCCTCTTCCAGTCGCGAATGTGGGTGGATTTATCGGATTTTTACCAACTTATATCGTTAATTTGTTCCAGCTACCAGCCAGGCAAATGCAGGCAGGTAAAGCTTTGGAAGCCTCCCAGGCCGACTACCTCGCGGTAAAAACAGCCATCATTGCCCAGGTGACGAGTGCCTATATCGTTGTTCTTGCCACGGCGCATCAGGGGCAAATTTTGCGTGATATGCAACAGACTTTCAGCAAACTTGTTGAATTATCTGCTGCGCTCAGGACGAGAGGCTTAATGACTGAAGTTGGTCAAAATCAACTTGGGCTGGAGCTCAATGCTATTTCCGGACAACTCGCGCAAAACAGAGCGAATGATCAAGCAGCACAAAATGCGCTGTTAATACTAACTGGTAAAAATATCGGTCGATTCAAGTCAAAACTATCTCTTGATCAGATCGAGACACACGTTCAAGCCCCCGGAAATTTGCCGGCCTCAGTCGTTGCCCTCAGACCGGATGTCGCTGCGGCGAGGGCTAGGGTGGATGCAACAAATTATGGCTTAACTGCGACAGCCTCTCTGCTGTTGCCTTCGCTTAGTTTCAATGCCTTGATGACGAATATTAAAGCGACCAATAACGCTCAAAGTTCGAGCGCCAATGCAAATTTTCAGGCCGCATTTGTAACCTGGGTGCTGGACCCAAAAGTGCTTGGAGCAATTAGCTCGAGTGAGACTGCATACAAATCGGCGCTGATTAGTTACGTAGATGTCGTCAATAATGCGCTACGCGAAACTGATGACGCTTTATCGACCTATGAGGCTCAGCGGACAAAGTTACTACATGATTCTGATTCTTTTGCAAAAGCCTCAGCCAATTTAAAAATTACTGAATCAATGTACCGTCAAGGACTTATTTCACAGTTCCAGTACCTTGAGACTAAAGCCAGATATGATTTAGTCGATGCCGCGGTCACCCAGACGAAGCTGACTAAATTAATCGCCTTAGCCAAGCTGTATCAAAGCATGGGGGGCGGATCTATTTATGCAGAACAAAATTTCGAAATCTCCAACGGAGCAGTTCAGTCAAGACAAAAGTCATCCGCTGAACATTGATGGGAGACCCAAACTGAAAATTAAACTGAATTTCGCAACTGCTATTTTCGCATTGGCTGTTTTAATTGCGCTTGGCTATTTTGCGACCTCTTATTTAAGTATCACCGATAACGCATTTATTGTCCGTGTTCAAACCCCGGTTACCTCTAAAGTCGCAGGAACAGTTGTTGAGGTCTTGGCTAAGAATGGTCAGTTTGTGAAAGCGGGAGAGGTCTTGGTTCGCCTGAATCCTGAAAATTATCAATTGCTATTTGATTCGGCCGATGCGCTGTATGAAAAGGGATTGACGAGTCTCAAAGCGCTGGCCAAAAAAGTCGAGCTATCAAAGCACAACCTACAGGCGGGCAGAGACAATCTGGCCATTCTTAAAAATCAATATTTACAGAAAAGTCATCCCTCCGTGCTTGGGGGCGTGCCGCAGATCGAGCTGTCTGATCTAAAGCACAAAATGAATGCGCAGGAGAATATTACGGCAGCTCTGGCCGATCAGCTGGAGATTGATCAGTATGAAGTGGAGATGGCAAAAAATACCCTCGTCACATTAAAAAGCGCCAGGGACCAAGCCGCGATAGCCTTAAATGATGCGACCATCAAAGCGCCCGCGGATGGACAAGTGCAAAACGTTTTCCTGGGTCTTGGCAGGAACGTGATGCCCGCAGAGGCGTTGTTCACGCTCGTGAACGCGGGCAGTGTCTTTGTGCAGGCCAATATTGAAGAAACCGATTTGGCAGGGATTAAGCAGGGTGACAAGGTCACCATTTATCCTCGCATTTATTTGGGGTCCAGGTCTTTTGAAGGCGTGGTAGTGAGTAACCCGTTCGGGGTGTCCCGGCAGATCACGCAACCATTTTCGGGTAATCAAATCATCGCGACAGAAAACAAATGGCTCTTGCTGCCACAGCGCTTACCAGTCATTATTGAAGTGACGAATGCGGATTCAAAATATCCACTTGAAAACGGTATGAGTGCCTATGTTCGTATACGCGGTCAGTAATTCTTATATTGACCGGTTTGACCCGTATTGGTATAGCCGCCTTACGGGCTTAAAGCTCGCATACGTTGCCATCATATTGTTTTTTGTTAATGGTTTTTTCAAAGCACCCACATTCCCTGTGCTGTACATGCTGGTAACAGCTGCCGCAGCAGCGGTTACAGAATTACCGGCTATCAACTCTCCCAGGAAAAAGATCTTTGCCTACCTTGGTGTCGTGATTCTGAGCATCACAACCAATAGCATGTTTGGCCTAGTTTCTATTTTCAAATGGGGATTATTGCTTGGAGTAGGGGCATGGTCGCTTATCCTCTATGGCCTATTGGCTAAAAATGCTAAAACCGCAAATCTCATAGGCACGCTGCTTTTGATCGGAGTTGTATCGCTGTCCGGAGATGTCGCGACAGATCTCAATGGAGTGATTAATCACGCACTCTATTATTTGAAGTTTGCAATTGTCGGACTGGTTGCATTGGTTCTATTTCCTAATTTTCATGACAAAGTCATAAAAAGTGCCACTTTACGATTGTTAGAGGCTGATATGGCGTTGTTAAACAAGCAGTTAAGCCGGCAGGAATTTGACGCACAGTTATTGGAGGCTTTGCAAGTCATTGAAAATGAAGCGCAACAGACGCCAAAGCTTGTTTCCCAACTATTACCGTTGCTTAAAAACTTGCAAGTGCTGATACGAGGGATTTCAGCTTTTGACCTCGAGGATAGGCAGAGGACTCTCGGGCATCTGATGACGCTCCATAACGCTGTTCGTCACTCAAAACCAGTCGTCCTGGAGTTGACAGGCAAACAAGAGAAGCAGAGTGAACGAGCAAGTCTGGACAATACGCTCGGACAGTTCGCAAAGGTCTGGAATGAACAATGCCCAGCCTGAATTTTAAAATCCGGATTCTCCAGGTTACTTGCCTCATTGTCGTGGCGCTGTTAGTGGTGAAATTAACGCAATGGGAACAAGGTTTATGGGTTGCAGTTTCTATTACAGCGATTGTCGGCCCTTTTAGTACAAGCCTAAGTCTTGAAAAATCGCGTAACCGAATTATCGGAACTATTGCGGGGTTGTTACTCGCAACTATTTTAGAAATGTTTCTAAGGTACTTCTACCAGTTTGTGCCGATTGTGGGGGTGCTTCTAGCCTATTGCCTGGGCTTTGCCTTACAACAAAATTATCGGTATTTCATTATGGTCGTGACCGTAGTGGTATGCCTGAATTTTGAATATATGAATCTTCCCTTTACCTCATTTGAGCCCCTTTCATTTTTAGTGGCTCGTTTTATAGCTGTCACACTGGGAATAGCACTGTTCTTATTCATCCAAAAATATATTTATGGTGAGAAAAATGCCAGGCAAGAACTCGTAGAGTCGACTCGTGAGGTGGTGGAGAATATTTCCAGAGGACTTGCCAGATATCTAAACTCAGCGGAAGTAAAAAGAACGTCAGCGCTTGATCTGGCGATGGAATTAACGGAACAATCCAAATCGTTCAGAGAATTGCTTGCGGCCTCAGCTTACGGAATGAGCGAGTCAAGTGCTGAGTTCACTCGGGCCAGAAAAGTAGACAGGATTAGAAAAAGGCTCATCCGCTTGCTATTAGATCGTTCGTATAGTGAGATGAAGGAGCTTGAGGCGCAAGCGACAAGTTTGTCGTTTCAACAATTAAGGCTGTTAAGAATACAAAAATATTTTGCAGCGTGTATCGAAATTTAAGCGGTAGATGTTGGGTATTGAGTTGGGCAGCAGGGAGGTCTAATAAATTCATGCGGTAACTGTCTGTAAAAATTCCGCCTGTGACAGGCATGTGCTAAATTGAAATTGACCGGAAATAGAACGGATCTACTCATCCTTGCCCTGCAGATACGATGTCTCAATCACCAAATATCCCTGAAAACGATGAAGCTGCTGAGAATAACGATCACGCAGTGCATCAGTTGGCAGAAGTAGCTAGCTTGATTCAGCAAGGTTATGCCTTTCATCAACAGGGTAAATTCAACGAAGCTCAGGCTATCTATGAGCGGATATTGAGCATCGACCCCAATCATTTTGATGCATTACAGTTGTTAGGTACGCTATGCGGACAGACGAATCAATTGGAGCGAGCGATTGAGTTTTTATCTAAAGCGATACAAATCAATCCCCATCAAGCTTTTTGTTATTCAAATCTTGGTAATGCTTTAAAAGATCTGCAGCGGTTTGATGAGGCACTCGCTATGTATGATCAAGCTATTCGTATCAAAGCTGATTATGGAGAGGCTTATTTAAATCGCGGTGTTGCCCTGCAAGGGCTCAAGCGTCTAGAAGAGGCAGTTGTAACGTACGATAAGGCGATCGCGATTGATGCGAATTATGCAGAAGCCCACTTCAATCGCGGTGTTATCTTTCACGAACTCAAGCGTTTAGATGAGG
The DNA here is from genome assembly GCA_036725985.1 of Burkholderiaceae bacterium. Lineage (GTDB taxonomy): Bacteria > Pseudomonadota > Gammaproteobacteria > Burkholderiales > Burkholderiaceae_B > Zwartia. Next base: position 16,147 of record DAIMDD010000028.1, read on the forward strand.
CAGTGGCTAGTTATGATCAGGCCATAAGTATCAAAGCAGATTATGCAGCAGCCTATTCCAATCTTGGCAATGTCTTACAAGAACTTAAGCGTTTTGATCAAGCAGTAGAGAGTTATGAGCAAGCTATTCGCATCAAACCAGATTATGTACAAGCCTACTATAACCGCGGTGTTGTCTTACAGGAACTCAAGCGTTTTGAAGAGGCGCTGGTCATGTATGAGCAAGCTCTATTTATCAAAGCTGATTATGCAGAAGCCCACTCTAATCGCGGTACTGTCTTAAAGGAACAGAAGCGGTTAGATGAGGCACTAATAAGCTATGAACAAGCCATTAGTATTAAGAATGATTATGCAGAAGCTTACTACAATCGCGGTGTTGTTTTACAAGACCTCAAGCTTTTGGATGAGGCGCTGGCTAGTTACGCTCAAGCCATCCGTATCAATGCTGACTATCCTGAAGCCTATTCCAATCTTGGCAATGTCTTCAAAGATCTCAAGCATTTAGATGAAGCGTTAGCTAGTTACGACCAAGCCATTCGCATCAAAGCTGAGTATGCAGATGCTCATTACAATCGTGGCAATGTCTTACTGGAGCTCAAGCGTTTAGATGAGGCGCTAGTTAGTTATGATCATGCCATTCGCATCAAAGCTGAGTATGAGACAGCCTACTGCAATCGCGGTGTTGTTTTACAGGAACTTATGCGCATAGATGATGCGTTAGAGTCCTATTACCGAGCCCTTGACATCAAAACCGACTATGCAGATGCACATTTTAATTTATCCCTGTGTCATTTATTGAATGGTAATTTCAAAATCGGTTGGGAAGAATATCAATGGCGTTGGGAATGTATTCTTAAAGATTTTAAAAGAAACCTTACTCAACCATTATGGTCAGGTACTCCAGGACTCCAGGGCAAAACAATTCTGCTATATCTGGAGCAAGGCTTGGGAGATACGATCCAATTCTGTCGCTACGTTCCTTTGGTCGCGCAGCTTGGGGCTCGAGTGATTCTCGAGGTGCAGCGGCCTTTGGTAAATCTATTAAAAAACTTAACTGGTGTAAGTGAAATTATTTCCGAAGGTGATATCCCGCCTGAATTTGATTATCACTGTCCATTGATATCGCTGCCTTTAGTTTTTAACACCGAGCTACAAACTATCCCCTGTGCAGTGCAATATATCTCAAGTGAAAAAGATCGCGTGGCAAAATGGCGCGTAATCTTAGGAGCTCCTAAAAAACCTCGAGTAGGAATAATTTGGAGTGGTAACGCTGCATATGGGAATGATGCTAAACGCAGTATTGCATTGCAAGAGTTGTTGCCTTATTTGCCTGAAGGCTTTGACTATATATGTCTGCAAAAAGAAATCAGACATGAAGACAAGGCTGTGCTGAACAGTCAAAGTGCAATAAGAACCTTTTGCGACGAAATTATTGACTTTACTGATACTGCAGCGCTGTGTGAGTTAATGGATGTTGTAATAAGCGTGGATACGAGTGTTGCTCACTTATCCGGTGCTTTAGGCAAGTCAACC
>DAIMDD010000029.1:0-10458 GCA_036725985.1 Burkholderiaceae bacterium
TTAGACGTTAAACAGGAAATTCATCACATCGCCATCTTTGACAATGTATTCCTTGCCTTCGGCGCGCATCTTGCCTGCTTCTTTTGCACCGGACTCACCCTTGTAGGTCACAAAATCCTCAAAGGCGATGGTTTGCGCACGAATAAAACCACGCTCGAAATCAGTATGAATCACACCGGCGGCTTGCGGACCTGTCGCACCGATTGGCACGGTCCAGGCGCGGACTTCTTTCACACCTGCGGTGAAGTAAGTCTGTAAACCCAAAAGCTTGAAAGCACCACGGATCAAACGATCCAGACCCGGTTCGGTCATCCCCATGTCAGCGAGAAATTCTTTTTTATCTTCATCTGATAAATCAGCGATTTCTGATTCAATCGACGCGCAGATCGCAACCACAGGGGCATTACGTGCGGCGGCATACTCAGTCAAACGATCGAGCAAGGGATTGTTATTAAACCCGTGATCGCTTACGTTACCAACGTACATGGCTGGCTTGGCTGTAATGAAACACAAAGGCTGTATCAACGCCATGTCTTCAGCTGACAAACCAAGTGCGCGGATAGGCTGTGCCTCATTAAGCTGCTTGATGCACTGCTCAAGTACCGCGACAACTTTCTGCGCGTCCTTATCGCCTGAGCGAGCGGTCTTTTGATAACGAATCAGCGCTTTTTCAGCGGTCTGCATATCGGCCAAGGCTAACTCGGTTTCAATGACCTCGATATCGGCAATCGGATCAACGCGACCCGCAACGTGTATCACGTTGTCATCCTCAAAGCAGCGCACGACATTCACAATCGCATTCGTCTCACGGATGTGTGACAGAAACTGGTTACCGAGGCCTTCGCCTTTACTCGCACCCGCCACAAGACCGGCTATATCGACGAATTCAACCGTCGCATGCTGGATACGCTCTGGCTTGACAATCGCAGCCAGCGCATCCAGACGAGGATCAGGTACCTCGACGATGCCAACATTTGGCTCGATCGTGCAAAAAGGATAGTTTTCTGCCGCGATACCAGCTTTGGTCAGCGCGTTGAATAAAGTCGATTTACCGACGTTGGGCAAACCAACGATGCCACATTGCAGAGCCATGAGAGTCCCGAAAACTTAAAAATATATTGAAATTCAACAAATGCGTGCTGAACTGAAATCCAGCTGTATAGAATGTAAGTTTAACCGTTCTAACGTCCTCGTCCTAAAACGACTTTCAACCCAGACCATGACTCTTGACGATCTGCTTGCCCGCCCATTTGGAACTATCCAGGATCTGGTCGCTTTGGCCGCGCAACAAAAGCCCGCTCATCCAGCGATTATCCTGGATACTGCCAAGTCTAATACGCCGGGTACCCCGTCATCGCTTGTCTCAATCACCTATGCGGCACTGAATACTCAGATTAGCCGTGTCGCTGCGAGTCTGCAGCGAGACGGCCTGACTCCGGGGGATGCTGTTGCGATCTGTGCGGATACTTCGATCGATTATGTCGCGCTTTTTCTGGGTATTTTGCGAGCAGGCGGCCTGGTTGTTCCACTCCCCCCTTCTGCTTCAGCAGCGAATCTGACTGGAATGCTTTTGAATTCGAAAGCGAAATGGTTGTTTCTGGACCTAGGGGTCGCGCAGAGCTGGGCTCTGCCACTTGACGCGCACCCAGCAGTTAAACGTATTGCTCTGGATAACAGTGCTATTGCGCAATCGTGGAATAGCTGGCTGTCGCAGAACGACAACCCAACCCTGGTCGATACGCAGCCCGAATGGCCTTTTAATCTGATTTACTCGTCTGGCACGACGGGTGTACCCAAAGGTATCGTTCAACCCTGTGCCATGCGCTGGTCACACATCCAGCGTGCACATCTGAATGGTTATGGTTCAGATACGGTATTACTCACCGCAACACCACTTTATTCAAACACCACGCTGCCAGCCCTGCTCCCCACACTCGGTATGGGTGGCACTGCGGTGATGATGGCCAGATTCGATACCCGCCGATACCTGGAGCTGGCGCAGCGTTTTCGCGTCACCATGACGATCCTGGTACCGGTGCAATATCAGCGATTGATGGACGACCCAGGTTTCGACGACTACGATTTGTCCGCTTTCAAGGCTAAATTCTCAACCAGCGCCCCCTTTGCTGCCAAGCTCAAAGCCGAAGTCCTTAAACGCTGGCCAGGCGGCTTGTCAGAGGTCTATGGCATGACCGAAGGTGGTGGGCGCTGTCAACTGGACGCTCACCTCCATCCAGACAAGCTACACACGATTGGCAAACCCTCAAGTGGCGCAGATATTCGTTTGATCGACGAGCACGGTCAGGAGGTCGGCCCCGGTGAGTCGGGAGAGATCGTTGGCAACTCTCCCGCCATGATGGAGGGCTATTACGGTCTGCCTGAAAAAACACGCGAAGCCGAGTGGTTCGACAAGTCCGGCAAACGTTTTATCCGTACCGGTGATATCGCACGTTTTGATGAAGATGGTTTTTTAATCTTGTCCGATCGTATCAAGGACATGGTGATCTCGGGTGGTTTTAACATCTATCCGAGCGACCTTGAAGAGGCGATTGACCAACACCCTGAGGTTAAGGAGTCAGCGGTTGTTGGCGTACCCTCAAGAGAGTGGGGGGAGACGCCTGTAGGCTTTGTCGTGTTAAAGCCAGAGGCCCGAGTCAATGCCGAGGAACTGCGCAACTGGGTCAATGCAACACTTGGTAAAACGCAGCGACTAGCAGGTCTGAAATTTATTGAAACCTTGCCACGCAGTGAAATCGGTAAAGTACTGAAACGTCAATTACGCGAGATGTATCAGGCCTGAAAGTACAGCCTTCAAAACTCAATAGCAAACTGCAAGGCGATATACGCGAGTAGCAGTGGACCTGCATTGAAAATCCCGTGCAAGAGCATGGCCGATACAACACCTCTTTTGATGCGCATCCAGCCCAACACCAGGCCGGTTACCCATTGTGGTGCGACCAGTACCACCATCATCCACCAGTCGACCTCTACGAAAATAAAATTTTTGATGTGAATCGCGGCAAAACCAAGCGCGACCAGATGAAATACATAAGGGAATAAAGTGCGATAACGTCTGAGCCACCTCCAGGACCAATCACCCGGGCCCTTCGAAGCATAGCTTGACCACCAGCACAGCAAAATAGTTGCCGCAAGCAAGTAACTCGACCACAACACCATGCCGTTGAGCAACACAACCACCAGTAACGGGATCATCCAGAATGCTTGCAGGGGTCTGCGCAAACCAAATCTGAACAAGAGCTCCTCAACAATCGGCGCCCAGACAAGCGCTTGAAACCAAGGAAGGTTATTCACATTGATACGATGCGTCGCGCCGCTCATTTCAAAAACGGCCAGAACAATAGGTCCTAGTGCAAAAATATTGATCAGCCAGAGAACTCCAGCCCAGGCCAGCAGTCTTTTGAAAGCAACAGCGGGCAACCAGTCTGCCAGCCAGCCAGATATGGGGGGTGGGTGAGGAACCGATCTTGACAGCCGCGGGTGCCTGATAAATAACAGGCACTCACGCAGTTGCGCTTTAAAACCCTGAGCCGTGAGCTCGTCCGTCCGGCTCATGCGGGGTTATCGCGATGTAACTGCATCGTTGCGCGCGTGAAGTCACCTGCAATAAACAAGGGCATCACCGCACGACAACGTGTGATCGTGGCATCGATTTCCTTTTGCTCATCCCGCCTGGGTTGATGCAAAACGAAATCTGCGACCTCTTGCTGTAAACCGAGTGTGCGCGGATGGCCGATACCTATTCTCAAGCGCCAAAAATTCGGACTCCCCAAGGCTGCCTGGATATCCTTCAAGCCATTATGCCCAGCATGCCCGCCACCTTGCTTGACCTTGACCTGACCAGGCATCAGATCGAGTTCATCATGCAAAACAAGGACCGACTCAGGTGTGAGCTTATAAAACCTGGCTAAAGCACCCACACACTGCCCGGAGCGATTCATATAGGTTTGGGGTTTAGCCAGATAGACCTGCTCAGCTTGAACACGCGCTTTGGCCACCATGCCTGAAAATGCTTTTTCCAGGGTAAAGGAGACGCGAAAATCATTGGCGAGTTCGTCGGCCAGCCAAAAGCCTGCATTGTGCCGGGTGCGCTCGTAATCAGCACCAGGATTACCCAGGCCGACGATCAGTTTGATGGGTGAAATAGACATGACTCGATTAGAAAGCAAAAGCCCCACCAGCGCAAAGCATAGTGGGGCTTACAAACATCGGCTATCGATACTGTGCGCTGATCACAACACGATCAGCACAGACACAGTATTAAGCAGCGGGTGTCTCAGCACCGTCAGCAGCGGCAGCGCCACCTTTAACGATCGCTGTTGCCAGAGCTGGGTTTGGATCGCCGCGATGCGCGACAAACGTCACACCCTTAGGCAAGGTAATGTCAGCCAGGTGAACCGATGCACCGCCGATCAGCTTGGACAGGTCGACTTCGATGAACTGTGGCAAGTTGACTGGCAAGCAAGCAATCTCGAGCTCGGTGAAAACGTGAGAAATCAGCGCAGCGCTCAGTTTCACAGCAGGTGAAATCTCTGCATTGATAAAGTGCAAAGGCACTTTAGTGTGCAGGATTTTGTCCGCATCAACGCGCTGGAAATCAACGTGCATCACGATCTGCTTGTAGGGATGCCATTGCACTGAACGCAACAGAACCTGATGGCTTTTGCCTTCGAGCTGCATGTCGAGAATCGATGAATGAAATTGCTCTTTGCGCAGGGCATGATAAATTTCGTTGTGATCGAGTTCGATATTGAGGGGCTTGTCTTGACCACCGTAAACGATGGCGGGGATCAGGCTCGCACGGCGCAGGCGGCGGCTCGCACTCGTTCCCTGTACGCTGCGTGGGGTTGCATTGAATTGCATAAAATACTCCAAAATGGACTGTTAAGGTCCGGTTAAAACACACCCTGACACCAGGGTGTGGGCTTTAAAGTTCGCCGCGACCAGCGAACTTCAAATTATTTACAGCCAAGCCGCATGACTGGCTGCTTAATGATTCAGTTAATCAACGAACAACGAGCTGACCGATTCCGCGTTGGAAATACGCAGGATGGTTTCACCCAGCAAAGGCGCGCAGGACAACTGCCGGATCTTGGTTGAAGCACGACCCGCCTCGGACAGGGGAATCGTGTCTGTGACAACCAACTCATCGAGCTCGGAGGTTTCAATTCTTTCGATTGCACCACCGGATAAAACAGCGTGCGTGCAATACGCATAGACGGAGCCTGCGCCACGCTCTTTCAGTGCCTGGGCTGCTTTGCAAAGCGTACCGGCTGTATCAACCATATCATCCATGATCAGGCAGGTACGTCCGTCGACATCACCAATAATATTCATCACTTCAGAGACGTTTGCGCGCGGGCGACGTTTATCAATGATGGCCAGATCGGCTTCAAGTTGTTTAGCCAGGGCGCGGGCACGCACCACACCGCCGATATCGGGCGAGACCACCACGAGATTGGTCAGGTTGCGACGCCAGATATCACCTAGCAGAATCGGACCGGCATAAATATTGTCAACAGGAATATCAAAAAAGCCCTGGATCTGATCAGCATGCAAGTCCATGGTCAAGACGCGATTGACTCCGGCGACTTGCAACATATTGGCGACAACTTTGGCAGTAATCGCAACACGTGCAGAGCGCGGACGACGATCCTGACGCGCGTAGCCAAAATAAGGGATTGCAGCAGTAATGCGGCCTGCCGAGGCGCGACGCAATGCGTCGACCATCACCATGACTTCCATGAGGTTGTCATTGGTAGGGGCGCAAGTAGGCTGGAGCACAAAAACGTCTTTTCCGCGGACGTTTTCGTTGATTTCAACCGCGACTTCTCCATCTGAAAAACGTCCGACAGACATTTTCCCAAGGGACATATCCAGATGGTTGACCACATCGACGGCCAGCCGCGTGTTGGCTGTACCGGTAAAGATCATAAAACTATCGTTGGCCATGGCAGGGGCAATCACAGACAGTAAAAAGATGTGGAACAAAAAAGCTGCTGAACCGGGTAACCGTGGATTTAAATTTAAATCTACTGCGGTTAGTTCAACAGCTTGTGGTGTTAGGGCTGGGGAGGAAGGATTCGAACCTTCGCATGCCGGAATCAAAATCCGGTGCCTTAACCAGCTTGGCGACTCCCCAACTAGCTTTAAATCCAATTACGTAACGGATGTTCCGGCAAACTATCACAGACTGAAACAGACTGGATAATCTGGGGTAACCCCGTATACGGTACTTTTACTTTCTCTACTATCACGCCAGATGACTCTGGAAAATCAGAATGCATTTTAGCGATCATTTTCTGGTGAGCCAAGTTTGCCTCGCTGTTTTGCTCAAATTCAGCAAATAAGCAAGCACCTGAACCCGTCATCCGAACATCCAACCCGGCATAAACACACCAGTCAAATGCTTCCCGGACAATGGGGTAGTTTTTAAGCACTACAGGTTGCAGATCATTATGAAACTGACCAAACAATCTGGCAGAGCCAAACATCCTTCCAGAAAAGTCCATTATTTTGACCGGATCGGTGTTTCTTGTCAAATCAGGATCCTGAAAAACACCTAAAGTCGGTACATTTTGGGAGGGTTGAAGCACGATATAAGAGCGTGCGGGCAACTCGATCGCTTGCAAATCCTCGCCAATGCCTTCTGCAAAGGCATTTTGACCAAAAATAAAGACAGGAACATCAGCACCGAGTTTCAGACCAATTTTCATCAATTCTGCTCGAGTCAGCCCTGTTTTCCAGAGCCGGTTCAGCGCAATCAACACCGACGCCGCATCACTAGACCCCCCACCCAGACCACCGCCGGAGGGGATGAACTTTCTGAGTTGAATTTGCGCGCCTTGCGCACAACCCGTCTCGCGTTGCAGGGCGCGCGCTGCACGGACCACGAGATCCTCCTCGTGCGAGACGCCCGGCATATTGGTTTCACGACAAATCTGGCCATCCGCGCGAAGATCGATATCCAAATAATCACTTAAATCAATAAAGCTGAATACTGTTTGGAGCAAGTGATAGCCATCGGCTCGCCGTCCGGTGACGTGCAGGAAAAGATTGAGCTTGGCCGGAGCCGGGATGTCATACAACATGATTAAGGTTTATCTACGACGAGCCTGATCGCGATGTTTTTACTTCCCTGACTATGCGTCAGAACCAGTAGCTGTGGTCCTTGCTCATCAAAACGCGAGAGTTGCACGCGCCAGCCGTGTTGCTCGAAGGTTTGAATTCGTCCCGCTGAATCCTTAACAACCATGGACATGCCTGCAAGCGGGCTATTGAGCGTGCGCAACCAACTGCGCAGTCCATCTACAGGGACCGTCTGTCCAAGCACTGTCTGCATTAAAGCATCGGGGTTTTTTGCGTAAATTTGTTCGCCGTTTGCGCGAGTAAGTGTGGCGCCCGAGCGTTCAACAACAATCCGAGCAATCACAGAACCCATCGGGTCGGTCAGATCCAGACTAAAACGCACACCGGTATCGCGCCAGGTAAAGCCACCTTGCACAGCCTCAGGATCACGGTTGAATTCCTCGGCTTTTAAGGCGAAACGGCCATAGCGCAAAAACTCGGTCGATCCGGCCTGATTCGGCTCGGGCAGCGTCATCGCGCAACCTGCAAGCCAGAGTGAGGCCATCACAAGCGCAAAGCGTCTGCACCATACCTGAATCGCGGGCAACCTCACAACTTGACTCCGAGCCTTTGGATCGTTTCAAGCAAGACAGGGTTTTGAGGTTCTTTGGCGGCGCCTTCCCGGAATATTTTTAATGCTTGTTCACGCTCTCCACCGACCCAGAGCACTTCGCCCAAATGCGCTGCGATATCCGTTTCGGGGCGTTTAGCATAGGCCTTGGATAAATAATCCATTGCGGCAGTTCGATCTCCAATCCGGTATTTCACCCAGCCCATGCTGTCCATGATGAAGGGATCCTGTGGCGAGATTTCGAGCGCGCGCGTAATGAGCTTTAAGGCCTCTGGCAGTCGCTGATTACGGTCTGCGAGTGCGTAGCCCAGTGCGTTATAGGAATGCGCATGGCCAGAGTCGAGCGCAATCACTTCACGTAATAAGCGCTCGGTATCCTTGAGCTGACCCCGGCGCTCATAAAGCATGGCGAGTTCATACTTGATCTCAACAGTGTCGGGTAGCTTCTGATCAGCAAGCTTAAGGCGGGCAATTGCATCATCGAGACGATTGGCATCACGCAAAATCTGCGCTGCAGTGGTCACCCCGAGAACGATTTCCTCATTGGAGTCGGGGCCCGCAGTGTCGACGATCACCAACGCCTCGTCGACCTTACCCTGGCGGGCACGAATCAGCGCCTGCCGCAGTCTTGCGCCATGACGCAGGGAAGGATCTTCTATTTTGGCAAGTTGTGCCACCGCATCGTCAAGCCGCCCCTGGTCTTCCAATACTCGCGCAAGCAGCATATAGGCATCCGCCAATGCTGCGGCAGCGTCGGTTGCGCCATTTGCATGTGCACGTTGACGCTGCGACTGGACCGAGACAAACTGTTCGAGCAAGCCACGCGCCTGATCAAGCTGTTTAGCTCGATAAGCTACTTGTGCCTGCATAAACATCAAATCAAAATCTTCTGGAGAGCGCTTAGCCATCGCAACCAGTTCTTTCATCGCCGCATCAAAATCACGCTGATCAGTGAAATAGCTGGTCAACATCAGTCTCAAACGTCTGGCGTCCGGATGTGCGGTGATAAACAGTCGTGCGTCTTTTAGCGCCTGCTCAGGATCAACTTTCAGACCGTACTCAAACACACGCATCACGGCCTCTTCAGAGCGTGGCGTAGCCGCCAGCGCAGTCTTGGCCTCGGTGAGTGCGCGAGCATTATCACCGGCGAGCTGCGCCATATCAGCCAGCGCCAAACGCGCTGCAAGTGAATGGCGGGCATTACTCTCATTGAGCGCGCGATCAAGTATGGTCAACGCCACTGCGCGATCCGGCATACGGCTCAAAACAGCGACAGCCTGACCGATTGCAACCGTTTTATCCGTCGCCGCATCGATTTGCTTGCGAAGTGCCTCAGCCAGACCGCTGGTTTGTCCTGAAGCTGCCGATAAAGCCATTTCAGTCGACACGGCCTCAGCATCGTCGGGCGCAAAACGTATCCACATCCGAGCGGCATCAAGCGCCCCCGCCAGATTACCGCCAGCAAGATAAAACTCCAGACCACGACGCGCCAGCCGGTAATCTCCCACCTCGCGCGCCAAATCCAGCATTGTTTTACCCGCAGGAATGAAAACACTGCGCTGCGCTGAAATCTCCGCCGCTAGAATACGAAACAGAATATTTGAGGTCAAAGTGACATCGGGCAACTGCCCGGCGCGCAACCTGATTTCTTCGGTCTCTGCCACACGTGGCTTGATTTGTAGAGGTGTGCTTTGCGTCACGCCCCGGGCAGGATCTGTTTGAGAACTCGCAAACGGCGTCCAAAGGAGTGAACAGGCCGCCACTGTGCCTGTGAGCAAAGAATAAATAAAACTGTTTTTTGACAACGACTTCACGCGACCCGCCTAGTTGGTGGCACAATCTGCAAACATACTGTCACGATGTTAGCACTCACACATGCCAGAACTCCCAGAAGTCGAAACAACTCGTCGAGGAATTGACGCCGTTGCAACAGGCCAGGTCCTGAAAAGCATGGTGGTCCATGAGTCACGCATGCGTTGGCCAATCCCCCGGGAACTACCGGAAATCGTCAAAGATCAAACCGTTCGTGCCTGCCTCAGGCGTGGAAAATACCTCCTGATGGAATTTGACGCGGGAACAATCCTGATCCATCTCGGCATGTCCGGCTCGATGCGCAGCGTCATGCAGGGGGAGTTGTTGCGCAAGCACGACCATGTTGAATGGCTATTCAAGAACGCCACGCTCAGACTCCATGACCCCAGGCGTTTTGGTTCCGTTTTATGGCATCCCCGCTCGGAGGGTCCGATCGAACACCATCCCCTATTACAAAAACTGGGGATTGAACCGTTCGACCCAGCCTTTGACGCCAAATATCTGCACAACGGCCTGGCAGGACGCTCCATGTCGATCAAACAAGCCTTGCTTGCGGGTGACATCGTCGTAGGTGCCGGCAATATTTATGCCTCTGAAAGTCTGTTCAGGGCTCGCATTCACCCTAAAACAAAGGCTTGCCGCGTGTCACTGGCCCGTTGTGCAAAGCTCGCGCAAGCCGTAAGGGAAACCTTAACCGATGCCCTTGCGTCAGGTGGCAGCACCCTGCGTGACTATGTCAACGCCACAGGCGAGCCAGGTGCGTATTTCACTCTACACGCAGCCGTCTACGAACGTGCGGGCGAGCCCTGCCGTGTATGTGCCACGCCCATCAAGCGCATCGTTCAGAGTCAGCGCGCAACCTACTTTTGTCCAAAGTGCCAGAAAGTGTAATTAAATTCTTATTCATCACCTTAATCCCAATACAGAGA
>DAIMDD010000030.1:0-10263 GCA_036725985.1 Burkholderiaceae bacterium
AGACTCTATGTCACGCCTAAACGAAACGCACGACCCCGCGCTTAAAAGCTGGCTTGCCAGTGCCTGCGACGATCAGGTTGGTTTTCCCATCCAGCACCTGCCCTTTGCAGTCTTTCGGGAAAAAGGCAGTCACCAAAGCTTTCGACCTGGCGTCGCGATCGGTAACCAGATTATTGATATGGCAGCGTTAGCTGCCGCCAAACCTTTCGAGGGCAAGGCTGCTGAGGCACTCGCAGCATGCACCGGCAAGGGTTTGAACGCTTTGATGGCTCTGGGTGACACGCACTGGTCAGCCTTGAGATTAGCGCTGTCGCGCGCGCTCAGGACGGGCTCGACGCAGCAAAAACTGATTGAGCCGCTGCTTGTCTCGCAAAACAAAGCCGAGTTCAGTATGCCTGCCCAGGTTGGTGATTACACCGACTTTTACATTTCGATCCACCATGCCACGGCAGGTGGCAAACAAATGCGGCCCGATGCGCCACTACTACCTAATTACAAATGGGTGCCGATCGGCTATCACGGCCGCTCATCCAGCCTGGTCGTCTCAGGTCATGAGGTACTGCGTCCTGTCGGACAATTAAAGCCCGCTACGCCCGACGGGGATCCCGCATTTGGCCCCTGCCAGCGTCTGGACTATGAGTTGGAAATGGGTGTGTTTGTGGGTACAGGTAACGCACAAGGCGCACGGATTCCAATCGAGCAAGCTGATCAGCATATTTTTGGTTTATGCCTGCTCAACGATTGGTCTGCACGCGACATACAGTACTGGGAATACCAGCCTCTCGGACCTTTTCTGGCAAAAAGTTTTGCCACGACGATCTCACCCTGGATTGTTACCAGAGAGGCGCTCGAGCCTTTCAGGATTCCATTCTCACGACCCGCAACGGATCCGCAACCCTTGCCTTACTTGATGAGTGAGACGGTCAAAGAAGCTGGGTTTTACGATATCCATCTGACCGCCGAACTCACCACAGAGCAGTCGCGGGCGGCAAACGCTGCACCTGCAACGCTGACTGATACAAATCTGGACCAGGCCTATTGGGCTATTTCCCAGCTAATCACCCATCACACCGTAAATGGTTGCAACCTGCAGCCAGGTGACTTGTTCGGGACGGGCACCATGTCTGGCCCTGCGCCTGAGCAAGCGGGCACCTTTAACGAAATCAGCATCGGTGGCAAACAAGCACTCAAACTGCCTTGGGGTGAAGAGCGCAAATATCTCGAAAATGGGGATGAGGTCACTCTGCTGGGTGAGTGCGTCAAACCAGGTTATCCAAGACTAAATTTTGGACAAGCAAGCGGGCGTATTCTGCCTTCAGTGCTCTGAAAATAATCAAAAAGTAAACAGCTTATTTTTTCACAGGGGGTAACGCGTAACGTTGCTCCCTGTAGGTCCAGCTCGGCCACAAAACATGTGCGAGAGCCTCGCGTTCAAGCGCAGCATCCTTTTCAATTGGCTTGTAGGTATCGGCCTCGCTGAACAAGGCGGGCTTTTTATACAGACTCATTTTGGCTGGCTTGTGCGGCTCAAGCACCACAAACCTTTCTCCATAGTCAGGCTGCGCCTTGAGATAGCCATAGTTATCGCCAAACTGCATCATGGCGCGGTTGGCAGCTTGCTGCGTCAAATCATGCCCCACCATCGGGTGCACCGAATCGAGCCCCATCAGAGAAAGCAAGGTCGGCGCAAGGTCTATCTGACTCATGATTTGCGGGTCGGATTTAGGCGCCACTCCGGGACCCAGTATCAGAGCTGGAATATGAAAATGTTTGATTGGCACGAGATCGCCCGACACTCGTGCATCATGATCGGCGACTACTAGAAAAATAGTGTTGTCCCAGTAAGAAGACTGACGCGCTTTTTTAAAAAATTCACCGAGGGCAAAATCAGCATAACGGACAGTATTGACGACCGAAGCGGGCTCACCCTGAGGGATGATGCGTCCCTGCGGATATTCCCAGGGAGAATGATTCGAGACGGAAAAAGCCATCGTAAAGGTCGCACGTTTGGTATCGCGCGTAAGCACCCGGTCAAGCTCGTTGAACATATCTTCATCCGAAGCCCCCCAGGAGCCTACGAACTTTGGCGCAAGGAATTTTGGCAGGTCAACAACCTCATTAAAGCCATTGCCGAGAAAAAAACCACGCATATTGTCAAAATGCGCCTCGCCACCATAAATGAATCTGGAGTAATACCCTTGGCGTCCTAGCAACGCGGCGATCGTAAAAAATCCTGTTTCGGCACGAGGCAAAGCAAGCACGGCCTGAGCAGGAGTAGGTAAAAATCCCGTACTAATCGCCTCCAGACCACGAACCGAGCGCGTCCCGGTCGCATACGCGCGCTCAAACCACCAACCCTGTTTGCCAAGCGCATCCAGTTCAGGGGTCAGGCCAGCACCACCCAGACTTTTTGAATATTGCGCGCCGAGACTTTCCTGCAAAATAATGACGAGATTCAAAGGTTGAGCGCGCTTCTGACTGGCTGTTTGAGCATGCAGCGTAGGCAAATGCGGATCAAGCATCGTTTCACCCATACCGGCGGCCTGACGCACAATGTGAGTGACTTCACTAATAGGTAATTTGCCGTAGAGGTCGAAGGAATACACCTCGTTTTGCATGAGGTAGACCGCATTCACCACATTCCAAAAACTATTCAAGGGCAAAGTGTTGACCATTGCATCGTTGCTAAAAGCAACTGTCGAGGTATTGATCGGTCTATGATCGAGTGTGCCCCGAATTGACATCACAGAAAATGCCAACAACGCCAGACCCATCGCGGGTCGCCAATACCACCGCAAAGCCTTGTCTGGGCAACCTGGCCTGAAAAGCCTGGCCCCTAACCACACACTCAAACCAATACCGAGAGCCACCACTAGCAATAAAAATTTGTAACCCTCCCACAACATACCAAATACCTCGCGTGGATGGTCGAGATACTCAACATATAAGCGGTTCGGTCTGGAGTCGTATTCGGTAATGAATTGAGGCGTTGATAATTCAAGCAAGACAAGCAAGAACCAGCACACACGAAACCACCAGGCGGTGATTCTTTCCGGGATGGAGAAATGTCCGAACCAGGGAGCCAAGCCTGCCGGCAAAGCGATCATCATGCCAAGAATGACAAGGTCAAAACGCAAACCACCCAACAAAATCGGCCAGAAACCCTCGACCGCGGAAACACGCGGCCACTGCCAGGCCATCAGGCACAGGCGGCAGAGTGTCAACATCAATAATGCTGTCCACCAGAACCGCCAGGTTAAACGCCTCATGCGCTTGCCTTAATTTTGCAGGACTTTACCGGGGTTCATCAGTCCCTTGGGATCCAGTGCATCCTTGATCTGTTTCATCAGCTTAAGTTCCAGAGGGCTCTTGTAGCGGGTCAGCTCATCGCGCTTGAGTTGACCAACGCCATGCTCGGCGCTGATTGAGCCACTGTGTGCGTGAACACTATCATGCACCAGCCCGTATACGTCGTATTGCATCTCAAGCAATTCTTGCTCGGTCTGATGCGGTGCGCGCGCCACGTTGTAATGCAGGTTGCCATCACCCAAATGACCAAACACAATATTCTGAATACCTGGAAATTTAACTTGCAAGGCTGCATTGGTCGTTTGCACAAACTGAGCGATCAACGAAATCGGAATCGACACATCGTGCTTAATGCTTTTACCGAGCTCAGCCTCAGCGAGCGGAATACTCTCGCGCAAATGCCACATGGCTTTACTTTGCGCAATGTTCTCAGCAATGGCCGCATCGGTCACCAGACCATCTTCGATCGCCGCACCCAAGACAGACTCAAAACGCTCCTGTGCATGCTCGGCGCTTTCGCTATCGGACAACTCAAGCAAAGCGAACCAGGGCGATTGGGCAGAAGCCCCCTCAAAAGGGAGTCTTTGTTGCGGGAACAGCCGCACAACCGCTTGCAATACGGGTCCCGCCATCACCTCAAACCCAGTCAGCGAGGCACCAAAACCAGCTCGCGCACGTGACAGCACAGTCACGGCGTCCTCCATTGAATTCAAAGCCAGCATGGCTGTGCGTTGTGCGACAGGCAAGGGGTAGAGCTTAAGCGTCGCTGCAGTAATGATACCCAGAGTACCCTCGCTGCCGATAAACAAATCACGCAGGTCATAACCAGTGTTGTCCTTGCGTAAACCGCGCAAGCCATTCCAGATTTCACCATCAGCCGTTACAACCTCAAGGCCCAGAGCTAGCTCGCGAGTATTGCCGTAGCGTAAGACCTGGGTTCCGCCAGCGTTAGTGGCAAGGTTGCCACCAATCGTGCAGCTACCCTCTGCAGCCAGACTCAAAGGGAATAAGCGTCCAGCCGCCCTTGCGACTTCCTGCAAGGATTGCAGGATGCAACCCGCTTCGACGGTCATCGTATCGTTGTCGGTATCGATTGAGCGAACTTTATTCAGGCGTGAGAGACACAGCACCACAGCGCGACCAGACTCATCAGGCGTCGCACCTCCGCACATGCCTGTATTGCCACCCTGCGGAACAACCGGCACCCCATGCTGGTGGCACACGCGAACAACGGCAGCAACCTGTTCGGTCGAGCCAGGACGCACCACCGCCAGCGCCTGTCCCTGATAACGACGACGCCAGTCGATCAGAAAGGGGCTAGCCGCCTCACCTGTTAGAACATGCGAAGCACCCAGAAGTTCCTCTAATTCTTTTAAAACGCTCATATATTCCTCAAGCCAGTCAATTCAGGCATTCATTTCAACCTCTGGGCAATACCTCACACGGGAAGTTGCCGATCGCGCCTGATAATCATGCTTAAATTGTAAGTTAAGTACACTTTTCCGGAGTTTTATCTTGTCCGCATCGCATCCCTTTCCTTATTCTTCGTTTAAAGCCTACGACATTCGCGGCATTGTTCCTACAGCTCTTAACCCAGAATTCGCACAGGAACTCGGTCGCGGACTAGCAGCGCGTGCAAAGGCTGCCGGCGTGACAGCCCTGGTAGTCGGTCGAGATGGTCGTCTCAGCAGTCCCGCCCTTGCCGAGGCTTTGCAACAAGGTATTCGCGATGGAGGTATCGACACGATTGACGTCGGACAGGTTCCAACCCCTCTGGTGTACTTTGCGGCGCACACACTGAAGACAGGCTCGGGCGTTGCCATTACAGGCAGCCATAACCCACCCGAATACAACGGTTTCAAAATGATGATGGGTGGCGGCACCTTGCACGGCGAGTCCATTCTCAGACTACGTGACGAGGTCGCTGCGATCCCTCCTCGCTCAACCTCTAGAGGAAAGGCTCAAACCGTCGATATTCTGACACCCTATCTTGCGCGCGTACTTGGCGACCTCAAGCTCGCGCGACCGATGAAAATCGCGATCGATTGTGGCAATGGCGTGGCGGGAGCCGTTGCTCCCCAGTTATTCCGTGGCATGGGCTGCGAAATCACTGAGCTTTTCTGCGAAGTAGATGGCACCTTTCCGAACCACCATCCGGATCCGGCCGAACCACATAACCTAGAAGATTTGATTCATTGCGTCAAAACTACTGATTGCGAAATCGGTCTGGCTTTTGATGGCGATGGCGACCGGCTAGGCGTAGTGACTAAATCTGGTCAGATTATCTGGCCTGATCGCCAACTGATCCTCTACGCGCGCGATGTGCTTGAGCGCTGCCCGGGCGAGACCATTATTTATGACGTGAAATGCAGCCGTCATGTTGCCGTTGAGATCCGTAAAGCAGGTGGCAAGCCTCTGATGTGCCAGACGGGTCACTCGCTGGTTAAAGCCAAACTGGCTGAAACAGGCGCTCCGCTTGCGGGTGAAATGAGTGGCCACGTCTTTTTCAAAGAAAGATGGTTTGGCTTTGACGATGGCCTCTACACAGGTGCCCGCTTGCTGGAAATCCTCTCGCGCAGCGATGACCCTTCAGCTGTACTTGAGGCCTTGCCGCAAGGAGTATCGACGCCTGAACTCAAACTCGAAATGAAAGAAGGCGAGCCGCACGCGCTGATTGAACGCCTCCAGAAAGAGGGGGTTTTCAACCACGCCACTGAAGTCATCAAAATCGATGGTCTGCGTGCAGACTATAGCGATGGCTTCGGACTGGCACGCGCCTCCAACACTACACCTGTCGTCGTGCTGCGCTTTGAGGGCGATACACCCGAAGCACTTTCGCGCATTAAACAGGCATTTCGCGAACAATTGCTCGCGCTCGCTCCTCACGTCACCCTGCCCTTTTAAGTCGGACCTGAATCACATGAGCGCGTTGTCAAAAAGCCCCGCCTGGATCGCCTTCTCCGAAGCCGCACTCGCCAGCCCCTTATCGCTGGACGAACTGAGAATCGTGCGCGCTGCGGATCTGGATGTGGACCTGAGCACTCAACGTCATTCACCGGAGCTCGTTCTGGCGTCAAAAGCACTCCTGGAGCAGCAAGGGTTTGAGGTCGCACGCAAAGATTTGTTCGAAGGAGGCCACTCCAACTGGACGGAGAACCGCCCAGCCTGGCATACGGCCTTGCGTGCTGAAAATCCTCCAGCGGGTGTCGCGGACGCGATACGGACAGAACAGACACGACTGGCTAATTTTATCGAGCAGGCAAACTCTCAAAATCGTTATCGCAACGTCATTCATCTGGGAATCGGCGGCAGCGACTGGGGACCGCGCCTTGCGGTCGACGCTCTACAGGGGGGCGCTGGACGTCGCACCATTCGCTTTGCGTCCAATGTCGATGCACATGCTATTACCGCTGCGCTTGAAGGTCTCGACCCGCTCGACACCTTGGTGATCGTGTCTTCAAAATCCTTCAAGACCATTGAGTCTCTGGCAAACGCTGCGTGTGCAATCGACTGGTTAAGAGCCGGTGGAGTTGAGCATCCGCTAGACCGTTTTGTCGCTGTCACTGCGAACCGCCGGGCAGCACAAGAGTTTGGTATTAGCGATGAGCATATTTTTGAGTTCTGGGACTGGGTGGGTGGCCGCTATTCAATTTGGTCTTCTATCGGGTTACCTATTGCCCTCGGACTTGGTCAAGAAGCACTCAACGAAATGCTGGCAGGTGCTGCCGCGATGGACGAGCACTTTCTACATGCTCCAATCGAACATAATGCGCCTGTTCAAATGGCGCTTAGCGGCGTTGTAAATTGCAGTGTTCTTGGTTATGCCTCGTTCGCACTCTGCCCCTATGATGCTCGCCTGCGTAATCTTGTGCCGTGGCTTCAACAACTCGAAATGGAGTCGCTAGGCAAGTCAACCACACGCGAGGGAGAAACGCTCGATGTACCTAGCAGTCCGGTCGTCTGGGGTATGCCTGGCACTGACAGTCAGCACACTTTCTTCCAATGGTTGCATCAGGATGGAGTAGGTGCGCCGGTAGACTTTATTTTGTGCGCGAAACCCGACCATCGCCATACAAGGCATCACCGCCTGCTGATCGCGAATTGCCTGGCACAGCGGGCAGCTTTGCTTGAAGGCAAGTCTTTTGACAAGGCACTCAACGAAGTCAAAAAAACCGTCTCAGATCCTGAGCGCGCGGCACTGCTCGCCAAACACCGTGTACACCCCGGCGGTCGCCCCTCGACGCTGATCGTGTTGCCTCGTCTTGATGCAAGACAACTGGGCGCACTGCTTGCGCTCTACGAACATAAAGTATTCGTCGAAGCTGTGATCTGGGGCATTAACCCCTTTGATCAATGGGGTGTGGAGTTTGGCAAGCAAGTCGCTAGCGATATCGAGCGTCGACTCGATGCTCTGGGTAGCGATCCCGATGTGAGTCCTTATGATCCCTCGACCGCGCACTGGGTCCGTGAACTAGCCAGCAGTTAAAACTATTTCAGAAACCTGACATACCAGGGCATCGCAACCTCAAGCCCCTGCGAGATGGTATGGGTCGGCGCGTAACCGAGCAGTTTTTGCGCTTTACCAATATCGGCTTGTGAATGCCTGACATCACCAGCCCTGAAATCCCGATACACCGGTGCTTTGCGATACGAGACACCGTGTTGAGCGAGCGTCGATACTAACTGATCAAACAAAAAACTCAGACTAGTGCGGGCATTGACTGCGACGTTATAGATTTGATTCTGCGCTGGCCCAGAGGACAACGCAGCAAGGATATTGGCCTGAACGGCATTTTCTACAAAACAGAAATCACGGCTCGTTTCACCATCGCCATTGATCAGCACGTCATCGTTACGAATCATGGCAGCAATCCACTTGGGAATCACCGCAGCATAAGCACCTTCGGGATCCTGACGTTTGCCAAACACGTTGAAATACCTTAAGCCCACACTCGCAAGTCCATAGGTCCGCGCGAACACCTCCGCATACAGCTCATTGACGTATTTTGTAACAGCATAGGGAGACAAAGGCTTACCGATCTGATCTTCGACTTTTGGTAAAGCCGGGTGATCCCCATAGGTCGAGCTTGAGGCGGCAAATACAAACGCAGAAACCTTTGCATCGCGGGCGGCGACAAGCATATTGAGGAAGCCGGAAATATTCACATCGTTGGTTGTGACCGGATCAGCAATCGAGCGGGGTACCGAGCCAAGCGCAGCCTGATGAAGTACAAACTCCGCACCGCTCGCTGCGCGGGCGCATACGTCCAGCTGACGAATGTCACCCTCGACAAACGTAAATCTGGCCCATTGCTCTGAGGTGACTGAGGCCTGGACCTCATCAAGATTACGCCGATGACCTGTTGCAAAATTATCCAGACCAACAACCAGCTGATCCAAGCGCAGCAAAGTTTCAATCAAATTCGAACCGATGAACCCCGCACACCCCGTCACCAACCATTTGCGAGGCTTGGCGCGCAAAACTTTCTGAACCTGTTCGTAAGGACTTGTCACGCTGAAATTCTCGCTGTAATGGATTAGAGTCGCATGTCTGTCTGCTCAGCAGGAAACAGGTATTTCAGGTCATAAACAATATGCTCAGGTTTGCACAAGGCCCGAATTTGCTCAATCCCCATCGTGACGAACTGTCCGTGCGCGACGGCAACGACGATGGCATCGTACACGCCTGGCGTAAGTGCCGAAATTGGGGTGATCGCATACTCGAGTTCCGCTTCCTGAATATCTACCCAGGGGTCATAGACGTCTACAGCAACATGGTAATCGCGCAACTCATGCACGATATCGACGATGCGCGTATTACGAAGATCGGGACAGTTTTCCTTAAAAGTTAAGCCCATCACCAGAATCTTTGCGTCCTTGACCTGAATACCCTGCTGCGTCATGCGTTTGACGAGTTGCGTCACCACATACGAACCCATCGAATCATTGAGCCGGCGTCCGGCAAGGATAATTTCCGGGTGGTAGCCGATCGATTGGGCTTTGTGCGTTAAATAATAAGGATCGACTCCAATACAGTGGCCACCTACAAGCCCCGGTCGAAAGGGCAGGAAATTCCATTTCGTACCAGCCGCTTCGAGTACTGCTTCAGTATCAATTCCCATCTTGTTGAAAATCAACGCCAGCTCATTAATGAGCGCGATATTGACGTCACGCTGGGTATTTTCAATCACCTTTGCGGCTTCGGCCACCCTGATACTGGAGGCGCGATGCGTTCCCGCCACGATGATCTGGCGATATACCTCATCGACCAGCAACGCTATCTGCGGGGTTGAGCCTGAGGTGACTTTTTTAATCGTACTAACGCGATGCGCTTTATCACCTGGATTAATGCGCTCGGGACTATAACCCGCAAAAAAATCCTGATTGAATTTGAGCCCGGATACGCGCTCAAGCACTGGTACGCAGTCCTCTTCGGTCGCGCCGGGATAAACCGTTGACTCATAAACCACAATATCACCGGACTTCAGCACCTGACCGATCGTTTCGCTCGCTTTGATCAAGGGCGTCAGGTCAGGATTTTTATAACGGTCGATCGGGGTCGGGACCGTGACAATATAGAAGTTTGCATTCGCAAGCTCTGCAAGCTCCGTTGTGTAGGTCAATTTTGTAGCACTGCCCAGCTCCATCGCATCAACTTCGAGCGTATGGTCATGGCCATTTTTCAGCTCGTCAACGCGCAGGCGATTGATATCAAATCCGATCACAGGCATTTTTTTGCCGAATTCAACCGCCAAAGGAAGCCCAACGTACCCCAGGCCAACTACTGCGATTCTGACTTGATCAATTTGCAAAATACGTTCTCCGTTACCGCATTAAATATCGACTTGCTGTTTTAACAGTTTAATTGATCTGTTCCAGAGGAGGCGTCACCTGAAAATTGAATCGGCATAGGGGGCAATCATAATTGATTGCGCCCCTGCCACACCACCCGGC
>DAIMDD010000031.1:0-9848 GCA_036725985.1 Burkholderiaceae bacterium
ATCATGGCAAGCATGCTTGTGATTTGTATGCTGATCGCCCAGCAAAATTTGCGATCGATTATTTCTTCGATCCGCACAAATCTTTTCTCGATTTTTTCTTCGAAATGGATAAATTTTTTATCCATTTTTTCTTCGATATGGATAAACTTTCTATCCATGTCGATGCGTAAGTCTGAAATCGACCGATCAAGACGCTCAATCGATTTTGCAGTCTGATCCATACGAACCTCCAATGCGGTCACGCGTTTTTCCATCTTTTCCTCAGGTCATGGCACTGTGTTACCGGTAATCCGGGGATGATATGGATGTCTATAAAAAATCACAATACGTATTGAGCGCTAGGATACAAGTTTGTCCTCTATAAATTTGTAAGGAATTGTGTGTCTAGAGAAAATCTGTAATTTGGACTACAGTAGCTCATGCATATTTCAGGTTTTTAAAACTTAGAACTTCGCCCATAAAAAAATATCTGGAGACTTATATGATTCGAATGATTAGAATTTTTGGTTTGGCTCTGTTCTTGAGCCTTGGTGTCAATGCCTACGCTCAGCAAACAGAGGAAGGTGTTTCTAAGGCGATGGACACTTTGAATGCTGCAATCAAATCTGCAGATCCTCAGCAGCTAGATAAAATCTCGATTGCGGATCTGACCTATGGTCACTCAAACGGCCGTCTCGAAAATAAAGCACAATTTATCGATGCTCTAGTACAAAAACGCTCCGTCTTTAAAACTATCGATGTATCCAAACAAACCATTCATATGCAGGGTGATACCGCGGTAGTTAGAAATCACGTCTCTGCTGACACCGATCCAGGCGCGAAAGGCACGATCGTGCATGTTGAGATCGATGTGATTTACGTGTGGCGATTTATTGCAGGTGAGTGGAAATTAATCGCACGCCAGGCCTACAAGCTTTAAGCTCTTGAGAATGACCTTAATCGTTTGCCCTTCACGTTGGCAACTAATTTTGCACGTGATCGGCAGCGATAAAACGATACGTTCATGAAACAAAAACTGTTTTTGCTCCTGGTGCTGATCTTGCTGGGCGCTGGTGGCACTGTATCGGCTCAGGATACGGCTGCAAGCTATCCAAATAAATCCGTACGTATTTTAGTCGGCTACCAGGCAGGTGGCCCAACCGATCTGACTGCTCGTTTGATTGCCTCTAAATTACAGGCGATACTTGGTCAGCCATTTATTGTTGAGAACAAACCGGGTGCAAGTTCAAATCGTGCTTCAGAAATTGTCGCAGCAAGCGCACCTGATGGTTACACGCTTTTGGTCGCCGCCTCGCAACTTATTTCGAGTAGTGTCTTGTTCAAAGATGTAAAGTTTGATGCGGAAAAAAGTTTTGCACCCATCACTGAAATTATGATGTCGCCAGCCGTCCTTGTCGTTGGACCGAGCTTGCAGGTTGCTTCCTTACCTGAATTGATCGAGCTGGCAAAGAAGTCGCCGGGTAAACTGAGCTATGCCTCCACAGGTAGTGCGAGCGTGCCGCATGTTTCAGCTGAGTTATTTCAGCTCGGTGCAAATATCAAATTGCTACATGTCCCTTATCGTGGTGCGGGACTGGCATTAAATGATTTGCTTGGCGGACAAGTCGATATCTTTTTTATGACTGCGCTCTCGGCTATCCCGTATATCCAGTCAGGCAAAGTGCGTCCTCTAGCGGTAACGTCTAAACAACGACTGCCTCAGTTACCCACTGTGCCCACCATGATGCACGCGGGTATTCTGGATTTGCAGCTAGAGTCATGGAATGGTTTGTTTGCTCCCGCAGGAACGCCTCAGCCGCTTATTGATAAGCTTTATCGCGAAGTATCAAAGGTATTGAAAGATCCTGAGGTGCGTAAGACGTTTGAAGATCAGGCTGCAGTTGTAGTCGGTAACAGCCCTAAAGAGTTTGCTGCTTACATCAGGCAGGAAGTGCAACGTGTCACTACGTTAAGTCAGACGGTCAAAATTGAAATTGATTGAATGGATGTTCAGGTTGAACAAACTTCAGATCTAGCCTGGCTCTAGGCGATCTGCGCGATTTTTACCCTGTAACTTGCCTAATATTGTTCGGCACACTACTCCGCGACCAGCACCCCGCGTTTCTCCAGCGCCTCAGCTTTTGCATCTTCAGTCTTTAAAAACTCACTGAACTGTTTGCTAGACATGGGGGTTGGCGCCGAGCCTAAAGCGATCAGGCGCTCTGCCACATCTTTATTGCCGAGAGCTTGATTGAGTGCCTTGTTTAATTGCTCAATAACCGTGGCAGGTGTATTGGCTGGTGCCAATAGTCCAGAGGCCGTTGAAACATCAAAATTTTTCAACCCCAACTCAGCAAAAGTTGGAACTTCGGGAAGATCTGGTGCACGCTGAATGGTCGTCACCGCAAGAGGTGTGAGTTTGCCGCTCTTTAAATAACTCATCGAGCTAGGGAGTTGGTCAACGACTGCATCAATCTGGCCGCCTAGCAAGTCGGAGAGAGCAGGTCCGGAGCCCTTGTAAGGGACGATATTGAGTTTGATGCCAGCGGCCTCTTCGAGTTGCAAGAGGGAGATGTGATTGGTGGTACCGTTACCTGAGTGTCCGACCGTGACCTTACCAGGATTGGCCTTGGCATACGCTAAAAAATCATTGAAGGTTTTAAATTTTTCTGTACCGCGTACCTCTAATACCTGGGGAGTAATTCCAATCATGCCAATCGGCGCAAACTGTCTGGCTTCAAAGGGGCGTTTACCCTTTTGTAGTCTGGGCGTCACGGTAAAGCTGCCATTCGCTGTCGTGAGCAAGGTATAGCCATCAGGATTTGCTCGGGCCAGGGCCTGATGGCCGATGGCGCCACCTGCTCCCGCCTTGTTATCGACGGCAACAGGCTGGCCTAAGATTCTGGATAGCTCCGCGCCAACGATTCGAGTTGTTACATCAAGGTTGCCGCCTGGTGCGAACGGCACGATGATGGTGATCGGACGCGAAGGGTAGGCATTTTGAGCGGGAGCCGCGCCAGAAAATAATGTACACACACCGATTAAACCGGCACCTATGACTGATCGAATCGCTATGCGCATGTATGTCTCCGTACTGCTTATATTTTTAATGATTCAAATGTTATCTCTTTCATTGAATATCGCCTAGGTATTTAGACGACTTAGAGTGTGTCAAAATGTAAAAAAACATAAAAATGGGGATGAAATGAAAACTACTGGTTTCATGGATCGCGTCAGATTTGGTCTCATGGTTATTGTTGGGTTGTCGTGCTGGTTCACTCCAGGAGATGGGGTGTGTGAGACCACGACGATACCCTCAGTCATTCGTATGATCGTCCCATTCACGCCAGGCGCAAGTAATGATGTCTTTGCACGTGCGCTGAGCGAGCAACTCTCAATCAAACTTGGGATTACCGTCATCGTTGAAAACAAACCCGGTGCGGGTGGGATTATTGGCTCGGCTGAGGTTGCACGTGCAAAACCAGATGGTGCGACACTGCTGTTCAGTTCTAATTCCTTTGTGACGCGCGCAGCAGTCGAGGAAAAACTGCCCTTTGATCCGCGTCAATCCTTCACACCTGTGGCCATGGTTGCACAGGGAACAATGCTGCTAGTGGTTAGTAATCAGACGCCTTATCAAAACGTCAAAGAACTGATCGCAGCCAGCAAGAATGGTCCAATCAATTACGGTTCGGCTGGGATAGGCTCGATCGGGCAGATGGCTGCCGAGTTGTTCAACTCTATGGCGGGTATCAACATGAATCATGTCCCCTATAAAGGCATTACAGGGGTGCTGACCGATATGATCGGTGGCCGGATTGATGCCATGATTACAGCACCAGCATCGATTGGCGGAGCGCTAAAGGGTAAACAAATCAGAGCGATTGCCGCGACCTCTGCCGCGCCTTCGTCGTTTTTTCCGGATTTACCAACTGTAGCGCTTGACTTGCCGGGTTATGAGGTCGATGTCTGGTTTGGTGTCTATGCCCCTGCAAATATGCCTGTCAGCCTGGCTCAAGCCCTCAACAAGGCGATTCGTGAGGTATCTGCAATGCCGAAAATGCGTGAAGTCTTCGCAAAAGAAGCGTCCTCGCCTTCAGATATGACCGTCAAAGAGTTTGCAGCCTATGTCGATCGGGAGTTGGATATGTGGGTCAAACTTGCCAAAGCACGTGGCATTAAGCACGCTGAGTAAGCCCATTAATATAAAGCAATCCTTTGGTCGCCATTCGCTAGAATAGACACACATAGCGGTGCTCACGAGCACGCACGGAAAATTAAAAAATCGGAGAAATAATGACTGATCAGCTGGTCTACGAAGTTCACGACAAAATCGCGACCATACGCTTGAATCGCCCGGAAAAATACAACGCCTTTACGAGCGAAATGTTGAAGGCCTGGGCTGAGGCACTGGAGGAGTCCCAGGCGCGTGAGGATGTGAATGTGGTGATCCTCACCGGCACGGGTAAGGGCTTTTGTTCGGGCGGCGATGTCGGCAATATGAAAAACCGTACCGAAGACAGCGCCTATAGTCGCAAGCTGTTTCTTGCAGAGCAAGTGCACCGCATTCCTTTGACGCTAGAGCGGATGGATAAGCCCGTGATTGTCGCAGTCAATGGTGTGGCAACAGGCGCGGGTATGGATATGGCGCTGATGGGCGATATCAGGATTGCAGCGCGTAGCGCCAAGTTTGCAGAAACCTATGTCAAAGTAGGTTTGTTCGCAGGCGATGGTGGCACCTGGTATTTGCCCAGACTTGTTGGCTTACCCAAGGCGCTTGAGCTTTTCTGGACTGCGCGCTGGGTTGAGGCCGAAGAGGCTGAGAGGCTGGGTATCGTAAATAAAGTGGTCGAGGATGATCAACTGATGGCGAGCGCCTACGAAATGGCCGCTCAGATCAGCGCACAGCCACAACTGGCTGTCAGGATGATGAAACGCGCAGCCCGTCAGAGTGCCTCAATGGACTTGCGCACGCATCTGGAGATGGCCTCTTCTCACATGGCGGCGATGTACTCGACCGATGATCATAAAGAAGCGGTCACAGCTTTCCGTGACAAGCGTCCGGCAGTATTCAAGGGTAGTTAATCAACTCAGATTCATAAGGCAGAAAAGACTGTGGACATGCAAAACGCGATAGATGGTATGGACGAAGAGTCCCGCATGATTGTTGACCTGGTAGCTAAATTTGTTGACCAGGAATTAATGCCGCTCGAGCAAGCGGTGCTTGAGCGTGAAATCAAAGGGCAGCATCTCGCGCTCACAAAAGACGAAGAAGCTGCGCTCAATGCAAAATGTAAAGAGCTTGGACTGTGGGCGCTGGATGCACCAGAGGAACTCGGCGGCGCAGGGTTGTCGGCCGTGACCCTGGTGGCGTTGAACGAGGAGATTGGCCGCACAATCACACCCTTTACTTTTCCGCCTGACTCACCCAATCTGCATATGCTGATGGCGACAGCTAACGAAGAGCAGAAAAAGAAATATCTCGAACCCTACGCAGCGGGTACAGCTAAATCAGCGATTGCGATTTCCGAGCCTAATGCTGGTGGTGATCCTTCGGGCATGATTACGCGAGCTGAAAAAGAGGGTGACGAATGGGTCATTAACGGTCGCAAAATCTGGGTTAGCCGCATGTCCTCGGCCGACTTCACGGTTGTGATGGCACGCGTCGGTGGCGGTAAAGGTCACGAAGGCATCTCTGCATTTCTAGTTGATCGTGGCACCCCCGGTTTTAATGTCTTGCGCGAAATCCCAATGCTTGCAGGTCATCGTACTTATGAAATCGCTTTTGAAGATTGCCGCATACCTGCCGGCAATCTGCTGGGTAATATCGGCGAGGGCTTTGCGCCAATGCAGTTACGACTCAATATTCGTCGTCTGCAAATGGGTGCGTGGTGTTTAGGTATGTGTCGTCGCGCGCTCGAGATGATGGGCTCGCATGCCAAGCAACGCAAGACTTTCGGTATGCTGCTTTCTGATCGCCAGGCGATTCAGTGGTGGATCGCTGATGCCGCAATGAAAATGCATGCATGCAGATTGATGGTGCTCGATGCGGCCAGGAAACAGGATCTGGGTATGGATATCCGTACCGAGGCTTCTATGATTAAAGTCTATGCCACTGAAATGGCCAGTGAGGTGATCGATCACGCGATGCAGACTTTCGGTGCAATGGGCGTGACCAAGGAGTTGCCCTTGCATTTGATGGCGCAACGCGTGAGAGTAATGCGCGTGTATGAGGGGCCATCGGAGGTGCATCGCATGTCGATTGCCAAAAAAATCCTCAAAGGTATTCGATAAGCGCAGCGCACGGAGAGATTTCTGATGACCAGCACGACAACTAGCGCTACTGTTGCACAGACCGATAATATGCCGCTTGCCGGTGTGACTGTGATTGATCTGACGCAGATTTATCAGGGTCCATATGCAACTTTTTTGATGGCAAAAGCTGGCGCTGAGGTCATCAAGATTGAACCCGTGCTTGGTGAGCCGACCCGTATACGAGCAAAAGTCAGCGGTGGCGCATCCTTGCCAATGGCAATGCTCAACGTTAATAAGAAAGGCATCACGCTTAATTTGAAATCGCCGCGTGGCAAGGAGATGTTTAAAGAGTTGATCGGTCGCGCAGATATTCTGGTTGAAAATTTTGCGCCTGGCGTGATGGATCGGCTTGGCCTGGGCTGGGAGGTGTTGCACAAGCTCAACCCCAAACTGATCTACGGCACTGGCACAGGCTATGGCCTCTCGGGTCCGGATCGCGATAACCTGGCGATGGATGTCACGATACAGGCCTCCTCGGGCATTATGAGCGTGACGGGTGCTGCAGATGGTCCACCGATGCGCTCGGGTGCATCGTTAGTTGATTTTTTAAGCGGCGTGCATCTTTATGCTGGAATCATAACCGCCTTGTTCGAGAGAACCCGCACGCATCAAGGTCGCCTGGTTGAGGTCTCGATGCAAGAGACAGCCTACCCAACTCTTGCTTCCAATATCGGTCTCCTATACCGGAATGAGGGCGTCATCCCGCCGCGTGTTGGTAATCGTCATGGCGGCCTGGCGCTTGCACCTTATAGCGTTTACGAAGCCTCGGATGGCCATATCGCGATCGTCTGCGCGACAGAGCGTCATTGGCAAAATATTCTCGCCGCAATGGGACGCGAGGATTTAGTGAACGACGAAAGATTTGCTACAAACAAAGCGCGGGTGGCCGACATGGTAGGCACGGACCGCTTTGTCGAGGACTGGACACGCACCATTACACGCGCTGAGCTGTTTGCTTTAAGCAGCAAGCATGGTTTTCCTGCCGCACCCGTGCGCAGTTTGCCCGAGGTCATGAACGATCCGCACATGCATGCACGTGGCGCTCTTGAGTGGTTTGATGATGAGGAACTAGGACGTGTGGTGTTGCCTGCCAGTCCGATCATCATTCATGGAGCTGATCGCGTGAAAACAGTCTCCAGTCCCAAACTCGGACAGCACAATCGGCAAGTCTATGGTGACTGGCTCGGGTTGAAGGACTCGGAGCTCGAGGCGCTCAAGACTCAGGGTGTGATCTGAAGCAAGATGTCATTCAAAATACACAGCAAAATTCAAATCAAAAATTGAATCGTTAAAGAACTGATTAAATAATCGCTTAAAAGAGACTCCCTATGCAATCAATCCTCGAGAAATTTGCTGAATATTTTTGCAGCATGAAATATGAAGACCTTCCACCCGCGGTGATTCATAAAACAAAAATGCTGACGATTGATCTGATGGGCGTGACGCTTGCGGGTCTGAAAATGGATTTCCCGCAAATGATGATTGGTTATATGGCGAGTCTCGAAGGTGTCCAGCAGGCTACCTTATTCGGTTCGAATAAAAAAGTCCCCGCGATACATGCGGCACTCGCCAATGGTGTGAGCAGTCATGCCCTGGATATGGATGATGGTTACCGCTATGGCGGCGTGCACGCGGGGGTAGCTGTGATTCCGGCCGCCTTGGCTTTCGGCGAGGCTAAAAATCTCGATGGGAAAAGATTCCTGCTCGCGATGACCATGGGCTATGAAATTGTTAATCGTATTTCCAAAGCGATGAACCCTTCACACTTGGGGCGAGGCTTTCATACGACCGGCACGATTGGTGTGCTGGGAGCGGCCACGGCCTGTGGCGTGATGGCTGGGCTTAATAAAGAGCAAATGGCGAATGCGTTAGGAATCGCTGCGCTGCAAGGTGCCGGTTTGCTCGAAATCCTCAACGATGGGGCGATGGTCAAGCCTATACATCCCGGTAAAGCAGCGATGGCGGGCGTGATGTCTGTGGAGCTCGCCCTGCGAGGTGCTAAAGGTCCAATGAAAGCGCTTGAGGGTGAAAAGGGATTGTTCAAAGCAATGGCTGACAGCGTAGACACGGAGCATTTATTTGACGGCTTGGGTTCAGATTTTTATATCCTGGGACAATACATAAAATTCCACGCAGCCTGTCGCCACATTCATCCGACAATTGACGGCCTGCTTTCAGTGATGCGTGACAAACAGTTGAAATTTCAGGATCTGGACACGGTCAATATCACCACTTATCCCGTCGCGGTTAGTTTTTGCGGTTCAACGGAGTTACCCGACTCGCCTGAGGGGGCAAAATTCAGTTTGTCTTTTTCAAGCGCGATGGCCGCTTACTGCGGAGATGCAGGTGAGCATCGTTACACCTCTGAAACGGTGGCAAATCAGGAAATTCGTGATCTCGCTACCCGTATTACTTCCGGGACGAGTGAGCGCTGGGAAAAAGCCTATCCGCAAGAGCGTGGTGCAGCTTTGGCTATCCGGACTAAAAATGGCTCAGCTTTTGAGATTGATGTGCCACTACCCAACGGTGAGCCTGAAAATCCAGCCTCAGATGAGGATTTCATTCGCAAATTTAAGCAAAATGCTGCTGACCTTAATCCTGCAACGGTTCAGCATTTATTAGGCGTGATGCAGAATCTGGAACAACATACAATGTCTGAGCTCGCACAGGCAATGAGCAATGCCATTGGTTAGCTGCGAGCTTAATTCAGGCTCCATCAAATCGTGAAACGCTTTCTTTCAAAATTATTTTTTGCATTAGGTTTGCTGACGGTTATTCCCGTGAGCCATGCTGTTTTGCAAGATGAAATCCAGGTCTACGACGACGAAATTAACGAGAAAGGTGAGTACAGCCTGGAGCTGCACGTCAACACCACGCCTAACGGCATCAAATCGCCGAGTTATCGCGGCGAGGTCATGAATGCCGGCAATACCAGGCTCACACCTGAACTGGCGTACGGTTTGGGACATGGCTTGGAGGCGGGTCTTTATTTGAACACCGTATTTAATGGCGGTAATTGGGAGTACGCTGGCTATAAAGCCCGCCTGAAATGGCTGCCGATTCTTGAAAAAGACGGCTATGATTTTTTTGCGGGGGTTAATCTCGAAGTCGGCAATCAGTTGTATCAGTATGAGCAGTCACGCTACGCTGCAGAGGCACGTTTCATCATCGGTAAGCATATTGATAAATGGCTGGTCTCGGTCAATCCAATTTTTGGGTACCAGCTCTCTCAGCCTTATCAGAGCACCAGTCCAAATTTCTCACTAGCCGCCCGTGTCTCGCGAGAGGTTACTTCTGAGCTGGCTTTAGGGGTTGAGTATTACTCTGATATCGGAGCCCTGAACCAGTCGTTTAATTATCAGGAGACCGGTCAAGCTGCTTTTCTGATGATGTATTGGGAAGGCAAACCCTTCGCCTTTCAGGCGGGTATTGGTAAAGGTCTGACGCAAAACACCGACTCACTCACAATTAAAGCGATTTTTTCCATTCCTTTGCCTTGAACTAAGTCATCTCACCCCGTGATTGTGTCAAAATTAAAAAAATAATTACGGAGA
>DAIMDD010000032.1:0-8547 GCA_036725985.1 Burkholderiaceae bacterium
CTGCGCACTCATTCCAAGCGCCCACACTTATCGGTTGTCAAATTTTTAAAGAACAGGGTACTGCGAATTCTGTACTGCTTTTTGTACTGATTTGTACTTTTTACTGCTACCGTACGTTTCGCTTTCGCGTTTTGTTTCAGAAGCAGAGCAAAAGATTATGCATGAGTATTTCTGCTGTGTCAAACAGGATTGGTGAAATATCACCAAATACCGCATGTTTTGTGAAAATAATTTCAATGTTTGTTTGTATATATTACTAATTCTCATATAGTGAGTATTAATAATTATTAAACGTGATTTTTTTGAACAATTTAATTATTTACTATTTCCCCGCTTCAGAGGCAATTGAGCGGGTCTATCTGTGAAGGCTATAGCTTGCGTGCCGCCTCTGCTGAAAGCGCCACCTCAATCGTCTGCTTTTGTACTGCCACGGTCGTATTGATATCTACACCGTACCCACCGGCCATGGTGACGGCAATTGGTACATGATGTTTATGGGCAAAAGCAAAGACCTGCTGATCTCGGGCCAACATGCCCGCCTGAGTGAGCTTTAACCTGCCCAAACGATCACCCTCGTGAGGGTCTGCACCCGCCAGGTAAATAATAAAATCAAAGTTAAAAGTACTCTCTACTATATAGAGTGCTTGTGTTAATGCCTCCAGGTACTCTTCATCCCCACAACCGTCTGGTAAACCGATATCCAGATCGCTCGGCTCTTTACGGAAGGGGAAATTTTTTTCCCCGTGTAGGGACAGCGTATAAATAGATGAGTCATTTTTCAGGATAGAGGCGGTGCCGTTGCCTTGATGGACGTCCAGATCAATGACTGCGACCTGATAGCCACGGGGATGTTGTCTTTGCAGTACACGCGCAGCGATCACAATATCGTTAAAGACGCAGTAACCACTACCTTTATCTCTATAGGCGTGATGGGTACCGCCGGCCATATTGAGCCCGATTCCATCCCGTAGTGCCGCCTCACTGGCCGCCAGTGTCGCACCAACCGAGCGGCGTGAGCGCTCGAGCATCGCAGGACTCCAAGGGAAACCGATCTCCCGCTGTTCTGCAGGACTGAGTGTGCCGTGAATAACACGCTGGACATAGAGAGGATCATGCGCAAGTAGTAACTCGGTATCGGTCGCAGCCCTGGCTTCTTTTAAATTGAGGTTAGGTAATGACTGGACAGCCTGACGCAGCAGGCCATATTTAGCGCTCGGAAATCTATGCCCCTCGGGCAATGGCAAAGTGTAATGATCGGTGTAGAACGCGTCCAAGATTTGCTCAGGTCAAACATACGTTGCAAGATGGATTGAGTTTAATCAGTTCAGGCGTGCATACGCGCAGCAATGAAAAAACTTGTCGCTGTCGACATTGCAAACACCCCTGTCACCCAAACAATTATTTTCAATGTTTGTTGATTGATTGCAGCATGAGTAGCTGTTGCGTGTTTTGCCAACTCCTCGCGCATTAAGCCCTCGAGCTTGGTCAAATCCTCACGCATCAAGCCCTTGAGCTTGGTCAACTCCTCACGCATTAAGCCCTCGTGTATGGCCAAATCCTCTCGCGTAGCGAGCATGGGAATGATAGCTTCGATTTTGGAGATCCGCGATTCCATTGGATATATCCCACTTCACATAAAAGAGATATTTTATAAATCCAGATGATTTAGCGATAGAGGAATAACCGCAAAATTAAGCTGTTTAAACAGAAAAGATGTAAGTGGATGTAACGACATTCATATCGACATGCCCATTAAATACGCCACACAGACTCAGTAGAGCTTGGCCATTTTTTCTATAGTCTCTTTGACTTTGACTCTAAGTTGATCTGGCGCGAGCACCTCAACATCTGCGCCTTGTTTCAAAATATCCTGAATCAGCTCCCAGTCCTCACCATAAGGGACTTCAAGCTCATAACTGCCATCTGGCAATATTTTGCTGACCTGCTCTGGATGCCACGTTTCCTGGGCGACCCACTGGGCACGGAACGCCGTGAATTTCAATTTCGCTACCTGACGATTTTTTCCATTGAATATCCCGTAGCTCGTCTCAAACATATCCTTGAGTTCTTTGTCCCCGATATCGCGCGCAGCCTGCTCAGTCATTTGTGCCTGTGTAATCGCATCGACAGCAAAACTACGCAAATCATTACGCAAATGACAATATGCATCGAGATACCAATTGTCACGGTAATACACCAAGTGCTGCGGCGAAACCTCACGCTCCGTAGTCCTACCATGTTGGCGAGCATAATGATGAATCTTGATTCGCTTACGGTTGATCAACGCCTGTGCGAGAAGTTGAAAATATTCGTTCTTAACCTTGCGCTGCCCTATGGGGACAATACGAATTCTGCTTGAGGCCTCCGAGGCACTGCCGGTGCCTTCTTCAAGCAAACCCTCAAGCCGGGCTTTGAAAGGTTTCACATGGGGCGCAAGCAAACCTCCAGGTTCAAGCTTTGAAATCATCTCAAGCATTGTCAGGACGGAGTGAATTTCCTGCTCGCTAAACCAAACACCCGGTAATTCAAACGTGCGGGCGTTGGTTGGCTGTTTGGTCAGCGCATAGCCACGCAAAGAAGCATCCCAAGCGAAGGGTACGCCCAAACGATCTCGCATATAAGCAAGATCGCGATTCAAGGTCGCGCGCGAGACTTCTAAAGCCTCTTGCATCTGTTTCATCGTGACCGAAGGCTTTGCCATCAGCATGGTCTGGATTTTGTAGAAACGCTCGGTACGATCCATGTGCCTTTGCCTTGTTGTATGCGTAGTTCAACTGATCAATGAACAGCCTAAAGCTCGCTAAGTTCTTTTTATCACAAATGCTTGTAATTCTGGAAACGATTGTTTTGAGGGTGTCGCAGTGAACACCCTTTTGAACCAGGTTTTGACGCTATATCTTTTAGCTTTGTACTCCAGCACCGCGATTCTTAGATCCCGGAAGACCAGGCGAAAAGTCGGCGAAGTATTTGGTTCAAAGACGAATTCGTACGCGCTCACAAGTAGCAGGCTCAGCAAAATACCTGTCAACGCAGCCCCCAGGCGCGTTTGTAATTTCATCTTTGCACTCTCTAGCCAAATATTTTGTTACTAATTATTAATGGCTAGATGGCTCAGGAGGTGATACAGGCACGAAAAACTTTACTCGAACAGAGTTGCTTGGGATGTAGCCAACAGGTTTATTGCTTATGTAATGTTTGACTTAGCTCTGACAAGTGTAGAGAACGGTAGAGAAAATCTGCGATAACGGGTTCGAGCTGACCGGTGACAGACGCGTCACCACTTTTGTGCATCAGACTTGAGGCGGGATAAAAATGCGTACCCCCCGGGATCTCCCACAGCTCATTGGTCACGCCCATCTGATCAAAATATGCATGGGACTGCTCGCCTAGAGCTTTGACGTAATCGAGATCATTCTCACCCACCACAATCAGTGCCGGAGCATAGGTGCCTCCAGGCAAGATCAAGCGTTTCGCTTCCTCCATGCCCAGCATGCTCGAGAGTGCAACCACCGCAGCGGCAGGGATATTTTTCCCATAGGTCGCACAAGCCGCCATCCGCGCACCAGCAGAAAAACCACCCACGGCAATTCTGGATACGTCGATGCCATACGTTGATGCATGTGCAGCGACATATTCAAAAGCCTGACGCATGTCATCGAAGGCAGCTTCCATACCAGCCCACAGCATCTCAGTGGTGGCGGGCTCCAGACCAAGTAATTTACGGACATGATCCATACGTGAACGTTTAATGGTGGACTTATCGAGCATCACGTTATTCACACCCGGATCTGGATCCTCTTGCACCAGTCGATAGTCAATCGAAAACGTCACATACCCACGCCTGGCAAACTCATAGCAGTAAGTCGAGACTGGGGTGTTGCGATGACCTTCATTATCAAATTCGTCAGCTTCTTTAGAGCCGCGATGAAACGCACCTCCGAACGCCATAATCAAGGCAGGTTTACCCATGGAGCCCTGTGCGCACGTGTCCTCAGCAGACAACTCGGGGAGATAAACATCCAGGCATAAAGCACGCTCGCGCGGTGTGGTCGTATGGTGAATACCACCGACTCCGTATTGCACATCACGCAGGACTTTAACGGTATATTTCTTATCAATAAAGCTTGTCATATTCAATTGTTCTTCTCATAGTCAATCGTTCTTCTCGTACTCAATCGTTCTTCTCGTACTCAATCGTTGCTTGTGAAAGTCAATCGTTTTTAGCACCGGATTTACGAGCGATATCACCCCAGGTTTGTACATCACGTTGAAACTGCGCTGTCCAGGTATCTACTGTCCAGGGAGGGTCGGCCGGGATTGAGCCACCGGAGACGATCTTTTCACGGATCTCGGGTTGTGCAGAAACCGCATTGATTGCTTGATTCAGCCGATCCGCCAGAGACTTGGGTAGATTGGCCGGCGCAAAAATCGCATGCCAGCCGACGGACTCAAAAGCAATACCGGATTGTGCGAGTGTCGGAACATCAGGCAGTGCCGGTGAGCGCTTAGTCCCCATGATGGCTAAGGCGCGGAGCTGACCGTTTTTAATTAGCGGAGCGATCGCGATCGCATCGAGCACAGCAAAAGTCAACTGACCTGAAACCACATCGGGGATGGCCGCTTGGCCTCCTTTGTAGGGCACATGCGTCATTTTTACATTAGCGAGTTGTTTGATACTCTCGCCAACCAAATGCGCAGGCGAGCCATTACCAAAACTGCCAAATGTCACTTTTTCGCCCTCCTTGCGCGCCAGTGCGATCAGGTCAGCCATATTTTTAACGGGTGAATCAGGACGCGTCACCAGTATCAGTGGCACCGTTGCGATCTGAGTGATGGGAGTGAAATTTTTAACCGGATCAAAATTCAGGTTATCAAATACCGCAGGAGCGATCGCAAAGGGCGCCGAGGTCAGGAGCAGGGTGTAGCCATCTGCGGGTTGTCGGGCAACATAGTCCGCTCCGATATTGCCGCTCGCGCCAGGACGATTTTCGACGATGACGGGTTGTTTCCATTGCTCGCTGAGTCTGGTGCCGATCAGGCGTCCAATGATGTCAGTGCCGCCACCCGGTGGAAAGGGCACAACGATTTTGACTGGTTTAGTGGGAAAGTCCGCTTGCGCCGAAACTGCGGGACTTAAAATTGAAGCCGAAATCAGGGCGATACACATCACGATCTGGCGCATCATTACTTAACCCTATATTAATTATTAATAAAGCAAGCTTAGTGAATATGTAATGCGTATGCAATAGCGTGATTTAGAGGGATTTAGTTTTAATCGCCAAGCTTTTGAACAACACCCAGCGCAAAAATTATGTAAGCATATGCACTGAACCGCACAATAAGAGCAACGCCCTCGATTAAGCTTCTAGGCATTGCGTCAAAGTAATCATAAAGAATATTTCAAACAATAATGGCAGCATCATGCTCACAAGAATCCTATTCGCGCTGTTACTGACAGTTAATCTCTATGGACCTCTCGCCATGGCTACAGAAGAACCACCCTACACTGCTACGCTCAAAGAAGGTGAATTTGAGCTGCGTGAATACCCATCTCTGATTGCGGCAGAGGTCACTGTCAGCGGCGAGCGCAGCGAGGCGATTAGTGCAGGCTTTCGTCTGCTCGCGGGCTATATATTTGGAGGCAATACTAAAAAACAAAGCATTGCGATGACGGCGCCTGTAACTCAGGCGGCCGTTGAAAACGAAAAAATCGCCATGACAGCACCCGTCACGCAAACCGGTAGTGAGGCTGGCTGGACGGTAAGGTTCATCATGCCGCAAGGCTATACGCTTGAAGCATTGCCGATACCCAATGATCCAAAAGTGAAACTGGTGCCATTGCCCCCTGCAAGTCTTGCTGTCGTGCAATTTTCCGGACTAGCCAGAGAGCCAGACATCATTGAACAAACGCAGTTGCTCAATCAATTTATCGCTAAAAAGAAACTAACTCCAACAGGCCCTGCGACACTCGCGCGCTACGATCCGCCCTGGACGCTGTGGTTTTTGCGGCGTAATGAAGTGATGATCCCTGTGGGAGATTAAAAGAATTGACAAGTCTCAGTGCACCGAACGAAAACAAGCGATTCATCTTAGACACAAGCACTGCGTTGTTAGGTTCGTTTTGACTCTCAATATCTCGACACGTCATCAATGACTTATCGAACGCCACTGACGCTTGCGTGAACGGCCAGCGACTCAGCAAAGTGCTCAACTGGGTACAGTCTCCGCTACCGGGGTTGATGGGGCTAAGTTGCGAATCAATTACAGGCAACACGTTTATTATGATCGAAGGGATTTTCGGATCAATGATAACTGGATCATTCGTGGATGTTCCGTTATCGGTAGGCAAAACTTGAGGTCCGGGGTTATCACCATTTTTAGCGCGATAAATAATGTTATAGCCTGCTGAACTTGGTTGATAACTGATGGTATAGCCAAATACCGTCGAATTAGGTGTTCTTGTCGAAACGTAAGAACTCAAGCCCACGCTTTCTGACAATGCGCCTGAATAAAAATCAGCGATACCGTTGTTACCGACTGAAAGACTAGGCGATCCAACAAAAACTATGTTGCTTGCGATGTTATCAACGCCTTCGCTGCTGCCGGCAGCTAACAACAAAGCGGGTGCTGCGGGTGACGCTGAGGTACTCGATGTACTGACGTTTTGCGAAACTGTGAGATTGCCTCTTAAGGTTTCGATTGAAATTCGATCGGTTGAACTCAGTCCGTTATACGTCGTACCACCCACTGTTACTGAACCAATCGTTAGCGCAGCTGAGTTAACTAAGGAAATAGCACCCATTGAACTACTCGAGGCAATTGTTGACAAAGCATTAGACTCATTCAACAAGGTAATAGCCTTAGTACCGACTAGCGCCAAACCAAAGTTATGTTGATCGTTGACCGCGCCGCTGAGCGTGATGGCACCTGTATTACTTCCAATTGAGGACGCACTTCCCAGTATGACGCTACCCGCATAAGTCGCTGCTGCGCTGCTCGAATTGGTCAGTGCGCTCGCACCGCTGGCTCCGGCGCTGTTGAGTATTAGTTCACCCATGCTTTGCATTGTTTGACCATGAAGATCCAAGGTAGCTCCAGAATTCACCAAGATCGCACCAGAACCAAAGGCTGTTGCGCTGTCGGCCACAAGCGAACCGGCACTCACCTTTGTGCCACTGGTATAGGTATTTGAATTCGAGAATACGACAGTGCCGTTATTGATCGAGTCGCCTATAATTAATGCGCTGGTGTTTGGTCCTGAAATAACACCACTAAAGACTGCAATCTGACCATTCGCCGCAGCGATCTCATTGGTACCCGCTGCGAGACGTATGTTATTGCTGATCATGCTGGAGGCAGTATTCACTAAAGCGCCACCACTCAAGGTAACCGCTCCCGAAGAGAGATTGGTGCCACTCGTACCGCCCGAGCTAACTTGCAAAATGCCACCAGTGATAAATGTGCCGCCTGTAAAACTATTGGCTCCAGAGAGTGTCCACGTACCGGTGTCTTGTTTAATGATGGCGCCTGAACCTGTCACTAAATTAGTTGCAATACTTCCACCCTGCGAACCACCTAAGGTCAAACTAAAGCCATCGCCGTTAATCGAACCGATATAAGGTAGGGCAATGCTTGCATTTGTTGCGATGATCGAACTGTCAGACCCTAATGTCAACAAACCTGCGTACGAGGCAGCGGTACTACTTGTGTTCAGAAGAGCTCCCCCATTAGCAATGCCTGTGCCGTTTAAAGTCAGCGGATTCGTAATGGTATTGCTGGAACCATAACCATTGAGATCCAATGCTGCGCCACGACTGACTGTGACGGTGCCGCTTGAAACACCCAGGGCTGAGGCATTACCGATTCGTAGCGTGCCTGCACTGATAGTCGTGCCGCCGGAATAGTTATTTGCGCCTGAGAATACAACGGTGCCGGTATTGTTTGAATCACCCACGCCTAACGCACCATTGCCTGACAGAGAGATGACACCACTGTATGTTGCGGTCTGTCCATTGGCAGCGGCTAGTTCATTCACACCTGAGGTCAAGGTAATGTTGTTAGTCAACGTGCTAGTTGCCATGTCTACGAGTGTGCCCCCGCCAAGCGTGATGTCACCCACAGAGAGGTTGCTGTTAAGTGAGCCGCCAGAACTAACTTTTAAAGTACCGCCATTGATAGCGGTTCCACCGGTATAAGTGTTCGCACCAGAAAATACAACTGTGCCATTGTTCGTCGAATCACCGACAGCGAGCGCGCCAGTACCAGCAAGAGAGATCACGCCACTGAAGATCGCTGTTTGACCGTTCACCACAGCGATCTCATTACTACCTGTCGCAAGATTGATGTTATTGCTTAGAGTGTTAGACGCTGTAGCTACCAGCGCACCCCCTGCAAGCGTTACGCCTCCGGAAGAAAGGTTCGTGCCACTTACACCACCCGAGTTCACACGTAATGTCCCCGCATTGATGGTCGTGCCACCCGCATAGGTGTTCGCAGCCGAGAAGATCACCACGCCTGTGTAACCCGCCTGACCCACCTGCAGACCCA
>DAIMDD010000033.1:0-6929 GCA_036725985.1 Burkholderiaceae bacterium
CAAACACGTACCGCAAACTGGGGGACTGTCAGATCAAGTCGCGATCACTACACTTAAGCTGCCTGGTCGAGTACTTTATAGGCAGATCGACATTGAGGCCTACGAGGAGTCATGTCTGACCTCGTCGACAAAGTCCTCTGGCCACTAAACAATTCGTATGTTCCTGGATCTTCGCCAGTCTCTTTCCCACAGCCCATTCATTTCAATTATTTTGACGACCTTTCGATAAAGTTCGGAGCCATGATAGTTTTTGACATAGTTGTCAATAAAAATTGTTTCATGTAAATCCCGTAATTCAAAAAAATCTTTTTTTGACTTTCGGATGATTTAGCAGAATATATTTCACTAGCAACATGCTTGACTAAACTTCCTAGGTATTTCAAACGCGACTGAAATGCCGGATCGATTGTTTGATCAGTGGGGATGGTACTAATAAATTCCTCTTTTTGATCCTTAAAAGGAGAAACCTCAATGTGAGGGTTAGGGTCTGGATAAAAAGGTACAGAAACTAATCGTCTTATCTTTTCAAAATTGCGTTTTGTCATTTTTTCAAATCCTATATCTCCACTAGGCTCTGGCTTTTTGACTTTTATAGTCTTGTTCAGCGCGAATACATATTAATTCGTCAATTTAATTCCTCCATGGGAATTGAACCCGCGTCCACATTTCCATCTGAGGCTCACCGCCGTTTGTCATCCTGAGTCGCTGTCCAAAAGTCATCGAATAGCGCCAGCTTAGCTTCGTCCTCGGTTGCATAGGTCTTTACGCCGAACTGGGTATTAATCCGGTAGCCCCATCGTTTGAATTTATTCATGTGCACGCTGAGGTTGTACCCTTCGACGTTCAAGAAGCTGTTGCCCTTGGCGGAGACCCGCCACTTGTGCTGGAGCCATTTTGTGCGGCAGGCAGCCCTGTTCCGCAAAGTTGCTTCACGCCGCTTCGACCCCTCGTAGTCACCGCTCATTTTCTCGGCGCAGACGCATCCGACATCGAAGTTTTGGCCCAGATTAGGATGCTCCATAACGTGCACGAAGCGGATCCTCTCGTTGCCGCACATTTGGCAGGTCGTGTAGTCAGTTTCCTCTGCTGTCTCGCAGTCAGCCCTCAGGTCGACGACGTCGATGCAGTTCCACCCCTTGTGGGGCAAGCCTGACTGGTCCCATTTATTCCCGCTCATGCCAGATCACTCCGTCTTAGAACTCTGGTTACTTCTGCGATATCTTCTGGTTCAGAGCTTTGTTGAAGCTGTTCCTATTACTTATCAAACTAATCCATTGACTTACTCGTCGTTCCAAAACTTTACTGCTGCCTCGATGAATGCATCGCAGGATGCCTGCCGCCAACAAGTGCGGTAACCATCTCGCAGTAGGTAATACTGCTCGTTGGCGCAAACAAGGTCAGTTTTCGACGCCTCTTGCAGATACCAATTCAAAGTGTTGGCCACACTCTCCTGATAGCTGGTGGTGAGCTTTTCATTTGGCACGTTGTAAAGCAGGCCTTCGATGTAGTAAGAAGGCGCGATACCAGCTTTGATATAGCCATCTTGGACCAGTCGGGTGCGCATGTTCTTGAATACTCGCGCCATGGGTTTGAGCCACTTGGATGCGGCCTGATGCTTCGCGGTCAAGTTCGCCGAGTGCTGCTTCGGATAGTTCGCGATTCGCTCGCCGGCAGCATTAAAAAAACATATCCCCTCGACGTAATGAGTGTCGCTTATTGACTGAAACTTTCGGTAGCGCCGGAATTGCGTCGCGACAATCACGTCCGACTTGCGGCGTGAACCGTTCGCGTCGATGGCAATCGCCTTGTCGCCCACTTTGACTGCCGATCCGTATTGCCCCTTGAGCACTGACAGGACGTCCTGCTTGAAGTCGGTATGGGTGTAGGTTGCGTCGTTGAATGCCTGCTTGTAGATCGATTTTTCTTTATCTGAAAGAGATTCGAGATCGCTGTGAAAGCAGTCATCGAGGCGGATGACAATATCCACATCGCTCTCTGAGTAGATGTTCGTAAAGAAGCAAAACTCATCCGGCAAATATTTGAACGGTTTGTTGAACTGGGGTCTGGCACCAAACTGGTCAAAGAGCTTCAGTTAGATGGCGCAACCTCGAAGGCTTGGACTACCCAGGATGGGCGAGTCCGAGAAGGTAAGCCGATTGACAAAGGGCTGATCCATAAGCTGCTTCACAACCGAACCTACCTAGGTGAGCTGCGCCATAAAGAGCAGTGGTACCCAGCTGAGCATCAGCCAATCATTGATCGGAAGCTTTGGGATTGTGTTCAGGCAATTTTGTCGACCAATTATCGAGCCCGAGGCGGCCAGACACGGATGAGGGTTGATTTCCTGCTAAAGGGCATTGTCTTTGGAAATGATGGTCGTGCCTTGTCACCATTTCACTCGACAAAAAAGGGCGGACGATGCTATCGGTATTACATCCCGCAACGAGATGTCAAAGAGTATGCGGGCGCATCGGGCCTGCCACGCATGCCGGCAGCAGAGCTTGAGTCTGCAGTGCTTGAACAATTACGAGGCCTTTTACGCTCACCTGAATTGCTTGTCGAGGTTTTGCCGCATGCGATCAGCCTAGATCCTAGTCTGGACGAGGCTAAAGCCACGGTTGCGATGACGCGCCTTGACGAGATTTGGGATCAGCTATTTCCTGCCGAGCAGGCTCGCATTGTGCGCCTCTTGGTTGAGAAGGTAATTGTGTCACCCACCGAGCTGGAGGTGCGTCTGCGCGCGAACGGGCTTGAGAAAATGGTTCTGGAATTGCAAGCCGATCGCCT
Organism: Burkholderiaceae bacterium; assembly: GCA_036725985.1. Lineage (GTDB taxonomy): Bacteria > Pseudomonadota > Gammaproteobacteria > Burkholderiales > Burkholderiaceae_B > Zwartia. Next base: position 2,788 of record DAIMDD010000033.1, read on the forward strand.
GCAGGTCAAACTCGAGGAGGTTGCGGCATGAGAGGTCTACACATCCATAAAAATGGCACGCCGGAGGTCATCGAGTCTAGCGATGGCCGTCTCACGCTCTCGGTGCCAATTCAGTTCAAACGACGCGCAGGTCGTAAACAGATTACGCTGCCTAACGGTAAACCGGGTGAGCCGAGGCCGTGGGGTGTCGCCCCCACAGCGCTTCAACTTGCTTTAGCTAGAGGGCACCGCTGGCTTGCCATGCTAGAGTCAGGGCAGGTGAGTTCTTTGCGAGAGATTGCTGCCCAGGAGGGCGTCGATAATAGTTACGTCAGTCGCATGATGAACTTGACGGTGCTTGCGCCCGATATTGTCGAGGCGGTCCTGGACGACGCGCTACCAGATCATTTGACGCTGTTTGATATCGCAGTGGACCCGCCGGCGCTTTGGGAGGGGCAGAGGGCTTGGCTTGGGCTGGCTGTGACCGTCTCATCTGAAACTGGTATCGCTCACTTGGAGATCAGTTTTTGATCAGGGAGTATTTGACCTACTCTGCCTCGCCCAGGAGATTCAATTAAATTACCGCCTCCAGACCTTTGCGATCCAGCAGATTAAGCAACTTTAGCGAGGGACCGCCTGGATGCTTATCGCCTGCTTCCCACTTGCGCACTGTTGACAGGCTAGTATTCAATACCGAAGCCAAAACAGCTTGGCTTAGTTTCAGGTGGTCCCTTAGTGCACGAATTTTTTCACTATCGTATGCTGGAATGGGATCTAGACAAAGCAGATCAAATTTGCGCATTTTTCGTTTATCAATGAAGCCGAGGCGATGAAGATCGCTTGCAGTTTCATGAACAGCTTCAAAAATGAGACTCTTGGCCTTAGATTTTGTGGTCATCGCATATCTCCGTTAAGGATCCGTCATTCAAGGCTTCGTCCAGTTGTTTAACAGTCCTCGCCAATAGTTCTGCTGCAATATCTTTTAACGCTTCCAGTTCACCATCTGAGATATTTGCGCGGTCATTTTTTTCAAACCCGTACACAAAAATCCATCGGTTTCCCTTATTTGTCGCGACCAAGGTTCTGGCCCCACCTCGCTTGCCCCGACCGGAAAGTCCGACTCGTTTTTTGAGGATCCCGCCGCCCAGATCAGCATCGATCAAACCGTGCGTCATTTCGATCACTGCAGAATAGAGCGCTTTGTCACTGAGTTCAGTCTTGCGCATCCATCGAGCAAAGTAGCGAGTCTTAAAAATACGTTTCATACTTGATTGTGCCACTAAGTGGCATACATTGTCAAGGGTATTGCTACGACAGATTTGGTGCCAACTGCTCCAACTCCGCTGCCATCCGGTATCCCATCGCCCGGTAGCCTCGCTGGCGTTTGTCCCACATCCGAAGAAGTGTGGGGTGGCCAGTGTCGACAAAATCGATGATGCGCACGTCAGTCTTGCTTGCATGCTCACGATGTAAGCGTCCGGCGTATTGCTGCAAAGTGCCCTTCCATGACACAGGCATCGCCAAGACCATTGTGTCTAGTGGCGGGTGGTCAAATCCTTCTCCTACCAACTTGCCAGAGGCCAGCAAGATGCGTGGAGCATCAGGCGGCAAGGCGTTAAGTTCGTCAATCAGGACTGAACGCTGTTTTTTTGATAATCGACCGTGTAGAACAAAGTGAGAATAAACTTGCCCCTCAAGTACAGCGCTAATAGCGTCCAAATGTTCGGTGCGTTCGGTTAGCACCAACACTTTGCGGCCAGATTCGAACGCGACCTTGACTTCAGCGGCAATCGCTTGGGTTCGCAAGGTGTCGTTGGCTAGATGCCGCAAGACATCCTGGATTCCCGCCTCTGTGCCCAAATTAATACGATCATGGCGTGTGATCGGCATAGCCTCTAGGTCATGCGGAGCGCTGGCTGAGCGCATAGCCGTATGCCGTACCGGGCCGCACTGCATAAAGATAATGGGCTGTTGACCATTTCGTCGAATGGGCGTGGCGGTCAGTCCGAGCACGTATTTCGCTTTGGTCTTCTTCAAGATCGCATCAAACGATGCTGCACCAACGTGGTGACACTCGTCGATGATGACATGGCCATAGTTTTCAACCAAGGAATTGACCGCGCCTTGGCGTGACACCGACTGCATCACTGCAATATCGATCTTGCCTGTGGGCTTGGCCTTGCCACCACCAATGGTGCCAACTAAACCTTTGGCAACACCGAGGAAAACCTGCAAGCGCTCCTGCCATTGCCTGAGCAGTTCGGTACGATGCACCAGCACCAAGGTGTTGACGCCGCGTCGGGCAATGAGGGCCGCTGCAGTCACCGTTTTACCAAAAGCCGTTGGTGCGCAGAGCACACCAGCGTCATGTTGCATCATTTGCGCAACAGCCGTTTCTTGATCCAAGCGGAGTCGGCCGGTGAAATCCGCATCAAGTGGCTCACCTGAAAAACGCTCATCTTGTATCTCCCACGCAATGCCGTTGTCTTTGAGCAAAGCCCGCGCGGCGTCCAGACAGCCGCGCGGCAATGCAATGTGTTTTGGAAAATTCTCGGCGTTACCAATGATCCGGGGCTTGTCCCAGACTGACATGCGCATGGCCTGCGCTTTGTAAAACTCAGGATTCTGAAAAGCAGCCAAACGGATCAAGCGATTGGCCAGTGCTTGCGGTAGTTGAGCCTTCTCAAAAAAGATCATATTGGACAGCGTGACGCTTAAGGACTTTGGCAATGGTCCAGACAATTTCTTTTTGGCTTGCGCACTGCTTTTCCAAGGGGTAGCCAGATCTTCATCATCGATGAAGGTTACATCGAGCGGGTGAGCTTTTCCGGTGGCTCGCAAAACTGTGGGCTCAATGTCGAGGACGGACATTGGCTGGATTGCTGCTAAAAAGGCCCATTGATCGGCATACGGTTGTAAGTCGCCATTCACAAAAACGCTTCGACCACTTTCCCGGGGGCGCTTTTGTAGGGAAAGTGCAATCAGGTTGCCAAAGCCACCCTTTGGCATGCTGTCTTGGTTGGGAAATAGCCGATCATAAGACGTGAGCTTCAACTGCCTTGTGCGCGCGCAGGTATGGCTGATGAGGGCAGTGCCCAGTCTTCGGGCATCGCGGGCTGACACGCGCCCTTCAAAAAACAGCCAAGCATGTGCACCCTGACCAGAGCGGGACACTTCTAGCGCGCACGGAACGCCTAATTCGTCGCAGGACTTCATGAAGGCGCGGGCATCGTCCTGCCACTGCTCCTCATCAAAATCAACCGCCAGAAAATAGCAGCAGTCATCCTCTAACAAGGGGTAGACGCCAACCGTGTGTTCGCCAGCCAAGTGATCGTAGATGACGGCGTCGGTTAGCGGAACCAACAAGCGGTTGCCACAGTCCCCACACTTGATGCGCGGTTTGTCGCAAACTCCCGCGCGCCACTCGTTGGCACAGGCTGGTGAATAACCCGCTTTACCTGAAGCTCGGCTCTCCCAGCGAAGAGGGTAAACATCGGTGCGCCCACGAAACAGTCGGCGAAAAATAGCAACTTTTTCTTGGGTTGAAAAATTTCGGGTTTGCTTAACCTCATTTGTAAGTAACACCTGTGCGGCAGGCAGGCGCCATGCAATACCCTGTTGCTCTAACAAGGCAATGAGACGGGCGTTTTCGGCCTTGAGCGCAGCCAACGGATCACGTTCAATCATGATGGGTCCTGTACTCAGCAAGCAGGTCGCCCAAGCCAAATCTCGCTCCATAAACAAAGCTGAGACAGATTTGAAATACGTCGCGCAATCTTTTTCACAGGGCAAGGCTTGGTTATTGTTGCAGCGGTGAGCATGGTGCTAGCCGAATCAAACACACGAAATATGATCATGAAATAGATCGTACAAGACTCGCCTCACAAGTGCACTTAGTTTTGTGGGGTGGTAAGTGGTTTATCTTGGGGTTGAGTGATTCCGTTCTGAGCATCTTGGTACGCTGTCAATTCCAACCTCTACAAGCTTTGTTCCCTTCACGTCACCTACCAATGCCACACAAAAACTCGCTCGATCAGTCCGCAAGTAACACATTGATTTTAAAGGGTTTATCAAAAACCACTCGCGGACTTCGACCCATATCCACGGTGCAGACTCCCTGAGACTATCCGCCCCCAGAGACAAAACCCTCTCTTTTACCGCCC
>DAIMDD010000034.1:0-5356 GCA_036725985.1 Burkholderiaceae bacterium
CATCTGTATTCAAATGCGTGATGATTGATCCAATCACAATTGATTTTTTTATTAAATTATTGATTTAATAGCACAAATAACATTTTATTCTATACGTTTAAGAATAATATTTTTATATAAATATATGATATATAGTTATGCTATTTATTTTGTACATTTTAATTAATGTTTATATAATATCAGTAAAAATGCAAAAAACTGAAAAAATAGTTATATATAGTTTTCTGCATTTGGTGCGGCAATAACAAGGAGGTTGAGATAATTCTACAAGAAAATTGCATATATTTAATACATGAATTTTCATGAGTGGAAGCGCTCAATCAACCATAACAATATTAAAAACCATCTTGAAATTTCATTAGTGTCCGGTTAAACCGGGTTGTTTTTCAGTAAAAGCAAATACTGGTGTGGCCTAGTCTCCGATTGTATTTGGTGCCGATTTGAATTCAAACCCTTCATTTTTGGGTAATTTTCATGGGATTAGCCTCTGGGGGATGTCCCATGTATTTCGGCAAGATGCTTTTGCAAACTTCAGGAGTTCATTCCGCAGACGAGCTTTGGGCGAATAGTGGACCGCTACGGCGGCACAGCCGGCGAATGCAGTATCACCAGTGCGACGCAATCCCAACGTTTATCCACATCAGCGACGAAAAGGTACACGAAGTCAATATGCAGGACTTCAGGCCAATCGAAGCTGGAGCGTTCTAAGTGATGGATCGAGACTATCTGGTTTTAACCCGACTTAACGCGAAACATCAGGCGGGTAGATTATTTTTGTCACTCGGCCCAAAGTCAACATATTCGCTCGATGAATTTATTCAAAACCAGTCTACCGAGCGACGGGACTAATTTGCGCTCAAAAGGTTTTGCTCAATGTTTTTTATGTTACGCAACATCCCCTATAACCTTGATACGCTTAGGATTCAAAAATATGGAAAGTAGCAAAACCTTCATCTTTCTGCGTATTCCGCTCAAACTGGACACTCAGTCCACCGCAAACTGATCGGCGATCCCACGGCAAACTGGACAGCTATTCCGGCGCAATCTGATCACTTCGGAGCGAAACGACGAGGGGTTAATAATCTTTTACGCTGAAACCTCAGCGTTCGTCAATTTATTGCGCTTTTTGCGCTGCGATTCACAACTTAGTTTCAATCAGTAGTGTCCGGTTAAACCGGGTTGTTCTTCAGTAAAAGCCAATACTGGCGTGGCCTAGAGGCCGATTTTATTTGGTGCCGATTTGAATTCAAATTCTTCATTTTTGGGTATTTTCCTAGGGGTTAGCCTCTGGGGGATTTCTCATGAACGTCGGCATAACGCTTTTTGCGCAGATTATGGAGTTCGTTCCATGGACCAGCTTTGGTCGAATCGTGGATCGCTACAGCGGCAACGCCGGCGTTCGGCGCATGACTTGCGCAGAGCAATTTCGAGTCATGGCATTTGCGCAATCGATTTGGCGCAAGAGTCTGCGCGACATCGAAGTGACACCGGGCGCCAATGCGAGCAAACTTTATGCAATGGGATTGCGTCACAACATTCATCGCTCGACGCTGACCGATGCCAACGAGTCGCGCGACTGGCGCATTTGGTCGGACGTGGCCGCGCTCCTGATTCGTCGGGCACGCAAGCTTTACAGCGATACGGATTTGGTCGGATTGGATCTGAAGAATACGGTCTACGCACTGGAAGCGGCGATGATTGATCTTTGTTTGAGTCTGTTCGACTGAGCACCGTTTCGCAAAGCGAAGGGCGCGGTAAAGCTGCGCACGCGGCTGGATTTGCGCGGCGCAAACCCAGCGTTTATACACATCAGCGACGGAAAGATGCACGAAGTCAATCTTCTGGACTTCATGCCAATCGAAGCTGGAGCGCTCTACGTGATGGATCTAGGCTACTTGGATGTCACCCGACTTTATGCGATGCATCAGGCGGGTAGATTATTTTTGTCACTCGAGCCAAAGTCAACAGGAACGCTGGGCGAATTTATTCCAAACCAGTCGACCGATCGACAGGACTTATTTGCGATCAAACGGTTTTGCTCAACGGCTTTTATGCTACGCAACATTACCCAGAAAACTTGAGACGCATACGATTCAATGATACGGAAACTGGCAAGACATTCATCTTTCTGACCAACAACTTCGTGTTGCCGCCACTGACGATTGCAGCGCTGTACAAAAATCGCTGGCAAGTCGAATTGTTCTTCAAATGGATCAAGCAGCATCTGAGAATCACGAAGTTCCTGGGCAGCAGCGAGAACGCCGTCAAGACGCAAATCTGATGCGCCGTGTCGACTTACGTACTGATTGCCATCGTCAAGAAGGAGCTTCAAATTAAATCCTCGCTATACACTTTGCTAGAGATATTATCGGTCTCAGTATTTGAGAAAACTGAGCTTTCAAGCGCCTTTCAGGCCGAGGAATACAGTTCTGAAATGCTAGATAACGTTAAACAATTGAATTTGTTCAGGATTTAACCGAACACTACTGAGTTTGAATATGTGTGCGCTGTGTACCAACCGTTCGAGTATGGCGTCAGCGAGTGTTGCGTCACCCATTGCCTTATGCCAGCGATCGGTGGGGAGCTGACTGGTCACGATGGTTGATTTGCGACCATGCCGGTCATCAATCATCTCAAGTAAATCATGCCTGGCCTCGGGCGTCATCGGTGCCAGACCCCAATCATCGAGCAGCAATACGTCTACTTTTGCAAACTGTGCCAACATCTTCGGATAGCGTCCATCGACTTTGGCTAGCGCTAACACCGGGAGCAGGCGTGTCATGCGCACATAGAGTGCCGTATGTGTTGATTTGCAACGAAAACTGACTTAGAGGAGGTGCATTGAATATTGACCCATGGAGAACACTGACCTGCCTGGGGTGCTGAGCAGGAGATTTGTAGTGATTGATATGGCAATATTGAGCGTAATATGACGCGGGCATCTGCGCGACAAGATTTCTAGGCGTGGGATCGCCAGCCTGCTTGGTATAACCCGAAACACTGTCCGATACTTTTTACTCAACGACGCGGTGTTGCCAATCTACCCATCACGGCAAAGTCCGAGCAAGTTAGATGGTTTTGCGGCCAAGCTAAGCGAGTGGCTAAAGAAAGAGACCTCTCGTTCACACAAGCAACGGCGCACCTTAAAACAAATCCACGCAGATCTCTGTGCTTTGGGATTTACTGGTTCATACGATCGGGTGTGAGTTCATTGAATCGTCTCAAAATATTGTATTGGTTGGTGGACTCGGTACGTGTAAAACACACCTAGCAACAGCACTTGGCGTTCAAGCAATTGAACGCCATCGCCAGCGTGTGCGCTTCTTCTCCACAATTGAATTGGTAAACGCACTTGAGCAAGAGAAGGCTGCAGGTAAAGCCGGGCAACTTGCACTACGGTTGATGTATGCCGACCAAGTCGTTTTGGATGAGCTGGGATATTTACCATTTAGTCAGAACGGCGGCGCCTTGCTATTCCATCTGCTCAGCAAGCTCTACGAAAGTACTAGTTTCATCATTACGACAAATTTAATTTTTACCGAATAGGCGTCTGTGTTCGGCAATGCCAAGATGACAACTGCTCTGTTTGATCGGGCTAACCCATCACTGCCACATCGCGGAGACAGGAAATGAAAGCTATCGATTTAAGAACCTTTCACCTCAAGCTAAAAAGGAGAGAAAAAAGCCTGTAACAGAGACAAACTGACCTAGAATTTTGAAAATTGGGTGGGTCAAAATTTGATGCAAATACTGGCTCAGGATTCAGCGCAAATTGACAGCTTGTGCATCCGTCTACATCTATTGTTGGCCTCGGTGCAGGTGTTACGCTGTTTGCTACGATCTCTGATGAAACAATATTTAAGCCGGTCAACGCCTTGCGCAGGAACGCCGCTGCGCTGGCAAAATACAAGCGTTGCTTGAGCCGCAAAACAAAGTCCAGCCACAATAAGTCGATTCTCGATCAGGGCTGGGGCGAGTTTCGCCGCCAGTTGCAATACAAGCAGGCATGGCGTGGTGGTGATGTACTTGCCATCCATCCGCGCAACACCAGCCGGATGTGTCCGGCCTGCAACCATATATCGGCCGAGAGCCGCAAGACACAATCTAAGTTTGAGTGCGTCGAATGTGAGTATGCAGAAAACGCAGACCTCAGCGCGGCCATCAATATTCTAAGGACATGCCCGGCTCGCCTGCCAAATGAACGATGCAGTCATGTCGTCAGCAAAAGGAACTCACCGAAGTCATCAATCCCATTCAGGGGTTGAGGCAGTTGGAATCCTCTGTCTTTAGGCAGGGGAGGGTGTGTGCGCCCAGCATGGGCGCGATCTTGGGGGTGAAAGTCCTCCCGTGAGTTGACCACAGCGAGCGAATGTAAGCGCAACTGCGCAAAGGCGACTGAGCATAGGAAGGAAGCGTGGAAAGAAACTGTGAGCCGATGAATCAGATACGAGGGGTAATGGATCAAGGCGAGCAGGCACATCACTGCAAAGCTTTTGTGGTCAAGATGAAATTGCGTAGATCTGGCGGTTCTGCTGTGAAGGATGCCGATCAATATTTTCACAAAGCCATTGCCTCATGTAGTGAGGCAATGGGGGATCAGTTTTAGATGATATTAAAGACAAACGAACTAACTTGATGCCAGCGCCTATCCTTATTGAAATAGAAAGTGAAAAAAAAATTGTTATAAATCATATGGTTATAATAATATGCATGAAAGTTGGTATGTGGAGGGAATAAAAATGCATACAAAGAGAAAGTGGGTGTACAAATCGTATAACTGATGTAAAATATCAAAGCATTTAATGTTTGAAAGAGCATATTTAACTTGTCAACCAGAGCCTCGGTAATGTGTGGCTTGTCATTTAAAGATGACATTCGTGCATCAACTCCATATCTTGATAACAAAAAGGTATGGGGTTTTTTGTCGTCTGCCCAAATGCTCGCTGCAAAGCTTTACATGTTATCGGCGCTGTTGATGTTCTGCACACTTTTTGTTTCGAATTTTGTGTCCGCACAAACTGCAGCGCCTTCAGTCACGCCCGTCGCAACAACGCGTCCAACTTCCTTAAATCCAGCGGGTGGTGTCTCTCGCGGTACGCAACTACAGTCTTCCAGGTCAAGTTCAGCGACAGCTGTTCCACCCGTTGCGTGGTCAACATTTGGCACGTCTGCGGCCCCTGTGGGAGGCTCTGGGGGTGCAGCGGGGAGAGCGGTTCCGGCGATGCCTGCTGTGCCGTCCGCGGCCCCGCAGGTCACAGCTCAACCCGCTTTGGGAGGCTCTGGGGGTGCAGCGGGGAGAGTGGTTCCGGCGATGCCTGCTGTGCAAGTTGATCCTGTACCCGTAGCAAACAGCGCT
>DAIMDD010000035.1:0-4382 GCA_036725985.1 Burkholderiaceae bacterium
GAAGTGCAACTGCGCTCAAGTTAAACATTTATCATTAAATTTTTATCGAATTACTGTAAGAATATCCAGATAATCTTTATTTACTGATTCAAAATACGCAGCTCGAATCCAAGCCTGCGCCGAACTCTGCACCGCATTTTCATAGCCCCACCTCGCCACCGCTCGCGTTACAGACAGATCTGTAACTTTGCCAGCATCATTACCTATCGTAGTTAAATTCGTATCCTCACGATCGACATACTCCACCCATCGTTCTAAGTGCTCTCTTGCGGCGAGCGCGTTCGACTTACTTCGATTACAGCCTTGATGAGCAAGCACGAAGTTATGCATCAAGTCCCGAGGGTATTGCGAAAAGGGAATGAAATGATCTACATCTGCTTCCGCTCTCAGGTTTTGTTGGCAATAAAAACATTTATTAGAGATTTTTCTTAGGCCCGCGCTAATGACCAGCAAGCTTTTACGAGACGTTCCAAACAAAAAGGATTCAAGGTCATCTTGATCGCCCAGGAGCGATTGATTAAGGCGGTTTCCTTTAATATGGCTAATCCAACCATTTCTTGCCAACTGTTGGACTAAAGGCTGAAACCTTCGCAAGCAATAAGCCACGCCAGGTAAAAGTTCTATACCGCTTGATAGGGTGTTATACAAGAACGCTTCAGCTTTTCCGCCTAAGTTTTGTAAATGGGTCACCGGCATTTTCATGACGGTGGCGCTCACACTGTTTCGTAATTGTTTATAGCTTGGGATTGTCTTCGCTGTAATCAGCGAGCGGGGATTAAACCTTGATCGAAAAGTAATGATGTTTTTCACAATCGCAGTTTGAATCCCCTTATTTTGTGAGAGCACCAATGATGAGGATTGAACTATCGGTTCGTTTATATCACGGTCGTCCACTGTTGCTGAATAGGGTGTCGCGTGTTGCCAATAGAGCTCTATAAACTTTTCCGCTAATTGTTCTTTTTTTATTAGCAATGAGCTCCCATCATCCTGGCCAAATTCAACAGCTAGATCTGCCATTGCAACCATAAGAGCAAACTTATAGGTTGCTGTGAAATCACCTTCATTAAACAGTCGCTGAAGCTTAGATAAAAATCCTAGCTGATACTCGGGCGTCGGAGGTGCGGAGATTGTCACGATATTATTTTGTCCAGTAATCTGCTTTTTCTGGAATGATCCATCGCACACCACCGCGGGGGTCTGCTCTATCTCCTTTAAATCTCGGTATCAGATGCATATGTACGTGCGGCACTGTTTGTCCAGCAGCGGCCCCATCATTGATTCCAATGTTGAAGGCGTCAGGCTGGAATTCTTTAGCTAGGTCTACTTTGGCTTCGGTGAGTAACTCGAACATCTCTTTGTGTTCTTCTCTTGTTAGCTCAAAAAAAGATGCAACGTGTCGTTTAGGTATGACTAACGTATGGCCTGGAGATATGGGAAAACCATCCCGTATGAAGAGCGCTGATTGTGTTTCCCTGACAATTCGCTCAGTAGGTAATGTGCAAAACGGGCAGGTCTTTGAATCCGTCATTTTTTAATAATTATGTTGCTTCGGTTCAGTTAATGTAACCAATTGTTGCGCTTCCGCACATGAATTTATTATTGCTTCTGCACCGGCGGCACATACCCCAACCGATTTCCATTGTTATCAAAAATATTCGTCATGCCCTCTGGTGACTTTGTCTCATAGCCAATGCGATTACCCTGGTTATCGAACACTCCATTCGTCGAGTTGTAGTTACTCGGACTATTGTTCCAATTATTTGGACTGTTATTCCAACTATTCGAGGAGTTATTCCAGTTTTGTGGGCTGTTCTGCCAGTTCTGTGTACTATCGTTCCAGTTGTAGGTCTGCTGTGCTTGGGATGCTACGGTGAGTGTGCAAAGCAGGATGGCTAGGGCCAGCTGTTTGGAATGCATGTGATTCTCCTTGCGAAGCTATGGGGTGATTGATATTCCTATTTTGTTGAGGTGGTGGCTCAGGAGGTGCAACACGCAGGGTGCGACACACAGGTACATCACTGAGTTGCGTCACTGCGTTTTAGTGGTGCGCTGCAGCGTTGATTCCTCTATTTATTTTTCCTTTGTCTTTACAGGCTCACCTACAGAGCCACTCGCTACGTAGACTCTATTCATCCATACCTCTTGCCGCAGTTACCCTGCGACCACTCCCATGAAAGCCATCACTCGCGAACAATGGCTGCAAAATGCAGTCAAGGCGTTGACACCTCTATTCCTAGCCAAAGGCTACACCGTGCCTAAGTGCCATGTGTCGTGTGGTTTTACGAGTACGGATGTGAAACGTGGGCATATCGGGCAATGCTGGTCGACGCGCGCCTCTGAGGATCAGGTCAATCAGATCTTTATCTCACCGAGCTTGAGTGAACCTGTGCTGGTGCTCGATACGATGATGCATGAGCTGATCCATGCAGTGGATGACTGTCAAAATAAACACGGGCCAGCGTTTAAAAAGATGGCGTTAAAGCTCGGACTAAAAGGGCCAATGCGTAGTGCGGGTGCAGGGCCTGAGTTGCTGGTAAAGCTCGAGGCGCTCGCGTTATGGCTCGGGTCTTATCCGCATGCGAGGTTAAATGTCCCGCGTCGGGTGGTAAGTTACTCTCCCCGCCCCCGGGCGAAATGTGAAGTATGCGGGTTTACTGTGCCTATGCTCAAAGATTTTATTCACTACGGGCCACCTATTTGTCCTAGGGATCGGCTGGAGATGGCGGCTGTAGGGGATTGGGGGGAGTGATACTTACATCACCATATAAATAAGACGTAGGCGAATTTACCTTTGAGCTGGAATAGGCCTGGCCGGGGCAACGGACAAACGCATGCCAACAACATGCAGCACGGCCAAAAGCGTTTTGAGTGTCGGGTTGCCACTCGGTGATAGTGCTCGATAAAGTGCTTCGCGCGTGATTCCCGCTTCTTGCGCTACTGTCGCGAGCCCGCCGTAGGCCTCGGCCACATCGCGCAGCGCGAGCAGACCGACAGCTCGATGCTCGGGATTGTCCAGTTCTTCCATCGCTGATTTCAGGTACTCCACTGCAAAGGCCGGATCAGTCCGGAGCTCAGCAATGGTCGTGTCGGTATGGGGAACCGAAGCGGCATGTTTGAGTTTGCTCATGTGTTTCTCCGTTTCCAGTCCAGCCAATATTCCTTGGCTCGTTTGATGTCCGTATCCTGCGTGCGTTTGTCGCCGCCGCAGAGCAGGATGACCAACGTCGCGCCGTGCCGCCCGAGATATACGCGATAGCCGGGACCAATGTCTTCGCGCAACTCCAGCACACCATCGCCGACGGGTTTGATGTCACCGAAGATACCCAAGGACGCTCGTCGAAAACGGATTTCCAACTTGGCCCTGGCCCGCGCATCACGCATTCCGGCAAGCCAATCTGACAACGGCACTTCGCCATCAAGCCGCTGATATCGGCGCACTTCTATCATGGCATTATTTTCATTGTAACTTATAATTCACAAAAATTAAAACTCACTAAGTCCCGTTAAAAAGCACTTGGGCAGTCATCACGTACTAGGCTTGGTTGAAGTGCTGTCGGCCCGCTTGCTGCCGAGGGGGCAGCGTGTCGTCATTGATTTTTATTTGAAAATGTTCGTCTAACGCGAACCCGATGTTCATCGAAATGCGTTTCCGTAAGAGGTTCACAAAGCGGAGAATTTTTGCCCGCTAATAATTGCTCACGTAACCAAGCATTCTCTTGGTCAGAATTTCCTGAACTCGACCTGAACGAAGAGTCATTACTTTCGCCCCTTCGGTAAGGGCTTGGTTCTGAAAGGTTTTGGGGTACGAAGTAGGTGAAATGACAAATTTTGCTTTCCTGAGTAGATTTTTAATTCTGAATGTTTTGCGCCTGAATGTCTGTTTCAACGTGTAACGGTGAAACTTTGCGAACATAGCAAATTCAAACTGAGGGTCAGGTCAACCAGATCTTCATCTCGCCGGCTTTGAGTGACGCGGTCTTGGTCCTGGATACTCTGATGCATGAGCTCATCTATGCAGTGGATGACTGTCAAAACAAATACGGGCCTGTGTTTGAAAAGATGGCTTTAAAGCTCGGGCTCAAGGGGCCGATGCGTAGTGCGGGGCTTGGCCGGAGTTGCTGGTTATGCTCGAAGCGCTCGCGTTATCGCTCGTGTCTTATCCGCATTTTGGATTAGCTTTTATCATCGTCATCCCATTTCAACAGGCTTTTGGGTTCATATTCATAATCAATAATTCCTAAGAACACACTTTTCGGTTTGATCATCACGCACTGTTTAGCCGCCACCGCCCGAGCAAAATCTTTTGTATCTAGCACATGGAACACAGGCTGACTGCAATTAGTGCAGTACCTAACCTGATCGTGCTCAGTAAGCTGTAGCTC
>DAIMDD010000036.1:0-3977 GCA_036725985.1 Burkholderiaceae bacterium
ATTCCAAGCGCCCACACTTATCGGTTGTCAAATTTTTAAAGAACAAGGTACTGCGCAATCATTTGTAGCTAACTTGCAGACATTTTGGCTTAAAACCGCACATCATGCTGCTATCTACAGACTGCTTTAACTCGTTTCTGCTTTGTTTCCAACAGCAAAGAAACGAGATTATGAAGGAGTTTTTATTCCATGTCAAACCAGTTGAGTCACTCAGAGCGTATATTCTGAAATAATATCCAGAATATTTTCACAAGATACTGATTTACATAGATATTTTATTTTAATTGGTTATAAAACTGTTTTTTGAATTTTTGAACCTTGGGTGCAATGACAAACTGACAATAGCCCTGCTCCGGGTGAAGCGCGAAATAGTCGTCATGCATTTCCTCAGCAGGCCAAAAATGTGCGCCAGGTAATAACTCAGTACAGACCGGCTCAGAAAAATGACCCGAGGCATCAAGTTTTGCGATGAAAGCCTGCGTCTGTAACTTTTGCTCTTCGTCCTGATAGAAGACCGCGGACTGGTACTGTGGTCCAACATCATTACCCTGACGACCTGGCGTTGTTGGGTCATGGGTAGCAAAAAAGACCTCGAGTAAAGTATTAAAGGCTACGACGCGTGGGTCGAACTCAATGCGGACAACCTCTATATGACCAGTCGTTTTTGTACAGACCTGCTCATAGGATGGGTGCTCGATGTGGCCACCGCAATAACCCGACTTGACCGACACAACTCCCTGAAGCGAAGAAAAACACGCCTCTGTACACCAGAAACACCCGCCGCCAAACACTGCGACTTGATTAGAAGGACTCATATCACACCCCTTATGGCTTTAAAGAAAGTATCCACTGCGCTAGCTCGATGGAATTCGATTCACTGACTTGAGGCTGCGCGGGCATGGGCACAGCACCCCAGCGCCCGCGCCCCCCCTGCCTAATCGCACCAGCCAGGTATTCGAGATTTCCCGCAGTCTGCGCATGACGTTCTGCTATTTGTTGAAATGCTGGGCCTACCCGCTTGGAATCGATTTGATGACAACCTAAACAGAGCTTGCTTTTAGCCAAGCCCAAGCCCTTATCCATCTCCACCTGAGATAGCTTTTGGTAAGAGATTTGAGGCGCAAGCGTCTGCGCCGAAACTCTTATTTGACAAGCAAGCATCACAACCAGGCATAAGCCTATCGCACCACCCCTCAGACTTTGAGAGGCGTTTAAAAGAAAACGGGAAATCAAATCCGGCACCTTACACCCAGGAAAGTTGAAACTTTTTTACTTAATGATTAACAAACTCATAAATAAAAACCCCTGACCGCTCTAAGAGACTGGGCAGGGGTTTTGTCGTGACGCGCAAATATTATTCGTCAAACGCATCCGTGACAGCGCCACGGCTTGCAGTGCTGGCCAAATGTCCGAATTTCGCAAGAACACCGCGCGTGTATTTTGGTGCCGGCTGTTTCCAACTCTTGCGTCGCTCCGCGATGACTTCGTCAGACACGTTGAGTTGAAGCAGTTGCTTGTGCGCATCAATCGTAATGGAGTCGCCTTCTTTGACCAAGCCAATCAAGCCACCAACATAGGCTTCTGGTGCAACATGCCCCACCACCATGCCCCAGGTTCCACCGGAAAAACGACCGTCTGTAATCAAACCGACCGTTTCACCCAGTCCCTGCCCAACCAGAGCCGAAGTGGGGGCAAGCATTTCGCGCATACCCGGCCCGCCCTTTGGTCCCTCGTAACGAATCACAAGCACATCACCATGGGTAATTTCACGCGCCATGATGGCTTTCATTGCATCGTCTTCAGAGTCGAAAACGCGAGCAGGTCCGGTGATCACTGGATTTTTGAGCCCTGTGATTTTTGCGACCGAACCTTCTGGTGAAAGGTTGCCTTTAAGAATAGCCAAGTGGCCTTGAGCGTATAAGGCTTTGTCAACGCTGCGGATGACACTCTGACCTGCGGGCGGCTGATCAGGCACATCTTTCAGCACCTCAGCAATCGTCTTGCCAGAGATCGTCATGCAATCCCCATGCAACAAACCTGCGTTGAGCAGGATTTTCATGACTTGAGGCACACCACCTGCTTTGTGCAAATCAACCGTTAAAAACTGACCCGAGGGTTTGAGATCGCACAGGACTGGCACTCGCTGGCGTACACGTTCAAAATCGTCAATCGTCCATGGCACTTGTGCGGCGTGGGCGATCGCAAGGAAGTGCAGCACAGCATTGGTCGAACCGCCGATTGCCATGATCACTGACACAGCGTTTTCGAGTGATTTGCGAGTAATGATGTCACGTGGCTTGCGCTGGTTGCGCACTGCATCAACCAGAACGCGCGCGGACTCTGCGGCATTGGCGAGTGCAACACCATCTTCGTTGGCAAGTGTGCTGGAATAAGGCAGCGCCATACCCATGGCTTCAAATGCTGAACTCATCGTGTTGGCTGTGTACATGCCACCACAGGAGCCGGTACCTGGAATCGCTTTTTGCTCGATCGCTTTGAAGTCTTCGTTACTCATGCGCCCCATGGTGAACTCACCCACGGCCTCGAACACAGAAACGATATTCAGATCACGGCCTTTGTGATGACCGGGCTTGATAGTGCCGCCATAAACATAGATACCGGGCACGTTACAGCGAGCGATACCAATCATGCCACCAGGCATATTTTTGTCGCAACCACCCACCACGACTACGCCGTCCATCCATTGACCTTGCACCGCAGTCTCAATACAGTCGGCAATCACTTCGCGTGAGACGAGCGAGTATTTCATGCCTTCGGTACCCATCGACATGCCATCGGAGATCGTTGGTGTACCGAACACCTGGGGATTAGCCTGTGATTCTTTGACAGCCTGAATCGCTGCATCGACCAAGGGCTGCAAACCGCTGTTGCAAGGAGTAATGGTTGAATGACCGTTAGCCACGCCGATCATAGGATTTGCAAAGTCGGACTCTTTGTAGCCCATACCGTAATACATCGAACGGTTTGGTGCGCGCGTAATACCTTCGGTGATGTGCTTTGAACGATCGTTATTAGCCATGAATAAATACCCAGTGAGGATCCACAAATAGAATGCGTTTCAGCCCAGAATCATACCGATTTAAAACGATCAGCAGGTTGGACCAGATTAATATTTCAGGAGTTATTATCGGATATCTTATAAATAATGGCTTGTGATGCTTCAATTTCCCAATTTTGACCCTGTTGCAATTCGTCTGGGGCCTCTGGCGATCCACTGGTACGGTCTGATGTATCTGATGGGGTTTGGTTCGGCCTGGTTACTGGGTCGTTGGCGAATCTCACACGGAAAAACGCGACTGAGCCTCAAAGATCTCGAAGACATTATTTTTTATGGTGTTCTCGGTGTCATTGCAGGAGGGCGACTGGGTTATGTGATTTTTTACAAACCCTCATACTACGCCGCGCATCCACAGGAAATCTTCTACCTCTGGGAAGGCGGAATGTCTTTCCATGGTGGTTTACTGGGTGTACTTGCAATGGTGACTTGGCTAGCCTGGAGCCGAAAGTACAAATGGTTTGAAGTGAGCGATTTTGTAGCACCTCTTATTCCTTTGGGCTTAGCAGCGGGTCGCATGGGTAATTTCATCAATGGTGAGTTGTGGGGACGGCCAAGCACTTGGCCCTGGGCCATGGTTTTCCCACAGAGTGGCGATGGGATCGCTCGACACCCCTCACAACTCTATCAATTAGGTCTGGAAGGCCTATTATTATTTGGACTGCTTTGGTGGTTCGCCAACAAACCACGCCCGACTGGACAGATCAGTGCAGTATTTCTGATGGGATACGGTTTTTTTAGATTCATTGCCGAATACGCACGAGAACCAGATGATTTTCTCGGGCTATTGATGGGAGGCTTATCAATGGGGCAATTACTTTCGTTACCAATGATTTTGGCAGGCGCGGTGCTGTTTAAATTTTGTCGCGGAAAAAACAACAAATAATAAGTTTCCCAATGA